>CAWGPU010000008.1:0-1494788 GCA_963824615.1 uncultured Haloplasmataceae bacterium | reverse complement strand
TATGACAGCTATCTTTCTATTTGTTAATTGCTTACTTATAGTAGTTTCTTTAAGCTTTTCAAAATGCTTGTTATAAGTTTCTAATACATTATTTCCAAATGATTCCTGGTTGACAATTATGGCATATTGATTAAAGTCTTTCGTTATATCATCCACTTCTTCTGTTAAGATAGTTGGCGCAATATAAGACAATTTATCATAAATATCTTGATCTAAACTTTTAGCACCAATGATTAAGTCCGGATGTAAAGCAGATATCTTATTGATGTTAACTTCATTTTCTAATCCGACATCCTCTACTCCTATCATTTGATTATTAATATATGTAGGCCATTTAGAATCTATTGACCAAGATTTTACTGCTCCTACTGGTTTCATGTTTAAAGCTAATAGTGCTTCTGTTGCATCATTAGTGAGGGTAACAATATGCTTAGGATGATTCGGAATAAAAGTTTTACCCATAGCATGAATAATCGCACGTGGATTTGAGTCACCAATTTGATCATTTATTAATTGACATCCGACAAGTAATATTAATGAAAATGCACAGATGATATATACTAAAAATGACTTGAACTTCATATAAATCACTTCCTCTATCTAATATTACTATTTGCATTTTCCAATTCATCATTCGATTGAGAAATGATAGTTAAAATTTACATTTTTTTAATCTACTCATAGATAAAATATGTTATAATAAAGTAAAAAATAGGAGGGAACATTAATGGGACAAGTTAGAAAAGCGGTTATACCTGCAGCTGGATATGGCACTAGATTTTTACCAGCGACTAAAGCTCAACCAAAAGAAATGTTACCAATCGTTGATAAACCAACGATTCAATATATTATTGAAGAAGCAGTGCAATCAGGAATAGAAGAAATTTTAATTATTACTAGTGGTCAAAAACGTTCAATCGAGGACCATTTTGATAAATCTTATGAATTAGAAGATACATTACGTAAAAAAGGTAAAGATGATCTGTTGAAGATGGTCCAAGAAGTCTCTAATATGGTTAATATTCATTATATTCGCCAAAAAGAAGCTAAAGGATTAGGACATGCAATATTATGTGCCAAAGTTTTTATTAAAGACGAACCTTTTGCGGTCCTATTAGGAGATGATGTTGTTGTAAATAAAAATGGTGCACCTGCATTAAAACAATTAATAGATCGCTATGAAGAGGTAGAAGCAAGTGTCGTTGGTGTACAAACAGTACCATTAGAAGATGTAAGTAAATACGGAATAGTGGAAATATCTAAATCCCATGAACCCGTTGGTAGACTCTTTCAATTAGCTAATATGATTGAAAAACCAAAAATTAATGAAGCACCAAGTCAATTAGCTGTTTTAGGTCGTTATATATTAACACCAGAAATTTTTGAAATGCTTGAAACACAAGCTCCGGGTAGTGGAAATGAAATTCAACTAACTGACGCAATTAAACGACTTATGGGACGACAAACTGTCTATGCCTATGATTTTGAGGGAATTCGTTATGATGTTGGTGATAAATTCGGATTTATTAAGGCGACGATTGATTTTGCTCTTGACCGAGAAGATTTACATGAACAAGTTCTTACGTATCTAAAAGAAAAAATAAAATAGCGACAATAGCCATATCAAAAATTGACTTGATATGGCTTTTTTATTTATAAAATATATATTTATTTGCTAATAAATGCTATAATATTAATGATGTCTTAGGAGGTATGAAAATGGCCGAGAAATTAAGAGTACTAATTATCACAGCACCATATGGGAATGGGCATTTTGCAGTGGCGAACAGTTTAATCGAAGAATTTAATAAACATGATAATATAGAATATATTTTATATGATTTATATACAGAAGACTATCCTGCAACTACTAGATTCATTAAGAAATTTTATATTAAAACGTACAAAAAAGGTTTGCAACAACAAGTTTATCGTTTTTTTTACTATGGTTCAGATAAAATATTTGATTTAAAAATTGCTAAGCCTTATGTACGCTTTGGAATTAAAAAATTAGTTAAAAAAATAGAAGAAATAAAACCACATCTTATTTTAAATACCTTCCCAGTTAGTAGCACTTATAATTTACAAAATGAGGGTTTTAATATACCTGTCTATACGGTTATTACCGATTATTTTGCAAATACAAATTGGATTAGTAAATATACACGAATTCATTTTTTGGCATCAGAAAATGTATCAACACAATTAAAACAAAAAGGAATCACCGAAAATCAATATGATATTACTGGTATTCCTATTAAACCCATTTTTTATAAAGAATATACAGATGAAGAAGTTTTGAATTTAAAAAAGAAATTTCATATAGATAATGATAAAAAAGTGATTCTATTAGTTGCAGGTGCTCATGGAGTTGTACCGAATATTAATAAAATTGTCTCATATATTACGAGTGAAGAAAATGTCCAATTATTAGTTGTTTGTGGCAAGAATCGTTTTTTGTACAATAAATTAAATCGTCGCTTTGGTCGACTTAAGAACCTTCATATTTATGAATTTGTTCATAATATGTATGATTTGATGCGAATATCTGACATTATGATCACTAAACCAGGCGGAATCACGATGACAGAGGCTGCAAATATTGGTATACCTGTTATTTTATACCGCCCTGTATATGGACAAGAATTAGAAAATGCAATTTATTATAGTAGTAAACGTGCCGCAACCATAGCTCTTCAAGAAGATGAATTGGTTTATAAAGCCTTGACCATTTTAAATGATGATGAATTGTTAAAAGATATGAAACAGAATATTAAAAGAATTTCTATAAAGAATTCAGCATCCCTTATTATTAATCGCCTCATTGAAGACTATGATGCATTTGTAGAGGAACAAAATGCAAATAACACAGATTAAAAAAACTAACAATAATCTATATGAAATTACAATTAAGAAAGACAATGAAGAGCATACTTTTAAAATAACTGAGGATTTTGTGATTAAATATCAGCTATATCATAATAAAATATTAAGTCATGAAGAATATTTATTACTAAAATCTTTAGTTAATGATTCAACAATTTATACAAAAACATTAAATTATATTTCTTTTAAAATGCGTACCGAGCAAGAAGTCATAATTTATTTAAAAGGGAAGGGTTGTAGTGAATCATATTTAGTAGAAATTATTGAAAAATTAAAAAAATTAAATTACATAAATGATAAAAAGTATAGTGAACTGTATGTTAAATATCAATTTAGCACCAATAAAAAGGGTCCACTATTAATAAAAGATGAATTATTAAAGAAAAAAATAAAAAAAACATTGATTGAAGAGAGTTTGCAATATTTAGACCCAGAAATGATAGAACAAAATATTTTACATTTAATTCAGTATTATGATAAATTAAATAAAAGTAAATCTATTTATAAGTTAAAAGAGTCAACACTACGAAATTTACTCTTAAAAGGGTATGATTATGAATTAGTTAACATGCAATTAAATAATTATTCATTTACTGATAATAATAATGATGACGTATTACTAAAAAAAGAAGCCTTAAAAGCCCTTAGAAAGTATCAAAAAAAATATCAAGATTTTGAATTGAAGAATCGAGTTATTAAATCTCTAATAAGTAAGGGGTTTATATATGAAGATATTTTGAATGCATTGGTTTCAATTAATACGGAGGGATAATAAATGTTTTATCAACTCACTGATTTTGAATCTTATTTATTTCACAAAGGTGAATTAAAGGAAGCTTATCGTCATTTTGGAAGTCATATGGTGTTTAATGAAGAAAAAAAAGCCATAGGGGTTTCCTTTTGTGTTTACGCTCCTCACGCTAAAGATGTTAGTGTTATTGGAGATTTTAATGCTTGGGATTTTTCTAAAAACCCAATGAAAAAGATATCTGATGGCGGCATATGGTATACCTATATATCCGATATAAGTGAATATAGTAATTATAAATATGAAATCACTACTTGGGATAATCATCATTTACAAAAATCTGATCCATTCGCATATCATAACGAAACAAGACCGCTTACTGCGAGTAAGGTTTATCATCTCGATGGGTATTCATGGAAAGACGAACTCTACTTTGAAAAATTAAAGACCTGCAATTTATATGAAAGTCCAATGGTAATTTATGAATTTCATTTTGGTACTTGGAAGAAAAAAGAAGATGGGAATTATTATTCTTATTGTGAAATGGCCGATGAATTATTACCTTACCTTCTTCAACAAGGCTTTACTCATTTAGAACTATTGCCGATTATCGAACATCCCTATGATGGGTCTTGGGGATATCAAGGAACAGGTTATTACGCAGCGACAAGTCGTTACGGTACACCTAAAGATTTGATGTACTTTATTGATAGATGTCATCAAGCAGGAATCGGGGTTATTATTGATTTAGTTCCGGGACATTTTTGTAAAGATGCACATGGACTTTACTTATTCGATGGAGAACCGACATTCGAATATCCATTTGATGATGTAAGAGAAAATATAGTTTGGGGTACAGCAAATTTTGATTTAGGCAAAAATGAAGTGCGGAGTTTCTTAATTTCAAATGTGATTTTCTGGTTAGACTATTACCATGTAGACGGTTTTCGAATGGATGCAATTTCGAATATTATTTATTGGTTGGGTGATAAAAACCGAGGAGTCAATTATAAGGGTATTGAATTTTTACGGTTATTAAATACCGCAGCTTTTGAATATAACCCTCAGGTATTGATGATAGCTGAAGACGCTACAGATTTCCCTATGGTCACAAAGCCAGTCTACATGGGTGGTTTAGGCTTTAATTTTAAATGGAACATGGGTTGGATGAATGATGTATTAGAATATTTTGAAGAAGATTCTTTATTCAGAAAATATTTACATAATAACATGACTTTTGGTCTGGTTTACGCCTTCTCAGAAAATTTCATTTTACCTTTTTCTCATGATGAGGTGGTTCATGGAAAATGTTCCTTAGTTAATAAAATGCCTGGTGATTATTGGCAAAAGTTTGCTAATTTTAGATTATTAATAGGTTTTTTAATGACTCAGCCAGGGAAAAAGTTAATTTTTATGGGTGGAGAATTTGCCCATATGAGTGAATGGAAAGATAAGGATCAACTCGATTGGCATTTGTATAACTACCCATCGCATGATTCTAGTAATCATTTTGTGAAAGATATGCTTAATTTGTATAAAACAGAAAAAGCACTTTATGAAACCGATTATTTAAGTGAAGGATTTAAATGGATAGATGCGAATAATGCCGATCAAAGCATTTTTTCATATATGAGAAAAAGTAAAAACCAAGATGAAATATTAATCATTGTACTAAATTGTACACCTCTTGTATTCCATGATTTCAAAGTTGGTGTACCTCATAGTGGGGTCTATGAAGAAATAATAAATAGTGATAGAGATTATTATGGTGGTTCAAATCAATATAACGGCTCTTTGATACACACCTTCAAAGAAAAAATGCATGGATTTGAACAACATATTAAAATACTGATACCACCATTAGGAATTTCAATTTTAAAATTAAAAATAGAAAATCAGTAAAATTTTAGGCGGGATAAACAAGTATTGTTTACCTCGCCTTTTTTTTGATAGAAAGTGTCAAGGTATGGAAAATAAAGATGTGGTTGCTATTTTACTTGCAGGAGGGAAGGGTTCTCGTTTAAAAGATTTAACAGATACAATTCCTAAACCAGCACTTCATTTCGGAGGGAAATACAGAATTATTGATTTTGTATTAAGTAATTGTAGTAATAGTGGAATTTTTACGGTTGGCATCATCACCCAGTTTGAACCTATTGAACTTACCTCTTATATTGGGAGTGGAAGTGCATGGGATTTAAATGCATTAGATGGGGGTGTTACTGTTTTACCGCCATATACCACAAAAAATCAAGAATTTTCATGGCAAAAAGGGACGGCTCATGCGGTGTATCAACACCTTAATTTTCTTGATTTATATCAACCTAAATATGTTATCATTTTATCTACTGACCAAATCTACAAAATGGATTATAGTGAATTAATTTCTTTTCATATACAAAAAAATGCAGATTTTACTATCTCTACTATAGAAATGGATGATGAAAATATAAATCGTTTTGGTATACTTGAAGAAGATAAAAATGGGAGAATAATCAGTTTTGAAGAAAAACCAGAAAATCCAAAATCTCGACTTGTATCTCAAGGAATTTATGTTGCCAATTATCCCTTATTAAAAAGCTTACTAAATCAATTATATGAAAAGAATAAATTAGAAATCGATTTCGGATTGCATATAATTCCCTATATGATTAAACATTATCTCGCTTATAATTACCGATTTACAGATTATTGGAAAGATATTGGTACAGTTGAATCACTCTATAGAGCTAATATGGACTTAATTGATTATCCAAATGCTTTAAAATTATACGATAAAAAATGGCGGATATTTTCAAACACCATTCACATGCCAGCACATCATATTTTTATGGGTGCATCTATTCATAAATCTCTTGTATGTGAAGGGACATTAATATACGGGGATATTTATCATTCCATTCTTTCAAATGCGGTAGTTGTTGGAAAGAATAGTACAGTTAATTATTGTGTTGTTATGCCAAATGTAGAAATTGGCAATAATTGTATTATTAAAAATTCGATAATTAAAACTGGGGTAAAAGTGCCTGATAATACAATACTTGATAGTGAAAACATTACGCTAATTACCGATAAAACATTTGAAGAGGTGAGGGTATGAACTCTATTTTATTTGGAGTCATTGACGCTACAGTTCGCTATGAAAAATTAACAAAAATGATTATTCACCGTTTACCAAGCGCCATTCAATTTGCCGGACGATATCGCTTAATTGATTTTAATTTATCCAGTCTTAAAAATTCTGGAATTCGTAATGTAGCTATTTTTCCTAATGGAAATTATCGATCTTTAACAGACCATGTTTCCTCAGGACAAATATGGGATTTAGATAGAAAACGGGATGGATTATTTATTTTACCACCTAAAATGATCATTGAACAAAGTGATGATATGATTTCATTTAATCGCATGAAAGAACATATGGAATATTTTCTTAGGAGTAAACAATCTTATGTTGTATTAACAAGCGGTGTAATCATCTGGAATATAAATTTTTTAGAGCCATTAAAACAACATATAGACTGTGGTGCAGATATCACTGAAATAGTAACTGATAATCAATTGTTAAATACATATATATTAAAAAAAGATGATTTAATTCAATTTATATTACAACATGAATATTTAGGGTTTCATAATTTGAAAGAGTTAACAAAGTTTGCCCAAAATCTTAAAATCAATTACTATACGCATAAAGGTTATACCAAAATGATAACATCCATCCGTGATTTATTTGATAGCAACATGGATATGCTAGATTTAAATATAGAGAAAGAAATTTTCACTATTAATCATCCTATTTTATCTAAAATAAAGGATTCTCCTCCGACTTATTATGGTGATAAAGCTCTTATTTCTGATACAATAGTTGCTAATGGTGCTAAAATTAACGGTAATATCTCCCATAGTGTGATATCAAGAAATGTGATTGTAGAAGAAGGTGCTATCATTAAAAATTCAATTATCATGCAACAATCCTATGTAATGGCAAATGCCATGTTAGATTATTGTATTATCGATAAAGATGTTATTATTGGTGAAAATGTTGTATTAAAAGGCAGTAAAGAAAATCCGATTATTATTGAAAAAGCAGAAAAATTGGTAAATAAATCGCAGATAAATGTACTACATGCTGCAACCGAATGTGCACCTTTTGTTAAAACTGGAGGTTTAGGAGACGTGATTGCGGCTTTACCGAATAAACAAAGAGAATTAGGGCATATTGTAGGTGTCTGTTTACCTTTATATGAGCAGATTATTGAAAACTATCAAGAAGTTTTGCATTTAGAATATACAATTCCCATCGATGACTTTAAAGTGTATGTTTATACATTAAATCGTGAAGGTGTCCGTTATCATTTTTTTAAGATAAAAAACTATTTTGAGAAAAAGCGATTATACAGCTATGCAAATGATCTTATTCGCTATTACTATTTTAATGTCGCGATAATCCATTTATTAAACTATCTTGAATACCCACCAGATATTATTCATCTTCACGATTATCATGTAAGCTTAATTCCTGTTTTATTAAAAAAAAGGTATGCTAATTTAAATATTAAAACCTGTTTAACAATTCATAATTTAACCTATCAAGGAATTTATACAAATCTCACGTTTATCGAAGATAACTTAAATGATATCACAAAGTCAGATACGATTAATTTTTTAAAACTAGGATTAACATATGCTGATGTCATTACAACTGTAAGCCCCACTTATAGCCAAGAAATTCAATATGAATATTTTAGTGAGAATTTACTTGATGTTATTAGCAAGAGAAAAGCATCTATCATAGGAATATTAAATGGATTAGATGATGAAATTTTTAATCCTAAAACAGACAAATTAATAACCAAAAATTACGATTTTTTAACTATCGAGAATAAAAAAATAAATAAAGTTTATCTTCAACAGACCTCTAATTTAATAGTGGATGACGAGATACCTATTATTGGAATGGTTACTCGTCTCGTTGAGCAAAAAGGGTTAGATTTAGTGATAGCTATATTTGATGAATTGATGAAAAGTGAAAAAGTGGAATTTGTATTACTAGGAACTGGTAATAAAAAATATGAAGATAAATTTAAAGAATATGAAGCTAAATATCCCCAATTTGTTAAAGCCAATATTGGCTATAATTCTTTTAACCCTAATCAAATTTATGCGGGCATTGATTTCTTTTTAATGCCCTCACGTTATGAACCATGTGGATTAGGACAAATGATTGCCCTAAAATATGGAAGCATTCCGATTGTAAGAGAAACAGGTGGGCTAAAAGATACCGTTATTCCTTATGATGCATTCACAAAAAATGGGAATGGTTTTAGTTTTCAAAATTATAATGCGCTCGATATGCTGCATACTATTAAAAGAGCTATAAACTTTTTTCATAAGAAAGAGGATTGGTTAAATATTATATATTGTGGAATGAAAAGTGATTTTAGTTATGAGAAAACAGCTATTAAATATAATCAATTATATGAAAATTTACTACAATAAAACAATGAGAGAGGTGAGAGTATGCCCACAGGAATTTTCAGAAACAAGAAAATTTTTACTGAAGCATTTGTAGAACGTGTTGAGGATATGTATGGAAATAGATTTAATGAAACATCCAACCATCAAAAATATTATGCACTTGCAACATTAGTACGAGAACATGTCAGTAAAAATTGGATAAAAACAAAGGATACGATTGAAAAAGATAAACAAAAACAAGTGTTTTATTTTTCTATGGAATTTTTAATGGGACGATTACTAACCAATAATTTGATTAATTTAGGTATTCGAAATGTCGTTGATGCAGCATTTTTTGAATTAAACCTTGATTTAAATGAAATTGAAGATGTTGAAAGCGATGCAGGTTTAGGAAATGGAGGGTTAGGAAGATTGGCTGCTTGTTTCTTAGATTCTTTAGCGTCATTATCTTATCCTGGACATGGGAATTGTATCCGTTATCGATATGGGTTCTTCAATCAAAAAATCATTAATGGTTATCAGGTAGAGGTTCCTGATCAATGGTTACAACGTGGTTTTGTCTGGGAAGTCAGAAAATCAAACGAAAGTGTCTCCATTCCTTTTTATGGATATATAAGATCAGAGGAAAAGGAAGGGCGGTTAAAATTTATTCATGAGAATCCAATTTGTGTTAAAGCAATTCCCTATGATGTGCCAATTGTTGGATTTGGCACAAAAACAGTGAATAATTTAACATTATGGTCAGCAGAACCAAGTGACCATTATCCACAAGGTGTCAATTTAGCGGATTATGAGCGAGAAGTGAGGAAAATATCTGAATTCTTATATCCTGATGATTCTACTGATGAGGGAAAAATTTTACGCTTAAAACAACAATATTTCTTTGTTGCGGCAGGATTAAAAAGAATAATTATTCAATATAAAGAGACTTTTCATACTTTGGATAATTTTAATGAATATATAACCTTACATATAAATGATACGCATCCTGCCCTTATTGTACCAGAACTAATGAGGTACTTAATGGATGAAGAGGGCTTTGAATGGGATAAAGCATGGTATATTACGACGCATACATGTGCATATACGAACCATACAATTTTGTCTGAAGCATTAGAAAAATGGCCTGTACGCCTATTTCAACCATTATTACCAAGAATTTATCTGATAGTTGAAGAAATGAATCGCCGTTTCTGTTTAGATTTAATCAATCGGTATGGAAATAGTAATCCTAAAATCAGTGAATTAGCGATTATCAATGAGGATTTAGTACATATGGCGCATATTGCCATTGTGGGTTCATTTAGCGTCAATGGTGTCGCTGAACTTCATACTTTAATTTTAAAAGAAATCCAAATGAAAGATTTCTGTGAAATTTATCCAGATAAATTTAACAATAAGACCAATGGGATAACCCATAGAAGATGGGTATACCAAGCAAATCCTGAGCTTTCTGAATTATTAGATAAATATTGTAGTAAAGAATGGGTTGAAAATCCTGAATTATTCAAAAAATTACTACTTTATGTTAAAGATGATAAGGTTAAAAAAGAATTCTATAAAGTCAAACAATCTCGCAAAAGAGTATTAGCAGATAAAATACAAAACACTCAGAAAATTAAATTAGATGTCAATTCAATATTTGATATTCAAGTAAAAAGACTTCATGAATACAAAAGACAATTAATGAATGTCTTGCATATTATGTATTTATATAATCGTTTAAAAGAAGATCAATCGTTTTATCAAAAATTTTACCCTCAATCTTTTATTTTTGGGGCTAAAGCTGCTAGTAGTTATATACTAGCGAAAAAGGTAATTAAACTGATTAATTCAATAGCGGAAATGATCAATCATGATGCCCACGTCAATGAAAAAATCAAAGTAGTATTTGTTGAAAATTATAATGTTTCTTATGCAGAAATCATTATGCCAGCAGCCAACTTATCTGAACAAATATCAACTGCATCAAAAGAAGCATCTGGGACAGGAAACATGAAATTTATGATGAACGGTGCTATTACAATTGGAACTTTAGATGGGGCAAACATTGAAATTGTTGATTTAGCAGGAGAAGAAAATGAGTTTATATTTGGTTTAACTGCAGAAGAGGTTAATGAATTATATGAAAATAAAACGTATAAATCATGGGATATTTACCATCAAGATCCAAGGCTAAAAAAAGTATTAGATCAATTAATAAATGGATTTTTTACTGATGTTCAAATCGATGAATTTAAGGACATTTATGATAATTTATTGTACCGTGGTGATGAATACTTTGTTTTAAAGGATTTCGATGCTTATGTAAAAGCACAAGAAAAAGCCAATCAAACCTATAAAAATCAAGATAAATGGTTAGAAATGGCCTTAATTAACATCGCTAATTCTGGATATTTTTCAAGTGATCGAACAATTGAACAGTATGTTAAAGAAATATGGCATATTAAAAAAATAAATTATAATGAATAATAAAAAAGGATAGAGGCCTATCCTTTTTTATATCTACCAAGGCAATGGGTTATATTGTAAATAGTCTTCCCACATTTTAATCAGTTTATATTTCATTTCTTCCGGTAATTCAATTTGACAACTTGCGATATTCTCTTTTAATTGCCCAATATTTTTAGTACCAGGAATGACAGTTGTTATTTCAGGATAACTTAAGATAAACTGCAAAGCTCGTTGTGATAAAGATATTCCATCACTTGCGATAAATTTAATTTTTTCTAATAAATCAAATCGTCTTTCAATCACTTCACGAGACCAACGATTTCTAATATCGTTAAAGTGGGTATCATTCTTATATTTGCCAGTTAACCAACCTGAATCTAATGGTACCTTAGCGATTAAAGAAATGTCCTTTTCTTTTGCCATATTAAAAGCTTTTTTTGTTTCCTGATGAAATATATTAAACATCGTTTCAATCACAGAACTATTTGTGTTTGTCATTAAGGTAATCATATCTTTACTCGTATCAACAGAAGCTCCATAAGTGAGAATTTTACCTTCTTTTTTTAAATCCTCTAATATGTCAAAGTGACCTGTCATTCTTTTTATGATATTTTCATTCGGATTGTGTAGAAGAATAGAATCAATGTAATCAGTTTGGAGTCGTTTTAAACTTTTTTCTACCGATAACTTAATTAAATCTTCACTAAAATCGACGTACCCATTATCTTGATGGCCAAATTTAGTACTAATTACAATACTATTTCTTTTATTCTTAAGAGCCATTCCTAATAGCTCCTCACTTTTCCCATGACCATAATTTGGTGCTGTATCAAAAAAATTAATACCTAAAAAAACCGCTTCATGCACCAAATGAATCGAATCTTCAGTGCTTATGCTAGAGAAATCAATATTATTACCTAATTGCCAAGAACCAAAGCCAATTTCAGAGATAGTTTTCATAGTTTTTCCAAATGCTTTTTGTTTCATATTTACCTCCATGACAGTACGCTTCGCTTAACTGTCTCAAACAAGACATTAAAATTAGCAATTTTCACACTTTCACTCTTTAATATTATTTCATTTTTATTAGAAAAGAATTATTAATTTTAATAAATTTCATTTATTTTAATAAACTTCATTTATTTTAATTGATGCTTATATTAATATAATAATAGAAATTCTTTAATAATGCAAACCACTATTATAGAGTATAGAAATGTATTATAAAAAAAACATTTTCATAATTTTGAAAATGTTTCTCTTAACTAAATTAAATTTTTGAAACTTGACTTCTACGTTTTTTAAAATAAGTTACGAAAATGCACCACGCGATAAAGGTTGAGACGGCAGCGCCAACAATAGGGAGGTCAATATTTATAGCGGTTATAAACCCAGCGATTATTGGAGGAATTGCTTGAGCTGCTGATTGAATTGAAGCATTAATACCTAATATTTCACCTTGCGAGGCATTATCGGCGGAATTTGAAACTAACGCTATTGAATTAGGTTGTGTTAAACCTTGAAAAATAGCGATAAAAGGAACTATTAAATATAAATAGATTGCTTCCTTAGGAATTAATAAAAGTGGGAAGGTTAATGCTAATAATAGACTAGATATGGATAATATAGTTTTTGGAGTCCACTTTTTTGAAAGGGGCCGTTGGACAGCTCCTTGACTTAAAGCTATCCAAATTCCCATGTAAGCAAATAAATCACCTATCTTACTTGCAGTAAAGTGGAATTTGTTATATAAGAAGAACTGGAAAAATTGGGTAAAAAAATTAAAACCAAATGTTAAAAAGAAGACAACGATAAAAATCATTCTCATATTTTTCATTTTCATGGCTTTGTTAATATTTTTAAAGCCTGTTAAAGCACTTATTTTTGTTTTTTTAGCTTCTTTTAATGTTTCTTTAAGTAAAAAATAGACTAAGAATAAATTTATCAAAGATAAAATGGCTGAGAACCAAAATGGCGTCGTATAATTGAACCAACTAATCTTATTAGGATCAGATAAAAAACCACCGACGTAAGGGCCAATGACAAAACCAAATCCAAAGGCCATTCCTATCAGTCCAAAATTACGAGCTCTTGATTTTTCATCACTTACATCACTTATAACTGATTGAGCGATGGAAATGTTACCACCAGTGAAACCATCAATAATTCTCCCGATAAATAAAAGCCATAAAGTTTTGTTATAAACTCCAATACCAAATAAGATGTACCCAAGAAAAGTTCCAATTAATGAAAGCGTCAAAAGCTTTTTCCGACCATAGCGATCAGATAAGGCTCCTAAAATAGGAGCACCAAAAAATTGGGCAATAGGGTAGGAGGCAATTAGAAATCCATAAATAAGGGCTCTTGTCGCATTAGAGGTAGAAAAAGGTAATATGCCATTTATAGGGTCTGAGATAATGGCGGGTAATATCGGAATAATAATTCCTAATCCTAATAAATCTATGAAAACAGTAAAGAATATAGGTAATATTGAAAACTTATTTTTTTTATCCATATGATTGTCCTTTCAACGAGATTATTTTGATTAATTTTAACACCTTTGTGAATCAAAGACAATTATAATGCTTTCGTTTATCAATATATGAGCAAATAGCATATATGTGCTAATTGTTTAATACGAGGAGGAATATGTGAATCACTTATTTAACGCATACATAGATGATTTTAATAAGATTACCATTCTCCTTCCTAAAAATTATTTTAATGGAAGAAGTAAATCTTTTACTTTATATTATGAAAATGATGAAATTGAGTTATTCATAGAACAAGTAATCGATATTGGTGATTTTATTAAATATATCTGTTTATTACCAGCATTTATAGAATTAGGAATCCTCTATTTTGTAAAGGATGAGTATGGCAATCATACGGTTTTACAATCTGGAGCTATTGTTCGTAATGAAAGATTTGATACATTATATTATTATGAAAGAAAAGAACTCGGCTCCTATTATACAGAAGGAGAAACGACTTTTAAAATATGGGCACCGACGTCAACAAAAGTAACTTTAATATTAAAACATTTAGATAAAAAAGAAATTTACCCTATGAAAAGACGTCAAAAGGGATTATATGAAATAACAGTACAAGGTGATTTAGATGGATATCTTTATCGTTATTTAGTAGTTAATAATAATAATGAGAAGGAAATAATTGATGTTTATGGAATTTCCTCTAATGCCAATGCAGAGTATAGTGCTGTTATTAATCCGAGAAGGTTAATTGAAGTAAAACCATTGCTTGATATTATTGAAGAACCGACCGATGCTATTATTTATGAAATGAGTATTCGGGATTTTACTGTTGATAAAAACAGTGGTGTTAAATTTAAAGGGAAATATTTAGGCATGGTAGAAAAAAATACACATACTGAAAATTTACATGCAACAGGTCTTGATTATTTAATTGATTTAGGAATAACGCATGTTCAAATACTTCCATTTTTTGATTTCTTTGGTATTAACGAATTAGACTCAGAAAAGATGTACAATTGGGGATATAATCCCCAACAATATAATACACCTGAAGGGAGTTTTAGTTCAAATCCTAATGATGTTTACTCTCGAATTAATGAATTGCGGATGATGATAAACGCCATACATGAAAATAATATGGGAATTATCATGGATGTGGTTTATAATCATGTCCATGATATTGATGAATTCCCGTTCAACCATATGGTACCAGGCTATTTTTATCGCTATGATATTCATGGAATGCCAACAAATGGTTCGGGTTGCGGTGATGATTTAGCAACAGAACGAGATATGGTCCGAAGATTTATTATTGATTCTATAAAATATTGGGCTAAAGTATATAAAGTAGATGGATTTCGCTTTGATTTAATGGGAATGATAGATATTGAAACGATGAATCGTATTAGACGCGAATTAGATGAAATAAACCCACGTATACTCATTTATGGGGAAGGATGGAATTTAGATACCCCGATTTCAAATGAACAGAAATCGACGTTAAATAACGCCTATAAACTACCCGGAATTTCCTTCTTTAATGATAAATACCGTGATTTGATTAAAGGACATACTTTTGATATAAAAAATTTAGGCTATGCTTTTGGTAATTTTGATCATTTAGAAGAAGTGAAGCAGTTAGTGGCAGGTAGTGTGGGCTATGAAAAAAAGAAGACTTATATGTTTTTTGAACCGTATCAATCAATTAATTATTTAGAGTGTCATGATAATCTGACAATGTATGATAAAATTAAAATTGCTTTAGATACGCAAACAAAAGAAATACGGATAAAACGGCAAAAATTAGCTACTAGTTTCTTACTATTGTCACAAGGTATTCCGTTTATTCACGCTGGACAAGAATTTTACAGAACTAAGTATGGAATTGAAAATAGTTATAATTCACCAGATAAAATTAATATGATGAATTGGAAACGTATGGAAGATCATCTAGAGGATGTCCAATATATGAAAGAATTAATTAAAGTAAGAAAAAGTCATGGGGCATTCCATTTAAATTCAGCATCTAAAATAAAAAAACATCTTTCTTTTCTTGATAGTGAACCAGGAATTCTCATTGTGTCACTTCATGATGTGAGCCAATTTGGTCCTTATAGTGATCTACAAATTATTTTTAATTGTACAACTGAAGAATATGTTTATAAATTTAATGAAGAATTTTTGCTCATATTTGATGAGTTAGCATATTTTCCAGGAAAGTACATTCCTAATTATCAAGTCATAAAAGCATTAAGTGTAATTGTTATTGGTAAATAAAAAACTTTCAAAGGAAAAAAATTCCCTTGAAAGTTTTTTAATTGATTACCCAAATTAACGTAAAACTACCCTCATGGTGGTCGGCAATAACCTTAATTCGATAAGTACTAGATTTTGATATTGTAATAATTGATTCATTTTGTATATTATCAAGCAGATTATCTTTTAAATATATATTGGCATTTAATGTTCCACTAATAGTGGTAACATCAAAATAAAAGTTTATTACTTCGTTTTCTTTTAATTTAACTTCTTGAAAGTAGTAACCATCAAAGAGTTGATAAGAACCATAAATTGAATTAGAAGTAGAGTGAACATTGCCCATATTCAGTTTATAATTTCCACCAGAACAACCACCCAAAATCAATAAAGAAAGTATTAATGAAAAAATGCATAATATTTTTCTCACAAAAAAACCTCCTATACTCTATATTATAGAAGGTTAGTTAAAATATGTCTATAAATTTTCTAAATATTCATCATATGCGATTTGTTTATCATATACTTTAGTTTGATTAAGTTCAATAATTCTATTGGCAATAGTTTGAACAAATTGATGATCAAAAGATGTAAATAATATATTTCCTTTAAAATCTTGCAGACCATTATTTAAAGCAGTTATTGATTCCAAATCGAGATGATTGGTGGGTTGATCAAATAGGAGTACATTGGCATTGCTTAACATCATTTTTGAAAACATGCACCGAACTTTTTCCCCTCCAGATAAAACAGTAACATTCTTAAGTGCTTCTTCACCGGAAAATAACATCCGGCCTAAGAATCCTCGTATGTATGTTTCTGCTTGATCAGTTGAATATTGACGTAACCAATCAACTAAGCTTAGGTCTTCATTTTGGAAATAATCAGCATTATCTTTTGGAAAATAATCTCTTGTAGTTGTAACTCCCCATTTTATTATTCCCTCATCAGCTTCTAATTCTCCCATTAATATTTTAAATAAGGTTGTAATGGCAATTTCATTACCAACAAATGCCACCTTATCATTTTTATTAATAGTAAAACTAACGTGGTCTAAGACTAATTCATTGTTAATTGTTTTACTGAGATTTTCAATAGTTAAAATATCATTTCCTACTTCACGTTCTGGTTTAAAGCCCATAAAAGGATAGCGTCTTGTACTAGGGACTAAATCATCAAGAGTAATTTTATCTAATAATTTTTTTCTCGATGTAGCTTGTTTAGATTTTGAAGCATTTGCGCTAAAACGAGCGATAAAGGCTTGTAGCTCTTTTATTTTATCTTCTTTTTTCTTATTTTGATCTTTCATCATTTGAAGTACTAATTGACTTGATTCATACCAAAAATCGTAATTTCCAACATATAGTCTTATTTTACCAAAGTCAACATCACACATATGCGTACAAACTTTATTTAAAAAGTGTCTATCATGTGATACTACAATAACAGTTCCAAGAAAATTAATTAAAAAATCTTCCAACCATTTAATCGATTTAACATCAAGATGATTTGTTGGTTCATCTAATATTAAAACACCTGGTTTTCCAAAAAGGGCTTGCGCCAAAAGTACTTTAATTTTTTCATTTCCTGTTAATTCTTTCATGCATTTATCATGCAGCTCAGTAGAAATACCTAATCCTTGCAGTAATGTTGAACTTTCAGCTTCTGCAACCCAGCCATCTAATTCTGCGAATTCACATTCGAGATCTGATACTTTTAATCCATCTTCTTCTGAGAATTCTGTTTTACTATAGATAACTTCTTTTTCTTGCATAATTTCATATAATCGCATATTTCCCATAATCACAGTTTCAATAACTTTTTTTTCATCATATTGATAGTGATCTTGTTTTAAAACCGACATTCGCATATTAGATGAAATACTAACATCACCTGTTGTAGATTCTAATTCACCTGATAATATTTTAAGAAAGGTGGATTTTCCGGCACCGTTAGCTCCAATCACACCATAACAATTCGAAGGAGTGAATTTTAAATTAACATCATCAAATAGTTTTCTTTTTCCGAATAGTAAACTTACATTATTAACTGTTATCACTTTGAAAACTCCTTTTTTCTATTTCACAAATATGTGCTAAAACACATTTCACAAATATGTACGACATATTTTTAAATATTTTAAAACACATAATATGCACGACATATTTTTCAAATATATGCTAAAACATATTTCACAAATATGTATTATATCATATTTTCATGAAAAAACCTATTAAATAGTGAGATTAGCAAAAAATACTATTTTTTAAGAAAATTAGTATTTGAAAATCTTATCAGATTATAATATACTATATAGAGGTATATAGTAACAGGAGGAAAAATTATGAATAATAAGAAAAATTTATTACATCGCTTAAGTATAATAGAAGGTCAAATCCGAGGAATTAAAAAAATGATTGAAGAAGATCAACAGTGTAAAGCCGTTGTAACACAGGTGACAGCTGCTAAATCTGCAATGGAAAACACATTAGCCTTGATTTTAACACAAAATCTTGAATCTTGCTTAGCTGAACGTATAAAAAACCATGAAAATGTCGATGCTGCCATCAAAGAGGCTATTGAAATGATTACGAAAACATTGTAGTTGGTTAAAATGAAATTTAAAATAATTGGGACTGCTGATCCTAAAATAAGAAATGCCTTACGTAATTTAGTCAAGGCATTTGATAAAAGTAATGACATTGATGATAAAGACTTTACCCATACTGTCTATATTTCAACAGTACTTCATGATAAAGAAATAAAAGTGATTATAAAATATGAGAATGATATCATTGAAAGTAAAATTTTAATTTTTAATGATGATGACATAAAATACTTGATTTTAACTAGTTTTTATCAATTATTAGTAAAATTAACTCACAAAACATTAAATTATGGTGTGTTAACCGGTATACGGCCCACTAAACTCGTTCATCATTATAAACAACAATATTCAGATGATGAAATACGACAATTACTTCATCAAAAATATTTGATTTCTTTTGAAAAAATTGATTTATTATTAACTATTGTTAATCATCAATTAAAACTTTTTAAGGATTTTGAAACTTTAAGAGATGAAGTTAGTATTTACATTAATATTCCTTATTGTTTGTCTCGTTGCAGTTACTGTTCTTTTACATCTTATCCAAATAACTATGCGCCTGTTTCTCATAGAGATTATTTGACTGCGCTCATTACCGAAATAAAAGAAATGGGACTTTACTTAAAGAATAATAAAATTAAAATTACGACAATTTATATAGGTGGCGGAACACCAACAGCGCTAAATGATGAAGAATTGTCTATTCTTCTTGAAAATGTTGAAAATTACTTATTATTTAATCAGGTTCTTGAATACACCGTTGAATGTGGTAGACCTGATTCTTTGACTATTTCAAAATTAAACATAATCAAGAAATTTCAAGTATCTCGAATTAGCATTAATCCACAAACATTCAATGAGGAAACCCTAAAAATGATTAACCGGTATCACACAACAGAAGACATCTTGCATGCCTATGAACTAGCTAAAAAGTGTGGATTGAATAATATAAATATGGATTTAATCATTGGGTTACCTAATGAAACGATTAAGGATTTTGAAGTCTCTATCAATAAGACTTTATCTTTATTACCACCTTCAATCACCATTCATTATCTAGCACAAAAACGCGGAGCACAATTATTTAATGAGAATTTTGATAATAAAGTGAACGATTATATGGAGGCATTTGATTACGCTTATAAAAATCTCCTTGATAAAGGTTATTTTCCATATTATTTATATCGTCAAAAAAATATTAGAGGTAATTTAGAAAATGTTGGCTATAGTCAACCAGGTTATGAAAGCCTTTATAATATACTCATGATTGAAGAACAACAAAATATCATTGGTTTAGGTTGCCACGCATCAAGTAAGTTTTTAAATTATGAAATGATTTTAAATCCAAAAGATTTAATCACATATGTAAAAAGTTATCAAGATTATCTACAGAAAAAAATATGTTTGTTAGATAAAGTATTATTGAAACGAGGGAAAAAAATTGAACGATTTATTTAATTTAGATAAAAAAAAATTAAGTGATATAAAAAACAAAGAAAAAATTAATTCATATGCGAAAATAGAAAATATAAATGTACAACAAACTGTTAATCAAGCAGATTTTTTAAATTTAATGTTAGTCGATGAAACTGGATATATATATGCTAAAAAGTGGAATATTACAGAAGAAGAAAAGAAACAATTTAAACTAGGACAGCTGGTTTGTGTCTCTGGATATGGTAATGAATACAATAATAAGACGCAATTAATAATCGAAGAAATACGTTTAGTGGATGATACAGATGATGTCGACGAGAACATATTTTACCAATCTTCTCCTATAACTAAGGAAATATTAAAGGATAAAATTATTGGTTATATTGATCTCATTTCAAATGATGCACTTAAAGAGATTACAAAAACCTTGTTTGAGAAATACGAAACTTCATTTTTAGTTTTTCCTGCTGCATCAAAAAATCACCATGCTTATATATCTGGTTTAGCACAACATGTCGTTACGATGCTTGATTTAGGAAAAGCAGTGGGAAATAGTTATCCTCATATTAATATGGATTTATTATATGCGGGTATTATACTTCATGATATTGGAAAAATAATGGAATTATCCGATCATTTAGCACCGGAATATACATTAACTGGAAAGTTATTAGGTCATATTAATATTGGTTTTGAAGAAATTAGATTAACCGCAAATACCCTAAATATTGAAAGTGAAGAAGTCATGCTTTTGCAACATATGATTTTATCTCACCATGGATTATTAGAATACGGTTCTCCAAAACGCCCAATGATATTAGAGGCCGAAGTACTTCATTTACTAGATATGATGGATTCACGTATCAATATGATTGATACAGAATTAGAAGTAACAAATTATAAAGATTATACTAAAAGAATATTTCCATTAGATGGGCGATCATTTTATAAGCATAATTTGTAATAGAAATAATTTATAAAGTAAAAAAAAACCTCAACATTTTGTTGAGGTTTTTAAATTTATAAATTATTTAGTTGTATCAGTTTCTTGCAAAGCATTAACATTTGCATAAATGGCTTGAAGATTAGTATCTGCAAAACTGAAATTTAATGAATCACGTAATAATGCTAATTGTTGATTTTCATTTGCAGTTCCCTTAAGAGTAGTTTCTAATGTTGTCTTTAAGGTAGCGACAAATGTATCATAAGCATTAAAAGCAGTAATTTGTGCTGTTGTATATTTATCAGTTATAACTATATCAGTATTTTTTAAATCAGCTTCATATGCGTTATATACATCCATGTCAGTTGGTTTAGCTGTTTTAGCAGCTATGTCAGTTACATAAATAACATGAACACCGTAAGTAATTGAGCCATCTGCATTAGGAATTTCTGATAATACAGGAGCTAATGAGAATGGTACACCACCATCTTGAATACGGCTTGCAATTTCTTGAGCTGCAGCTTGGAATTCAGGAACCATAGCACCAGGGCCGAAAGCACCTAAACTACCACTATTGCTTGCTGCTGATGGGTCATCACTATATGCTACTGCAAGAGCAGCAAATACAGATGCATAATCAGAAGCTTTAATTTCATCTAATCCAGGGAATGGTACATTTGTTAATGATGTATCAGCTGGATCTGTATATTTAATATAGCAGGTATCAGCAGTGATTGTATTACCTTCTAAGTCTTTTCTATAAGTCACTACAGAATTACCATTTGTATCTGTTGTTGTATTAGTGCATCCATTAATGATTTGATCAGCTTTATCTTTAGCAACAGCTAGTCCAGCTGTATCAGTAGGACCATCGTATGTAAATAGAACATGGCTTGCTGTTATACTAAACCAAGCATCATAAGCAGCATCAATATCTGCTTGTGTGATTTCATTAACACCTGTAAAATCTTGAGTATCTGTATGGTAACCAAGAATGTAACGTTCTGTTAATGTAGGTCCAGCTAAAATATTTGCTAATTCAGCTTCACTAAATGCTCCATAGTTTAAAGCCATAAAATCAGGCCATGTGTAAGTTTCTTGTTTTTGTAAGTATTGTGTTTTATAGCTTGCAATTTCATCTTTAAGATTTTGCATTTCTGCTTTTGTCATTTGAATACCAGGAATAGTTGTTAATGCAGAATAATTAATTTTATTAATTAATAGTTGAACACCATATCTAGTTGACATACTAGTATATAAATCATCAGCTTTAATATTTGTAGTCACACCATTCAATTTATAACTAGCAACTATATGCTTATCACTATTTAATTTCTTTTCTGTAGTAAATGCACTATCGTATCCTGATTTATATTGTGAACCAATTGTAGAATCATAAATTTTTAAATTAACATCTGTTGAGTTGTGTAAATCAACTAATTCATTTTTAATATAAGTAGAAGTTACTGTGCTAGATACTAGTTTATTTTCGATATAATTAGTAAAGTCTGCAGTATCTCTATAACCTTCTTTATAATCAGGTTTACTTAATTTATAAACGAAATAATAAGTTGTGTCTGCAGAAACATATTTAGGAGTCTTATTATAATCACCTATAGCAAACTCTTCATTAGATGTAACTTGTGTTGAAGGGTTTGTATATTTGTATGTATCTGCAAATATGAAATCACGGAATGTTGAAGTTGAAGCGTAACTTGTATAAATAGCTGTATCATAATTACATGTAAAGTCACCATTTACAAAATCAGGTTCCGTTGTAGTAGTAGGTGTAGTCGTTTCATGTTGACTTGCATATTGTGTTTTGAAGAATGCTAATGGATCTTGTGCAGCGCTAAGTTGAGTAGCGATTTGGTTAGCTTCTGTTTGACTATCATATTTTAATGTGATAATACACATATCTTCATGGAAATTTGCTTTTGCATCTGCAATATCGCCAGTTGTACTTTCATTTGCTTCAAGGTCAGTAATAGCTTGATTTGTTGCATATGCTTTTTGTAAATAACTGAGCATATAATAATTCTTAATATTTGCATCAGCATCTGGGTCATCTTTTGAAGATATAACCCCTAACATAACCATGTTTTGATAAAATTGATCTATACCTTGACTTGTTTTGTCACTTTCAATGGCAGCATCAAGAGCTGTTGTATCAATTTTATCTGCATAGTCAGCTGTAAGTAAACTTCTATCAACTGTATCTATTAAAGTAGATAAACCAGTACTTTGTTTTAGCATGTTGTATAAGTCACCCTTAGTAACATCTAATCCTTTGAAATTAACAACTGAATCATTTGCGTTTGTTACTATAGGTTGAGGTTTAGGTCTACTGACAATAGCAGTCACAACAACAATGACAGCTGCTATTAAAAATACAGGTAAACCTTTATAGAGAATTTGTTTCCAATTCATTTCTGACACTCCTTTATCGTTTTCTATAACGCTATTATAATATCATTTTTAAATAATTTAAACAATAGTTTTAGGAAAATAACATTACTTATTAGATAAATATAATATCGCTTTTAGTAAGACATGAATAAATTATTAAGGTATTGGAGATGGAAATAAGGTTATTTTTCCATCAAGTTGTGGTAATTGTAATGATTGCTTGTTAATAGGTATTTCATAACTCTGAATTGTTTCCTATATGAACACTAATTTTTGGCTAATGTGTTTTATATTAGGAAACTATTTCTATTACGACTTTATTACTACAAACATTAGACGAATGTACTTGTCCTTTTATTGCATTATTTTGAAAAAAAATAATGATTTTTATTCAATTAATGTTTTAAAATAAGAAAAATCTAGTATATAAATGTTATTTCTATCATAATCAAGATAGTGATTTAATTTTAATCGATTTAATTCTCTTATTAATGATTGCCTTTCTACTCCTAATAATTCAGCTAAGTGGGTTTTAGTCTGGATTTTGCAAACTAAATTATCGTAGCTAATCTGATTATAATATATAAAATAATAAGCTAATTTACTTTGAATGTTTTTTTGTGTTTGTAATTTAGCAAATTTATTCAAATTCATATAGCTATGTGAAATGTGGTATAAGAATTTTTCGAGAATATTAATATCCTCCTTAAATATTTTAAGCAAAATTTCTTTATTTATAAGTAATATTTCACATTGACTGATGGCGATAATGTCATAGGGATAATAAGGATTTGATGAAAAAAGTAGTATTTCACCGAAAATATCAAATTGGTTCAAATTGTTGATAACATTTTTCTTCCCTGAACGTAATACTTCTTCAATTTGAACATTTCCGTTTAAAACAAATCCAACCTGTGTACATTGATCATTAGCCATTTCTATAGGTTGATCCTTTTCATAAGTTCTAATTAAATGAGGAAATTGCTTCTCATGAATAAGTGAAAATAATTCAAGAAAGAAATTAGCATGGAAATTTTTTAAATAATCTTTGTTCATTTTTTCACCTCTTTTATCTATATCGTAACATATGTGACATTAATTATAAAGGAATAATTGTAAAATATTGGTATAATAGTTTGGAGGGAATGTATGAAAAAACTTAATGTATTGTTGAGTTTTATATTTATCTTATTAATATTATCTGGTTGTAGTCATAAATCTACTCAGACAGTAAAAGTAATTGTTCCTTCGGGAGCACCAACATTAGCGTTTTTAAAAATGATGCAAGATGAAAAAAAAATCGAGAACTTTCAAATGAGTTACGAAACGGTTAATGGACCGGATTTATTGGCTATTGCTATGACTCAAAAGTCTCATCAAATTGTAGTAGCCCCCACTAATCTTGGTGCCAGATTATATGAAAAAAGTCCTGATTATATTTATGCGGGTACGTTAACTTTAGGAAATTTATATTTAGTGAGTAATGTTGAGACATCTGTTTCTGAGTTGGAAAATAAAACTATTTGCGCATTTGGGCAAGGAGGAACTCCTGAAATCTTACTTAGAAAAGTGTTGGAATTGAGTCAAGTTGATAATGTAAATATTCAATTTTTAAATAATGTAGACGATGCAGCATTAGCTTTTGAGGCAGGAACTTATCAATATGCCTTACTCGCAGAACCAGCATTATCTGTTTTAAAATATAAAATAAATGAAGATAATCAAGCAAATAATGAAAATAAAGTAGTTTATACACTTCTTGATGTTCAAAGTGTATACCAAGAAAATGTTAACTCATCTTCTTATCCGCAGGCAGGCGTGTTCATTGAAAAGGATTTTGCACTTAAAAATCCTGATTTTGTGAATGCATTTTTAGATAAATTAACAGATAGTATTAGTTACCTTAATACTAATAAAGAGGACGCGAGTTATCTTTATCAAAATTTAGAATTATCGCCTACCTATGACCCCAATGCTTTAGTGAATTCTATCGATGCATCCAATATTCAATTTCTAAATGCGAGTGAGTCTAAACCATTATTAATCGATTACTTTAATATGATATATGGTTTTAATCCAGTTTTAATCGGTGGAAAATTACCTGATGATGCCTTTTATTTAGGATCATAAAATGAAAAAAATAAATGGGTATTATTTTTTGTCTTTAGGTTTTATAGTTCTTTTATATCTATTTGTTAGCCATAATGTAAATAATGAGATTATTTTACCAAAATTTAATTCAATTATACTTTATTTAAAAAGTTTAAGTAAAATAACACTATTTGAAAACATTACTTCAACAGTAGTAAAATCGGTAACTAGCTACCTAATCAGTTTTATAGTGGCCTTGTTATTAGCCATCACTGCATTTTATAATAAATTTTATCGATTGATAAATCCATTTATCAGCATATTAAAATCATTACCCACGATATCAATTATCTTAATCGCTTTTATTTCTTTAGGAAATGAAAAAGCAATTTATATAATTCCGATTATTGTTATTATTCCAATTTTATATGAAACATTTATGTTTCACCTTAAAAATATCGATAAAAATTTGATTGAGGTCTGTAAGATATATCAGTTTTCTTTCTTAAAAAGAGTTAGGTATCTCTATTTTTATCCTTTATTAGAAGGATTTATGTTATCTTTAAAACAAACTTTTGGTTTATGTTTT
Source organism: uncultured Haloplasmataceae bacterium (assembly GCA_963824615.1). Taxonomy (GTDB): domain Bacteria; phylum Bacillota_I; class Bacilli_A; order Haloplasmatales; family Haloplasmataceae; genus CAWGPU01. Next base: position 1,468,391 of record CAWGPU010000008.1, on the reverse strand, counting down.
AAAGTGATTGTTATGGCAGAGGTAATTGGTCAAGCACAATATGGGATTGGAGCAATGATGCAAAATGAAAAGGCGAATTATGAAATGCAGGGTGTATTTGCTTGGACTATAATTTTAATAATTATCGTATTATTGGTTGATTTAGGATTAGATTTATCGAATAAAAAAGTGATTAAATGGAAGTGTTATGATGAAAATTAAATTGACTAAATCCTTTGAAGAGGTAGCTGTTTTTAATAACTTTGAGATGGAAATTCAGGATAATCTTATCAATGTGATAATAGGACCATCAGGGTGTGGTAAAACAACATTACTTCACTGTATAGCTCATTTGAATGATTATTATGGATATGTAGAGAAAAATGACCATTCTATGGGGTATGTATTTCAGGAGGATCGATTATTTCCTTATTTGAAAGTCATCACAAATTTATTAATTATAGATAAAGATGTCAATAAAGTGAATTCCTTATTAAAAGAATTTAATGTATACGATTTAAAAAATAAATACCCTAGTCAATTAAGTGGTGGAGAAAAACAAAGAATCTCTATTATTCGTGCTTTTTTAGGTGATCACCAATTAATATTAATGGATGAGCCCTTTAAATCTCTGGATTACCACTTAAAGATGAATTTAGTTGAAATGATCTATAAAATGCAGCAGTTGACAAAAAAAACGATTATTTTAGTGACACATGACCTTGATGTCTCATTATATTTAGGTGATTATATTCATGTATTATCTAAAAAAGTGACTATGATAAAGGATTCAATATGTAATCACTTTGTACATCAAGAACTTAATGAACAAAGCGTAAATCTTCTTAATAAGTTAAAATATCTTATGATATAACCACAACCCTCTCAAAAAAAATGCAGAGAACTCCCTAAATTAATTGGGAGTTCTTTGTTTTTCGTTAACATGAATGATTGACAAATGTTTTAGTCACAATATAATATAAATATAAAGGAGACTAGTTGATGATGATTGAAAAAGATGTAGTAAAGAATTATTTATTAAGAAAAAAAATGAATATTCTAATGGTAACAGTCTTAATTGTTGGTGCATTACTTAGTTATCAATTATTAATAAATAATGATAAGTATTATCACCAAACTATCGCAAAAATAACTGCAGTTACTAACTCTGAAAATACACAACAGTTAAAAGCAATTATTTTGAATGGAATCCATAAAAATGAGACTATTGAATTAACAAATAATATTACCCAATCAGAAGCACTCGAGGTCACATATAAAGTAAATGATAAAGTATTTATCTCCTTATCAGTTGATAATGCGAAAAATATAATTAATGCGAATATTACCGGTTTTAAAAGAGATAATTATTTAGCTTATATCATTATTTGTTTTACAGTGCTTATTTTAGCTATTGGTGGGCTTAAAGGTGCACGGTCATTATTAAGTGTTGCTGTTAACATCATTCTATTTTATATTTTCATTCAGTTATATTTAAGTGGGTATAATTTATTTCTAATCACAGCTGTGATTAGTTTATTGTTTATTGTTAGTTCATTATACATAGTAAATGGAAGAAATAAAAAAACGGTCTCGGCGATTTTAGGGACATTAGTAGGAACTATTATTTCACTAACTATTGCTCTACTGGTGTTTTATCTATCAGGTTCAAGTGGAATTCATTATGAAGTAATGGAATTCATTACCCGTAAACCGCAGCAAATCTTTTTTGTGGAGATTTTAATGGGAACATTAGGTGGGATTATGGATATTGCGATTACAATGAGTTCAGCTGTAAAAGAAATAGTGGATAATAACCCAACTATAGAAAAAGAGAAAATCATTACATCTGGTATGGAAATTGGAAAAGATATTATGGGGACGATGTCAAATACCGTAGTATTTGCTTATATAAGTGGCAGTATTCCACTTATTCTACTTTGGATTAAGAATGGAATTCCAATAACAAGCATTTTAAATTTAAGCATTAGCCTTGAAATCGTTAGAGCGTTAACAAGTACTATAGGAATTATTTTAAGTATCCCGATTACTTTAGAAATTGCTGTATGGTTGTTAAGAAGAAAAGAGGCGAGAGTATGAACACCATCGCTTTATTAATTTTGATATTATTTATTTTAATGTATTTAGTGGGGGACAAAAGGGGTATTAAATCTTTTTTTACTTTATGTTTTAACTTTATTATTTTTTTCGTCATGATAGAGTTTATTTCATTTAATGTTCAACCGATATTAATTACTGTTATTAGCTGTATCCTCATTAGTTCTGTTACGTTATTTTATATAAATGGATTTAATATAAAGACCATGTCCGCTTTAATATCAGTCACAATCGTTGTATTATTGACGATTTTATTAACCTATAAAATGGGACTTTATGCGAATATTCAAGGATTTGGGTCTGAACAATTAGAAGAAATAAGTGGTGCAGCACTATCATTAGATGTTTCTCTAAGTTTTCCTAAAATAGTCGTTTGTGTACTACTCATCGGGTTATTAGGAGCAATTGTTGATGTATCGATTTCTATTTCGTCATCAATGAACGAAATTTATAAACAAAATCCCGCTATCGCTAAAAAAGATTTATTAACATCTGGAATTAATATTGGCAAAGATATTTTAGGTACTATGACAAATACCTTGCTTTTTGCATATGTAAGTGGATTTTTAACATTAATCATATACTATGTAGAAATAAAACTCACTTTATCAGAATTGCTTAATAAAAAGGTATTTGTGTCGGATGTTTTTCAAATTCTTTCTAGTGGTATAGGTATCATATTAATAATTCCTGTAACTGCATTCATCTCAGTTACCCTCATGTATTACTATAAGAAGCAACAAATCACTCCATAAAGGTATCCATCAAAGAACATTTTTGCTATAATAAGGCATTATAAACCATTTAGGAGAAATAAAATGAAGCAATATCGTATCCCGTTATTTATATCTGTAACTGTATTTATGTGGTTTTCACTCTACACCTATGTTTCAGTTCTACCCAAATATGTCAGTGAGAACTTTCATGCTAGTGGTCTTATGATTGGCATGATTACTGCTTCTTATGGAGTTACTCAGATGTTATTACGAATACCAGTTGGTATTTTATCTGATAAATGGGATAAAAGAAAACTATTTATTAGTTTAGGTCTTTTAGTGACAACTATCAGTAGCATTGGTTTATTTTTCACAAATAATTTAATAATTGTTTTAATTTGTCGCGGACTCGCAGGTGTAGCTGCAGCGTCTTGGGTTGATTTCACGATTTTATATGCAAATTATTATCAAAAAAATGAAACAACAAAAGCAATAGGTACACTCAGTTTTTTCAATAATACCTCACAGATGATGGGAATGTTAATTGGCAGTATTTTAGTTCAAATGTTATTTTGGAAAGCTTCTTTTGCATTGGGTGCTATTATTGGTTTAATTGGATTTATAGCCTCGTTTTTTATTGTCGAAAAGCCGAATGAAAATAAACAACCGATGACTTTTTCAAGTGTTGTAAAGGTTATATTAAATAAACAATTACTAACGGTATCTATATTTGCGATTATTTCTCAACTTTTAACATTTGCGACGATTTTTACTTTTACCATTTTATATGCAGAATCTTTAAATGCCAGTGATTTTCAATTAGGATTATTAGCTGTGATGGCATCTTTACCGACTGCTATAGCATCTTTAATAGGAGGAAGGTTTTTAGGAAATATATTTGGTGAAAAAAAAGTCGTCATAATGGGTTTTATTTTAATGGGACTTGCAACGTTTACGATTCCTTTTACACCATCATTTAATTTTTTGTTAATTGTTCAAGTGGTTGCAGGATCTGGTAGAGGATTGTCCTTCCCTGTCTTAATGTCACTCTCTATTAAAGATATTGACCGAAAAGATCGGTCAACAGCAATGGGTGTCTTTCAAGCTATTTATAGTATTGGAATGGTAATTGGACCTATTTTTATGGGGATAATTGCTGATAATGTAGCTTTAAAAGTTGGTTATATGATTTTTGGATTTATTAGTATCTTAACTGCTATATTATTCTTGTTTATTTATCAAACAAGAAATGTCAACGAAATTTAGTATATACAAATAGGGACTGTAAAAAAATACAGTCCCTATTATTTATTAAGTTTCTACTGTTGTGTTAGATGTAGGCACATAATTTATAACTTCTAGTACAACAGGTGACCCACTTGTAATTGAGTCACCACCTGCAGGTGGTGTAATTGCTAAAGAACCAACACCAGTTGCACCTTCAGTATAAACTGAAATATCTTCCATTTGTAGCACTCCGTTAATATATACATTAAAGTAACTATTATTAACACTTAATGTTGGAAGTGATGCTAAACTAGTCCCATCATCTTGCAAGAAGTCTGCAGCGTCAATAGTTAATGTAGTCCCTGCAGCAATTTCAGCAATTGTTTCATAAAAAAAGCGTGTATCATTAGGAACAGCATTTGTTTGTGTTGTTGCCGTAATATTTAATTTCATTAATTGTAATGCCATCCATATCACCTCGTTTCATAGTTTATAATATGAAGCCAAAAGCAATCGGTATAAGGCAGATACAGTGATTGAAATATACATTTATATTTACATCTTTATGAATTGTAGCATAATTGGTGTACCTTTATTCGGAATATCCTCCGTGTTTAAGATCAAAAATCCTTTGTAGACTGTATAATAACTTTGAGGTTGTAAAACCCCGTTAATAAATAAATTAATTTGCGAAACAGCTGACGGGTCAATAATGACATTATAATTTTCCGCTCCGTCTGCATTGGTAAATATCTTCTTTTCTCCGGTTGAATAAGTAATATATTCACTCGTTATAACTTTAGTGATAGGTTCTTTTTCTTGAATTTTCTCTAATTTATTCAATAAAATACGTTCTTTTTCGGCACATATTCTTAATACATTAAATACTGATTGATTTAATTCGATCATTTCATTTATAGAGATGCATTTAATTCTTAAAGAATGTTCTATTAGATGTGCTTGAGAATTCAATATTTCTCCTAAACTAATTTCCTCTATCGCAATTGATGATAATAAAAGTCTATAAGGATCTTCAAGTTTTAATAAATCGTAATTCATACTTCCTCCTATTTAACTAAAAAGTCTTGTTCATATTAATCAATTCATTTTAGAATAATATGTGACGGCAAGAATAACATCTTTAAGAATTAATTTAATATTTTTACAATTAAATGACCATTAAACAATTTTTCTAGTGATATCGAGACTGTGTTAATTTTTTCACAAAATTTTCAAAAAAGTGTTGAATTTTATCGCAAAAATTATATAATAGAGAAGGGTAATGAAATTTTTCACAAGAAGTGATATGATGAAAATTGTAGATATTATCAATTTAATAAAAGGAAATGTTTTAACATTTTCTGATAAGGAGTCGTGTGAAAAAGAATATTTAAAAGCTTTTTCATGTGACTTGATGAGTGATTGCTTGGCGTTTGTTAATGAGTTAAATTGTATCCTTATTACAGGGCTAACTAATCAACAAGCTTTAAGGACTGCAGAAATGCTTGACATTGATTGCATTATTTTTGCTAGAGGAAAAAGTTTAAGTGAAGAGATGCTATCTCTTGGTATTGAAAACCATATGACATTAATTTCAACAAATCATACAGTATATGAAGTCAGTGGGATTTTATACCAGGCTGGACTTCTTCCTTTGAAAATATAGGTGATGTTATGAGTATAAAGTTTGAATTTGATATATTCCGTGAAGATTATCATCATGCAGGTAGTGCTTCTAGCGATATTAAAAAGTATTTAAATCAAGTAGGTATTTTACCCCAAGTCATTCGTAGAATTGTCATTTCTTCGTACGAAGCTGAGATGAATCTTGTAATCCATTCATTGGGTGGGAAATTAATTCTAGAAATAGAAGAGAATCTCATTCGGCTGACTTCTGCAGATAAAGGACCAGGTATACAGGACATAGAATTGGCTTTAACCCCCGGTTTTTCAACAGCTAACCAAAAGATTCGTGAAATGGGATTTGGAGCTGGAATGGGGCTTCCAAATATGAAAAAAAATAGTGATACTTTTTCGATTTCTTCTAATCCAAAAGGAACTATAGTGATATTATCATGGGTGATAGAATGAAGCAATTAGTAGATATTCACGTTGACAGATGTATAGGGTGTACACGCTGTATGCGAGTTTGCCCAACAGAAGCAATTCGAATTAAAGATAATAAGGCGCATCTTTTACAAGAAAGGTGTATTTTTTGTGGAAATTGCATCGCTAATTGTCATAAAAGTGCTTATAAAGTGACAAGTGATAGCTTTTCCAATTTATCAAAACATAAAATAAATGTTGTTTTACTTCCTATCTCAATATATGGGATGATATCAAATATGGAAGAGCTTAATGGTATTTATCAAACACTTTATAATTATGGATTTGATGAGGTCTTTGATTTATCTATTGTGATGGAGCTTATTAATGATAAAATAGGTACCCTATTAAATCATGATAAAACGTTAATATTATCACAGTGTCCAACCGTAGTAAGGCTCATCCAATTAAAATATCCCTCATTAATACCAAATCTTTTACGATTTGATTTCCCGTTTGAAATCGGCGCTAAATTATCACGAAAGATTATGAGTGAAAAGTATCACATAAATCCTCTTGAAATCGGCATTAGTTACGTCAGTGAATGCTTATCAAATTATGTGGCAATCAAAGAACCATTAGGAAAAAACAAATCCTCTGTTGATCATGTGTTTTTATTTAATGATATTTTTAGAAACATTGATTATAAAACAGAAATAAAACAAAATCCGCTTCAAGTTGCTAAAAATGGAATTCAATTTGGTAAAATTGGCGCTTATGAAAGATTGAATCCTGAAGTATTATCTGTAGATGGAATTAAGCAAGTGGATGAAGTATTAGAAAAATTGTATGTTAAAAATCTTAAGGTCAAATTAATCGAAGCTTATTCATGTGTAGGTGGATGTATTGGTGGTAATTTTACTTTAGAAAATACCTTTATATCTAAATGGAAAATGAACCAATTTGGTAAAGAAATAGATGAACAAGAAAGTCTTGCATATTTAAATCAATATCAAAATGTTTTAAGCGAAGATGAATGGTATTTAGAGAATTCCATTAAACCATTAGCACCTTTTAAATTAGGAGATAGTATTAATCAATCAATAATAAAAATGACACAAATAAACACTATTTTAAAACAATTACCAAATATTGATTGTTGTGCGTGTGGGTCTCCTTCTTGTAGAGCCTTAGCAGAAGATATAGTCAATAATGTTAAAACTATAGAAGATTGTTTTATTTTAAGAAGTAAGAAGGGAGAATAAAATGAAAGTTTCAGAATTTATTCAAGATGAATCGTTTCATTTATTATCAACAGGAAATGTTGAATCAGATATTAAAGGTGTTTACACAGGTGATTTATTAAGTTGGGTTATGCATCACGCAAAAATGGAGGATGCATGGTGTACTGTGTTAACTCATGTGAATATTATCGCGGTTGCTTCCTTACTTCAATTAGCTTGTGTCATTGTTTGTGAAGACGCCCCAATTGAGGTGGAAACGATTGAAAAAGCCAAAAAAGAAAAAATTAATCTAATTAAAACAAATTTAAGTGCTGTGGAAGTCATTCGGAAGTTTCATGATTAAATGTTTCTATGATTTACACATTCACTCAACGTTATCACCTTGTGCTAGTAATGATATGACACTACATAACATTGTAAATATGGCTTGTTTAAAAGGGCTTGACATAATTGCTTTAACAGACCATAATAGTGCCAAAAATGTGGAAGCGATAATGGATTATGCACGAACAAAACCACTTATTGTGATTCCTGGCATTGAAGTGGAAACTTATGAAGGGATTCATATGTTGTGTTATTTTAAATCCTGTGAAGATATAAAATTATTTAATAAAATTATTTATCAAAAAATTCCCAGAGTTCAAAATAATGAGCAGTTACTTGGTGAACAACTCATCTTAGATAAAAATGACTGTGTAGTTTGTAAAGAAGTTAAAATGTTATTGAATTCAACTTGTGTAAAATTAAATGAATTGATCAATTTAGTGCATTTAATGAACGGTTTAGTGTTTACTGCACATATTGATAGAAAAACAAATAGTATTATCACTATATTAGGATTTATCCCAGAAAATTTAGCGATAGATGGAATTGAAATTAGTCACAATGCAAAGTTAATTGAATATCAAAAAGAGGCTTTTAGTAAGTATCGGATTATTCAAAATTCTGATGCTCATTATATTGGCAATATTTGTGAAAAAATTAACTATCTCAAATTAAAAGAAAAATCAATAGAAGCATTCTTTGACTATTTTGGTGGTGTCACATGAGAGATATCTCGATGCATGTTTTAGATATTGTAATGAATTCAATAGAAGCAACAGCCTCTTTAATTGAAATCATATTTGTGGAAAAGAAAGAAACACAGCAATTATTAATTAAAGATAATGGTTGTGGGATGTCAAATGAAAAACTAGAGAATGTATTAGATCCTTTCTTTACAACAAGAACTACTCGAAATGTTGGATTAGGCATCCCCTTATTATATGAGAGTGTCAAAAGAACAGGCGGGAAATTCAATATCACCTCAAGTGTAAATCAAGGAACTGTTATGGAGGCTATTTTTAATAAAAACCATATAGATTGTATTCCTAAAGGTGATATGAATGAAACCATTTTATCGTTAATTATGTTAGAACCAACTATAGATTTTATCTATACCTATAAATCAGGACATAAAAAATATGTATTAAATACTAAGGAAATTAAAAAAATTTTGAAAGAAGTCTCAATTAATGAACCAGTGGTAATGAATTGGTTAAAAGAGGATTTATTAAATCATAAATAAGTCCCTTTATATAAATAAATAGTGGGAGGTTTACAGATGGCAAAACTAGAATTAAGTCAAGAAAAATTTGCCGAGTTAAAAAGTTTCATTGATGAAAATCAAAGTGAAACATTAGGGCTAATGCCAGTATTACATGCTGCACAGGATATCTTTGGATGTATTCCTTTAGAAGTGCAAAAATTCATTTCAAAAGAAATGAATGTATCAGTTGCTGATATTTATGGTGTTGTTACCTTTTATTCACGTTTTTCAACAGAACCTGTTGGTGATCACTTAATAGGTATTTGTTTAGGAACTGCCTGTTACGTAAAAGGAGCTCAAAAGCTCTTAGATGAACTGGTAAAAGAATTAGGCATTAAACCAGAACAAACAACGGGGGATGGAAAATTTACATTAACAGCTACTCGTTGTATTGGAGCCTGTGGATTAGCACCTGTCATGATGATAGATGATGAAGTATACGGGCGATTAACTCCAGATCAAATAAAAGGTATTTTGACAAAATATAAGGAGATGGAGGAATAAAAATGAAAAAAACAATAGCGGATTTAGTTAAAATACGGAAAGAAACGTTAAAAAATCTTGAATTAAGAGATTTAAATGATACAAATTGTCGTGTCGTTGTGGGCATGGGAACCTGTGGTATTGCAGCCGGTGCTAGACCTTGTCTTAGTGCGATTGTAGATGAAGTGAATAGAAGAGGTTTGACTAATATTCAAATTGTGCAAACCGGGTGCATAGGGATGTGTCGTTTAGAACCTATGTTTGATGTTTATCAAGATAATGAAAAAGTTACCTATGTTAATATGACTCCAGAAAAATCAAGACAAGTAGTGGTTGAACATATCGTCAACAAAAGAATCATACAAGAATACACAATAGGAACAGTTGAAAATAAATAAGAAGGAGGGGTATTCATGCAATTTTATCGCGCACATGTACTGATTTGTGGAGGTACAGGATGTACATCTAGTAAGTCAGTTGAAATAAAAAACGAAATGGAAAAAGAACTTAAGGTTTTAGGAATTGAAAAAGAAGTTCAAGTCGTTATGACAGGATGCTTTGGTTTATGTGAAGCGGGACCTATCATGATTGTTTATCCGGAAGGAACCTTTTATTCACATGTTAAGTTATCTGATGTGAAACGTATAGCTAATGAACATTTATTAAAAGGTCGTATCGTTAAGGATTTATTATATTATGAAGCATTAGAGCAAGAAAGAATTAAATCTGTTAATGAAGTCGATTTTTATGCGAAACAAAAACGAATAGCGCTAGCTAATTGTGGCGTTATTGACCCAGAAAATGTTGATGAATATATTGCTTTAGATGGCTATCAAGCATTAATTAAAGTATTAACGCAAATGACACCTAAAGAAGTCATTGACGAAATAAAATTATCAGGTCTAAGGGGACGAGGTGGAGCTGGTTTCCCTACTGGATTAAAATGGGAATTTGCATCTGGTTATCAAGGTGATATCAAATATGTTTGTTGTAATGCTGATGAAGGAGACCCAGGAGCCTTCATGGATCGTTCTATTTTAGAAGGAACTCCTCACTCTGTATTAGAAGCTATGGCAATCGCTGGATATGCAACAGGTGCTTCTAAAGGTTATATATATATAAGAGCAGAATATCCAATTGCGGTCAAACGATTAGAAATTGCGATTAAACAAGCTAAAGAATATGGATTACTAGGTGATGATATATTTGATACGCATTTTAATTTTGATATAGAAATTCGTTTAGGAGCTGGAGCTTTTGTCTGCGGTGAAGAAACTGCATTAATTGAATCTATTGAAGGTAAACGTGGTATGCCAAGAACTAAACCACCATTTCCGGCGGAAGTCGGTATTTGGGGGAAACCAACCTTAATAAACAATGTTGAGACATTTGCAAATATTCCTCATATTATTTTAAAAGGTGGAGAATGGTTTTCAAGTATTGGAATACCAGATTCAAAAGGAACGAAAGTATTTGCTTTAGGTGGAAAAATAACAAATACTGGTCTTGTTGAAATTCCTATGGGGACGACACTTCGTGAAGTCATTTATGATATTGGAGGAGGGTGCCCTAATGGAAAGAAATTTAAAGCAGTTCAAACAGGAGGCCCATCTGGTGGGTGTTTAACTTCTGAACATTTAGATACACCGATAGGTTATGATAATCTTGTAAAACTAGGGTCAATGATGGGTTCTGGTGGAATGATTGTTATGGATGAAGATAATTGTATGGTAGATATTGCTCGTTATTTCTTAGATTTTACATGTGATGAATCATGTGGAAAATGTACTCCTTGCCGTGAGGGCACTAAACGATTAAAAGAATTATTAGATCGAATTTGTGCTGGAAACGGAACATTCGAGGATTTAGACCGATTAGAATCGCTTGCTTATTATATCAAAGATAATGCCCTATGTAATTTAGGACAATCAGCACCGAATCCGGTCATTTCTACGTTAAAACATTTTCGTGATGAATATTTAGCACATGTGATTGACAAGAGATGTCCAACAGGAGTTTGTAAAGATTTACTTCAATACGTAATAACTGATAAATGTATCGGATGTGGAAGTTGTGCTAAGGCGTGTCCACAAGGTTGTATAGAACCTGTGGGAAATGTGATTAATGAAAAAACAGGAAAACGTGCATATGTCATAAATCATACTGCATGTATAAAATGTGGCGCTTGTATGGAGGCTTGTCCACCAAAAATAAGTGCTATCATAAGACAATAAGGAGGTAAATATGAAAGTTAAAATATTAATTGATGGTCTATCTTATGAAGTACCAAGTAATTATACAGTTCTAGATGCTTGTAAAGAAGCTAATATTGATATACCAACATTATGTTTTTTAAAGGATTTAAATGAAACAGGTGCCTGCCGGATGTGTGTTGTTGAAGTAGAAGGAGCAAGAAGTTTGCAGGCTTCATGTGTTCTACGTGTAAGAGAAGGCATGAGTATTAAAACACATACAAAAAGAGTACAAAATTCAAGAGTCACTACTTTAGAATTATTACTCGCTAATCATAATAAAGATTGTTTAAAATGTAACAGAAACGGAAAATGTGAATTGCAAGATTTAGCAGAACGTTTTCATATAAAAGATATCTATTTCGATTCATTTGAAAAAAGAACACCCCATTATGATGATTCTTCCTTTTCAATCGTTAGAGATCAATCCAAATGTATTTTATGTGGACGTTGTATTGCCGCTTGTCAAAAAACAGCTGGTATGGGAATTTTAACGTATATTCATCGCGGTTATGAATCCGTTGTAGGAACAGGTTTTAATTATAAATTAGATGATGCAGGTTGTATATATTGCGGACAATGTATTAATGTATGTCCGGTAGGTGCTCTCAAAGAGAAAACACATATTGAACGTGTCTGGGATGCAATTAACAATCCTTCAAAACATGTAGTTGTGCAAACAGCACCAGCAGTACGTGCTTCAATTGGAGAAGAATTCGGTTTAGAAATTGGAACACGTTGCACAGGTAAAATGGTAGCAGCTATCAGAAGATTAGGGTTTGATAAAGTATTTGATACTAACTTTTCGGCTGATTTAACCATTATGGAAGAAGGGTATGAATTATTAAACCGAATTCAAAATGGTGGGACACTACCGCTGATAACGTCATGTTCACCTGGGTGGATTCGTTTAGTTGAACAATACTACCCTGAATTCATTCCGAATTTATCATCATGTAAATCACCACAACAAATGTTTGGCGCAATTGTAAAATCTTATTATGCTGAAAAAATGCATATAGACCCTAAAGATATATTTGTTGTATCAGTAATGCCTTGTTCAGCTAAAAAGTCAGAAATGCATCGTGAAGAAATGCAAGTTAATGGTCTTAGAGATGTAGATGCTGTTCTAACAACAAGAGAAGTTGGCAACATGATAAGAGAAGCGGGAATTAAATTTAATCAATTGGATGATGAAGATTTTGATCAACCACTTGGGGAATATACTGGCGCTGGTGTTATTTTCGGAGCTACTGGTGGAGTCATGGAAGCAGCCCTTCGAACTGTTGCAGATATTTTAGAAAAGAAAGATCTAGCACAATTTGAATACAAGGCCGTTCGTGGTGTTGAAGGAATTAAAGAAGCTGAGGTCACTTTAGCTGGAAAAACGATTAAAGTAGCTGTTGCTCATGGCGGAGAGAACGCTAAGAAATTATTAGAGTTAATTAAATCTGGTAAAAAAGAGTATCAATTCGTTGAAGTTATGGGATGTAGTGGCGGATGTGTCAATGGTGGTGGCCAACCATATGTAAAAGCAAATGTTCGTAATACAGGTATTGATGTGAGAAAATTACGTGCGAAAGCATTGTATGAGGAAGATGAATTGAAAACAATTCGTAAAAGTCATCAAAATGAACAGGTCAAATTGCTTTATAAGGAATTTTTGGGGAAACCTAATAGTCATAAGGCGCATGAATTACTTCATACGCATTATAAACAACATGACATTTTTCCAATTAAATAGTATATAGGAAGAGTAAGCGTTTACTTACTCTTCTTTGCAAAAAAACGCGGTATAGTATATTTTATTTTCAATAAGGATTATAATTTTAAATATCTAGTATAAAATATTTATATTAGGAAAAATTGTTGGGTTTTGTTGTAAGTTTTATATATTTGATGTATAATAACTTTTGGTAAAAAAAAATACAGAATTACAAGGAGGAAGCAAAATGACTAAAAAATTCCAATCTATGGATGGAAACCAAGCAGCTGCTTATGTTGCTTACGCGTTTACGGAAGTAGCTGGCATTTACCCAATCACGCCATCATCTCCGATGGCTGAATATGTTGACTTATGGGCTTCTCAAGGTAAAAAGAATTTATTTGATATGCCTGTTAAAGTCGTCGAAATGCAATCAGAAGCTGGGGCAGCAGGTACTGTTCACGGTTCATTGCAAGCAGGAGCGCTCACAACAACATTTACCGCTTCACAAGGATTATTGTTAAAAATTCCTAATATGTATAAAATCGCAGGTGAATTATTACCAGGTGTAATTCATGTTGCTGCTAGAACATTAGCAACTCATGCTCTTTCTATCTTTGGTGATCATCAAGATGTGATGGCAGCACGTCAAACAGGATTTGCATTCTTAGCAACTTCATCTGTTCAACAAGTGATGGATTTAGGTGCGGTAGCTCACTTAGCAGCTATTAAATCTAAAATTCCATTCCTACATTTCTTTGATGGATTCCGTACTTCTCATGAAATTCAAAAAGTAGAAGTAATGGATTATGAAGTATATAATCGTTTATTAGATCGTGATGCTGTACAAGCATTTAGAAATCAAGCTTTAAGCCCTGATCATCCAGTTACACGTGGATCAGCACAAAATGATGATGTTTATTTCCAAGGAAGTGAAGTTCAAAATAAATATTATGATGCTGTTCCTGATGTTGTGAATGGATATATGCAAGAATTATCAAAAGCATGTGGTCGTGAATACAAACCATTCGTATATTATGGAGCGCCTGATGCTACAGATGTAATTATTGCTATGGGTTCTGTGACAGAAACGATTGAAGAAACTGTAGATTACCTAAATGCAAATGGTAAAAAAGTTGGATTAATACGTGTTCATTTATATCGTCCATTCTCATCTAAATATTTCTTTGATGTACTACCAAAAACAGTGAAAGATATTGCTGTATTAGATAGAACAAAGGAACCAGGAGCTCCTGGTGAACCGTTATATCTTGATGTAAAATCAATTTTCTATGGTACTGAAAACGCACCTAGAATTATTGGTGGACGTTATGGTTTATCATCTAAAGATACAACTCCAGCACAAATCGTTGCTGTTTATGAGCATTTATTAAATAAAGGTCATGACAATTTCACAATTGGTATAAATGATGATGTTACACATTTATCATTAAATGTGGAAAAAACTGTTGATGTGTCTGATAAAGATACAACAGAAGCTGTTTTCTATGGATTAGGATCTGATGGTACAGTTGGAGCTAATAAGAATACAATTAAAATAATTGGTGATAATACAGATTTTTATGCACAAGCTTACTTTGCATATGATTCTAAAAAATCTGGTGGGGTTACTCGTTCACATTTACGTTTTGGTAAAAAACCAGTTCGCTCAACCTATTTAGTAACAAATCCATCATTTGTTTCATGTTCAATCGATGCTTATTTAGATAAATATGATATGTTATCAGGTCTTAAACAAGGTGGAACTTTCTTATTAAATACAATTTATAAAGCTGAAGAAATCGTTGAAAAAATGCCTAATCATGTAAAACGTTTATTAGCAGAAAAAGAAACGAAATTTTATATCATAGATGCAATCACATTAGCTCGTGAAATTGGTTTAGGAAATCGTACCAATACGATTTTACAATCTGCTTTCTTTAAATTGAATGAACAAATCATGCCATTTAATGAAGCTGAAAAACTAATGAAAAAATATGTTGAAAAGACATATTCACGTAAAGGTGAAACAGTTGTTAAATTAAATTATCGTGCCATTGAAGTGGGCTATGAAGGTTTAACAGAAGTTAAAGTTAACCCAGCATGGAAAAATTTAAAAGATGAAGAAAGAGCTATTGTTAAAGACCGCCCTGACTTCATTAAAAATATTGCAGACCCAATTAACCAAATTGCTGGTAATGATTTGCCAGTTTCAGCTTTCTTAAATTATGCTGATGGAACGATGGAAAATGGTTCTACACAATATGAAAAACGTGCGATTGCAAACTTCGTCCCTAAATGGATTGAAGATAATTGTATTCAATGTAATCAATGTTCATTTGTATGTCCACATGCTGTTATTCGACCATTCTTAATTACAGAAGAAGAAATGAAAGAAGCACCAGAAAATTTGATTACTTTAAAACCAGTTGGAAAGGCTTTAGAGGGATTACAATACCGTATTCAAGTATCTGCCTTAGACTGTACAGGTTGTGAAGTCTGTGTCAATGCTTGTCCAGGTAAAAAGGGTATTAAAGCACTTCAAATGGTACCGATTGGAGAAGAAGTTGAACGTGGTGAAAATGTTAATGCAGAATATTTATTTAACCATGTTACTTATAAAGATAATTTATTAGCTAAAAATACAGTAAAAGGTTCACAATTTGCTCAACCATTATTTGAATTCCATGGTGCTTGTGCTGGTTGTGGGGAAACTCCTTATATTAAATTAGTAACTCAATTATTTGGAGACAGAATGATAATTGCGAATGCGACTGGATGTTCATCAATTTATGGTGGATCTTATCCTGCTACTCCTTATACTACAAACGCTAATGGTCAAGGTCCTGCTTGGGCTAATTCATTATTTGAAGATAATGCTGAGTTTGGGTTTGGTATGAGAATCGCTTCCGAAACGATGCGTGATCGTATTCAAAATATTATGGCGTTAAATAGTGATAAAGTAGATGAAAATCTAAAAGGCTTATTCACTAAATGGATAGAAAACCGCACTTCAGGAGCAGTTACACGCGAAATCAAAGAAGATTTAGTAAAAGCTGTTGAAGCTAGTGATAATCAAGATGTTAAAGCTATATTAGAGTTAAAAGATAATATTGTTAAACGCTCTACATGGATTTTTGGTGGAGACGGTTGGGCTTATGACATCGGTTATGGTGGATTAGACCATGTTATCGCTAATAATGAAGATGTAAATATCTTAGTATTAGATACAGAAGTTTATTCTAATACTGGAGGACAATCATCTAAATCTTCCCAAACTGGATCAATTGCGAAATTTACTGCAGCTGGAAAACCAGGTAAAAAGAAAGATTTAGCATCAATTGCGATGAGCTATGGACATGTTTATGTAGCAATGTATCTTCTGGATATTCTCAAGCACAAGTTATAAAAGCAATGCAAGAAGCAGAAGCTTATCCAGGACCATCATTAGTAATTGCTTACTCTCCATGTATTGCTCATGGTATTAAAGGTGGATTATCTAATTCTCAATATCAAACTGCACTAGCAACAGAAAGTGGATATTGGCCAACATTTAGATTTAACCCAGTATTAGCTCTTGAAGGGCAAAATCCATTTAAAATTGATTGTAAAGAACCGAATTGGGATAAACATCATCAATTCTTAATGAATGAAGCACGTTATGCTCAATTAACACAAATTAATCCTAAATTAGCTGAAGACTTACTAAGTGCTAATATTAAGGAAGCTAAACGTCGTTATGCGATGTACAAACGTTATGAAGCAATGGATTATTCAATTCATGAATAATTAAATAAAAAAAAGGCTGTCTCGATAATTAATTGAGATAGCCTTTTTGTATATCCAGACATTCTAAGAAGTAATAAAACAAATTATGATTTAGGAACATTACAGTTAATTAAGAATAATTTTTTATGATGTCTAAATAAATGTAAATTGATTAATTTCAAATTACTTTAAATAGGTTAATTATAAATATGTTTGGTTTATATCAGAGTTTATGGTAATATAATGGTAATATATGGAAATGATTGAAAACAAAAGAAATACAAGCATTGATTTCTATGTAATTAAAGGAGGAATTATGAATAAAGAATACCGTTATCGAAAACATTTTAAATCATTAGGAAAAATTTTTCCAATTATTTTATTTATTTGTAGTGGGCTTTTACTTATCCTAGCATTACTTATATTAATCATTAAATATGACCCATTCGTGATTTTCTTTTTTGTATTAGCTATCATTTTGTTTTTTGAAGGCTTTTTCACTAAACGTATTTATCATCGTTTAACTTTAATTGTTGTTAGTATTGATGATGAAGGAATCCGCTATAAAAATTATAAAGAAGAAATTTGGGTAAAATATGAGGAAATTATAAAGCTCAAATTTCCATCTATTAAATATACGGGTGGTTGGTTACTAATTGAGGCACAAAAGAAAAACATTCGTATTACTGTCGTATTAGAGAACATTCAAGGTTTACTATTTTCTTTGAAACAAAAGCTAGATGAACGGCAGATGAGTGATAAATACAACAATAAAAAGTTTTTTAGTTTCTATAAAACAGCTACATTTTCTGATGAAAGTTGGGAAAGAATTTATCGTATTATTAAACCATTACTATTAACTACTCTGGGATTATTTGTTTTATCTATTATTATTTCGATTTTATCATCTGCTTTAGGATTTAGATATAATTTCGTTTTCTTAATTTTTATGTTATCTTTATTATCACCAACCACCATCTATGTGATAAGTGAGGTCATTCTAGGAATAAAACTAAACAAAACTGCCAATTTTGAAACCTTTTATCTAAGTAGAACTGATAATTTTACAGTTAAAAAAGTGTATAAGAAAACAACCTTGATAGGTGGTATCATTTACTTTATTTTACTAATATTTATTATTATATTAAGTATTTAATTCGTAAGCCATATATTTTATGGCTTTTTCTTATATTTGGCAGATAAAAACAACTTACATTAATCAGGAATTTTATCAAGCAAATCGATACAAGAAAAATTATAAAATAGACTAAATTTTAACGTTTTTTGCCAATATCATACAGAATATCATAATAATAGACAGAATGAATAGAGTAAAATAAACTTATATTTGACACTTTGTTTATCTATTAATGTCGAATAGGTATAATGTGGAAATGAAATATGATAAATTTGAGTAGAGAAAATGATTGAGGAGTGAGAAAAATGGGTTTATCAGTTCATTTATTTATCAAAGCTGATGCACTATTTGTGAGGTTGTCTGGTGAACTCGATCATCATTCATCTCATCAATTGCGTGAAAGAATAAATTCTTTAATGGAAAAATATGAGATTAAGAATATGATATTTAATTTAAAGAATTTGTCTTTTATGGATAGCAGTGGGATAGGAGTTATATTAGGTAGATACAATCAAGTGAAGAGAAATAGAGGGACGTTAATTGTCTGTGAATTAAATTCTATGATTGAAAAAATAATTAAATTATCAGGATTATATAAAATCTTAGTAATTACTAAAGATGAAGAACAAGCTTCAAACTATTTGGGGGTGGCTTAAATGAAAGTTAAAAGAGACAATTATGCTGAAGTTGTTTTTGAGGCAATAAGTGAAAATGAAGCCTTTGCGAGAATTGTTGTGGCAGGATTTATTATGCCGTTAGACCCGACAATTGATCAGTTAAATGAGCTCAAAACAATCGTTTCTGAGGCAGTAACAAACTGTATAATTCATGGCTATGAAAATAAGGGTGGTAAAATCAAACTCATTATTGAAAGTTTTCAAAATGAGGTGACACTTACCGTCATTGATTATGGAAAGGGCATTGAGGATTTGAATAAGGCAAAAGAATTATTCTATACCACAAAACCAGAAGAGGAACGTTCGGGAATGGGACTGACTATAATGGAAATCTTTGCTGATGAATTTTATATTAGTTCTAAAGTAGGAGAAGGAACCATTATTAAAATTAAAAAAAATATTGATGTACCAAAAGAGCAATATGCCTAAAAATACGGAGCTTTATGAAAATCGGTTAGTCGAAGATAACTATAAATTAGTATGGTCTGTCGTCAACAAGTTTCATTATTTAAAAGAAGAAAAAGATGACTTATTTCAATCTGGTTGTATTGGTTTAATTATGGCAGCGAAGAAATTTGATGTATCAAGAGGAAATGCCTTTTCAACATTTGCGATTCCCTACATTTTAGGAGAAATGAAAAATTATTTGCGAAATAAAAATCACATTAAAGTAAGCAAAAAAATATTATCAATGCAAAGGAAAATTAACTTAGTCATAGAAAAAGAAGGGAATTTATCAATCAATGAACTAGCCAGCAAATTAGATATGCCTTATGAAGATGTTATTATGAGTTATAATAATAATCACAAGGCATTATCGTTAGAAAGCACTATGTATGATGATAGTAGAGTATCATTAATTGAAATGAAAACAGTGAAGAATCGCTATGATATTGATAAAAGTTCGCTTGAAATTAAAGATATCATCAAGCAATTTACAAAGGTTGAAAAGAAGATTTTATTTTACCGATTTTATTATGGATTTAATCAAAATGAAACAGCTGCACAATTAAAAATATCACAATCAAAAGTCTCGCGATTAGAAAAAAAGATTACTCAAGAATTTAAAAAATATTATATTGTTAAATAAAAAACCATCTTAGGAAGTGATAAGACAAAAGATGGTTTTTTATTTTCATAATTTTCATAATTTTCAAAAAATGACAAATATTATAAATAGATTATTCCGAGGAGGAAATGAATGAATAAAGATTATTCAAAAATTATTAATAAAAATGTCGTTAAGCCCAGTTATTTTAGAAATAGTTTAATTGCGTTTATCATAGGTGGTTGCATAGGTGTTCTTGGGCAAGGACTTATTGATTTGTACGTAAATGTATTTAATATGGAAAAATCTAATGCAAGTTCACTAATGATAGTAACCCTTATTTTATTAACTGCCTTAGCGACAGGGTTTGGAATTTATGATTATTTAGGTCAATTTGCAGGCGCAGGTGCTTTCGTTCCGATAACTGGATTTTCTAATTCAATGACTAGTGCTGCCTTAGAAGGTAGAAGTGAAGGCATAACACTTGGTATAGGAGCTAATATGTTTAAGTTAGCAGGTAGTGTTGTTGTATTTGGGGTAGTATCTGCTTATATATTAGGAATTATCCGTTATGTATTTTTTCAATCATAGGATGGTGATAACATGGCAAGAATAAAAAAAGCAACTATTGCGTTTAATAATACTGTTTATTTAAAGGGAACAGGAACTTCTGTTGGACCGCTTGAAAAAGAAGGTCCATTAGGTGACTATTTTGATCGTGATTATAAAGACAATTATTGTGGTGAAAAAAATTGGGAAAGTGCCGAAGAGCGTTTATTAAATGATGCGATTACAATCGCTATCGTTAATTCAGGTTTAACAAACGATGATATTGACATCGTAATTGCTGGTGACTTAATCAATCAAAATGTCATTAGTAATTATGTTATGCGTGATTTTGATATTCCATTTTTAGATATGTATGGTGCATGCTCTACTTCCATGCAAACGTTATTAACGGCATCTCTATTAATAAATAGCCATGAATTTACCCATATCGTGGCAGCAGCAAGTTCACATAATTCAACGGCTGAAAGACAATTTCGGTACCCAACTGAATATGGTGGACAAAAACCAAAAACGACGACTTTTACTGTAACAGGAGCAGGTGCGAGTGTTGCTACTAGCGAACCGTCTACTATAAAAATAACTTCTGTTACTATAGGACGTGTCATTGATGCCAAACAAAAGAATCCCAATGATATGGGAAGTGCAATGGCACCAGCAGCTAGTGATACTATCATTAGACATTTAAAAGATTTAAATATTAAA
Source organism: uncultured Haloplasmataceae bacterium (assembly GCA_963824615.1). GTDB lineage: Bacteria > Bacillota_I > Bacilli_A > Haloplasmatales > Haloplasmataceae > CAWGPU01. The sequence goes on along the minus strand of CAWGPU010000008.1, from coordinate 1,447,130 downwards.
CCTGATTACTACGACATGATTGTTACAGGCGATTTATCAAAAGTTGGAACTAACATTTTACTTGAAATCATGAAGCAAGAAGGTTATGATATTTCGAAACTTCATGAAGATTGTGGTAAATTAATTTACTCGGATAAACAACCTGTTTTTGCAGGAGGAAGTGGCTGCGCTTGTTGCGCTGTTGTTACATATGGTTATATTAAAAATCTATTGGAAATTAATAAAATTAAACGTGTACTCGTTGTAGCAACAGGAGCATTATTAAACCCAATCATGATGTTACAAAAGGAAACTATTCCTAGTATTGCTCATGCTGTCGCTTTTGAAAAATGTGATGAATAACAAAGAGGTGAGAAAATGATTTATTTCAATGCGTTTATTGTCGCAGGAATCATTTGTGTCATAGGACAATTACTTGTCGATGTTTTTAAATTAACACCGGGGCATGTCACCAGTTGGTTTGTTGTGTTAGGTGCTTTATTAGATTCATTTAACCTTTATGATAAGTTGATTAAATTTGCAGGCGGTGGGGCATTAGTTCCCATCACAAGTTTTGGTCATTCCTTACTTCATGGTGCATTAGTCAAAGCGGATGAAATGGGAATAATCGGGATAGGTATGGGAATGTTTGATTTAACGGCGAGTGGGATAACTGCGGCTATAATCTTTGCCTTTTTAGTCGCTATTATTTTTAAACCACGAGGTTGAAAAAGGAGGTTAAAACATGAGTTCCAACAGTAGTATTTATCCACTATCGCGTAAATTATCTGAAAATTCAGATTATATAAATAAGATGATCGGAGTTGGAACAAGTTTTGACGTCGGTTGTCGTGAATTTTATATTAAAAACGTAAAAATATTAATTTACTATTGTAATAGTCTATCAGATACATTATTTATCATTGAGCTCATTAAAGAACTTTTAAAATTAGGTGAAGATGATGTATATCTAAATAAGCAAGCGTTTGATATTATTAATAATCATTTAGCACTACATCAAGTCATGGTTAATGATGATTTAAATCAAATGATGACCTCGATATTATCTGGTTTAATTGTCATACTTGTTGAGGATTGCACAAAAGGCTTTATTGTTGATGTGAGAAATTATCCAGGTAGACAGCCATCAGAATCAGAAACAGAAAAAGTAGTAAGAGGGTCAAGGGATGGTTTTACTGAAAATATTATTACCGATGTAGGACTAATAAGACGTAGAATAAGAGACCCATTACTTCGAACAGAATTGTTTCAAGTAGGTCGTTTATCAAAAACAGATGTTTGTTTAATTTATATTGAGGGAATAGCTGAAGAAAAAATCGTCAATAATATTCGTAAGAAAATACAAGATGTAGATGTAGATGAACTCGTTATGGCCGATAAACAGCTTGAAGAATTAATCACTAATCAAACATGGAATCCATATCCAAAAGTACGTTATACGGAAAGACCCGACACATTAGCAGTTCACTTATATGACGGTCTTGTAGGAATAATAGTAGATACATCTCCTAGTGTGATGATTGCACCAACGACTTATCTTGAACAAATGCAACATGTTGAAGAATTTAGACAAGCACCAATAATTGGAACATTTTTACGCTTGTCAAGAACAAGCGGAATCATTGGGGCATTATTACTAGTACCAACATGGATGTTAGTTGTGTATCATCCGAATTTGTTACCTGACTATTTAAAATTTTTCGGACCTAAAGAAAAAGGGAATATTCCAATAATAATTCAAATTTTGACTGGCGAAATTGGAATTGAATTTTTAAGAATGGCAGCTATTCATACGCCCACTGCGATGAGTAATGCATTAGGACTTGTTGCAGGTGTTTTAATCGGTCAAATTGCGATTAAAGTTGGACTATTTTCTCCTGAAGTTGTTTTATATATAGCGGTAGCAACAATTGGATCATATGCTACTCCAAGTTATGAATTAGGACTCGCAAATAAAATTGCGACGATATTTATTATCATCGTTACTTTCTTCTTTGGGTTATGGGGATTTGTAGGTAGTATTGTTTTTTTTGTCATATATTTGGCATTAAATAGCAGTTTTGGAAAACCCTATCTATATCCGGTAATACCATTTAATTTAAAAGATTTTTTAACAATCTTCATTCGAATCAGTCATACTAAAAAAAGAAAAAGAAATAGAGAACCCTGGTAAGCAATGTTTTTATGAAAAAGCATTGCTTTTTTTTTAGTTGTACTCACGATGTGAGAGCAACTTCAAGAGAAACGAGAATATCAAGACCATGTCAAAGGGTAGCAAATAGTGCCTTCTAACCCTTCAAGGGCTGCAAGTGTTAAAGGTATAGTAGCTTGAACAAAATGTGAAAGGAAGCGTCTATAGGTGGCTTGCTAGTAACAGATGCTTGTAGCCTCAGAACAAACCACCCGTTTGACAGGTGGTTTGTTCTGAGTGAATAATTAAAAATCGTCCTTTTTTTTGTTTGACAAAAGAATTGAAATAAAGGTAAAATAGGTGTAGGGTGATATAATGGAGTATCAAGTAAAAATCGATGATTTCGAAGGACCGTTAGATTTATTATTATATTTAATTAAAGATATGAAAATATCCATTGATAAAGTAAATGTTTCAGAAATTACACAACAATATATTGATTTTATTCATGCTATGGAAAAATTTAATTTAGAGGTTGCGAGTGAATATTTAGTAATGGCGGCCTATTTAATTTATATTAAAAGTAAAATGATGTTACCAAAGGCTAATTTAGATAATGAGAATATTGATTATGAAGAAAATCCGGAAGAAAAGTTAAAAATGCGGTTAAAAATATATAAGTTATTTAAAGACCTTACACCTTATTTTAGAGAACAAGAGGAAGAAAGAAATAACTATATTACGAAAATACCTACTGATTTATCGAATGAATTTAAGTTAGAGGTTAAAGAAATTCTAAATCAAAATGCCAATGTTTATGATTTATTAAGTGCTTTTAACAAAGTCATAAAACGTTTTAATTTACATAAACCCATTAAAACTAAAATTACACAACAAACGATGACGATTGATGAACGCATTACTGAATTGAGAAGTTTGATCCGGACGAGAAAGAGTTTATTATTTAAAGAATTGTTCAATCAAACCGATACTAAAGAATATATCGTCGTGACCTTTATGGCTGTATTAGAATTAGCTAAAGAGAAAACCATTAATATTAATCAGGATGAGCTATTCACAGACATCTATGTTAATTATAATGAAAATCGTGAAGAAAGAGTTGAAAATGATGAATAGAACGCAAATGCTCGCTGCACTTGAGGGATTATTTTATATTACAGGAGATGATGGACTAACTGCGGAGGATATTGCCTTTGTCTTTGAAATTACAACAGAGGAAGTCATTGATTTAATTGAATCACTTACCGATATGTATGATAATAGTATAAGAGGCCTCACAATATTAAACACAGCTGATAACTATAAAATGGTTACTAAAAAAGAATTTATTGATGTTTATCGCAAGATTTATACCAATATCAATAAAACTAAATTATCTAATGCATCCTTAGAGGTATTAGCAATTGTAGCTTATAAACAACCTATAACTCGTGCAGAAATTGAGGATGTTCGTGGTATCAATTCTGATAATATCATTAGAAGAATATTGGCTATGTCCTTAATTAAAGAAATAGGAAGACTAGATACACCAGGTAGACCGATTATATATGGTACTACAAAAGATTTTCTTGATTATTTCAAATTATCGTCTTTAGAAGAATTACCAGAATTACTAGATCAGATAAATTTAGAAGACAATATTGAAAAAGATTTATTTAATAATATTTTGAAATTTAATATTAATTAAAATAGATAATACAATTATTACAGAAAATACTAAAAATATAGTAATATTGAATCCTTTCATCAAAAAGTAGAATATTGCTGTTTGGAAAAAATGGCTTTAGTCAAAATACCCATTTCGTTAAAAGTGTGTTAATTAAAAAAATAATAAGTTCAAAAAAGAATATTTTTGTTTTAGAAATATTCTTTTTTTATATTATATTATGTTTAAATTGTTTTCCTATGGTTTACTGTCAATTTTGAAATGTTTCGCTAAAATTATGAAGCGTTACAATTTCATCTTTTTTCCATAAAAAATGATCTTCAAAATTAATATCTTCCGTACTATTGAGAATCTTTATATCATCTTTTCTTAAATTATTTGTATAAATATTATTCATGTCTGTGTTCAAGTCAATCATTTCAGTACAAAAGTTAAGCCCATCGAGGAAAATACCTTTTGTATCACATAGATAACCTAAACTAGAATCAGCTTTTAATGTTTTTTTTATAATAACAATATTTAAATCATAATAATAATAGTTCTCAATTTTTTTAGAAATATCTCTCATAGACGAAGTTCCTGGAATACCCGTAGTTATTGGTTTTGATGATCTAATCTTCAATTTATAAGCCTCATCTCCATATTGCCATTTATTTGTAAGCTCAAGTATTGTATTTTCGTTATCGAAAGGGACAAATAACCTTTCAAAGTTAGTTACAAGAAAAATCCCTTTGGTGTCTCTTATAATATTCTTATTACTAGAATAATTTTCACTAACAAAAGAATTCCCATCATGAATGAATTGTGTGAAATCCCTATGAAAATAAGTAATATCTTTCATCTGTTGTGTTTGTTCTAGTGTAGATATTTCAGTGTCAACTTGTTTTGATAAATAAGTTCTATTATTGTTAGTTGTAAAATAATAAAATGAGCAAATTATTAAAAAACTAAAGACTAAAAACAAATATCTTTTCACATTATCCTCCTGTTATTAATACACCTCTTTTTAATAACTCAGGCATATTGCTAATCATAATTAGTTTATATAAAATATGGAAAAGAATGTATTATATGTTTATCTCATGTTAATATTTTTATTTTCAGGAGTTAAATACCCGTTTATTAATGAGTGATTATTTTTCCTTTAGGTTTTTTTTTACAATAGAACCTTTTTATTGCTTAAGTTTTTTTATAAAAAGAATATGTTAATCATAATAATCATATAATTTTTTAGGTGATAGTTATGAAAAAAATCTGTTTTATGATTGTTTCTCTTTTAGTTTCTCTATTCTTATTGAATATAAATGTCGGAAGTGAAGAAAAACTGACAGTTAGTGCACAATCAGCCGTTCTTTTAGAAGGATATAGTGGGAGAATTTTATATGAAAAAAATAGTAATGAGCAACGTCCTATTGCGTCCATATCTAAAATTATGACTGCGCTTGTCGCAATTGAAAATGCTCGTTTAGATGATTATGTGACAATAAGTAAACAAGCTACCTTACAAGTTGGATCCTCTCTTTACTTAAAACAAGGTGATAAAATAACCTTAAATGATTTGCTTTATGGTCTAATGCTTAGAAGTGGGAATGATGCAGCATATGCCATAGCTGAAAGTGTAGCAGGTAATGTAGATATGTTTGTCCAATTAATGAATGAAAAGGCAAAAGATTTAGGATTAAAAAATACTACATTCGAAAATCCTTCAGGCTTAGATGAGGATAATAGGAATATTTCAACAGCATATGATATGGCCTTAATTGCTAAAAACGCTATGGAAAATCCATTATTTAGAGAAATCAACAATACTTCTAACTATAAAGCAACCACGTTAGACGGTAAAATTTATTCATGGACAAATAAACATAAATTAATAAAAGGTTATGATTTTGTAATTGGTGGAAAAACAGGGTATACCAAATTAGCAAAACGGACATTAGTATCAGTTGCCCAAAAAGAAAACATGGAGTTAATCGCTGTCACATTAAATGATTCAAATGATTGGGAAGATCATTTGAAATTATTTGATTATGGCTTTCAATCCTATGATCTAAAAACACTTATGCCTAAAGGAATCTTTGAAGTAAAACAATTAAATCAAATTTTTTATTTAGAAGATAAAATTGTATACCCATTAACGATTGATGAAACGAATGATTTCAAATTTGTAATTGATGTAAATGAAGAAAATGGAAAATCTTATTTATTATTAATAAAAGATAATAGGATTATGTTAAAAAGAGAAATTAAAAAATATGATGTTTCTAACAGTTCTTTATCTGATAGCTTTACAATCATGGATGTTTGGGATGGAATAATCACTTTTATGCGTGAATTATTATGGTAAATAAAATATGGCTATTTTTGTTTATTATTGGAATTGGATTTGCGATTTATAATAATAAAATTGTAGAAGTTAATAATGCTTTGCTAAATGCACCACATGATTCGATAACGATGATAATTAATTTATCAGGATTATATATTTTATGGAATGGATTACTTCAAATCGCTAAAGATTGTGGTTTAATCGATTTATTTGCGAAAAAAATCTATTTTTTTACGAAATTTATTTTTCCTGAATTGCCTAAGGATCATGAAGTACATGGGTATTTAGCAAGTAACATTGCCGCTAATATGTTGGGTCTTGGTAGCGTAGCGACCCCATTGGGGATAAAATCAATGGAAGAAATGAAAAAGCTCAATAATAACAAAGATACTGCAAGCAGGTCGATGATTACATTAATTTTAATTAATTCATCCTGTTTAACGTTATTACCAACAACGATAATTTCGTTAAGAAAAATTTACGGAAGTCAAGAACCCACTAAAGTATTACCACTAATTATTATTGGTACAGCACTATCTACATTATGTGCCATCATATTGGATCGCATATTTTATTTCTTGAATAAAAAGAAGTTTAAAGATAACTCGTAAAGAAGATGATAAAATGAGTTTTACGACCTATATTCTTCCAGTATTAATAATCAGTTTAATGATTTATGCCGCCTTTAAAAAAATAAATGCATATGATAGTTTTATTAAGGGGGCCAAAGAAGGGGCCTTATATGCGTTTGAAATATTACCGTATGTAGCGAGTATGATTATCGCAACAGCCGTCTTTAAGAGTTCTGATTTTTTAAAGACGGTTGTTTCTTTAGTGGATACTTCACATAGGATAAACTTAGATATTGTAACGTTAATGTTTTTTCGACCAATATCAGGTATGGCTAGTTTGGCTACTTTAAACGATATATTTAAAACTTATGGACCAGATAGTTTTACAGGATATTTAGCTTCGGTCATTCAAGGCAGCACCGATACCACTTTATATATTATCACTGTTTATTTTGGAGCAGTGGGAATAAAAGATATCAAATATTCTTTAAAGGCTGGAATTCTTGTGGATATACTATCATTTATTTTTGCTTTTTTAATTGTAAAATTCATTTTATTTTAATGAATTTTTGAATATTTCATCATATAAAAATGGAGAAAATAGGTTGACTAATGTTCATTTTATTAAATAAATATTTTAACTTATCTAGAATGGTAGAGTGACTGGCCCATGAAGCCTTATAACTTACAATATTGATTGTGCTAAGCATGGTAGAAAATAATCAAATAATATTCTAGAATATAACTTAGTAATCGACTATAACCATGAAAGATAAGTATATTAGATGTGAAACCTTTCTGCTTATGCATGGAGGTTTTTTTTTATTATCAAGGAGGTATCATGATTACTTTAAAACATTTATCAAAGACTTTTAAAACTAAAAATACTCACAGAAGCTGTTCAAGAAATAAATTTAACCATTGTTAAGAAGAATTATTGCTAATAGTGGAGCAGAAAAAAATACTTAATAAAAGATCAACTTATTAGAAGTACCTACATTAGGAAAAATAAGTATGAATCAATTAGATTTTATGAAAATGAATAGGAAAGATTCGAGAATCTTGAAGCAGAATAAATGGTTAGAAACAGTTATAAAAAATATACCTAAACCTATCTAAATATGAATATAAATGAATGGAATTGGTGAAGTTAATAATGAGGTAATCGATAGTAAAATATCAATAAATAAAGCCAGTGAAATATGTAGGTGTGTCAATTAATAAATTGATAAGGTTGGGAAAAGTTGTGTTGGAGCTGTTATTTCCACCGAATAAAAATCATTTAGACAGTGCATTTTAAAAATAAACAATATAAGATAAACTGCAGAATATTTCCCTATATTAATCTCTTTCTATATGATATAATCAAAAATGCTTGAATTTTATTGTAAAAATGCCATATTTAGAATAAAATAAGTAGTGTTAACATAAAGAAGGTGGAAAAATGGAAAGATTACAAAAAATAATTGCGAAAAGTGGTGTAGCTAGCCGTCGTAAAGCAGAAGAATATATTAAGCAAGGAAGAGTCAAAGTCAACGATAAAGTGATTACAGAATTAGGTTTTAAAGTATCTGATAACGATAAAATTGAGGTTGACAATATAAAAATAGAAAATGAAGAAAAAGTTTATTATATAATGAATAAACCTGCTGGTTGTATTTCAGCTGTTTCAGATGATGTGAATAGACGTGTTGTTGTGGATTATTTTCGAGAAAAAGGGATTAAGGAACGGATATTTCCGGTAGGTAGACTTGACTATGACACAACAGGCGCCTTAATCTTGACAAATGATGGAGAATTAGCTAATTTATTAATGCATCCTCGAAATGAAATTAATAAAATGTATTTAGTTCGTTGCGAAGGAATTATAAATAGCGTTGGTTTAATGAAATTGCGAAGCGGGGTACAATTAGAAAACTTTAAAACCGCGAAAGCAAAAGTAGAATTAGTAAGCGTAGATAAAAATAATCAATCTTCTCAAGTTCGTATAATAATTCATGAGGGGAAATATCATCAAGTTAAATTAATGTTTGAAGCAGTAGGTCATCCAGTTAAAAAATTAAGACGTGAGTTATATGCATTTTTAAATGTCGTAGGACTTAAACCAGGTGAATTTCGAAAATTGAGGGTTCACGAAGTAAAACAATTATTTGTTCTTGCTACTTTTAAAGAAGATAAAACAAAATATCATATTAGAAGATATTAGCAACAAAAAATCACTTGTATGAAAACAAGTGATTTTTTTTAATAAAGTTTTTTATAAAAAAAGAATGACTTCATTTTGAAATCATTCTTAAATATATCCATTAAAATAATCCACCAATAGTGAATAAAGAAGCAAATACTAATGAAACAATCGTCATTAATTTAATTAAAATATTAATTGAAGGACCTGATGTGTCTTTAAATGGGTCTCCTACAGTGTCTCCAACAACTGCAGCTTTATGTTCATCAGTACCTTTTTTACCTTCTGATTCAATAAACTTTTTAGCGTTATCCCAAGCACCACCAGCATTTGCCATGAAGATTGCCATCATAACACCACTTGCTAATGCTCCAGCTAGTAATCCACCTAAAGCAGCTGATCCAAGTACATACCCGGTTAATAAAGGGGCTACAACAGCTAAAATACCTGGAACTAACATTTCCCTTAATGCAGCCTTTGTTGAGATTTCAACACATTTTGCATATTCAGGTTTACCTGTACCTTCCATAATTCCTGGAATTTCCCGGAATTGACGACGAACCTCTTCAATCATATCAAAGGCAGCTTTACCAACTGACATCATGGTCATAGAAGAGAATAAGAATGGTAACATTGCTCCAATAAGTAATCCTACTATAACTTTTGCATTTAAGATATCAATTAGACTCGATCCATCAGCATTAATTAATCCAGCTACATTTGCATAGGCTGCAAATAATGCTAAAGCAGTTAAGGCAGCAGATCCAATTGCAAAACCTTTACCAATTGCGGCTGTAGTATTTCCAACTGAATCAAGTTTATCAGTAATTTGACGAACCTCTTTAGGTAAATCAGCCATTTCAGCTATTCCACCTGCATTATCTGCAATAGGTCCATATGCATCTACGGCAACCGTATTACCAACAATTGATAACATACCAACAGCTGCTAATGCAATTCCATATAATCCATCAAAGTAATTCGCTACAAGTGTACCGATACCAATAACAAGCACTGGGAAAGCGGTTGATTGCATTCCTACAGCTAACCCGGCAATAATCGTTGTAGCTGGTCCTGTTTTTGCCTGATCAGCAATTTTTTTAACAAAACGATAATCACTTGATGTATAGATTTCAGTTAATCTACCGATTAGTAATCCTACTACAAGCCCTGACATGATAGCCGCGAATTGTCTTAATCCATTAAATAATATTAAACTTAAAGCCAATGAAGCAGCGATAACAAGTAAAGCTGATACATAAGTACTTAAGGTTAATGATCTTTGTGGACTAGATTTATCATTTCCTTTAACAAATAAAGACCCTAGTATAGTAGAAATAATACCTGCAGCTGCAATAAAGATTGGAAATAAAGCAACTACGATTTTACCATCCACTAAATTAGTGATATAAGTAGGGATGTTTAGATATGTAGCTAAATATTCTGCTGTTCTAGTATTGATCAAGGTGATTCCAAGTGTGATAGCAGCAATTAGTGAACCAACATATGATTCAAAGAGATCTGCTCCCATACCGGCAACGTCACCTACGTTATCACCTACATTATCTGCGATAACGGCAGGGTTACGTGGATCATCTTCAGGAATACCTGCTTCCACTTTTCCAACTAAATCAGCACCAACGTCGGCAGCTTTTGTGTAAATTCCACCACCAACACGCCCAAATAAAGCGATTGATGAAGCACCTAATCCGAAGCCATTGATGACACTTTGGATATCAACACCTGTGCCATTTAATAAATAAGTTTCAATGGCATAGACTAAGCTAATTCCAAATAGTCCTAGACCAACAACGCACATTCCCATTACAGACCCACCACTAAAAGCGATTTGTAATGCTTTGTTCATTCCTCCGTCTTGTGCTGCAGCAGCTGTTCGAGCATTTGCATTCGTGGCAGCTTTCATTCCAAAGAAACCTGCAAGAGCTGATAAGAAAGCTCCAAATAAGAAGTTTCCAGCAGTCATCCACGCATTTAAATTTGTTTCATGAGTACTGTGACCAGTTAATATTCGAGATGTTAAAAGGCCAATAACTAAGAAAAGTACTAAAGCAAAGACGATTAATACTTTGTATTGACGCGATAAGAATGCCATTGCTCCTTCTTTAATGTAAGATTGAATTTCTTTCATTCTTTCATTACCTTGTGGTGCTTTGTTAATTTTGTTGTACAATGCTAAAGCATATAACAACCCAATTACACCAACAGCAACAGCTGCATAAATTAAGTTTGCCATGTTAAATTTCTCCTCCTAAATAGTTTCGTTACTTAACATAAAAATTATAGCAAAATTTGTGAAAGTAAGCAAATATTTCTCTAGTTTTTTTTATTTATTTATGATTAGTATGATAAATTTATTTTTAATTAATGCAAAAATGTATTATAAAATATACGAAAATGTGCTATAATTCTAATGATATATTTTTAAAGGGTGATAATAGTGCGATATGATGAAGATATAATAAATTTAAATAAAAAAGAACAATCATCAGATAAAAAAAAGGCAGTTGTAAAAATGCCTCATATGTTTCAAAAATCAAATTATCAGGAAACCATAACTATCAATGAAATAGAATCCATGCCTCAACACCAACAAAATCTATCTAGAATTGTGAAAAGTTATCAAAATTCTCAAGATAGTGATTTGGAAATTAAAGCTAATTCACTTGTAAATAATGTTAAAGGGTTACTAGATAGACAAGCAAGTGATACAACTAATGAGCTTTATGAATATTTAAATGAATTAAAATTACGGTATGTTCATATAAATGAAGATGTTAAGGATGTTGAATCAAACAAAAATATAGAAATAGTTAATATTGATATTGAAAATCAAACTAAAAATGAAAAATCACTCGATATTAATTCTATTTTGCAAACCTCAGAAAAAGAAATTTTAAATTCACCAGATCAAAAATTAGTGTTAAAAAACTTAATTAATGATATAAACTTGAATTCGGGAAATCTTACGAATTATGATGACTCGTTGTTTGAACGTAACATGACAGAAATAATTAATGAGTCAAAAGAAGAAGATGAGGAAATCCTAATAGAGGATTTAGAAGAAGATGAGGAAATCCATATTCATAAATTTAATATGACTTGGGTCGCTGTTTTTCTTCTTATTTTAGTAATTGGAATTGTGGGTTATTTATATAAGGATATAATTTTAGATTTTATACACCAAACTTTCGTTTTTATCAAGCAGTTTAGCTTGAAACTTTAGGAGGAACCATGAATTATATTAGTGTAGCAATCGATGGACCAGCAGGAGCTGGGAAAAGCACCATAGCGAAAAAATTAGCAGATCAATTAAAATTTGTGTATGTAGATACAGGAGCAATGTATCGTGCTATCACTTATAAAGCCTTACAATTAAATATTGACATTGATGATGAATTGCAATATGATTTTTTAAATCATATTAATTTGAGGTTAACAACCGATAATAAAATTTTCATCGATGAAGAAGATGTGACTAAATTAATACGGGATCGTGAAATAACTAATGCAGTTTCATTGGTTTCATCCAAAAAAATAGTTCGCGATAAAATAGTACCTATGCAAAGAGCCATCGCTTTAAATACAAATGTTATAATGGATGGGAGAGATATTGGAACTAATGTATTAAAAGATGCGGTATTTAAATTTTTTTTAACAGCTTCAGTTTCTGAAAGAGCCAAACGGCGCTATTTAGAATTAAAGGCTAAAAACATAGAAATCAACTTAGATGAAATAAAAAATGAAATTATTCAACGGGATGAATTTGATTCAAATCGAGAATTGAATCCATTAAAAAAAGCTGAAGATGCATTAAAAATTGATACATCAAGTCTTACAATTGATGAAGTTGTAAACAAAATGGCTAGCATAATTTTAGGGAAGGTGACTAACATGGACGAAAAAGGAATATATCATATTGAAAAATTTAGGGTTGGACAAATTGTAGAGGGAGAAGTATTAGCTGTCACTGATAATGAAGTCTTAGTTGATTTTCATTACGCAACAGAAGGAAGAATTTATTTAGACAAATTAACACTTAATGATATTAACAGCGCTAAGGAAATGTATAAAGTCGGCGACACAATAACAGCTAAAATTAAGAAAATTGATGATGAAGTTGCTTTATTATCACGTATTGATATTGAAAAGGATCAAAACTTACATAAATTAGAAAATAAATTCAATCACAAAAACATTGTATCAGGTAAAGTTACAAAAGATCTTAATAATGTTTTTATTGTCAACGTTTATGGAATTGATTGTATCATGCCTAAAAATGAAGTTGACGTTGATGCTAATTTTAATAGTGAAACATTACTTAATCAAGATATAAAAGTAAAAATTATCGATATGAAAAAAGATAGACGAGATATAAAAATTGTTGTTTCTAGAAAATCTGTTATTGCAGCAGAACATTTCAAAGAAAAATTAAAAAATTATAAAGCCATTGAAAAAGATGCAATATATGAGGGCGAAGTAGTTCGTGTTGAACGTTACGGATTATTAGTTGTTGCACAAAACTATCAAGGCTTAGTTCCATTAAGAGAAATTTCACATTTACCATTTAGCGACATTTCTGAGGTTGCTAAAGTTGGCGATAAAGTAAATGTAAAAGTTCTTGATAAAAATGAAGAAAAATTTCAAGTATTATATTCTATCAAAGCGTTACTACCTAAACCTTGGGAAGTAGTCGGACAAAATGTAAAAGAAGGTGACGTGATTGAAGGAACGATTGTACGTATCACAGACTTTGGAGCTTTTGTTAATGTTTATCCGTACGTAGATGGTTTATTACATAGAAATGAATATTCATATAATCCTTCTATAAATATGTTTGACCAAATTTCAGTAGGTCAAAAAATTCAAGTTAAAGTAAATCGCATTGATGTGAATAGAGAAAAATTATCATTAACTGTTCGAGGAGTTAAGGAAAACCCATGGTTTACTTGTGGGTTAAAGCAATACGATATAGTTGAGATGAAAGTTATTGATTTTTATGAAGGTGACGCGGTTGTATCTTTTGTAGAAGATGTTGTTGGGATACTGCCAAAAAATCAAGTGACAGGTGAAAGAAAAATTACCAAAGCTGAAGATGATTTATCAATTGGCCAAACTATTAATGTTAAAGTAATGGATTTTAATGCAGAAGATAGAAAGTTATTCGTAAGTATACGTAGAATTAAAGAAGACGCAGAAAGAAAAGAATTTGTAAAATACATGAAAGAACAAGAACAAGTTAAAAATAATACTTTAGGTGACATGTTTGGAGATAAATTTAAAGAATTACTAAATAATAAAAACAACAAATAAAAAAATGCAGGTGAAAACATATGTTACCAGTAGTTGCAATAGTAGGACGTCCTAATTGTGGGAAGTCCACTATTTTTAACCGAATCATAGGGCAAAGATTGTCCATAGTCGAAGATACACCAGGAGTAACACGTGATCGTGTATACTCACAAGGAGAATGGTTAAACAATAGGTTTAACCTAATAGATACAGGCGGAATTGAAATGTCAGATGAGCCATTCCTGTCACAAATAAAACAACAAGCTGAAATAGCAATAGATGAAGCTGATGTAATATTATTTGTTTGTAATGTTAGGGATGGAGTAACACCAACTGATGAGGATGTAGCTAACTTATTATTCAAAAGTAATAAAGAGGTTATCTGTGTCGTGAATAAAGTGGATGATATTAGTTTTAAAGAAGCTGTATATGAATTTTATTCATTGGGATTTTCGGATGTTGTCGCAGTATCGTCAACACATGGTATTGGATTTGGTGATTTACTAGAAGAAGTAATTAAGAAATTACCAGAGAAAAAAGATATTATTTATCCAGAAGGCACTATTAAATTTAGTTTAATAGGGAGACCTAATGTAGGAAAATCCTCGCTAACGAATGTTTTATTAGGTGAACAAAGAGTTATTGTTAGTGATATTGCGGGGACAACGCGAGATGCGATTGATACAGAATTTACTAAAGATAATCGTAATTATGTCGTTATTGATACAGCGGGAATGCGGAAAAAAGGTAAAGTTTACGAAAATACTGAAAAATATAGTGTTATTAGAGCAATGTCCGCAATTGAACGAAGTGATGTTTGTGTCGTTGTATTAAATGCATTTGAAGGTATTATTGAGTATGATAAGAGAATCGCAGGTTTTGCTCATAATAATAATAAAGCAATAATTATATGTGTGAATAAATGGGATGCCATTGAAAAAGATGATAAAACAATGAATCGCTGGATTGCTGATATTCGTCGTGAATTTCTTTTCTTAGATTATGCACCAATCATTTTTGTCAGTGCTAAAGAAAATAAAAGAGTGAATACATTATTTGAACCATTATTAAAAACTTTTGAAAATTATTCACGCCGAATTCAAACAAACGTTCTTAATGATACTATTTTAGATGCGGCTAGTTTAAATCCCGCACCTACACATAATGGTGGTAAATTAAAAATTTATTACATCACACAAGTTCAAACTAAACCACCAACTTTTGTTATATTTGTTAATAATCCCAAATTCTTACATTTTTCCTATGAACGTTTCTTAGATAATAAATTGAGGGAAAATTTTGAATTTAGTGGTACTCCAATTAAAATAATTGCGAGAATAAGAGAATAAAGGTGGGAAATGAATGAATACAATTACTATAATTGGTGCAGGCAGCTGGGGTAGTGGATTATCGATGTTACTTGCTGATAATCATCATTTAGTAAAGGTTTATGATTTAGATAAAACATTAATTGATGAAATAAATACCTTTCATACTAATGAACGATATTTGCCTGGGTCAAAACTTCCTGAGACGATTGTAGGTTTTACGAATTTAAAAGAAGCTTTAGAAAATAGTGAAGTTATTTTAACTGTTGTCCCTACAAAGGTTATTCGTCAAGCATTGAAAAGTATAAATGAAGTATTAGACCATGAAGTTATATTTGTAAACGCAAGTAAAGGCATTGAACCGCAAACTTTCAAACGTGTTTCGGAAATTGTTTTCGAAGAAATTAACCCTATATATATAAGAGGATTTGTTGCTTTAACAGGACCGAGTCATGCTGAAGAGGTGATTAAACGTCTATTAACAACCGTTACAGCGGCTAGCGATAATATAGAACTCGCAAAAATTATTCAATTATTATTCAATAATGATGAATATTTCCGTGTTTACACGTTAAATGATTTAATTGGCGCAGAACTTGGTGGGTCCTTAAAGAATATAATTGCTTTAGCAGCAGGAATTATTTCTGGTTTGGGTTATGGAGACAATGCGAAAGCGGCATTAATAACTAGAGGATTGGCTGAAATGAGAAGATTGGCTGTCAAAGTTGGTGCCAAAGAAGAAACTTTATATGGATTAACGGGTATTGGTGATTTAGTCGTGACAGCGACTAGCCTACATAGCCGTAATTATCAAGCCGGTTTAAAAATCGGGAGCGGTAAGAATTTAAAAGAAACACTCGCATCGATGACGATGGTTGTTGAAGGTGTAAGAAGTTGCGAAGCAACCTATCAATATGCACAGGAGTTAGATGTTGATATGCCTATTACATTCGCTGTCTATGATGTATTATTTAATCAAAAAGAGCCAAAAGAAGTCATTAAGGAATTAATGCAACGAAATCTAAAGTCAGAATAAAATCACATTACCTCCTCATTTGTCATATACTTATTATGAAACAAATGTGGGAGGTTTTTTTATGGCATATAAAAATGTTTTTGATGAAATCAATCAAAAAACTAAAATTGATAAGAATACCATTTTTGATATCGCTGATAGTATTAAAAATGCCGATTTAAGTGATGAAAAAGTATTAAGAAAGTTGATTCATGATATTTCTAAAATGGCAAACAAACCCGTATCCAAAGATTTAGAAGATAAAATCGTTGGAAAAGTCAAAAAAGATGGAGTTCCGTCTAATATTTCAGACTTATTTTAAATAGGATTTGTAGTTAACTGCCTCAATTGAGGCAGTTTTTTTATATTTAGGTATTTTTTATAAATTTTATTTGTTCTTATTATGACTACAAGACCATACGAATTTCTTTGTAGGCATCAACAACAAAGGTGAAAGTATCGAATTTGAGAAAATAACACAAAATCAATATTTTGATAAAGTAATTGATGAAATAAAATCAAAAAGAGATAAATGTAAAAAAGGTTCAAAAAGGTGGAAAAGATTGAATAGAGCAATAGATAAAACGTATCACAAAAGACAAGAACAGATAAAGTCAATGTGTTACAAGTGTCTCTAATTATATAGCAAAAAACTATGATTTTGTATTAATAGGTGATTATACGCCTAGTTTAGAAACCGAAAAATACGAAATGATGCATCGGAGCATGTTTATCCAAACAAGTAGATGAACATGAAACAACGAAAGGATGTTCTATATGTGGTCATAGTGAAAAGAGGAATCCATCGATAAGAGAATTTGTTTGTCGCAATTGTGGGCGACATTTAAATCGAGATATTAATAGCAGTATAAATATCGCTAAAAAAGGAAATATATTGTCTGACTTTAGACTTTGTTAAATGGGAATTATCTCATGTAACATATACTGCAAGATGGGATTATAGGAAATCTAGAATCTTATTTACAGACTATGCATCTAAAAAAGCTGCATAGATAAATTAAATCAAAGATAGGAAAATCTTTGAGCAAAATCTATCTAATGTTAGGTTTTAGACAGATTTAGGTAGATTTTGTAGAGCGGGAGATTTAAGTTTGCTCAATATAATAATTCCTGATGGTGTTACAACAATAGGAGATGGTGCATTTGCAAACGAACCAAATTTACAAACAATAATTTTACCAAGTGAAATCATTAAAATTGGAGAATATTTGTTTTTTCATGATATTAGTTTAATCAATATAACAATACCAAGTAATGTCACAACAATTGGAAATTCTTTTTTTTCAGGAGCATCAAATTTAACTAGTATAATCATTCCTAATGACGTAACAATGATTGGAGATGATGCATTTTCATTAACCAATAATCTTACTACTGTTACTTTTGAAGTAAATAGTCAATTACAAACTATTGGAGAAAACGCATTTTATATGTCTGGAGTACAAATAATCATGATACCAAGTACTGTAACTAGCATAGGAGATTGGGCGTTCGCTGAAACAGATAATTTAATGAGTGTTATCATGGATAGAACGGTTCCGCCGACAATAAGTGATTATACATTTTATTATAACAATGTTAATCTTAAATTTTATGTACCGAAAGACTCTGTCAATACTTATAAAACTGCGGATATTTGGTCTAACTATGTAGATAATATCTACTCAATAGAGGATTTTAGCGAATAAAATATATATTCTTCGTCTTTAAATATAGGTTAAAAGGGTAAAAGAAAGCTTTTTTAACCCTGTTTTATTAAAAAAAGCAAAAAAATAAGTTTTATATTTAAGTTTTTTACTTATTTTTGAATAATTGCGGAAATTAAAAAATATAATAGGTTGAGAAGAATTTAGAAAGCGAGGAGTAATATGAGCGAAGAATATATTCGTGATATCGTTGAACGTACATCAAAAGAACTTTATTTAGGGGTTGTCGGACCTGTGCGTTCTGGAAAATCAACATTTATTCGCAAATTTGTTGAATCATTAATCTTACCAAATATTAATGATGAAGACTTATACAAAAAAGTAGTCGATGAATTACCACAAGCAGCAGATGGCAGAACCATCATGACAACAGAACCTAAATTTATCCCGAATCAAATAATTAATATTAATTTGGATGATTTAGATGTAAAGGTTCGTTTAGTGGATTGTGTCGGTTATGTCATTCCAAATTCAAAAGGATATTTAGATGAAAATGGTCCAAGAATGGTTCATACCCCATGGTTTGAGGATCCTATTCCTTTCAAGGAAGCTGCAGAAATTGGGACTAAAAAAGTAATAGAAGATCATTCAACAATAGGTATTGTTATGACTACAGATGGCTCAATATGCGATTTTACAAGGGAAGATTATGTAGATGCAGAAGAAAGAACAGTGAATGAATTAAAGCAGTTAGACAAACCTTTTATTGTAATTTTAAATAGTAGACATCCACAAAAAGAAGAAACACAAAAACTACGCGATGAATTAAATCAAAAATACGATGTACCAGTTTTACCTGTTTCAGTAGAAAACATTTCATTACGCGATGTTAACCGTGTATTAAAAGAAGCATTATATGAATTCAAAATAAAAGAATTAAATATTAAGGTACCGAGCTGGATTAGTGTGCTTAAAGATGATCACAGTGTTAAAAGACAATTCGATGAGGTCATTCAAAATGTGAGTAATAACTATCAAAAACTACGTGAAGTGAATAAGATTGTAGAAACATTACGAGAAAATGCATTTATTAGTGATGTGCAATTAACTTCAGTCGATCCTGCAGTAGGTTCGGCAGAAATTACAGTTACATGTAAAGATGAATTATATAATGAAATAATCGAAAGTATAGTGGGACATAAACTTGATGATAGAGGAGAATTTATTTCTTTATTACAAGATTACAGTCAAGCTAAAAATGAATATGACAACATTAGTTCCGCTTTAAAAATGGTTCGACAAGCAGGATATGGAATTGCTACACCAAGAATTGAAGATATGAAATTAGTAAAACCAGAAGTTGTTAAACAAGGTTCTCGTTATGGAGTTAAATTACGTGCTATTGCGCCTTCTATCCATTTAATAAAAGTAGAGGTTGAATCGACTTTTGAACCAATTATTGGAACCGAACAACAATCTCAAGATTTAATTAATTATATTATGCGTGACTTTGATAAGGACCCATTATCTGTGTGGAGTTCAGAAATATTTGGTAGAACATTAAACTCTTTAGTAGTTGATGGTATCAATGCGAAATTGTTTATACTACCTGATAGGGCAAGACAAAAATTCAGAGATACCCTAGAAAAAGTGATAAATAAGGGCTCTGGAGGTCTAATTGCAATTATTTTATAGTTGAATTGAAATAATTCAAGTATAATATAAAAAAAAAGATAAAAAATATAAACATAGATATTGTATATTGTCAAAAATTATGTTATATTATTTTAGTCACATATAAAGGAGGCGTAGTTATGAACAAATCACAATTAATTAATGTTGTAGCAGAGAAAACAGAAATGAAAAAGAAAGACGTTGAGCTGATAGTTGACACAATGATTAATACAATTTATGATACTTTACAATCAAGTGACAAAGTGACTATCTCAGGTTTTGGAACATTCGAAACTAAACATCGTCAAGAAAGAAATGGAGTTAACCCTAAAACTGGTGAAAAGATTACGGTGACAGAAGCAATTCTACCAATCTTCAAAGCTGGTAAAACTTTTAAAGAAGAAGTAAAATAATTACAAAAAAGGGTAACTTTAACCTACTACTTAAATTATTTAAGTAGTAGGTTTTTATTTTCAAATTTTTATTAATCAAAATGCATACGAGATAATATAATAGTATAAAGTGAAACTAAAGGGGTTTATTATGACAAAATGGATACTTAAAATCCTCCTTTTTATTATGTTTTTAATGGCAGTTGGTTTTGTAGGAAATAAAAATAAACACCTTTATATAATGGAAGAAAAAATGCTTGAAATTATCATCAATGCGCAGGACACAACGAGTATTGAATTGAAATTATTAAATCAGTTCACCAAAAACGGTTATTATGAAAAACAAAATGAGCAAAGCACTATCACGAATATTAGTTTAGAGCGATTTAATGATTTAATTGCTTCGAATCAAATTATTTTAGCGAGAAATGCGAATTTCCATAATATAAATGATTGTCATAATATCAAATATTTAAGTCAGAATGGGAAATATGAATATATCATCAAAGTTGAAAAGGATGAAAATGGAAATTCTGTATTTAAAGGGTTTGTGACAGAACCGATCAATAAAGGAACTTATAATTATTTTAATCAAGAAGGTAATTTCTTTCAGAGAAGTTTACATCATATGGATGTGATGTTATGGTTTTTATATGGCACTAGTTATGAGGATTTTTCAAGTTTTAGTGATAGATTATCCTTTTATTTTATCCGAGAAAATGGTTGTGGAGGTTAGAGGGAAATGAAAGTGAAATATTTATTCATCATGATATTCATTCTATGTTCGGGAATAATTGTTCTCGTTTCTTCTTCCTACAATCCTAAAATCAAGTCGAGTTCATGTCAAATTACTGGTAAAATTCAGTCAATACTTGAAACTATTGTTCCTATCGAATGTCCTAATGGGAAGATGTTTGATTCAAAATCGGTAGGATATAGTAATTTAAACGGAGATATTGTCCTATTAAATGAAAAATGGATAAATGCTACCCAATTTTATGATAATCAATTTGCGATTGTAACGAATGTGGACCAACTAAATGCCATAATTAATAAAAAAGGAAATTACATCTTAGATTTTTATTATCATGGAATTCTCTATCTAGGAAATAATTATTATTTGCTTTATGAAGAAGAAAAAACATTTATGGGCCATTATATAGCGGGAAAGTTTATTATTAAGGAAGTTCCTTATGAATATGTCTATGATTTTTCTGAGGGGTTAGCAGCAGTTATCTTAAACAATTACATAGGGTATATTAACGAAGCACTTGAAGTTGTGGTTCCTTTTGAATATGACAGAAATCCTTTAATTCAACATCAGTTTTATCAAGGAAAAGCTATTGCCATCAAAAATGGTTATTATGGAATTATCAATAATAAAAATGAAATCATTATTCCTTTTGAATATGATTATATCCAACCTAATAATGAAAATGAGACCTATTTAAAATTTCAAAAGAATGGGAAATGGGGGCTTATGAACAAGCAATATGAAATAATCCTTGATCCCCTGTTTTTATCATTAGGTAATGATGGCGAAGATAGGATAGCTATGAGTTTAAATGAAGTTGATTTTGCCTTTTTGAATCTTAAGACAAATGAATTAATCACTGAATTCGTCTTTAAGAAAGCAGTAAATCATATTTTCACTGATAAATATAATTATTTTGAAAATAATTATGCAATTGTCACAAAAGATGGCATTCATTTCAATTTGATCAATCAAGCAGGAGAAGAAATATTTAGTAATGAGTATTTAGGCATCAAAATAATTAATGAATCATATGTTGTCTTAAAAGATGCTGAAAATTCTTTTACTTTATATAATTTAGTTAATGATACTCATGTTGAATTAACAGGTATTGATATATTAGTCTATCCTAACTTTAATTTTTTAGCTATTTGTTCTGTTTCTTATGATGATGGTGCAATGGTTTACAAGCTATATGATTTAGAAGGAAATGAATTAATTGAGGGATTAAAGGTATATGATTATATGACAATACAAAAAATAAATCGAAAAACATATTTATATTTTAATGGTGAATTAAATCATCAATTATTTAGTTCTTATTTTGATAGCAATATGGATTTAGTTTGGAAACCTTAAAACATTTTAAGGTTTTTTTAATAATAATGAAATCATCGTTAAATTGTGTTAAAATATACTAAGAAATAAAAATTAATGGATGTGATTATTGATGCGATATATAAGTAGTGGACATTCTCATGGTGAACAAATAACTATTATTTTAGAAGGAGTACCGAGTAATGTTCAACTTGATTTACAATATATTAATGCTGAACTAAAAAAAAGACAAAAGGGGTATGGGCGTGGAGCCCGAATGAAAATTGAGCAGGATGAGGCGCAAATTCTTTCAGGTGTTTTGTTTGGGAAAACAACGGGAGCTCCAATTACGATTGTGGTTAAAAATAAGGATTATGAAAATCATGATGCTTATATGTCCCCTTTCTCAACAGATATTAAGGATTATAAACCAGTAAACATTCCGCGCCCAGGACATGCGGATTTAGTAGGAGCAATTAAATATAACCAGACAGATATGCGTGTTATTTTTGAAAGAGCATCTGCAAGAGAAACGGTATCTCGCGTTGTCGTTGGCGCTATTTGTCAACAAATTCTTAATTTATTAGGGATTACTTCAAATGCCTATGTTTCTAATATCGGAGGAATAACATTAGAGAACGATTTTGATTTAGCATATATAGAACAATCAGAGGTCAGTATGCCAAGTCAAATTAGTACTCTAAAAGCTATTAAATTAATTGACGAGGTCAAACAAAAAAAAGATACTTTAGGTGGTATTTGTCACGTTGAAGTTAACCATGTTCCTGTTGGATTAGGAAGCTATGTTTCACATGAAACTAAATTGGACGCTAAAATTTCAGCTAGTATTTTAAGTATTCAAGCCTGTAAAGGTATAGAATTTGGTGATGGATTTTCTTTAGCCAATCATTTAGGTAGTGAAGTGCATGATGAAATTATTTATGATCATAGCTTTACGAGAAATAGTAACCATTATGGTGGATTTGAGGGGGGGATGACAACCGGGATGGCTATTACCTTAGATGCAGTCTTTAAACCGATTCCAACATTGATGAGCCCATTAAAATCAGTACATGTAATAACAAAAGAAAACACTTTATCACATATAGAACGCAGTGATGTTTGTGTAATGCCCTCAGCCAGTATTTTATGCCAACACACTGTTCATTATGAAATTACCAAGGCATTACTTGAACAATTTACTTCTGATACTATAGAACAATTAATAGATGCTGTAGAGAACTATCGCCAATATGTAAAGAGGTTTTAAGATGAAGAAAATAACCGTTCATACAATCAGTAAAGATTATGATATTTATATTGGAGATGTAATTAGTAAACTTGAGCAGTATTTAGATAAAACAAAACCTATCTTAATTATCACAGATGATAATGTTAAAAATTATCATTTAGATACTTTGTTAAAAGAAATTGAAACCGAATATTATTTATTTTCTTTGGGCGAAATACCGGAAGAAAATAAAAATTTAGCAACTTATGAAGCTTGTATTACTGAATGCAGTAACAATTTTTTAGACCGCTATCTCACTGTTATTGCTTTTGGTGGTGGAGCTGTATCAGATTTTTCTGCATTTTTTGCTTCAACCTATAAACGCGGTGTTAAGCTTATCAATTTACCTACGACTCTATTAGCACATGATAGTTCAGTAGGTGGGAAAACAGCATTAAATGTCAATGGAGTAAAAAATGTAATTGGCTCCTTTTATCAGCCTGAAGTGATTTTATACCATTTGGAATTTTTAAAGACACTTCAAGAAGAAGATATTTTAAGTGGTTTTGGAGAGGTTTTTAAACATGATTTATTAGCTGATCAATATATTTTAAATGAATTGCTTGATGAAAATCGCCTTTTAAGAGAAGTTATAATGGAGAAACAATTATTAGAAGAAATTTTATATCGATGCATTTTAGTTAAAAAGGTGTTTGTTGAAATGGACCTCTATGATAATTTAGGAAAACGACAATTTTTAAATTTTGGTCATACACTAGGTCATGCTATCGAGATTCTGTATTCGATATCTCATGGAGAAGCAGTGGCCTTTGGTATGTGTTTTGATTTGTATCTATCAGATAATTTATATTTTAAAAGTTTTTATCAATTGCTAATTAATTGGGGTTATTTTAAAGAAATACCGATTTTTAATCTTGAGGATATGATACAAATCATGAAAAATGATAAGAAAAATGCAAACCATTTGTTGAAATTTATTGGTTTAAAAACAGTTGGTCAACCATATGAAATAAACTTAACAATTACTGAATTTAAACTAAAATATGCTGAATTTCTATTGGAGTTAAGATGAGATTAATAGGAGAAATTATTTTACCAGGTGATAAATCAATTTCACATCGAGCAGTTATGTTTAATGCGGTTAGCTATGGAGAAGCGAAAATTACGCATTTATTGAAAAGTGATGATGTCAAAGCTACAATTCATATATTAAAGGAATTAGGTGTTGAAATCATTGAAAATGAGGATGCTGTTTATATTAAAGGAAAGGGATTTTTAGGACTTCATGAGCCAACTGGTGCATTAAACTGTATGAATTCAGGAACAAGTGCTCGACTTTTTATGGGATTATTATCAGGACTTGACTTGAGGTGTGAACTAATAGGTGATGAATCCCTTTCTAAACGACCTATGAAGCGTGTAGTGAAGCATTTAATACCACTTCGAGCAAATATAAACCTTTATGAAAATAATTATCTACCGGCTCTTATTTTGCCTTCAAAACTTTCACCTCATGAAATATTTTTAGATGTTAGTAGTGCACAAGTAAAATCAGCTGTTTTATTAGCTGCGTTAAAAATAAAAGATAAAACCACCCTTCATGAATTAAACGCATCAAGAAATCATACAGAACTAATGTTAAAACATATGGGAGCTGATATTTCTGTAGATGGGTTAACAATTTCTATTTCCGGTAAACAATCATTAAAGGCATGTGATATGGACATTCCAGGTGATATTTCCTCAGCGTCATTTTTTATAGTTGCTTGCCTTATCACAAAAGGAAGCTCAATCGTGATTAAAAATTGTGGCTTAAATCCCACAAGAACAGGAATTTTAACTATATTAAAAATGATTAATGCCCATTATGAAATAAAAAATCAAAAAACAATATTTAATGAAATCGTTGGAGATATTCATATTGCTTATCAAAATAATTTGAAGCCATTTGTGATAGAAAAGGCACTAGTTCCTTTATTAATTGATGAGATTCCGATATTAACGCTACTAGCTACCCAAATTGAAGGTACTTCAACTATTCGCGACGCTAAAGAATTGCGTGTTAAGGAATCCGATAGAATTAAAGTCACAACACAAGAGTTAAATAAATTAGGTGCGCACATTACAGAATGTGATGATGGAATGATTATTGAAGGCAAAACCATTCTAATGCCAAAAAAAGTGGATACTCATCTAGATCATCGTATAAGTATGATGTTAAAAGTTGCTAAAATTATCTGTTGTGATATCTATATACAACATAGTGATTGTGATGCTGTTAGCTATCCTGATTTTGAAAATGATTTAATGAAACTCCTTAAATGAGTTATTTATAGGGACCTCCTTACATAAATTGAGATAGGGAGGTAATATCATGGGTCTATCCTTATCTGTTATCTTATTGCTTTTTATCCCCGTTTTATTAGTCACTAGTTTTGTTTATGTAAGTAAGCGCCATTATGAACAAGTTCATATTCATAAAAAAGCGAAATACCATGTGAAACGGAAATAATTATGAAGATAGTGATAAATGGTATCTCTGGGAAAATGGGCGCTTTCTTATATAGTTATTTAAAACAAAAAACTGAATATGATGTTATCGCGGGGATATCTAGACAAGACTTGAACATTGGTCTGCGTATCTACCCCGAGTTTCAAACTTGTATCGAAAATGAACAATTTGATACTTTAATTGATTTTTCAATTTATCCAACTTGTCTAGAAGTTGTGAAACAAGCTATTTTGAATGGGATTAATGTAATTAGTGGTACGACTGGATATAAAAAATATGATGTACAACATATGACTTATCTTGCGAAAAAACATCAAGTAGGTGTAATTGTTTCACCAAATTTTTCATTAGTTAATAAAGAAATGGAAGAATTAATCATACAAATTAATAATTGGTTACCAAATGTAGAAATTATTGAGGAACATAATGTGAATAAGATAGATAAACCAAGTGGAACTGCTAAATATTTTGCGAAGTTATTAGATATTAACCGTGATCAAATTCATTCAGTGCGTCTTCCTGGTGTGATTGCGAATCATCATTTATATTTCGCTGATGAAAATCAAAGTATTATAATAACTCATAAAATTAATAACCGACAAGCTTTTATTAAAGGGATTGAACATGCGATTATTGAGGTAACAAATTATAAAACGATTGAAATATTAATTTAATAAGGTGGTAACATGAGCTGTATACAAGATGCAAAAAAAATTATGCAAAAATTAATTGACAATGGATATGAGGCTTATATAGTAGGAGGCTACGTCCGGGATTTTTTATTAAAAAAGGAAACTTCGGATATTGATATTGCAACTAATGCCTTACCGGACGCTGTCAAATCATTATTTCCTAAAACAATACCGACTGGTTTAAAACATGGCACAGTTACGGTTATTTTTAATAGTGTTCAATATGAAATCACAACATTCAGAACAGATTCAGTCTATA
This sequence comes from uncultured Haloplasmataceae bacterium, assembly GCA_963824615.1. GTDB lineage: Bacteria > Bacillota_I > Bacilli_A > Haloplasmatales > Haloplasmataceae > CAWGPU01. Next base: position 1,420,054 of record CAWGPU010000008.1, on the reverse strand, counting down.
TAAACAATCGTAAACCTGAAAATGTCACTTTTGTTTCTAGTTTAGAAGAAGATGTTAAAAGACGTGATTTTACGATGAATGCCTTAGCTTTTACCATAGATGAGCACATTATTGATTATGTAAATGGTCAATTAGATATTCAAAATAAAATCATTAAGACCGTCGGAAATCCATATGAACGATTTAGTGAAGATGCTCTACGCATGCTTCGCGCTTTTCGTTTTGTTTCAAAGTTAGGATTTAAAATTGAGGAAGACACTTTATTGGCAATTTCAAAAAATGCCTTCCTCATTCAAAATATTTCACTAGAACGAATATTAGCAGAGTTTGAAAATATGATAAGTGGTGCCTATTTTTTAGATGCCATAGAGCTATTTATACAAACATCTTTTAATCCTTATTTGTCTAGTTTCAATAAAGGTATTGAAAGTATCAACAAAACAAAAATAAGTCCAACAGATATATTTGAATTTTTGTGTATTTGTGCAGTGAGTGGTAATTATAGTGAAGTTATAAAACTTCCTATTTCAAACCAAATTAAAAAAGAAATGCGAATTGTACATGAAATGTATACATTAGAAATAACAGAGTTCACAAAACCATTGATTTTTAGAAATGGTTTACGAAATTGTTTGTTGACTAATCAATTAAATACCTATTTAAGAAATACATTGGATAAAAAAGAAGAAATTCTAATTGCTTATCAATCAATGTCTATTCATAAACAATGTGATTTGAAGTTTAAAGGCGATGAAATACTTTCACTTTATGAAAAAAAACCAGGACCATGGGTAAGTGAAATATTAGATGAAATATGTTTGAAAGTACTAATAGGTGAGTTAGAAAATAATGAAGAAAAAATCAAAAACTATTTATTATCAAAATAAACGTTAAAAATAGTCAAGGAAATAGATAAAAATTAATCAACTTATTGTTAGCTTAAATTGTGTTATCTCAATGAATAAAAAATACCCAAAAGATTTCTTATATGAATTTATTTTTATCATTATTTTTGTTAAAAACTGTAAAATGTAAAAAAAAGCTAAATTATTAAGAGAAGACTGGGAGAAAAAAGGAACACATGTTCCGCCATTTATGATAGCGAGTATAACGGGTAAATGTAATTTACACTGTAAAGGATGTTATGCTGCCCTCAATAATAAAAATTGTAGAAATAAATTGTCAATTAATAAATGGGATAACATCTTTAATGAAGCTAAAGAACTTGGTATATCAATTATATTATTAGCGGGAGGAGAACCATTTATTAGAGAAGATTTAATACAAATTGTTTTAGAATATAAAAAAATTATCTTTCCAGTTTTTACTATTAGTACATTAATAACTGAGAATACAAGTTGATTTTAATATTGCTAAATTCTCTTAACTCTTGTTCATATATGTATTTTAAAAGCACTATTTCTATATGAATTCAAAGAATTATATTGTTTTTATGGGTAGATAAATAATATAAATATATATAATAAAAACATATGTTTGATACTTTTGACCCGCGAAAATAATTATGGAAAAATTTCGACAATATTTATTATCAAAGCATTAAACTTATGTTATAATAATCCTACATCATGTATTTGATAGGAGATGTAAGGTTATGACAGATTCGTTTATTAAAAAATTAATTGATAACCGATTAATTAATGTCAAGGATTACATCATTAATAACTATGTGAAATTAGGGTTAGATGAGAAACTAGCAATGTTATTAGTTCATATTTATAACCTCTCAGAAAAGGGAATACACTTTTTATCGGTCAATCAACTTAAAGATAAAATGTCGATTGACTTTGTAGAATGTGCTGATTTGGTTCTAAAGTTAGTTCAACTAAATCTACTTAATTTTGACATCGTTGTTGATGAAAATGGTAAAACAAAAGAAAAATTTACTTTAGTACCATTATATTCAAAAATAGTGGAAGATTTTAGAAATGAAAATGAAGTGTTTGAAAAAGTTAATCAAGAGAATGAAACCAGTGAAGTTATTCAATTAATTGAAAAAGAATTTGGTAGAACTTTATCATCTTTTGAAATTCAAATGATTGGTTCTTGGATAAATGATGAACATTATGATTATTCATTAATCAAGTTAGCTTTAAAGGAAGCAATATTGTCTAAGGCATATAATTTAAAATATGTGGATCGGATTTTACTTACGTGGCAACAAAAAAATATCACGACAGTAGAAAAAGCAAGAGATTATACTAAAACATTCAAAAGATATGAAGCGCCTCGGAAGGAAATTGTAAAAAAAGAAGAGGAAGTCTACGTCTCGTGGATGAAATAGGAAAGTTAATTTGTAAAATATTTGATGATATGTATCCGAATGCATATTGTGAATTAAACCATCGCAATCATTTTGAATTATTAGTAGCGGTTATATTATCAGCACAAACAACTGACAAAAGTGTTAATAACATTACAATAAATTTATTTGATAAATTTAAAAATCCAGATGATTTTGCGAAAGCGAATATTTCTGAGATAGAAAATGAGATTAAGCATTTAGGATTATATAAAAATAAAGCAAATAATCTTAAAAAAATGTCACAAATGTTAATAGATGATTTTCAATCTACTGTACCTAATACACTAGAAGATTTAATAAAGCTCCCTGGGGTAGGTAGGAAAACGGCGAATGTTATCTTATCAGTTGCTTTTCATAAACCTGCTTTCGCTGTTGACACTCATGTTGAGCGTGTAAGTAAAAGATTAAATATTGCCTCTAAAGGGGATTCTGTATTAACAGTAGAAAAAAAACTAAATGATTATTTTCCAGAAGCACTTTGGAATAAATTACACCATCAAATGATTTTTTTTGGAAGATATCATTGTTTTTCACGAAATCCAAATTGTTTGAACTGTCCTCTAAAATCAATATGTCAATATGAAAATAATAAAAATTAATGTCAGAGAAAACAGGGATGTTTTCCTTAAGGGAAAATAATCATATTTTCTTTAATGGCATTTTTTTTAGGAGTGGATACGTATGTTTGAAACAAAAGATGAATTTTTACAATGGCTAACGACGCAAAACAAATTTTCTATTAAACTGCATTTAACGAGAATGCAAAGAGCTTGTGAGTTATTAGGAAATCCTCAAAATGAACTGAAATCGATTCATATCGCAGGAACAAATGGTAAAGGTTCAACAGCTAATTACATTAATCAATTGCTGATTGAATCTGGATTTAATGTAGGATTATATATCTCTCCCTTTATTATTACCTTTAATGAAAGAATTCAAATAAATCATGAATACATTAGTGATGTTGATTTATTGACTTATGCTAAAAAAATTATTCCTATTGTCAAACAGGTGGAGGAAGAATTAGCAGATGAAATGACGGAGTTTGAAATTATTACTTTGCTTTCTTTTCTGTATTTTAAAGAAAAGAAAGTTGATTATGCAATTTTTGAAGTTGGACTTGGGGGGCGTTATGACGCTACTAATCTTATCAATCCAATAGTTACTGGGATTACGAATATTTCATATGATCATATGGCTATTTTAGGGAACACACTTGAAAAAATCGCATATGAAAAAGTCGGCATTGCTAAAAAAAATGTTCCTCTATTTACAACGGAAGAAAAAGAAAATGTACTCAAAGTACTTAATGATTATTGTCAAGATGTTAATAGTTCTTTAATTATCTGTAGTAATAATGAAATTACAGATATTAGAAACAGTCAACATGGAATGAAGTTCACTTATAAAGAAAACCCTGTTTATATACCTATGTTAGGACTTCACCAAGTTAAGAATGCCCACCTTGCATTAAATATTTATGAATATTTAATGAATTTAAGAAAAATGTCTATAAACAATGAATATATTTATAAGGGGTTAGCAAATGCCTTGTGGCAAGGCCGGTTAGAAGTCTTATCAAAAAAGCCGCTTATTATGATAGACGGGTCTCATAATTTAGATGGAGTTTATACATTAACACAAGCTATGCAGTATTATTTAGATCAAGGATATAAAATACACACGGTATTTGCAGCTTTGAAAGATAAAGAAACAGATAAAATGTTGAGTTTATTACAATCTATAAGTGAAGAGTTAACATTAACAAGTTTTGACTTTTATCGTGCTAGTACGGCAAAGAATTTATATGAACAAACCAATAAACAAAATGTGACATTTAATGAAGATTATTTAGATGTCTTAAATCATAAAGTGAATATGATTAAAGACGATGAATTATTACTCATCACAGGGTCGTTATATTTTATCGCAAAAGTAATTAGTTATTTTAAATCGATTGACAAAGATTGCTAATAAATTCTGCAATTATGTGTTAAAAATAATCTATGAGGTGATAGAATGAAGAATTGGTTCAATTCGGATTCGAGAATTATTTTTAACGTTATATTAGCTTTAATTATTGGAGTTATTTTAGGGAATTTTTTAGGGAGTAGTATGATTAGTAACGAAGCAATTTATGCAAATGCGAATAATTATACGGATGATGTTTATTTATTACAATCAGGGGTTTACTATGATGAATCTACCGCGACTATTGCCTTAAACCAGTTGAAACAATTAGGATTAAATGGGATTGTCGTTAAAGAACATGATAATTATTATATTTATCATGGTATATCGGTACAAACATCGAGTTTTACAGCTATGACGAAAATATTAGATGATAATCAAATTAATTATTTAATTAAATCTAAAAAATTATATTATATGTTATCTGATTTAGACCCAAAATCAAGTGAATATTCATATTATTATAATACGATTAATTATTACCTATCTTTAGTTCATAATACGCATGTAGTAATATCAGATGATTATATAAGTAGTGTCACAACATCCAATTTAGAACTCTATAATAATCTGAATGTTTTAAATGAAGATTTAAATAATGAATTAGCACCGCTTTATAAACTATATGTTTATAAAAACTTAGTGGATATTTTATTATAGTAGGCAAAACGCAAGATAAATTCTTGCGTTTTTTGTTTTTTATATTAAATATAAGTAAATTAAATAGAAAATATTAAAACAATAAAATTTTACTCGATAAAAATGGCCTATTAATAGATGAAAACATTCGAAACAAAATTATCTATTGTTTTTAATTCACCAAATTAATTAGATAGCTAAATTTAATAGAACTCGATATAGAAAAATATGTAAAATACCACAAAGTTAATTAATGATGCCTTTTGTTTTATTTCAAAAAGAAAATTTTATGGAGTATATAAAGAATGAAAAGAAGAAAAGGTGATAAAATGCTTAATTATTTAATGAAAGAAATTCCAGCAGAAGAAAGACCTAGAGAGAAAATGGAAGTGAAAGGCCCAACCATGCTTAGTAATGCTGAATTATTAGCTATTTTACTTAGAACTGGTTCGCAAAATAGGTCAGCTATCCACTTAGCAGAAGAAATTGTCCATTCTTATCCAAATTTATATGCATTAAAAAATGTAACTTTAGATGAACTTATCACGATAAAAGGAATCGGAAAAGCAAAAGCAGTGCAAATATTGGCCGCAATCGAATTGGGAAATCGAACTAATAATTTTATTTTAGAAAGAGGTGTTCAAATAAAATCTCCTATAGAATGCGCCGAATATATCGCTGAGGAAGTCAAATGTTTAGAACAAGAACATTTCATAGGAATTTATTTAGATACAAAAAATCGTATTCTAGCAAAGAAAACATTGTTTGTTGGATCGCTAAATAAAGCACTCGTCCATCCAAGAGAGGTATTTAAAGAAGCCTTAAAGCATGGATGTGCATCGATCATTGTTTGTCATAACCATCCTAGTGGAGATCCAACCCCTAGTACACAAGACATTAGTCTGACCAAAAGACTCATGGAAATAGGAGAACTCATGGGGATAGAATTATTAGATCATTTAGTCATTGGTACAGATGGATACATCAGTATGAGAGAAGAGAAGTATATATAATGAATGAAAATAGATTTATTCTCGTTTTAATTTATTTAGTTAAAAAGACAACAGATAAACTAAGCATTAAAGAAAAGAATTAAGAAGATTTACCTAGTCTAAGAGGCGATTAAATAGCCATAAATTTAAATATAGAATTTACAAAAGAAAGTTTAACCAAAGTAAGTAACAAGCGAGTAAAGGTTTCTTTATTTTACAAGATTAAAATTAAAGAGAAAAAACATAATTTCAAGCATTTCTAATAATTTAGTAAAAATTACTAGAAATATATACAATGTTTAAATATTGTGTTTTTTTTACTTTAAAGGGCTTTTATTTAAGGAGGATATATGAAAAAATCAATTTTTTTATTCATATTATTTTTAAGTTTGGTATTTTCTTATACATAAAATAAAGATCATATTAATAATAATGGAATTAAAATTACACAAAAAATGTATAATATTCTAAATTTAATTGGTAAAACAGAAGATGAAATACAAAATCTAACTTCTGATCAATTAGTAAAATATATGAATTTGGATATTATAAACACAACACAATATACTAGATATATTAAAGGGGATTCTAAAACGGGTAATGAAAAAGAATTAAATAAAAATGACTATGTTAATGAAATTGACACAATAGAGAGTGATACATTCGAACTGAAAACGGATTTAATAGAGCCAAATGTTGTAATTTGTCCGTATGTTTCTGGGCCAAATATAATTGACCCATGTGGAGGAGGAGGCACTACTTTACCTGAGAAAACTACTAACAATTGGGATAATTATAAAACCATTGTATTAACTGTATCCATGCAATCAAATGGAAACGTATTAGCTCATGTTAATTTACATTGGGATGTTATACCACCAGGTGATAGTAATAGACAATCTGATGTAATTGCTATTAATATTCCTGACTTTGAAGCTATTATTAATGAAACTTTATCTGATGGTATGACATACCCTGTATTTACAGGGAATATGACTTCTAGAGGTTATACACAAAGAAATAATGAAACACTTTTGGGTTTTTATGAATATGATAGTTACAATAATCAAACTAAAACTCTAGCAGGAGTCACTACTAATTCTAGAACAAGTTGGAAAAGCGATAACGGCTTAGCATTAGCTGTTGATTTATTAAATAATTATCAATATTCAACATATGAAGGAATAGGAGCGGAATATGTAATATACAGAAGAACAATAGAAAATATATCAATAAATCTTGAAGCAGAAGTAAGATATACTGGTACTGGGACAGATTATTATGTTGGTGGTTCATATGCACATTTTTATAATACGATAAATTTTGATATGTCTCATGTATATTTAGGCTATCCCCCTAGTATTCAAATGCCATACTATGAAAATAAATTTAATTCAATAACTTGTAATCTTAATATTTCACGGTAATATCCCTATATAATTGAAATTAAAAAGCCCTTTACCCTTTTATATTTTATCAATAAGTTAGAAGATTGAGAGGAATTTATGATTAAAAGAAGTTCATTGTTTATTATTTTAGGAATTATTTTTTTATTAATTGGAATCTATATGTATTTGGATATTCCTGATATTACATATAATCTTATTTCAGCAGATGCTATTGCATTATCAGCAGTTTTTTTAAGATATATGTGTTTAGATTTATTTTTTAGTATAACTGGTGTTATATTACTAGTCACGGGAATCAATGTTATGAATAAATAATTCTTCTTAAAAAAACAGATAACATTTGTCACATTATGTTCAGTTTAAGGGTTCTATAAATTAATATAAGTTTTAAATCTCATATAAAATCACAATATTAATTTAAGGATAAACTAATAATTTATAAGTATATTATTGCTAAACAAAAAAGAACATTTAAAAAAATGTTCTTTTTTTGATTGAGAGATTACTTTAAAATAATTCGTTTAAATAAGTAGATAAAATTTCTTCATATTTTAAGTATTCTTTATTTTTCGAAATATCATTAATTATATCAAAGAATAAATTTTTACAATGAACAATTGCTCTTAAAATATCTACTTTATTTAAATTACCAACATAAGTTTTAGTTAACTTCAACTTGAATTCTTCGTTTAAACTACTGTAATTTTTAAACTGATGAACTTTCTTTCCTTCTATCAAACATTCAATAATTAGGATGTATTCTCTTATTTCATTGGTTAAGTTAGCAGCATAAATCATATTTCCTCTTGCAAGTTCAATTAGACTTCTTCTAAGTAAATAAGTTGTTTCAATTATTAGATTGTTATTTTCAATCGTTTCTTGAACACTATATTTAGTCCTGTTATTCCAGTTATCACTCATTTTACTATAAACTTCATTATTACTATCAAATAAGATTTTCCACTGCTCAGACCTAGTAACTATTATGATAAAATTGAAAAATATTGGAAGTTTGAAGATGATTATATAATTGAAGTTACTTTTCAATTTAACGATGAATTTGATAAACTAAAGTGTGAAGAATATTTAAAAAGTATATCAAATTTATGGACTATGTATGATAAACCAGTAAATGAGATCATCGCATCTAAAACTACTGTGGGATGTGATTATATAAAAGATAAGATAGAAATGATTCTTATTATTTTTTCTAAAGAGGAATTAAATAAAATATTTCCTAGTAATTCTAAAATATTTATTTATCCTTGAGATTTGTAATACAATTAAATTATTTGAACCATATATGTATTGTCACAGTAGCCCATCCAAGGGAAGTATTTAAAGAAGCACTAAAACACGGCTGTGCATCAATTATTGTTTGTCATAACCACCCAAGTGGGGACCCAACCCCTAGTACACAAGATATAAGTCTAACTAAAAGACTTATGGAAATCGGTGAGTTAATGGGAATCGAATTACTAGATCATTTGGTCATCGGTACAGATGGTTATATCAGCATGAGAGAAGAGAAGTATATATGATAAATGAAAATTAGGTAGCATCACTATGCTACCTAATCTATTGATTTTTCAAGTTCATCTTGTACATTGTAGTATACTGCTATCTGCATTAGAGCTACAATAGCTTGTTATATTTCACCTGCTAAAGAATCTTTACTTGGCTCACCATATTTTTGTTTTTTTATACCACTATTTTCGAAGTGATTAACCTCACTAGCCACTTCTCCGCATTCTTCTAATAATCTTGTAACCATTTGATAAGGCTCTACGCCATTAGGAAATCTTTTAAAATAACCTTCTACCATTTTATATAATTTTTCCATAAATCCCCCAAAATTAAAATTTATTAAAGATTGATACTTCTACTTTCATTATAAAGTTCATCTGGACAAATATCATGTCCTGTAATCCATTCTAGAAAAAAGATGAACAGGCAAGAAACTCTCGTTTTTGCATCATGATATATAACCGTAAGTTTTAAAAAATTCTGTTATTAAGTAAATATTCGAATTTTGTATAATTATATAATTTGTTTTGATAAAATAATAATTATTTACAGAAGAAGAGTATTTAAACACAAAAAGTAATTATATCAAAGCTATTTTTCTGTTTTTAGATTTGCATAAAATTAGTTATTTAAATACAAAAAATATAGAATTTCATGGTTATGAATATTTTAAAGTAAATATATATTAATGAAAAGATTGAATAAACCAATATGAAATTATCATAAAATATTGTATAATATAATAAATAATCCATAAAGGAGTGAATAGTTATGAATTTAAATGAACTCTTATATAAAAAAATAGAAGCTTTACCAGATGAAAAAAAAATAGAAGTAATAGAATTTATTGATTTTTTAAATTATAAAAAGACGATTAAACTAAATCATTTAATGGATCAAATTATTGATGATAACGAAGAAGCTTTACGGGAGTTAGGTAAATAGTGAAATATATAACTTTAGAACAGGTACTTATTTTTCACGATAAGATTATTGATAGAACCGGAGGAAAAAAAGGTATCAAAGATATAGGGTTAATTGATAGTGCTATTAATAGGGCCTTTGTGACTTTTGATGGAAAGGAATTATATCCAGAAAACATTTTGAAAATCTCAGTAGCAACCCATTCGTTAATAAGCAATCATGGTTTTATTGATGGGAATAAAAGAATAGGAGTTGGCGTAATGCTGTTACTTTTGAAAATAAATGATATCGAAATTTATTATTCACAAAATGAATTAATTGATTTTGGATTAGGAGTAGCTACAGGGAGAATGAATCATGAAAATATACAACAATGGGTTATAGAACACAGAAAAGGAATGTAATACGAAGAGTTTTTATATTCCTTTTCTTTACATATATTGTCACTCCGACCCATCCCCGTGAGTTAGTATAAATACAATCTAATTCAACTTTACTAGATAGAGTTTCTTCAAACTTAAGTATAATATAGCAAAGGTAGTTATTAAGGAGGGTAAAATGATTGAATTAATCAATGTTTCAAAATCATATAAAACCAATACCAGTTTTTATCACGTATTAAAAAATGTCAACTTAGTTCTTCCTAATAGAGGATTTATTAGTGTTTTAGGTAAATCTGGCAGTGGAAAAACAACATTATTAAATATCTTAGGTGGTATAGATGATTTTGATGATGGCACTTATCTTTATAATAATATTGATGTTAAAACATTTAATCAGAATGAGTGGGATTTTTATAGAAGTAATGCCATTTCTTTTGTATTTCAAGACGAAAACTTAATTAATTTCCTAACAGTCAAGGAAAACCTTGAAATTGTATTAAAAGAAAAAAATAATCAATTAATATTGGATACACTTGATCACTTTGGATTAAAGGTATTAATAAATAAAAAGCCAAATGAATTAAGTGGAGGGGAGAAACAAAGAATTGCGATAGTTAGAGCGTTATTAAAAGAGTCAAAGATTATCTTTGTTGATGAACCAACAGGTAATTTAGATCAAGAAAATGCAAGATTAGTTTTAGAAATTTTAAAAGAAATATCAAAAAATAAATTGGTGTTTATGATTACCCATGATATTGATTATGCAATTAAATATAGTGACGAAATAATTAAGATTAAAGATGGAGTAATTATACAAGAAGAAAAAGAATTTAATAAAGAAATGATACAACCAAAAAATTTAACAACTGATTATATATTAAAACTCAATTTTAAACAAATCATGCATTTTGTTTTTAAGACTATTAAAACAAACTTTTCTAAAACCATACAATATATTACCCTGCTTACAATTTCAATATTTATGATTGGATTAGGGCTATCTACTTTATTTGTGGATGAATATTCTGTTGCTAGTAATAACTTTATGAAATCCAATGTAACCTACATTAAAATCAAATCTCCACAAGATGAGGTTTATAATAATGAAGATTATATTCAGTGGAATAAGGCATTAGATAACAATGTATTTAAAGAATATGATAATTATACGGTAAATTTTAAAGATAAAAATGATAATATTATTGTTTATAGTCCTTATTATATTGGAATTGATTCCATCACTTATTACAACCAAAACGTTAAGTTGTTGTATGGAAATAAGCCAGTAAATAATAACGAAATAGTCATTTCAGACTATCTTGCTAGAAGTTTAATAGAAAATAAAATAGTGGATGTTAATAAAATTGAGGATATTATTGATAATAAAATTATCGATGATCACGTTATTGTTGTTGGTATATATGATACCGATTATGAAAAGTATCAATATATGTTTGAAGGAGATACATTCTTTTTTTATCAAGATAAATTTGATGAGGGATTAAAGAGTCAATTATTTTATAAATTAGAAAATTATTATACTAATGTATATGTCAATGAAAATTTTGATTTTTCAGAATTAAATATTTTAGTAAATGGACGGATAAATCCGATTGACGAATTTATTAAAGTTTCCCCTTTATTAGATAATAATATAGTTTTAAATAATTATAGTAATACTATTACCCAAGATAATGAAATAATTGTTTCCATCCCAGTTGTTTATCAATACATTAAAGAAAAAGGATTATATAATTTCGACTCTTTTGAAGAATTTATGGACCTTTGGGATGAGAAAAAGGAAGATTTTAGTAAAGAGATCATTGGAAATACACTACCGATTGATGTATTATATCAGAATCAAAATAATATAGGTAATGATGGTGTTTACGCTTATTTAAATGATTTTAAGGTTGTTGGTATAGATAACAATAAATATGAAAAAGCAAGTATAGTATATATGAATAGCAATGTTTATAATTCGTATTTTAAAGAAAATTACTCACTTGTAGCTCATTTAGAAGATACAGTTTATAAAAATGAACAACTAATTAAAACGATTAGAGAAAAAGGTTATTATTATGAAACAGATGCTTCAAATAATATTATAAAACTTGTAGATGCTGATGGACCAATTATGTTATTAATTTCTTTTTCTGTTGGTGGTGTTTTTATATTATTTACTTTCCTATTATTTAATAATTTAATATCGCGAGATATATTAAATAGAAGAAAAGAAATTGGCTTATTACGAACACTTGGTATGTCACTGTCTAATATATCAAAATTATTTATATTTGAAGTATTATTTACGACATGTATTTCATTGATATTAGTCAATATTCTTGAACCTTTTGGAATTTATTTTTTAAATAAATTAGTTACAAAAGAAACGACCGATTTGACACTTATTTTTTTCAGTTATAAAGTTATATTGGGAATAATCCTATTTGGGGTCGTATTTACAGCATTATCAATTTTATTACCTATCAGAGAAATTAAGAAGTTATCAATAGTTAATGCCATCAAAAGTGATGAATATAAATAAGATATATTAAAATGCAAATTAATGTAGAAATGCAAAGCAATCTAATTAATTTGACAATAAACCTGACAAGAAGTAACAAGGTGACTCTTGTGCACGAAAAAGATGAAATGATTTTCATCTTTTTTTATTAAAAATTTGTTTGTTTTTGTATTAAATAATTTATCTCAAAACAATTACTTATAAATGTAGCAATTATCTAGTATTTATAAGTTTTTTGTTTATTTTTTATCAATTATTACTTCATTTCTTATGTAATTTACTAGCTAAATATAATAATAGACATAAGCAGTTAACTTATCTTAGATGCCAGGATATTGCATGCAAATTATTATTAGTTACCAAAGTTTAAATATTTATACATATTTTATATAAATTCCCAATTTTCGACATTTTTCCCCATGAGTTTGAATATATAATAGAAAAAACTTTCTAAATAAATTTTGTGCATTTTACTATACTTTTTTATAATAAAATTTAAATAGAAGGATATGTGAATCATATTTAATAAAATAGTTGATTTTTAGAAATATTTACGGTGTTTCTAATATCATATAAAATTCAAAACTACGGAAAGAAAAGGAGAGAAGAGAATGAAGAAAATCTTAGTTTTATTTTTGGTAATTACTTTTGCATTAGCTCTTGGTGGATGTAAACATCCAGCAAAAGACAAAGCTTTAGTAGTTGGTTATGATCCATTTAGTGGGAAATTTAGTCCATTCTTTGCAACAACAGCTTACGATCAAGATGTTGTTAGCATGACCAGTCTTAGTCTTATGACTACTGACCGTGATGGTGGAATTGTTTATAATGCTATTGAAGGTGAAGATATTGCACGTGGTGCTAGTACATTTCATTATTCAGGAATAGCTGACTTAGCAGTTAATTATGATTCAGGAGACAATAAAACAATCTATACAATTAGACTTAAAAATGATGTAAAATTCTCTGATGGTCATGTTATGGATGCAGATGATATTATTTTTACATATTATGTATTGTTAGACCCTAATTACACAGGTTCTTCAACATTAAGTTCTGTTGATATTGTAGGTTATAAAAATTATAAATATAATACATCATTAGCAGATCAAGCTGATGTTTTACAAAAACAATTACTTTCTGCATTAGGTACTGATGCTGCTGATGCTACCCTAACAACATATGTTGAAGGTCAAATAGAAGAATTACTTTCATCAGAATTTGATTGGGTAAAAGCTGATGTAGTAACTGATGATTCATGGGCTGGTTACTGGAGAACAACAGATGGTACAGTTTATGATTCTAGTACTGATGCTCTAACTGATGTTTCAGCAGCAGCTACATTTGCTGGATTCTATGCTCTTACAGATGGTTATACAGTAGGTAGTAAATCTGATGCAACTGTTCTAAGTGATGTAGTTGGTCAATATGGTGTTGATTATGCTACTTTAGATTCTAACTATGGTGATTCTGTCGTAACTCCTTTAGTAACTCAAAAAGCTTTTGAAATGGCTCTTGCAGCTACAAAAGTATCTGAAGGTACACAAGGAGACCCAGTTCCAAATATTTCTGGTATTAAAAAAATTAATCAATATGAAGTTCAAGTTATAACAACTGGATTTGATGCTGCTGCTATTTACCAAGTTTGTGGTATTACAGTTGCTCCTATGCATTATTATGGTGATACTGCTTTATATGATTATGCTAATAATAAATTTGGATTTAATCAACGTACAGATACTTCAATGGATTTAATTTCAACTCATACTGATAAACCAATGGGTGCTGGTGCATATACACTTGATAAATACGAAAATAACGTTGTATATTTCAAATCTAATCCAAATTATTATAAAGGTGAACCAAAGATTAAATTTATCAATTTCCAAGTTGTAACAGAAGCTAATAAAATAACTTCTATAGTTAATGGAGATATTGATGTTTCTAACCCTTCAGGTTCAAAAACTAAATTTGACCAACTTGCAACTTATAGTGATTCTATTTATGTAAGTTCAATTGACAATTTAGGATATGGTTATATCGGAATTAATGCTAAAAACGTGAGTGTTGGCGGAAATGCTGGTAGTGATGCTTCTAAAGCATTAAGAACTGCATTTGCTACAGTATTAGCATCACAAAGATATACAGCTGTCAATAGTTATTATGGGCAAGCTGCAAATGTAATCAATTATTCAATGTCTAATACAAGTTGGGCAGCTCCAAAAGTTGGAGACGCTGGTTATAAAGTTGCATTTAGTACAACTCCAACAGGGTCAACTGCTTACACTGCAGATCCTGCAACCTTAACTAACGATGCAAGAACTGCTCAAGCAAAATTAGCTGCTAAAGCTTGGCTAGTTGAAGCAGGATATACATTAACAGCTACATCAGACACAGCACAATTCGGAGACCATGTTTATACTGCAGTTGCTCCAACTGGTGCTAAAACTTCATATGAAGTTATTATTCCAGCTGGTGGAAATGGAGACCATCCATCATTCTCAATTGTAACACAATTTAAGAATATCATGGCTGAACTTGGTATTACTATTAATATCAATGACCCAGCAGATTCTAATGAATTATGGGATGCTCTAGATGCAGGAACTGAAGAACTTTGGTGCGCTGCATGGGGTACAACAATTGACCCAGATATGTATCAAATTTATTATTCAACTAACGTTGTAAAAGCTCTTGGTGGTGGAGATAACTCTACTGGATCTAATCATTACTTTATTCAAGATCCAACATTAGATCAAAAAATAATGGCTGCTCGTCAAAGTGAAGATCAAAACGTTAGAAAAGCTCTATATAAAGATTGTCTTGATATTATACTAGAATGGGCTGTTGAAGTTCCTATCTATCAAAGACAAAATATAATTGCTATTTCATCTGAACGAATTAAAATTGACACTTTAACTCCAGAAATTACAACTTACTGGGGATGGATGAATGACATCGAAAAACTAGAATTGAAATAAGATATCATAATAAAAATTTGTTAAATAATATAACCCGACTTAAGTTAATGACTGGGTCGGGTTGTTATTATTAATTTTGATAATAAAGGAGGATAATATGAGACAATTTATTATTAGACGTCTTCTATTGAGTATTGTCATAATATTTGGTGTATCTATTGTTTTGTATGCAATTATTAGATTAATGCCTGCTAATTATGTAGATAGTATTATGCGTGGAAATCCAAAAATTACTCCTGAAAGAATTGACGAGATGAAGAGTCTTTATGGCTTAAATACATCTATCATTGCAGGTTATTTCGATTGGTTAAATAATGTTATTCATGGCCATTTCGGGAATTCTTTCATATCAGGAGCACCAGTTATTGTAAATATATCTCAAAAAATGTGGATCTCATTTTGGTTATCATTTCTTTCACTTATATTTGAGGTATTAATAGCTGTACCATTAGGTATAATTGCAGCAACAAAACAATATTCAAAAACAGATTATTCAGTTACAGTATTTGCATTAATGGGAATTTCACTTCCAGGATTCTTTTTTGCGATAGTACTTCAACAAGTATTTTCTATGGATTTAAGAATATTACCATTACAAGGCATGGTTACAGCCCGTGACCACCAATTTATGTCACCAATAGGGCAGGGCTATGATATATTTCTGCACTTTATTTTACCAATCACTGTATTAACTGTAATTGGCATTGGGGGATTAATGCGTTATACGCGTACTAATATGTTAGAAGTATTGAATTCTGATTTTATTAGAACGGCACGTGCAAAAGGTCTTAGCGAAAGCACAGTTATTTATAAACATGCTTTCAGAAATACTTTAATACCTATAGTTACGATTCTAGGTAATACGCTACCATCATTATTTGCAGGAGCGATGATTACTGAAACTATTTTCGCCATTCCTGGGTTAGGGCAAGCAGGACTTGTAGCAATCAAAATGGGTGATATCCCTTATGTTATGGCTTTTAATATGTTTCTTGCAATTTTGACATTATTAGGTACATTACTCGCTGATATTACTTATGGATTAGTAGATCCTCGAGTTAGGTTATCTTAAGAAAGGATAGGTTGAAAAATGAGTAGTAAAATAGACTCAAGAAGTCTTAAAAATGAAAAATTGACAGTGAATCAAGATCTTGAAGAAATTAGTATTGAGAAAATTGTAACTCCAGGACAATTAGTATTGAAACGTTTTATGCGAAATAAATTAGCAATTATAGGTATGATTATAATATTTGCAATGTTTATCTTTGCCTTTTTTGGTCCACTCCTTACTAATTATTCTTATTCACAAGTCTTTATTAATAATGATTTATCCTTAATTAGATCATTTGAAGCACCATCATCTGCCCATTTAGCAGGATTAGACAGTAATGGAATGGATATCATGACAAGATTGATGTATGGGGGGAGAATTTCACTTACAATTGGTTTTATTGTTGTAGGGATTGAGATTATCATTGGGATTGTTATCGGTGGTATCGCTGGATTTTATGGTGGTTTTATAGATGGTCTATGTATGAGAATAGTTGATATTTTTAACAGTATTCCATTTTTACCAGTTATGTTAATTGTTGGGTCAATCATTGATAAATTAAATGTTGATAAAACAAAAAATATTTACATTTTAATGCTTATGATGGGTGTTCTTGGCTGGCCAGGGATTGCCAGATTAGTACGTGGGCAAATTCTTTCGTTACGTGAACAAGAATTTATGATTGCAGCAGAAGCAGTAGGTTTAAAAGTGAGACGAAGAATATTTAGACACTTAATTCCAAATATTATTCCTCAATTAATTGTTATTGCGACATTAGGGCTGGGTGGAATTATTTTAACCGAAGCTTCATTATCATTTTTAGGATTTGGGGTCAGATACCCTGTACCAAGTTGGGGTAACATGATTAACGCTGTTAATGATCCTTATATTCTACAAAAATACTTATTTACATGGGTCCCTCCAGGTTTACTGATATTTCTTACCGTTATAGCGTTCAATTTTATTGGTGACGGTTTAAGAGATGCGTTCGACCCTAAGATGAAGAGGTAGCGAAATGAAAAAAAGAAATACAAAATTAATGAAAAAAATGGCTCGGGAAAAATTAAAAGCAGCATCAAAATTTAGTTCACAACAAATTAAACAGTACCAAGCTGCTCAAAAAATAAAAAATATTCCTGAATCAGAATATATTACTGAAATGCATGATTCTAAAAATATCCTTGAATTTGATAATTTACATACTTACTTTTTTACAGATATAGGAGTTGTAAAAGCAGTTGATGGGGTATCCTTTGATATTCCTAAAGGTGCTACAGTTGGTGTAGTTGGTGAATCTGGATGCGGTAAGAGTGTCACATCTTTATCAATTATGCGACTTATACAAGGACCTACAGGTCAAATAGTTGAAGGTTCAATTAGATTTCAAAATGGTGATAAGGTCATTGATATAGCGAAAGCTCCAATGGAAATCATTAGAAAAATTCGTGGAAATGATATAGCGATGATTTTTCAAGAGCCAATGACTGCGATGAACCCTGTATTTACAACAGGAGATCAAATTGATGAGGTAATTAAAAACCATCATCCAAATCTATCAAAAGAAGAAGTCAAAAAAAGAACAATTGATATGCTTACATTAGTAGGAATATCAAGACCTGATGGAATATATAAATCATATCCACATGAATTATCAGGTGGGATGCGTCAACGTGCAATGATTGCGATGGCACTTGCGTGTGATCCAAAATTAATTGTTGCTGATGAACCTACAACAGCCTTAGATGTCACTATCCAAGCACAAATATTGGACTTGTTACGTGATTTGAAGGCAAAAATAAATGCCTCGATTATTCTAATCACGCATGACCTTGGCGTTGTTGCCGAAATGGCTGACTTTGTTGTTGTTATGTATGCTGGAAAAATTATTGAACGAGGAACTGCTCGTGATATTTATAAAGATCCAAAACATCCTTATACAGTTGGGTTAATAAAATCACGCCCTAATGCATTAGGACAAGATGAAAGATTATATTCTATTCCAGGACAAGTACCCAATCCAGTAAATATGCCTAATTATTGTTATTTCAAAGATAGATGTCACAGATGTACAGTAAGATGTGATGGCGAATATCCACCACTTGTTCAAGTATCACCTACACATTTTGTTGCGTGTTGGGAATCAGATGGAGGTGAGAAATAATGGAAGAAGAAAAAAACATCCTTGAGGTTGTAGACTTATATAAATATTATCCAATAAGAGCTGGTGTTTTACAACGTGTTGTTGGAGCCGTTAAAGCAGTCGATGGTGTCTCATTCTCAATTAAAGAAGGAGAAACTATGGGACTTGTTGGTGAATCAGGATGTGGTAAAACCACTATAGGACGCACATTATTGCGTTTAATACCAGCAACCAAAGGTTCAGTAAAATATGCCGGTAAGGATATCTTTAAATTAAAAAAAGAAGAATTACGTCGTTTAAGACCTGAAATACAAATTATTTTTCAAGACCCATATTCTTCATTATCACCAAGAATGCCAGTTGGCGAAATCATTGGTGAGGCTGTTCGAGAACATAAAATTGTTCCTAAAAGAGAATACAGGGATTATATCATGAAAATAATGGCAGATTGTGGATTACAGCCTCATCATATTGATCGTTATCCACATGAGTTTTCGGGTGGACAACGTCAAAGAATCGGGATAGCAAGAGCACTTGCTTTAAAGCCTAAATTCATCGTTTGTGATGAACCAGTTTCAGCTCTTGATGTTTCTATCCAAGCACAAATTATCAATTTACTTAAAGATTTACAAAAAGAATATCAATTCACCTATTTATTCATCTCTCATGACCTTTCAGTAGTTGAATATATTTCTGATTCAGTGGGAGTTATGTATTTAGGAAATTTAGTGGAGTATGGCCCGAAAAAGAAAATCTTTAAAAACCCACTCCACCCGTATACAAACGCCTTATTTAGTGCTATTCCTGTACCAGACCCAGATCATGTTACGAAGCGAATCATATTAGAAGGATCAATTCCGAGTCCTGCTAATCCACCTAGTGGATGTAAATTTCATACAAGATGTCCTAAAGCAATGCCTATTTGTAAAACGAAAATCCCTAGGAGATTAGAATTAGAAGAAGGACACTTTGTTTCTTGTCATCTGCATGATAAAAATGCATTGGCAGAAAACGACGTTATGATAGCAGATGAAAATAATAAAAATAATAAAAAGAAAAAGTTAGTTATAAAAGGAGAATAAAATATGTCAAACAACAATAGGAAGAGTAACTTTATTGACGATGGAAGAACGATAGTAAGTATGGATTTTGATACGTATGGTAACTATAAACCAAACCGTACAAAGCAAATAAAATACCGTGAAAGACATCAAGAACTAGTAGATATGAAGTTAACTAGTAAAGAAAGATGGGCAATGATTAAAGCAATGTATGAAGTGCTTATACCTTTTGTTGTGCTGATGTTTGCTTCTTTTGTAGTTGTTGTATTTATTTTATTTGCACTATGGGGGATTTAATAAATAACACACAAATTATGAAATTAACTTTAATATTTAGTGATAAGAAAAGATAGAATAGTAGTATTAAAGAAGAAAAGGATTTATCAACTCATAAAGTTAAGAAAGCAATATAAAATAAGTATATTTTAAGGTTAGTTCGAATAGTTAATCACACAAAATGGCTTGAGGCAAAATTAAAAAATACTCGACTACTTTAATGCATTATGTTCGATTTTGAAATGCAAAAGTAAAAAAAACTTCAAAAATCTTATACAAAACAAACTGAAAAAATTAAGATAAATATTATATTATTATTTTACATGAATATTAATATATATTTATAATATTTTTTAGAAAGGGTGATGTATTTGAATAAAAGAGTTTTGGTACTTAACATTATTTTTATAATAGTAAGTTTTATATTGTTAATAATTGGAATTAATTCAATCATGAATTCGGGAGATATTGCAGCGAAAATTCATGAAAGCAAGCCTTCTTATGATAGTTTTGCTCATTATATGGAAAACACAAAGGATGAAGTAATTCATTATGCACACGTTGAAATATTAAAAGGAACTATCTTTTCTTTATTTAGTTTATGTGGTTTCATTATCGGATATATAAATTTGAATAAAGAATTATCAAAATAATCTACATATTAAATATTTAATATATACAAACAAAAACACACTGTTTAGTGTGTTTTTGTTTACCGAATATTAGATTGAATATAACCATAACTAAAATCTTTAGAATAATAATGTCATTTCCTAAAGATTTATATGTAGATTTTAATATTTAATTTTAATTATTTTTATATTTTCCGCATTATTATGAAAATAATCTTTGGAGAATCGATTCATTAAGATATTAATAACATTTTATTGATTTTTTCCAATAAACATAATTACTAATTAACATATCAAAAGTTAACAGCAAAAAGAACTATTTCAAAATAGTTTTAATTATTATTAAAAACAATTTTGATTTCTTTTAATGTAATTATTTTTTTGTCGTTTCATTGATAATTATCTCCCAAATTAATATTTTAAATATCTGAACGTTATGTTACAAACTTATTTTTTTTATATTTTCGATAAATGGGAATAATTACAACTAGACATTTTTCTTTAATTTTCTTATAATCAATTTATTTCATTAAATCGTTTAATAAAATGAATCTTTTTGCTATAATAAAGATAGACTAACTAGTCAATCAATTTTTTATTAGATAATATAATCGATAATTGTGAATTTATGAGGATTCAAATTATTTATAAGATTATAGGGGAGGAAAATATGTCATATAAAGTGATAGGTAATAGTGTAAATAGACTGGATGCAGTAGCTAAAGTAACTGGTAAAGCCAAATACACTGATGATTTTTTCGAACGGGATATGTTAGTAGGAAAAGTTTTATCTAGTCCCTATGCGCATGCCATTATAAAAAATATTGATGTCAGTAAAGCTAAAGCGCTTAGTGGAGTAGAAGCAGTCATTACTTATAAGGATTTACCCAATATACAATTCGCAACGGCTGGGCATCCTTATTCATTAGACCCAAGTCATCAAGATGTGGCGGATAGACTCATACTGACCAACAAGGCTCGTTTTGTGGGTGATAGTATCGCTGCAGTAGTCGCTAAAGATACTTTAACGGCTGAAAAAGCATTAAAATTAATTGAAGTTGAATACGAAATATTACAACATGTTTTAGACCCTGAGGAAGCTATTAAACCAGGTGCACCTATAATTCATGAAGAGAAACCAAATAACATCATTAGTTCGTTTGGACCTGAATATGGTGATATTGAGTCTGATATAAAAAATGCTGCTCATGTTATTGAAGGTGTTTATGAAACGAGTATCGTTCAACATTGTCACTTAGAAAATCAAAGCGCATATGCTTATTTAGATGCAGACAACCGCATTGTTATTGTGACATCTACACAAATTCCCCATATTGTTCGAAGAATTGTTGGTCAATCCTTAGGAATATCCTGGGGGAGAATCAGAGTTATAAAACCATTTATTGGTGGAGGATTTGGTAACAAACAAGATGTTATAATAGAACCATTAACTGCGGCGATGACTTTAGCTGTTAATGGTAGACCTGTTCGATATACACTAACAAGAGAGGAATGTTTTATCGGTACTAGAACGAGACATGCGATGAAGTTCTATTTTAAAACAGCTATATCAAAAGAGAATAAGTTATTAGGTGTCCATATCAAAGCTTTCTCAAATAATGGAGCATATGCTTCACATGGGCACTCTATCATAATGAGCGCAAGTAGTAAATTTAGACCTTTATATAATTTTAAGTCTATTAAAGTTGAACCAACGACAGTATATACGAATTTACCAACTGCAGGAGCAATGCGTGGTTATGGGGTCCCACAAATATTCTTTGCCTTAGAAAGTCATCTAGATGATATTGCCAGAAAGTTAAAGCTTGATCCAATTGAATTTAGAAAAGATAATTTAATAAGTATTGGGCATGTTGACCCATTAAGCAAAGTAACCGTTCGTTCTTTTGGAATTCCAGAGTGTATTGAAAAAGGTAAAGAGATGATTAAATGGGATGAAAAGAAAAAACAATGTGAAAATCAACATGGAGATAAGAGACGAGGCCTAGGAATGGCTTGCTTTAGTTATTTCTCTGGTACTTATCCTGTTGGATTAGAAATCGCAGGAACTAGAATAGTAATGAATCAAGATGGTTCTATTCAAATTCAAGTTGGAGCAACTGAAATTGGTCAAGGAAGTGATACTGCATTTGCACAAATGGCAGCTGAAGTAATAGGAATACCAATGGAGATGATACGGGTAATATCTTCTCAAGATACAGATATTACACCATATGATACAGGTGCCTATGCATCAAGACAAACTTATATTACAGGTGCTGCGGTAAAAAAAGCAGCATTAGAGGTACGTAATAAAGTATTAGTAATTGCAAGTCGAAAAACAGGGCTTACAACTGATGAATTAGATATAATCGATGCTAAAATTGTGGAAAAAAGAATGGGGAATTTTATTTGTTCAATAGAAGATATTGCTATGGAAGCATTTTATGACCGTGATCATTCTGAGCCAATTACGAGTGATATTTCAATGAATGTTAAAACAAATGCAGTTGCTTATGGAGTCACATTTGCTTTTGTTGAAGTAGATATGAAAACAGGACAAATTGAGGTTCTTGAAATATATAATGTTCACGATTCTGGAGTAATTATTAATCCTAAATTAGCTGAAGGCCAAGTGGAAGGTGGCATCAGCATGTCTTTAGGATATGCTCTATCAGAACAATTATTGTTTGATAAGAAAACTGGTAAAGTATTGAATAATAATTTATTAGATTATAAATTACAAACCATTTTAGATACACCTAATATTGGTGTAGCATTCGTGGATACATACGATCCTACTGGCTCTTTTGGACAAAAATCGATAGGAGAAAACCCAACTATTTCTCCAGCACCAGCCATTCGTAATGCTGTTTTAGATGCAACTGGGGTGGCATTTAATAAAATTCCTATGAATCCTCAAGCTGTTTTTGAAAAATTTAAAGATGGTGGATTATTGTAGAAGGGAGTATGTGAAATGTTTGATATAAAAAGTATGTTAGAACCTATTAATTTAACTGATGCATTAAATATGCTAAGTAGTAATCCTAAATTAAAAGTTATTGCAGGTGGAAGTGATGTTCTAATACGTCTACATCATGGAAATATGGAAGCAGTTGAATTACTAAGTTTACGAAAAATCAAAGCCTTAGATGAAATTAATATAGGTACAGATGGTTCTATTTCAATAGGTGCTATGTCTTCATTTTCAACAATTTTTAGAAACGAATTAATCAATAAATATATACCTATTTTAGCTGAAGCAGCTGTTTCTATGGGGGGTCCACAAATACGGAATATCGCGACTATTGGTGGAAATATTTGTAATGGAGCTGTATCAGCGGATAGTGCACCAGCACTTTTTTCCTTAAATACATTTTTAAAATTAGTAAGTGCAAATGGAGAACGTCTTATTCCAATTCAAGAATTTTATGAAGGACCGGGTAAAGTGAAACTATTACCTGGAGAAATATTAACATCACTTATTATCACTAGGGATAATTATTTGAATATGTCTGGTAAATATATTAAATTTAGTGAAAGAAAAGCAATGGATATTGCAAAATTAAGTGTTGCCGTATTATGCGATACACGTGATGGAATGTTTAAAGATGTAAGAATTGCTTTAGGTGTTGCCGCGCCTACTCCTATAAGATGTATTGAGGCAGAAAATTATGCGAAAGACAAACCTATTTGTGAAGAAACAATAAATGAAATCAGTAGTCTCACACTAAAATCAGCAAAAGCAAGAGACTCATGGCGTGGGTCAAAAGCATATAGAGAGCATTTAATTCAAGTGTTAACAGAACGAGCAATTAAGGAAATTATCAAAAAGTCTGGAGGTCTCACCCATGAGTGAAGAAACAATGAAAAAAATACAAATTACTGTCAATGATACACCATATAGTTTAGAAGTTGATTTAAAAGAATCACTTCTTGAAGTATTAAGAGATCGATTGCATTTTACAGGTGTCAAGCAGGGATGCTCTGTTGGAGAATGTGGAGCATGTACTGTACTAATAGATGGTTTATCGGTTGATTCTTGTATCTATTTAGCACTTTGGGCTGATGGAAAAAAAATTACTACGATTGAAGGTGTTGCTAAGAATGGTGAGTTATCAAAGGTTCAACAAGCCTTTGTTGATGAGGGAGCCATACAATGTGGCTTTTGTACACCAGGACTCGTTCTCACAACAACGGAATTAGTTGAAAGTGGAAAGCAATATAGTGATGAAGAAATAAAACGTGAAATATCCGGTCACTTATGTCGTTGTACCGGTTATCAAAAAATATTCAAGGCGGTTAAAAAATCTTTAGAAGAATAAATTGAAAGTCCAGTTTAGATTATCTAGCTGGACTTTTTAATTATTATAAAATTCTATTTATACCAATTATGAATAATATGAGACCAGTGAAAAGATATCCATAATCTTCACTAAATTTAGATAAAAATCGCTTACTGATGAACAAACCTAGTTTAATCGCAATGATTAAAGTGATAGTTGCAAGCGGTACTAATAAAAAAGAATTACCTATAATACCAACACTTAACCCGACGCCAAGTGCATCCACATTCAAGGCCAGACCGAGAAGTAATGATTCAAAAAAACTAATATTTTTTGAACTATCTAAATCTGCTTTAGTAGGGTTATCCATGATATTAAGGATTATCCCTAATGCCCTAACTCTGAACGCTAGATTTTTTATAGATCTCTGTTGTTCATTTTTTTTTAGTAATTGCTTACATCTTTTCTCTTTCCATCCCTTTATTATTTGCAGTAAACCTATAGACATCAAGATGACAGAACTGATAATTTTCTCAACTTGATAGCTTAGAAAATATTGTAAATATTTACCTAATAATATTGATAAAGTAATTGCACAAGTAGTTGATAATGAAATAACGAGAATATTTATCCAAGTAATCTTAATTTTTTTAATGCCATATGCAATACCTACACCAAATGCATCGATACTCAGAGCTCCTGCTAAAAGTATAACCGAAACTAATTCCAAATTTTTCACCTACCATTAATCTCTTATTATCTTATGATACGAAACAATAGAAGTGATGTAATAGAAGATTTATTAAATGAATGGTGAAAAACCCAATTTAAGTATTGACAAAATAGCAATATTATAATAAAATTTGATTAACTAGTCAATCAAATTTTATTGCAGATAGAACTTGTTTTATTTAATATAGAAATTTGATTAGAGGATTCACAACTATTAAATAAGGGTGAGGTATAAATGGAAAAATTAATTGAGAAATTAAAAAAATTAAATAATCAGGACATGTATAATAATGATTTTTTATTGACATGGGAAAAATCAGATGATGAACTTCAATCTGTATTCACAGTGGCAGATTTATTACGAAAAATGAGAGAACAAAATATATCAACAAAGATTTTTGATAGTGGTCTTGGTATCTCTGTATTTCGTGATAATTCAACTAGAACAAGATTTAGCTTTGCAAGTGCTTGTAACTTACTAGGATTAGAAGTTCAAGACCTTGATGAAGGCAAATCGCAAATTGCACATGGTGAAACTGTAAGAGAAACCGCAAATATGATTTCTTTTATGGCAGATATTATAGGTATTAGAGATGATATGTTCATTGGTAAAGGTAATACTTATATGCGTAAAGTCTCTGAGGCTGTACAATCGGGTCATAAAGATGGTGTTTTAGAACAACGTCCTACTCTAGTTAATTTACAATGTGATATTGACCATCCTACACAATCTATGGCAGATATGCTTCATTTAATAAACCATTTCGGTGGTGTTGAAAACCTAAAAGGTAAAAAAATAGCAATGACATGGGCTTATTCTCCTTCATATGGAAAACCACTATCTGTTCCTCAAGGAATTATAGGTTTAATGACAAGAATGGGAATGGAAGTAACACTTGCTCATCCTGAGGGATATGATTTAATGCCAGAAGTTGAAGAAATAGCAAAACAAAATGCCCTTAAAAGCGGTGGTAAATTTGTGAAAACCAATTCAATGGAAGAAGCATTTAAAGATGCAGATATCGTTTATCCAAAAAGTTGGGCACCTTTTGCGGCAATGGAACAACGTACTGAACTATATGGTGCCGGAAAATTTGATGAAATAAAGACTCTTGAAAAAGAATTGTTAGCACAAAATGCAAACCATAAAGATTGGGAATGTACAGAAGAAATGATGAATTTAACTAAAGAAGGTAATGCTTTATATTTACACTGTTTACCAGCTGATATCTCAGGAGTTAGTTGTGAGCAAGGTGAAGTTGCTGCTTCTGTATTTGATCGTTACCGTACACCTCTTTATCTCCAAGCAGGTTTTAAACCTTATATCATTGCAGCAATGATATTTCTAAGTAAAGTCAAAGATCCAGTAAAAACAATGGAAATGCTTTTAAATAATCATACAAAAAGATTTTCAGGTGAATAAATTAAATTAAGTGTAATAGGGAGTAGACTTGAAAATATGGTTACTCCCATTACATTTCATTTTTATAGGGGGAAAATAAATGAGTGATAAAATGCGACCGATACCATTTGAAAAAATGGTATCTTGGATAAGAAATGAATTGAAAGAACACAAAACAATTTTTGGAATTCACCAAAATAAGTTTTATAAAAATAAGAGTGGTAAATCGATAAGTATGTTTGGTGAACAATTAGCATCGCCAATAGGTCCTGCAGCAGGCCCAAATACACAATTAGCACAAAATATTATTGCCTCTTATTTAACGGGTTCTCGGTTTATTGAACTAAAAACAGTACAACAATTAGATGGAGAAGATTTACCAGTTTCAAAGCCTTGTATTTTAGCACTAGATGAGTGTTACAATGTAGAATGGTCAACAGAACTTCGTGTAAGAGATGCTTTTGATGAATATATTAAAGCTTGGTTTTTACTTCATGTGTTAATGAAAGAACTCGATATTAGTCATGAAAGAGATTTTATGTTCAATATGAGTGTTGGTTATGATTTAGAAGGTATAAAAACGCCAAAAATTGATGCTTTTATTGAAGGTTTGCGTGATGCATCGGGTACAAAAATTTGGGAAGAATGCCAAACTTTTTTGAGCACTCATATAAATCTATTTTCTCATTTTACAAAAGAGGATTTAGATAATATTTCTCCAATTGTTTGTCCATCTATCACATTGTCAACATTACACGGATGCCCACCACAAGAAATAGAACGAATTGTTAATTATCTTTTAAAAGAAAAACATTTACATACTTTTATTAAAATGAATCCAACACTTTTAGGTGAAAAATTCGTTAGAAAAACATTTGATACTATGGGTTATGATTATATCACTTTAAATGGACACCATTTTGTTGATGATCTTCAATATGATGATGGTGTAGCAATGTTAAAACGTCTAAAATTAGTTGCGAGCAATTTAAATTTAGAAGTTGGTGTTAAATTAACCAATACCTTACCTGTTAAAATATTAAATAATGAATTACCAGGCGAAGAAATGTATATGTCAGGACGTTCACTTTTTCCATTGACAATTACATTAGCATACCGATTAGCTGAAGAATTTTCTGGTAATTTACAAATTTCTTATTCTGGTGGTGCTGACTATTTTAATGTCGATAAATTATTAAATGCAGGAATCGTCCCTATTACTTTTGCGACAACGATTCTAAAACCAGGTGGATATGAAAGAATTACCCAAATGGCTGAAAAAGTAGAAGATAAACTAAATGGTGCTTTTTCAGGCATTAAAATTGATATACTAAAAAAACTTGCTGAAGAATCTTTTACAGATAAACACCATTTAAAAGCATTAAGAACTGTGGAATCAAGAAAGTTAGCTTCAAAACTTCCACATTATGATTGTGCTATTTCTCCATGTACGATAGGATGCCCTATTAATCAACAAATTCCTCAATATATTGCCTTAGTTGGAGAAAAAAAATATGATGAGGCCTTTTCCGTCATTGTAAATGATAATAGCTCACCTGCTATTACAGGTACGATTTGTGACCACAAGTGTCAATATAAATGTACACGCCTAGATTATGAGGAATCGGTTACTATTCGACAAATGAAACTATTAGCATCTACAAATGCTCAGGATGATTATCTAGCAGCAATTAAACCTGCTGATTTAAGAAGTGATAACAAAGTAGTAATAATAGGGGCCGGACCTGCAGGACTATCCGCTGCACTGTTTTTAAGAAGAAATGGATTAGATGTAACGGTCATGGATAAAAGAGACAAAGCCTATGGGATTGTTCGATATGTGATTCCTGAGTTTCGTATTTCTTCAGCTACTATAGAAAAAGATTTTGAACTTGTTAAAAGACAAGGTGTTAAATTCAAATTTGGAGTTGATGAAAACTTTAATATTGAAGCATTAAAGAAAGACTTTGAATATGTTATTTTAGCAATTGGTGCTTGGAAACATGGAGAGGTTACTTTAAAAGAAGGTAATGAGAAGGCTATTAACGCGTTAACTTTCTTGGAAAATTTTAAAAAAGAAAAAGATAATGTCTCTTTAGGAAAACAAGTTTGTGTAATCGGTGGTGGAGATGTTGCTATGGATTGTGCACGAGCAGCCAAAAGAGTTAGAGGCGTAGAAAATGTTACTATTGTTTACAGAAGAACTAAAGCCTATATGCCCGCTGACCTTGAAGAAATTAAGTTAGCGCTTTCTGAAGGAATTTTAATCAAAGAATTGTTAGCTCCTATTTCAATAACCGAGGGTAAGCTACATTGCGAAGAAATGATATTAGGTCAAAGAGATGCTTCAGGTAGAAGAAGCCCTGTTTCAACTGAGAAATCAGTTGTATTAGATGCTGATTCTGTAATTTTTGCGGTGGGTGAAAAAGTAGATAGTGAACAACTTATTCGTAATGGTGTGAAACTTGATGCAAGAAATTATCCTATCATAAATGAAGCTGGCGAAATCAATATTTCTAATGTTTATGTAGCTGGAGATATGAAAAAAGGTCCAGGAACGGTTGTAAAAGCAATTGCCGATGGAAAGGCAATCACGAAAAACATTTTGCGTAAAGAAGGTTTAAGTGCTGATTTCGAGAAAAAGGAAGTAGCTATAACTGAAAAAGTAATTTATGATAAAAAAGGTAATTTAAGTGACCCTATTGGTAATGAAAAAGAAGCTAATAGATGTTTATCTTGTGGAAGTATCTGTGAATTATGTGTTGATGTTTGTCCGAATAGAGCAAATATCATGATAAAGGTTGATGGAGAATTTACCTCCACTCATCAAATCATTCATA
The DNA here is from genome assembly GCA_963824615.1 of uncultured Haloplasmataceae bacterium. Classification (GTDB taxonomy): domain Bacteria; phylum Bacillota_I; class Bacilli_A; order Haloplasmatales; family Haloplasmataceae; genus CAWGPU01. The sequence continues at coordinate 1,389,955 of CAWGPU010000008.1, read as the reverse complement.
TAGATGGAATGTGTAATGAGTGTGGAAATTGCGGTGTATTCTGTCCTCATACGGGTAATCCATATAAAGATAAAATTACTGTTTTTTGGAACGCAAATGATTTTAAGAATAGCACGAACTCTGGATTTTTAGTTTTGGATAAAGATAAAGGACTATGCCAGGTAAGAACAGAGAAGGGCGATGTTGTATCGTATATTCTTGGGCAAGTTGATATTATTTCTAAAGAAATGGCTAATATGATTAAAAGTTGTATAAAAAACTATAGTTACATTCTATAGGTGGGAGGAAAAGATGTTATTAATTGGAAATGGTAAAGTAATAACAAGAGATAATTTGCGCCCTATTATTGATAATGGATGTATCGCAGTAAATGGGAAACAAATTATTGAAATAGGCTTAACTAAAGATTTGAAAGAAAAATATAAAGAAGCTAGTTTTATTGATGCAAAAGGTAAATTAATAATGCCTGGGTTTATCAATACACATATGCATTATTATAGTACCTTTGCCAGAGGAATGGCTAATGATAGTCCGAAAGCAAAGAAATTTACTGATATTCTTAAAGGATTATGGTGGCGCCTTGATAAAGTTCTGACTTTAGAAGATGTGTATTATAGCGCCCTAGTCCCTATGATTGATCAAGTTAGAAATGGAGTAACAACTGTTTTTGATCACCACGCTAGTCCTTATGCTGTTACAGGAAGTCTATTTAAAATTGCAGAAGCAGCAGAAATGCTTGGAATTCGCAGTAATTTATGCTATGAAACTTCTGATAGAGATGGAGAGACCATAACAGATTTAGGAATTGCGGAAAATGTGGATTTTATTAAATACTGTCAAAATAAAAATGATGACATGTTAAAAGGCATGTTTGGACTTCATGCATCAATGACAATATCTGATAAAACATTAGATAAATGTTTAAATGCAAGTGAATCATTAAATACAGGATTTCATGTTCATTCAGCAGAAGGTATTGAGGATGTAGAAGACAGTAAACGTAAATATAACAAAGGTGTAGTTGAACGCTTTTATGATAAAGGAGTACTGTCTAATAAAACTATTGCAGTTCATTGCATACATATTAGTGATGAAGAAATGGAAATGCTTAAAGAAAAGGACACCATTGTCGTTCATAACCCAGAGTCTAATATGGGAAATGCAGTTGGATGTTCACCAATTCTAAAAATGAATCAAAAAGGTATTTTATTAGGATTAGGAACTGATGGGTATACAGCCGATATGATGGAATCTTACAAGGTAGGTAACCTAATTCACAAGCATGTAAATCAGGATTCAACTGTGGCATGGGGTGAATTACCACAGATGTTATTTTATAATAATAGAACTATTACAGAGCGTTTTATCAATGGGCAAATTGGTATATTAAAAGAAGGGGCATTAGCTGATATTATAATTGTTGATTACAATCCGCCGACACCTATTAATGAACATAATATAGATAGTCATTTATTGTTCGGAATAACTGGTCGACATGTTGATACAACGATTATTAATGGAAAAGTAATCATGGAAAATAGAGAAATTCTTCATCTTGATGAACGACAAATATTAGCGAGAAGCCGTGAATTAGCACTTGAGGTGTGGAAACGTTTTTAATTATTTCTTTAGATTTAAAGAGCGAATTGACGAACAAAAGTTTTTAATGTATTATTTACTTAATAAGGAAAATGTGTTAAAAATTGATTGTTAATCATCAATTAACCATCATTGATATTTAGGTGGCAAAAACACTTCTTTAGATTAATGTAGCTGTAAAACAAGACGATGAAATATATATAATGAAAAGAGGATGTTTTATGTCAAAGGATATCAATGAAAAAATTATAGAGGCAACTTTAGAAGTAGTTGCAAGGGAAAAAATCAGTGGAACACGAATGCACTTGATTGCGAAAGAAGCAAACATGAGCCAATCTAACTTACATTACTATTATCCAACTAAGAATGATTTACTGATGACACTTATGGATGAATTACAAAAAAGATTCTCAGAAAAGCGTATCGAGTCTGTTGACTTAAACAATAAATCACTTCACGAAAATATTCATGGGTTATTTAAAGAGAAGAAAGATGATATTCTTAATCATAAAAAAGTTGATTATGCTCAATTTGATTATTGGGTACAAGGAACTGTTAACCCTGATATCAGAATGAAGTTTAAAAAGAGCTTTGATGAATGGCGGAATAACATCATGGAAGTCATTTCAAAAGGTGAAAATTATCAACATTTAGACGAAAGTTTTCAAGAAATGCTTTCTTATATCATGGTATCGCTCATGATGGGAGCGTCGATGCAATATTTAATTGATGAAGGAAATTTTGATTTAGAAGTGTATTTTACAACAGCGGAAAAAGTTCTGTTAAAAGTACTGCAACCGCATTAAAAAAAACATTCTTCGGAGGGACTTTATGGAGTTAACTAAGAAGTTAGGTGTCCAAAAAAATTGTATTGTATCAATTGTTGGAGCGGGTGGAAAAAGCACCTTGATGTATACATTAGCAGATGAATTACGAAATAATAATAAAGTTCTAGTCACAACATCTACTAAGATATTCTTACCAGATAAATCCCAATTTGACTATATAGCAATAGGAAATGATTCCCTCAATCTCCTCAAGCAAAGTAATAATAATGGTACGTATGTATATGGTAACGCTGTAAATGCCGAAAAGAAACTTATAGGTTCCGATTTAGATTTAAATAGACAATTAGCTTATTTTGATTATATATTGGTTGAGGCAGATGGAGCGAATAGAAAAATAATTAAAGGTTGGAATGAGAACGAGCCAGTTATATCAAAAGATACTACTATGACTATTGGAGTCCTAAATATTGAATCTTTCGGGAAAAAAATAAATGAAGATGATGTTCATAGAATAAAAGAATTCATGGAAATGACGGATACTAAAGAAAATGAAGTAATTACGGTTAATAACTTAGTTTCCTTAATTTTTCATCAAAATGGATTGTTCAAACATTCTGTTGGAGATAGGGTATTATTTATAAACCAAGTTGAATGTAGCGAAAAAATGGAAATTGCCAAACAAGTTTTAAATGAAATTATTGGGGAAAATAAAAGACATCCATTAATCAATCAAGTGATTATTGGTAGTTTGAAAAATAAATATTATCGTGATTTTAATATGAGGAAGTGAGTATATGCTAAATGCTATTATCATGGCTTCAGGTAAAAGCAATAGAATGAAAACAAACAAATTATTGCTTCCCTATAAAGGTAAATGTTTAATAGAGCATATTTTAGATAATGTTTTAAAAAGTCATTATCTTCATACGATACTCATCGCTTCAGATGAAGAAGTTCTAGCATTAGGTAGAGATAGAGGAATAAATGTTATTCAAAATTTAGAAGCAAATAATGGACAAAGTGAATCGATTAAATTAGGAATTTTAAATTCACCTGAATCGGATGGATATGCTTTTTTTACAGGTGATCAACCATTACTAGATGCAGAAACAATTGATGAATTAATAGCTAAATTTTATCAATTTCCTAAGTCTATTATAGTCCCTAGTTATCAAAACAAAAGAGGAACACCTGTCCTATTTCCGAAATCTTTTAGAGAAGATCTTTTGTCTTTAAGTGGAGATAATGGTGGAAAAATAATTATCAATAAAAATCTAAATTTAGTGAAGTTAGTTGAGGTTAAAAACGAATTTCTTCTTATGGATATTGATACACAAGAAGATTACCAAAAATTGATTCACGAACATTTGTAAAAGGATGATGAAAAATGGATGATTTTGTTGTCATAAGGGGTGGTGGTGACATCGCAACTGGTGTCATTCAAAAATTAAATAGAAGTGGATTTAAAGTCTTAGTTTTGGAAGTTGAAAAACCTACTGCTATTAGAAGGAATGTATCGCTTTGTGAAGCTGTTTATGATGGTTATGCAATTGTGGAAGATATTAAAGCAGTGCTAGTTCATGAAGAACAAGAAATTAAGAACGCATGGAATGAAGGAATCGTCCCGATTGCCATAGATACAAAGGGTAACTTTATCAAAACAATGAAACCAGACATTGTTGTTGATGCGATTCTTGCTAAAAGAAATTTGGGCACGAATAGAAATTTAGCACCGATTACGATTGCCTTAGGTCCTGGATTTTTTGCTGGTATTGATGTTGATATTGTGATTGAGACTATGAGAGGTCACAATCTCGGTAGATTAATCTCTAATGGGACGGCATTAGATAATACTGGTATACCAGGTGATATAGGTGGATACTCTAAAGAAAGAGTCATACATAGTCCGGAAGCAGGAAAGATAAAAATACTAAGAAATATCGGAGATATTGTTGAATCAGGAGAAACAATTGCGATTATTGATAACACAGAAGTTAAAACTAATATTTCAGGAATTCTAAGAGGGATAATAAGAGATGGAATGTATGTAGCAAAAGGATTTAAAATAGGGGACGTTGACCCTAGAATTAAAGAATTAGCGAATTGTCATACAATTTCAGATAAATCAAGAAATATTGGTGGTGCTGTATTAGAAGCAATCTTTTTGATGAAAAATAAAAAAATTGGGTAAGAGGAAATAGATATGGATGATATGGTTTTATTTAAAATCTATGAAAGTTTAAATAATGGAGAAAGCGCTGCCTTAGGTGTTATTACCGAGGAAATAGGGTCTAGCCCGAGAAAAAGTGGATCAATTATGGCAATTTTTAAAAATGGAAATAGCCATGGATCTGTTGGTGGAGGAAATCTTGAATTTACCATCATTAAAAGGGCAATTGAATGTCTAGAAAAAAAAGAAGATTGTAATTTTGAATATCAATTAACAGAAGAAGATTTGGGTATGCAGTGCGGAGGAAAGGTAAAAGGATATATTAAGGTATTTTATCCACGCACTAAATTGATTATTGTTGGTGCTGGCCATATCGGAGAAAAACTTCATCAATTAGCTAGAGTTTTAGGTTTTTATACTGTTGTTATTGATGATAGAGAAGATTATGCCAATCAAAAAAAATTTAAAGATGCCGATGAAATCATTGTTTCTAATATAGGCGAAGCACTTGAAAATTATAAAATTGGAAAAAATGATTATATTGTTATTGTTACAAGAGGTCATGCTAGCGATAAAGATGCTTTAAAAGCCGTGGTATTAAAAAAGCCCGCATATATTGGAATGATCGGTAGCCTAAAAAAAAGCAGATTTATCATGAAAGAACTAATTACTGAGGGAATACCAATTGAAGCATTAAAAACAGTACACGCTCCGATTGGGCTTAACCTCGCTTCTAATTTACCTGAAGAAATTGCACTGGGTATTTTAAGTGAAATCCTAATTATTAAAAATAAAGGCACTTTGAATCATATGAAAGATTTAAAGAAGGTGTGGGATTAAAATGTTTACCGTTGGAATCATAACAGCAAGTGATAAAGGTTCAAAAGGAGAACGAGTAGATAAGAGTGGTGCATTGATTAAAGAAATTGTTGAAAAATTTGGGTACACTGTTGTGCATTATGTTATTTTACCCGATGAACAACCTATTTTAGAAGAAACTATGATTTATTTAGCGGATGAGCTAAAAGTAAATCTGATTCTTACGACTGGTGGAACTGGATTTAGTGTACGTGATGTGACACCTGAAGCGACCAAGAATATTATTAGTAGAGAAGCAAATGGAGTCTCTGAGGCTATTAGGTACTATAGTCTTCAAATAACGCCTAGAGCGATGCTTTCACGCGGTGTTTCTGGTATACGAGGTACTAGTTTAATCATTAATTTACCAGGAAGTCCGAAGGCAGTCAAAGAATCATTGGATTTTATCCTTGAATCCGTTCATCATGGTCTTGAAATATTGCTTGGAAAAACTGCAGAATGTGCAAGGAATTAACCACTTAAATGGTACAGGAGGTCTTATGAAAATTATTAAAGTTCATGATGCAGTTGGAGCTGTATTATGCCATGATATCACTAAAATTGTTCCTGGGGAATTTAAGGGAGTCGGTTTTAAAAAAGGGCATGTCATTACAGAAAATGATATTCCACTGCTTCAATCTCTTGGTAAAGAACATATTTATATTTGGGAAGATGAAGAAGGAATTCTTCATGAAAATGATGCCGCAATTCGCTTAAGAGATTTAGCTGGTGGTGGAGGTTTATCATTTGATGATGCAAAAGAAGGGAAAATTACTTTTTTTGCTTCAATAGATGGCTTACTGAAAATTGATGTTGAGGCCTTATTAACACTCAATAGCTTAGGAGATATGATTGTATCGACACTCTATAACCACACAGTGGTTAAAAAGGGGGATAAAGTTGCTGCGACAAGAATCATTCCGCTAACGATTGAAGAAGATAAAATCAAAAACGCAGAAAAATTGATCCAAAATAAAATCATCCAAGTGATACCTATCCATCAGAAAAAAACAGCCATTATCACAACAGGAAATGAGGTTTATACCGGCAAAATTAAAGATGCTTCATTAACTGCTTTGAAACCGAAGTTAGATGCATTTAATTGTGAAATATTAGGTCAGAGTATTTTGCCTGATGATATACAGCTTATTGAACAAACAATAAAAGAATGGCTAAAAAAAGGGGCAGAAATGATTTTGTGCACAGGAGGAATGTCAGTAGACCCAGATGATGTGACGCCAACTGCGATAAAAAACACAAGTACAGACTTTATTACTTACGGAAGTCCCGTATTACCAGGAGCTATGTTTGTACTTGCTTATCATGACCATACCCCAATTTTAGGATTACCAGCAGGGGTTTTATTTTCAAAGCGTAGTGTACTAGATCTTGTACTTCCAAGGATACTAACTGATGAGGTACTAAATTCTAGAGATATCGCTTATTATGGTCATGGTGGATATTTGTAATGTGTTCTATTATCAAAATGATTTCTAATCATTTTGATAAAAAAATAAATAAATTTGATTAACTAATCAATAAAATTGATGTCAATCAATAAAATTGATGTCAATCAATAAAATTGATGTAATCAATAAAATTTGGAGGGATAAAAAATGTCAATAAAAATTAACAAAGAAGAAATTCTAAAATCAGCAGAAAAATACAAAGTGGAAATGTCAAAATTTTTGAGGGATATGATTGCCATCCCTAGTGAAAGTTGTGGCGAGCGGGAAGTTGTACTACGCATTAAAGAAGAGATGGAAAAGGTCGGTTTCGATAAAGTTGAAATAGACCCAATGGGCAATGTTTTAGGTTATATAGGACATGGTAAACATGTTATTGCGATGGATGCTCATATTGATACTGTTGGTATCGGCGATAGAAGCCTCTGGAAACAAGATCCCTATATTGGTTATGAAGATGACGAAGTGATTTACGGTCGTGGTGGGTCTGACCAAGAAGGTGGCATGGCTTCGATGGTTTATGCGGGAAAAATCATCAAGGATTTAAAATTAGAAGATGATTATACCTTAATTGTTACAGGAACCGTTCAAGAAGAAGATTGTGATGGACTTATGTTGGCAATACATTGTAAATGAAGATAAAATTAAACCTGAATTTGTTGTAATTACTGAACCAACCTCATGTAATATATATAGAGGTCATCGTGGAAGAATGGAAATTAAGGTACTACTCATGGAATAAGTTGCCATGGTTCTGCTCCTGAAAGAGGCGACAACGCTATCTTTAAAATGGCACCTATTTTAATTGAATTAAAAGCATTAAATGAAAATTTACATTTTGATCCATTTTTAGGAAAAGGTACCTTAACTGTTTCTGAAGTATTTTTCTCATCACCTTCACGTTGCGCTGTTGCTGACAGATGTAGTGTATCTGTTGATAGAAGATTAACTGATGGAGAAACCTGGGAAAAAGCCATTCAAGAAATTAAAAATTTACCAGCTGTTAAAGCTGCAAATGCCGAAGTTGAAATGTATTCATACGAAAGACCTGCTTATACGGGCTTAGTTTATCCAACAGAATGTTTCTTCCCTACGTGGGTATTACCTGAGGAGCATGCTGCTTGTCAAACATTAGTAAGTAGTTATAGAGGTTTATTTAATACTGAACCTAAGGTAGATAAATGGACATTTTCAACCAATGCTGTTTCAATTATGGGAAGATATGGTATCCCTTGTGTAGGATTTGGCCCTGGTCATGAAGACCAAGCACATTCTCCAAACGAAGTCACATGGAAAGATGAACTAGTAAAATGTGCAGCTATGTATGCACTGATTCCTATTACTTATGTGAATGAATTTATAGATAAATAAAATAGTTAAGGAGAAGTCATGGAGAAGATAAAACATCTGAAATGTTCAAAATGTGGTGCTACCTTTAGTGAAGAGGTTATGTATCACTGTCCTCATTGTGGTACTGAAGGAACACTAGATGTGATTTTCGATATATCACTAATAAAAAAAGAATTAACGAAAGAAACACTTAGAGATAACAAAAATCCTAATGTTTGGCGATATCTTCCTATCCTTCCTCTCGAAGGATTAAGTGGTGCTGCCCCATTACAAATTGGATTTTCACCGCTATATAAATCTAAACGATTAGAAGAATTGTTAAATCTAAAGCATGTTTATTTAAAAGATGAAGGTAGGAATCCTACCGCATCATTAAAAGATAGGGCATCTGCGATAGGAGTTGCAAAAGCCATTGAACTTCATAAAGATATAATATGTGCAGCTTCAACTGGTAACGCTGCATCTAGTGTGTCTGGTTTTGCCGCCTGTATGGGAATTAAAAATTATATTTTTGTTCCGGAATCTATTCCAGAAGGGAAATTAGCCCAATTATTAGTTTATGGAAGCCAAGTAATTTTGGTGGATGGTGACTATGATACAGCATTTGACTTTTGTTTAAAAGCTGTTGATCATTTTGGCTGGTATAACAGAAGTTGCGCCATTAATCCTTATCTTGTTGAAGGTAAAAAGACGATTGCCTTTGAAATACTTGAACAACTTAATTTCCAAGTTCCTGATAAAGTTATTATGTCAGTTGGAGATGGTTGCTCAATATCTGCCTGTTGGAAAGGATTTAAAGAATTTTATGAACTAGGATTAATTGATAAACTTCCTGTAATGGTCTCAGTTCAAGCAGAAGGTTCTAATCCTGTTAACAGAACATTTAGAAAAAATAGCCGAAATTTTGATTATATACAACCTAAAACAATAGCTGATAGTATTTCAGTGGGAATTCCAAGAAATGGTTATAAAGCACTTAATACTTTAGAGGAAAGTCATGGCATTGCTGTTGATGTAAGTGATGAAGAAATATTAAATGCGATGACGGTACTCGCAAGACATACTGGTGTATTTGGTGAACCGGCTGGTGTAACGGGATTTGCTGGGCTTATGAAACTTGTGAATCTAGGAACTATCACTCCTGATGAAAGCGTCGTATTTGTCGTTTCTGGAAGTGGCTTAAAAGACATCAAATCAGCACAAAAAGCAGTATTTAAACCTAATAAAATGAAACCAGATTTAGATTTATTAATTAATTATATTAAAAAAGAAAAATAGAGGAGTGTCATAAGTGAGAAAATTAATTGATTTAGAAATTAATGAAGAACAACTCAAAAAAACTATAGAAATTGCTAAAGAAAGAAATCTTATTATTCCAACATTTGCCCAAATGAAAGACCCGAAGAAGATTCCTGAGGACATTAAAACAAAATTAAAAGAAACTGGTTTATGGGATATTGACCCAGTTAATTTATTTAGAATCTCATGGAAAAATGATCCTGTTAAAGAAGGGGGATTGTATCAATGATTTACCAAATTATATTGAAATTCCTTCTGAAATTTCAGGTGTAAAAGCCAGAATCATTGCATTAGTAGGAAAGTATTTTCCAATTGGTGCTCATAAGGTTGGAGCAAGTTTTGCATGTTTAGTACCCCGTTTAGTTACAGGACAATTTGATCCTAAATATCATGAAGCAGTTTGGCCATCAACAGGTAATTATTGCCGTGGTGGTGCTTATAACTCAACTTTACTAGGATGTAAATCAATTGCGATTCTACCTGAAAACATGAGTAAAGAGCGTTTTGAATGGTTGAAAAAGGTTGCAGGAGAAGTAATTGCAACTCCTGGTTGTGAAAGCAATGTCAAAGAAATCTATGATAAAACATGGGAACTTAAAAGAACAAGAGACAATGTTGTAATTTTCAATCAATTTGGGGAATTAGGAAATCATTTATGGCATTATGAAGTTACAGGTCATGCAATGGAAGATGTTATCAAAAATGAAATTGGGACAAAAGGAAAAGTTGCTGGGATTTGCTTAACATCAGGGTCAGCAGGAACTTTAGGAAGTGGCGACTATATTAAAGATAAATATCCACATGCTAAACTAGCTGTAGGAGAAGCATTACAATGTCCTACACTACTTAACAATGGTTTTGGTGATCATCGAATTGAAGGAATTGGAGATAAACATGTCCCTTGGATTCACAATGTGAAAAATACAGATATGGTTATTGCTATTGATGATTATGATAGCCTTTCTATGTTCCGACTTTTCAATGAGCCTAAAGGACTTGAATATTTAAATAAACTAGGTGTGAAAAAAGAATTAACAGATAAACTTTCAGATGTTGGAATATCAGGAGCCGCTAATATTATTTCAGCGATTAAATTTGCTAAATACTATGAATTAACAGAAGATGATATCGTAATGACTGTTCTTACAGATTCAGCTGAAATGTATCAATCAAGATTAGCAGAAATGAAGGAAGAAAGAGGCAAAGAATACGACCTTCATGATGCAGCTATTGATCATAATAGAAGTGTTTTAGGAATAAGAACAGACAGTATGGAAGAATTAACTTATCAAAGTAAGAAACGCATTCATAACCTTAAATATTATACTTGGATTGAACAACAAATGTATGATTTAGATGATTTAAATGCACAATGGTATGACTATGATAATTATTGGGGAGAGTTACACCAAATGGGAGATAAATTAGATGAATTAATTAATGCATTTAATGAAAGAACTGGTTTAACAAAAAAATTAAAATAAATGGATTTTTAAGCTAGGAGGGATTTTTGTGGGTATTCTTTTAAAAGGTGGCACCATTTTTAACGCACATAACACTATTAATGCAGACCTTAGAATAGAAGGTGAGCAAATCGTTTCTATCGGTCAGGATTTAATGCAAGAGAATGATGAAGTAATAGATATTACCGGATGTTATATCTTACCAGGGGGTATCGATACTCATACGCATTTTGACCTAGATATAGGATCGACTGTCACCGCAGATGATTTTCAAAGTGGAACTAAGGCGGCAATTAATGGGGGAACTACAACCATATTAGATTATGCAACACAAAATAAGGGTGAGACATTAAGAGAAGCGTTAAAGAATCAGTTTACTAAAGCAGAAGGAAAATGTTTTTGTGATTATGGTTTTCATATGGGAATTACCGATTGGAATGAGGCGGTAGCTCATGAAATGGAATACATGATAAAAGCTGGAGTAACTTCATTTAAATTATATATGGCTTATAAGAAGACGCTTCAAGTTGACGATGGTGTGATTTTTCAAGCACTTAAAAAAAGTAAGGAACTTAATGGTTTAATCGGATTTCATTGTGAAAATGGTGATGTAATCGATGTGCTCGTTAATGAAGCTAGAAAGAATAACCTTAAATCCCCTCTTTACCATGCTTTAACAAGACCAGCTTCACTTGAAAAAGAAGCGATTACGCGATTATTACAACTATCAGAAATGGTTGACACCCCTGTTTATATTGTTCATTTAAGTTCAAAAGAGGGATTTCAAAGTATTTTAGACGCTAAAGAAAGAGGCGTTACTGTATATGTAGAAACATGTCCTCAATATCTTTTATTAGATGATTCTTATTATGGTTTATCAGAATGTAATTCTTTTGAGGGTGCGAAATATGTTATGTCTCCACCTTTAAGAAATCAGAAAAGTAAGGAAATATTGTGGGATGGTCTAAGAACAGAGATCATTAATACAATAGGTACGGATCATTGTTCATTTAACTATCATGGTCAAAAAGATTTGGGTATTGATGACTTCAGTCAGATACCAAATGGTGGCCCTGGTGTTGAGCATCGAATGGGTTTAATATATACATATGGTGTTCTCCAAGGGAAAATAAGTCTTAATCAAATGGTGGCGTTAACCTCAACGAATGCAGCGAAGTTATTTGGACTTTATCCTAAAAAAGGAACGATAGCGGTTGGAAGTGATGCTGATATCATCGTCTGGGACCCCAATTTTACCACTAAAATTAGTGCTTTAAATCAAATTCAAAATGTAGATTATACACCTTATGAGGGATTTGAACAAAAAGGAAGAGTTCTACATTCATTTTTAAGAGGAAATAAAGTTATAACTGGTGGAAAATTAATTTTAGAAAAACCAATTGGACAATATCAACATAGAAATACCTATATAGGGGGTGAATAAAAATGTCGGAATTCATATTAAATGGGAAAAAGGTTTCTATTGAAGAAAACATCAATTTTCTTGAGTATTTAAGAGAAAATGAAAATTTAACTTCTATTAAGAATGGTTGTAGTGAAGGTGTTTGTGGTGCCTGTATGATTTTAGTTGATGGTAAAGCGATGCGAGCGTGTTTACTTACAACTGATAAAGCTAACGGGAAAGAGATCCAAACACTTGAAGGATTATCACAGTTTGAAAAAGAAGTATTTACATGGTCCTTTTCTAAGGTAGGAGCTGTGCAATGCGGATTTTGTACACCCGGGATGATTATTAGCGCCAAAGCATTATTAGATAAGAATGCTAATCCTACAAAAGAAGAGATAAAAACTGCAATTAAAGGAAATATATGTAGATGCACAGGTTATGTAAAAATCATTGAGGCCATTAAATTAGCTGCAGCCATAAAAAGTGTTGGAAAACTCGTTATAGATGATGAATACACAGGGAAAATTGGGGAAAGATTACCTCGATTAGATGCCAAAGAAAAAATTTTGGGCAAAGCAGAGTATGTCGATGATATGAAAATTGCAGGAATGGTTTATGGGTCTGCGTTAAGATCAAAATATCCACGTGCTAAAATTATTCAAATAGATACAACAGAAGCTTTAAAGCATCCTAATTGTATTGCGGTATTAACCGCAAAGGACATTCCAGGAAAAAGATACATCGGTCATTTAGTAAAAGATTGGCCAGCATTAGTTGCAGAGGGTGAGGAGACCCGATATATAGGAGATGCGGTAGCATTAATCGCTGCTAAAAATAAAAAGTCTTTAAAAGAGATCATGAATTTAATTGTTGTGACTTATGAAGAATTAGTACCTCTTAGCAGCCCGTTAATATCTATGAAAGAGGATGCACCTAAAATTCATCCAAATGGCAATATATTAAAAGTAGAGAGAGTTAAAAGGGGAAATGTAGATGAAGCGATTGAAAATTCAAAATATGTCGTCACAAATGAATTTTCAACCCCTTTTACTGAACATGCATTTTTAGAACCAGAAAGTGCGCTAGCAATTTTTACAACTGAGGGGATAACAATCTATACAGGAAGTCAAGGAGTATATGATGAACAAAGAGAAATTTCAGAATTACTTGGGCTACCTAAAGAAAAAATACGAACAATTAGTAAATACGTAGGCGGTGCCTTTGGTGGTAAGGAAGATATGAGTGTTCAACATCATGCAGCTCTCCTTGCTTGGTACACAAAATTACCTGTTAAAGTCACCTTAAGTCGTAAAGAAAGTATTTTGATTCATCCGAAGCGTCATGCAATGGAAGTGAAAGTAACGACATCTTGCGATGAAGTGGGAAATATCACCGCATTTAAAGCAAGAATAGTATCTGATACTGGTGCATATGCTTCTTTAGGAGGACCTGTTCTTCAAAGAGCATGTACTCATGCTGCAGGGCCTTATCGATGTCCTAATGTAGATATAGAAGGAACAGCTGTGTATACTAATAATCCCCCTGGGGGGGCCTTTAGGGGATTTGGAGTAACGCAATCTGTTTTCGCAGCTGAGTGTAATCTCAATTTATTAGCTGAAAAAGTAGGGATATCGCCTTGGGAAATTAGATTTATGAATGCGATAGAACCAGGGCAAGTTTTACCAAATGGACAAATAGCTGATTCGGGAACCGCTATTAAAGAAACATTACTTGCTGTTAAAGAAGAATATGAAAATAGCCCATATGCAGGAATTGCTTGTGCTATGAAAAATTCAGGATTAGGAGTAGGTGTACCTGATTTTGGTAGATGTAGTTTAACTGTTAATAAAGGTAATGTGCATATAAAAACAAGTGCTGCTCGAGTTGGGCAGGGATTAGCAACTATCGCTTTGCAAATAGTCTGTGAGACAACAGGTTTATCAATCAATGAAGTAGTTGTAGATTCGCCAGATACCTTTTTAACACCTAATTCGGGTACTTCAACTGCTTCAAGACAAACATTATTTACTGGGGAAGCGACAAAATTGGCATCTCTTAAATTAAAGGAAAAATTATTAACACAATCTTTAGATGAACTAGATGGTGAAGAATTTTATGCGGAATATCAAGGTATAACAGACCCGATTAATTCAGAAAAAGAAAATCCAATTAGTCATGTTGCTTATGGCTACGCAACACAAGTCGTTATTCTTGATGAAAAAGGAAAATTAATCAAAGTAATTGCAGCTCATGATGTCGGAAAAGCTATAAATCCAATCAATGTTGAGGGACAAATTGATGGTGGAGTTGTGATGGGACTTGGGTATGCTCTTACAGAGGATTATCCACTAAATGCTTCTGTTCCAACTGCTAAATTTGGAACATTGGGATTATTAAGAGCGACTGATATACCTGATATTCAATCGATTATTATAGAAAAAAACGAATCTAAACTTGCGTACGGTGCAAAAGGGATTGGAGAAATTACAACGATTCCAACAGCTCCTGCCGTTCAAGGAGCTTATTATAAATTAGATGGAAAATTCAGAGTAAAACTTCCACTTGATGAAACATTTTATCGACCTAAAAAATAGATTATATTGAATTAAATGGAGGGATTTAATGCAAGACGTTTATGCTGTTAAAGGGAATGTTATTTATACAAAAGAGATTGGTAAGTATGAGATAGTTGAGAATGGATACATCGTTGTTAATGGGAAAACAGTTCAAGGTGTATATGAGGAACTTGATGAAAGTTTAAGTCAAATTCAAGTGAAGGATTACGGAAATTCATTAATTATACCAGGATTTGTAGATCTCCATGTCCATGCGCCTCAATTTGCCAATATTGGATTAGGATATGATATGGAACTTATGCCATGGCTTGAAATTTATACATTTCCCGAAGAAGCAAAGTTTAAAGATGTGAATTATGCAAAAACTGTTTATTCAAATTTTATCAAGGAACTATGGAAAAATGGCACAACAAGAGCCTGTGTTTTTGGGACTCTTCATAAAGAGGCATCAAAATTATTAATGGATTTATTTAATGAAGCTGGCTTAGGCGCATATGTTGGAAAAGTAAATATGAATAGGAATTCACCAGAATATCTAATTGAAACAACTGAAGATTCTATTAGAGACACAATAGAAATATTAGAAGAGTATGCTTCTAAATATGACATAGTTAAGCCTATTATAACTCCAAGATTTATACCTACTTGTAGTTTAGAACTATTAAATAGTTTAGGTAATTTGGCTAAGGAATATAGTGTACCTGTACAATCACATCTAAGTGAAAACTATGGTGAAATTAGTTTCGTTAAAGAATTACACCCAGATGCAAGTAATTATGCAAGCATTTATGATGAAGCAGGCTTATTTGGAGATGTACCGACCATTATGGCACACTGCATATTAGTCAATGAAGCGGAAATCGAACTTATGGTAAAAAAACAAGTTTTTGTTGCACATAGTGCTAATTCTAATTGTAATTTATCAAGTGGTATGGCCCCGATAAGAAGATTACTTACTAGAGGGGTTCCTGTTGGACTTGGAAGTGACGTATCTGGTGGTCATACTTTATCCATGATGAAAAATATGGTCAGTAGTGCACAAGTTTCTAACTTAAAGTGGATACAAAGTAATCGAGTTGATATGCCTTTAAAAACTCCTGAATTATTTTACTTGGCAACTAAAGGGGGAGGCAAATTCTTTGGTAAGGTTGGAAGTTTTGAAGAAGGATATGAATTTGATGCACTTGTGATAGATGATAGTAGTTTACCAAGCTTTAAATCATTATCTATTGAAGAAAGACTCCAAAAGTTTATTTATACCGGTGATGATAGAAATATTATAGAAAGATTTGTAGCGGGAAAGAAAATAGAAGAACCAATTTGTGAAATAGCAGAATAAAAAATAAAAATGTACTTATCATCATTAGAAATTAAGATTGAGATGGGACTCAACATAAATTGCTGTATGGTAAGTACATTTTATTACCTATATTAAAAAAGTTTCGAGGGGATGATATTTTATGGTTAATTTAATCAATAGGATCGATGTCGCGATGGGGAGAAAAAAAGCAGATATCGTGTTAAAAAATGCTTCCATCATAAATGTGTTTACGCAATTGATTGATAAAGGAGATATTGCCATAAGTCAAGATACCATTATTGGAATTGGTAATTATGATGGTGAAACAGAAATTGACTGTGAAGGATTATTTATTGCACCAGGTTTAATTGATGCTCATGTTCATATTGAGTCATCAATGGTGACACCTGAAGTTTTCTCACATCTATTGATTAAAAGAGGTGTTACAACTATTGTTTCTGACCCTCATGAGATTGCCAATGTAATGGGAAATGAAGGAATCCAATTAATGTTGAATAGTGGCGCAAAAGGTGCTATAGATACTTATTTTATGTTACCATCTTGTGTACCAGCTATTTATTTTGAAGACAATGGTGCAACTCTAAATGCAGAAGATTTAGCACAATTTTGCGATGATGCAAAGGTATTAGGAATAGGTGAAGTGATGGATGTCCACGCGGTTACCGATGCAAAAGAAGAAATGCTTGATAAAATACTTCTGGCAATTAACCATGGAAAAAATATTGACGGTCATTGCCCTAAAGTAAATGGTAAAGAACTTAATGCTTATTTGTGTGCTGGTATAAAAACAGACCATGAATGTACAGACCCAGAGGAAGCTTTAGAAAAAGTTAAAAATGGAATGTATGTTATGTTACGAGAAGGCTCTGCGGCTAAAGATCTTGTTAATTTACTACCTGCAGTGAATTCGGAAAATTATCACCGCTTCATGTTTTGTACAGATGATAGACACATTGAAGATTTAATGGAAGATGGAAGTATCGATAATTGTGTAAGATTAGCTATACGAGAAGGGCTTGATCCGATTAAGGCTTTTACTATGGGATCATTTAATGCAGCAAGTTGTTATCATCTAGAAAATAGGGGTGCTATAGCACCAGGTATGAAAGCTGATTTAATTATTTTTGAGGATTTAGAAAAATTACAAATTAAGCATGTTATGAAAGATGGTGTAATATATGAGGATAAAGATATTGATTCTCATATAGAAACAAAAAAATCAGTAAATCTTGATTATATAAAAGAAGATTGCTTTCATGTGAAAGTTTTAGGAGAGTATATCAACGTTATTAAAGTTCAACCAGGTTCTTTGCGAACTTCAAAAGTCATAAGAAAGATACAAATGAAAAATGACATTATTGAAAAGGTGATTGAAGAAAAAGAACCTGTTAACAAGATAGCAGTGTTTGAAAGACATAAAAACAGTGGTAAGTATTTTACCGGTTATATTGAAGGATTAGGCATAAAAGGGGCCGCTATTGCACAGACCATTGCACACGATTCACATAACGTGATTGTTTTAGGTGATAATGATTTAGATATGAAAATAGCTGTGAACCATCTTATCGATTTAGATGGTGGAATTGTGATTGTATCGGGTGGGGAATTGTTAGAATTTATCAGTTTACCAATTGCTGGTGTGATGACTTCAGAAAACCCAAAAATTGTTTTAAATAAAATTAAGAGATTAAACTTACTGGCAAGAGAGCATGGAATTAAAATGGGTATTGATCCATTTATTACACTTGGATTTATGGCCTTACCTGTGATTCCCGACTTGAAAATAACACCGAGAGGATTATTTCATTATAGTAGTTTTCAGATCATTGATTTATTTCCTGAAAATGAAATATCCTAATTAAATAATAAAAGAGGTGGATTATATGGAACTTTTAGGTTTTTTTCAACCAAATGATGTTGATGAAGTAAAACGTTTGCTTGCTAATTATGAAAACATCAAAATATTAGCAGGGGGGACTGACTTATTACTAGATATTAGAAGAGATAAGGAATTTCCGCAATACATCATTGATATCAATCTATTATCTGAATTAAAAGAGATTAATGAGAGTGATGATAAAATTTTGATTGGAAGTATGGTGACTTTTTCACAATTACAAACGGATGGATTGATTAATCGTTACTTTAATTCATTAATTAATTGTGCTAAAAACATGGGGTCACCACAAATAAGAAATATGGCAACTATTGGAGGAAACATCGTTAACGGGGGAGCAGCAGCCGATAGTACCCCGTGTTTAATCAGTCTTGATAGTGAACTTTTCATAGAATCTTTGGATGGATTAAGAAAAGTTAGTTGTGAAAATTATTTTAAGGATTATGCTAACGAAAAGATAAGGGATAATGAAATTTTAACCCAAATTAGCATTCCTAAAAAGCAAGCAAAAACAGGATATTACAAACTAGGTAAAAGAAATTCTCTTGCCATCGCTAGAATTAGTATCGCATTAAGTATTATAATTGAACACGAGACAATTAAGGCGATGAGTGTATGTCTTGGTGCTGTTGGTCGATATCCTTTTAGAGTAAAAGAATTAGAAATATTAGCCGTTGGGAAGAATGTAGAATGGCTTTATAGCGATGAACCTTTAGAATTGCTTGAAGATGCAGTCCATGTAAGTATTAATGGAAGAAAGACAATGCCTTTTAAAAAAGAGGGAATAAAAGGTGTTTATAAAGAAGCATTAATGATTGCTTTTGCGAGAAAAGAATCGGGAGTGGAGATGAATATATGATAGAAGTAACTATTAAAGTCAATGGACAGGACTATACGAGAAGTATCAATCCTTTGCTTTCTTTAATTGATTTTATTCGTGATGAAATCAAGTTAAAGGGAACTAAAGTTGGTTGTGGAGAAGGTGAATGTGGTGCTTGTACTGTTATTTTAGATGGACAAACAGTGAATTCATGCCTTGTACTTGCAGCTACTGCCAACGGGAAAGAAGTTACAACTATTGAAGGTTTAAGTAGTGGTGATCATATTCACCCTATTCAAGAAGCTTTTTTGGAAGTAGGTGCAGTTCAATGTGGTTACTGCATTCCGGGAATGGTTTTAAGTACAAAAGCACTACTTGATAAAAATTTATCAGCAACAGATGAAGAAATTAAAGAAGGTATATCTGGAAATTTATGCAGATGTACAGGTTATAGTAAAATCATAGAGGGAATCAAACTCGCTCAAGAAAAACTAAAAAAAGGTGAGGAGGAGAATCTATGAAAGCTGTAGGCGAAAATTTTATCAGACCTGATGCCTATGATAAGGTTTTAGGAAAAGCGAAATATCCTGATGATATAGAATTTGAAGAAATGCTATATGCAGGAGTTTATAGAAGTACAATTCCTTATGGAAAATTATTAAGCATTAATATGACTGAAATTGAACAGTTGCCTGGTGTTGTTTCAGTGATTGATTATAAGATGATTCCTGGGGCTATCACGCATGGTGTTGTATTTAAAGATACGCCAATTTTAGTGAAAGATATCATTAAACGTGTGGGAGATTGCCTAGTTTTAGTAGTAGCAAAAGACAAAGAGTCGCTTAAAGATGCCTTAAAACTAGTCAAAGTTGAGTATGAAGAATATGAAGGAGTATTTACAGTAGATGATGCATTAAAAGAAAATGCACCTATACTTGGTGATGGGTCTAATATTTTATACGATATAAAAATAAAAACTGGTGATATTGAAGCAGGCTTTAATGATGCTGAATTTATTACTGAGAATTGGTATCAATCCCAGATGACAGAGCATGCTTTTCTACAACCAGAGGCTGCAGTCGCGAATTATGATGATAATGGGTTATTAACGGTTTATGTAGCAACACAATATCCTCATTATGATCGTGAAGAAGTGGCAAGATGTCTTAATGTGGAAGAAAATGAAGTTGCAATAATTAATACTTCGATTGGCGGTGCTTTTGGTGCTAGAGAAGACATCAATCCTCAATGCCATGCCGCAATAGCGGCATACATTACAAAAAAACCGGTTAAAATTTTATATACTAGAGAGGAATCCACAATCTCTCATAGTAAAAGACATCCGATGAAAATGTATTATAAAACAGGTGTCACTAAAGAGGGTAAATTATGTGCCTTAAAGGTGAGAATATATGGAGATACAGGAGCTTATGCTTCTTGGGGAATGAATGTATTGCGCAAAGCCGCAGTGCATGCTACAGGACCTTATGTCATTCCTAATGTGGATATTCAAGCGTTAGCAGTTTATACTAATAATCCTTATAGCGGAGCAATGAGAGGATTTGGAGCAACTCAAGTACCAATAGCAACAGAAAGTCAAATGGATATACTCGCAGAAAAATTACAGATGCATCCGTTAAAATTTAGATATATTAATTCTTTTGAGGTTGGAAGTATCACTTCAACAGGACAAAAGCTGGTTAGAAGTGTTGGTGTAAAAAAATGTATTGAAAAAATAGCTCTACTTGATGAAATAAAATTATAAGGAGGTAGTTTAATTGATAAAAAGAGGTGTAGGTTACTCATCCATATTTTATGGAACTGGGTATGGTAATGGTTTTCCTGATGAATCAAGAGCTACCGCTGAAATAAGACAAGATGGAAGCATTTTGATTTATGTAGAGGTTTCTGATGTTGGTTCTGGTGGATTAAGCGTCATGTGGCAGATAGCAGTTGAAACGCTTGGGATTAGTAAAGAACTTGTTACGATAAAAAATAATAACACAACTATGATGAAAGACTCAGGTACAGCTGCAGCGAGTAGACAGACTTATAATACGGGAAATGCTGTTTTAGATGCCTGCCAAAAGCTTAGAGAAAATATGCGAAAAGCAATTGGAAACGAGACTATTGAAGATGCAGGGCTAACAGAAACATATCAATTAATGATAGATAATGATATTGATATTCGAACAGAAGGATATTTTATCGCAACGACAAAACAAGTTAATCTAGAAACTGGGCAAGGTGATCCTTACTGGCCATATACATTCGGAGTACAGAAAGCTACGGTTTTAGTTGATGATGAAACTGGTAAAGTAGACGTAATTGATATTGTTGCTTGCTATGATGCTGGGAAAATAGTCAACCCAGTTTTAGCTGAAGGTCAATCAATTGGTGGAACAGTAATGGGAATAGGCTATGCCATTATGGAAGAAGTAAATGTCAATAAGGGTTCGATTAAAAATAGAAATTTCAGTGAATATATTATTCCTACAAGTAAAGACATTCCTAATATAAAAACGTACTTTATCGAAGATGTTGAAGAAACAGGACCTTATGGAGCTAAAGGATTAGGTGAACCAGTCATGATTCCTACTGCACCTGCTATCATGAATGCTATTTATGATGCCACAGGCGTTAGAATTTATGACCTCCCGGCAACATGTGATAAATTACTTTTAGCCATCAAAAATAAAAAAGAAGCTAATAATTAGAAACAAAGAACGCTTGGCTTAAAAACCAAGCGTTTTTTATATGATTTTATATAAAATAATAATTATACAAAAGATTAGAAGTAATTATTATATAAAATAATAATTATACAAAAGATTTAAAATAATTATTATATAAAATAATAATTTTGTATAGAAATATAAACAAAATTACTATATACTATAATTAATCATTAAGGGAAAAATGGTTATATGAAAGGATGAATGGTATATGTTACTATTTAGAAGAATGTTTTTTGTAATAGGATTTTTAGTAATTTTATTAACATTGAACAGTTGCAAACATAATTTAAACGATTTTACATTTACATTAACTGATAAAGGCTATTCTATCGATAGATATAATGGGAAAGATAGTAATCCCTACATTCCTAGTTATATTAATGGAGAAAATGTCTTCAGAATTGGAAGTTATGCATTTTCAGAAAACGATTATATTAAAGAAATTAATATTCCAGATAGCATTACAGATATTAATGTTGGGGCATTTGAAAATCTAAAAAATTTAGTGAAAATTAATTTACCGGATAGTGTCACAAGTATTGGAAAAGATGCTTTTAGCCAAGATAAAAAGTTAACTACAGTTAACATTTCAAAAAATGTTCAAATGATTGGTAGCACCTGTTTTGACCAAGATACAGCTTTAACAGCTGTAAATGTTGACCCAAATAATCTATACTTTAGTTCTTTAGATGGTGTGTTATTTGATAAAAAACAGACAGAACTTATAGAATATCCTGAAGGTAAAACTGAAGAATCTTATACGGTACCTAATACAGTAGAAAAGATCGGGAGTTATTCCTTTAGAAGTGCAAAGTTGTCCGCTGTAATATTATCCGACAATGTAGAAACTATTGATTTTGCTGGCTTTGAATATATGGCAAATCTTGAACAAGTTACAGTTTCAGAAAATTTGACAAGTTTTGGAGAGTCTTCATTTATAGGTTGTGATAAACTCACGAGTTTTATAGTAAATGATAATAATAAAAATTATAGTAGTATCGATGGAGTTTTATACAATAAAAACCAAACAGAACTTGTAAGATACCCACAAGCAAAAACAACTGATCTTTATACTATCCCCGACAGTGTACAAACGATAGGATATCAAGCTTTCTTTTCAGCAGATATTAAGGAAATAGAAATACCAATTAGTGTTACGGAAATAATGAGTGGTGCTTTTCAAGACTCAAGTTTATCATCTATTCATATTCCCGATGGAATCACTACTATTGCTAGTGATACCTTTAGAGCGGATTCTAAATTAGCGAATGTTAGCCTACCTGATAGTATCCAAAGTATTGGAGATAACGCTTTTGGTGGTTGTAATAGTCTGACTAATTTTACAATTTCTAAAAACGTGACTAGTATTGGTACTAATATATTTTATGATGCATTGGCATTGGCGAGTATAGAAGTTGATGAAGATAATGATTTTTATAGTTCAGAAGATGGTGTATTATTTAATAAAGACCAGACAGAACTACTAATTTACCCACAAGGAAAACATGATAGTGATTACATAGTACCAAATGGTGTGGTAAGTATTACGGATTATGCATTTAATGCTACACATTTAAATAATTTAACATTACCTAAAAGCATTAATACTATTGGTATAAATACTTTTCAAACACCTACAATGAATCTTACTATACTTGCTACAACACCACCAAATCTTACGGGATACCTATCAATGTATAATGATGGGAAGTTAATAATTATTGTCCAAGCATCTAGTTTAAGTCTTTATAAAACAGATTATAGTTGGTCTAAATATACAATAATTAGTGAAGAGTAAAATGCTTTAAGATGGTAAAAGCTTATAATCAAAAATGAGTGACTATATAATTATTTCAATGATATAGGGATATAATAAAAATATGGAGAATTTGTGAAGTTGGAATATTTTTTAAAAAAGTAGCAAAGAAAAGTATATCAGTTTACGAAAACACTATGTGATTTTTCGTAAACTCATTGACTTCAAACTACTATTACGATATCATGAAAAAAGAAAATAAAAACTTAGGGAGATACTAATATGTTAAGAATGCGTAGTATTGTTTTTGAATTTTCACGAATTACAGAGCAGGGTGCGTTAGCAGCCTACAAATTTATTGGACGACATGATAAAAATAGTGCAGATGACGCCGCAGTAAAAGCGATGCGTTATATGATGAATGTTCTGGAATTTGATGGTGAAATTGTCATTGGTGAAGGAGAATTAGATGAAGCGCCTATGCTTTATATTGGAGAAAAAGTTGGAAAAGGTGGCATGGGATTAGATATTGCTGTTGACCCAATTGATGGAACGAAACTTGTCGCTGAAGGAAAAAATAATGGTGTTTGTGTGTTAGCAGCTGCTGAAAAAGGACTGATATTAAAAGCTCCTGACATGTACATGGAAAAATTAGCTGTCAATGAACAGGCAAAAGATGCAATTGATCTTGATTTGCCACTTAAAGAGAATTTAATTAATATCGCGAAAGCTCTAAATAAAGAACTTTCTGAATTGACGGTTGCAATTCTCGATAGGGATCGTCATAATGAAGCGATTGATTTAATGAAATCACTTAAAATTAAAGTATATACATCAGGTGAAGGGGATATAGTTATGGGTTTATTAACTTGTATGCCATTTAGTGATGTAGATGTTTTATACGGCGTAGGAGGAGCACCTGAAGGTGTATTACTGGCAACTGCAATTAAGGCATTTGGTGGTAATATGCAAGGTAGACTTGTTCCTTACTCAAATGTTTATCCAGAAGATGATAACTGTGAAGAATTAGCAAGAATAGAAGCCCAAAGATGTGCTGAAATTGGTGTTGAAATTGGGAAAAAATTGGTTTTAGATGATTTAATCCAGGGCGATGATTTTATTTTTTCTTTAACTGGAATTACAAATGGAGAATTACTTCAAGGGGTTAGAAGAAATGGTAATATGGCAACAACAGAAACCCTTTTAATGAGAGGTAAATCACAAACTATTCGTATCATCAAATCTACTCATTTATTAAATAAAAAAGATGATTATTTATTAAATTTATTATTATAATGTAAAAGAACCTTTAAAGTATATCTTTAAAGGTTCTTTTCTTCATCGTTTCTTTTTTTTTCGTAGTAAGTTAGTTCTTTCTCAAAATTAGATAATTGTTTAATTATTTGCGAACCAATTAACTGATTTTCATTTTCTAACGCTAAATTATTTATTAATGATTTAATGTCATTAACGGTTTGTAAACCACAATTTTTGAGCGGATTATGTTCATATCCGTAATCAAAACCATCTTTATAGCCAGAAGCTAAACCTAATTTTAAAGTGATGATTATCGAAAGAAAAAAAATAACCACAATTACTAATATCCAATATTGAATTTTATCACCCATTCTCTTAATTTCTTTTAATATATTCTATTAATAGGTATGTGAAAGTGGTAACAAATATTAACTATTTTTAAAGGTAAAATTATTTATTTAAGATGACAAACAGTCTGAGCGTTATTACTATGTTTTATGTCAATTGTTTATTTTGGATATTAGTTTGTTTTATG
The DNA here is from genome assembly GCA_963824615.1 of uncultured Haloplasmataceae bacterium. GTDB lineage: Bacteria > Bacillota_I > Bacilli_A > Haloplasmatales > Haloplasmataceae > CAWGPU01. The sequence goes on along the minus strand of CAWGPU010000008.1, from coordinate 1,364,654 downwards.
TTCAATTAATACGACCATTAACTAAAAAAGATTTATAAATCTATTATATTTAACGTTATTTATTCATATTATTTAATGATATCTTTAAGGAGATGATAATATGAATAAAAAGTTAAAATCGGTTATCAATAAAAATAAATATCGTTCTCAATTTTATCATCAACATAAAAAAAAGTTGAACCAAAGAAAAACAAAACCGAATCTACAGAAAAAAGACAGTTCGAAAAAATTAATTTCTTTTTCAAATAAAGTCCTCATTAGCATTTGTGTGTTTCTTGTTTTATTAATTAGCAAAAATGATCAAAAATTCAAAGTACTTTATGAACAAACATTCAAGAATATGAATTTTGTGAAAATTCAATCCTTTGTCACTGGAAAATTGACAGGAATATTTCCTGCAACCAATAATCCAAATAAATTTGTGGGCTCTATTATAATTGATTTAAGCGATACACAAAATTATCGTGATGGTGTGATTGTTGAAACTGATTATTCAGCACCAGTTGAGTCCTGTGTAGATGGTATCGTAATCCGCATTTATAATGATGATGACTTAGGAAAAGTTTTTGTAATTCAAGATATTTTTGGTCGTGAATATTCTTATGGCTATTTAGAAGATAGTGATTTAAAACTTTATAATAATGTAGAATACGGTGATATTTTAGGTGTTGGTAAATTAACAGAGGATATGAACGGGGAATATTATTTAGCGATAAAGGATGGAAATGATAATTTAAATGTGATTCAAGTGGTTAATGATGAAAATTAAAATTCAATTAATCACGGAAATTTATTTAATTATCTGTTTAATATCCGGTTATTTCTATGAAGTTATGACGTTATATCTGTGTTTAATTATTCATGAATTAGGACATTTAATCATGATTAAAATTTTCAAAAAAGATATTTTATTGTTAGAAATATCACCTATTGGTGGTATTTTATATATAGATAAATGTCAAAATGACTATAATTTTAAGGAATTACTGATTTATTTAAGTGGACCTTTAGCAAGCTTTATCTTATATGTGAGCTTTATATTTTTTCATGTAAATGTAATATTACTTAATAGTGCATTTTATGTACTTGTGTTAAATTTATTGCCGATTCTACCTTTAGATGGCGCAAAAATTTTGATGAGCTTAACACAATCTGTATTACCATTACGTAAGTTACTTAAAATCATGACAGTTATTTCACTATCTGTTTGTTTTATACTGATGGTTTACTTTATAAAACAATATAATTACGTCATTATTTTAGGATTTTTTGTGTATTTGAATCTCATACATTATAAAGATATTCCTTATACCTATTATGATTTTCTGTGGTATAAACACTTTCATCCAAATCAAAGGTTAAAGAAAAAAATCATTACTTCCCCAAAACCATTATATTATTTATTTTATAAAGGATTTAACCATATCTTCTTTAGCCAAAATCAATTTGTTACAGAGGAAGAAACATTAAATAAACTTCTTCATAAATAAAGATACGTCCTTTTAATGAACGTATCTTTTTTGATATTATATGGTTTATTTTGCAGTGTTTTTATTATTGTATGTTTTAAATCTTATTAACGAAATTATCGACCAAAGGATTAGTTTAGGTCGATTATTCGGCATTTTAATCTCCCTTAAAATAAAAAAACTCCGTCTCAAAGGAAGAGACGAAGTATCGTAGGTCCACTCTAATTGTAATATCAAACAAGGTATTGGCATTTTTGAGTCTATCTCGTAGACATACGACCTAAAGTTTGGTAAGCAATTTGTACGAGGTTACTTCTTACCTCTTGACTAGCTTTACTATTGGATCTATTTACGCTTCATTGATTCATTGTTAAAAACGATAGGCTTTTTCTTAATATTTGTTATCTAAATTTTGTTACATCACATAAGAAATACTGGAAGCAATATTTCATCAACTAATGATTCCAACAAACCCTCCTCAGCCACATCTTTTCCTAAGATGTTTGCTATACGAATCAAATCAAAAGGCAAGGTAAGTGTCATATTGCTGACATTTTTTATTTTATCACCGCGTGTTTTAGCGAATTCCAACAATTTTCTCATTGTTAACATGTTTTTCTCTGTTGCGTTTAGTTTTATTTTAGTTATTTTATTGTTATTTTGACTGATTTCAAATAAAACAGCATTCATGATTTCTGAACCAACCACAGTATAAATGCTTTGATAGAGTTTAAGTAACTGAAATAGATCTCCACGAAGACTCCCGGTATCCTCTATTTTGTCGATTAATTCACCGCCAAGTGTCATCGCTATTTTATACTCCATAATTTCACGGATTAAGTCAAAGGTGGTTGACCAGCGGCGGTATAGCACAGTACGACTCGTTTTTGCGGCCTGTGCGATTTGTTGAAATGTGAGATTCGAGTAGCCGGCTTCCTTGATTATCTCCATGGTAGCATTATAAACACTTTCGGTTAGTGTATCTCCGCGTCTGCGGGTATCCCTTTTGATTTCTTGCATTACTATTCATCTCCTATATATAATTATAACACATTTCCAAATAATAAATAAAGATACATCTTGTACTCTATTTTATTATGTTGTATAATAAATTTGAAATAAGATACAAAATGTACCTAAAAGGAGATGCTAATTTGAAAAAAGAAAAAATTCAGAAGGAAATAATCGTTATTTCATTAATTATAGTGTTAGGAGCACTTCCTCCTATGCTCGATGCCACTATTGTTAATATCGCGGTAAATGATTTGACAAAATTATTCTCAACCACATTTGCTGTCATGCAATGGGTGGTGACAGGATATACCCTCGCCTTAGGTATCGGTGTTCCATTTTCCCTATGGTTAATCCAAAAATTTGACGGTAAGAAAATATTCATGAGTGTCTTGGCGCTCTTCATGTTCTCCTCGCTACTTTCTGGACTCGCGTGGAATATACAAAGCTTAATCGCTTTCCGTATTATGCAAGGATTCGCATCTGGTCTTTTAATTCCTACCGTGACAACTATGATAGTTCGATTAGCAGGCCCAGACAAACTTGGTCGTTTAATGTCAATTGTAGGAATTCCAATCGTTTTCGGACCGATAATAGGTCCAATCATTGGTGGTTTAATTTTACAGAACTTAACTTGGCACTGGTTGTTTTTTGTTAATCTACCAATTGGAGCGATTGCACTGATTCTTATGTTCAAAAAGCTTCCGAAATTTGAAGCAATGGACGTTAACGCTAAAATAGATTGGCTTGGAATCCTGCTACTAGCGCTGACATCCGGAATGTTTATTCTTGGAGTGACTAAAATCATGGAGCCTAATAATCATGCAATTGGCATTTTGTTTTTGGTTATCGGTGCAGTCTCAATATTAACTTATGTCCTATACGCATGGAGAATGAAAGAAAAAGCATTGGTACCACTAAAATTGTTTGGATCGAAAAATTTCAGTGCTTCGTTTATCTCATTATTTTTAGCTGGATTTGCCACCAATGGTCCTATGCTCCTGTTACCAATGTTTTTCCAAAATGTGCGAGGTTTAGATGTTATTACTTCTGCATTATGGCTGATTCCTCAAGGAGTGGGGATGCTAGTTACCCGTTCTTTTGTTGGAAAGATGACAGACAAGATTGGTGCCCGTTTCGTGGCGTTACCCTCGATTGCTGTTACAATCATCGGCACTCTCCCATTTGCTTTCTTTAATTTAGGGACAAACCAGTGGTTTATATGGATAATCCTATTCTTACGTGGCATGGGTATTGGCGGAGTGACCATTCCTGTAATGAGTGATTCTTTTATAGGACTTCAAAAATCGCAAGTTCAACAGGCTAGTGTCGCCACTAGAACCATACAAAATATCGGTGCAGCATTTGGCTCTGCAATTCTCGCAACGGTTGTAAACAATAATTTAAGTGGGAAAGAGGTCACAAGTGCAAATATTGCCGGTGCTTACCATGCTGGATTTATTGCGAGTTTACTCTTCATGGTGATTAGTATATTGCCAGCTTTCTTTTTGACAAACAAGCTGAGAAAAAAAAGCTAATAATTATGATAATTTGACAACGAAAGGTATTTGAATCAATTCCTCACAAGAAGTATTAATACAGACAAAAAATATAACAGCATTCATCTAGTCCTGACAAGTGTAATTGGGTTTTTATTTGCGGTAAATTAGGATATAAGTAAATTTTAGAATGATAATGCATAATTAGATATAATATTAAATAATAATGACCTAATTGTTATTCTAGGTAGTCATTTAGATAATGAACAAAAACAAATGATGATCCTTCGATTTTCGACCTATTATACTAATGACATAGATTATTTAGATAATACACTAGTTTAATATCACAATTATTTAATCATCGCTGATACTGTTTTTTTGTAGAGTTCTCGCATTATATTTCGTTTGTGATATCATAAGAAAATTTAATATACAGGGAAAGAAAAAATCTAATACAAAAAAATAATTAAAGATTATCGGTCTAAAACCATTATTCTAGACCGTTTTCATTATTAATGCAGTACATGATAAATATTTATCATAAATGATAACATAATAAAGGTATAAATGTAGTTTATTCAAAGAATAAATGAAATTTATTTAACGAATAAATGAAATTTATTTTATTAAGAAAAAATTTGTATTGACTATAATAAGTATATTTGATATACTTGTAATGTTGTAAGCACCTATGTTGCTGCAACCGCTCCAAACAGGTTTTTAAAACAAATTGTTACCTGCAAGGCGAGTCTGAGTTATAATAAAAGGAGGTGCGTTTCATGTACGCTGTTATCAAAACAGGTGGAAAGCAATTACGTGTTGAAGAAGGACAAACTATTTGGGTAGAAAAATTAGATGTTCAACTAGGAGACGAAGTTGTATTCGACGAAGTATTGTTAGTAGGTGGAGAAGTAACTAAAGTGGGTACTCCTCTTGTAAACGGTGCAACGGTTACTGCGAAAGTAAACCAACAAGGTAAAACTAAAAAAATCATCGTTTTCAAATATAAACCTAAAAAACATTACAGTAAAAAACAAGGTCATCGTCAACCTTATACACGTTTAGTTATAGAAAAAATTAATGCTTAATGAGATTATTTTATGACACACGTTAAAATTATTAAAAAACAAAATATGACTACACACATTGAAGTGAAAGGTCATGCACTAAGTGCGCAATATGGTAAAGATATTGTATGCGCTGGTATATCAACAGTTATTACCGGAATTTGTAATGCATTAGATGCAATATCCATTTATGACGGTAATCAAATAACAATTAAAGAAGGTTTAGTTATTATTCCTAATTTAATTGATAATGAAAAAGTACAAATCATCTGTGAAGTTTTGATCGTACAACTTCAAATGATTGAACGATCTTATCCAAAATATATAGAAATATCAATTCAATAGGAGGTGTAACCTATGAAATTCATGTTAAATATTCAATTATTCGCTTCTAAAAAAGGAGTTGGATCTACTAGAAATGGTCGTGATTCAGAATCTAAACGATTAGGAGCTAAAAAATCTGATGGACAATATGCATCAGCTGGTTCAATTTTATATCGTCAACGTGGAACTAAAGTCCATCCTGGAACTAATGTAGGTAGAGGTGGAGACGATACATTGTTTTCATTAGTTGATGGCATAGTGAAATTCGAAAGAATTAACAGAAAACGTAAATGTGTATCTGTTTATCCTGCTGAATAATTGTTTATAAAGCCCTAGTTAGGGCTTTATTTTTTTGCAAGTTGTACATAATAAATTATAGGAACTCGTTTTGAGGTGAAAGAATGTTTATTGATGAGGTAAAGTTAAAAGTTAAAGCCGGAGATGGTGGCGATGGAATCGTTACTTGGCGGCATGAATTTAAAGTTGAAAAAGGTGGTCCTTTTGGTGGTAACGGTGGTCATGGTGGAAGTATAATATTTAAAGTAGATACAGGTTTGACTACATTAATGGATTTTCGGTATAACAAGCACTTAAAAGCCAAAAATGGCGTAAAAGGAAAAACCAAAACTCAACACGGTAAAAATGCAGAGCATATGATTATCAGAGTTCCCCAAGGCAGTACAGTATACGATGTGAAATCTGGATTAATCATGGCGGATTTAGTCGATATCGATCAAGAAGCTGTAATCGCAAAAGGCGGTCGTGGGGGAAAAGGAAATGCGGCGTTTGCTACTCCACGTGTTGTTGCTCCTGATTTTTGTGAATTAGGGGAACCAGGTGAAGAGCGGGAAATTCGAATTGTTTTAAAAGTATTAGCCGATGTAGGTTTAGTTGGCTTTCCTTCAGTTGGAAAATCAACAATTATTGCTAGTGTTTCTAGTGCTAGACCTAAAATAGCATCTTACCATTTTACTACATTAGTACCAAATTTAGGTGTTGTAGCTGTACCTGACGGCCGCTCTTTTGTGATGGCTGATTTACCAGGATTAATTGAAGGAGCTTCAAGTGGATTGGGTCTTGGCATACAATTTCTAAAACATATTGAAAGAACAAGGGTTATTGTTCATGTTATTGATATGGCTGGTAGTGAAGGTAGAAGCCCATTTGAGGATTATCAAAAAATTAATCACGAACTAGGTACTTATAAAATGAATCTATTAAAAAGACCACAAATTATTATAGCTAATAAAATGGATTTACCTGAATCAATGGAAAATCTAGAAACCTTTAAAAAACAAATAACGGAAGATATTGAAATTGTTCCCATTTCTGCTATCACCCATCAAAATTTAAATGAGATGCTTTTTAAAGTAGCTGATTTATTAGAGAAAGCACCATTTTTTCCACTATATGAAGATGACGAATTCGAAAATGAAAAGTTTTTCGTCATGGAAGATAAACCTAAGTTTGAAATACATCGTGGTGATGACCTAGTATATGAAATTACAGGTGAGGTTATCGAACGGTTGTTTAAGATGACTAATTTTTCTCAACATGAATCGGTGCGAAGATTCTCTAAAATGTTAAGAAAATATGGCGTGGACCATGCACTTCGTGAAAAAGGTGTACAGAATGGGGATCTCGTTCGTATTATTAATTATGAATTTGAATTCATTGATTAAATTGCAACTCTTGTTTTAAAAACAAGAGTTTTTTTATTATATAGTGATAAATAAATGAAAAATAGTTTATTTTTTTTCAAGATATGTTTATAATAGACATAAGAAATAAACGAGGTGATTTTATGGAACGAATCAAGTTATCTGAGACATTAGAAGTCTCAAGAATCATTTATGGATTCAGACGTTTAAGTTCATGGGGATTAAATCAACAAGAAACAATGCATCACATTGAAAATCTAATAGATATGGGAATTACAACATTTGATCATGCCGATATTTATGGGAATTACACATGTGAGAAACTGTTTGGTGATGCCTTGGCAATGAAACCAAGCATTCGCCAAAACGTACAAATCATTACTAAGTGTGGCATCAAACAATTAAGCAATAAGTTTAGTGAACGGAAAATAAACCACTATGACACAAGCTATGAACATATTATGACATCAGTTAACCAATCTCTAAGCAATATGAAAACCGATTATCTTGATTTATTATTAATCCATAGACCAAATCCTTTTATGGACCCAATAGAGGTGAGTGAAGCATTTAATTACTTATATAAATCAGGAAAAGTGTTAAATTTTGGTGTATCAAATTTTAAACCATCGTCCTTTAATATGCTTCAAAAATTTTTAAAGTTTCCTTTAGTCACAAATCAAATAGAATTATCACCTCTTAATCTAACAAATTTTGACAATGGGACTGTAGATTTATGTCAGGAGTACGAAATTCCACCGATGGCCTGGTCGCCTTTATCAGGTGGTCTTATTTTTTCATCAAATGATGAAATTGCGATCAATGTTTGTCAAAAATTAGAAGAAATAGCTAAACGATACAATATTGACACATTAGATCAAGTAATATATGCTTGGTTACTGGTACATCCTTCAAAGATTTTACCGATTCTTGGTACACAAAACCTAGATAGAATTAATAAAGCTATTTTAGCATTAGAATTAAAATTGACTACAGAAGAATGGTTTGAAATATACAGTGCTGCAAAAGGACATGATGTTGATTAAAAATTCAATTAAATTTATATTTAATAAATAAATTGACTCCCTTCTTAATATGATGGATAAGAAGGGAGTCTTTATATATGAAGATAAAAAAATGGATTATTCAAATTTTTTTTATAGTTTTGTTGTTAACGATATTCTTTATATTAAATGATTCTAAAAGAAATGTGAATGTTGATGAGGTGAATTATTTAAATAAGAATGCCAGTATGGAAATTCAATTTAAAGAAAGTGATTTAGAGAAGAAAGCTTTTATTGTATCCGAATTACATGGATTTAAAGAAAATCAAACCATTAAGTATCAACTGTTAACAAACTTAAATAAAGTTAATCATATCCATTATTATTTAGCTGAAATTTCTTTTAGCAGTGGTTATCTTTTAAATGAATATTTACAAACAGGCGATGAAAATTTATTAAAACTGGTGTTTTCATTTTATAAAGGGAGCACCTTTTATACAAAGGAAGAATATAAATTTTATCAAGATTTATATCAATATAATTTAAATCAAAGTAATGATAATAAAATAATAGTTATCGGAATAGACATAGAACATTCCTTAGATAGTACTATCTATTTTTATAACGAATATATGCACGAGTCTATTACATTAAAAGAAGATATTTTAAATCAGACATTTAAAGACCCCTTATTAATTCATCTTCAAAATAATATTATCTATAACGAGGATTTTTATAAGAATTTCGATTGGCAAGCACGCGATAAAGCGATGTTTAATAATTATCGTTTCTTACAATCATATTATCAGATAGAATCTTTTTATGCTCAATTAGGTGCTAAACATACGTTAACTGAAATAGAAAGTGATCAATACCGATCCTTTGCATATTTACTCAATAGTGATGACAAATCAAATGTGAAAGGGTCTGTTTTATCAATGATGACTTTTTATAAGGATAGTGAATATATAGAATCTTATACATTAAATAATAAGTCGTATTATAAAAGTGAATTTGTTAATCGGACCTATCAAACAAACAACTTAGATAGCTTTCAAAATCCAATCACTTTTATCACGCTTAAAGAAACTGATTCACCTTATGAACATAAACTAGTATGGTATAACCTTTCCAAAAATGAATGCGGTAAGGTGACAACAGACTATTATCAGTATATGATTTTAATTAATCATTCAAAATCTAATACACCACTGGATGAATCAATGGAAAAAAGTCAATGGAATTATTTTCTTAATGTCATAAAAAAAATAATTTAAATGATATTGTTGCTTTAAATATTTGAATATTGCAATATATAGTTAAGGTTTTAGGAGGTGGGATTGATGTTAAAAAGAAAAACTACCAAAAAAAATGATAATTTTCTTCTATTTAGTGTTATCATTTTTTGTGTGTTTACCCTTTATCAATTTCATCGAATATTGCAAATATCATTCCCACAAATTCCTATACATGAAAATTTATTAAGTCCAATGTTTTTTAGCTTAATTTTGCTGTTATTACCACTTTATTTAACTATTTTTGTTTATCTTCCTTCGTTATTATTCATCAAAGTTTCCTTTTCTTTGAATGTATATTTACCAAAGATTATATTTCCTAATGTTGTAAATGGTTTTATTGTTTGTAGTCAGCCGATGTTACCTTATGATTACCAAAAATCAATGGTTATGAGGTGTTGAAAATTCTCTTCCAAAAGTAAAAATTAATAAGGAGGAGAAAATGAAAAAGGTTTTTATAAAAGTCTTAGTATATATATTTATTGGTTTAATCTGTTTATATTATAGTCAAGTTACAAATATTTTCGTCAATACTTTCTTTCTTGCGATTAGCATTTTATTTCTACATAATGCACTCAAAAATGTATTTAATCTTAGCACTAATGAACGGCCCAAAACAAAAATAATCGTCTTTGGCTTGGTATATATTATTATTATTGGATATTTCTTAAATCCTTTCTTTAATTCAGTGCTATTTTATTTTCAACAAATTCTCTTATATGGAATCATCGCATTTCTCATTATTTTCTTAGCCTACAATATTTATCAGAATGTGAAAACACAAAACCTTCAAGAAAAGCGATTAAAGTTTGTTAAAGGCTTTATTTTATCGATGATAGTAGTCACTTTACTGATTGTGGGAAACTTACAAATATTTTTTATTAATCATTATCTCGTGCCTCAAGTGTACGGGTGTTCTTATTATGATCAATATGCAAATCTAATCTATAATTCGCAATATACTTATTCTTGTCCCGCGCTTAATCAAGTGACAATAAAACACAATGATGATAAGAGTAGTGAATTATCATTTACAGTAGATGAAAAAAATACAATTAGTAATGAAGAATATAAAATTCATACAGAAATTGTCTATAAATATAATAAATATAATAAAGATAATCAAGTTATAGAATATGAAGCAAGTGAGCATTATTATTTCCATGACTTGAAAGTAGACAGTTATTCAGAAACAGGCTCTTATAAACAAATCATTAATACATATAGTACTAATAAAGTGACAACAACAGTTAATCAATCCAATTTTTTACCTGAAAATAATGTGCTTAAAGAGACTAAGAAACCAACTATCCTGTATATAAGTACGAAAAATAATATAGACAGTGTAACTATTACTAAAGAAGATTTGAGTACAAATGTTGTAGAGGAATTATTTAACATCCAGGGTTTTTTGTGTAAAGATTATCTGATACACAAAGTAAATGATATCGGTACGATTGAATTACGTCCTAAATTTAGTAAAACCTATTTAGTTCAAGCATTTGGATCATCTGGTAATGATAATACGATTAAAAGTGAAATATATAAAACATACAACGGAGAATTAGCACTCTCTGGTAATTATCAAATCATAAATAATTATATTCTTACGAATATGAAATATAAAAACACGAATATTGAAAGCCAATTAGTGAAAGTAAATTTTGGTTATAAACTGACTCATTATTTACTTGATCGTAATAGTTTAGGCATGCTTGCTGAAAAAAATAGAAATCTCTATGCTTTTAATTTATCAGTCCCTACGAATAAAATTAATGATTATGAAAATATGCTTTATAATATGTACTTCTTCCCATATAATTTCGTTTATCAAAAAAATCCTTGGTTGTTTGAAAATCAAGATACTTAAAAATTAATGCCACTCATATGAGTGGCATTTTTTGATGAATGATTAAAAAATCGATTTTTTTTGTAATGAGGTTAAGATTAAGTGACAAACTAACAATAAATGGTGAATGAGGTGTAATAATGAAAAAAAGTATGTTATTTATTTTTCTTATAGTAATGATTACAATAAGTGGATGTAAAGCGCAAAGTTCAACGATTAATCGTGAAGAAGTTATGATTAATTTTTCTGTTTATCAGATGTTACCAAATATGATACTAGAAAATAAACAAAATACTGTTAAAACCGGAAATATGTCTGATTTAGCTGATGAGTCGCCTACCTTTAACCAATTATTATCAGTTTATAATCACATAGATAAACTTTTTATCACATTAAATGATATTATAGAGAATGCAGTTGACCGTCATGATATTAAGACTGGAGTAGGTTATACTTATAAACAATACGAATATTTTGCGCGGAAAATTCAGAATGGAACCCAATTAAGTATTCATAATACTAAGACAGATAGAAATCTTCAAATAAATGTCACTACTTTAGCTAACGGAGATATCCAATATTCCGGAAGCCATAAAATTAAATATGATACTTTTACATATAAACTAATTGATGGTAAACAAATGACAATCCATTTGGATCAATCAAATGTTCAAAAAAAAGCATTTGCTGAAATCACGAAAGATAATAATGTTGTAAAGACGCATATTATTTATGAACATAATCAAGAGAATTACGAAATTTATGTAGTCAGTCAAGATAATGAATCAGCAATTATGTATTTAGATAATAAACAAGATGATGTTTTTATGAATCATTTATTTGAGGTTGTGAAAAATAATGGAGATATATTATATGAATCCTACGATATTGATAATGGTAATAATCAAGCAACGGGTTGGCTATTAAATGGTTTAAATACACCAAATATTTTAAAGATTTCTGATAGTGAATATTTAGTAAATGAAAATGAATTTTATATATTACCAAATGAAGTTAATTTATATCAAGTTAATGCGAATAAAATTATTAATAATGAACAACAAACTTCTGATTATCGTTACATTTTAGGGAAGTTAACCTATAATCCACAATTAATACCTATAATCATACCTCGTGCTCCTTTTAATACAAATTATTATGGTAGAGTTACAAACTTAGCTACATCTTTGTTAAGTTATTATCAAGATGTAAACAGTAAATAAGTGAACATTTGTCATTTATTCTCATATAATTTAATAGTATTATTATATGAGAGGTGATTTTGTGAAATATCATATTGTCCAAGTAAATGAAAAAATTAAAGATATATCAAAAAAGTACAATATATCGCTTGAAGAAATTGTTAAATTTAATCGACATATTAATAATATCGATAGTATTGTACCAGGTATGAAAATACGATTACCAATTTTATCAGATGAGGTAAATGATGAACTAAAAGAAAACTTTTTAGATATAGATAAATATTACCCAAAAATCGAAGATTTTAAGGATGTCAAAATAGAAAAGAAAAATGTAGATAATAGTGAAACAAATGAATATGTAGATACTGAAAATAGTGAAGAAATTCCAACAACGCTTAATCAAACAGGCGAAAAAGTGGAAATTAATCCACAACAGACATATAACCCATACTCATACCAAGGATATCCACCGCAGGGCTATCAGCAGCCAAATTTTCAAGGATACCCACAACCTTATTCTCAACAGCCAAATTTTCAAGGATACCCACAAGCTTATTCTCAACAACCGAATTTTCAAGGATACCCACAACCTTATCCGCAACAACCAAATTTTCAAGGATACCCACAACCTTATTCTCAACAACCGAATTTACAAGGTTATCAGCAACCCTATCAAAAACGAGAAAATAATGAACTAAGTTCCGAGGCTAAGGAAAGTAATTTGATCAATCAACCAGCTCTACAAATTGAACCCAATCCTCCTATTGATTTAACGCTTCCTAATATGAAAGAAGAATGTTCAAATGAAGATCCTAAAATTTTTGAGCAACCCGCTTTTTGTAATCCTATTTTACTAGAAGATAATAAACCAATCAAGAAAAATGATACAGAGTATCATCCATCGGGTGAATATCAACCTTATGCTAATTTTTTTCTGAATCCACTGTATAATCCACCCTACCCTTGTAGTAAACCAATAGAGGAAATTGATCAATTTAACTTTGATGTTGCGAATATTGCATTCGTTGAAGAAGAAAAACCTTTTTCTTACGATGAAGATGTGAAAGAAATTAAATTAGATTTGCGAGATTTTATAAAAAAACATACAACAATTAAGAAGAAACGAGACTCACTGGATTTATTATGATGATTTTAAAGGCAAAATATTGCCTTTTTTTTCTTGTGTGCCAGGCATGGCATATAACTAGGTGGTGGAAGTCCACTGTGGAGGTACTCATCAACTAACCACTAAGGAAGCGCAAGGTATCCATCGTGAGGTGTGAACTGGAGGAAGCGTGGAATGAAATCTTGGCTCGATGAACAAAAACTAGATATCAAGGCATGATGGACGGATAAGACTACAAGACAAGTTAAAGTCCAAAAGGTGAGCGTAACTCTATCATGTAAATCTAGCGAGTATGAGAGGAAAGTTATATGTCTTACCCTGGGAGGTCTTACACATATAGGTTTAAGATAAAATTTAGATAGTCGTATCTAAGTACCCTATAGTCGAAAAAGGTTTAGTGTAAGAAGTCAGCCGAAGTCATATTAGTAGATTATTAAATATCTATGAAGGACTGAACATTTTATAGTGTTTCACCACTATCGTTGGGATAGATAGGAACTAGATTAGTAGAACGAAAGTATGGGAGTACCCAAAGGACAATTTGAAACAGTGCTCTATCTATCAGCATAATAGAAAGGAAAGAAACGAGTATGACACTTTTAGATGAAATATTAAGTAGAAATAATCTTAATGATGCTTATTTACAAGTCTATCGTAATAAAGGTGCAGCAGGAGTTGATGGAGTAACTATCAATCAATTAAAAGAACACCTTAGAAAGAATCGAGAAGTACTGATTCAACAAATACGAGATAGAAAGTACAAACCACAACCAGTTAAAAGAGTAGAAATTCCAAAGGATAACGGTAAAATGCGTCAGTTAGGAATTCCAACAGTTGTAGATAGAGTGATACAACAAGCAATTGCGCAAGTACTAACACCAATCTACGAACAACAATTTAGTGATAATAGTTATGGATTTAGACCGGGACGTTCATGTGAAATGGCGATTATCAAAAGTCTAGAGATAATCAATGATGGTTATGACTGGGTAGTTGATATTGACTTAGAGCGATTCTTTGATACAGTAAATCATGACAGATTAATGAATATCATCTTTAAAACCATCAAAGATGGAGATGTCATGTCACTTATTAGTAAATATCTTAAATCAGGAGTCATGGTTCAAGGCAAATATGAAGAAAGTACAATCGGTACGCCGCAAGGTGGCAACTTGAGTCCGTTACTTTCGAATATTATGTTGAACGAATTAGATAAAGAACTTGAGAAGAGAGGACTAAAATTCATACGCTACGCAGATGACTGTAACATCTATGTCGGAAGTGAAAAAGCGGCGAACAGAGTGATGGAATCAATTACTACTTTCATTGAAAAGAAACTAGGTCTTATTGTGAACGCAAGTAAAAGTAAAACTGGAAAACCACAAGATATCAAATATCTTGGTTTTGGGTACTTTTATGACTCAAAAAATGAAAGATATGGCGTTAAACCTCATGAATTATCACTAAAGAAATTTATACGCAAACTCAAACAATTGACAAAACGTAGTTGGAGTATAGATTTAGATTACCGACTTCTAAAGATAAAGCAACTCATTACTGGATGGGTTAATTACTTTAAAATATGTAAAATGAAACACGCTATGAGCAAAATTGACCAAAAATTAAGAGCTAGAATAAGAGTAATTATATGGAAACAGTGGAAAGTAGCGAATAAACAAATCAAATCCCTAGTCAAATTAGGAATTGATGAAGAAGACGCAAAGGGTATAACATACTGTCGTAAAGGTTACCAATTTATCGGTCACTCACACATAATTCATAGAGCCATTAATAACAAAAGATTAAAGAAAAGAGGTCTAACGAGTGCGCTAGACCATTACTTAAAAGTACATACTGTAATATAAAATGAACCGCCGTATACGTGACCCGTATGTACGGTGGTGTGAAAGGGGCAAAAATAATTAATATTTAGCCTCTATTCGATTTTATAGATACTATTATTTAATAAATAATAGTATTTGACTCGTATAGATGATTGGAACTATTTCTTAACATATGTTTTTAAAAAGAGTTGATTTATGGTATAATATAGAAATTAGATAGGTGGTTTTAAAATGTATGCTTATATCTTTGGAAAAGTGCGTAAAATAAGTACTGATTTCATAGTTTTAGAAAATAATAATATTGGTTATAAAATTATAACACCAAATCCCTATATATTTTTTCAAGACGAAGTACGCTTGGTTCATCTTTATTTACATATTCGAGATGATGCACATGAATTATATGGTTTTAGGACAGAGGAAGAAAAGAATCTTTTCGAGAAATTAATCAGTGTAACTGGTATTGGACCAAAATCAGCCTGTGCTATTTTAGCTTTAGGAGATTGTGACCATGTAGTGGAAGCAATTGAGAATGGAAATGTTTCGTATTTAACGAAATTTCCTAAAGTTGGACCTAAAACTGCACAACAAATTATTCTGGATTTAAAAGGAAAACTAGGACATATGCATACTTTAATTTTCAATAAAGAAATAGAAGAATCTCATGATGCATTAATCGCATTAGGTTATAAAGAAAAAGAAATTGAAAGGGTATTTAAACAGATAGCCGCAAAAAACTTAACTACTCAAGAATATATCACAAAAGCATTACAGTTGATGTTGAAATAAGGAGGTTATTATGGAAGATGAACGGATTATTTCAGCAACTAAAATGACTGAAGATGATGTTGAGATGTCTTTAAGACCTCAAGATTTGAATCAATATATTGGACAAGATAAAGTAAAGGGAAATTTACATATTTTTATTGAAGCCGCAAAAATGCGTAATGAAGCATTAGACCATTGTTTATTATATGGTCCACCAGGACTTGGCAAAACTACATTGGCTAACATTATTGCTAGAGAAATGAAAGTGGAAATCAAACATACTTCAGGACCGACTATTGAACGGGGTGGGGATTTAGCAGCGATTCTCACAACATTATCACCAGGTGCTGTTTTATTCATTGATGAAATACATCGCTTGCCAAGAAACATTGAAGAAATTTTATATCCAGCAATGGAAGATTTTGTTTTGGATATTGTAGTAGGTAAAGATTCCACCGCACGGTCTATCCGGATTGATTTGCCGCCATTTACACTTGTTGGGGCAACTACACGTGCGGGTGATTTATCTAGCCCCTTACGCGACCGTTTTGGTGTTATAAGCCATTTAGAATATTACTCTGTAGCTGATTTAAAAAAAATTGTGTTACGAACTTCCCAAATTTTTAGTTTTCCAATTGAAGAGGATGCTGCACATGAACTTGCGAAACGTTCACGTGGCACACCAAGGGTAGCCAATCGTTTATTTCGACGTGTTCGAGATTTTGCTCAAGTATTAGGGAGTAGCCACATCTCACTTATAATCTGTAGAGATTCATTAGACAAGATGAGTGTAGATGAAGCAGGACTTGATTATACTGATCACAAATATTTATTAGGCATTATTGAACGTTTCAATGGAGGTCCTGTGGGAGTTGAAGCATTAGCAGCTTCAATTGGGGAAGAAGTACAAACATTAGAGGATGTATATGAACCTTTTTTACTACAAGAAGGCTATATTAAGAGAACACCTAGAGGGCGTATGGCAACGGATAAAGCCTATGAGCATTTAAATTATACAGTAATAGAAAGAGGTTAACAAATGCGTGTAGAAGACTTTGATTTTCATCTACCTAAAGAATTAATTGCGCAAACACCACTTAAGGACCGCGATAGTTCACGGTTATTAATATTAGATAAAGATACAGGTGAAATTGACCATCGTCATTTTTTTGACATCGTTGATGAACTAAATACTGGGGATACGTTGGTGTTAAATGATACCAAGGTAATGCCTGCCAGGTTATTTGGGATAAAGGAAGATACAGATGCACATATAGAGGTCTTATTATTATCACAAAAAGAAAATAATATTTGGGAAACCTTATGTAAACCTGCAAAACGTGTTAAAATAGGAACGGTTATTTCTTTTGGAGAAGGCGTTCTTAAGGCTAAATGTATAGATTCATTTGAGGAAGGAAGACGAATTTTTGAATTTAGTTATTCCGGTATATTTTATGAAGTGTTAGATCAATTGGGAGAAATGCCACTACCACCATATATTACAGAGCAACTAGAAGATAAAGATCGCTACCAAACTGTGTACTCTAAAGTAATCGGCTCGGCAGCAGCTCCTACCGCAGGACTTCATTTTACAAATGAATTGTTAGAAAAAATTCAAAATAAGGGTGTTCATGTCACATATTTAACCTTACATGTAGGTCTGGGGACTTTCCGACCTGTTTCAGTTACTGATGTTGAAAAGCACAAAATGCATAGTGAGTTTTATCAACTCAGTGAAGAAACTGCATCATTATTAAATGAAACGAGAAAAAACCATCACAGAATTATTACTGTGGGAACTACATCAACTAGAACTTTAGAAACAATCGCAGGTAAATATAACGGTACATTTAAAGAAGATAGCGGTTATACAGATATTTTTATCTATCCTGGCTATCAATTTAAAGCAATTGATGCATTAATAACTAATTTTCATTTACCTAAATCTACATTAATCATGCTGGTTTCTGCTTTTTCAACAAAGGAAAAAGTGATGAATGCATATGAAGAAGCTATAAAAGATAAGTATCGTTTTTTCAGTTTTGGAGATGCGATGTTAATAAAATAACGATAGGTGGTACAATAGATGTCCGCAATAAAATATGAATTATTACATGTTTGTAAGCAATCTGGCGCGAGATTAGGAAGGCTACATACACCCCATGGGATAATTGAAACGCCCATCTTTATGCCAGTAGGAACAAAAGCTACAGTTAAAACATTATCACCAGAAGAATTAAAACAAATGAATGCGCAAATAATTTTAGGGAATACCTATCATTTATGGTTACAACCTGGTGATGATTTAATTCAAGAAGCTGGTGGCTTACATGAATTTATGCGATGGGACCGCCCTATATTAACTGATTCTGGTGGTTTTCAAGTTTTTAGTTTAAGTAATTTACGTAAAATAACAGAAGAAGGCGTTCATTTTAGACATCATAAATCAGGTGAAAAATTATTTTTATCACCTGAAAAGGCAATTGCTATTCAAAATAATCTCGGTAGTGATATTATGATGAGCTTTGATGAATGTGTAGAGCTTCCAGCAAAACATGATTATGTCAAACAATCAGTAGAACGGACATTACGGTGGGCCGAACGAGGGCTAAAGGCACATCAAAATCCAGATAGACAAGCTCTATTTGGGATTGTTCAAGGTGGAGACTTTGAAGATTTACGGAAACTATCAGCGACAGAACTTGTTAAATTAAATTTTCCTGGTTATTCAATTGGAGGATTGTCTGTTGGTGAAACCAAAGAGACAATGTATAAAGTATTAGAATTTACAACACCTTTTTTACCAACTGATAAACCACGTTATTTAATGGGTGTGGGTTCTCCGGATGCGCTTATAGAAGGAAGTATCCGCGGAGTGGATATGTTTGATTGTGTTTTACCAACAAGAATCGCAAGGCATGGTACAGCTATGACAAGTCATGGCCGTGTCGTGATTAAAAATAAACAATATGAACGTGATTTTACCCCTTTAGACCATGAGTGCGACTGTTACACATGTCAAAAATACACGCGCGCATATTTAAGACATTTAATTAAAGCAGAAGAAATGTTTGGTCAAAGGCTTATTTCTTATCATAATGTTCATTTCTTACTCAAATTAATGGAAAATATTCGTCATGCGATAAAAAACGATCGTCTACTTGATTTTAAAGAAGAATTCTTTGAAAAATATGGTTTAAACGATCCAAACAACCAAAGAGAATTTTAAAAAGGAGTGTTCTTAAATGTTTTCAAATTTAATTCTAATTTTAACAGGAACAAATAGCGCTTTGTATTCTGTAATATTGCCCGTTGTTTTATTTATCTTCGTCATATATTTCTTTATTATGAGACCTGAAAAAAAACGTCGTCAACAAGCATACTCGATGCAATCACAATTATCTATAAATGATAAAATTGTGACTATTGGCGGAATACATGGAGTAATTGATAATATTGCAGATGATGTAGTTACAATTATTCTAGTAAGTGGTGCTAAAATGAATATTGAAAAAGGCGCAATCAAAAGAAATATCAAAGGTTAACTACCGTATAAAAAGACTGGAATTTTAATTCCAGTCTTTTTATACTTTAAATTTATCTTATTTTGTGATTTCATATAAAACAAATTTATATAATTTTATCAAATTTCTTTTAGAGCGTTTAATGCGCTAATATAAAATTCTATTATATTCTTGTAATAATGTCGCAAGATAAAATTACGCTGATTCAAGAGAGCATTTTTAATGATTATAGTTAAATAATCAATCACATCTTGTTTATTATTATGATATTCTTTTATATATTTATCAATTTTTTTGAATTCAAGATTAAAGAGATAAGGTAAAACACCAATTAATAAAGTGAAAAAGTAAAAAAATAGAATATATTGGATGTAATCAAATAATAGAAATGACAAGATAATGTCTAATATACAGAGGATGATGGTTGATATTATTGTAACTTCAATTCTTTTTTTTAGCTTATTTCGAATGATTCCCATATTTTCTTCAAATATATTATGCATGTTTTTCAACTTTTTTTTCGATTAAACATTTGATAGCCTCATCGTAATATTTTAAGGCTTTTTTATTAAAAACATAAAATAAATAGGAAGTCATTCCATAGGTTAAATCATCATTTTTATACTTTTTGATAAGTGATATCACTTTGTCTTCTTCATCTTTATAATGACTGAGTAACCATATATTTCTTCTATAAGAAATATAATGAATGATAATTTCGAAAAATAATATGATTCCAGTAAAGATATAAATAATAGGGACAGAATAGGGCCCTATTTTAAAACTAAACAAAATGGTTAATACTATTAAAATCGCGGTGAATAATATAAAAGACATTAATTGTAGTAAAACAGTGTTTAAAGTTTTGTTGATGTAATATTCAAATTTACGATTCATAGAATCACCTTCACTATCTTTTTTATTATTATACCATATTTTTAATAAAAAAAATAATCAAAATAAAAAACCCACATCATGCGGGTCTTTGCTTAACAATTGGTTTGAAATTCACTCCAAATATCCCCCCAAGACCACCTGATAGTAAAAAGATAACATATTTAGATAAGATATTGAGAGAAAATTTCGAGTTTAAACCTAAGTATTGAATTAGTACAATAATAATGAGAATAAAAAATGAAATCATCATTCCATTATATATACCTTTAGATTGTTTGATGTTACCGCTTAAAAATCCGAGAATAATGAATAATATAACACCAGATGCAAATATATAAACGGATTTTCCTGTTACATCAATCCATTTAAAATAGACAAATATAGACGAAATGGCAATTATAATTAATGATAAAATAAGCCATATTAATAATATCATAAAATCTTTTTTAAAATTTCTGATCATGATTATCCCTACCTTCCTATTAAAATTATATGATATAAGTATCTTGAATAGAATTAATAAACACTTTATATTTAAGTAATTAGCATTGAGGTGAGACCATGTTTGAGCTTTTTCAAATTTTATTTCGTGTTATATTTAACTACCTGATAATATTCGTAACCTTTCGCGTGATGGGAAAAAGGGAAATAGGCGAATTAAGCATTATTGATTTAATTGTTTTTTTAATGATAGCTGAAATTACTGCTCTATCAATCGAAGAACTAGATGAACCCATTATACATTCATTATTACCAATTGCCCTTCTTGTAATGCTTCAAAAAACATTAAGCTATATTACGCTTAAAAATTCTAAAGTCCGCGATAAAATTGAAGGTAGTTTGTCGGTAATAATTGCCAATGGAAAAGTAAATTATCAAGAAATGAAAAAACAGAATTATACATTTGATGATTTAATGAATCAATTAAGAGATAAAGATGTGCGTTCTATATCAGAAGTCGATTTTGCGATTTTAGAAGTAGGGGGAACATTATCAGTTTTTAAAAAGGGAGAATCCCATATTTCTCCTTTACCGGTAATTATTTCAGGGCAATTTATGAAAGAAAATTTTTCCTTTTTAGATATTAATGAAGAGAAAGTAAAATCATTATTAAAGGAAAAGGGATATGAAAATATAAATCATATTTTATATGCCAATTATGAAAATGATGAGCTGTTTATTATAAAAGTAGACGCTAATGTTTAAATAGTTGTCTTTTCATTTTTCTAATGTTTCCAATATTAAATAAAAAGGCAATGCCTATATAAAAAGTAATTAGAATCATTATATTGATAAATGGGCGTGAAATAAAATCAGATGCTTTTAGTAAACTTCCTAATAAAAATGTTGTTACCATTAATAGGAAGGCATTTATGATAGTTGATATATTATATTTAACTTTTATAGATTTACGTAGAACAAGAAAATCAAATAGAGTCACAATAAGAGTGTTAACAATTATGGCAATTGTAAGCCCATGTACATTAATACTAGGGGTACAAACTAGGATATAAGTTAAAAATACTTTGATGACTGCTCCTATTAAAGTATTTACCATCGCTTGTTTGGCTTTATTTATTGCGTGTAAAGTCGAGGTAATTGGTAATTGAAAATAATGGATGAGGAATAAAGGAGCCATATAAGATAAAAAGACTACTCCATCAGTTGTGTCAAAGAAAAGTTTCATTAATTCCTTTGGGTAAAGTGTTAAAATAATCGTAAAAATGCAGCCTGTGATGAAAGATAAGAAAATAGATAAGTTAAAATAATGAGATATTTTTTCATTATTTTTTTTCGCATAAGATTCAGAAATAATGGGAATTAAAGGGGTAGAAATAGCGACACTCAGAAAGGAAGGAACTAATAATAAAGAGATGGTATAACCAGTAATTTGTCCATAAATTCGGGTAACATATTGACTACTCACACCAATAGACATCATCGCAAAGGAAAAAATAATAGGCTCAAAAAAGTGGGAAACTGACCCTATTAACCGACTGCCTGTTGCGGGTAGCGAAATAGTTAAAATATCTTTAGTAATAGTTTTTTCATGTTCTTTATCTGATTCTCTTTTTGCGAGAATTTTATTCCATGAGCGTTTATTTTTGATTTTATAAATCATATAAATGAGTGATATGCCCTCTCCTAGTGACATTGACAACATCGCACCACATACAGCAAGCTCAATACTATAAGGTAGTAAAATTAAAACTAGGGTGATACTTGTCACGATACGGACTACTTGTTCAATTAATTGACTATATGATGGGACCGCCATAATTTTATAACCATTTAAATAACCTTTAAGAATACTTGAAAAGGATACTAAAGGAATGAAAAAAATAAGCGTAAGAATTGGATAATAGGTTCTTGAGTCGTTTAACAAATGATTCGCTAAAAATTGCGCGGATAATAGTAGAACAGCAATAAGGATAATACTGTTAACCACACTGATTTTGAGTGCCTTTAAAACAATTGATTGGTTAGAGATACGCTGTTTGATATTATTTTCTGAAACTAATTTGCTAATCGCAATGGGGAATCCTAACTGTGCTAAGGCAATTAATAATACAAAGGTAGGCATAACCATCATGTAAACTCCTATACCCTCAGAAGTCAAAAAACGTGCGATTACCATTCGATTAATTAGCCCTAAGACTTTTACAACCATTCCCACAACTACTAAAATGATGGTTCCTTGAATAAATGTTTGCTTTTTCATCATTTCACCTTTTCAAATTTAACTTTTTCTTATACAATTATAATTATATAGAATTTGATTTATGATAAAAAAGGTGATTATAATGTTTAAATCGCAATTTAAATGGCAATTAATGGCTAATAATGAAGTGAATAATGAAAAAGAACTCATGGAAATTTTGTTTAAAAATCGAAAACTCACGAGTGATATCGAAAAAAGTCATTTCTTTACACTCGACTTTCCCTTTTATGATCCCTATCTATTTAATGAAATGCATACAAGTGTAAACAGACTAAATGAAGCCATTAATAAGCAAGAAAAAATAATGATTTATGGTGATTTTGATGTAGATGGAGTTACAGGAGTTGCAATTTTATATAAAGCGTTAAAAAAAAGACATGCTAATGTTTTTTATTATATACCAAATCGTTTTAACGAAGGTTATGGACCTAATCAAGAAGCATTTGAAGGTTTTGTAGCGAATGATTTTAAAGTGGTTGTAACTGTTGATAATGGTATTACAGGTATAAATGAAGCGATGTATTTAAAAAAATCGGGGATTGACTTAATAATTACAGACCACCACGAACAGGGAGTCGAAATCCCATCTGCTTATGCGATATTACATCCAAAATTAACTAATGAACATTATCCTTTTAAAGAACTGTCAGGAAGTGGAGTTAGTTTTAAGTTAGCACATGCTTTATTAGGTTATTTACCAATAGAACTCATGGATTTAGCTTGCTTAGGGACTTATGCAGATATGGTAAGCGTGAAAGATGAGAACCGGGGGATTGTTCGTCAAGGATTAAAACAAATGCGTACAACTGAGAATTTAGGATTACGTCTTTTAATTCAATGTGCAAAAATTAAGGTTATTGATGAATTTGCTTTAGGCTATGTATTAGGTCCACGTTTAAATGCACCAGGAAGAATGGATGATGGTAATTTAGCTGTCCGCTTATTAGTCACAGAAGATTTTAAGGAAGCACAACAATTAGTTGAAAGTATTGAAAATCTTAATAATGAACGAAAAGCAAAAATAGATACGATAATAAAAGAGGCTATAGATGAAATAGATTCCCAAAAATTAGCACAATATAATGTCATTGTTTGTAGTAAACCTGATTGGCATGAAGGGGTATTAGGAATTATTTGTAACCGCTTAGTAGATTATTATCATAAACCGATAATTTTGTTAAGTGAAAATGAAGGACTATATAAAGGATCTTGTCGCACCCTTGAAGAGTTTCCATTGTATGAGAATTTAGAAAAATGTTCCGATTTATTAGAAAAATTTGGCGGCCATAAAATGGCTGCGGGTTTATCCTTGAAAAAGGAAAACATTGACCTTTTGCGGCTACGACTTCATGCTTTAGCGGGAAATCAATTAAATAATTATTTAGACATTGATTGTATACTAGGGACCGAGTCAATTTCCTTAGAATTGACAAATTCTTTACAACGGTTTCGTCCTTTTGGAACAAGTAATGAAAACCCTAAATTTTTACTTAATGATTTTGAAATCACGAGTAGCATTCAAATTGGAGACAAAAAACAGCATCTTAAGCTTAATTTGAAAAAAAATAATCTTTTTTTAACTGCTATTGCTTTTAATATGGGAAATTTATTCTATAATATAAATAATCAAGATAAGATTGATGTCGTAGGCACTTTTGAAATAAATGAATATAATAATAAAATAACTAATCAGCTTCATATCTTAGACATCAGATGTCAAAATAAACAAATATTTGATTATCGTAAACAGACATTTCATTTTGATACTTTAGAAAACAGCGATTTTTTATATTTATACTTTAATAAAGCACATGAATTTGAAGATGCTGTTAACTTTTCTTTAGATGTTATTTTGAAAACAAATGTTGTTCTAATTGATATACCGACAAAGTGGAAAGATTTAGAATTTATTCTAAAGCATCCATCAGTACAAAATATATATTTACTGTTTAAATATGATGAACTTTTCTCTTATGAAGATTTAATCACGAGAGAAAAAATGGGAAGGATTTATCAATTATATAAACAATACCAGAAATTCAATCGAAACGACATCCAAATTATCAGCCAGTTAGAAAAAATGGGATATGATAAAAAGTTACAAAACATATCATTAGAGGTGTTTTTTGAGTTAAATTTTGTTATAATAAAGGATAACGAAATTATTGTTGTTGATAATCCTGAAAAAAGATCATTAACTGAATCCCGGACTTATCAAAAAATAATGAGTCAAGTTGAAATTAAAGAAAAATTATTATTAACATCAAGTTTAGAACTTAAATTATTATTGAATAAATTAATAAATGTGGAGGTTATTTAAATGCAAATTGAAAAATACATTGCTGATGTCCCTAATTTTCCAAAGGAAGGTATTCTGTTTAAAGATATTACTCCTTTAATGCAAAATGGTGAGGCTTTAAAATACACTATTGAAAAATTAAGTGAATATGCAACATCAAAAAATGCTTCATTAATTGTCGGACCTGAGGCAAGAGGATTCTTGTTTGGGACACCAGTTGCTGCAATGATGGGGGTTGGTTTTATTCCTGTCAGAAAACCAGGAAAACTACCAAGAGAAGTTGTAGAATTCGAATATGATTTAGAGTATGGTTCTAGTAAATTATGTATCCATAGAGATGCAATTAAAAAAGGCCAAAAGAGTCGTAATAATTGATGATTTATTAGCAACAGGAGGTACTGTTGAAGCAGCAATCAAACTAATAGAACAATTAGGCGGGATAGTTGTTGGTTGTTGTTTCTTGATTGAATTAACATCTTTAAATGGGAAAAACAGATTAGAAAATTATGATGTTCATTCTTTAATTAAATATTAAAACCCTCTAAAATAAATGGAAGGTGGTGAGTCGTATGTCGGAAATAGCTATAAAATATGAACAATTGTTGCTAGCATCTGCAGTGTATATAACAAAACAAGATAATTTAGATGTCATAAAAAAAGCATATAACTATGCAGAAGAAAAGCATCATAATCAATTTCGTAAATCAGGTGAACCTTATATCATTCATCCATTAGAAGTTGCTATGATATTGGCTACTTTTAATGCTGGACCGAATACGATTGCTGCTGGACTACTTCATGATGTATTAGAGGATACTGGCGTTACTATTTATGAAATGACACAAGAATTTGGTGAGGAAATTACGACACTTGTTGATGGTGTATCTAAATTAGGACAGTTGAAATTTGCCTCTAAAGAACAAGCATTAGCGCAAAATCATCAAAAAATGTTTTTAGCAATGGCTAAAGATATACGTGTCATCATTATTAAATTAGCTGATAGACTACATAATATGAGAACTTTGAAATATATGCCGAAAGATCGCCAAACAGCCATTAGTAAAGAGACACTTGAAATTTTTGTTCCGATTGCGCATCGTTTAGGGATGTATCGCCTTAAATCGGAATTAGAAGATCGTTGTTTGCGTTATATTGATGTCGACGAATATTATTATGTAGCAGGTTTAATTAATGAAAAACAAAAAGAACGTGAACAAGATATTGCTAATATGATTGAAGAGTTGTCGCTTTTATTAGAGGATTACAACATTGATTATGAAATAAAAGGTAGAATTAAAAATATATATAGTGTTCATAAAAAAATGCGTGAAAAAAATAAGGAATTTTCTGAAATTTTTGATTTATTAGCATTACGCTTAATTGTTCCTGATGAAGCAACTTGCTATCACGTATTAGGAATTATTCACGGGAATTGGAAACCGATTCCTAAACGTTTTAAGGATTATATTGCCATGCCTAAACCTAATATGTATCAATCCCTACATACAACAGTTATTGGGCCAAAAGGGAAAATATTTGAAGTACAAATTCGTACAAAACAAATGGACAATGTAGCTGAATTCGGGGTTGCAGCACATTGGGCCTATAAAGAAAATCGCGGTAATACCGCAGAACAAGAACAAAGTGAAATTAAGAAAAAATTAAAATGGTATAAAGAAATGGTCGATTATTCAGAAAATGATGAAGCTGAAGACATTGTTGAACTGATGAAAGATGATATTTTTTCTGCCAATGTTTATGTATTCACCCCAACAGGAGATGTGCTCGATTTTCCTGCAAGTGCAACACCTTTAGACTTTGCTTATCGCATTCATAGTGAGATTGGGAATAAAACAGTTGGAGCGATCGTTAATGGTAAAATAGTACCATTAACATATGAATTAAAAACTGGTGATGTTGTAGAAATTAAAACCTCTAAACAATCTTATGGACCGAGTGAAGGTTGGTTAAAAATTGTTAAGACGCAACATGCGAAAGGTAAAATTAAACAGTTCTTTAATAAACAAAATCGATCTATCATAATTGAGCAGGGTAAAGAACTAGTTTTACGTGCATTAGAAGGTAAAGTACCAAATGTAATGGATTTCTTAGGGAATGAAAAATACATTAAAAAATTTCATAAACAAGGAATTACTAATCTTGAAGAATTGCTTTACTCTGTAGGAAGAAAAACAGTTTCTATTCAAACCATTATCCAAAGGGTAGAAAATGATGCTCCAGGATTTGATGTCAAAGCAATCCTTGAATATTTTAATGAAGATAAAATAAGTGAAAAAATAAAATTGAATCGTTCAAGCGATACTGGAATTATTATAGAAGGATTAGATAATCCACATGTGAAGATTTCAAAATGTTGTAGTCCTATTCCGGGAGATGATATCATTGGGTATGTCACAAAAGGAAAAGGGATAACTGTTCATCAATCGGATTGTAAAAATGTATCTGATTCTGAAAAGGAACGAGTAATAGATGTATTTTGGACGAGTAAACTAGAAGGAAAGAAATTTGAAGTTGATTTAATGATAACCGCGTTTAACCGCAATAGTTTATTAACAGATGTCATTAATTCGATTAATTCTCTAAATGTGAATTTAATTGCTGTTTCAGCTAATGTGAATAAAGATAGCACCGCGACCATCAAAATTAAAATATTAATAGAAGATGCACAAAGACTGAATAATTTAGTATTAAATATGAAAAAAATTAAGGACATATATTTTGTAGAAAGAGTCGCAAAATAAGGTATTGTAGTTAAAAGGACACTAGCATTTTTGAAGATGAATTTTGTGAATTAAATTTATCAATACAAGATACAAATAGATTCTGTCTTTATCACAATTTAAGAAGCATGTTGTCTTGGAAACAAAAAGGTTATATAATATAACTATGGAAGAACATTCCATAGTTTTTTTTAAGTAAAATATTAAAACTTTTAAGTTTCAAAACGTAATGGATTGGTTATAAGATTATCTAGAAACAAAAATTTTTAGTATTAATATAGATGAATATTCAAATACATTCTTTTTTTAGATGATTATTATAAAAAAGAACTTATTAGCAGTTTTTATGATATTATAAAATCTATAAGTAATTATTAAAATTATATACAGAACCCCATCCCGGTTATTGTACATGGCTAACTGTAAATTTTACTGTAGACTTAAATTTTTGAAACAATGTAGGTGATATTGATGAAAGTAGTTATCCAAAGAGTAAGTAAAGCAAATGTTAAAGTGAATGACAAAGTAGTTGGTGAAATAAATGATGGATTACTTCTTTTTGTGGGAGTGACTCATGATGATACTTCATGTGATGTAAATTACTTAGTTAAAAAAATAATGAACATGAGAATTTTTGAAGATGAGAATAACAAAATGAATATCTCACTTTTACAAAAAGGATATGAAATTTTAAGTGTTTCTCAGTTCACCCTTTACGGTGATACTTCAAGAGGCAATAGACCCAGCTTCATTGAAGCAGCTAGACCTGAACAGGCAAAAGCACTTTATGATGAATTTGATGAAAAACTGAGAAAAGAGAATATCAAAGTTGAAACCGGAATCTTTGGTGCAATGATGGAGGTTTCACTGGTTAATGATGGACCGGTGACAATTATAATTGATAGTAAGAATAGATAAATTCATTGTTTACATAATTATTAAATTGAGGTGTAAAATGATAAAATATTTTTTTAAACTCTTTTTTCAATATGAGGTAGAAAAAGATGAAGACGGGAAGCCGGTGACTAGTACATTTGATTTAGGACTTTATTCAACTAGAAAAAAGGCTGAAGAAAGAATTCCATATTATGCGGACAAATTAGGATTTAGGGATTATCCATTAAATTGTTTTCATATTAATAAAGTTAGAATTAAGTTTACAGACAATATTCAGAATAAAAGTGAGAGAAAGCTTTATCAATTATGGCATGAATATGAAATCATAGAAAAGGGTAATACATATGACATTTGCCACGATTTTGGATATTTCAGTCAATATGAAATGGCAATAGAAGAAATGGAGAGATTACGAAAAAGTCATAATATTGGTAAACAATATCCAAATAATTTTGAAATTTACGAAGCAACAGTTGACAGTAGTATAACTGGGTGGAATGAAGGCTTTATTCATTGGGATGATTAGTCTAAAAAAGTATTTATCAGTGGATATAAATTTTTATCCTAAACCAAGCTTTATTGAAGCCGCAAGACCGGAACAGGCAAAAGAATTTTATGATGAGTTTAACTATAAATTAAGAAAAGAAAATATAAAAGTAGAAACTGGAATCTTTGGAGCAGTGATGGACGTTTCGCATATTAATGATGGACCGGTGACAATTATAATTAATTCAACAATCCGTTAAACTATTATTATTTATTGGAGAGATAATTGATGAAAAAAATCATGAATAATATAAAGAAATTTTATAGATCACATCAAGATTATGCCCATAATAATTCGAATTTAGCTATTTTTAAAGATTTCCTTAAATTTTCTGCCGTTTTTGTCCCTGTATTAATTATATTAATCTTATCTCCCCTGCTGAATATGTTGGGAGCTTCAGTTGTTATAATTGCGATGATAATCACTTTTTTTATCGAATATTTTATTCCAATCATTTGGAAGAGATTTATAAAATAGCTCAATTTAAAATAGGACCATAAGTCTTTACATTAGGTTTATCCTTTCTAGCATATTAGTTTTCCTTATATTTTTGTCCCCTAAAAAACACACTTCACCCTCTACGGTGATACATCAAGAGGCAATAGACCAAGCTTTATTGAAGCCGCTAGACCGGAACAGGCAAAAGCACTTTATGATGAATTTAATGAAGAATTGAGAAAAGAAAACATCAAAGTTGAAACCGGGGTTTTTGGAGCGATGATGGAAGTATCACTCGTTAATGATGGACCGGTTACAATAATAGATTCTAAAAACAAATAATAACAGGAGAAAAGAAAATATTAATGTCGAAACAGGGATCTTTGGAGCAATGATGCAAGTATCGTTAATTAATGATGGACCGGTAACGATTATAATTGATAGTAAAAAATCTGTAATATAAAATAAATTGATTTACTGCCGTTTTTCTCCCTTTATTAATATTTTTAATTTTTTCTCTTCTTATGAGTATACTGGGAGCTTCAATCTTTTTATAAGCTATTATGATAACCTTTTTTATTGAATATTTTATTCCATTAATTCGGAAGAAAATTAAAAAATAATAAATATTTGGATCATAAATCATAACTATTTAAAATTTCATATAGATTAATCTATTTCTTTATAGATTTAAACATGATATAATATACTAAAAAGTGTAAGGAGATAACATTTTATGGAACGAAAAAGTGTTGAATTTTTGATAGAATGGAAAAAATCTAAGAATAGAATGCCGTTAATTATTTATGGCGCTAGACAAGTTGGGAAAACCTACACTGCATTGACATTTGGAAAAGAATACTATAAGAATACGGTTTATTTTAATTTTGAAGATAGTATGGATACTGCAGCAATATTCGAAAAGGATCTGAATACGGATCGAATAATTAGAGAATTATCAGTAAAAAGCGGTCAGACAATTTTGAAAAATGACACACTGATTATTCTTGATGAAATTCAAGCATGTGAACGAGCACTTACTGCACTGAAATATTTTTGTGAAAATGCACCTGAATATCATATAATAGCTGCCGGAAGTTTACTGGGAGTGGTGATGAACCGAGAAAAATATTCATTTCCTGTCGGTAAGGTTGATATGTTGACACAATATCCTTTAGACTTTGAAGAGTTTCTATGGGCATTAAATAAAAAGGAATTAGCGAAAATGATTAAAGAATGTTTTGTGACAAATAGCCCTCTTTCTCTTCATGATTCGGCTTTAGATTTATATAAACAGTATTTAGTGACGGGAGGGATGCCTCGTGCTGTTTTAGATTTTATCGATAAGCAGGACTTTAACTTCATTTTATCAGCTCAAAAAAATATCAATGATGCATACATAGCCGATATGGCAAAATATGCAAGCCCGACTGAAACGACAAAAATTATGGCGGCTTTCAATAGTATTCCAGCTCAACTTGCTAAAGATAATCGTAAATTTCAATATAAAATTATAAAAACAGGTGCCAGGTCAAATGAATATGAAACGCCATTAGATTGGCTGATTGCCTCAGGTGTTATCGTAAAGTGCAATAAGGTAACAGAAGGTAAATTGCCGCTTTCAGTTTATATGGAGAATAGTTCATTTAAAATTTACATGACCGATACAGGTTTACTCTGTTCAAAATTTGGAATTCCTGCAAATATCATTTTAACAATGGAACATAGTATGGATGGATTTAAAGGTGCATTAACAGAAAATTATGTCTGTTCACATTTAACTTATAATGGATATACTCCTTATTATTGGGAATCGCAAGGTAAGGCGGAATTAGATTTTGTTTTCCAAGATAAAAACGGCAATATTATTCCAATTGAAGTGAAATCATCGAATAATGTAAAAGCCAAAAGTTTAAATTATTTTATAAGTAAGTATAAACCAATATATTCAATCAGAGTCTCAACAAAAAAATTCGGCTTTGAAAATAATATTAAATCAGTTCCATTGTATGCAGTATTCTGCATATGATTTATAATCTTATTTTTTATCCCCTAAAAAACACACTTCACCCTTCACGCTGATACTAGGAAAGGTAATAGACCAAGTTTCATTGAAGCAGCAAGACCAGAACAAGCAAAAGCACGTTATGATGAATTTAATGATAAATTAAGAAATGAGAATATAAAAGTTGAAACAGGTATCTTTGGAGCAATGATGGAAGTATCATTAGTTAATGATGGGCCAGTGACGGTTATAATAGATTCTAAAAATAGATAATTATTAATTTAATTTACAAAGAATTGAAAATTCTAATATATTTATTAAATAATTAAAAGATATTGGAAATAATTTATAATAACTGTATAATATAATTAATAAGAAAAAGGAGCGATTGTATGAGTGAGATAAATAATGAAATTCAAAATTTGATTAAAAGAATTGATTCTATCTATCAAATAAAAGAAATTTATCTTTTTGGTTCGTATGCATATGGTACTCCTAATAAAGATAGTGATATAGATATTTGTATCATAACTGAAGACAATAATATATCTATAAGAGATATGCTTAAAAGTATTAGAAAATCAACAGTTGATATTGTTAATAAACCTTTAGATATATTAATTTTTTCAAAAAGTCATTTTAATGAAAGATCTATTAATGAATCTACAATTGAATATACAATTAGTCATAAAGGAGTTAAGGTATATGGATAATAAAACTATTGCTAATGAATGGTTCGATTTTGCGAAAACAGATTTTAATTCAGCAAAGTTTCTTTGTGACATGAATCCATTACCGAAAGAAATTATTTGTTATCATTGTCAACAATGTGCAGAGAAAATGTTAAAAGGATATATAGCTTTAAAAGGTGGAGAATTAATTAAGACTCATGATCTCATTGTATTGAATAAAACTTGTATGACTTATAACTCTAGATTTAGTGAAATAATGGATTATTGTATAGATTTAGTTGATTACTCTGTTAATGTTAGATATCCGTATCATATGAAAATAAACAATGAAGACATAAAGCTAGCAATAAATAATTCAGAAAAAATAATGGAATTTATTATAAATATTATTTAAAGTCGGTTTTCCGACTTTTTTTCTCATAAAGATTATCCATTTTTTGTCCCCTAACAAACACACTTCACGTTATTTGCTGATGCGGGGAAAGGAAATAGGCCAAGTTTCATTGAAGCAGCAAGGCCGGAACAAGCAAAAGAACTTTAAAATGAATTCAATCACAAGTTAAGAAAAGAAAATATCAAAGTTGAAACCGGAATCTTCGGATCAAAGATGGAAGTATCACTTGTTAATGATGGACCTGTGACAATTATTATTGAATCAAAAAGCAGATGAAAATTAGAGAGGAACTAACATAATTATGCCAGTCCCTCAAATATAAAGAGATTATTACCAAATTTTATTTATTTTAAGTAATTATTATTGACATTTTTGACTAAACCACATAAAATAGTAGTATAATATTAGTGAGTGGAACGTTCCGCAATCGGGGCAGGGTGTAAAGTAATCACCTGGGAGGAAAGGTTCGCACTCACTTTTTATTTTCCACCACATATGAAGAATCTATATTTTAATTTATCAATAATTGGATAAATAATAATATTATCAAAAAATATATCATAATCATTTTTATACAACTTATCTAGTATTGCATAGAATTCAGGGTAAAGAATTCTAGGATTATGTTTTGAGTAAATATTTCTACATAAAGGTTGCCATTTAGCACCTTTTTTATTTGTCTTCTGTTCCTTAGTAAATTTACTATAACATAAATGACAAATTTTATATAACGGATTTTCCATAGCTTTTTCCAGTGTATTTCTAATTAGTCCCGAATAAAAATCTGAAACTTGAATTAGTTGATAATTTTCCGCTTTAGAATCTTTGAAGACAATATCGAATATAAAAGAACTGAATTTCACTTTTTCGTTGCCTAATAATTCATCTACGCCAGTCATTTCTTCTTCTTTCTTTCATTCTATCTATTGCTATTAAGAGTTTTTTATCCTTCATTTTAGGATTCCGATTTAATGTATCCAAAATTTGTAAAATGGGAAATATATGCGAATTTATAGATATTACAGTATTGTTAGTTTCTAAAGCTAACTCTTTTTGTAAAGTTTTTTTGTTTAATGAAAATGTT
This sequence comes from uncultured Haloplasmataceae bacterium, assembly GCA_963824615.1. GTDB lineage: Bacteria > Bacillota_I > Bacilli_A > Haloplasmatales > Haloplasmataceae > CAWGPU01. Next base: position 1,330,289 of record CAWGPU010000008.1, on the reverse strand, counting down.
AGTACTTCACAATACAAATTATTAAATTCCTCGTGAATCCTTTTAGATTTCGGATGTCTTTTAATTGTAGCATATTTAAATTCATCTGTAAGCTTCATTCCAACACTATTTTTAATTGTTTGTAATATTCTATGATTGTTTAAACGATTTGACTGTTCAACCAAAACAGCGGCAACTGTATAACATGTTGATGAACCAAATCCGGTTCTTTTTTCGAATTTTAAACCGACATCTCCAGAAGCGTCGACATATAAAATATAATCATAATTTTCGATTAAAATCTTGCTTTCCATATTTATTCCCTCTTTGTTTCTAATAATCCAGTTTGTTCTCTTTATAAATCAACTAAATACTTTAGATTTAATTTCCAACACTATTTTTTTAAATTAAGGCAATTATTAAACCACAAATTATCTTCTTATAATTTTATGACAGAATTTGCCATATTTATTCTTAATCAGTTTTTATATTTTTTGTTTCTTTATTGTCCCCTAAAAAACACACTTCACGTTATTTGCTGATACGGGGAAAGGGAACAGGCCAAGCTTCATAGAAGCAGCAAAACCAGAACTGGCAAAAGCACTTTACAATGAATTTAATGAAAAATTAAGAAAAGAAAACATTAAAGTTGAAACCGGAATCTTTGGAGCGATGATGGAAGTATCACTTGTGAATGATGGGCCGGTGACAATCATAATTGATTCTAAGATAAACAGATAATATTGCCTAAAAAGTCAAAGACTGAGAGGGGTTCATATGTTAAAAAAAGTGGCATTAATTAGCGTTACTCATGATCCATTAGGAAAAAATCTTGAATTGATTAAAAAGTATGCTAAAGACATTAGAAATTTATATTCAGAGGCATTTATTACAATAAGTAATGAAACTGACTCTGAAGTCATAAAAGAATTAGAAAATAATTTGTTTAATGTAAAAATTATTCAAAAACTGGGTGCCGCAAATGCGAGAAGATAAGTATTAAAATTCGGATTAGAGAGTTCATCTGACTATTATCATTATTGTGATTTTGACCGTTTACTGACTTGGATCAGTCAATATCCTGAAGAACTGGAATCAGTGATAAATGATATATGCAATTATGATTATTTAATTATAGGTAGGACAGAACGTGCATTTGATACTCATCCGGTTGAATGGAAAGAGACTGAAAAAATTGCAAACCGTATTACATCAATTGAATTGGATTTTAACGCTGATGTAACTGCCGGTTCTTGCGGTTTTTCAAGAAAAAGCGCAATGTTTATTTCCGAATACTCCAAAGACAAAATGACAGATTCGGAATGGCCGATGATTATTAAACGAATCGGAAATTTACATGTGAACTATAAAGTCGCAGAAGGGCTTGAATACAAAGAAGATATTAATAACAGTCAAAAAAATGTCAATGATGCTGAAAAATGGCTGGTAAGACTAAAATAAAGTTATATAATAAGTGAATCAGCGGTTAAAACTGGTAAAGATGATTAATTTAATTGTATAAACAGCACTTTATCGAATTATATATACGTAACTTATTGATAAATGTTTATTTTTATGCTAATATTGCATTATAAAACCCGCTTTTATAATTAAAAGCGGATATTGAGGTGCGTTTTATGATTGATATTGAGCATGTTACGATTGAATTTTTAAAAAAAGGCGGAGTCTTAAAAACATCTGAGCTTAATGAAATCGGCTTAACAAGCCGGCAAATAAAAACTTTACAGGATAACGGGATTATATCAAAAATAAAATTCGGTTTTTATGAATTGAATAACCATTTTATTCAAGATGAGGTGATTATCGCTAGATTATTCCCTGAAGCTGTCATATTTTTGGAAAGCGCACTTTTCCATTATGAATATACGGATAGAGTTCCTTCATCGTGGCAGATTGCGGTTGACAAAGATTCTGAAAAGGGTAAATATAAAATTGCATATCCAAGTGTTTCCCCTTTCTATTTGGAAAAAAAGGTAATGGATATAGGGCTTGGCCATTATATAATCGATGGGATTGAGATTAATATTTTTAATCGCGAACGTACAATCTGCGATGTGCTTAAATATAAAAATAAATTGGATAAAGAAATTTTTAATAAAGCGATCTTAAATTATCTGAATGATAATAAGAAGAATCTGAATTTGTTAATTCAGTATTCTGCATTAATGAATGTCAGTGAGAAAATGAAGACATATATCGGAATGTGGTTATAATGGGAGATATTGCTCTATCTACTTTAGCGAAACTAAAAAATAAAGCGAAAGCTGAGAATATTCCGGTTCAACAATTACTAACACTATTTTGCCAAGAAGAATTTCTAAGAAGATTGTCTGTGTCAAATTATAAAGATAATTTTGTTTTAAAAGGCGGATTTTTACTCTATTCACTCAGTGGTTATACAGCAAGACCAACAATCGATGCAGATTATTTATTGAGATATCTTGCCAACGATTTAGAATCAATTAAAACCGTACTAGATGAAATTGTTTCTAAGCCTGGTGAAAAGGATTTTATAAAAATTAAAATACAAAAGATCGAAAAAATAACTGAATTTAAACAATATCACGGGATACGCGCAAAATTGATTGGTGAAATCGGTACAACAAAAACTCCTTTTAGTATTGACTTAGGTGTAGGTGATATCGTAATCCCCGGTCCAATAAATAGAAATTTGCCGACTCTTTTACAAGGTTATAAAGAATCAGAGATATTGGTTTACAGTTTAGAATCTGTTATATCCGAAAAATTGCAAGCCATTATTTCAATGATGGAACTGACAAGCCGGATGAAAGATTTTTATGATATTTATTATTTGGCCAGTCATTATCATTTTGACGGTCTAAAACTACAGGAAGCGATTTACGAAACCTTTAGTAAAAGAGCAACCCCGATAGGAAAAGATTCCATCAGTGAATTGTCCAGATTAATTGAGAATAATGACTTTCAAAAACACTGGGACAATTTTTGTAAAAGGGTTTTAAAAAATCAGCTTCCACTATCTAACAATATAGATTTAATCATTAAATTTACCAATCCGTTATGTCAAGCAATTATTAATGAATCAGAATTTCAAATGGAATGGGACTCAATGGTTAAAGACTATCGAAAATACTCAGATCTTAAATAAAATAATTTTTGTCTCCTAAAAAACACACTTCACGTTATTTGCTGATACGGGGAAAGGAAATCGTCCGAGTTTCATTGAAGCCGCAAGACCGGAACAGGCAAAAGCACTTTATGAAGAGTTTAATGAGAAACTGAGAAAAGAAAACATCAAGGTTGAAACCGGGATCTTTGGAGAGATGATGGAAGTATCTCTTATTAATGACGGACCTGTGACAATAATAATTAATAGTAAAAAATAGATAAAGTCATATTTTGCTTTATACTTTATAATTAAGGTAAGTTGTAAATTACTAAATAATGATTGAAATAGTTAATATTTCGTGTATAATAAAGTTATGCTTTATATATTACGGAGATGATAAAATGTATATAAATAGACTAGCAGAAAAAAGAGTTTTGAAAATCAGTCAAACATATCCTGTAGTCATGGTTTGTGGACCGAGACAAGTCGGAAAGTCGACCATGATTCATCATATTAAGGAGCCTGATCGCAAAGTTGTCAGCTTAGATGATCCAAATGAAAAAAGACTGGCTGTTGAAGATCCGATGCTTTTTATTCAGTCTCACAATTACCCACTGGTTATCGACGAATTTCAATATGCACCGGATTTACTGCAGGTAATAAAATTGACTATTGACCAAAAAGCATTAAATGGTGAAGATACAAATGGAATGTATTGGCTTACCGGCTCGCAACAGTTTAGAATGATGAAAAACGTCAGTGAATCTTTAGCAGGGCGTGTCGGAATTATCGATTTATCCGGTTTTTCATCTGCAGAAATCGAAAAGCGGGATATAGAATGTTTTCATCCGTCTTTAGAACAATTAAAAATACGGGAAGAACAGATGATCCAAAAAGATATCCATCAAATTTATGAGAATATCTTTAAAGGCGGAATGCCGAAATTAATAGTTAATCAACTCGACCGTGAGGAATACTACAACAATTATATAAGAACTTATTTAGACAGAGATATTAGGGATTTGGCACAAGTCGGAAATGAAATTGCTTTTTATAATTATTTAACTTATCTGGCTGCCCGTACCGGACAAGAGTTAAATTATTCGGATGCGTCAAAAGTTATCGGCGTTTCGGCGCCTACTATAAAAAGTTGGACATCAATATTAGTTTCAACTGGGATTATCTTTTTGCTTCAGCCTTATAACAATAATCTTACTAAACGGCTCGTTAAAACTCCGAAATTATATTTTATGGATACTGGTTTATGTGCATTCTTAGCTAAATGGCCAACATCAGAACTACTGGAAAACGGGGCGATGGACGGAGCCTATTTAGAAACTTATGTAATCAGTGAAATCGTTAAGAGTTATTATAATTCAGGAAAGATGATAAATTTTTATTATTATCGGGATTTTGATCAAAAAGAGATCGACTTATTGTTTGTGGAAGGTGATAAAATATATCCTGTCGAAATTAAAAAGAATTTTTACCCATCAAATGCGGATAAGAATTACGATGTATTAAAGAAATTCAAATTAAACATTCAAACGGGAATTATATTATGTATGGTAGATAGAGTTACACCTTTAAATAAGCATACATGGCTTTGTCCTATCTCTTTTTTATGATATATTGTCCCTTAAGAAACACACTTCACGTTATTTGCTGATACGGGGAAAGGAATGGGCCAAGTTTTATTGAAGACGCAAGACAGGAACAGACAAAAGCACTATATGTTGAATTCAATGAAAAATTAAGAAAAGAAAATGTTAAAGTAGAAACAGGAATCTTTGGAGTAGTGATGGGAGTTTCGCTTATTAATGATGGACCAGTGACGATAATTGTTGATAGCAAAAATCGTTGATTAAAGCAAAAATATGCCATTATTAAAATGCTTTTCTATTGGGTAAGTAGTTCTCTGATAATAAAAAATAATTGGATGAAAGAATGTGTAAATATGATAATTATGCTTTTTGGTGTATCAAATGTAGGAAAGACATCAGCCGGTAAGAAACTAGCTGAGAAATTAAATTATATATTTATTGATTTAGACGAAGAAATAAAAAAGAGATTTAACGCAACGTTAGAAAAATTTATTAAAGATAACCCATATACGTATGAAAGATCTAAAATTAAGGGTAAAATTTTAAAGGATTTAGTGAATGAATACAAAGACAACTTTGTTATTGCTGTCAGTCCAATTTATTATGCACGAAATTTCAATGCCCTTTTAGATTTAAAACAAGTTATTGCAATTGAATTACAGGATACAGAAGAACATATTTTTGAACGTCTAGTTTTTTCTGACGAAAATGATAATGTTTACCTGGATAATGAATATAAGGAAAAGCATAAAACTCATTATATTAAAGAAATACATAGTGATATTATGTATTTAAAAAGGATTTTTAAAAAGATTAAATATAAGTATTTCATAGATAACCGGTCTATAGACCAAGTTGTTGATGAGCTATTTTGGATTATTAAACCTATATTAGAATTTCATAAACAGTAAGAAGATATATGAAAACAGTTCAAATAATTGTCCCCTAAAAAACACACTTCACCTCACAGAGTTGTTGTGGGACAAACTATATTAATTTCCACAAGTGTATTCTAAAGAAATATTTATAGGAGGATGTAAAATGATTATAACAATGAGAGTTGAACAAACTCCGAAATATGAAAAAAGAATAAAGTATATACCTGAAGGGAATTATTTCATCGAATCAAATGCACGTAGTTTGAGTTATGAGAGAGGATTTAAGGTGTATATGGGTGGATAGAAGGGTATGGAACACCTCCCAAAAAACATTTAGATATTTATCTATTAACCCAAAAGCAGTTGAACTTAGGTGATAGAATAGAGGCAAAAGTAATTGGATGTTTCTTAAGGAATGATGGAGATAACAAAATTATCGCAATTGAGAAAGAACGAAAAGAAAAAGATATAAATGAATTGGAATATAAAGAGCTAAGTATGCTTCAGGCATTATATCCCGAAATTGGTGAAAACGAAGGATGGTTTGGTAAAGATAAATCACTCGAAATAATAAAAGAATTTAAAGAAATTAATTAAGTTCGGATTAGAAAAACCACAATTAATAAGTAGAATATCCAATGGTGTGATGTTACAAATAATCATTAAATTTAACAGATTTATGTAAAAATGAACTAATATAAACCTCATCTTAGATGAGGTTTAATTTTTATGTCAATGTGTGTAAGAAAATTACATAAAAACATCGATTATTTCATATTTACTTGACATTAATCTGTAATATTCATATAATTAGGGTGATACAAGGCTTGCATATGAAATAATATTACATATTCAAACGGAGGAGCATACAAAGTGGTTAAGAATAAAGACGTTGCCATCAAAGCTGGGGTTTCTGAAGCTACTGTTTCGCGTGTTTTGAATCAGAGTGGCTATGTAAAAGAAGAAACGAAAACTAGTGTAGTGAATGCATTTAATGAATTAGCAAATGAAGACGAAATATTAGGACATTCGTTATTCATAAGAAAAAACAATATTATCGGTGTAGTAGTACCGGATATTTCTAATCCTTTTTTTGGTGAAGTAATTAAAGGCATATCTAGGATAGCGGATAAATACTCTGCTAGTTTGTTATTATGCAATACTGAAGAACAAATCGAAAAAGAATTAAAATACTTAGATTTATTTAAAACCCATAATATTATGGGCTTGATAATTACTCCAAAAACAGATCAGGTTGAGTATAACGCTAAATATTTATATCAACTGGAGGTTTTAGGAGTACCGATTGTACTTTTAGACCGGGGAATTAATTTGTCACATTACAATTCAGTGTTTGCAAACAATGTAACAGGCTCATACAATGCAGTTAATGCATTGATAAATGAAGGTCATCGAGATATTGCTGTAATTTCAGGGCCGATGTCATCTAAGCCTGGCCGTGAAAGGTATAATGGTTATGAAAATGCTTTGCGTGAAAACAAAATAGACTATAATGAAGATTTTGTATTTTTTGGCGATTTTAAATTAGAAAGTGGATATGAAATAACAAAAAAGATTCTAAAACTTAAGAAAAGACCTACGGCTATATTTGTCTGTAATAATATGATGGCTCAAGGATGCGTCAAAGCGCTTATCGAAAGAAATATGTTAATACCTAATGATATATCACTCATATCTTTTGATGATGTTGATATGTTTGAGATTATGAATCTAAATATTTCTACAGTATCTAGACCAACGGAATTGATGGGTGAAGTGGCAGCTGAGATGCTTTTTGATTTGATTGAAAATAAACAAGTTAGGCCAACATCTATTAAAGAAATTTTACTTGAAACAAAGGTTGTTCTTAGGGGCTCAGAAAAATTAGTTAGAAAGTAGAGGGATAAGAATTATGGATATAAAAGAGATCGAAAGAATAGTTAGAAAAGAGATTGTAGATAATTTATTCCAAATACAGGATTTTATTGTTGTTGGAAACTGGAAGATGAATAATACAAAAAATGAAGTAATTACCTTCTTAGATGAAATCTCAAATCATGATTTTGGAGAAAAAAATACAGTCGTTATTGCACCTTCAAGTCCGTATTTATCTATTTTTGAAGAAAAATTAAGGTACAGTAAAGTGCATTACGGTGCACAAAATTTTTATCCAAAAGATAATGGTGCTTTCACAGGAGAAATATCAATAAAAATGATTCAAGACTTTGGATGCAAATATGCAATTGTTGGTCATTCAGAAAGAAGAACTATATTTTATGAGTGCAATGCATTTGTTTCAAAAAAAGTTGCAGAGTGTGTTAAGAATAAAATTCAGCCTATTCTATGTATCGGTGAAAATTTAGACCAAAGAAAACTTGGAGAATATAAACAATTACTCGGAAATCAACTTAAAGAAGGTCTTGTAAAAATCACAGGGAATGAGTTATTAAATGTTATTATTGCTTATGAACCCATCTGGGCGATAGGAACTGGTGAAACAGCAACTCCTGAACAAGTTGAAGAAGTGCATATGTTTATTAGAAAGTATTTAGTAGATGCTTATGGAAACGAAATAGGAAGTAAGATTCCAATACTATATGGTGGTAGTGTTAATCCATCAAATGTAAAAGAACTAGCACTTGCCCAAAGCGTATCGGGGTTTTTAATTGGTGGTGCAAGCTTGAAAGCTCAGTCATTCATAGAAATCAACGATATTTTAAACGGAAAATAAACAATATTGTTAGAAAGGTCGTAAAACATGGACAATTATGTTTATGAAAAACTTGTAAATCTTATTACTGCAAATGTTTTGCGAAAAATGGATATAAAAGTTGTGCCTAAAATAGATAGCAAATCATGTTTAATTTTGCTACCAAATATATGTCTTGGAATGCATGAATACTTAAGTTATATTAATAAAGAGTATGGAGGATATAGCATATATTTAGGTTTAGATAATAATTGCACAAATGTAAATTATTTAGAAGAAAATAGAAATATAAATTTAGTAAAATGTGATCTTGAAAATATAGAATTTATAAATTTGTTAGATCAAGTTGATATTATGATAGTTTTAGGATTAAAAATCAATCAAATGAAAGCTATTATCCAAACGGATGACACTGAAACCATAAATCATATCATCTTAAGCAGATTAATGGCAAATAAACTTGTTAATATCATGATTAATCCGAATGATCTTATTTTAAATAAAATAGCTGAAATTATCACTAATATAAGAAATTTAGGAATTCAAGTAACGAATATAAAACAAGATAAAAATTCCTTAGATGATAAAGTAGATTTAATTACAGAGAACTATGTAATTAATTTGAAGAAAAATGGAATCCAAACACTTTTACTTGATAAAAATCAATTAATAACACCGCTCGCAAAAGATAAACTACATGAATTTAAAATAGAAATGAAATACAATGAGGAGGATAAAAAATGAGTTCAAAGGATTTAATCGAAAAATTAAGGGCTGAGATGGAACAAAAATATGGTACAAATAGCACCCCTCAACAATCACAAAATAGAGGATCTTTAGGGGCCTTTGAAAGAGTAGAAGATGCAATCCAAGCGGCAAAAGAATCCCAAAAACAACTTATGAACCTCAGCATGAAAAAACGTGGTGAGATTATTGCTGCTATGCGTAAAGCAAGTCTTGAAAATGCGGAAAAATTAGCTATCATGGCTCACGAAGAAACTGGTATGGGAAGAGTTAGCGATAAAATTATCAAAAACATTCTAGCAGCTGAAAAAACTCCCGGTACTGAAGATCTTCACTCATCCGCTATGACTGGTGATGATGGTATGACATTAGTAGAAATGGCCCCTTATGGAGTCATTGGTTCAATTACTCCTTCAACTAACCCAAGTTCGACAATTATTAATAATAGTATAAGTATGGTATCTGCTGGAAACGGAGTAGTTTTCAATCCACATCCGAATGCCAAAAATGTTACTATTGAAACAATTGCAATATTAAATAATGCAATTCATAACGCCGGAGGGCCAAGAGAATTATTAACTACACCAATCAATCCGACTATGGATACTAGCAAAGTAATAATGACACACAAAGACATTAGAATGTTGTCTGTAACGGGCGGAGAAGCTGTTGTAGAAGTGGCTATGAAAAGCGGAAAGAAAGTAATCGCTGCAGGACCTGGGAATCCACCTGTTATTGTTGATGAAACAGCAAACATAAAAAAAGCTGCAAGTGATATTGTTAAAGGTGCAAGCTTTGATAATAATATTTTATGTATTGCTGAAAAAGAAGGATTTATCATCAATAGTGTTTTTAACGAATTAAGAAATGAAATGATTCAAAATGGTGCATATGAACTTAAACGCCATGAAATAGATATCGTTGTAAAAGAGGTATTCACAACCAATAAAACTGGTGATACCGTAGTCAATCGGAAATATGTTGGTAAAAGCGCAGTTGAAATCTTAAAGGCATGTAACCTTCCAAACTCACAAGATTACAAACTTTTAATTGCAGAAGTAACGGAAAATCATCCATTTGTAACTGTTGAGATGTTAATGCCAGTGTTTGGTATGGTAAGAGTCTATTCCATTGAAGAAGCAATAGAAAAGGCTGTAGCAGCTGAAGGTGACCGCCATCATACAGCTATGATGCACTCAGAGAGCGTAACTAATCTAACGCTCGCAGCACGAGCATTAGATACCACTATATTTGTAAAAAATGCCCCATCATACGCTGGTTTGGGAATTGAAGGCGAAGGATTTGCAAGTTTAACTCTTGCTACTCCAACAGGAGAGGGCGTTACATCAGCAAGAAGTTTCACAAGATTAAGAAGATGCACATTATCTGGTGGATTTAGAATAATTTAATCTACGAGGTACGGACTAGACAAGCTGATGTATAAGCAAAACATCGTACTTGTGTTTTTCGTGATAAAATTAGGAGTGATAAAAATGGTTCAAATTGATATCAATAGAATTAAAGATATAGGCATTGTCGGAGCTGGTGGAGCTGGTTTTCCTACACACGTCAAATTAAATTGCCAATCAGAAATAGTAATTATCAATGGTGCTGAATGTGAACCATTATTGCGAGTTGATCAACAATTAATGGCCCTTTATAGTGAAGATGTTGTTGCAGGATTGAAAATAGCGATGAATCTTACAGGAGCAAAGAAAGGCTATATTGGTCTAAAAGGTAAATATAAGGAAGCTATTTCTAAATTAACAGAAGCTATTAAAAATGAAAGTTCAATAGAACTTAAAATTATTCCAGATTTCTATCCCGCTGGCGATGAACAACAGCTGATTTATGAAATAACAAAAAGAGTAGTTCCAATCATGGGATTACCACTTGATGTTGGGTGTGTTGTAATTAATGTACAAACTTCGATAAATATTGCAAGAAATCTTCCTGTTACAGAAAGAGTAATTACAGTTACCGGGGCTGTCAAAAAACCACAGACGTTAATCGCCCCCGTTGGGACTCCTTTCAGCGAGTTGATAGAAGCTTGTGATGGACCAATTGATTTGGAAAACTATTCATTAAATGTAGGTGGCCCGATGATGGGTTACATTGAGGAAGATTGGAATGCACCTGTCACTAAACTTACTGGTGGTTTGATAATCATACCAAAAATGCATAGTTTTATCCTTAAAAAGATAAGAAAAACTCAAACTGACTTACAGTTAACAAAAGCAGTATGTTGTCAATGTAGTTTTTGTACTGAGATGTGTCCTAGAAACATATTAGGACTTAACACTCAACCACATAAAGTGATGCGAGGACTTGCAAATGAAGATCCAAGCGCTCTTGGAACGATTTCTTCAGTTGTTTCATGCTGTAATTGCAACTTGTGCAGCTTATATGCATGCCCAATGGGCTTAAATCCAGGGAAAATTACTACTATGGTGAAACAAAGTCTGCTTAAACTAGGCGTAAAACCGGAAAAAATAGTGCCTCATGAAGTTGACTTTCTCCGAGACAGTAAGAAAGTACCTACGAAAAGGCTAATTGCTAGAATCGAAATGACAGATTATGATGTAGCAGCACCTTTAAATGAAACTATTTTTAGTACAAAAATTGTTAGGATTTTGCTAAAACAACACATTGGTGTTTCAGCAACAGCTATAGTAAAAGTTGGTGACAGTTTGTCAAAGGGAACATTAATAGCAACTTGTAATGAGAAGTTAGGAGCCAATATTCATGCAAGTATTGGTGGAAAAGTAACAGATATTACAGATAAATACATAGAAATACACGTTTTGGAGGGTTTGTAATATGGAGTCATTAGGAATGATAGAACTTAATAGCATTGCTAGAGGGATTGAAGCGGGAGATACAATCATTAAAACCGCTAATGTTAAATTAGTTGCTGCATATGCATCTTGCCCTGGCAAATATGTTGTTATGGTGCGAGGTGAAGTATCTGCAGTGAAGAGTGCAATTCAAGCTGGTGCGAAAACTGCAGGAAAATCGCTAGTTAAAGATATTGTTATTGCAAACATTCATGAGCAAGTTTTTGCTGCACTTAGCCGTGCAACAGAAATTGTCGCTAAAGGCGCTGTAGGAATTATTGAAACTTATTCACTTGCAACGGCTGTTTTAGTCTCAGATGCTGCTGTAAAAGCGGCGAATGTCGAACTATTAGAGATAAGATTAGGACGTGGACTTGGAGGGAAATCATTCTTAGTATTAACCGGAGATGTAAGTAGTGTCAAAGCAGCTGTTGAAGCTGCCATTATCGCAAATAAGGATGATGGATTGATTGCACATACAGCAATTATTCCAAGAATTAGTCAAGAAATCTTACAAACACTTCTATAAAATAAAAAATATGGAGGAAATAAAAATGAAAGAAGCATTGGGTTTAATTGAAACAAGAGGATTTGTAGGTGCTGTTGAGGCAGCAGATGCAATGGTAAAAGCCGCAAACGTAAGACTCGTTGGAAAAGAAAAAGTTGGGAATGGGTTAGTAACAGTTATGGTACGTGGTGATGTTGGAGCTGTCAAAGCGGCTACAGAAGCAGGCGCTGAAGCAGCACGTCGCGTTGGTGAATTAGTTTCTGTCCATGTAATTCCACGTCCGCATACAGATGTTGAAGACTTATTAAATAACTTGGAATTAGCAAAAGACACTGTTAAAGAAGTAAAAAACACTGTTAAAGAAGTAAAAGGTAATGCTAAAGAAACAAAAGACAATGTTAAAGAAGTAAAATAGGTTGTAACAACTAATTTGAAAAAACAATCGAAAAGGAGAAAACAAAAATGAAAGAAGCATTAGGTTTAATTGAAACAAGAGGGTTTGTCGGTGCTATTGAAGCAGCAGATGCAATGGTTAAAGCTGCAAACGTAAGACTCGTTGGAAAAGAAAAAGTTGGGAACGGGTTAGTTACAGTTATGGTACGTGGTGATGTTGGAGCTGTCAAAGCAGCTACAGAAGCAGGTGCTGAAGCAGCACGTCGCGTTGGTGAATTAATTTCTGTACACGTAATTCCAAGTCCACATACTGATGTTGAAGACTTATTGAAAAACGTGGAATTAACAAAAGTAAAAGTTAAAGAAACAAAATAGGTTGTAACAACGAATTTAAAAAAAACGATTAGGAGGAAATATAAATGAAAGAAGCATTAGGTTTAATTGAAACAAGAGGATTTGTAGGTGCTGTTGAGGCAGCAGATGCAATGGTAAAAGCCGCAAATGTAACACTTGTTGGAAAAGAAAAAGTTGGGAACGGGTTAGTAACAGTTATGGTACGTGGTGATGTTGGAGCTGTCAAAGCAGCTACAGAAGCAGGCGCTGAAGCAGCACGTCGAGTTGGTGAATTAGTTTCTGTACATGTAATTCCAAGACCACATACGGATGTTGAAGACTTATTGAATAATTTGTAATTAGCATAAGAGAATGATAAATGGTTATAACAACTTATTTGGAATGTTGTGTTCAAGATTAGTAATGATAAGTGTTTAAAAAGCTTGAAGTATGAACCAATAAAAAGCGTAACATTCAATTTTGAGGTAAAGCTATAACCATTAATCTTCAAGCTTTTGTAAACAGTCTTTGTGCTGATGAATTCACTAATTTGTTTAAATTAATTAAATAGACTGACAATTCTTTATTGACATCAAGAGTATCGAACCATAAATAACAATAAATTACTCCCACTGCCAAATCAGAACATTTATGAGACCCTTCAAGGATATTTGGATATATTCAGATTTTATAAAGATTTGATATGCATAATTGAATACTCGGAGAGTGATAATAAAACATATTGTTATGTAATGGCACTTTACCTTTACAAGAGGAAGATTCCAATTGGTTTGTTTAAAACTTTTGGTGACTATAAATTTAGAATTTACTCATGAGATCAAAATCAATAAATATGTTGAAAACAATAATTTGGAAAAGTATGTAAAAAGGAGAAACAAAAATGAAAGAAGCATTGGGTTTAATCGAAACAAGAGGTTTTGTAGGTGCTGTTGAAGCAGCAGATGCAATGGTAAAAGCCGCAAATGTAAGACTCGTTGGAAAAGAAAAAGTTGGGAACGGGTTAGTAACAGTTATGGTACGTGGTGATGTAGGCGCTGTCAAAGCTGCTACAGAAGCAGGTGCTGAAGCAGCGCGTCGCGTTGGTGAATTAGTTTCTGTACATGTAATTCCTAGTCCACATTCAGACGTTGAAGAATTACTCAAGTAATGAAAGAATCAAATAGTTTAAAAATGAAAACGGAAAAGAGCTGAGAATATGGAATTAGATAAATTAATTGAAAAAATTGCAGAAGAAGTATATCGCAAGATATCAAAAGAAAATAATGGTGCGAACAATAATGAAATAAATAGCAGCACTGATTTGGCTTCGGTTATTGATCACACTTTGTTGAAACCAGAAGCGACCGAATCAGATATTAGAAAGCTGTGCGATGAGGCTATACAATATAAATTTAAATCAGTTTGCGTTAATACATACTATGCTCCTTTGGTTTCACGTCTTCTAGCTGGGACAGGTGTTTTGACATGCGCTGTGGTTGGATTCCCTTTAGGTGCCTCAACTACAAGAGCTAAAGTTGATGAAACTATTGATGCAATTAAAAACGGAGCAAATGAAATTGATATGGTTATCAATATTGGTGCCTTAAAATCTGGAGACTGGAATCTCGTCAAAAGAGATATTGAAGGGGTAGTCAATGCCGCTAGAGGCCACGCTCTTGTTAAAGTGATTTTAGAAACATCTTTATTAAATGATGAAGAAAAAATAAAAGCTTGTACAATAGCAAAAATAGCAGGGGCTGATTTTGTTAAAACATCAACCGGATTTAACAAAGGTGGAGCTACAGTCGAAGATATTAAACTTATGCGGCAAGTAGTAGGACCTACAATGGGTGTTAAAGCTTCAGGTGGGGTTCGTGATACAGAAACTGCCAAAGCTATGATTGCAGCTGGTGCGACTAGAATTGGAACTAGCTCAGGAATAAGTATTGTAAAAGGCACGAAGGCCGCGACTGGTACTTATTAATACCTAAGAGGAGGAGATTATATGTATGCAGCAAGAATAATTGGAACAGTTGTTTGCACGCAAAAGGATCCACGTATGAATAGCTTGAAAATGTATGTAGTACAGCCAGTAAATATAGTTACACTGAAGGATGAAGGAAAATCAGCAGTGGCAATTGATGCTGTCGGAGCTGGCGATTCAGAAATTGTATTAGTTGTTAGTGGAAGTTCAGCTAGATTAACTGAACAAACATTAAATAAACCAGTTGATGCCACTATTATGGCAATTATTGACTTTATTGATATTGAAGGTAAAAATGTCTTCAGTAAGAATAAGAAGGAGATGTAGTTATGAAAGTTGCTATAGGATCTGATCACGGAGGTTATGAACTAAAGGAAAAGATCAAAAAATATTTATCAGAAGAACTGCATGTTCAATATGAAGATTTTGGGACATATAATACAAATAGATGTGATTATCCTGACTATGCATTTTTAGTAGCACGTGAAGTGTCAATGAATAAATGCGATTTTGGTATTATGGTTGATGGCGCTGGTATTGGTTCAGCTATGATGGCTAACAAAGTACCTAGAGTATTAGCCGCATGTGCAAATGAAATTTACACTGCACATAATAGTAGACACCATAATGGAGCTAATGTTTTGACACTAGGTAGTTTTGTAATTGGGGAAGGTGTTGCAAGGGAAATCGTAAAAACTTTCTTAACTACTAAATTTGAAGGTGAAAGAAATATGCAACGAGTTAAAAGTATTCTTGATATTGAAGAACGACTTTTAAAAACAAAGGTTTAATACTATGCAAATAGCTAAAGTGATAGGTATGGTTACATCAACTGTAAAAATAAAAGATATCTTAGGTGTTTCGCTACTAGTGATCCAGCCGGTAAACTCAAAATATGAGCCGACAGGGTCACCTATTGTTGCTGGAGATAATTATGGTGCCGGAGTTGGCGAATATGTTTTTTATTCAAAGAGTAAAGAAGGGGCAATGAACTTGCCTATCCCAACATCTTGTGTTGATGCTGGAATTGGTGGGATAATTGATAGCGTTTATGTCAAAGAGAAGTAATTTTAGTCAAGAGGTGAGGATATGTTACTGGCAAAAGTAGTGGGAAATTTAGTCTCAACACATAAAAACAAATTACTAAATGGAACCAAACTGTTATTTGTCCAACCAATCGACGAGTTTTTGGCACCCTATGGAGACGAAATGCTTGCAGTTGACGGTGTAGGAGCGGGAATTGGTGATATTGTTGTGCTCATTGCAGAAGGTGGATCAGCAAGACTTGTTACAAACGCCAAAAGCAACATTTCTCCAATCGAGTTATGCATTGCTGGAATTGTTGATTCTATTAAGACTGAGAATGATTATCAGACTTTTAACTAATAAAGAGGTGATATTATGAACCTTATAGAACAAATAATTAATCAGGCAAAACAAAATAAACAAACAATAGTGCTTCCTGAAGGTAAAGACCAAAGAACAATTGATGCTGCTAGAGAATTACATAAGCAAAATATTGCTAATGTGATTGTTCTCGTAAATTCGGTAAATATAAACGATGAAATAAACAAATTGCAAAATGAAGGCATTCAAGTCATTGTTGTCGAAAATTCAGAAAAAATTAATGAGTATAGTTCTAATTTATATGAATTACGTAAAGCAAAGGGAATGTCTAGGGAAGATGCTCAAAAACTCGTATTAAATACCATTTATTATGGTGTTATGATGGTTAAGAGTTCAGATGCGGATGGAATGGTTGCTGGCGCAATTACCGCTACAAGCGATGTTCTTAGAGCTGCCCTCCAAATTATCAAAACAGCACCGAATGTAAAACTTGTATCATCATTTTTTCTTATGGACGTCCCAAAATCGAATCACGTTAATAATAACTGTGTTTGCATTTGCTGATTGCGGTTTAGTTGTGAATCCTGATGCAAGTGAGTTATCTGAAATAGCTATCCAAACAGCGAAATCATTTGACTATCTTACAAAAGAAGAACCCCGTGTTGCGATGCTTTCATACTCGACACTTGGAAGTAGTAGCGGGGATGCTGTAACTAAAGTTATAAAAGCTACGGAAAATGTTAAAAAGCAATATCCGAATTTGAAAATTGATGGCGAATTACAGCTTGATGCAGCAATAGTACCATCTGTCGCTAAATTAAAAGCCCCAACAAGTAATGTTGCTGGATACGCAAATGTACTGATATTTCCCGATCTTCAATCCGGTAATATTGGCTATAAATTAGTTGAAAGATTAGCAAACGCTAAAGCATATGGACCAATAACACAAGGTTTAAATAAACCTGTGAATGATCTTTCACGTGGATGCTCATACGTTGATATTATCGCAGTAGTAGCGATTACAGCGCTTCAAGCGCAAGCAAATAAAGCCAGATAATTAGGTCTTAACAAAGTTCCTTTTTTAAGCATGCATTTTTGTCAATAAAATTAGATTTATTGTGAATAGTTACATAAATATGATGGGAGCGAAGTCGCTCCTTTTTTATTTTTTAAAATAAAATACCCTATTAAGTGCAATTAACAGATTACAAATTATCTTTAGCATTTGTAAGTAATAATGGTGTTATGATTTATTATGAAGATATGAACCTTTATCAATTTCAAAAACAATTTACTACCTGTGGAAAATGGGAGGAATACCTATTCAAACTAAAATGGCCAGATGGTTAGGTTTGTAAAAAATGTGGAGATTTTTCAGATTGAAAAAGTTAAAAACATTATATAATGTTAAAATATAGGGACAATAAATGTTTAGGATGGGAGTTTTTACGGTTTTTCTAGTATTTTGTAAGGCGATTTGATAAAATGAGATTATTAATGTATTAGAGAATCATTTAAATTTATTAGTTAGGAGTATGTATATGAATGAGGAGAAAGTGACTGAAGAAAAAGTATTAGAAGAAATACGAGAAGAAAAGAAGATTCCTAAAATATTTACTATTAAAAAAGACGGAGTAGACTTTCAGACATTAAATTTGGTTATTAAACTTTTGGGATTTGTCTTAATTGGTATTGGAGTAATCGTTCTAATCGGAATGTTAGGAGATGCAATATGGAGTCCGTTATCAGGTCTTTTAGGCATTTTAAGCCCATTTATAATGGCTTTTGTATTTTCTTATTTATTACAACCGGCTTATTCAAAATTAGTCGAAAAAGGCATGAATCACACTTCCGCAGCCTTATTGGTGGTATTCCTTGGTCTAGTTTCTATAGGAATAATTATTGGCGGTATTATCGCCGCACTGACTAATCCGTTGAACAGTGAACTGGCGTTTCAAAACGGGACTTTATATATTCAATATACAGGAAAGGTTTTAGCTCCGTTATTGCAACGGCTCGGGTTGGCTCAATTTATCGGTATTGAACACGGCACTTATTTGTTTAATGATGGATATACCAAGGCACTCGGTACTGGCGGTGGAATCATCGTTAAATCCGTCATTACAATCAGCTCGATGTTTTATCTTTTACCAGGCTTCACACAACTGGACAAATCAATTAAAAACGCGATTCCTAAAAAAATAAGACAAACATCCAGTGAAATCATTGATATCGTTGAAACCAGCTTTACTTCCTATATCAAAGGGATTTTATTGGATTCAAGCATTGTCGGGATGGCTTACGTTTTTGTTTTATTAATTACAGCTGTCACCGCCAATATTGTTTATTATGGCGCGGGTCTGGCGAGATATGAGAATTTTATCTTCGTCGTCCACGGTCCGACTAGTATAGCCGTCATTATAATAATTATTTTATCGTTAGGCGTATTAGGAACCGTCACTAACTTGATTCCTTATGTCGGTCCGGTGTTAGGTGGAGGTCCGATTGCTTTATTAGTATTCTTAACAGAAGGTGTCGGAACCGTTGACAATTTTCAAATTCCCTGGTTTACAATCGCAGTCATCGGTTCAGTTATTTTGATTCAACAATTGGAATCCAATTTTATGCAACCGTACATTATGAAAAAAACCGTTTATGTCCATCCTGTTTGGGTGCTCATCGGCTTAACGGTATTTGGAGCACTGTTTGGCGCTTTAGGAATGGTGTTAGCAACACCGACTTTAGTGACGATAAAAAATTTAATCAAATACATTGATAATAAATACGAAATATTTTAAGATTTCATGGATCTAAACATAAATGTTTAGATCTTTTGTTTTTAATTATTGTTGATCAAGATATAAAAGTAGAGAACAGTAATTTAGCTTACATGCCCTAGTTTATACTGGTTAATCCATGCATTAATCAATTATTTAATAGTATCGCCTAAATGAAGGACCTGTTGTAATCATGATTAATTCTAAAAATAGGTAATTAAAGAGGAACTGTACATGTAAATGTTTCTGTTCCTCTTTTATATTATCAATTTATGCATTATAATTGAAATTAGATTAAAAAAAGAGGTTAAATATTGTGTTATGTCATTTCTGGAGTTATTAAAAATTATTAATAAATGATAAGAAATATTTGGATAATGCCCGGATAGTCGCAAGCGCATTCTCAGTCGGTTTAAGTGATTTCTACGATTGTTATACCTGCATCGGACGTAGTTATTTCTACCAAAATTTATACGAAAAGAATGAAAGTAAATTTTTAATGTTTGAGAGGGATTTTATAATCTTTTCTGATTTTATTTTATCACCTCTTGTATAATAAATAGTTTCTTAGGTATTAATGAAAATAATAATTTTATCAAACTCATTAGAAAAATAAATGTCGAGGTAAAGCTATGAAAATATTAGTAGATGCAGATAGTTGTCCTGTTAAGGATATTATTTTACAAATTGCGAAGAAATATCAAATTGAGGTTGTATTATTTTTTGATACAAGTCACATTTTTTCTGATCATTATGCTAAAGTCATCACAGTCGATAAAGGTAAAGATAGTGTTGATTTTAAATTAATTTCTTATTTAGAGGCAGATGATTTTGTAATAACTCAAGATTATGGAGTTGCTTGTATGGCATTAAGTAAAAAAGCAAATGTATTAAATCAAAATGGTTTGATTTATACAAATGAGAATATTGAGTCTTTATTATTTACAAGATATTTATCACAGAAAGAAAGAAAAAACAAAAAACATGTAACAGGACCAAAAAAGAGAACAAAAGAAAATGATGAAATATTTAAAGAGAACTTTATAAATTTAATAGAAGTCAAATTAAAAGTTAATTTAAGATGATACTTGAGTACACTGTATTTTCGTCAAGAAGAATCTTATGAATGAATATTATCATACCACTTGACAGGTTGAGTAGAAAGATGAAAAAGAGACCTAATTTCTGGGTCTCTTTTGTATAGAAACTTAATTTATGAATGTATTATATAGTTATGAAAAGTTATTCCATGACTATTTCTTTTCTAATGTCAGAGTATAATCGTCTGACCAATTAAGATTAACATTTTGACCGGTATCGTCAACAAATTCAAGATTAATAAAAAGAATGGTATATTTATTATTGAAGTTTACTTTCCCATTAATAGCTTCTAAATCTAAAATTAATTGATTATCTTTTATACTAAAATCATTGGGTTGAATTTCGTATCGATTAGAATTAGAAACAAAAGAAATTTCTATTTTGTATTGACCATTATTTATTTTATCAAGAAATTGTTGATCATTAAATGTTATTTGGAACTCTTCAGTTTTATACTTATTAAATATATCTGTATAATATGGCCAACATGATATGGTTGTATTAGAATAATATTTACAATACGAATCAAAATTTTGCGTTATTTTTAATTCTTGAGGAAGTTGTAAACTTTTATAATAAAATATACCTATTATACATACTAGAATAAAAGCTAACGCTGCAATAATTTTATAAAGGCTTATATAAATCTTTTTATAAACAACTAAAAATAACATTAGACAAATTACTACTCCTGGTATACCTAACCATAAGCAATTAGCTAATAAAAGCATAAATGAAATCATTGTTATATTTATAATATAAGTAAATGTCAAAACTACTTTTTGATTAATTCTTGAATCAATCAGTACACAAATAAACATCAACAAATCCAAAATAAGTAAATAAACAATAAAACTCGCATTTTTATTTAAAATACTGAAAAAATTGTATATATGTTCTTTATTACTATCTCCAATCGATTGATAATATTTATCCATACCTTGAAATATAGATAAATAATTGTTGTTATGGTATCTAATTATTACATAATAGCCAATAATTATAATAATAAAAAGTAATGGCAAGAGATTATATAGATTTCTCCATGTTAAAAATTTTTTCATAAAACCCCCAAAATTATTTATTTTTATCACTTATATGAATTAGAAATTACTATGATAACACTAAGATGCATTCATCAAATTTACTTTGGATATAAAACCCGGGTAATATTAGCATAAAACCTAAAGTTGAAACCTAAGTACGATATATAACATTACTTCATTATAACCAATTTTTTGCTTTATTCGTAACTTCTCTTTATTATATTACACCAAAAAATATAAAATTTCAATAAATCAGGTATATTTAGAGTTGAATGAAAAATTAAGAAAAAAAAACAACATGTTAAAACAGTAATTTTTGGAGCTGCATTGGGTGTTTCATTAGTAAATGATGGTTCTGTCACAATAATGACTGATTCAAAGAACTGGTAAATATTTATTTATGTTGAATGAATATATAATATTTGATATAATAATAAATCAGACTATATAATTGTGGTGATGAACCAAAGGAGATGTTATTTTTTTAATGTTTTGGTCATATTCTTAGATATATCAAGAAATATTCAAAAATTTTATTATTAATTTATAATCAAATATTTATATTCATTTTTATCTTTGGGAGGAAGTAAATGAAAAAAAAGTTTTTTATTCTAACAATGTTATTATTCGTTAATATTTTATTATTTGGTTGCAATAATTTAACTACGACAACCATTACATCTACGATGGATACCGATACGAGCACCACAACAAATACTGTAGCGAACATTACAACAACCGCAAATAATGATTCTTTACCTTTGACAATTTTATCTATTAATGATCTACATGGATACATTGAACAAGATGCAAGTGGAAAAGGTGGCTTATCCAATACAGCGTATCTTATCAATCAAATTAGAAACGAAGATAACTTGGATGATGTTGTTTTGCTAGCAAATGGTGATATGTTTCAAGGCACTGCCATTTCAAATATGACAGATGGTAAAGCTGTTTTGGATTGTATGAATGAAATGGGATTTGATGCTATGGGTATTGGAAATCATGAATTTGATTGGGGTATTAGTACAATTTTGAAGTATTTTGACAATGATAATTCAAATGGAGAAGCAGACTTTCCGCTTATTAATGACAACATTTATTTAAATTCTGATAATTCTATGCTTACAGTAGCTGGTGGGGATGTTTTAAATTCTGTTGTTTTAAATAAAGAGGGAGTTAAGGTAGGCATTATCAGTTATATAGGAAATGTTTATTCTTCTATCGAATATGATAAAGTAGAAGATTATAATTTCGATGAGAACATTTCCAATTCTGTAAAACAAAGGGCTAGTGCTTTAAAAGATTCTGGTGTTGATGTTATTATCGTCAATATTCACGGTGGTGGTAGTAATATTGATACTTATATTAATAATACTAATATAGCTCAATTAAAAGATGCTAATGGAAATTATTTAGTTGATGCTGTAATCAACGGACATACTCATGCTTATCAACAAGGGGCAATAAAACGTAGTAATGGCGTGGATATGCCAGTTGTTCAAGCTGGATCATATGATGAATATTTTGGTGATATTACTTTGTCTATCGATTTAAATTCAATGAAGGTAACTGATTCCACAGAAAATATAATTGCTGTTTCTTCAGCAGGTACTCACTATGATCCAACTGTTGAATCAATTATTGATAACTACAGTGAGGAACTAGGAAACGAAGTACTGGCAACAGCTGGGGAAACGATAACTAGTACTAGTCAATTATATAATTGGACTGGAAATGTAATGTTAGCCGCAACGGGATCAGATATTGCTATTAGCAATAATGAAGGTGTTCGTTCAACTGGTGAAATCACATCAGGTCAACCTGTAACGCTAAATCAAATGTATGAAATCAGTCCTTTTGATAATACAATTTTGGTATTTGAAGCAACATATTCACAAATTCAATCATTGCTCAATAGTCCGTCGGTTTTCTATACTTTAGCTGATGGTGTGACCCTAAATGATTCTGAAACATACAAAGTAGCTGTAATCAGTTATGTTTATTATTGGGATCAGTTGGCGAATGTTAGAAGTAGCAATGATATAGATACTGGCCTTTTAATTCGAAATATTCTTGTTGACGACATTAAACAAAAAGGATTAGCTGGAGAATTATTTTCTCCTAGAAGTAATCCTGTTGCTTCTATTGGTTTGCAATATTAATATATAAGGAAAGAATCAATTATAAAGTTAAATAATTATAATGTAATTTATATAGTTTCTTTTATATCTTAACACGCTTTACTTTATTCGCTGATACACGAAAAGAGACTTAGTTTTACTTATTCAACAAGACCAGAACAAGATAAAATACTATATAGTGAATTTAATGATAAACCAGAATTGTTCATATGAATAAAGTTAGTGGTAATTATTTGTGATATAAAATAAAAAAACAGGTACCATATTTTCACCTATTAGGTGAATAATAAGATACCTGTTTTTATACCTATATGTGCAAAAAAAAGTGTTTTTAATGATATAATTTTTTTGAACAAAAATATATAAGAATAGTAAATCAGAAACATTACAATTATAGATAGGCATATTATTTACACAAAAAAGGTCTAACCTACCTACTAAGATAATCAATACTAATCATTTAGATCAGGATAATTGCAAGGAATATAATAAAGTTTATTAGTTAAAATTTAAAAACTAAAAATAAGGAATTAGATGACTAATGAAGATGTAAAAGGAAACAAAATATAGTTATATAAAAAAAACAGCTTTATTCAAGCTGATTTTTTTATAATAATTGAATGCCTGATTTTAATTGATAATAGCCTACAAGACTCGGAATGTCTTTTGGTAGGATGACATCCCAAACATCATTGAAATCATCTTGATTAATCGTTAGTTCCAATACTTGTCCTTCATATGATTTTCCATCTTGTAGATAATAATCATAGAAATCAAAATAGATTATTGTAACTCCTTGAGGAATGTGTCCTTTAAGAGCTTTCATCACTTGAATGACATCTTCTTGCATACCTTCGATAATGCCCTTTTGTGTCCATGAATCGTCGGAATTTAGTTCAATCAATAAGTGAGTATCATTAGCAGCAAGAGAAACACTTCTAACTGTTTTAAGATAGTGTCCATTATCATCTGTTCTACTAACAGTAGAGTTAAGAGAATCAGCTACAATCTGTTCTGTCGTCTTTGGACTCGCAAGATTCGTAGTAACAGTAGTATCTGTTCCACTAGAAAGGTTATTGACATATGAGAAAAGGCCAATCCAACCCAAACTCCAAATAATTGATACGATCATCACGATTTTTTTGGTTCTGCCTGAAAAAATTCTATAACGAATAATCAGGTAAACACCGTAAGGAGGAATTGAAACAAGCATTAAAACAATAAATAAAATATAGTCCTTTAATTTTTTCTCTAATAAAAACAAGTAACCTCATTCCTTTCTTTGCCATTTTAACATGGATGAATATAGGGAAACAACATACAATTTTTCCCAATTTTATACATAAATATAAAAAGGAACAGTGATATTAAACTTATAGAGTAGACATTAAACTAACAATGTCCATATTTTATAGGAATTATCTATAATTAAATTAGTTAAATTTAGGGAGTAGAAGTAAGTGAAATTAAAGGAATATATAGAACTGCATAAAGAAGAACTAAAATTAAATAATAGTGAATTAAGAAAGTAGTGTAAAGAAGCTAGTAAATCAACGCTTAAATATGTCAAAACGCCACCTAGTTGGATACAAAATTCTGATTTGCCAATTTAATGGGGAGCGTCTAGTAGAGATTTTTGTAAATTCTACTGAATTCGAGGAGTTAAAAACTAAAATACTAAAAGATTTAGAATTATTAGATTAATTTGATACGACTTTAAGAGAACGACATTAATGCTTAAGCTCAAGAAATATAATTACATTTCAAGAGTAATCTTGAAGTTTAAAAACATTCTTTCATAACTTAATAAGACCTAACAAATAAATGACGGCCTTTTACAATCGTAATTGATAGTAAAAATCCGTCATTTATTGTTTGAAAACATTTATTAAAAATTAAAAATCATATATTATATAAAAAATTAAATTAAGCACTGAAATTAAGTGCTTTTTTTGTTATAATATCAATTAAAGGAAGATGATAAAAAATGGATAAATTATTAATTAAAGAGATATTAAATTTTAGGGATGAACGCAATTGGAAACAATTTCATAATGCTAAAGATTTGGCCATATCTTTAAATCTTGAAGCATCAGAATTATTAGAAACTTTTCAATGGTTATCAAATGAAGAAGCTATTTCTAAAAACAAAGAAGAAATGTCAGAAGAATTAGCAGATATATTAATGTATTGTATATTATTCGCTGATGCAGTTAATTTTGATATTGAAAAAATTATAAAGAAAAAATTAGAAATTAACAAAAAAAAATATCCTGTTGAAAAAGCTTACGGAAAAAATGAGAAATATAATAAATTATAATATTCGTAATAACGGCATAAGATCTACGTGAAGTAATTTCAATGTTTTCAGAATTTGGGATTTTAGAAAAAAGATGTGCTTTCTCTTTGTAACATGAAAAAGATAATATTTAAAATTTTAAATATTATCTAAAGAGAGCAGAAGATGGTAATGCTTTTTCAATGAGAATGTTAAAGAAAATACAAGTTACAGGATAGATAAAGCAAGAAAATTTTAAAATGGATTTATTAGATATAAAAGATGACCTGGTAAATAGTTGCATTCTTAAGAAACACAATTCATTTGTAGATCTACTAGATAACTTTAAACATTACTTCTTCGCCATATATAATCTTACTTCTTGTGGAACAACTATTTTACCATTCTTACTGTTTATATAATCTGCAACACTATCTAAAATAGCCTTCTGCTTATCGTTATCTATATCATGAAAGTCTGAGTAAGAATTCATCAATTTTAAATATCTTTCTGTAGTGTATTCATCATCCCATCTGTATATCTTAGAAACTGGTCTATTAAATAAATTATTGGTTTGTATTTCTGAGATTCTAAGATTATGCAAGTCTTCAGCTTCATCTAAACTTATATAGGTCATCAAGCTCAGGAGCATGTTTTCGATATATATTTCTTATTTGATTTAGCATTTCAGTTTTTGGCTCAATTATAGATGCCAAATGCCAGAAAACGGCCATTACTCCATTTCTTTTCAACAAGTTGTATGCTTTAGGGTATCCAACTTCTGGCTTATCCAATGAAAAGCTGTAGCTGAAAAAATCAAGTTATAGGTTTCCTTTAAACAATTGTATTCTTCAAATGAAGAACATATAGAATTGAAATTATGATACTCGGAATATTTTTCTAGTAGATACTGTACTTGTTTCTCTGCTATCTCTAATCCAGTAATATTGTATCGATTTTTCACAAAATATTCTGTTGCTTGACCTGGGCCTGAACCTATTTCAAGTATCTTTGCATCATTTTTTATCATTGAATAATCCACAATATCATTGAATAATTCAACTGGATAACCTGGGCGAGCTATTTCATAATCTGCTATTATTTCTCTAAAAACATTCTTATTTTCCATTATTGATTTTCCTCCTTTGTTAACTACATTTAGACATTTTTTAGTTCCAAAAGTTATTTCGAATTTTTCTAAGAATCTGATTTAGTTCATAAGAAAATTATAAGTGTAAATCTAAATAGAGTCAATGGTAAGAAGAAAAATAAATATTCTTATCATATGGTTGTTTACTATGAAATTTAGTTTATAATTGAGAAATGATATGATTGTTTGTATCTTGTCCATAAAGAAACACACTTCACTTTATATGAGCCATCACTAGTAAATCGTCTTGCAACTGATGAAAAAAGACCAGAATAATAAGAAGCCCTTTACAATTTAACAAAAACCTAAGAAAAGGAAATATAAAGGTTGAAAAAGAATCTTTGAGGAAATGATGGAAAAGTGATAATGATAATTGATTTATAGCATATAACTTGTGATTTTGATGGCACACCTTTTTATACATATATAAACAAATTACGGTGGGTATGACTGAATGTTAATGATGCACTTGAGTATTAATGGCAAAATAATAAATTTAAAGGAGACCTTGTAAATTGAGAAGAAAAGATAAAGAGGTTACAGAAGTAAAAGAGATAATTCAGATTATTGACCAGTGTAAAGTTTGCAGAATTGCGATGCAAGATAATGCTGGACTTTATATCGTACCAATGAATTTTGGATATACATATGAAAACAACCAATTAGTATTGTTTTTTCATAGCGCAAAGGAAGGAAGAAAAATTGCTGCATTAAAAGATAACGACAATATATGTTTCGAATTAGATTGTGAACATCACCTTATTACAGCAGATGTAGCCTGCCAATATGGATATTCCTTTAAAAGCGTTATTGGAAATGGTCAATCTGTTTTTATTGATGAGGTTGAAGAAAAGAAAAACGCTCTGTCTATATTGATGAAACATCAGACTGGAAAGGATTTTTCTTTTAATGACGAAATGGTAAATAGTGTTTCCGTGTTTAAAGTGATTGTTCATAATTATACTGGAAAATATCATCTTTAGTGAACATAATGTAAGGTAGTTTTTCACATTAAGATAGTATGCTAAGAAGACTATCACATTGAGATTATTTTATAGTGTCTTGTAAGAATTATTTTAAATCGGTTCAGCTGATTAATGATGGGAAATTACTTGTATTATAGAAAATAAGTAAAAGTATCAAAACAACTGGTACTTTTTTCATACTGGAAATTGACAAAGCCTAACATTTGAGTATAATAAAAGAATTGAGATTAATTTCATAGAAGGTGAAGAAAAATGCAAACATTATTACATGTAGGACTAGATGTGGGTTCAACAACTGTCAAGTTAGTCATTTTAAATGAGCAATTAGAAATCATACATAGTCAATATAAAAGACACAATTCTGATTTCAAAACAACAGTTAAAAATATGTTAATGTCCGTATTTTATCAATATAAAGATAGTCAAATGACGATTAATGTGACTGGGTCTGGAGGAATTACTGTATCAAAATGGTTTGAAGTTCCATTTGTTCAAGAAGTGATTGCTTGTACAAAAACCATCGAGGAAACACTTAAAGATGTTGATGTAGCAGTAGAACTAGGTGGCGAGGATGCCAAAATTACTTATTTCAATAATGGCGTTGAGCAACGTATGAATGGGACCTGTGCTGGTGGTACAGGTGCTTTTATTGACCAAATGGCTGTTCTCCTAGATACAGATGCACTAGGGCTAAATGAATTAGCTAAAAATTATCAAACCATTTACCCAATTGCGGCAAGATGTGGTGTATTTGCGAAATCGGATATTCAACCTTTAATAAATGAAGGGGTTAATAAAAACGATATCGCAGTATCTATATTTCAAGCAGTTGTTAATCAAACAATTAGTGGATTAGCGTGTGGTCGTAAAATCAAAGGAAAAGTGGTTTTTTTAGGCGGACCATTGTATTTTTTAAGCGAATTAAGAAATAGATTTATTGATACTTTGGAACTAAAAGAAGAAGAAGCTATAACCCCTCCAAATGCTCAATTATTTGTCGCGTTAGGTGCTGCTCTTTCTTCACTAAATAGCCCGATTGTTAGTTTTAAAAATTTCGTTGATAGACTAGCGCATATTGATACTATGAAAAGTGATGATGTTAAAAGATTACCGCCTCTGTTTAGCAACCAGGCAGATGTTGATGAATTTTTAAAACGACATGAAAAAAATAAAATCAATCAAATTGATATGTCAAATTATAAAGGACAAGCCTTTTTAGGAATTGATGGTGGGTCTACAACGACTAAAATGGTTTTAATGAGTGAAGATGGAAATATTCTTTATGAATTTTATCAAGGGAATGAAGGGAATCCTTTAGAAGTATTAAAAAAGGGTTTAATTGATTTATATGAGAAGTTGCCTAGTGGGATTCAAATAGCCCGTTCTTGTGCTACTGGTTATGGTGAAAATTTAATAAAATCAGCTTTTAATGTTGATATGGGTGAAATTGAAACAGTCGCACATTATGCAGCAGCTGAATATTTTGTTCCAGGTGTTGATTTTATTCTCGACATAGGTGGGCAAGATATGAAATGTTTGACGATAAAAGATGGAGTCATTAACTCTGTTACTTTAAATGAGGCCTGTTCAGCAGGTTGTGGATCGTTCATTCAAAATTTTTCACAAACACTAGATATTCCTATTGCGGATTTTGTTAATCAAGCAGTCCTTGCGGAAAACCCAGTGGATTTAGGTTCAAGATGCACAGTCTTCATGAATTCAAAGGTGAAACAAGCGCAAAAAGAAGGGGCAACAGTCGGTGATATTGCCAGTGGATTGTCTTACTCTGTGATTAAAAATGCTTTATACAAAGTCATAAAAATAAGAAAGCCAGAAGATTTAGGCGAAAAAATCATAGTTCAAGGTGGGACATTCTATAATCATGCTGTATTAAGAGCTTTTGAATTAATATCGGGTAGAGAGGTTTATAGACCTTCTATATCCGGGTTAATGGGTGCTTTTGGTTGTGCTCTTATTGCTCAAAAAACATACATCAGTGGATATTCAGCATTAATTAGTTATGAAGAGTTAAAACAATTTTCTTACACGCAAAATGTGAGACGTTGCCAGTTATGTACGAATCATTGTCAATTAACTGTCAATCAATTTTCTAATCATAATAAATTAATTACTGGAAATAAATGTGAACGAGGAGCAGGAGTTCAAATCACACACAATGAAATTCCTAACCTTTATCAATATAAATATGAACGTATGTTCAATTATAAACCATTACCAATATCTAAAGCCAAAAGAGGAACAATAGGAATTCCTAGAGTTCTAAATATGTATGAAAATTACGGGTTTTGGTTTACTTTTTTTACAGAATTAGGTTATCGAGTTGAATTATCTTCTACAAGTACTCACACACTTTATGAAAAAGGAATGGAAACTATCCCTTCTGAGTCAGTTTGTTATCCAGCAAAATTATCGCATGGACACATAATAAGTTTAATTGAAAAAAAGGTGGATATTATCTTTTATCCAAGCATATTTTTCGAGAAAAAAGAACAAGCACAAGCAAATAATCAATTTAATTGTCCAATAGTTATGTCATATTCAGAGGTTATCAAAAATAATATTGATGGACTAAAAAGTAAAGAAATCAAATATATGAATCCATTTATTTCTTTTCATAATAAAAAAGCAACTTATAGAAAATTAGTTGAAATATTTTCAGATATACCTAAAAAGGAAATTAGAAACGCATTTAAAAAAGCGGCAATAGAAGATGATATCCTCAAAAGAGATATACGAAAAAAAGGTGAAGAAACATTAGCCTATATCAATAAACATCAAATAAAGGGGATCGTTTTAGCGGGTAGACCTTATCATCTTGATAAAGAGGTCAATCATGGTATTGATAAACTAATAAATTCATATGGCATGGCTGTTTTATCAGAAGATAGCATTTGTCATTTAGGTAAAGTGAAAAGACCACTGCAAATTGTTGATCAATGGGTTTATCATTCACGTCTTTTCGCTGCAGCTAGTTTTGTCGCGACACAAAAAAATTTAGAACTTATTCAACTAAATTCATTTGGTTGTGGGTTAGATGCGGTAACAAGTGATCAAGTGAAAACTATTCTAGAAAATAATAATAAGGTTTTTACACTTTTAAAAATTGACGAGGTCAATAATTTAGGCTCAGCACGGATACGAATTCGTTCATTGAAAGCAGCACTTGAATCACGCGATACAAAAGGTGTTGTTCCACAAGTAATTGGGATAGAGGAAAGCAGAACCGTGTTTACTAAAAAAATGAAGCAGAAACATACGATTCTAGCACCTCAAATGTCTCCTATTCACTTTCATTTACTTGAAAAAGCTTTTTTGTCGGAAGGTTATCATGTTGAGATACTTAAAAAGGTGAGTGATGCAGCTAAGGAAGAAGGATTGAAATATGTTAATAATGATGCCTGTTATCCTTCTATTATGGTAGTAGGGCAATTGATTTACGCGCTTAAAAGTGGAAAATATGATCTAAATAATACCTCAGTTGTGATATCGCAAACCGGGGGAGGGTGCCGAGCTACAAATTATATTTCATTTATTAGAAGAGCTTTGAAGGATGCAGGTTTTAAGAATATACCGGTGATTTCTTTTAGTGCTTCTAGAATTGAATCAAATCCTGGATTTAAGTTCTCAATTAGTCTCATTAAAAAAATTATTTTGTCCATATTCTATGGTGATTTGTTAATGCGTTTATTGTATCGTGTACGTCCTTATGAAAAAATTAAAGGGCAGACTAATGAATTATATAATCAGTGGATGTATAAATGTATCCGGTTCACTCAAATGGGGTCAATGAAGCAGTTTAAAAATATAGTTGGTGAAATTGTGAAAGATTTTGATAATATCCCTATTACAGATGTGATTAAACCTAAAATTGGGTTAGTGGGAGAAATTTTAGTAAAATTTCATCCTGATGCTAATAATCAAATTGTTGATTTTATCGAAGAAGAGGGTGGAGAGGCAGTTATGCCCGACTTAGTTGATTTCTTCATGTATTCGTTGAAAAATATGGAAATAAAAGCAAAAATGTTGTATTATAAACCATTTTCAAAATTTATGTCTAGAATAATCATTAATCTTGTAAATAGATGGCGTAATCCCATGGTAGAGGCACTAAAAGCAAGTAAACGTTTTACACCACCACAAAGTATTCATGAAATTGCTAAAAGTGCACAAAGATTTATATCTTTAGGTAATCAAACAGGTGAAGGTTGGTTTTTAACAGGCGAAATGGTTGAATTAATCGAGAGCGATGTACCTAATATTGTTTGCATGCAACCATTTGCTTGTTTACCAAATCACATTTCTGGTAAAGCGATGATTAAAGAGCTACGGGCTAAATATCCTAAATCGAATATTGTCGCTGTGGATTATGATCCCGGGGCAAGTGAAGTTAATCAAATTAATCGCATTAAATTAATGCTTGCCGTAGCTTATAAAAATCTAGAAAAAGAAGACATTAAGGCAGAGAAAGCTATTATAGCATAATAATATATAAATATCGTAGAAAACTCTTGATAAGTTATTAAATAATGGTTATAATAAATCATAATTACATATGATATGATGATCGATGAAAAAGAAAAGTAGCTAACTAATCTAGTTATAGAGAATGGAGTCAAAGGCTGAAAGCTCCTACTAATTATTTAGTGAAGACACTTTGGAGATATTAATTTAAAGTTGGCTTTTAGCAACTAGGGTGGCACCGCGCTAAACAAGCGTCCTTAGAAATTTCTAAGGACTTTTTTATTTATTTTAAAGGAGATGGTCAAATGAGCATACAATCAGCAAAAGGAACTTATGATATTTTACCAAAAAACATCCATGAATGGCACTATTTAGAATCTATTATTCGTAAAACTTGTGAGCTTTATTGCTATAAAGAAATTAGAACACCATTGTTTGAAAATACGGAATTGTTTATTCGTGGTGTGGGTGAAAGTACCGATATTGTAAGAAAAGAAATGTATACTTTCTTAGATAAAGGTGACCGATCTATTACTTTAAGACCTGAGGGTACTGCAGGAGTTGTCCGTAGTTATGTAGAACATAAATTATATGCAGAACCTAATCAATTGACTAAGGTATATTATATGGGGCCAATGTTTCGTTATGAGCGGATGCAAAAAGGACGTTATCGCCAATTACATCAATTTGGGGTAGAAGCATTAGGCAGTGATAATCCATCTGTTGATTCTGAAATCATTGCCTTATCAGTCAATATTTTTAAACAATTGGGATTAAAAAAAGTCAAAGTGGCAATTAATACATTAGGTGATAAAGAAAGTCGGTTTAATTATCGTAATGCCCTAATCAAACATTTTTCACCTGTTGTACATGAATTATGTCAAGATTGTCAAAAACGGCTTGAACAAAATCCACTTCGTGTTTTAGATTGTAAAGTTGATAGTAATCATCCATCAATGAAAACAGCACCTAAGATGGTAGAATATTTAACAAGCGAGTCAAAAGTGTTTTTTGATCAAGTTTTAAATGATTTAAAACAATTGAATATTGATTATATATTAGATAACAATTTAGTGCGAGGTCTTGACTATTATAATCATACCGTGTTTGAAATCATCACAGAGGTAGAAGGCTTCGGTACTCAAAATGCCCTTGGTGGTGGTGGACGTTATAATGGATTAGTACAAGAAATTGGTGGTCCTGATATCCCAGGTGTCGGAATGGCATTTGGAATGGACCGATTGATTTTAGCGCTTGAAGCTGAAAATATTACTATAGACCCCCATGATGATGTTGATATTTATATTGCCTCAACAAGCGATGCGACTGATAGTTATGCATTTTATTTACAGGAAGCATTAAGAAAATTAAATATAAAGTGTGAAAAAGATTACTTCCATCGAAAAGTAAAAGCACAATTTAAACAAGCCGATAAAGTTAATGCGAAAATTACTGTTATTATAGGTGAAGAAGAGCTAAATGATAATAGAATAAGCATTAAAGATATGAAAACACAAATACAAGTTGAAGTAAAAAAGGAAAATATTATCAATGAAATTAAAAAAAGGATGGTGACTAATAATGAATAGAACGCATAACAATAATGAATTAAGATTAAAAGACGTCAATCAAATAGTTGAATTAAAAGGTTGGGTATCTAAAACCCGTAATTTAGGGGGATTAATTTTTATTGACCTTCGTGACCGTTACGGAATTACTCAAATCATGGTGAAACCGGAATTAGTTTCAAGTGATTTATATGAAGTCGCAGTTAAAATACGAAATGAATATGTCCTTTATGTGAAAGGGATTGTCATTGAACGTGAAAGCAAAAATCCTAATTTACCAACAGGAGATATTGAAATAAAAATTGAAGATTTAGAAGTGATCTCAACTGCTGAAACACCGCCAATCACCATTTCTGATGAGGCGGATGCCTTAGAAGATACCCGATTAAAATACCGTTATTTGGATTTAAGAAAACCAAGAATGCAAAAAATCTTGTTGGAAAGATCAAAGACAACTAGAATCATTCGTAATTACTTAAGTGACTTAGACTTTATTGAAATTGAAACACCAATTTTAACAAAATCAACTCCCGAAGGTGCTCGTGACTATTTAGTACCTTCACGTATTCATCCTGGTGAGTTTTATGCTTTACCACAATCACCGCAAATATATAAACAATTATGTATGGTTTCTGGTTTTGAGCGCTATTATCAAATCGCACGTTGTTTTAGAGATGAAGATTTACGTGCTGATAGACAACCTGAATTTACCCAAGTCGATATCGAAACATCATTTTTAACCGCAGAAGAAATTCAAACGACCATCGAACAGTTATTTGTGAAAATAATGAAAGAGATGAAAGGACTAGATATTAATGTTCCTTTTGATCGCCTTACTTTCCATGAAGCGATGACACAATACGGCAGTGACAAACCAGATAGACGTTTTAAATTAGAACTCGTTGAATTAAATGATTTGTTTAAAAATACATCATTTTCTGTTTTCTCAAGTGCAATCAATAATGATGGTTATGTCCGCGCAATAAATGTTAAAAATGGCGCTAATTTTTCAAGAAAAGATATTGACCGATTTACTGAATTAGTGAAAAAATATCGAGCAAAAGGACTTGCTTTCTTAAAATACATGAATCATGAATTTTCTGGGTCAATTAGCAAATTTTTAAGTGATGAAGAAAAACAAATGTTAATTGAAAAAATGCATGTTGAAAATAATGATTTATTATTATTTGTAGCTGATAACTACACCGTTAGTTGTGAATCTCTTGGAGCATTAAGAAAACAAATCGCAAAAGAAATGAAACTTATCAATGAAAATGAATTTAATTTTTTATGGATAGTTGATTGGCCATTATTTGAATATAAAGAAGAAGATAAACGTTTTTATGCAGCTCATCATCCATTTACAGCTCCTAAAAAAGAATCTGTCCAATATTTAACTAAAGAACCAAGTAAGTGTTTAGCTCAAGCCTATGATATTGTTTTAAATGGTTATGAAATTGGTGGAGGGTCTATAAGAATTCATCAAAGAGATATCCAAAGTCAAATGTTTGAAGCATTAGGATTCACCAAAGAAGAAGCATATGCACAATTTGGTTTCTTATTAGATGCATTTAAATATGGAACACCACCTCATGGTGGAATCGCCTTAGGGCTTGATAGATTAATTATGTTACTAGTTGGAACAGAAAATATTCGTGATGTAATCGCATTCCCTAAAACCCTTTCTGCTTCTAGTTTAATGATGGATTCACCTTCTGTTGTAGATACTAAACAATTAGATGAATTACACATTCAATTAAAAAAATAGTGTTAGGGTTAAAATTCATAATTATCCAAAAAATAGTCTAAATTAATATTCAAATACAGAAAAACTCAAGTAAACCATTTAAGAATTTACTTGAGTTTTTTCTTTTTTATAAAAATTGAAAAATTAAACTATAAAATTTTAAAATACAGTTAACAATACCTCGATTAAGTATGTTATGTTGTGATTTTTTAATAAAACTTTACAATTAGTAATTGTTTGGAATATGAATAAAATCAATGATTTTATTATCAAAATTTTCATAAATCACACAATTTCACATAATCATTTGATATTTGATTGTCTTTTGCCATGCATAATGTAATTGTAATTAAAAAGTATATAGCGATATGATTAATCAAATAAAAGACTAATAGAAAAAAACTCTCTTACACTAATCCTTCTCCTTCAACACATACTTACCCCTTATCAATCCCGCCCTATCCTATCCTATCCTCTTCTCTTTTAATTTCTACTAGTCAACAAGAAGATAAAAATACCTAAGTTATCCTTAGGTATTTTTTCTTGTGTGCCGGGCATGTCTATTAACTAGGTGGTGAAAGTCCACTACACGGGAAGATATCAAACGAAGTGTTAGACAAGTGTGTCCATCGCGAGGTGGAGCTGGAGGAAGCAGGATGCAAAATTTCGGCTCGAGGAACACTAATCACATAAGGCGGATATTAATGGGGGGGTCTGTAAGACAAGATTAAGCCCGTAGACATCAAAGCAATAATGTACGTAAATGTGGCGAGTATATGTTAGAACGATATTAAAATGGGTGATGATAAGAAGTGGAAAATGATAAGATTCTCTTAAGATGCAGTATAAAGACGGCCTGTTAAAGTGAAGTGAAATAATCAACTAATACGACCTCTGCTGACTTCTCACGATAAACCTTTTTCGACCAATACATGTATATTGTTCATGAGACCTCCCGGGATTAGAAACAGTTATAAAAAATATACCTAAATCTATCTAAATATAAATGAATAGAATTGGTGAAATAAATATTGAGGTGATCGATATTGAAATATCAATAAATAACGCCAGTGAAATAGTTGGCGTGTGAATTAATACATTGAGAAGGTGGGAAAAAGAAGGAAAATTACATCTGAACGAACAAAAGGTGGACATAGACGTTACGATAATAACTGTATTTCTTTACTATTGATTATTTTATATCCTTTGAATCTTGTTTAATGATGAGAATATCCGGCAAAGAATGAACTTTATTTTATTCACTCTATATATGGAATTTTTAAAGCCTTTGCATTATAATTGGATTAAAGGCTTTTTTATTGTTAAATATTGGGAGGAAAATATGAGGAAATACGTTAAATACAGTTTTATTTTAGCAATTATTTTATTTTTGTATGCTTGCACGCCAATGAGCGCAACGACAACAACGACCCAACAGACAACGGTTTCGTCGACCACTGCACAAACCGTGACGACAACAACGCCGCAAACGACGACCAGCCAGGTAACAACAACCGAAACCACAAATGATTTAGCGGCGAAAACATTGCTGGATTCCTATTTGTCAACACTGGATACGTATTTAAGCGACAACAGCTTCCGTGTAACTCAGAATATTTATGTGGAGCTACATGACCAAAACGTCGATACCTCTGCCAGCTCGGATACTACAGAAGCGTTTAACCTGAATGAAAATTATTTCCGCATTACTTATTCACAGGAACTAACTTCGAACGCGACATATACCTATGATAAGGGTTATAAAATGTTTGGGGATAAACTGGTAGCCTTTACCATGTACAACGAAGCTGCTGTACCGGATTCATTAATTGATGTCACCACCGATAATAACATCAACATTGAGGCGGAGGGCAGCTATGATCTTTACAGCGAGCTTCCTGATGATACGATTTATTCGACCGGCTCGATCGGTTATGTCATCTGCACAACGAACTTATCAGCGATTATGTCAGAGGATGAAATCAGCCAGATGAGCGACTTGGGTTTCTCGCAGGATGAATTGGATAATATCCCTGTAACCGCTACATTCAACCTTGATACCAATAGCAAGCAATTTATCATCCGTTTTGAAGTGGATAATATTCCATTAGATGACACAAGCCAGTCAACCTTTGACTTGACAGTAACGGAAACTTTAAAGGATTTTGGTCAGGTTGATGTCCCGGCGGATATTACTTCCTTTACGGCAACTCAATCTTCTTCAAAGGATACGATTATTGATACCTCAGATATATCGGATACTTTTACCGTCGGCAACAATGATTACGATTTGTTCCGGGTGAATGTGCCTGAATCAGGTATTTATCATATGGATATGCTTACGGGTACGGACAAGCCGCAGATTCTGAATAACTATTTATCACCGCTTCAAGGGCCGAACTTGAATCGAATTGCTGGATATGATGGTATTTATCTTGATGCTGGAACCTATTATATTTCAGGAGAAAAGAATACATCATTTAAATTTATTAAGGAAGATTACAACCCGTCGCAATCAGAAGCATTATCCATTACGAATTCCGGTAATTTCAGCGTATCGCCAAACGGGCCCTATGATCTTATTGAACTTGATTTCTCATTGGGTTCGCATCAATATGCTCAATTAAGTATCGATGATTCAGATTATACCGTTTTTGATTACTCAGAAGCGCTTACGCTTCAGAATGACGGATTTTATTATGTTACAACCGATCAACCGGTGATTTATCTTAAGCCGGACCAAGCCGGTTCTGTCAACATAACAGTTAGTTACATGACAACTTCGACGGCAAACGATGCCACCGCACCGAAGATTTCCGATTCCTTTGGAGATTATTATATCTCCAGTAATGCATACGGCTCGGCATGCTTCCAGATTACCGCAACCGAAACGGGGGATTATTTTTTCACGGTTAATCCGGCATATACTGGTTCGCGAAACATCAGTGTCAAAACGGAGGACGGCACTTCAGTTATTGCCATTGATAATGAAGGAACACAATATCGGTTATCACCGGGGACTTACTATGTCTATGTCGGTTATTATTCACCGACTCTCTTTCAGATTAAATATACGATGATAGAGGATTCGAATACGATCATCCCAATGACTCTCAACACGGACCCAATGGTCTTTAATAAACCAATTCCGACTTCCGGTTCCACTTTGACGTATACATTTGATATTGATTCAGATAATACGCAAATATTTTTCGAGCCGGAGGGTAATATCACGCTCTTAGATGCAACAGGCAACGAAATTGATAAAACCGGTACGTTTACACTTAATGCCGGTAGCTATTCTATTGTTGTTGCAAGCGGGTATCAATCAAACTTATGGTATATGTTTTATCTGTATTTGGACCCATATGGCAACGGAGTTGAAACTGCTTATCAGATTAAACCACTTGTTTTTCCAACCGGCACCACTCTAAGCTCAGTCTATTTTAGCACTTATTTTGATTGGAATTCAACCGATGCCTTGATTTCTTTTGACTCATCGCAGATTGATACGACAACACCGAATCAAACTTCAGAGCTAATTGTCAAAGTCAGTACCAGATATGGTTCACAATACGGGAATGACCAAACGAAGACATTTACCTTTCCGGTGATTATTTATGATGCAAATGATACAGTGAGGCCGGTGATTGAGTTGAAGAGTGATGATCCAATTATAATTCACGGCACGATACCTGACCTTTCTAATGTCGATTGGACCCAATACGTCACGGCCTATGAACGAATTGAAACGGATGATAACGGGGATTATATGACCCTTGATTTGACCGATTCCATCCTTGCCGCTATCACCCTTAAGGAAGAACCAAATATCTATAATATCTTCTTAGCAGCGATTGATTATGCCGGAAACATAACCAATTTCACGATAACTATTACGCTTATTAGCTAAAACAATAAGTGAGGTTTTTGGATAGGTTCGATTCATTTATTATACAATTATTAAAAGCGAGATGTTTTCTCGCTTTTTTCTCTATATAAGGAATCATTCATTTGATAATTTATCGACTGAAATAAACCAAGCCGTCTATCCTCTATCAATCTGTGATATAATTTAGATATTATATGTAGAACATGACGGCGAAAAACCGCATTATCCATAGGGAGAGAGACATAACGATTAAATTATAAAACGTATCGAAATATTATTGGTCGCATTAGGCCAAAGAAAAATCAACCTAACCCTACGGGGAGAAGAATTTATCGCCATTGTCGGTGAAAGCGGGAGCGGCAAGAGTACGCTTTTAAACGTCATAAGCGGATTGGATTCCTACGAAGAGGGAGAGCTTTGGATTAACGGGGAACAGACCTCACACTATAGTGGGTAAGGGAGTATTATTCTCTAACAAGACACTTGCTAATGTATGTCTTAATGAATGCATACCAACTTTTTTCTTTGTTTTAGGAATATGAGCCATAATTCTATATCAATCATTTGATACAAATGAACTATGTTAAATGGGAATTATCTCATGTAACATATACTGCAAAATGGGATTATAGGAAATCTAGAATCTTATTTACAGGCTATGCATCTAAAAAAGTTGCATAGATGAATTAAATCAAAGATAGGAAAATCTTTGATTAAATCTATCTAATGTTAGGTTTTAGACAGATTTAGGTAGATTTTGTAGAACAGAATATCTCTTGATTATCGACTGTTAAAGATTAAGCAAACCGTAACAGGTTGGGTCAATTATTATAAAATAGCCGATATGAAACAACTATTAAAAG
This sequence comes from uncultured Haloplasmataceae bacterium, assembly GCA_963824615.1. Classification (GTDB taxonomy): domain Bacteria; phylum Bacillota_I; class Bacilli_A; order Haloplasmatales; family Haloplasmataceae; genus CAWGPU01. The sequence goes on along the minus strand of CAWGPU010000008.1, from coordinate 1,289,829 downwards.
AATTAGACCAACATTTAAGACTGCGCTTAAGAATGTGTATTTGGAAATCTTGTAAGAAAATAAGTAAAGATTCAAAGCACTTAAGAAACTAGGACTAAGTAAACAAAAGGCGTGGGAATACGCAAATACAAGAAAAAGCTAGATGCGTGTCGCATCTAGCTTTTTCTTAACCACTACAATTACAAACGCTAGGCTTAAACGTAGAGGTTTAATATCAATGATGGAATATTACGTATCCATTAAATGACATATTGAACCGCCGAATACCGGCCGGTACGTTCGGTGGTGTTAGAGGGGATAAATAAAATAATTATTTATCTTCTACTCGATTTTATAAATTGGTATGCTGCTTTTAAAACAGCTTTTTCATTGTCGTAAGTAACAATTTGCATTGCCTTATCATAATAAGTCCATTGAAAATCATTTATTTCTGAAGTTTGTAAAATAATTTGTTCATTTTTAGGGATAGCTAGAAAATAGATAACATCTTTTATTACTTCTGCGAATGGGTAATAAGTAATTTTTTTCTTGAATCCATTGATAAATTGAACTTCTAGACCAGTTTCTTCAAAAATTTCTCTTTGAGCTGTTTTTATTTCAGATTCGTCTGTTTCCATGTGACCTTTAGGGAAACTCCAATGATTGTGTGCTTTACTATTGATTAATAAAAATTCGATAGCACCATTTAATCGGTAAATGATTGCACCGCAGGATTTCTCATAATTTTTCGTATTTATCGCCTTCTTTAGAAATAAAAAACGGCCCAACTAGCCGTAGGTCATTTCCATTTAACCCGCATTATGTGCAGGTGGAAGTTTCGACCAATTCATTAGGATTCCCACATATAGTGGGCATTCAACACAGAATGAAGTATTCCCAACTTCCTTATGATATAGTGTTCGGATTAATATCATAAACCTTCGTACTAGTTCGGCACGTTTTGTACTTTTATTATAGCATTCAACGCATTATCTGTAAATCATTAATTTTTACCATATATATTAGTATTATTGTCAATATATATAATAAAAAGTTTAATTTTCATAAAAATTGTTGAAGATTAAACTTTAAAATTCTAAATAAATGAACCCAATTAGTGTTAGGTCACAAATTAAACCCGCATTTGTTTGCAGGTGGAAGTTTCGACTAATTCATTAGGATTCTTACTTGTTGTAAGCTTTCAACACAGAATGAGTATACCCAACTTCCGTATAAATTGTGTTAGGATTACATAGTAACCTCACAAGATAATTAGGTGAGGTAATTTAAATTAATTAAATAAAAATTACTTCAATTGAACCAGAATAAATATGATGCCCAATTAGTCGTAGGTTTAACAAACCCGCAAATAGTTGCAGGTGGAAGTTTTGTCTTATTCATTAGGATTCCTACTTAAAGTAGGTTTTCAACACAGAATAAGTATGCCCAACTTCCTTATAATAACTGTTCGGATTATAAATAACCACTCGAGTAAATTCGGCAGTCTGTATCAACAACTTTATTATAACACTGACAACCATCTATGTAAATATGAAAATTTTTGTAAATTTTACTAAATAACCTATCTGTCTATGTTCGTTTTATGTTATAATCATATTTAAGTAATTACCAGAAATAATTACGATTAGTATTGACACAAGGAAGTGATAAATAGTGCAATTTACTGAGCAGAAATTGAATAAATTAATTAAAATACTCGTTATAATTGCCTTAGTTTTGTTATCATTATATCTTTTTAATCAATTTGATGGATTTATTAGTAATGTAAAAGGTGCATTAAGGGCTGTTCTAACACCGTTTTTACTAGCCTTTTTTATAAATTTTTTAATATATCCAATCGTTGTTTATGCAGAGGATAAGGGAATTAGACCGAGATGGTTAATTGTCACTTTGTTATATGCATTTATTTTTGCGATAATAGGTGTTATCTTATGGCAAGTAATACCACTTGTTATTGACCAGTTAAAAGATTTAGCTTTTCGAAAATTACCTGAAATTTATAATAATTTTAATAATAGCTTAGACAACTTACATTTAAAGGATAGTCCTGCTTTATTAAATATTTATAATCAAACACAAGAGGGCATTTCGAAATATTCGACTAATGCAGCTGTTACAGCGTTAACATCAGTATCTAATATTATTAGTTTCTTATTTACTCTTGTTTTATCGCCTATTATCCTATTTTATATGTTAAAAGACCATAACCAAATTGGTGAGGGATTTTATCGCATAGTGCCTAATAAATTTAAAGATCATTTTATTGAATTGACCAAAAGAGTAAATGAAACATTAGGATTATATATTAGAGGGCAAGTTATAATTATGTTTGGTATCGCGGTTATATCTACTTTAGGTTATACTTTAATTGGGTTAGATAATGCGGTTCTATTTGGTATAATAGTAGGGTTAACGAATATTATTCCGTATATTGGAGCCACAATCGCGGCTGTCGTACCGGTAACTTATTCGCTATTAACGGGCGGAGTCCCATGGTATTATATCTTGTTATTGAATTTTGGATTTCAATTCGTTGAAGGAAACATACTACAACCCGTCATAATGAGTAAGCAACTAGATATTCATCCATTAATAATTTTAGCAGCAATATTAGGTTTTGGTAGTCTTTTTGGGGTTTTAGGAGTTATATTTGCAGTACCGATAACTGGGTTAATAAAAGTAAGTATTCTGTATTATCGTGAAGTAAAGGATAAAAATGAAGTAGAGGGATATGAGGTTTAACATCTAGGAGGAACCTTGTATGAACAAATTATTACCCAAGTATAAAGTTAATTTTATTTTATTTCAATTGATTGCTTTTACATTTGTTTGTGTATTAGTGTTTGTTGATTATTTCATCAGCTATGATTTTCAATATGTTAAAATGGGGATTAAAATCTTTACAATATTAGCGATAGTTATTTATGAAACAATCATTTGTTTATCTTATCGTAAATCAAATAAGAATCAAATGAGAAAAACTGATTTTAAAGAAGATGGTTATAATGAAAAGTTTTTGTGGCTTGAGATATTACTATTATTTGATATGTTAATCATTGTCGCATTAATATCGCAAATTACAAAATCAAATGTTAATATTTCTATTCCGTTAGTGTTAGGATTTATCATTTATTATTTTATTTCCTTATTCCTAATACCATATTTCGGGATTAAAAATAAAAAATAGAGTCAGAATAAACCTGACTTTATTTAATTTTGGAGTGGTTTAAGTGAATCAATTTAGTCGAAATTTATTAACATATGGAAAAGATGGACAAAATATATTAAAAGCATCTACTGTTGCGATATTAGGTCTTGGTGGTGTAGGGAGTTTTGCCTGTGAAGCAATTGCAAGAGGTGGTGTTGGTAATATAATCTTAATTGATAAAGATATTGTAGACATCACTAATATAAATCGTCAATTACATGCAACACTGAATACTGTAGGATTATCAAAGGTTGAATTGATGGCAAGTAGAATAACTTCAATCAATCCATATTGTAAAGTAATTAAGTATGACAAATTTTTTAACTTTGAAACATATGAAGAGATATTAAATAACAAAATAGATTATTTTATAGATGCTAGTGATACAATTACATTTAAAATATTATTAATTAAAGAATGTCTAAAGCGAAAAACCCCTTTTATTTCAGTGATGGGAACAGCGAATAAACTAGATCCGACTAAATTTGAAATTGCTGATATTGAAGATACTTCCTATGACCCAATCGCCAAGGTCATTCGTTTAAAATTAAGAAAAGAAAAAATTTATGGGAAAGTCCCTGTTGTTTATTCTAAGGAAAAACCCATCAATTCTAAATATGAAGAGTACGATGGGGATATAAATAATATAACCCGTAAATCACAATATCCGCCGGCATCAAATAGCTTTGTACCACCTGTAGCTGGTTTTATTGCGAGTGGATATGTCATCAGAAATTTATTGAAAAATATTGAATTTGAAAGAAATGGTGAATCTAAATGAAAAAGATTGTTTTAGCCGGAGGTTGCTTCTGGGGCGTTGAAGCTTATTATGAACGTTTAAAAGGAATAGAAAAAACAAGAGTCGGTTATGCAAATGGAAATATAATTAATCCTACTTATCAACAAGTGAAAACAGGAACAACTGATTATGTGGAATCTGTTGAAATTATATATGATGAAAACATCATAACTTTAGAAAAACTATTTGAACATTTGTTTCGCTTTATTGAACCAACTTCACTTAATAAACAAGGTGGGGATGTAGGGACTCAATATCGTACAGGTATTTTTTATGAAACAGAAGAAGAGATGGAAACAGCAATTCGTTTTATTGATAATGAGCAAATTAAATATGCTGAACCAATAGTAGTTGAAGTAAAAAAACTAGGTAATTTTTATGATGCAGAAGATTATCATCAAAAGTATTTAGATAAAAATCCGACAGGATATTGTCATGTGAATTTTCATTTAATTAAACCAGAAGAAATGAAAAAGGTAATTAAGTAAGATAGCGATATCTTACTTTTTTTATAAATACATGTTAAGTCGATAAAAAATATATATGAGGTATGATATTATTGATAATTTTTTGATGGTTAGTCCTTTAGGATATGCGATTAAAAAGTTATCGATGATAATATTGATATAAATATGTTTTTGTGATAGAATAAGTACGAACAAACGTTCTAGGAAGTGAAATTATGAATTCAGGAAACTCATTATTTTATAATCATGAAATTACGCCTTTACCAGATCGTATACGGCCAAGAAGTTTAGATGAATTTGTTGGACAAAATCATTTACTTAGTGAAGGTAAAATATTAAGAAAATTAATTGAAACTGATAAAATATCTTCGCTAATTCTTTGGGGACCACCAGGGGTTGGAAAAACAACCCTAGCGATGATTATTGCACAAAAAACTAAAGCAAAGTTTATCAATTTTAGTGCTGTAACAAGTGGAATAAAAGAAATAAAGGATGTTATGGTAACGGCTTCCCAAAATCGAACTTATGGTATGAAAACAGTTTTATTTGTCGATGAAATTCATCGTTTCAATAAAGCACAACAGGATGCTTTTTTACCACATGTTGAAAAAGGCAATATCGTATTGATAGGAGCTACAACTGAAAATCCCTCATTTGAGGTTAATTCAGCTCTTCTTTCTAGATGTCCTGTATTCGTATTAAACTCACTAACTGAGAAAGATATCATAAAATTATTAAAAAATGCATTAAATGACCCTAGGGCTTTTCCTAATAAAACAATTTTAGTAGATGATGAATTATTATCAGTTATATCCATATTTTGTAATGGAGATGCAAGAACTGCCCTTAATGTTTTAGAAATGGCTGTTGCGAGTACTCCTGAAAAAGATGGCATCATTTCCATATCAGAAGAAATGTTGAAACAATGTATGCAGAAAAAAACTTTGTTATATGATAAAAGCGGAGAAGAGCACTATAACATTATTTCAGCTTTACATAAATCAATGAGAAATAGTGATCCTGACGCAGCTGTTTATTGGTTGGCAAGGATGCTTGAGGGCGGAGAAAATCCATTATATATAGCTAGGAGATTGATTAGATTTGCTTCTGAGGATATTGGTCTTGCTGACCCTAGAGCATTAGAAATTACCATTGCGGCTTATCAAGCATCTCATTTTAATGGTATGCCTGAATGTAATGTAAATTTAACACAAGCTGTCGTGTATTTGTCACTTTCGCCAAAATCGAATGCTCTATATGAAGCATATGATAAAGCGAAAATTGATGCATTGAACACATTAGCTGAGGGAGTACCATTACATTTAAGAAATGCACCTACTAAACTTATGAATGAATTGGGTTATGGAAAGGATTATCAATATGCACATCAATTTGAAGATAAAGTGACAGATATGCAGTGTTTACCTAATAATCTAAAAAACGCCCGTTATTATATTCCTACAGAACAAGGTTTAGAAAAAAAGTTTAAAGATAGATTTATGTATTTACAAAATTTAAAAAACGAGTTGAAAAATAAATAATACAAATGTATTAATATAGATTAGATAATTCACTAATAATGCCAAAATATAATAAATTTACAAGTAATTTTGATATTTTTGAAAATTTTATTGTAATTATTGATTATTTATTCTATAATAAGTTAACTTAAAGAAAAGGAGGTGGTGTTGTAAATGTATTTTAATAACACCTTCTTAGGAGTAATGAATACGTAGCCTTTTAGATTCAATAGAAGGTTAATGGTTAAAAGAGGCATGGCTACGTGTGCCTCTTTTAATCGTATATTGGAGGATTTATGGAAAGAATGCTAATGATGCCCGAAAAAATAATCAGAAGTGGTGAAATTGCGATTTATGATTGCTAATTAGAAATAATAAGAGGGTTTTAATATGATATATTTTACATCAGATAGACTCATTTTCCGAGATTGGTCTGAAGATGATTTAATTGGATTTCGAAAAATGAATCAAGATAAAGAAGTTATGGAATATTTTTCAAAAGTGTTAACTGAGGAAGAAAGTAATATTTTTGCGCGGAAAATTCAAGAAGAATTAACAGAGTGTCACTATGGTCTTTTTGCTGTTGAAACAAAAGATGAACATATTTTTATAGGTTTTATTGGTTTTCATAAAGCAACATTTGAAGCTTTTTTTACCCCTTGTATTGAAATTGGCTGGCGATTAAATAAAACTTATTGGTTTCAAGGATATGCTACTGAGGGCGCAAAGGCTTGCCTAGTTTATGCGAAAAATCGTTTTAATTTTAATGAAGTATATAGTTTTACGGCTAAAATTAATAAACGTTCTGAAAATGTGATGAAAAAAATTCAGATGGAAAAAGTAGCTGAGTTTCAATATCCAAAAATTGATAAGGATAATCCTTTGTCAGAACATGTTCTTTACCGGATTAATTTATAATTTTTTATGGTTTTTCGCTTAGAAGAATCTTTTTTTTCTTAAATTAATAGATTATCATTAATTGATTTTTGCGATTATAATAATATAAATGAGGAGGAAAAAATGTTAAGTCAAACGATTAAGGAAGAGATTATTAGATTTAGACATGCTTTACATCAAATCCCAGAGACAGGATTTAATGAATTTAAAACACAAGCTTTCTTAAAACAAGAATTATTAAAATTAGGGTTTGAAGTAGAAGAGGTAGCAACAACGGGATTGATAGCTTTAAAAAAGGGGACGAGTCACATAGCGATTGCGTTTCGCTCAGATATAGATGCCTTAGCTGTTACAGAAAAAACAAATCTCGACTATCAATCCTCACATGAAGGTAGAATGCATGCTTGTGGTCATGATGGGCATATGAGTATTTTATTAGGATTTGCACTTTATGTTTCGCAATTAAAACTTTCACAAGATCTTGTTTTAATATTTCAACCAGCAGAAGAGGGGCCAGGAGGTGCTAAGGTCATAGTAGATGCGGGTATTCTCGAAAAATATCATATTGAAAAAATATTTGGTCTGCACTTATTCCCCGAAATTGAAGAGGGAAAAATTGGGTTAACCGATGGAGTTTTAATGGGTCAAGTGGGGGAATTTGATATTCAAATCAATGCGGTAAGTTGCCATGGCGCAATGCCTCAAAATGGAGTAGATGGAATTTTAGTAGCAAGCACATTAGTTCAAACATATCAAAGTGTTGTGAGTCGCAATATAAACCCCATAGAAGGCGTTGTATTAACTATAGGTAAAATCATAGGTGGAGAGGCAAGAAATGTGATTGCGGGCACTGTAACATTGAATGGGACTATCCGTGCATTTAATGATCATACATATGAAACAATTAAAAGAAGAATCCAAGAAATCAACCTTGGATTAGAAACTATGTATGACGTAAAGATAGATATGGAGATTCGTGATTTATATCCTGCATTAGTTAATAATCATTCACTATATCTTAAGATGAAAAAAATCCTTAGAGAAGATGAAATAATTGAATTAAAACCAATGATGATATCTGAGGATTTCTCATATTATTTACAAGTTGTACCGGGTTATTTTATGATGTTAGGTACGCGAAATGAAGATTTAGGGTATTATCACCCACTCCATAGTTGTTATTTTAACTTCGACGAAAAAAATTTATTTCGTGGTGTTGAGTTATATATACAAATTTCTCAAGAATTCCAGTTATTCTAATGAACAATGACAAAGAACCTTCATATACTAGATAGACTATTATCATTGAGGGGGAACAGATTACAATGTATTATCCTTATTATGATTTTCGTGAGAATAATGGAGAAATGATTGCGGATTTATCTATTTATACCTATCCAAAAAATTATCAACATGCTTTACAACTTATAGGAAATGCTTTAGGTGGAGAACGCAGTGATGAACAATTTTATAGTTATTTAGTAAGTGTTGCGCCAACAGAGGAAGCACGGAAACTTATCTCAAGTATTCGTGATGATGAAATTAAACATAATAAAATGTTTAGAACGGTTTATTATCAATTAACCGGAAAAATTCTACCATATGGAGAAGAAGAACCTTTTGTTCAACCACAATCCTATTGCGAAGGATTAAAACGTGCTTTATTAGGAGAATTAAGTGCAGTTGAGCGGTATCGACAAATTTTATTTGCGATGGAAAATCGCGTATATATTAACATGGTGACAGAGATTATCACAGATGAATTAAGACATAGTGGGTTATATAACTTACTAATCGCATTAGGAAATTGTTTTTAGAAAACGAAAATGCGAAGATTTAAAACATCTTCGCTTTTTTATATCAATAATAAACAGTAATAAACTAATGCTGAAAGAAGTGGTACAGTCAAATTATCGATTCCTCTACTTGAGAAAAGTTCAAATATAGTCGCCAATAGCGCGATTATAAAGCTAAATAAGACTATATGAATAGGATTATATAAAAATAATATGATAAAGACTATGATATAGGATATAATAAACATGGAAATACTTCCGATAATCGATTTCTTTTTATATAGTTTCTTCTTTCCGTATCTAATACCTATAATGGTCGCTATCCCATCACCATACCCCATAATGAGTCCACCAAGTGCTCCTATGTAGGGAAGATGTAAATAAGTGTATGAAAATAGAATGAGTATAAAAAATGATAGTGGATAGTAAATGGTTCCTAAGTCACTTTTATCCTTTCGCTCAATTGATTTTATAAGGTTAAACCGATAAGATAGATAATTTAAAATAATAAAAGTGAAGGGAGGGATGAGCGCATAAAAATAATTATCAAAAAATAGTAATGCGATTATCCACCAATTAGACATTCCAATATGGACAAGCTTTCGTATTGTTTCATTACGTAATGGAAATATAGGGAAAATAATCGCAATGATAAACATGATGAAAAGTAGAATATAGGATATAAGTAGTCCTGTGATATTCAAATAATCACCTCATTTTATTTTTCTCGGATTTAATTAAACTATTTTTTATTTTAACAAAAAGTTTTTCACTTGACAAATTAAGGATTTTTATTTATTATAATTTTTGGAATACAAAAGGAGGTTTTATTTATGAGTCAGGTAAGAGAATTTAAAACAGAGTCGAAACAGTTACTTAATTTAATGATTAATTCTATTTACACTCACAAAGAAATATTTTTAAGAGAGCTAATTTCAAATGCTAGTGACGCGATTGATAAATATAATTATTTATCATTGCAAGATGAAACATTAAAAAATCACGAGGACTATAAAATTGAAATTAGCACTTCTAAGGATGACAAAACAATTACCATTAAAGATAATGGTATTGGAATGACAGAAGAAGAATTAGTGGAAAATTTAGGAACTATTGCCAAGTCTGGATCAAAATTATTTTTAGAAAAGTTGAAAACAAATACTGAAAACGTGAATTTAGACATGATTGGCCAATTTGGTGTTGGATTTTATTCAGCATTTATGGTTGCTTCAAAAGTGGTTGTGAAAACCAAATCCCCATTTTCTGATGAAGGTATAGTTTGGGAATCAGCAGGTGAGGAAACTTATACGGTTGAAAAAACGAACAAATTGGATCATGGATCAGAAATAACACTTTATTTAAGAGAGGATACCGACGAAGAAGAACAATATGATTCTTATTTAGAAGAATATAAAATAAAAGAATTGGTTAAAAAATATTCCGATTATGTTAGATATCCTATCATGATGGAAGTGTCTAAAGAAGTACCTGTAGAAGATAAGGAAGACAAATTTGAGACAGTTACCGAAATGGAAACTTTAAATTCAATGATTCCTATTTGGAAGAAAAGTAAATCTGAGATTTCTGTTGAGGATTTAAATCAGTTCTATCAATATCAATTTCATGATTATGAAGACCCACTTAAGGCTATTCATATGAATGTGGAAGGAACTTTAAATTATAATGCCTTAATCTTCATTCCGCAAAAAGCACCATATGATTTGTATTCTGAAAAATATGAAAAAGGATTACAGCTATATTCAAAAGGTGTTTTCATCATGGATAAATGTAAAGAATTACTTCCTGATTATTTGCGTTTTGTGAAAGGGTTAGTTGATTCACCCGATTTATCACTCAATATTTCTCGAGAAATATTACAACATGATAAGCAATTGACGAAAATCGCAACTAATTTAGAAAAAAAGATAAAAAATGAATTAGAACGAATGCTTAATAATGATCGGGAACAATATATCGAGTTTTATAAAACTTATGGTGTCAATATAAAATATGGAGTATATGACTTATTTGGTGCTAAAAAAGATCTATTAAAAGATTTAGTATTATTCATTTCTTCAAATACAAAAGAATATACCACATTAAAAGAATATGTTGAAAGAATGAAAGAAGGGCAAGAATTTATCTATTATGCATCTGGTAATAATATGGCTCAACTTGAAAAACTTCCTCAAATGGAATTATTAAAAGATAAAGAATACGAAGTTTTATATTTTACAGATGATATAGATGAATTTGCGATAAAAGTTTTATTAGATTATGAAACTAAAAAGTTCAAAAATATATCTTCAAGTGATTTAAATTTAGAATCAAAAGAAGAGAAAAAAGCACTTGAAAAACAAGAGAAAACTTATAAAGACTTACTAACATATATTAAAGAAAGTTTAGTTGATAAAGTCAGTGAAGTTAAATTATCATCAAGATTAAAGGATAGTGCTGTCTGTTTAGTGAGTAAGGATGATTTATCATTTGAAATGGAAAAGGTATTAGCTGTAATGCCAGGTGGTAGTAATGGTATGAAGGCAGACCGTGTATTAGAAATCAATCCAAATCATCAATTATTCAAAGCACTTGAATCTGTATATGAAACTGATAAAAATCAAGTTAAAGATTATGCTGATTTATTATATTCACAAGCTTTATTAATAGAAGGCTTTAAATTAGAAGATCCAATGTCATTTTCAAATAAAATGTGTGACTTAATGATTAAATCAATGAAATAAATATAAATAGGTTTTACCTTAGTTGGTAAAACCTGTTTTTTTATGTCTAAAAAAAAGCAAGGTGGCTAACAACAGTTGGAGTGTTATACAAATCAAAGTAGCCTCGGCAAAATGGAACACTATGAAGTAGGATAGAAACAAAATAATATACTTTTATAGTCTTCTTATAAAGTTTTATAGAATTTTGGTAACGGAAATGAATCTAGAATAATGATAAAGAGAAATAAGAAAATGCTTATAAAAAAATATCATGCATTTCTAACATCATCTAAAAATAAAATCTGTTTTCGGGTTTTAATCATAAAATGAATGAATAGATTATATATTTAATTAGGGGATTATGTAGAAAATTGGGATAAATGGGTGATAAAATGGATGAGGCGGTAAAGGGGAATATTTTTAATATTTACTCAGACAAAGTTCATATTTCATTTAAACCAAAAAGTGCTGAGAGTAAACATATTGAAAAAGACAAGCCAAAAACAGAGGTTAAAACTAAAGATGAGGTAGTGGGAAGGAGTAAAGTAATTGCGATATTATTAGCACTTTTTTTAGGCAGGTATGGATTACATAAATTTTATTTAAGAAAACCAGGTTGGGGTTTTCTTTACTTAATTTTTTCCCGTTTTGATTTTTTGATGTTTCTTAGTATTTGTGATGCATTCATTTACTTATTGATGGATAAAGAGACTTGGTTAAAAGAATATGGAAGTAAGAAGTTAGAACAGAAAAAAAATAAGAAGTAAAAAAAATAGTGATTAACAATCACTATTTTTGATATAACCAATTCCAAGAACACCTTTTCCGACATGACAACCTATTGCCGGAGATACAGAAAAATCAATAAGCTGAGAAGTATCAATTCCATGATTTTCAAGCACTCCTTTAGTGTAATTAAGATTGTCTAATGCATCGGTATTAAATAAAAATATAAACTTAGCATCTTTACCTTCATTTGTATCTTCTAAAAAGCATTCAATTACCCGGTCGAGTGCTTTTTTTGTAGTTCTAATTTTTTCTTTTGCGACAATTTTCCCATCATCGCCAATTTCGAGCAATGGTTTTATTTTAAAAGCTTGGGCAATAAAACCAGCAGCGTTTGACAAACGACCATTTCGAACTAAAAATTTTAAATCATCAACCATAAAAATGATTCTATCATTATCTTTTAATGTTTCAAGATAAATTAAAATATCATTTACAGTTTTTCCTTCGTTAGCTAAACGATAGGCTTCCATAGCCATAAACCCTGTTAAAAAAGAAGCAGTTTTACTATTGAATGGGTAAATATTGATATCTTCTACTAAATCTTTTAATAAACATACACTTTGATATGTTCCACTTAAATAATCAGAAATGGAGATATAGATGATGTCTGTGCACCCATCGTCTTTTAGTTGTTGTACTAAATCTAGAAGATGCCCCATTGAAGGTTGAGAGGTTTTCGGAACTTCTGTTAACATCATCAACTGTTCATAAAATTGTTTAGGATGGATATCTAGCCCATCTAAATACTCTTTATCATCCATAATAATGGTTGTTCTTGCTTTTTTAATTGCTTCATACCCATTAATATAATCTAAACCACTTGTACTACAAGTAATAATCCCTATCTTTTCCATTTCTATTTCTCTCCCACCATTTTTATAATATTTCTCAAGAAAAATATTATCTATTTAGACTAAAAAATTATTTGAATATAGAAATATTATATATTCAAAGTATTTTTTAGTCAAATATAAAAGTATAAAAAGGAAAACCTTTTTTCAATTTATTGACAATAATTGATAATATTGTATAATAAATTAAAAAGAGATAGAGGTGAATAGGTATGGGAATAAGTTTTCGAAAAAGTTTTCGCATTGGGAAAAACACCCGAATTAACGTCAGTAAACGAGGCGGAATTGGTGTTAGTACTGGTGTTAAAGGAATGCGAATAAGTAAAAATAGTCAGGGGTTAAGATTATCTTTAGGTGGAAAAGGAATTTATTACACCAAATGGTTCTTTACAAAAAAGAGTAAACATAAAAAGAATAAAAAATTAACAAAAGTAGAAAATGTGGATAAAGTCAGAAATACAATTTCAGAAGAAAATGAAGAAGTGAAAAAGGTAGTTAATCCTGAAACTGATTTTGAAAGGGTGCCAACAGAAGACGAACAAGCTTTATTATTATATTTAGGAAATAAAGAGCGAAATTATTTACTTTATACTTTATCCATCACATTAATTGGACTAGCTATTTTTTGTTTAATAGAACAATCATTATTAAGTTATGTTTTAGTAGCTTTTAATTTTTGTTTATTATTACTTTATTTATTTAAATCTAATATAAATTATTGTGTGATGGGAATTAATCATTCTATTAAATTGTTTGAACGAAATAAATTTGATAAAACATATAAAATATTAAAGAAATGTTTAGTCATTAATTCTAAAAATAAAAAAGCATTGATATTAATGATGTTTACCACATTTAAATTAGAGAAATACGAAGAAACATTAGAATATATTAAACGATATGAAAAACAACATAAACCGCTTGAAGTTATGTATTTTATGGAAGGATTTTCTTGCTCTGAATCAGGAAAATATCAAGAAGGAATAGATGCGATTGAAAAGGTTTATTCTGAGGAAGATGACATTAAATTCGCTAAATATAAAATTTTAGGTGATTGTTATTTAGGATTACAAGATTTAGATAAAGCTATTAGTTGGTATGAAGAATTACCGGTAAAAGAAAATAATATGAACGAGAATATAATGGAATATAAATACGCGTTAGGAAAAGCACTGTTATTAAGTGGAAATAAAAAACGTGCTTTTACATATCTATCAAAGGTATACGATTATAAAGTAGATTATAAAGATGTAAAAGAGTTAATGAATCAAATGTAATAAAATAACAAAAAGCATGCCATAGCGCATGCTTTTCTATTTTATAGAAATAAAAATTTGAACTAGTAAAGTAATAGAATGTCCTTTTTAAACATATATATTAATAAATAAAGATAAAGGACTGATTTTATGAAAAAATATATCAAAGTAATCATTTTATCTATTTTACTTTTTCTATTTTATTTATTACCATCAACTCTAGCACCCTTTGATAAAAATTGGTATGAAACGTTAAATAAACCGATTTTTACTCCCCCACAAATAGTTTTTTCTATTGTATGGACCATACTATATGCATTAATGGCTATTTCAGCTGCACTTATTTTGTTGACTAAAGCGAAAGATTCAAAAAGATTTTATATGGTGGTATTAGCATTAAACTATTTTTTCATTCAAATGTACGCTTATATTCAATTTCAATTAAAAGACATTAGTCTAGCTTTTGTTGATGTTCTACTTGTTTTAATTACCTCATTTGTGTTATATCTTACAGGAAGTACAATTAATAAAAAAGCTGCTAATTTATTGATTCCACTAATTGTTTGGATCATTTTCGCTGCATTTTTACAAGTAGGACTTCTAAAGTATAATTAATAAAAAATGTTTAGATAACAACTCATTTTTCAGCGATTAGTATAGCTCTTGCAGGTGCTGCCTCGTTACTTATTATTTTTAAAGGGAGTATTATCAAGGTGTACAGACCTTCTTTAATATCTTTTAGACGTAAACCTTCCACAATCATAATCTTTTTTTCTAATAATTTTTTATGAGTTTCATGATTAGGTTGACTGCGTTCAATCCCTAATCCATCTGTTCCTACCCCTTTAATTCTATTTTCAACTAAATAAGTTGCACCTTCCTTATCTAAAAAGGTAAATTGTTCACTAAATTGATTAGTGAAGGAGTTTTTTGTTTTGAAAAGAATAAAATCTCCTTCATTAATTTCTTTGCTTATTAAATCATTTCTTGTTATGGAACTTTCTAAATTGGTAAAATCCAATACTTTACATTTTGTGATAAAATCTTCTAATTTATAAATAGACATGGTTTCTCCATTAGGAATCATATGTAAAGGTGCATCAATATGTGTACCTGTATGCAAATCAAATGCTATGCTAGATTCGTGATAATGATTTAATTCATGTGTCGCTCTAATGTGAAATTCCGGTTTTTTTTCTTTTTTGTTGTTATATACTGGTATATTCTCATCAATTGTCATAGAAATATCATAAATTTTCATTGAAACCCTCCTATATTTTAAGCCATTCTTTATTATCATTTTTGAGTAGCATATCTGCTTCTTTAGGACCATAAGTACCTGCTTCATAGTTAGGGAAATCAGGTTCTTTTTTTTGCCATGTTTCTATTAATTTATCAATAAATTGCCAAGAATATTCTACTTCATCCCATCTGGCAAATAAAGTAGCATCACCTCTCATCACATCATATAACAAACGTTCGTATGCTTCAGGAGAGTTAATTCCAATTTCACAGTTCTGACAGAAATCCATATTCACGGGAATAATCTCTTTTCTTGTACCTGGTTTCTTAGCATTAAACTGTAAATAAACCCCTTCAGTGGGTTGAATTTTAATGACTAATGTATTAGGGGTTAAATCGTGTAAATCATCATAAAGCAAATTATCAGGCATTTTAAATTGAATAATTATTTCCGTTGACTTTTTGGGCATTTTTTTCCCGGTTCTTATGTAGAAAGGGACATTTTTCCAACGTTTATTGTCAACTTCAAGTCGCATCGCAACAAACGTCTCAGTATTTGAGGTAGAAGAAACTTTTGTTTCTTCTCGATAACTAATAGAATTTTTTCCTTTTCCATATTGTCCCCTTACTACAAATTGATTTATATCTTCTTCTGAAAATTTTTTTAAAGATTTTAATACTTTTACCTTTTCATCTCGGATAGAATGAGGTTTTAAATCTAGCGGTTTTTCCATCGCAACTAAACTTAATAATTGAAGCAAATGTGACTGAACCATATCCCGGATAGCACCAGATTTTTCATAATAGTCACCTCGCATTTCAACACCTAATGTTTCACTAGAAGAAATTTGAACTTGTTCAATATATTGATTATTCCATAAAGGTTCAAATAGGCTATTAGCAAAGCGAATTACCATGATATTTTGAAGCATTTCTTTTCCTAAGTAATGATCTATTCTATATGTGTTTTCCTCGGTAAACACTTCAATAATCTTTTGATTTAAATATTCAGCAGATTCTAAATTCTTACCAAAAGGTTTTTCGATTACAACCCGTGAATAACCAACTTCATGCTCATGCATATATGTTTTATGCAAATTACTAACAATCACATCAAAAAACTCTGGAGCGACTGCTAAATAATAAATATGATTACCTGATGTATGATGCTTTTCATCGATTTGACCTAAGTCCGTTTTTAATTGTTGATACTCTAATTGGTTAGTGAAATCCATATTAATATAATAAAACTTTTTTTCAAGTTCCTTCCAAAGGTCTTCATTTAATTTGAAACGAGAAAATTGCCTAATTGATTGATAAATTTTTTCTTTATATTCAGTATTTGTATAATTTCTTCTACCTATAGAAACTAAAGCGAAATCTTCAGGTAATAACTCAACTTTCGCAAGATTATAGATAGCGGGATATAATTTTCGATGTGCTAAATCACCTGTGCCTCCAAATATAATAAATGTATTTCCTGAAGGATATTTATTCACGTTATCTTGTAGGTCTTTATTTTTTGTCAACAAGATGGCCACCAAATTCATTCCTTAAAGCAGCAACTACCTTTCCTGAAAAGGTATCTACTTGTTGTGAACGATAACGTGCGAATAAAGAGCTCATGATAACTTGAGCAGGTACTTGCAATTCTAAGGCTTCTTCTACAGTCCATAATCCTTCACCTGATGTATGAATAATGCCTTTAATACTATCTAAATGAGGATCTTTTGAAAAAGCATCTATCATTAATTCCATTAGCCATCCACGTATGACAGACCCATGATTAAAGACATTTGCTACCTTTTCAAAGTCAAGATCAAATTGACTTTTTTCTAAAATCTCAAATCCTTCAGCCATAGCCTGAAGCATACCGTATTCTATCCCATTATGTATCATTTTAACATAATGACCTGACCCATTTCTACCTGTATGAAGATATCCATTACGCACACAGATACTTGCAATTAGTGGTTCTACTTGTTTGAAAATTTCCTTTTCAGCACCAACCATCATACATGCTCCATTGCGAGCGCCACTTTTACCACCACTTGTACCTACATCAACAAAATTAATGTTTTGCTGTTGTAAATAAGCGTAACGACGTAAAGTATCTTTATATTTAGAGTTCCCCCCATCTATAATGATATCACCTTTATCTATAAGTGGAATCAAGAGATCAATTAATTCATCTACTGTATTTCCTGCAGGCACCATTAACCAAATAATTCGCGGTTTTTTTAGATGGTTGACTAGTGAATCTAAACTATATACACCAATTACTCCTTCTTTTTCGATTGCCTCAATTTTCTCAGGTGAACGATTATAGGCGAAGACATGATGTTTATGATCTTTCATATTTAAAGCGAGATTGTATCCCATTTTTCCTAAACCGATTAATCCAATTTCCATGATATTCACTCCTTTTTTTATCTTATTCATATTATTGATTAACTCTTATTTAATCATACTAAATTTAACTTGTGATTCCTAAGAAAATGCACTTCATTACATAAAAAAAATTATATTTTTTAAAAGAATATAGTTAGAATATTACAAACTGATATTTATTACATATTGATTGTTAATTCTTAATTATATTGATATTTACATATTATAATGAGGATAATTAACAATATGGAGGGAATAAGTTTAATGAGAGAAATATAGGAATAATTAATTTGTTTACATTAGTTTATATATATAAAATTTAACGTAAATTTTTAGTTTAAGTATTGAGTATGTCGTTATTTTATTATAATTATCATGATTTGGTTTCAGGTACGGATGAATAATTTTCAGTTAATTATGCAAATTATTTACGAAATAAAATGAAAAACTATCTAAAGACTTGATTTCAAACTTTTTATTACGAAGTCAATTTTAATTTTATCCAATATTTTATTTTTATAGAAAAAACCCACCTTAAGTAAAGGTGGATTTTTATTCGTAAGAACAATAAAATTATGAATTCAGCAAGGATGAATTAATTATCTTTAAAACAATAAGCTAATGAATTCAGATATTGTTACATTATTAATATAATCATTTAAGTTAGTGAGTTTTTCACTTAATGCATTTTCTTCGTGTTTAGTACCGTTTAATTTGTCCTTTAATTCATTAATATCCTTTAATCCAAAGAAATCGCCATAAATATTCATGTTTTCAATTTGTCCTTTAATAACATCAAATTGACATTCAACTACGCCACCTTTGAATTTATTGATATTTTTAAATTGATATTTTGGTGATTTACCAAAGACATAATCCCATGTACCATATTTTTCTTCACTCATCTTTTCAATGATTTCAATTTCCTCTTTTGTAAAATCTTTTTCATAATTATTAGGAAAATTATGTTTAATAAATATGATTAATTCATCTCGAAATTGTTCTATGGTTAAATCTTTATTGAGATGTGGTTTAATATTAGTAACTCGACTTCTAACAGAATCTATGCCTTTACTTTCAATTTTAAATTTATTAGGCTTCAATGATTCTGTTAATGAGGCCATATTAGAATCAAATAATAATGTTCCATGGTGAAGCATTATATCTTTTTGGTAAGCTTGGGCATTACCTGAACATTTTTTTTCATCAATTAAAATATCATTTCTACCAGAAAAAGTGGCATTAGCCCCTAATTTTTTTAGAAATTCAATTATTGGTTTGGTAAATTTAATAAATTGTTCCTCGATATTACCATCTTCCTTTTTAGTAATAAAAGAAAAATTCAAATTACCTGTATCATGAAATACAGCTCCACCACCAGATTGTCGTCTAGCGACTCGAATGTTGTGATCTTTAACGTACTCATAATTGATTTCTTCTAATGCATTTTGATTTTTTCCAATTATGATACTAGGGGTATGAATATATAATATAAAGACAGGTTCAGTATAGTTATCTAGAAAGAATTTTTCAGCTGTTAGGTTAAAATGAGCGTTAGTAGTGTGACTTTTAAGTAAGCGCATACATTATTACCTCCTTTTTTTTAATTTTATCACAATTTTGGTCATTTTTAAATTGTTAATTGGATTGTTTTGTAGTATTATTTAATTGTAAATATTTTATAAGGGGGAATATAATGAGTGATTTACAAAGAACTCCATTATATGAAGAACATGTTAAATTAAGTGCTAAAATTGTGGATTTTGCTGGTTGGGAAATGCCAATCGAATATAGCGGAATCACACCTGAGCACATAGCAGTAAGAACGAATGTTGGACTGTTTGATGTATCTCATATGGGTGAAGTTTTCATTACAGGGAAAGATGCCGAAGGTTTTGTTCAAAATTTAGTGACAGCTGATATTACTAAACTAAACCAAAAACAAGTTGTCTATGCCATGATGTGTTACGAAAGTGGTGGAATTGTTGATGATTTGTTAGTTTATAAATTTAGTAATGAAAAGTATTTACTTGTAGTGAATGCTTCTAATGCTCCAAAAGATTATGAATGGATGGTAAGTAATAAAGGTACTTATAACGTTCAAATCGAAAATAAATCAACCTCATATGGGCAAGTAGCCTTACAAGGTCAAAATGCTCAAAAATTATTACAGACATTAACCGAATTTGATTTATCTGAAATTAAATTCTTTTATTTTGAAGAAATTCAAGTGAAAGGAATTAATTGCTTAGTATCTAGAACGGGGTATACAGGAGAAGATGGTTTCGAAATCTATACAGACAGTAAAGATATTGTAGCACTTTGGCAACAACTTATCAGCTTCGAAGAAGTAACTCCAATTGGTTTAGGAGCACGAGATACGCTTCGATTCGAAGCCAGTTTACCACTATATGGCAATGAGATAAGCCAAAATGTGACTCCGTTAGAAGCTAGCCTTGGTTATTTTGTTAAATTAGATACTGATTTTATTGGAAAAGAAGTTTTAGTTAAACAAAAAGAAGCAGGAATTCAACGTAAATTAGTAGGATTACAATTACTTAAAAAAGGAATTTGTCGCCATGGATATACTGTTTGTGATTTAGAAGAAAAAGAAATTGGGTTAATTACAACCGGTTATTTATTACCAGAACGCGATTATTCTATTGCGCTTGCATTAATTGATGCAAAACATGCTAATTTAGGTGATAAAGTTTTAGTTCAAATTAGAAATAAATTTTATGAAGCTGTGGTTACTTCTAGAAAATTTATGAATAAAAATTATAAAAAATAGGTGGAGGAAAAGAAATGAAAGTTATTAAAGGATTATATTATTCCGAAGAACACGAGTGGGTTAAAGTTGTTGAAGGAAAAGCATATATTGGAATTACTGAATATGCTGCTCATGCATTAGGTGATATCGTGTTTGTTGAATTACCAGAAGTCGATAGTGACTTTGCTCAAAATGATGTTTTAGGTGTTATCGAATCTGTAAAGGCTGCTTCTGACATGTTTACTCCTATTTCTGGGACTGTCGTAGAAGTAAATGAAAAATTGGAAGATGAACCCCAATTATTAAATGCTGACCCATATGAAAACTATATTGCTATATTAGAATTAAAAGATGAGAATGAACTTGACGGTTTAATGAATAGCGAAGCTTATACAAATTTTTGTGAAAATAAATAAAGGATAAGGGTGGTATAAATGAACCATAAATATATTCCTCATACGGATAGTGATATCAAAGAAATGCTTGAAAAAATACAAGTACCAAGTATTGATGATCTATTTAATGAAATACCTGAGGAAGTTAAATTAAAAAGAGATTATCATCTTAAATCTGGTTTAAGTGAAATCGAGGTAACTAAAAAATTAAATGAATTAGCTAATCTTGATAAAAAAGATTTAGTTTGTTTTTTAGGCGCAGGAAGTTATGATCATTATATTCCGACAATAATTCATCATGTAACAAGTCGTTCTGAATTTTATACAGCTTATACACCTTATCAACCAGAAGTATCACAAGGGACGCTACAATATATATTTGAATTTCAAAGTATGATGACAGATCTTACTACGATGGATGTATGTAATGCATCTATGTATGATGGAGCAACAAGTTGTGTAGAATCGATAATTATGGCTACCAGCCAAACAAGAAGAAATAAAGTATTAGTTTCAAGTGCACTTCATCCTAATACCATTGAAGTTATTAAAACGTATGGTCATTTCCATGGATATGATGTTGTGATGTTAGAAATGAATGCAGGTTTATTGAGTGTTACTGATTTAGAAAATAAATTAGATAAAGAAATCGCTTGTGTTGTTGTCAGTAATCCAAACTTCTTTGGTTTAATAGAAAACCCAACTTTATATGTTGATAAAATTCATCAAAATAAAAGTTTATTAATCATGGAAGTCAATCCATTAAGTTTAGCGTTATTGAAAACACCTGGTGAAATAGGTGCTGATATTGCTTGTGGGGAAGCGCAAACTTTAGGGATACCATTAAGTTTTGGTGGACCTTATTTAGGCTTTATTTGTACAACAAAAGCCTATATGCGTAAAATTCCAGGTCGAATTGTTGGTCAAACGACTGATATAGATGGAAAAAGAGCTTTTGTGTTAACTTTACAGGCCCGTGAGCAACATATACGCCGTGAAAAAGCAAATTCTAACATTTGTTCAAATCAATCTTTAAATGCATTAGTAGCAACTGTTTATATGGCAACCATGGGAAAAGCTGGGGTTGTTGAAGTATGCGAACAAAATGTTCAAAAAGCACATTATGCTTATCAAGAGATTACATCACTTCCTCAATTTGAAGTGGTCTTTAATACACCATTTTTTAATGAGTTTGTGGTTAAATCGAATGTTGATTACCAAGTGATTAAAGAAGCTTTATTAAATAAGGGCATTATTGCTGGTCTTCATTTAGGCGAATTCGATAATAAATATCAAAATCATATTTTATTCTGTGTCACTGAAAAACGTACTAAAGCTGAAATTGATCTTTTAGTACAGGTATTAGGAGGATTAAAATAATGAGAAATTATGATAAATTAATATTTGAATTATCAAAACAAAATCGTAAAGGTTATTCACTTCCTCCTCTTGATGTAAAAATGGCAAATAATGTCATTCCTAATGAATTATTGCGACAAAATGAAAACACCTTACCAGAAGTTAGTGAAAATGATATCATGCGTCATTATGTGAATATATCTAATAAAAATTATGGAGTTGATACAGGTTTCTATCCATTAGGATCTTGTACAATGAAGTATAATCCTAAAATCAATGAAGATATGGCTCCATTATTTAATGATATTCATCCTTTTCAAGATGAAGCCACAGTTCAAGGTGCACTTCAATTAATGTATGAATTAAGTGATAATTTATCTGAAATAACGGGAATGGCTAAAGTATCGTTAAGTCCATTTGCGGGAGCTCATGGTGAATTAACTGGCTTAATGATTATGAAAGCTTTTCATGAAAAAAATAAAGATTTCAAACGTAAAAAAGTAATTGTACCTGATTCAGCACATGGAACGAACCCTGCAAGTGCTTCTGTAGCAGGATTTGATGTTGTACAAGTGAAATCAAATGATAATGGGACTGTTAATATTGAAGCTCTTAAGGCAGCATTAAATGATGAAATAGCAGGTATTATGCTAACGAATCCAAACACACTTGGTATTTTTGAGAAAGATATCTTTGAAATAACTAAACTTGTTCATGAAGCAGGAGGATTATTGTACTATGATGGTGCTAATTTAAACGCAATCATGGGTAAAGCACGTCCTGGAGATATGGGATTTGACATCATTCACTTGAATTTACATAAAACCTTTTCAACACCTCATGGAGGCGGTGGCCCTGGAAGCGGACCAGTTGGAGTTTGTGAAAAACTAATTCCTTTCTTACCGAAACCTGAAATTGTTTATCAAAACAATAAATACAGCATTAATAATGATTTAGAAGATTCAATTGGTAGGGTAGGTAATTTCTTTGGTAATTTTGGAGTCATGGTAAAAGCCTATACCTATATTTTAACAATGGGTAAAGAAGGCTTAAGACATGCGAGTGAAATGGCTGTTTTAAATGCAAATTATTTACAAAAAATACTTAAGGAAGATTATCTGTTACCAATTGAAAACATCTGTAAACATGAGTTTGTCTTAAGTGGATTAATTGATAAATCAACTGGTGTAACAGCACTTGATATTGCGAAAGCATTATTAGATTATGGTTATCATGCACCAACTATTTATTTCCCACTGATTGTTGAACAAGCAATCATGATAGAACCAACTGAAACAGAAAGTATTGAAATGTTAAATGAATTTATTATAATTATGAAAAAAATTGCACAATTAGCAAAAGATGACCCAGAATATTTAAAACATGCCCCATATAATACACCAGTTCGTCGTTTAGATGAAGTAACTGCTGCCAGAAATCCTATTTTAAGATATCAAAAAGATGAAAATAATAACTAAAGATTTAGTCATCATAGGTGCAGGACCAGGGGGCTATGAGGTAGCTGTTAAGGCAGCCTTATCTGGATTAAACGTTGCATTAATAGAAAAAGATGAAATCGGAGGCACCTGTTTAAACCATGGATGTATTCCAACTAAGGCATTGTATAAAAATGCTGAGGTTATGCATTTGGTAAAACATGCTGATGCTTTTGGAATTCAAGATGTTCAATTTACATTTGATTTCAATGTCGTTCAAAATCGTAAAAATTCGGTAGTTGCACAATTAAAGAATAATATCAAACAAATGTTAACCAAAGCAAATGTGGAAATCATTCAAGGATATGCATCATTTGTTTCGGAAAATAAAGTTCAAGTTGTATGTACTGATGAGACGATTGAGATTGAAGCAGAGCACTTTATCATCGCTACTGGTTCTAAAGAAAAAATTATACCTATTGAAGGTTATAACTTAGAAAACGTTGTGACTAGTAAAGAAATGCTTGATATTGCAGCTGTTCCTAAAAAACTAGTCATTATTGGTGGGGGTGTCATTGGTGTAGAAATGGCAACCATCTTTAATGCATTAGGATGTGAAGTGGTCATTTATGAATATTTTGACCGCTTGATCCCTGTCTTAGATAAAGATATCTCATCTAGATTAAAAATTTATCTTAAAAAATTAGGTATTGAAGTAACTTTAGATGCTTTAGTAGAAAAAATCGAAAAAACTGAAGATTCATTGACTGTTTCTGGGAAAACTAAAAAAGGAAAAGAATTCTCTTCAGATGCTGAATTTGTTTTAATGGCTACTGGTAGAATGGCTTTTTACGATCAATTAAATCTTGAATCTATCGATGTCATGTATGATAAAGCAGGTATCATTGTCAATGAATATATGCAAACAAGTCTTCCTCATATTTATGCAGTAGGTGATGTGACAGGAAGAACTATGTTAGCACATGTTGCTACTTATCAAAGTTATAAAGCATTAGATCATATTTTAGATAGAGAAAACACAACTAATTTTAAAGTAATACCAGCTTGTGTATTCACTTTCCCTGAAATTGCCTCTGTTGGACTAACAGAGGAAGAAGCTAAAACTAAATTTGATGAAATATCTGTTAATAAATTCATGTTTAGAGCGAATGGTAAGGCACTTTCAATGGGCGAAGATGAAGGTTTTGTCAAGTTAGTGAGTCATGACGATGTCTTAGTCGGAGCTCACATCATTGGTGTGCAAGCATCTACACTCATACAAGAAGCCACCATTTTAATAGAGCAAAAGATTAAAATTAGCGATGCAGTGAATATTATTCATGCACATCCTACTTTAACTGAAGTGATGTTAGAAGCTTTACGTGGTTTGTTAGAATAAATAAATTTAAGGGCTTATCTTATGAAAAGGATAAGCTCTTTTTTTTATTAATTGTAATATATTTAATCGACATAACTAATGTAAAATACTTTGATGTGTAGAAGAAGAAATAGTAATATAATTATATAAAATTGGTTAAGAACAATTCACGTTACATTATTTGGAATGATACAAGTTTTTTCTTCTTTACCATTACAGTATAGGATATAGTACGTAAATTCATGTTCCATCCTTAGAGATAAATGAGTATAAAGTGGCAAAGATTTTATCATTAAAAATTAGTAAGGTGTTGGCTCATTATGATTCCTAGTGAATATATAAAGAGTCGGCTCTTTTTTTATTTACATTAAATTGGATAGATACTATAATAAATATACCGTGTACTAAATGAGGTTGTTATATGAAAATATTTAAAGACTGGACAACATTTGAAAAATTATGGATATTTATTTCTACTGCCACAATGATTATCTTATCTTTAATTTGTGAAGATACATTAATAGGACTAATTTCAGTTGTTACAGGATTATGGTGTATGTTTTTGACAGCAAAAGGGAAAATAGCAAATTATTATTTTGGGATTATTAATGTCTTTTTATATGGATATATTACTTATGGATATGGTTTAATGGGAGAAGTGATGTTAAATTGGGGATTTTTTTTACCAATGAATTTTATCGGTTGGTATTTATGGGTAAAAGATAAGGATAAAAATATAGAAAAGAGTATTACGACAAAAATATTAACTCGTAGAGAAAAATATGTAGGGATAACTTCAATTATCATTGTAGTAATTTTTTACGGATTTTTTCTTAAATCTTTAAAATCCTTTCATTTCTTGGATCAATTTGCGATTACACAAAATCCTTCACCTTTTTTTGATGCTACATCAACAGTGTTATCTATTATCGCCATGATTTTACTAGTTAAAAGATATCAAGAACAGTGGATTTTATGGATAAGTATTGATGTCGTATGTGTTGCGATGTGGACTTTTGTACTATCTAAGAGTACGGGGCGAATCGAAATAGGAAATGCCATTTTAATGATAACGATGTGGAATTCATATCTTGTAAGCTCATTATATGGAAGATTCAAATGGTCAAAATTAAGTCAAAAATATAATAGAAAAATCGAAGTTAAAACGAATTAAATTGTGTAAGCGTTTTAATTATTCGAGATAACTCCTTTCATTTTACTATAATTTGAATCCCCTTATGTATAGATGGTGATTAATTTAGATATATAATAAGTAAGTATGATCAATATATGGATATTTTATTTTAAATGTATTTTCAATAGACGAATGACTTGGATAATCTTTTAAAATCATAGTGTTTCTTTGGATGTTTAGTTTATATATTCTTTAAATTTTTTTTAAAAAAACTAATAATATATAGGAAATTATTAAATATTAAATCAATTAGAAATATTTTTCACTTTTTATACCAAATACTAAGATATGTGTTATAATCCTGTATTTGACAGTTAAAGAACATAAAAAGCTTGAAACCCCTTATATACTAAGGCTTTCAAGCTTTTGTAATTTTTATAAAAGTGCGTACTTTTTTTATTTTTTTGTATCTTTTAAAATTTTTTTCATATTTTGTGTTGTTAATATCTGATAATCTGTTCTAAATCCAAAACCTTATGTAAATCATCTGTGAAATTCAGTTCTTGTATAAGTAGGAATATATCCCTCACCTTTAATTTCATAGAAATTCATATCTCTTAATTCTTTAATGATTTCATTACATGTATATTTTTCACCAAGTTTCTTTTCAAGTAACCTATAGATGATTAATGATATAAAACAAGTTGTAAAATGAGCTTCTATTCTATCATCGTTTCTTAAATATACTGGTCGTAGCTTTAAATTCACTTTTTAAGATTCTAAAACATTCTTCAATTTCCCATCGTCTATGATTTACTTTGATTATTTCAGAAACATTATCTTCTAGATTTGTACATACAGCATAAAATCCATCAAATGATTCTTCTTTTAAAATTAGTTCTGTATTAATACTGTATATTTTCTTTTTCAGCAACTTCACCATCAGGAGTAAAATTTTTCGTTTCAATAAATCTTTTATAATCATTTTGATGATGGTTTCCCAATCTTTTTAGGATTACTATCTATTAATTTTTGTGCACGTTGTATTTGCGAATTACGGATATTACGTTGGTAATCTCTATATTTGATAGAGTATGTTACAATTAGTCTCTGTTCTAGGTCATTTTCTTTAATCCATCGTTCTTTATAAAAAGTTTTATTTTTATCCTTTTCATCATCAAGATTAGAAATATCATAAGTGTTGTCATCATTTGGAAGATGCCATCCACTAGGGTCAAGTGCCCAATTTTTAAGAAATTCTTTTAATTTTTTTATGGATTGAGTCGTAATAAATGCACGGCCATTTTTATCGTTAAATTTTCTGTTATCTTCAGAAGCTAAGCCCTGCATCAGTACAAACAATAAATTTAGAAAGATTAAAATCAGATAATAATCTTTTTCTCTAATGGTTTTAACGTTAGTTGTTCATTTTTATTTCCTTTATTAATATTAAAAGCAAGAGGAATACCGTCTCCATCCATAAATAAACCCATTTGAACAATTGGATTTGGTCTATGTTCTTTAGAAGGACCATATTGTTTATTCCCATCTTCTTGTTCAATTTCAAAAAAATAATTAGTACAATCATAATAAAGTACACTAGTATTTCTTTTTGAAACTTTTAAACTATTATTGTATAAAGAAGATTGTATAAAATCATTTTCCTTTGCGATAATTTCAAGTGCTCGATATATTTGATGTAATTCAAAATTGGGTTGTTCAATAAACTTTGATGAAAGTTGATAAGTTGCAAGTTTTGAAGAAGGATAAATAATTCTACTATAAACCAATCTAGAAAGAATAGAATTTAAGTCAAAATCAAACTTATACTTATGTGATATTTCTTTACAATTTTATGAAGTTCAAGTTCATAATATATTTTTTGAAGAAATAGATAACCACCATTAAAGAATGTTGTTCATCTTTTATCAATTATCTTACTAGGAGAATATTGAACCATAATTTTCCGTTTATCTTCTTTATCTTTCTTATTAAGTTCTTCAATATATTTATTAGCCCATTCAATAGGATCTTGTCCATTTAATTTTTTTAATAATTCATCATATGTTCCAAGTTTTTCAACAATCTTAGAAGTATTTTTCCCATTATCTCTAAAAGATTTAATAACATAAAGTGATTTTGAATTTTTAGATTCAGTAATTTTTAATCTCATATATAATCCACCTCATTATCTATATTATACCAGGTACGACAAAGTACGTCAATATAAATATTTAAAAATTGACAAATTTACATATAAAAAAAGCCCTCATATAAAGGACTTTAAGATTTTATATATTTATTCAACTGTCAAACACCCGGATAATCTTTTAAAATCATAGTGTTTCTTTGGATGTTTAGTTTATATATTCTTTAAATTTTTTTTAAAAAAACTAATAATATATAGGAAATTATTAAATATTAAATCAATTAGAAATATTTTTCACTTTTTATACCAAATACTAAGATATGTGTTATAATAATAATGATAATGCTTACATTTTTAAAAGGGGGCTATATTTTGGTAGCAAATTTGGACGAAATGTTAGTTGCGATTAAGGAAAAACCAGGTGTGGGTCTTAAATTGACAACTAAGAAAATTCCTGATCAGTTAAATAGTGATGAAGTACTTGTAAAAGTATTAGCAACAGCCATTTGTGGAACCGATTATCATATTTATAGTTGGGATGAATGGAGTCAAAAACGTATTAAACCACCGGTAACGATGGGTCATGAATTTGCCGGTAGAGTGATAAAAATCGGCGAAAATGTCTCGAGAGTTAAAATAGGTGATATTGTTTCCGCTGAAACACATATTGTATGTGGTGAATGCGAATTTTGCCGTTCTGGAAAAGGGCACATCTGTCAAAATACAAAAATCATTGGAGTCGATACAGATGGTAGTTTTGCAGAATATGTTAAGATTCCCGCAAAAAATTGCCTCATTAATGATCCCACAGTTGATCCAAGATATTTAAGTGTTCAAGAACCTTTAGGAAATGCAGTTCATACAATCCTGCATTTTGATATTATCGGTAGAACAGTAGCTGTTGTTGGTTGTGGTCCTATCGGTTTAATGGCAGTTAATGTAGCAAAAGCCGTTGGTGCAGCAAAGATTATTGCGATTGAAGTAAATGAATATAGACGAAATTTAGCTAAAGAATTAGGTGCTGATGTCATCATTAATCCATTAGAGGAAGATGTGATCAAACGTGTCTTAGACGAAACCGATGGATTAGGTGTTGATGTAATTGGTGAATTCTCAGGAAACAAAAACGCTATTGAGCAAGCTTTTAAATATATTAAATTAGGTGGAAAACTTAGTATGCTAGGAATTCCAAGTAAGAATATTGAAATTGATTTAACTAATGATGTTGTTTTTAAAGGCATTACAATTTATGGTGTAACAGGGCGCATTATGTTTGATACTTGGCACCAAGTTAAAGGTTTAATCAAACGATTAGATTTAGATAAAATTGTGACACATACTTTCAAACTTGAGGATGTTGAGCAAGCTATGGAAATCATGAAAAGTGGTAATAGTGGAAAAATCGCTTTAATACCATGAAAAAGGAGAGAAATATTTCTGATGAGTAACGTGCATGAATTAAACTATTTAAAAGAAAAAATTCAAGAATTAAAAGATACTGGTGTGTATCGCAAACTGCCTGTTAATTCAGGTCCTTGTGATGCTGTTATTGAATTAAATGGTAAAGAAGTCATTAATTTGTCTTCTAACAATTATTTAGGCCTAGCAAATCACGAAAGAGTAAAAAAGGCTGCCATTGCAGCCGTTGAGAAATATGGAGCAGGAGCAGGAGCTGTTCGAACTATAGTTGGAAACATGGATATTCACGAACAATTAGAGGTAGTTTTAGCAAAATTTAAACGTGAAGAGGCTGTTGTTGTATTTCAATCAGGATTTGCTTGTAATGCAGGAACAATTCAAGCAATCACTGATAAGGGTGATTTGATTATTTCTGATGAACTAAATCATGCCTCTATAATCGATGGCGTTCGGTTATCAAAAGCAGATAAGGCAGTTTTTAAACATAGTAATATGGTAGACTTAGAGAGAATATTAAAAGAGAAAAGAAATCAATATAAAACAGTCCTAATCATTACTGATGGAGTTTTTTCCATGGATGGAGATATTGCGAAACTGCCTGAAATGGTTGAACTAGCAGAAAAATACGACTGTTTAACATATGTTGATGATGCCCATGGGTCAGGTGTTTTAGGAGAAAATGGCCGCGGAACCGTTGATCATTTTGGTTTGCATGGGAAAGTCGATTTTTCAATCGGTACTTTATCAAAAGCTATTGGAGTTATCGGAGGATATGTTGCCGGAAGACAAGTGATGAAAGAATGGTTACTTCATAGAGGACGCCCTATTCTTTTCTCAACTGCATTACCACCAGCAGCTGTAGGCGCGATTATTGAATCTGTGACAATGTTAATGGAATCAAGTGAATATACCGATAGGTTATGGAGTAATGCTCATTACTTTAAAGATAAATTAGCAAAACTAGGTTATAATATTGGGAAAAGCGAAACACCAATTACACCAATTATTATCGGAGATGAGAAAAAAACCATGGATTTCTCTCGTACCTTATTAGAGAATGGTGTATATGTTTCAGGTATAATCTTTCCTACAGTAGCTAAAGGTAGTGGTAGGGTACGATGCATGATTTCAGCGAGCCATACAACTGAACAATTAGATAAAGCAATTAACATTATTGAAAAAGTAGGTAAAGAGTTAGAAATTATATAAGATGTATTAGTGAAAGTTATGATGACTTTCACTTTCTTTTTGGAGTTTAGCCTGTTTGTCAAAAATTTTGTGAAAAATAAATTTTAATAGTAAAGAAAATAAACAAAGTAAGATATGTATGATAAATAATTCAGAGTGTAAAAATGATAAAGTATCCAGATTATTAGATAGTAGAAGTTTACGAAATGAAAACCAAAACTTAAACTAGAAAAACTATTTTTAAAAGTATTTATTCATCACCATTATAAAATGTGGCTTTATGATTAAAGTCAACATTTAATGGCCTTTTTAATTTTGAAAGAGAGTTTCCTAAGTTTAAATATTGACAAGTCAGGTTCATGAAATTCTATTATACTAATCGACTATATATGAAAAACCACCGAGGATTATCTAAATCATTGTATTATGTAATTTAATTGACTTAATCATTAATTAATAATAAAATATTATCATAAATAATGAATGAATCAACTCATTCAATTTTTTGTTTTTAATAATTTGGCCATATTTATAATGAATATGTAATGATTGAATATACTAGTAAAAAGAATAAGAGGTGGAATAATGAATATCCCGAATGCTTTGACCATCATCCGTCTATTTTTAATACCTTTCTTTATCCTTATCTTTTTTTCTCATGTACATAATCATTTAATAATGGCAAGTATTATTTTTGTTTTAGCCGGGATTACAGATGTTTTAGATGGATACATAGCTCGAAAATTTAATTTAATAACAAAATGGGGCCAAGCGATGGACCCACTTGCTGATAAATTAATGCAGTTAACTGTACTTTCATGTTTAACAATCGATGGACTTATTCCGGTATGGTTTATTGTAATTTATGGAGTCAAGGAATTATCGATGATTTTTGGTGGTATCGTCCTATATACCAAAAAGGGAAAAATGGTTATTCCTGCCAATGCATTCGGTAAGGTAGCAACGATAATATTCTATATTGCGGTCTTATCAGTTG
The DNA here is from genome assembly GCA_963824615.1 of uncultured Haloplasmataceae bacterium. Classification (GTDB taxonomy): domain Bacteria; phylum Bacillota_I; class Bacilli_A; order Haloplasmatales; family Haloplasmataceae; genus CAWGPU01. The sequence continues at coordinate 1,257,667 of CAWGPU010000008.1, read as the reverse complement.
CACTTCAATACAAATATAGTTATTATGTCTTTCTCATCGCTATATCATTTTCAATTTTAGCGTTTATACAATATTCTGTAATTGGGTCTAAAAAGATTAAAAATTTGAATGAAATTAATCAATAGATATAAAAAAGGGATTGTTAATTTCTATATGACAATCCTTTTTGACATTAATCGATGAAATTTTCTGAAATTGTATCTTCACATTTAAATGTTCTGTAAAAAGTCACTGCAGGTACTCATTATATTTATTGTTCCTATCTAAGTAATCGTATTAAAATCTCTAATTCATGATAAAATAATACTTGAATGACATTATAATCTATTAAATCATTCGTATTTAATTGACTTTAATGTCAAATAGATATTATATTATTAGTGCCAAAGCGAGTGGTTAAATACCTTCAAAAATTCCTTTAAACCAATTATTGGAATTTAGTTAATTTTGGCAGACTTTTGAAATTATAGAAAACATAAAAATCAATTAAATTATAATATATTTCTAATTGATTCCCTCTAATGACTAATTATACCAATATAAGTTTAGGAAACTTTAAAGTGTTTTAGAAAATACAAAAAAATAATGGCTAAATAAGCCATTATCCTAAACTTATGGTAAAAATCTTTTAAAATTATGATGATGGTCTCGTTTGGGTATACCATCACAAGCAATACCAAGTTTATCTTTGCAATATTGTTGTAATTCCGTTTTATAATCCATCATAGCGATTTTTTTCTCTTCAGTTGTCATTCCTTGCCAATTTTGAAAATATTTAGCTTTTAATTCTTCCTTCTTTTGGTGAAGCAATTGTCTTTGTTCCTCGGTTAATTTGACTTTTTGTTGAGTTGTGGTTTGAACGACTGGCGTCAATGCATTAGCACTAACTATATTTTGAGAAAAAAAGAGACTACACGAAATTGCGATAAATGAAACTGTTATTCTTTTCATCATCTTAATCACCTCAATAATAGTATTAGGAAATATGATGATTTAAAAACAATATTAGACTAATCACATAATTTTACATAATTTAAACATATTTTTAAGTATATTTGAGTGAATAATGAAATTATTAAATACTATATGATATAATTAGTAAATCGACTAAATAAGAAATTAGGTGGTAAAAATGAATTATTCAATTTATCTAGTTGAAGATGAAAAAAAATTAAATAGTTTATTAAAAAATTATTTAGAAAGAGAAGGCTATTTTGTCACTTCATTTTTGAAGGGCTCTGATGCAATGTTAAAAATAAATGACACACCTCATGTATGGGTTCTTGATATTATGTTACCAGATATAGATGGGTACGAATTAATCAAACAAATTAAAGCAGTAAACAAGGATATTCCCGTTATCTTTATGAGTGCTAGAGATTCTGACATTGACCGTTTATTAGGATTGCAACTAGGAAGTGATGATTATATCTCAAAACCTTTCTTACCCCAAGAATTAGTGTTGAGATGTAATAATATTATTAAACGAGTATATGGAAGTATACAAAGAGAATATATTATATATGAAGGATATAAAATTGACATAGATAAACGTGTGGTGTTTTCAAATGACGAGGAAATTAAGTTGACAACGAAAGAATTTGATTTATTAGTACTTGTCATTACGAATATGAATAAATCTTTAACACGTGAACAAATATTAAATCAAGTATGGGGTATAGACTTTTTTGGTAGTGATCGAGTAGTAGATGATTTAGTGAGAAGATTAAAGAAAAAATGTCCTGATTTAAAACTTGAATCAATATATGCCTATGGATATCGCTTAGTATGAAAAAATTTAATTTTAAGAAATGGCACTCATTAAGGTATAATGTTGCCATTAAAATTTTATTAGTTATAGCAATATTATCATCTTTATTACTCATATTTTTACCTTTAGGTTTAAAAAACTTTTTCTTAGAAGAATCCTATAAAACAATTGAACGAACGCAAGCTGGCCAAAGTAGTAATGATACAGAGATGATGCCAGTTGACCCTGATGAAGTGAATTATTTTCCGCTGCTTATTGTAGGTGATAATCTGGTGTTGCCTAATAATTACAAACAAATAAATCCTGATTTTCTAAATCAATCTCTTAATAACACCATCTCTCAAACAGAATCATCACAACGATACGTTTATCAATCTGGTAATACAACTATTTATTATGTTGTAAAAAAGAATCCAAACACTGCTTTAATTTCATATGTCTATGCTTCATATGTGAATTATTATATTTCAACATTAGACCATCAATTATTGATTATCATATTAATAGTCGTATTTCTATCTTTAATAGTTGCTATTGTTCTAGCAAATAGTATTACAAAACCACTAATTCTAATTAGTAAAAAAATAAAAAGTATCGCAAGAGATAATTGGGATGATGAAATATCTGTCACTAGAAAAGATGAAATAGGAGATATACAATTTGCATTAGAAGAGATGCGTGAACATTTGAAATCTCAGGACAAAACACAAAGAGAAATGTTTCAGAACATTTCTCATGACTTAAAAACACCAATTATGATAATTGAAGGTTATACACAATCTATTATTGATGGGTATGTAGAAGATAAAGAACTACCTGAATTTATTGATTCTATTATGGAGGAAGCAAAGCGGTTAGAGAAAAAAGTACGAAGTTTACTTTATATTAATAAAATCGAACAATTGAGCTTAGAAAAGCGTCATTTTTCTGAAGTGGATATTGATAAAGTCTTGAATACCGTTATTGCTTCTTTTAAAAATAGCTTCCCAAATATTAAATTTAATTTAGAGATTACTTCTCAGAAATTGTTAAGCGGTACTTTTGATGAATGGCGTGTCGCTATAGAAAATATAGTTGATAACATGACTCGATTTGCGCATACGCAAATAAATATTCATTATCATGATGATGAAATTATCATATTTAATGATGGAGAAACTATAGATGATTTAACAATGAGTAAATTATTTGAACCCTATGGGGTTGGAACAAAAAGTAATTTTGGCTTAGGACTCGCTATTACTTATAAAATCGTAATTATGTTTGGGTATCATATATTTGTAAGAAATGTTTCAAACGGAGTGGAATTCATAATTCAGAAAGAAAAATAAATCTTTTGTCTCTGTAGTGCGAAATTAGCGAAAATATCTTTAATTAATTGTTTGCTCAGTCTTCATTTATTAGATATTACATCAATGTATCAATCCTAATATGATATATATAAAGCGTAAGATAGGTTCTTACGCTTTATATTTTTAAAAAACAATTGATTTTAATGTCCATATTTTAAGGATGCACACGAAAAGTATGCATTCTATATGTTTAATAATAAGTTATTGTTTGGTAATACTGATAATGTTATAATAAATAGAAGCATTATTGGAGGTACAATATGGCAAATAAATTTAGAACTTATAAAAAGGATTTAGATTATTCTTATACATTAGGAATATTTTTGACAATTGAGTTATTAATGAATAAACAGGCACATGTATTGAATATTTTAATTCACTCAAAATCTCTAGAATCAGATGGAGTAGACAAAATTATAAAATTATGTGAACAATATCAAGTTATGTATGAGGTAAATGATAAACTTATAGAAATATTATCGCCTAAAGACAATTGTTATACAATTGGGATTTTTCAAAAATATGAGGATGAACTGGATTTAGAAGAAAATCATATTGCTTTAGTTAATCCAAGTGATTCTGGAAATCTTGGAACTATTATAAGAACGAGTTTGGGCTTTGGTATCAATCAATTAGCAATCATAAAACCCGCTGTTGACATTTTTGACCCGAAAACAGTACGAGCATCCATGGGAGCTATTTTTAGTATCTCCTTTCAGTATTTTGATACTTTTGAAGATTATTTTTCAAAATATTCTAATCATGATATATATCCGTTTATGTTAAATGCTATGGTTACAATACAGGATGTATTACCTAGTTCAAATCGTCCATATACTTTAACTTTTGGAAATGAAGCAAAAGGATTAGATGCATCATTTGAAAACCTAGGAACTAGTGTTGTAATTCCCCATCATAATACAATCGATTCATTAAATTTATCTATAGCCTGTGGGATTGCTATTTATGAATTTACGAAAAAAACAAAAGGATAGTTTGCTATCATTGATTAACTGAAGATAAATATTGTAATATCAAAATCCATTTTAATCTATCTAGTTCTATTTAATATATGTTTGGATAAAGAAAATTTATAAAGTTATTAATTATAAGTTTTTGCTTGAAGACACTTAGGATAGTATACAAAAAAAAGATACGACATTTAAATGTAGTATCTTTTTCTATCTAGAATTTTATTTCTCATCCTTTACTTTTTCTTGTATTATCATTTGTTTAGTAGTATGGATATGTATTAAATAACTTAAGAATACTAAAAGAACTAAGCCAGCAGTCACGAATAGACTATATCTTTGGGTAGGATTGATAGCGGCACCCGAAATCGTAAATATGATAAAGAATATTGCTATATAACTAGTATAAGGATAACCAAACATATGATATTTATGAATTTTAAATAAATTAGCGTTGAGATATTCTTTGTGTAATCTTAAATGAGATAACAAGATGATAACCCAATTTAAAATCAACATGATTCCTGCCGCAGTTGTTATATATTCATATATGGATGGTAAAATACTAGATAATATGATTGATACTCCAACACCCATAGCTGATAAGATTAAGGCGCGTGTCGGTACTCCTCGTTCATTTTTTATTCCAAGCATTTGTGGCGCATCCTTATCATCTGATAATGCAAGTAAGATATTAGTTATGGAGAATAAAGCACCAACCATAGTTGAAAAGGCTGCGGTAATAATGATTATATTAAAAATCGAATCAATGTAGGGGATTTTAAATGACGTTAATGCGGTAACAAATGGACTTTCATGTGCAGTAATTTTTGTATATGAAACTATCTTTAAAACTGAATATAAAGATAATAAATAAACTGTTAATAATATAGTTAATAAAAATTTACCGGTCTTTGGAATATTTTCCTTGTTTTTTATTTCACTTGATGCGACTCCTACAACAGCTATTCCTCCAAATGAGAAGAAAATAAAAATTAATGCCGCCCAAAATCCGCTGAATCCTTTTGGAAAAAAGTTAGAAAAAACAACACCTGGGGCGTAGTTAGTTTCTTGAGGAGCTTTGATTAAACCTGAAAGGAATAAAACTCCGAAAATGATAAAAATGACTAAAGTTGATAATTTAATAGTAGCAAAAAATGATTCAACTTTACCAAAATCACTAACACCTTTTAAGATAATACTTAAACCTAATAATGCATAAATAAGAGAAAGAACCCATAAAGGCACATTAGAAAAAAGCGGCCAAAATCTCGTAAAAGTTGATAATGCGACAATTTCGCTAGACATTATTAATATACCAGATATCCAATACATCCAGCCTGATGCAAACCCTAGAGAATGTCCAAATGCTTTTTTTGCATAAGCTCTAAAAGATCCTTCTTGAGGATCATAAACTGACATTTCAGCTAATGCACTAAATACGAAATAAGCTGTTATACCAGCTATTAAATAACCAACTAGAATTGAAGGACCAGCAGTTTTTATTGATAACCCTGTTCCTAAAAAGAATCCGGCGCCAACTATTGAACCAATACCTATAAATAACAATTGCCACCAAAATAAGTGAGCACCTTTTCCTTTGCTTAAATTCTTTTGTTTTTTCTGTTGGACAACATGTTCTACTAAATGATGAAATTTCACATTAAATACCTCGTTTCTATTACTGTTTATATTTTTTTCTTTTGTATACAAATTATACTGTCATATCAATTTTAACCGATAATGTAATTTTTGACAATAGTGAATTATGACTAGTAATTTTATAGTGGTTGATATAGAATGAATATTAATGAAGCCCTTTCAAAAAAAACATTTTTTTAGTAAAATCAATTGACTTTTTATTTAAATTATTGTAAACTCTTAATAGGAGTTCCGAACATCATTCGAATATCCGAAAAAAGTAGTTTGCCATGTTACTTTTTAAAAGTTTGCATTGCTTACAATGCGAATTTTTAAAAAACAACAATAGAAAGCGCTTACCAATTTTTTTCATAGGATATTTTCCTTTTACTTAATTCATAGGAGAATAACTCCTCCTGTGAATTCCCTTATTAATAATATTGATTTAGGAGTGATAAATATGGCTAAAATCGTTACAATGGGTGAAATTATGTTGAGATTAGCTACACCAGGATACTACAAATTTGTACAAACAGAAAAATTTGATGCTATCTACGGTGGTGGAGAAGCCAACGTGGCTGTGTCATTAGCTAATTATGGACATGATGCTTATTACGTAACAAAATTACCCAAGCATGAAATCGGGCAAAGTGCATTAAATCATTTGCGACGCTATGGTGTAAATACAGATTACATTGCGCGTGGTGGTGAAAGAATAGGTATTTATTTTTTAGAAACAGGAGCCAGTATGAGAGCTTCTAAAGTTATTTATGATAGAGCAAATTCAGCAATATCAGAAGCCGAATTAAATGATTTTAATTTTGATGAGATATTTGAAGGTGCTACTTGGTTCCATTGGAGTGGAATAACTCCAGCTCTTGGGGGCAAAGCTATTGTATTAATAGAAGAAGCATTAAAAGCTGCAAAAAGACATAATGTGACTGTTTCAGTTGACCTAAACTATCGAAAAAAATTATGGACACCACAAGTTGCTCAAGAAGTAATGACAAAATTAATGCAATATTGCGATGTTTGTATAGGCAATGAAGAAGATGCTGAAACATGCTTAGGATTTAAACCTGGAAATACTGATGTAACTAAAGGTGAATTAGAACTTGATGGTTATAAAGAAATCTTTAAACAAATGAAAGATAAATTTAATTTCAAATATGTATGTACTACTTTACGTGAAAGCCATTCAGCAAGTGATAATGGTTGGAGTGCATTAATTTATGACGGTAATGAATTTTACCATTCAAAAAATTATGAAATTAGAATAGTTGATCGTGTGGGTGGAGGAGATTCATTCTCAGCCGGCTTAATTCATGGTCTATTAACTAAAAGTGATATGAAAGATGCATTAGAATATGCAGTTGCTGCAAGTGCATTAAAACATACCATTCCAGGAGACTCCAATTTAGTTTTAGAAGAAGAAGTAAATAAATTAGTAAGTGGAGATGCATCAGGTAGAGTTCAACGTTAATAATACATGCTAAGAGGTGTTCAAATGAATTTAATTAATAGATATATGTTCTTTGATTTATTTTTACTTACCATTTTGGCAACAGCAAGTGAAATAGCAGGTGTATTTTTATTAAAACCATTTCCTCAAGCAGGAATTTATATTAGTTTCTCTGTTTTAATTACTCTTATAGCATTAATTAGATGGAGATTAGCTGGTATAATCGTGGGAATTATATCAAGTACATCAATGGTGTTTTTAAATCAAGATCAATTATTAAAAGCGATTCTATCTTATCCTGTAGCCACTTTATTTATTATATTTTTATTGATATTTACGAATATCTTTCGTAATGACAATATTACAAAACATATTTATCAATTGTATCTATATGTTTTGTTGGGCTATTTAGCAGTTGCAGTTGGAAAAGGAATCATCAATGTTATTTACGGTGATTCATTTATAGCTGGACTTATATACTATTTAACTAATAATTCTTTAAGTATTGTTATATCATTAATTATTGTATTTCTTCTTAAAAACAAAAAAGACATTTTTGTTGATATGAAAGACTATTTTAGGAGTTTGGAGGGCTGATGATGGAAAACAAGAAGAAGATATTTTTTGTAAGATTAAATCAAAACTATAAGAAAAATATAATAACCATGATTAAAGATTGGCGATTATATGTCTTAGTCATTCCGATGATCATTTGGTATATATTATGGGTATATAAACCAATGGGAGGATTACTCATTGCCTTTAAAAATTATAAAGTTATTTCAGGGGTTAGTAAAAGTGATTTTGCTGGTTTCTATTACTTCAAATATTTGCTATTTAGCGCGCAGTATGCACAAACTTTTTGGCAAGCATTTAGAAATACCTTTATGATTAATATATATGGTTTATTATTTGGTTTTCCGATTCCAATTATACTAGCCATATTCTTTAATGAGATTACACATGAATTTTATCGTAAAGTAACGCAAACAATTGTCTATTTACCTCACTTTATTTCTGAGGTCACGATGACGAGTTTAATTATCATCTTGGTCTATGCAGGAAACGGTAAGGTAGGTATTATTGCAACTGTACTCTATCACTTTAGCGATTTTTTATATGGTATTAAAATCTTTGGCCATCATATTATTGGTCATCAGCTCATACCAGTTGGTATGAATATCATCCATAATCCTGCATACTTCAGACCACTTTACATTTTTTCAGGAATTTGGAAGGAAGCTGGGTATAGCTCAATCGTATATTATGCAGCAATCATGGGGATATCTCCTGTGTTGTATGAAGCAGTAAAAGTAGATGGAGCAAGTAAATTACAACAAATTAAATATGTCATTATTCCTGGTATGTCAGGTACATTAATTATAATGATTATCTTACGTATTGGTAGAATGATTTCAGTTGGATATGAAAGAATTATTCTTTTATATAATGTGGATACCTATAAAACTGCTGATGTAATCAGTTCGTTTGTTTACCGTGTCGGTATCACACAAGGGAATACCACGATGGGGGCAACAGCAGATATATTCAATGCTGTAATAGGCTTCTCTTTAGTAATAGGAGCAAACTTCATCAGTAGACGAATTACTAGGACATCATTATGGTAGGTGAAGTAAAATGGAAAGATTAAGTTCAGGTGAAATTGTATTTAAAATAATAGCTTATGTATTCGTTGGAGCGTTTGCTATATTGGCTTTATATCCATTAGTATATTCGATTTCTGCTTCTATAAGTGGGATTATACCATTTAACAAAGGTGAAGTTGTATTATTTCCAAAAGCGGTAACTTTTGGTGCATATAAAGAAATCATAACGGATAAAACATTCTGGATCACTTATTCAAATACATTGTTTTATACATTATTTGGAACGTTATGGAGTATGGTTATTTCCGTAGCAGGTGCGTATGTCTTAGCTAAAAACAGAACATTATTTAGAAGAAAATTAAATTTCTTTATCGTGTTCTCAATGTGGTTTAATGCTGGGATGATTCCATTATATATAAATTATTACAATATGCATGTAAATAACCGTTGGGGTTTAGTAATCGCCTTTGGAGTACAGGCATATAACATCATCTTATTAAGAAGTTTCTTTTCAAACATTCCTAGTGAAATTGAAGAAGCTGCACGTATAGATGGCGCTAATGAGTTTCAAATTTTGACAAAGGTATATTTACCAATGTCAAAAGCAGCATTAGCAACCGTAGCCTTGTTCTACGCAATTTCTCGTTGGAATGGGTTCTTCTGGGCAATGTTATTGCTAAATAAAAACCAAGACCAAAATCTTCAAGTTTATTTACGATTAAGAATGCAAGAAACGCAAACATTACTCGATAATATGAATGCACCGTGGGCTTATAATTACGCGCCTGATGCAGTTATCTATGCAATGATTGTATGCTCAATCATTCCGGTTTTAATCGTATACCCTTATATTCAAAAATACTTTGCTAAAGGTGTTAATCTTGGTGGAGTGAAAGGTTAGTCCTAATTATTAGTGAAAAGCTAATATTTAGATAAAAAAAATTCTTTAGGAGGAGAAAATATGAAAAAATATTTTATCATGTTAATGTCAGTAATGTTAGTATTAACATTGGCAGCTTGTGGTAAAAAAAATGCTACTACTACTACTTCTAGTGGTATTACTACGACTGGTTCTGGTATCACTACAACACTTCCTAGTGCACCTACTGCTTTGAAAATTAATTTTGATTATAGTGGTAGTAATTTCATTTCTTATAGTAAGGATACACCGTATACTATGGAAGACGGTTCTACTATCCAAAAAGGTGACATTAAGCCAGTATTCCAATATATGGCTGATCAAGTTAATGCTACATTAGAAGATGTCACTAATCAATCAGGTGGAAATGCTACAGCAATGATGCAAACAGAGGCAACTACTGGTTTCGCTGGTGCTGATATTTATGGAGGAAATTCTATATTACCCGATTTTGCAGAATATGGACCTCAAGGATATTTCGTACCAATTGACAACTATTTAGACCAAATGCCAAATTTATCAGCTTATTTTGCTGAATATCCTGGTATTGAATCTTCATTAAGAGCATCTGATGGACATATTTATGGTTTATCATATGTTGCTGAAACAGGTAACTTAGCACGTGCATGGAATATGCGTTGGGATTGGGTTGAAAAATTATTAGATTCAACAAATCCAACATATGATACACAAGCTAAAATTACAGTTGCTTATACACCATATTACAATACTACCAATGAATCTAATGTAACTGTAACTCCTCAAACAGGAGTATCAATTACTAAGAATTTAGCACATAATTCTGATGATGTAGTAGCTCAACAAAACGCTGCTGCAGTAAATGGACAATTAGATGGACTTAATGCTTGTACAGTATTAAAAAATTATATTAATACTCAATACGCTGGCGTATATGACAAACCATCTGAATTATTCTTAGGCGATAAAGCAGCATATGATGCTGATGAATTAGTAGCATTAATGCGTTGTGTTAAAACAAATCCAGCGTTATTAACTGGTGATGCTAGTAAAAATATCGTCATTTATTATGCAAGAAAAAATACTTATCAACCAGAAATCATCCGTTTAATTAACTTATTCGGTGAACGTGCATTTGGTACAGATACATATGGAAATAAATTCACATATGATGCAGATGGAAATATTCAATATGCATGGACTGGTGATGAATTTACAAGTAATCTTTCAAAAATTTCTGATATGTATAAAGAAGGATTAATCATTCAAGACTTTGACACTTATCCAGCTGGGGCTACAGACTTTAGATCTTATTTAATTAATAATGATAATGGCTTCATGACTTATGACTGGATTGGGTCTACAACAGCATTTAATGATTCTGTTGACAAATCTACTATGTATGATGGAAATGATTTCTTATACAAATCAGTATTACCTCCAGTAGCTAAATGGGATACAACAAATTCATGGTCATATTTTATTGACAATTCAAGATCAATCAAACCTGATGGATGGGCAATATCAACAAGTGCTTCACCTGAAGCAATTACTGCTGCATTAAAATTAATGGATTATGTTTATTCAGACATGGGTAGTACTGTTCAGAATTACGGAGTTCCTGGTGTTAACTGGACTGAAGGACAAACAGTGACTATTAATGGTGTAGATTATCCTAAATTTACTGATTGGGCAGTTTCTCAGTCTCAACTATATTCAGGTGGGAATATGTCAAATTATTTACGTGATTATATGGGAGCTCAATATCCAATTGGCTACCAAAAGAACATAGGTTTTGAATTACAAACTACTGGTCAAGTTGGTTTGGACAGTTGGGCATTATTATTAAATTCAACCACTACAATCCCAACTTACAGTGCAACAGACCCTCTACATGAAATTACACCAACAATATTCCCGTATACAGATGATGAAAATGATGTAATTAATACCCAAGTTACTGCTGAAACCTGGATTACTGATAATATTTATCAAATTGTTAAATATGGATTTAATTATAATGATGGAACAATTATAACTCCATCACAAGCAGGTTATATTAGTACACTTGATGATCAAGGTATTTCAACTTTAACTCAAATTACTCAAGATGCTCTTGATAGAGCAAATGGGAATTAATAATTAAAATCTTAAATAATGTAATGACAGAAAGTATTTCTTTCTGTCATTACAATTAAATAATATGTAAGAATTTTAAAATATCTTACATATGTAAGGTACTTTAAAATTCTTATAGTAGAAAATTAAGTGGAGGGACATATATGAATATAAAAAATATATACTACTATATTGTGAAAAAAATACAACAATTTTCCGCGTTTCTATTTTATCTTTTTATTATAGTTTTCTTTTTTTATAGTTTAGGATTTTCAACGAACGCTGTAGACTTAAAAATGAATTTAAAAGACTTTTATACAGAGGTACAAAGTTCTAATCGTTTATTATTCCATTGGTCAATAATAATGCTTATTGTTTTTGTCTTCTTGTTAATGATCCAATTACATAGAAGAGGTAAACATTCCTTTATAAGCTTCGTAGTCACTTTAACTGCAGGAATTTTAGGTTTAATAACGAGTATGAATTCTTTGACGATAACTAATAAAATTAAAGTAGATTATAATAATTTGGATTTTACCAAAGTTGCAAAATATTTGCATTACACACCGTCTTATTTTGTATATAAAATAGGAGCGTTTATTAACTATGGTTTACTAGCGTTTTCTGTGTTAATAATTCTTTCTGCTATATTAATTACATTTACTGTTTATGAAGAAGTTTAGTTGATTGGAGTGAAAGATCATGAATGAAATCAATAGAGAAAAACTGGAAATTTTAAAGTATAAACCAAATAAATTATCATCAAACTTTGCTTTACTTGCCATTTTATTTAATACATTTTATGTAATATTAGCTTTGCGATATATGGATACGACGAATTTTCACACTGCGTATAGGCTAGGTATTCTTACTTTAGTGAATATATTTATTTCACTTCTAACGTTTCTTGGTAGTTCAAGAGCGAAACAATATTCATTTGGTTGGAGTATTTATTTTATTGTTTTTGGGATTTTTCAAATTGTCCAAATCAATATTTTAAAGAAATATTACATAACGGCATTACCTAAAAAGGATATTAAATATGTTGTGTATTTTTTAATTATATCAGGAGCGTTAGCTTTTATTAGTGGTATTGTTGGAACTATTAGATCTGTCAGATTAAATAGTTATCTTCGGCAAAGTAAAAATAGTTAACATTAGGAGGAACAATTATGGTTAAGATGACATGTGAAAATATCAATAAAATTTACCCTAGTGGTGTCCATGCGGTCAAAGATTTTAATTTAGTAGTTGAAGATAAAGATTTTATTGTATTAGTTGGTCCATCAGGATGCGGTAAATCAACCATGTTAAGAATGATTGTAGGACTTGAAGGTATTTCAACTGGTAATTTATATATTGAAAATCAACTAGTGAATCACAAGGCCCCAAAAGATAGAAATATTGCGATGGTATTCCAAGATTACGCATTGTATCCAAGTCAAACTGTTTATGAAAATACTGGGTTCAGTTTAACAATTCGGAAATTCAAAAGTGGATACAAACATAAAAAAATTATGAGAGCAGCTAATATTTTGGAGTTAAAAGATTTTTTAAATAGAAAACCAGAAAAATTATCTGGCGGACAACAACAACGTGTTGCATTAGGAAGAGCCATTGTTCGTGATCCTAAAATCTTTTTAATGGATGAACCATTATCAAATTTAGATGCAAAATTACGCCAACAAATGCGAATAGAATTAGTAAAATTGCATTCTAATTTAGGTGCTACAACTGTTTATGTTACTCATGATCAAACTGAAGCTATGACTATGGCGACAAGAATAGTGGTCATGAAAGATGGCGAAATACAACAAATTGGCGTACCAAAAGAAATCTATGATAATCCAGCTAACATGTTTGTTGGAGGGTTTATCGGAACTCCACCGATGAATTTTATTAATGGAATACTAATCGGAGAATACTTTGTCATAAAAGATGAAAATAAAAAACAAGAAGTTAAAATAAAATTACCAACTGCACATTTAAAAAGAGTCGAAAATTACCAAAATAAACCTCTTGTTTTAGGGATTCGTCCTGAAAATTTTGCGTATTATGATATTGATAATGACAATATTAAAGAAAATACAATAGAATTTGTTGTTGAATATTCCGAATTACTCGGAAATGAATATATGGTTCATACCGATTTATTCAAACAAAATCTAATTTTAAAATTAGAAGCTCATCATGTTATTAAAAGAAATCAAAGCTTACTTTTAACTATCCATACAGATAAAGTTCATTTATTTGATTATGAAACTCAAATAAATTTAACAACTAAATTGGAGGGATAAAAATGAATATATATATTGTTAGCTTAATAGGACTATTATTTGGTATTATCGTATTTTTAAATTTACATTTTTCAAGAAAAAAACAATCATATATAGTACTCATTATTGGATTTGCAGTATTAATCAATTTAGCTTTAGTTGAAATTCCAATAAATGTGATTGTTTATACTATAAATCAATATACAGGGTTATATTTATTTGGATTTAATTTATTCGGTATAGTTACTCTCATTAATGCGATGAGATTTAAGACTGGTGGATTATTTAATAAAATTATGTTAGTCATTGGTATTATTATTATTACCATTTGTGGGTATTATTTGCTTTCAGCTGTTCATAATGAATTATTAACCAGACCTGATTTTGGTAGTACAAAAAGAAATGTTGTTTTAAAGGATTGGCATCTAACAAATATCTTATATTATGGTGAAATGGTTCTATTCTTATTGTCTTATTTTATTAGTGAGTTCTTTATCATTTTTCTTCCTTTAATTCAAAAAACATTTAAACCTTCTAGTAAATCTAGTATTTTAAGACCTATTGGTCACTATTCTTATAAATATTTTATTTATCCTGTTAGCCATTTTTTATACAATAAAATTATTTCACCTGTTAATAAATTTATTTCACCATCTTATAAATATGTTAAGAAAATCTGTTATTATGTCTTTGTTCTATTTTTCTATAGAATGATTATTGATAAGATATTTAATTAAGGAGATTACTCCCCATGTATTATGAAATAATTAAAAATGATTCTGTAAATAATTATTATCTTTTTAGTGATACCGAATTATTAAATTTAAAACATAACATTAGTCAAAAAAAATTAAAACAATTTGAATTAGATATGCAAACATTGTTCGAATATCCATTTGTATCCGTTTGTGATAAAAATGGATATTCACCAAGTATAGATAAACACGATTATGTCAGCTTAGGTTCTTATTGGTGGGTAAATCCCGATACAATTGATGGGTTACCTTATATTAGAAGAGATGGTGAAGTAAATCCAGAAGGAAATAATTATGATAAACAAAAATTTAAAAGGTTAGCTTATCTTGTTTATCATGCTGGTTTACTTTACTTTTTGACTGAAGATAAGAAATATTACGAATTACTGAAAAAACATTGTTATTTCTTCTTCATTGATAAAAATACTAAAATGAATCCTCATTTAAATTATGGTCAATTTATTCCCGGAGTCATATCAGGTCGTGCTGAAGGTATTATCGATTATTCAGCAAATTTTGCTTATGCTTTACATATTTTAACAAAGCTTGCAAATTTCAATTTAATCGATTCTTCTTTCTTAGAAGGTATGATAATATGGCATACCTCATTTAAAGAATGGTTATTAACGAGTGATATTGGTAAGGATGAACAAAATAAGGAAAACAATCATGGTATTTTTTATGACTTTGCATTATTAATTATTAATTTATTTATTCATGATACCCATGATTTACAAAAAAATGTTGAATTATTTGTAGAAAATAGAATCCTGAAACAAATCGCAATGGATGGATCTTTACCACAAGAAATTGTCCGAACACGTTCAAAGAACTATTCATTTATGGCTTTAAAAGGTATGATGGATTATATAAAATTAGCTGAAGCATATGACATATTTATTTTGGTACCAGAAATTAAAACATGTATAGATTGGATATTTCATTATGAGATATTTCGTAAAGAAAAATGGCCATATCAACAGATTACCTTTTTTGATGAAAGTACGTATATATATTTTATGATTGAAGCATCAAATATATATGGGAGTGATTATTTTGTAAATGAATTAATCCAGTTTGACAATATTTTAAATAAAGTGCCTTATTATTTATTTATCAATTAAAAGGAAGTATAATTTATGTATTATGATATGTTAAAATTTGATCCAGTAAATAATTATTATTTATTTAGTTTAGATGAATTAATGCACATTAAACAAAATATGTCAGAATTGACATTAAATCGATTTCAACAAGACATGGAAACATTATTTGATTTTCCTTTAGAGACTGTCATGGATAAAAAAGGTGAATTTATAAATAAACATGATTATTATAGCCTTGGTACTTATTGGTGGCCTAATAAAGATACTAAAGACGGGTTACCTTATATTAGAAAAGACGGAGAAGCTAATCCTGAAGGTGATAACTTTGATAAAGATAAATTAAGAAAATTAGCTTATTTAGTTTATCATGCGGCAATTTTGTATTTTATTACAGAAGATAAAAGATATTATCAATTAATAAAAAAACATTGTCAATATTTTTTTGTAAATGAAGAAACTAAAATGAATCCAAATATGAATCATGGTCAATTCATTCCTGGAATTTGTGATGGTCGAGGATCAGGAATAATTGATTATGCAGCTAATTTCACCTATGCACTCCATATGCTTCATATTTTAGCAAAAAATCAAATGCTTGAAATTGATTTTTTAAATGAAATGAAAGCATGGCACTTTGAATTCAGAGACTGGTTACTTCATAGTGAGATTGGAATAGAAGAAAGTAAATCAGAAAATAATCATGGCGTAATGTATGATTTGCTTATTTTAATTTCAGGAATTTTTACAAATCAAATAGATGATATTGAAATACAAGTTAATGATTTCTTAGAGACTAAAATTAATCAACAGATAGCTTCTGATGGTTCTTTACCTCAGGAGATAATTCGAACTAAATCCAAAAATTATACATTTATGGCTTTAAAAGGAATGCTAGATTTTTCTAAAATATCAGAAGAATATGGATTTATTTTATGGAATTCCAAAATTAAAGATTGTGTCAAATGGTTATATCAATATGAAATAGCGAAAAATAAAATATGGCCATATCAACAAATTACTACATTTGATGAATGTATTTATTTGTATTTTATGGAGATTACTTCGTTAAAATATGGGCAAATATATTACTGTAAAGAAATTATAAATTTTAAGAGAAACATTAATAAAGTTCCTTATTATTTATTTGTGGGGGTATAATATGTATTTTGATATCGTTAAATTAGACCCTGTCAATAATTATTATATTTTTTCTCCATCTGAATTAAGTAAATTAAAAAAGACAATATCTGATTCTTCTTTAAATGAATTTGAAAAAGATATGGAATGTTTATTTTTACAACCATTAGAATCGGTGGTTACTAAAAAATCCACTAACTATTTACCTACACAAGATATGCATGATTATGTCAGTTTAGCGACTTACTTTTGGTCTGACTCATCTAAAGAAAATGGCTTACCATTTATTGAAAAAGACGGTCAAGCTAACCCAATGGGCAATCAATATGATAAAGATAAATTAAGAAGATTAGCATATTTAGTCTATCATGCAGGAATGCTTTATTATTTGACAGATCAAAAAAAATATTATCTGCTTTTAAAAAAACATTTAATCCATTGGTTTATCGATAGTAAAACACGTATGAATCCGAATATGGAGCATGGACAATTTGTTCCCGGTAAAGATTTAGGAAGAGCTCAAGGAATTATTGATTATTCTGCTAACTTTACTTACGCGCTACATCTATTAACTCTACTAAATTCTTTTGGTTTAATAGAAGATGACCTTATTCATCCATTAAGAGATTGGCATCAGGAGTTTAAAAATTGGTTAATTAACAGTGAGATTGGTCAAAATGAATATCATTCTACTAATAATCATGGAACATTTTATGATTTAGCATTATTAGTAATTAATCTCTTTTTAAACGAAACTCGTGAATTAAAAAGTAATGCTGATAAATTTTTAGAAAATCGAGTTTTGAAGCAAATTGTAAAAGATGGTTCATTACCTCAAGAAATACGAAGAACTAAATCTAAAAGTTATACATTTATGGCTTTGAAAGGTATATTAGATTACGGTAAAATATTGGATGAATTTCAAATAAATATTTGGAAAAATGAAATAAAAGAATGTGTTAATTGGTTATTTCATTATGAAATTGAAAAAAAAGAAATGTGGCCTTATAAACAGATTACAGAATTTGATGAAGGTATATATATCTATTTTATTGTTTTTGTTGTTAACAAATTTGGAAAACAATATTTAATAGAAGAAATAATTGATCAAAATAAATTGATAAATAAAGTTCCGAAATACCTATATTTATCAAACTCATTATAGGAGGAATAACATGCATAAAGATCAGTTGAAAGAATTTATATTAAAATTTTTATTTAGATGGTGGTTCGCTGGAGCTATTTACTTTTTCCTTGTAATGGGACTTAATTTACAAAATCCATCTAATCAAATTATTTTCTTAGGTCTAGGAATTGGTGTTGTTAATACCTATATTATTCAAAGGTTTTTAGATGTAAAAGTTACATATGATGTTAAGCTTCAACCTAAATTAAACAAATATCCCATTATGAGATTGACAATAAATGTGATTTACGGCATGTTTGTTGCTTTTGTTATTGCTTACACATATCAATTTATGAATGAAGGAATAAAAGCGATATATCATATTGATCAATCAAGTAGAGCACCAATTCCTGTAGAACCTATTCTATTCGGATTGTTTTATGCTATGTATGATTCGATTTTTCTATTTTTAATAAAAATATTTACCAATATAATAAAGAGGAAACAATCATGAAAAAATACTTATTTATTAATCAAGATATAGATACATTAAAAAATGAAATTCAAGGCAAAAAGAATCCTCAATTTAAACGTTTATTAGAACAATCTGAGCTCTATATGAATGAAAAATTGCCTAATGAGCATCCAGATAAGAGTACAACTTATATGGGAATGGCAATAGCGAATTTGTCGCTATCCTTCCTTTTAACGAAACAAACAAAATATTTGACCGAAACAAAACGCTGGATAAATACCGTTATTCATTACCCGCATTGGGGTAATGTGCATTTAGTAGATGTTGATTTAAGTGCTGCATGGATCTTATTTGGTCTTAGTTTAAGCTATGATTGGTTAAAAGAAGATTTTACTGAAGATGAAAAGACAGCCATTAAAAATAAATTAATTCTTCAAGCGGAACGAATATACGATTTTAAAATTAAAACAATAGGCCACGGGTGGTCTACTAATTTTTGGCAAAATCATAATTGGATTGACCACAATGGACTTGCAACTGCAGGTTATGCATTAAAAGATGATTATCCAAATTCTAAGTTGTGGACTGAGGATGCAAAGAATAATTTTAATTTTGTTTTCGCGAATTTAGCCCCAGATGGTAGTGATTACGAAGGAGTAGTTTATTGGCGTTATGGTGTGCTGTGGCTTTATGTATATGCTCATTTATTACAAACAGAAGAAGGTATTGATTATTTTAAATCATGTGATTTTCTAAAGAATACTTTCTATTACCGTTTGTATCAATCTGCACCAAATTTAGAAGAAATTATTAATTTTGGTGATTGTCATGATCGTCGAAGTGGACATACAGCAGCCATATATTATAAGGTTGCAGATGTTTATCAAAATGGCCATGCTCAATTTTTAGCAAATAAAGTGATTAAAGATTTTTTGTATAAAGAACAGTATCTCAGTCAAATTAAACCAGGGATTTTACCAGAGGCTTTCTTAGAATTATTATGGTATAATCCAGAAGTTGAAGAAGAGAAAATTAGTAATTTACCGTTAACTAAATATTTTTCAGATTTAGGTCTTATCACCATTCGTTCAAGTTGGGAGACTGATGCTACCCTTTTATCATTTAAATCTGGCCATCCAGGTGGAAAGATTCAATGGAAGAAAAAATGGGAGTTATTTCGTGAAAAAGGCTTCCAATCAGCTGGATTGTCACATCAACATCCTGATAATAACAGTTTTATATTGAATTCCCGTGGTGCTTTTCTGGCTATAGATGATGGTTATAATCGAACTGTAAAAGCATGTGAACATAATGTGGTAATAGTAGATGGTAAAGGTTATATAAATGAAGGAAATAACGATGTATTCAAAAGCCTTGAAGAAACTGATGTAGCTAATATAGAATTATATAACGAACTAGATGGTATGGTTTCTGTCATAGGTGAAGCAAGTAAAATGTATCAAAAAGATTTAGAGTTAACACGATATGCTCGTCATATTCTGTATACTAAAAAAGATTATTTTATTATCTTAGATGAGCTTCGTTCATCTATTCCTCATAAATATTCATTTATTATGCATGCGGATACTTATCCTATAGAAATTGAAAAGGGTGTATTCAATTATCACAATGGATTAGCACAAATGAATTTATATAATATTTCTAAAGAAGATGGAGTTCACTATCAAGATACAAATGTTAAAGCTATCATGACTACTCAAGAACCAGATAACTATCGTGAACAAAAAATGAAATCAATTTACATTGAAAACATTACACCTCAAAATAATGTTAATTTTTTAAATGTGTTGATACCAAGTCGTTTTTATGAAACGTCTAAATATCAAGTCGTCACAATAAATGATATTAATACGTTAGGTGTCTTAGTAGCAAATTCGCATTTTACAGATGTATTTTTATATTCTGAAACAAAGGATATTCACTATAAAGATATTGTCGCTAAAGCAACTTGGGTTTTAATACAATACGAAAACAACACAATTTCCCATTATTCAATACATGAATGTGAATATTTAAAAGTAGGAGAATTTGTAATTCATAATGGCGAAATAATTTCGAAAATAGAATAATTAGGAGGTAACTGATGCAATATTTTGACTTAGAACTTTTAAAGAACTGTATTTGTAATCAAAATGACTATCAATTGATGATAGAAAATATGAAAAATGAAGCCCAGACTTTACTAGACAATTTTAATGACGATGTTAATCACATTAGTGGGTGGGGTCATGCCTATTTTTGTCAAGAAGATGGTGGAAGACTTATTTATGATAAAAACAAACCCCATTCTCATGTTTGTGAAATATGTGGAAACGAATATCATACACAAGAGTTGGACAATGTTTGGGTAACACATTACAGAAATGATGTAATTACAAATATATGGAAATCAGCTGTTATATATAAAGTAACAGGGGAAAAAAAATATTTGGATTATGTTATTAATATTCTAGAATTTTATGCAGATAACTATCAAGCATTTCCTCTCCATAATAAAGAAGGTGTGATGAATAATCACAAAATTTGGGGTAATGGAAAACTTATGCCTCAAGGGTTAAATGAAGCTATTATTATGGTAAGAGTTGTTAATGCATTAGAAGTTGTCAAAGAAGATTTACCTCTTGCATTTTTAGAAAAAATTCATGATAAATTATTCACAGGTGTCTTTGAAATATTAAAACCACAAGTAGATAAGATTCATAATATCTCTTGTTGGTTGAACAGTGCCATAGGGTGCATGGGTTTATTTTCACAAGATCAAGCGATGATTGATTATGCATTTCTTGGTGAATATAACATAAGACGGCAATTAAAAGAAGGCGTAACAGAAGACAGTTTTTGGTATGAAGGATCAATACACTATAATTTCTTTACATTAGAAGGGGTAACAAATTTGCTAATGTTTAGTAAATTATACAATTATGCATTTGGTGATGAAGAAAAAACTGTTGAGAAGATGTTAGTTTCAGCTTATAATTTTGCTTTTGATAACCATATATTCCCTAATCCAAATGATGGATGGCCAAATATAAATTTAAAAACATACTCTTATATCTATAATATTGCGACTAAAGTATTTGGCGAATACAGTACTGTGGGTAATTTATTGAAAAATATTATTCAAAATGATTTACCAAGGGGAATGTTACCATTATCGAGACCTTATTATTTTGAAAATAGAATATCCCTTGAACAAATGCTATTTAATCCTAATTTAAAAGTTAATGATTATACGGTTGTAAAATCCACTTCACATAATTTCGAAACATCATTCTATGGAATTTTAAGAGAAAATGGGTTAAATATTTTTTATAAATATGGTCACAGAGGTCGTTCACATGCTCATTTTGATAAGATGAATATTGAAGTGATGATCGGAAATGAAACATTAAGCCGTGATTTATCTAATTCAGGATATCGCTCTCGTTTATGTAATGAATGGCAACGTTTATCAGTATCTCATAATACGGTCGTTGTAGATTTCAAAAATCACGAATCATATGCTGGTGGAGACGTACTGAAGTATAATGAGCATACTTTGCATGCGTTAGTTCAAGACGTTTATAAAGGTGTTGATTATATTCGGAAGATCGATTTAGTTGATAATGGATTTAATGATACATTTGAAGTAATTTCTAATGAAGAACATACATATGATTATTTCTTTCATAGTGAAGCTAAATTAATCACAGAATTAAATTTAGCAGAAGCTACATTAGGATCGAATGAAAATGGCTATCAACACATTAAAAATGTAAGGAAAGTAATTACTGATGAAAATAGTTTAACTTTAACTTGGAAATTAGGTCAATATACTTTGTATAGTACAATTGATTTACAAGGTAAAGAATTGTTTATCACTAAAACATATGATAATCCAGTAACGAAATATCGTACAACTTTAATATTACGAAGTAAAGCACAAAATGCTTTATATACAATTAATTGGAAAGTGATAGGGGGTGAAAATATGGTTCAAAATTATTTTTTCTATAATGAAAGTAAATTCGAAGATTTAGGTGCAGGTCAATCAAGAAGAATTCTTGCTTATAATGATAGTTTAATGGCTGTTGAAGTCTCATTTGAAGAGGGTGCGATTGGTGCATTACACACACATCAACATGAACAAGTAACTTATGTTCTTGAAGGTGAATTTGAATTAATGATTGGTGATAAAAAGAAAATTATTAAAAAAGGCGATACAGTTTATGAACAGCCTAATATTATTCATGGATGCGTTTGCTTAAAAGCTGGAAAATTATTAGATATCTTTACTCCAAAAAGGGAAGATTTTCTTAATAAATAAAAAAAAGGAGGACAAAAAATGGAAAAAATAGCATTTATAACAGGTGGTACAGGAGGAATTGGCTTTGCTACTGCTAAAACACTTGGTAAAGCAGGCTATACAGTTGTCTTAAATGACATAAATCCTGAAAAAGGCTTGGAAAGACAAAAAGAATTAAATACGTTAGGAATTAAAAATGACTTTTATGCCTTTGATGTCACTAATGAAGAAGAAATCAACAAAAATGTAAAACTTATTGGTGAAAAATATGGCAAAATTGATGTTTTAGTCAACAACGCAGGTGGTTTAGGCGGTAGAAGCCGTTTTGAAGATATGCCTACAGAATTTTATCGTAAGGTTATGGGATTAAATTTAGACAGTGTTTTATTTGTAACTCGTGCCTCAATTCCTTTTTTAAAAAAATCTGCTGATGCATCGATAATTAATTTTACATCTATCGCTGCATGGAATGCAGGTGGTCCTGGGGCTGGTATCTACTCTGCTGCTAAAGCAGCTGTTACCACTTTAACCCGGGCTTTTGCCAAAGATTTTGCTGAATATGGTATTCGCGTCAACGCCGTTAGTCCAGGAACTATTGATACACCATTCCACCAAGAGACAAAAGAAAAGAACCCTGCTCTATTTGAATCATGGAAAAATGGAATCTTAATGAAACGATTTGGAGCTCCTGAAGAGGTGGCATCTGTCATTGAATTTTTGGTAAGTGACAAAGCATCTTTCTTAACTGGAGAGATAATTCAAATTAATGGTGGACAAGCGTTTCTATAAAATATAGTTAAAAAGGGGCGTTAATTACGTCCCTTCATATTCACATTCGACATCTTTGGAGGAGCAGTTTTTGAGTGCACAATTACTTGATAGAAGAAATAAAATCTTAAAAGGTAATCTCATGAATGTGATTATCACTTTATCTTTACCTGTTGTCATTAACAATTTTATTATTGCTTTTTATAATATGATTGATGCCTTATTTATCTCATCTAGAGGGGCACTATCCCTATCATCAGTCACCTATATAGACCCAATCACTAGTTTTTTCTACGCAATTAGTCTTGGATTAACCGTCGCAGCAACAGCCATCATCGCCCGAAAAATTGGCGAAGGTAATCTTGTATTAGCGAAAAAAAATATTGTGCAAACGATGTTTTTGGTCATAACAACAGGATTAATAATTTGTGTTTTAGGTATTTTGTTTTCTTACAATATATTGAAATTGTTAGGAGCAACAGACAATATCATCCATATCGGTTTACAATATTTTAAACTCCAAATGATGATAATACCGTTAAAATTTATTGGTGATTTGTATTTAGGCGTCAAACGTGCAGAAGGAAATACTTTTAGAGCGATGGTAGTTAATAGTATTTCTATGCTTATCAAAGTGATATCTAATTACATTTTAATTGATTGCCTTGGACTAGGCGTAACAGCTTTGGGGTATTCAACATTAATTGCTTTTTCATTTTTAGCATTAGTAGCCATTTATGAAATTTTTATCAAAAATAGTGATTTCAAGGTGAACATTAGCGATATAAAATTCGATAGGCGAGTTCTCTATCCACTATTAATTATTAGTTTACCTTTGATAGTTGAGAAAACAAGTTTAAGTTTTTCAAATATCATTGTGAGTATGTATACTGTTCATTATTCAGAAACAGTGATAGCAGCATATGGGTTAACAAACAAAATTAATTCCATTTTGTTTACTACATCAACTGGATTTGGAATAGGTTTAGTGGCAATCATTAGCCAAAATCTAGGAAATCATAATGTGGAAAGGGCTAAACGCGCAATTAAGATTACTTTTTTGTTATCGAGTATGCTAACACTCATTATGTTAGGAATTGTTTTTTATTTTCAATCTCCGATTATTAGATTCTTTACTAAAGATGATATTGAATTTTATAAGCAAACAAAAAATGCGATGGATGTCTATACTTCATCAGTTATTCCTTGGGCAATATTTCAAATTGTGGTTGGCGTATTTCAAGGGTCAGGTCACACGACTTACTCATTAATAATAAGTATTTTTCGAATGTATTTCTTTAGAATACCTGTCATCTATTATTTGATGTATTACACCAATTTGCAAGAATACAGCATCTGGTATGGAATGTTAATCGCTAACTGGTTAACCGCTATATTTGCTATAATCCTTTATCTTACTGTTAAATGGGAAAAAACCCCCAAAATTTTTACTAGAAAGGATTGATATAAATGGAATTAGTAAAATTAAACAATGGCATCTACATGCCATTACTTGGCTTAGGAACATTTAAAATGACTAATACTAAAGAAGCCTATCAAGCAGTTTTAGATGCTCTTGAAGCAGGTTATCGACATATCGATACTGCAATGGCTTATGGTAATGAAGAAGAAGTAGGGCAAGCCATTAAAGATTCAAAAATTAAGCGTGAAGATTTATTTGTAACAACTAAATTAGATGCCTCAAAATTAGGCTATGAAAGTACAAAAATTGAATTTCAAAAATCATTAGACAATTTAGGAATAGAATACCTGGATTTATATTTGATCCATTGGCCAAATTACGATGAAGTCAATATTGCAACATGGAAAGCTATGGAAGAATTATATAAAGAAGGTAAAGTACGAGCTATTGGTTTATCTAATTTTACCATAGCTCATATTGAAAAACTTTTACAAAATTGTGAAGTAAAACCAACAGTTAATCAAGTTGAATGTCATCCGGGTATTCAACAAAAAAATCTAAAAAGATATTGTGATAAGCATGATATTAAATTAATCGCTCATACACCACTCATGCGTGGTGAAGTATTTAAAAAAGAAGAACTCGTTCAATTAGCTGAGAAATATAATAAGAATGTAGCTAATATTACTTGTAGATGGCTTCTTCAAAGGGGTATTATTATTATTCCGAAATCTTCACATAAAGAGCGTATTATCGATAATATGAATGTTTTTGATTTTTCTTTAACTGATGATGAAATGAATATATTCGACCAATATGCAAACGGTCGTTTATATACAATGGACCCAAATAATCATAAAAATTATAAATAGGAGGAAAAAAAATGAAATTAGATATTCGATATCCAAATCATCCAGAAGATTCTAAAAAATATACAACAGAAGAACTAAGAAAACATTATTTAATTGAACAAATTTTCGTCGATGACTCAATTGAATTAACTTACTCTCATGTTGATAGAATTATTGCGGGTGGAGCAAAACCAGTTCATGACACATTATCTTTAACAGCAGGTAAAGAAATGGGTGTTTCTTATTTCTTAGAAAGAAGAGAAATGGGTGTTATTAACATTGGAGCTAAAGGTGTTGTTACTTTAGATGGTACAGAATATGAATTAAATTTCCGTGATGGAATATATATTGGAATGGGAATTAAAGAAGTATCATTTAAATCAGCTGACCCTAAAAACCCAGCTAAATTTTATATAAACAGTGTACCAGCACATAAAAGCTATCCAACTGTAAAAATCGAAATTGAGAAGGCTAATCCAATACATACTGGTGAACAAACTAACTTAAATAAAAGAACAATTTATCAATACGTTCATCCAGCTGTATGTGAAAGTTGTCAATTATTAATGGGAATGACTTTGTTAGAACCAAATAATGCGTGGAATACAATGCCATGTCATACACATGAAAGACGGATGGAAGTCTATTTTTACTTTGAAATGCAAGAAGATACAAGAGTATTTCATTTTATGGGTGAACCTACCGAAACAAGACATTTAGTTCTTAAAAATGAACAAGCAGTGATTAGTCCAAGCTGGTCAATCCATTCAGGTGTCGGAACAAGTAATTATACTTTTATCTGGGGAATGTGTGGAGAAAATCAAACATTTAATGATATGGATAATATCGCTATGAAAGATTTAAAATAATAATCAGGAGGAATATAACATGATTTTAGACTTATTTAAATTAGATGGAAAAGTGGCTATTGTTACAGGTGCATCAACCGGTTTAGGACAAGGAATGGCTATAGCGTTTGCTGAGGCTGGTGCTAATGTCGTAGGTGTGGATTATATCGATATGCCAGAAACGAAAGCAAAAGTCGAAGCTATAGGTAAAAAATTCCATGGAATTGTTGCTAATTTATTATCGATTGAACCTGTTCAAGGAATAGTTGATGAAACAATTGCTACATTCGGCAAAGTAGATATTTTAGTAAACAATGCTGGAATTATTAGAAGAGAAGATGCAGTTAACTTTTCTGAAAAAGACTGGGATGATGTAATGAACATTAATCTCAAAACTGTATTTTTCTTATCACAAGCAGTTGGTAAACAATATATTAAACAAGGGCATGGTGGGAAAATCATTAATATTGCTTCAATGCTTGCATTCCAAGGAGGCGTTCGCATTCCTTCATACACTGCTAGTAAATCTGGCGTTAAAGGTATTACGATGTTACTTACAAATGAATGGGCAAAACATAATATTAATATAAATGCTATTGCTCCTGGATATATGGCTACTAATAATACAGCTCAATTACGTCAAGATGGACAACGAAGTGAAGAAATTCTCGCAAGAATTCCAGCAGGTCGTTGGGGAACTCCAGCTGATTTAATGGGAACTGCTGTGTTTTTAGCAAGCTCAGCTTCAGATTATGTGAATGGTTATACAGTAGCTGTCGATGGTGGATGGTTAGCTAGATAAGTAAATAAATAGGAGGGATTGAAATGAGGAGAATCTTAATAAGTTTTGTTCTTATGGTGTCTATGTTAGCAATAGTTGGTTGTAATCAAGAAAGTAAAACAGATATTTCAACAACAACTGCTGCTCAACAAACAACAACAACTAACGAAACGACTACTACAACAGAGCAAGGTCTTTTTCCTACAGGTGATTGGATGACTCCGGGACTTTATGGTAAAGATGGGACTCCGTATACAATAGATGCAAGCTATGACATGTTAGGAGTTACAATTAATGTAATGGATTTTGGTGCTTTACCTAATGATCCGACATTCGATAATGTGCCAGCGTTTAAGGCAGCTATTCAAAGCGCTAATGAAGGTGATGAAATATACGTTCCTGCAGGAGAATTTTATTTTTCAACTGTTTCTTCAACAGCAGGAGGTTATAAAACGCATATTTTATTAAAATCTGGTGTTAATTTTCGTGGGGCGGGACAAGATCAAACATTTTTAGTGTCAGATTTTGCTGAAACAGAAAACCAAAATAATCAAACGACACTTGTGTTTGCTTATGCATCACAAAATATTCAAGTGTCAGATTTAACATTAACTTCTGTCGCAACAGATGATCAGTTTCCAGACCCTAATGATTCTGTTACAGACAGTAAAGTCTATACTGCACCAAAATATTTATTATCAATTGATAATGATAAACCATTATCTGCCATATCACAAAATTTAAGTGTAAAAGATGTTACTTTCGAAAGATTTAGTAGATATGGACTTCGTCTTGTAAAATCTAGAAATGTGGTTGTTGATGGTTGTACATTTAAAGATGCTTTTAACCTAGGTGGTGGCGGTGCTGGATATGGTATCGACATTCAAGGTGCAGGACATGATTTGAATTATACTGATACAAATGTCGATACATTACATAATGTAGTAGAAAACAGTCATTTTGTTGGACCTTATATTCGTCATGGTGTTGTAGTACAATACTATGCTCATAATAATTTAATCTCAAATAATGTTTTTGAGAATACACTACTTGATTCTATTGACTTACATGGTGAAGATGAGTATTCTAACGAAGTGATGAATAATACAGTTACCAATTCAAGAGCGGGTGCTGGTATTGGTTTAGGCAATACAGGCGCAACACATGATGCATCTGGTCCTAATAACTATATTCATGATAATGTTGTGGATAGTTCTCGGGATGGTATTACTGTTACACAAGGAACACCACAATCTATTATTGTCAATAATACAATTAAAAACTTAGATGATGCAAAATCAATTGGAGTGTTATTATCTAATGCACCTGAATCAAAAGTTATCGGGAATACGATTGAAAATATTGCTGGAGCTAATAGTTATGCAATAGAAGTATTGTATGGATATATTCCTTTAGACCCAGAATCAGGGGTACCAGACAATTTATTCATTACTGATAATACCATTTCTAATGATCAACGAGGAATTTATATTCAAACAGCTAGAGATTTGACATACGAAGGGAATACTTTCAGTAACATTACTGATTACCAATATTCGAACACGACTACAACATTTGTTGTTCCTCCAAAATCTGATGTGACTAATCCTAAAATAGGATTAATCGATGTTGCAACAAAAAATGCTTACGTCACTAAAGAAACACCAGATACAAACTATGGGACAATCAAAAATATGAAATTCAAAAGTTCTTATGATGAACCTCTTTATAATCGCATTATTTATATGGGATTTGATACTGAAGGTAAACAAAGTCTAGGTGGAAAGGTTTATCTAAGATTTTCAGCTAAGAGTAAGGATGGATTAACCAATATCAATTTGTATGGTTCTGAATCATATTTTAATTTATGGGATGAATCAACGATTACATGGAATAATTCTCTTTACCATGACCCAGATGTAGGGAAAATCGCTATTAGTGACGATGTAACACATATTAATGATTTCACATTTTTAGTGCAAAGTGATAATTTTGCTACTTATTATGTGGATGTGACAGATTATATAGATAGTTTACAGGGGAATACGTTTACTTTAATCATGACAAATGATTTAGTTCAAGCGATGTACTGTGAAGTATATGGTCGTCTTTCTAGTGTAGATGATCAACAACCTGCTTTAATATTTGTTGACCCTAGTAGTGATACATCCACAACAACTACGTCTAATTAAAAAAAACTAGGTAAAAAACGAAAACTTCCCATTATTTATGGGAAGTTTTTTCATGATTAATTATTAAATCTAAAAAAGTGAATTATTCATTTCGGAAACCTTGTTTTTCCATTTCTTTCCGCATATCTCTTGTAGATGTATTTTTATAATAATTAGAAATAGTTTGTGACCAATTTCTTTTACTTTCACCACTTGTTCTTTGAACCATATAATTTGAAATTTCTTCATCGTACTTATCAATATATGCTAATTGGTTTTTTTGATATGTTTCTCTATTTAATACTGATTGGAGTGGAAGTCGTGGTTTTAACATTGTTGTTTGATTCGGATAACCTACGCAAAGACCACAAATTGGGAATACATATTCTGGTAATTCAAGTAATCTTGCAACTTCACTTGGATTATTTCTTATTCCACCAATTGGGACTACACCACATTTTAAAGATTCCGCACAAATAATCGCATTTTGCATTGTTAAACCAATATCTACACTTCCTATAATGGTTGCTTCTAAACTATTTATCACTTTGAAATCAACCCTATTTTTATCTGCAGCTAACTTAGCTCGATAAAAGTCAGAACAAAAAATAAAAAAGGCTGGTGCTTCGTTTATCCAAGGTTGGTTACCACAGAGTTCAGCTAATTTTTCTTTTCTTTGGTGGTCTGTAACTACTATTATAGATACATGTTGACCATTAATAGATGAAGGGGCTGCTTGGCTAGCTGAAACGATTGTTTCAACAATTTCATTACTTAAAGATTTGTCTTGATAATTTCTGATTGAACAATGATTCATCAAAGTTTCTATTACTGGATTCATAATATTCCTCACTTTTATTTTAATGTTAATAGTATATCATATTATTTCTTTATTTAAATGGAAATTGTTTAGAAAGGTACAGTTATCATTAAAGATATTAAAACATATAATAGTAGGAAAGTATTAATTGGAGGGGTGGGTATGGAATTAGAAAAACGTTTAATAGAATTGCAAGATTATATTTATCGAAAAGTATCGCTTGATAAAAAATTAGAAGAAGCGAGTGAAATGTACCTGTATTTAAAAGATAAACGAAAAGAATTAGCGATTAAGTTAGATAGAATGGATGTGAATATACGCGAGTTAGAGAATAAATCCATCATTTATTTATGGTATGATTTATTTACTTCTAATGGTAAACTAGTTTCTAAGGCAGAACACGATTATAAAATGTATGCAGATTTGCTAGAATTCATTCACACAGAAATTTTGGATTTGAAAAATAAATTAGATAAAAATGATGACTATAATGAAGAGTATAAGCAACTACTAATAGAAAAAGAACAGTTAATTCTAGAAAGTGAAAAGATAAAATATTCAGATATCCAGAATTTAAGTGTAGAATCAACTAAATATAGAAATAGGATTCGCGATATAAATGAAGCAATCAATGCGGGTAATCACTTGAATACCTCGTTAAAGTACTTAGTAGATTTACTCAATAAATCTAAAGAGTGGGATACTTTTGATATTTTTGGTAGAGGATTATTCTTAAGTCTAGCTAAATCATCTATATTTAAACAAACAGAAGAAAAAGTAAAAAATCTCCACTATCTAGCAAATAGATTTGCAAGAGAAGTAAAAGTCATTAACTTTTATATGGATTTAATGGTTGATGTTAGCGCAATCATGAAATTTTCAGATTATTTTACAAATGGATTATATGATGATATCAAGGACAAAACACGTGTATCAAATACAATCGAATACATTAATAAGGGTCATCAAATTATAGATGAAGCAACTCAAAATTTAAACTTATACAAAGAAGAATATTTAAAGAAATTAATAGAGATTGAAAGAGAAAAATTAATAATTATGAAAAACTGATGAAATTTTTCGTTTATAGGTAAACTAACAGTTAGATTAGATAATGAATGATTATATGTGGATATGTATAATAACAATATGATATTTCTTTTTTAGGGTTATTTTTACTCTACTTGATGATTTCAATGTATAATAGCTTAAATAAAAATTAAGGTCAATACTTAATGATATTAAATATCCTAATCAATGTAGGAATATTTATTATTATTGCATTTAGCACTTCTTATTTTAAACGTTCAGGTAAAGGTACTGTACAAAGTGGTTTAAATTTGTTTAATTCTTGTGTGATTGCTTTTTCTGTTTCAATAGGAATTACTTTCTAGGTTTTGTTATTACTACAAGTCAGATTCCCTACTGATAGTTATTTTGGGATTTTATATTTAAAGTTTGAAATAAAACACTCTAAATACTAACTTAAAAGACTTTCATAATTTGAAGGTCTTTTAGTTTCAGATTAATGTGGAAATCCAAGTGATTATTGATAAACAAAATAGACTTTTTTCATATATTAAATATGGGTGATGATATGAAAGTAGATTTAGTATTTGAGGGTGGTGGCGTATTAGGAATCAGCTTCGTTGGTGCTTATAAAGCTTTGAAAGATAACGGTTTTGAAGTAGAACGTTGTGCAGGAACAAGCGCAGGGTCAGTCATTTCTGCATTAATCATGGCAGGATATTCAGCTAAAGAAATGATTGATCTTTTAGATGCAACAAAATTTAAACAATTTCTTGATAAAACTAAACTCTCAAGTCTTTTTTTAATCGGAAAACCATTATCGTTAATATTTAATGATGGAATTTACAACAGTAGTTGCATTGAAAAATGGATGGAAGAATTATTAAGTAAAAAAGGAATTTATACTTTTTCTGATGTTATGAAGGATAATAAAAGTCTTTTGAAAGTCATCGCAGCGGATATAACTAAAAGAAAAATGTTAATTTTACCGGATGATCTTTCAATTTACGGAATTGATCCTAAAACATATTCAATAGCGAAAGCGGTTAGAATGAGTTGTACTATTCCTTTTTTTTATACACCAGTAAAGCTTTCTGATGGAAATCAAACGAATTATATTGTTGACGGAGGTCTATTAAGTTCTTTTCCCATTTGGGTTTTCGATTTAGACTCTAAACCAAGGTGGCCTACATTTGGCTTAAAAATAAAAGATGAATGTAGTCTAACATCAATAGGTAAAAAGAATATACTAGCTTATACAAAAGATATTATTAATGCACCGATTAATAAAGATGAGATGTCTTTTGTACGTGATAAAGATTTAGTTAGAACAATAATCATTGAAAACAACCATTTATTGAAATCAACAGATTTTAATCTATCTAATAATGATATAAAATATTTATATCAAATTGGTTATGATTCTGTTGTTGAGTATTTAAAAAAATGGAATTATAGTGATTATGTAAAGAGATTCATAATATAATTTGGACTTCTTTTACTTTCTAAAATAATAAAAAAGATAATAAATACTATTGAAATGGTTCGGAAATTCTAAAAGACCTGATTGTGAATTGAAGATAAATTGATTTTTTCAGTATCCGATTAGCACATTGGTTACATAAAATAGTTACAGTTCTATATATTGAATGTGTGCATGTGATATAAGTCAAGTATATATGTTTCTACTATTACAATAAAATAAGTTATATCAAAAGTGGTAGATTGCTAATTATTAAATAATTTTTTTTATTAATTGACATTCGTATTAAATTTTTAGCTACCTTTGCATAGAATAGACTAGAAGTTTATATATTTTTCAAAATATTAATAATGGAAGAGGGGATTAGATGAATAAATTTTTTTTAGAAATAAAAAAATTTTCTAAAAAAGTTTTATCATGTTTTGTTCGGATTTGCAAAATTGTAGGAATACTGTTTGAAAAAGCTGCAATTTATTTAGGAAAATGCGTAGTGAGACTATCTAAGTATTTAGGACCTAAAATAAAATCAATATGTCATAAATTGGGTCAATTATTTAAAAGAATTGGTATTAAAATTAAATCTTGGATAAGCCATAAAAAAGATATAGTTGAAAAAAAGGAATAAGTAACTAAAAATGCACATATCAATTGATATTGTGCATTTTTAGTTTTATATTTGGATACTTTCTAACCGTTTTCTAGAATTTTCTTTCGGTTTATACAAATCATTAGTTTTGTAATTTCTGATTTCTGAAAATAGATTTATAATGAATTGGTCTAAATTATATGAGCCTATTACCAGATCATTATCAAAATGAGAATTATTCGAATAAAGTTTTATTTGATAACTATTAGCGATATCTTTTAAAATTGTATTTTCAAGTTCATTAAAATATTCAAGGTTATCTTCTAGTTGTAAATAATAATCAGAATCAATTGCGATTATATCTGAGTATAAAATCGTACCATCTTCATCAATGGCATAATGATTAGAATGCGTGTAAAAGGCAATACAATTTAATAATCCTTTAAATGTCATTAAATGCGCACTTTTTGTTAATAGTTTTTTACCATTACTACTTAACATAACGTTCGCTATCAATTCATTTTGAATATAACGAAGATTTAGTTCATCTGATATCTTAATATCTATTTTATACATTTAATAAATTAGACTCCTTTTTTACTTGTTATTCATATTATTGTTAATTTTAAATATTATATGTCTCATTCAGAGGAAATTAATAAAAAAACTTCCAATTATTGTAATTAAAAAATTTCTCTGCTATAATGTAATTGTATGTTAATTAAAGAAAAAAGGAGGAAGATTATGAGAAAATTTTTAGTGTTATTTGTTTTTGCTATTGGTTTCGCATTTACTTTTCAAATTTCAGCTAATGCACAAGCTTCATCTTATGATAAAGCTACTTCAATCGTTAATAAAGCAAATGTTAAAATTGATTCAGAAATAAATAAAGCTGTAAATCAAGCGGCTTCTTTGTCCCATGATAGACAATACGATCAAAAATTGGACGCTATCATTGTAAAACTGCTCGATAGTACAAACCGCATTGCTGAAAAGGCAACCGCGAAATGTGAAAAAATCGGTGTCACTGTAGAATTTTATAATACACCAGTTCAATTAGGCGATCAAATCGTATATGTTGATCCTATCCATATCATTGACTGGTAGAAATGAATAGAAAAATGACCTTCGGGTCATTTTTTATTTTGCTGTTTTAAATTCATTTATCTTGTACTTTTATGAAACTTTTAGTATAATTAAAGAGTATATTAAACATAAACGAATGAAATCTTTTGTATATGTAAATAGTAATTAAGGAAGATAAGTATGAAAAAAAAAGGTTTAATGATAAATTCAACAAATTCTCCATTAGATAAAGTCACTTTAGCTAAATCTGAACTTAAGTTGTTAGCTTCGGGAGATGGTGTTGAAATCATGCATCAAGAATTGAATGAAAATATTATTTTTGATGTTTATCCAGCAGAAAATGGTTCAACAATAGTAGAATTTTTTTATATTTTAGAAGGAAAAATTCAATATTTATCTGCTAATGAAGAAGAAATGACAATCATCAATTCTGGTGATTATTTTTATACGCAAAATTTAACTGAACCACATGTTTTTAAGGCTTTAACTAAGGTTAAGCTATTATATATATCTTCACAGCCTGTTTTTCATTATTTAGGAGAATCATTAGTAGAATTGCATAAGATTAATGAAGAAATAGATAAAAAAGATAAGTATACACATGGACATAGTGAGAGAGTTTTAGATATCGTAATAAAAATCGCCCTAGAAATGCGATTAAACCGTGATAAAATAGCTGCATTATCGATTGCTGCTTTATTTCATGATTTAGGGAAAATCTTTGTTGAAGATAATATTTTAAGTAAACCTAGTGAATTATCTGATTCAGAATTTGAAAATATTAAAAAACACCCTGAAAATAGTGCTAAGTATGTAAAAAACATTAAATATATTGATGTAAGTGAAATTGTTATGCAACACCATGAAAGAATGGATGGGTCTGGATATCCAAATGGTTTAAAAGGTGATGAAATAACAATAGAAGCCAAAATAATTGCGGTTGCGGATACGTTTGATGCTATGACATCAGATAGACCCTATCGTAAAGCATTAACTCATCAAGAAGCGATTGATGAAATTGTTAAATTATCTGGAATCAAATATGACCCTCAAGTTGTATTAGCCTTTTTAAATACAGTCAGATAAGATATAAGATGAAATGACTTTCATTCTAAAATGAAAGTCATTTGTTATTTACAATATTGTTATATGGAGAGATAGAAATGGTAAATTTTCTAAATATATTAGTTAACATCATATTTCCAATATTTATTCAAATTGGATTAGGATATTTGATACAAAAAAAATTTCATTTAAATACAGGTACTATGGCAAAACTACAATTGTATATTTTCTTACCCGCCTTATTGTTCATTAGTTTTTACAGTTCGAATGCTTCAGGATCATTGTTCTTAAATATTGTTGCTATCATGATTATTTTATTTCTTATTTTATTAGCTATTAGTATTTTATTGAGTCATATCCTAAAATTTCCTAATAGAACAAAGAGTTCATTTATTAATTCAGTCGTCTTTTTTAATAGTGGAAACTTTTGCATTCCTGTTTTAACTTTTTTATTTCTAAGTAATGAAGTTAGATTTGTGGCTTTAATGGTGCAAACGATTATCTTGCTGACACAAAATGTTTTACTCAATACATTTGGTATGTTTTATGTAAATGCTGGAGAAAAAACATTATTACAATCTTTAATTGATACATTTAAAATACCAATGATATATGCAGTTATTATAGCACTCTTATTTCGTTCTTTTCATTTGATTGTATATACTCCTATATGGAATGCACTTGATACTATTAAAGAAGGATTAGTACCACTTGCCTTAATTACTTTAGGCGCTCAATTAGCAAATACGAAAATTAATTTTAAAATTCCCAAAATCTATCTATCTAACCTTTTGCGATTAATTGTGGCACCATTCTTTGCTTTTTTATTAGTAAAATTGTTTTCGATTGATCAAATTAATCCTATTGCAGCACAAGTCATCGTTATCTGTGCAGGTGCTCCGACAGCTGTTAATACGGTTTTGTTAGCTATTGAATATGATAATGAACCTGAATTATCCTCACAAATTGTATTTTCATCGACGATACTTAGTGCTATCAGTGTTTCTATTATAATTGGGATTGTGGGAATTTTATTTCCAATTGTTCAATAAATTGTAACTAAAAAGAACGTCTAGGCGTTTTTTTTATTGTTTAATTTTGATAAACCTATAAATTAGTAAATAAAATACTAATATACAAAGTCCTGCGACAAGACCTAACCCTTGTCCACTCACAAAAGGCATGCTAACAATGATGATGATGAGTGCTACAATGCTTATCCATGAGGATAAAGGATATAGTGGAAGTTGACAATTTCCCGTTGGAGGACAACCATTATGTTTGCGAAATTTTAAATGACTCATTACAATAATTAAATAAGTAAAGAGAAATGAGAAACCACCAGAACTTATTAAAAATACATAGATTTGTGCTGGTAATAAAAAAGAAAAACTAAACGCGATGAGCATCGCTATTCCAGAAAAAATAATTCCATGATAAGGGATGTCGCCCTCGTCTTTTAAGAATTTTGGCGCATAACCTTCATTAGATAATGAACGCAACATACGTGCAAGTCCAAATGTTGCGGCTAGCATCGTTGAAAGTATGGCAGTAATCATAATAATATTGATTGCTTTACTTATTCCGCTTATATTTTGGTTATTTAAAGCAGCTACTAGAGGGCTAACATTGGTTGTGATGTTAGCTGTAGGAACTAAGGGTAGGAGCACAAGAGTAGATAGGGTATATAATCCGACTAATCCAATAACGGTTAAGGCAATGGCTTTAGGAATAACTCGATGGGGATTCGGTGTCTCAGAGGCAGCAAGACCAATAATTTCAAATCCAGCATATGTGAAAATGATAACTAGCATACTACCTGTAAATCCCTTAAATCCATAAGGAAAGAATGGTTCATTTTTAAGAGCACCAAAACCAATAGGATGATGATTGAAGCCCATAATCAAATAGAGCGCAACGAAAATAAAACCGATGATAGCAAGTAATTTTATAGAAGCTAAACCATTTTCCAATAAACTTAATTTATCTGTACCAAGCAAATTAATAAAAATAACTCCTATAATAACAATAGTGCCTAATAAAGGAACTGAAAATTGAGGTAACCAGAGGCGAATGAATGTTGAAACAGCGACTGCTTCGCTACTCATCGCAAGAACTAGTCCAGTCCAATAGAGCCATCCTACCGTAAAACCCATTCTCTTTCCAAAGGCGCGTTCGGCAAATACGCGAAATGATCCTGGATTAGGGTCTGCTACCGTCATTTCTGATAAAGCAAAAAGAATAAAATAAACTAATATACCACCTAATATATAAGCTAATATAATACTTGGGCCAGCATTTTTTAATGAAATAGCTGAACCTAGAAAAAAAGATCCACCAATTACTGTTCCTAAGGCCATCATTGTAAGACTGAAAACAGACAATCCTTTATCGTGATTTTTCATATAAGTCCTCCTTGTCGTTTTATTTATATTATTTTCAATTCATTTGCATATTATGAAAATGAATTGAATAAACCCATTCAACCAGAATAAAAATATACATAAGGAGAGGTGATAATGATGAAAAAGATAATTTTGTTTTGTTTTCTAATATTATCAAGTTGTAAAATGATAGATAGTGATGAACAAATAGTCGACATAAATGAGAAATTGATTTATCATGCATCAATTGTTGCGGTCGGTGACAATTTAATTCACCATACGATTTATGAATCTGTTTATCAAAAAGGGAGTTATAATTTTGAACCGATTTATGAAGATATAAAAGCATATATAAAGAAATATGACCTCGCATTTATTAATCAGGAAAGTATATTAGGTGGACTTCAGCTGGGATTATCAAGTTATCCTTTATTTAATAGCCCTTTTGAATTAGGAGATGCCTTAATCGATTGTGGATTTAATCTAATTTCCTTAGCTAATAATCACTCTTTAGATAAAGGTGAAAATGGAATAGAACAATCTGTTAATTATTGGCAGAAAAAAGGAATTATTTATTCTGGAACAGAAGTAGAGAATACGGAAAGGATTAAAACCTTTACTGTTAATCATATAAAATTTGCTTATGTCGCATACACTTATGGAACAAATGGTCTAACAATTCCTGAAGGGAAAGATTATTTAGTAAATCTATATTCTTATGAAAATGCAAAAAAGGATATTGATTCAGTTAAAGATGAGGTAGATGTAATCATAGTCTCAATGCACTGGGGAAATGAATATTTTAGCACTCCTAGCGAAAATCAAATCCTTCAAGCTAATGAATTAGCTAATTTGGGAGTGGATATAATTTTAGGTCATCACCCACATGTGATAGAGCCTTATGATGAAATCATCTATAATGAACATAAAACATATGTTACTTATTCTCTTGGTAATTTTTTATCTGATCAAAATGGAGTTGATCGTCTCATAGGAATGGCTTTTTCATTAGATATTCAAAAAAATGAAAAGGTTATAACAATTATGAATCCTAAAGCTAAATTGTTTTATACTTATAAAAATAATGGAAAATTTAAAAATTTATTATTTGAACATATCAATCAACAAATATTAAATGATTATCAATTTCAGTTTGATAATAAAAAAAACATTATTCAAGCTTTAAATTCCAATATTACCATCTAATAATATTATTAGTAGACTAACTAATTAATTTCCTAATTTATGGCAATTACCGTGTGTTTTCAGCAAAAATAGCGTTAAAATTGTTTAAAATAGTTATTGACATTGGAATATAGGAATGGTAAGATAAATATTGTTTAGTCAACTAACTAAAAGGAGGTTGAAATATGGAGGAAGAGCGATCACTATACCACATCTTCTTAGGAATCATAAGACTGCATTATTATCGGTCACATTTTCTTTTTGAAAAAGATGGAATTTATCCGGGACAACCACCACTTTTATTCATTTTAAAGCGCTGTGATGGGCAAAGCCAAAAAGAATTGGCTGAAAAATTAAAAATTGCTCCCGCAACATTAAATGTTATGATTAGAAGAATGGAGAAGGCAGGCCTATTAGACAGAAGACAAGATGAGGTAGACCAACGAGTTTCTCGCGTATTTTTAACCGAAAAAGGTCATGAAGCATTTTTGCGGACACATGAAACAGTTCATATATTAGAAACAGAATGTTTTGCGAATTTTACGGTAGAAGAAAAACTTATATTTAGAAGATTATTGATGCAAATGACAGATAATCTACAAGAAACAATAAAAAG
The DNA here is from genome assembly GCA_963824615.1 of uncultured Haloplasmataceae bacterium. GTDB lineage: Bacteria > Bacillota_I > Bacilli_A > Haloplasmatales > Haloplasmataceae > CAWGPU01. The sequence goes on along the minus strand of CAWGPU010000008.1, from coordinate 1,217,570 downwards.
TATCGACAATTGATTGGAGTTGAAAAGCGATGTTTAAAGTTTTTAAGTTTTTAAAACCCTATATATTTTTCATTATTCTCGTCGTTATTTTTACCGCAGTTCAAGCATTATTGCAATTGAGATTGCCAAAAATAATGGGAGATATGGTCAATAAAGGTGTTATTAATCAAGATACCAAATATGTTATTAAACAAGGCGAACTTATGTTAGGGGTTACTGCCGTAAGTGCGGTATTTACCGTTTTGGGTAGTTTCTTTGCGGCAAAAGTAGCAACAGGTTTAGGTCAAATTCTCCGTAATAAAATTTTTAAAAAAGTGGAAAGTTTTTCACTAAATGAATTTGATAAATTTGGTACTGCAACATTAATTACAAGAAGTACTAATGATATTATGCAAGTTCAGCAAGTAACATTTATGATTCTGAGAATGGTGGTTATGGCTGCTATCACTGCTATTGGTGGTGTTTATTATGCTGTATCAACTGATTTAAAATTATCAGCGATTTTTCTTGTAGTTGTACCAATAATGGCAGCTGCGATTGTAATCATAGGTACTAAGGCAGTCCCATTATTTAAAGTGATGCAAAAAAAACTAGATAAAATAAATTTAGTTTCTCGTGAAGGTCTTACAGGTGTACGTGTTATTCGTGCATTTAATCGCACCGATTATGAAATGGGTCGTTTCAAAGAAGCAAATAACAGTTTAACAGATACTTCAATTAGAGTTAATAAATTGATTGCTTTATTGATGCCTATTATTATGTTAGTTATGAACCTTATGACAGTTGGAATATTATGGTTTGGAACCAAAAGATTTGATTCCTCATTACACGATGCATTAAATGCCCTCGGTGTTGCCATTAGTACGGGAAATTTAAATCCAACCCCTGATACTGTGCAAACTTTTATAACTAATCACACAGCGTTTAACTTTGGTAATATCATGGAATTTATTCAATACGCATTTCAAGTGATGTTTTCGTTATTAATGGTATCAATGATGTTTATAATGATTCCTCGTGCTTCAGCCTCAGCTCAACGTATTAATGAAGTGTTAGAAACCGAGGCTAGCATAACTGATAATAGTAATGATTCTGATGACTTTACAAATGATACTAAAAAAGGTTATGTTGAATTTAAAGATGTTACCTTTAAATTCCATGGTGCAGAAGAACCAGCCATAAAAAATATCTCATTTACATCTAATCCTGGTGAAGTTACAGCTATTATTGGTGGTACCGGTAGTGGTAAATCGACTATTATTAATTTAATACCACGGTTTTATGATGTACTCTCAGGGGAAGTTTTAGTAGATGGAATTAATGTAAAAGATTTAACTCAAAAAGAATTAAGACAGAAAGTTGGTTTTATACCACAAACAGCTATATTATTTTCAGGTACTATTTCAGAAAATATTCGTTATGGTAAAGATGATGCGACGATTGAAGAAATTGAAGAGGCATCTCGTATAGCGCAAGCAACTGAATTTATTTCACAAATGGAAAAAGGCTTTGATTCTATGATTGCTCAAGGTGGAACAAATGTTTCAGGAGGACAAAAACAACGTCTTTCAATTGCAAGAGCACTCGTTAGAAAACCAGAGATATACATCTTTGATGATAGTTTCTCAGCATTAGATTTTAAAACTGATGCAAAATTACGTGCAGCTTTAAAACAGGAAACAAAAAAATCTACTGTTATTATTGTTGCTCAACGAGTTAGTACAATAATGGATGCTGATAAAATTCTTGTTTTAGATGAAGGTAGAATTGTTGGCATGGGAACACATCAAGAACTGATGAAAACTTGTGAAACGTATCTAGAAATTGTTTCTTCACAACTTTCAGAGGAGGAATTAGCATGAGCGAAAAAGATAAACCACAACAAAAACCAATGAGACATGGCGGTCCAGCATTTGCAAGACCAGTTGTTAAAGCTAAAAATTTTAAAGGCTCATTTGTACGTCTGGCTAAATATTTAAGCCCTTTTAAATGGCGATTGTTAATTGTCTTAATTACTGCGATTTTCAGTACGGTGTTTAGTATACGAGGACCAAAAATAATTGGTGATGGATTCAACAAAGTTTTGGAAGGATTAACTAGTCTACAAAGTGGAGCTTCTACTACTTTTACTATTGATTATCAATATTTGTTTAAAAATATTATACTTTTATTAATTGGTTTATATTTGATTAGTGCTGCGTTTTCTTATTTGCAACAATATATTATGGCAACAGTATCACAAAAAACAGTTTATAAACTAAGAAAAGATGTTAATAATAAATTATCAAAATTACCTTTAAAATACTTCGACTCGAAAACTCATGGTGAAATATTAAGTCGTATCACAAATGATATAGATATGATAGCCTCAACACTTTCACAAAGTATTACTCAAATTATTACTTCAGTAGTTATGTTAGTGGGAATTACTTGGATGATGTTTACACTTAGTTGGCTTTTAACGTTAATTGTTTTGGCAACATTACCATTAAGTATTGCCATTTCTATTCCTATATTAAAAGCAGCACAAAAATTCTTTAAAGGGCAGCAAGCTGCTTTAGGTCAATTGAGTGGACATGTAGAAGAAATGTATACAGGTCATAAAATTGTTAAAGCGTTTGGCCGTGAAGAAAAATCTATTAAAACATTTGAAGGAATAAATGAAAAGTTGTACCAATCAGGCTGGAAAGCACAATTTATTACAGGTATTATTATGCCAATTATGACATTTGTTAATAATATCGGGTATGTGTTTGTTAGTATAGTAGGTGTATCTTTAGTAATCCAAGGAAAATTAAAAATAGGATATATTTCAACTTTTATTTCTTATACTAGACAATTTCAACAACCAATTAGTCAAACAGCAAGTATTTCTAATACACTACAATTGACAGTTGCGGCTGCTGAACGTGTATTTGAATTATTAGATGCAGACGAAATGGAAGTAGAAACGAGTCAACCTACTATTTTATTAACAGATAAAGGTTATGTTATTCCTAGAAATCAATATAATGTTACAGAAAATACAAAACTCATTTCAACCGATTTAGGTCTTGCTATTGTAGATGAAAAAATGGTAACAGAAGATATGGAATTTATCGAAATCAATGATGAAACAACAGCTGAGATCATTGGTAAAATCGTTCAAAATCCTGATAGAGTGCGAGAAGAAATGGTTGAAATAGAAATGTTATCATCTAACAAAGGTTATATCATTCCAAATCAAGAATTTAATATGAATCAATCTTCAAAGGTGATTAAAACAAATCAAGGATATGTTTTAGTAGACAAAGATTTACAAGAAGAAAACTTAGATTATGTTGAAGTGGATGATGATATCCGAGATAACTTATTTGGTAAATTAATTTCATTCCCTAAAGGATATATTGATTTTACTCAAGTTGATTTTAGATATAATCAAGAAACACCATTAATTGATGATATGAATATTAACGTAAAACCAGGTCAAACAATCGCGATTGTAGGTCCAACGGGTGCAGGTAAAACAACTATTGTCAATTTACTTATGCGTTTCTATGAAATAAATAATGGTGCTATCATGGTTGATGGTGTCAACATTAGAGATTTAAAACGTGATGATTTACGGCAAGTATTTGGTATGGTTTTACAAGACACGTGGATGTTTAATGGAACAATAAAAGATAATATTGCTTATGGTAGAATGGATGCAACGGATGAAGAAATCATCGCTAGTGCAAAAGCAGCTGAAGCTGACCACTTTATCAGAACGCTTCCTGAGGGCTATAATACAGTTTTAAATGAAGAAGCTTCTAATATCTCTCAAGGACAAAAACAATTGCTTACTATCGCTAGAGCGTTGCTTGCTAACCCACCTGTCTTAATCTTAGATGAGGCAACAAGTAGTGTTGATACGCGTACAGAGATTCATATACAAAATGCGATGACACTTCTAATGAAAGGGAGAACGAATTTTGTAATTGCACACCGACTATCAACAATAAAAAACGCCGATTTAATTTTAGTTATGAATCATGGTAAGATTATTGAACAAGGTAATCATGAAACTTTACTTGAAAAAAATGGTTTTTATGCCGACTTGTACAATAGTCAATTTACTAAAAACAATACGGAAATTGCTTAATATTAAGAGGGACACTATGTAAATAGTGTCCTGTTCTTTTTATAATGAGTAATTTTACTAAAAATGTTCATATTAAAAATATGAAACTGAAACAGGTGAAAAGTATGATTGATGTTTGTTTACTAGGTTGTGGTGGAAGTATGCCAACTAAAGAGCGTTTTTTATCGGCTACATTAATCAATTATCAAGGAAGAAAGATATTGATTGATTGTGGAGAAGGATGTCAAGTTTCCATGAAAATGTTAGGATGGGGATTTAAAACAATTGATGTCATTTGCTTAACTCATTTTCATGGTGATCATTTATATGGTTTACCTGGATTATTATCGACTATCGGAAATAGTGGGAGAACGGATTCTATTACGTTAATAGGGCCAATTGGGTTAAAGGATTTATTTAGTGATTTAAAAATTTTATTACCTTATTTACCTTATGAATTAATTTTCTATGAGAATCCTCTCATTTTTTCTTATCAAGACATAGAAATTAAAACACTTCAATTGGATCATTCATCACCTTGTTTGGGATATAGTTTTTATCTTAAACGAAAACCAAAATTCGATGTGAATAAAGCTCAAAATAATAAAGTACCAAAAGCATTATGGAGTCAATTACAAAACGGAAAGAATATTTTCTATCAAGGCAAAGAATATTTACCAGACATGGTGTTAGGTAGTGAGCGCATTGGGATTAAAATAAGTATCATTACTGATACTCGGCCTATTAAAACGATTCCTGATTTTATCAGTAAAAGTGATTTATTTATTTGTGAGGGGACATATGGAGATAATAGTGATATAAATAAAGCAATCAATAATAAACATATGACATTTTGTGAAGCTGCATCACTGGCTAAGGAGGGAATGGTTGAAGAATTAATTTTAACTCATTTTAGTCCTATTTTAAGTGAACCAGAGGTATATCTAAATAATGCAAAAAAAGAATTTAAAAACACAGTTACCGGCTATGACCGCTTATTGAAAACACTTCGATTTAAATAAATTAGCATTGAATATCATAAAGATGATATCCATTGCGTTTTTATTATCGTTGAAAATTAATTAAATCATCGACAATTCCTCGTGTTTGTATCATTAAATCTTTTAATAATATTTTATTATCCTCATCCTGGACTTCATCAATTAGCCTTTTGAAGGCATCTAATCCCAATTTTTCTCCTTCAATAGCTTGTGTTAAAATATCTTCTTCTTTATGATTTGGTATATTCAGTTTATGTTTAATATCACTGAATGTACCAACAATGCCAGCTGAATTAATTGGCTTTCCTCCGAGTTGCTGTATTTTATCAGCTAGTCTGGTCGCTTGATTTTTATGACGTCTTTGAATACTCATCAATTTATCTTTTTTAATGTCATCTTTAGTATCTAAGATAAAAAAATCAAAACTTTCAATCGCCATGTGTTCACCTTTTAAGGCTGTATTTAAATGGTGGATATCTTGTGTCAACATAATGTAACTCCGTTATTTAAAATTTACTTAAAACTAATAATGATATTTATAATATTATTAGTTTGGATAAATTTATTACGGATTTCACCTTCTTTTCTTTTTTATATTTCAATTTTATTGTGTTCATTTTTTCCTGAAACATGTCTTTCTCTCCTCTTTTAGTATTAGCAATTACTTTTCCCCTTTATCGCTTAAAGTGAAATATATAGAAAAATATTCTAAATGTATTGTATTAATGGGAAAATATGATATAATATTCGTAACAAAACATTGTTACAATAATAATATAAACATATACTATAGAGAGGTGAATTAAATGAGTGAAGAAAAGTTGGTATTTAAAGTCAATGGAATGATGAGAAGTCATAGTAATGTGATATGTGATGAAGTAGAAATCAATGGCATGTTTAGAGTTCATGGCGATTTAATGACAAAATCATTAGATGGTAACGGCTATATAAAAGTAAGTGGAAAAGCAAAGATTGATACGGTAAAAATGTCCGGTTATTTAAAAGTTAAAGATGGTATTGTAATTAAAGACATGAATTTAACAGGTAATTTAATTGCGAAAGATGTGAACGCAGAAATATTAAAAATCAATGGGAAATTAAAGATTGCTGAAAACATAAACTGTGAGAAATGTGAATTTATAATTAATTCAAATAGTTGCGTAGAATGTATTGAAGGTAGCAGGGTTGTTGTTTCGCATCATAAGGTTATTAAACATGTTTTACGGGTGAATACCATATCGGCAGATGAAATCGATTTAGAAAATGTCATCTGTGATACTATTTCTGGAGACAAGGTGATTATTCGAAAAGGATGTATAGTAAATAACGTTATTTATAGAACAAGTTTAGAAATTGAGCCAAATGCAATTGTTCGAAATCAAGAAAAAACAAATTAGAGGTGAACCAAATGGAAGAAATTTCAAAAAAAGACTTATTAATATTAACTGGTATATCATATGGTCAGCTTTACCGATGGAAACGAAAAGGGCTAATTCCAGAGGAGTGGTTTATTAAGAGAGCTAGTTTTACAGGACAAGAAACCTATTTTCCAAGAGATCTCGTATTAGAGAGAATCGATAAAATTTTAGAATTAAAGGATGATGTTTCATTAGAAGATTTGAGTGAAATTATTCATAATAAACAAAAACTTCGCGAAATGTCTATAGATCAACTTAAAACATTAAATTTATTTTATAATCAAGATGTTATACAATTATATGATAGAAACACCGTGAATTTTAATGATATTGTGATATTGAAAATAATGGATAATTTATATCATTTGATAAGTAATCGGAATGAAATGCAAGATTATTATCAATTTATTTGTGAACATTCTCAAGAAATTATAAATGATTATAAAGAAATTTATGTTGTGATTAAAGATGAGAAATTATCTTCAATCTTAGTTAAGGAAACAAATATATTAGAATATCATTTTGATCATTCTTTGAAAATTAATATCAAGAATCTAATTGACAATATTAAATTAATAGTAATGGTTTAGGAGGGGCAAATGAATAATAATCTAAATATATTTGGTGAAATGTCGATATCGAGTGGAACATACGATAAAGTGAGAATTTTTGGGTCTGCAGATGTATTAGGTGATGTGAAGGCAGAAAGCATAAAAGTTTTTGGATCAGCCGATTTTAAAGGAAAATGCTTTATCGATAAATTAACTACTTTTGGAGCATGTGATTTTAAAGAATATGCAGAGATTAAAGAGTTAAATATTAAAGGGTCTTGTATTTTTAAAGATGATGTCAAAGCAGAATATTTAAAAATCTATGGCTCTGTTAACTTTAATAAAAAAGTTTTTAGATGTGTAGAAATTAAAATTTATGGTGAGGCAACTACTGAGACATTAGAAGCTGATGCAGTTTATATTCACGGTTACGTTAATTGTACTGAACAAATTAATGGAGATTATATTCAGATAGAAACTAAACATGGTTCAAGAATTAAAGAAATGGTGGGTACAACTATTGTTGTAAAACCACATTATAAATTGTTTTCGATAAATAACAATAAACAAGTTTTTGTGGACATGATAGAGGGTGATGACATTTATTTAGAAAATGTCACAGCTAAAGAAGTTCGAGGTAATAAAATTAAAATTGGTCCAAGATGTCATATAGATTTCATTGAATATCACGAAAGTTGTGAAATGGAGGATAAAAACGCAGTTAAAAAGATTGAAAAATATTAACAAACGTATCATTATGGTACGTTTTTTTTACAAATTCTCAATAAATCGGTTATAATATTGATAGGAGCGTGATTTGATGAAATCTAGACCTAATTGGTTTTTCCCTATTGCTATATTGGTGTTATCGATTGTACTAAGTATCATTTCTTACCCTGTATTACCTGCTAAAGTTCCGATTCATTGGGGTTTCGGAAATGTTCGTTATGGTAGTAAATTAGAAGTAACTATTATTTTTCCTGGATTAATATTATTGGTCTTGCTTTTAAGAGGGGTTGGTAAAAATGCGAAATTATCTGAAAATAAGGTGTATTTTGTAATATTCGCTATTCAAATTTTCCTCTTTTTGTTTTATATGCTAAAATAGAATTATATACTAATGAGAGGTTAATATGAAAAAAATTATTGATTTATCGCAAGTAATCGAAAATTCTATGCCTGTTTATCCAGGCGATAATATTGTAGAATTAATGCAAGATAAAAATATAAATAGTGACCAGTACAATAATTTTAGTATTCACACTAGTATGCATGTCGGGACCCATATGGACACCCCTATGCATATGATAGATATTTATAAAACAGTAGACACATATTCAGTAGACCATTTTTATGGAAATGGAGTTATCATAAATGCCTATCAAGAAAAAGTGATTAAATATAAACCTTATTATGAGGATTTAATTCATAATGGTGATATTGTTTTCATTTATACTGGATTTGAAATCTATTATGGTACCCCTTTTTACTATGAGAATTATCCTGTATTATCCTTAGATTTCGGGGACTTTTTAGTAAATAAAAATGTCAAGATAGTTGGAATGGATACGCCTTCTCCAGATTATTATCCCTTTGAAGTTCACAAACTTCTATTGAAGGAAAATATTTTTATTATTGAGAATCTATGTAATCTGGCGCCATTATTGAAGGAAAATAATTTTGAAGTATTTGCTTTTCCATTAAAAATAAAGGCAGATGCCTCCTTATTAAGAGTTGTTGCACGAATTAATGATTGATGCTAGACATAATTAGATTATTATTAGTAAGTATGTGTGAAAATAGTAATTATGAAAATCAAACCAATTAATTCAATTTTTAATATTCACAAATAACGAGTAGCTAACGATTATTTTTTTTAATGATTTTTATTTAACTTCTCATTTGGTGAGGAGTTTTTTTAATTATTTAAGGTGATAAAATTAAATAGAATCAACTTTTGGCAACACTAAATAGATACCAAGAAACAGGTATATATTATCAAAATTTAACATGAATTTATTGAATTAGTTAAAAAATATTTTTTCTCTTTTAATATAGTTATCATATATCACAAAAAATATATCAGAATTAATCATGAAAAAAGTAAAATATTGACATTTGAATTATTGTGATATATGATGTAATGGATAAAAAATTAGAGATAAAATCGTTTAGTTTTAGTAAGGGTGGTACAGAATGAAAAAAACTGATAGATTAATCCGAATTAAATTACATCCTACACAAATAATGGTCATTGGTTTTGCACTTGTAATTTTTATTGGAACGATATTATTAAGTTTACCGATATCAATAAGTGAAAGTGGAAAGACAAATTTGGTACATACACTTATTAATGGATTTTTTACCGCAACAAGTGCTGTTTGTGTGACTGGTCTCGTTGTTGTTGATACGGGTACACATTGGACAATCTTAGGTCAAACAATCATTGGATTACTGATTCAAATTGGTGGTTTAGGATTTATGACATTTGGAACATTATTTGCTTTTATGATCGGAAAAAAAATCTCTTTTCGAGAAAGATTAATCATGCAGGAAGCACTTAATCAATTTAAATTATCAGGAATTGTTCGTATTGCACGTAATATTCTGATTATGACCTTCACTTTTGAAGGAATAGGAGCAATTATATTAGCAACACGTTTCATACCAGAGTATGGGTTTGCAAAAGGATTAGGCTTTAGTGTGTTCCATTCAGTATCTGCTTTTTGCAATGCTGGGTTTGATTTGTTTGGTCAATTTCAAAGTTTAACTTCATATGAAAATGACCCAATCATTAATATTGTAATGATGTTGCTCATCGTCATTGGTGGATTAGGATTTACTGTAATAATGGAAATCTTTCAAAAGAGACGTTTTAACCGCTTTTCACTACATACTAAACTAGTATTACGAATGACCTTCATTTTGATATTAGTGGGGTCACTTGGCATATTTGTCTTAGAATACTTTAATCAAGACACTTTAGGACATTTATCTTTTGTTGATAAAATATTACCTTCCTTTTTTCAAGGTATTACACCGAGAACTGCTGGTTTTAATACACTTAATATTGCGAAATTAACAACCGGAAGTATTTTCTTAATTATGATATTAATGTTTATCGGTGGGTCACCTGGTTCAACTGCTGGTGGGACTAAAACAACCACTATAGGAGTTGCGATTGCGATGATTTTTTCCGTTGTAAAAGGCAAAGATGATACAGAAATGTATGGAAAAAAGATTCCTCTTGATATAATTAAAAAAGCGATTGCAATTATTTTATTGGCTTTAGGTTTAATAGTTCTTGTCACGATGATTTTATCCATTACAGAAGTGGGTTATAGTTTTAAAGAAATCCTATTTGAAACAATTTCAGCGTTTGGTACTGTCGGGTTATCACTTGGTTTAACTCCACACTTATCAAGCATTGGGAGAATAATTATTGCTTTAACGATGTTTTTTGGACGTGTCGGTCCATTGACTATATTTTTAGCACTTGCATATCGTAAAAATAACAAAAAACGATTGATAAAATACCCTGAGGAAAGAATCATTGTTGGTTAAATAGAAATAGGACTTATTTAATTTAAGTTAAATAAGTCCTTTTAATTTATAATATGGCTGAATATCATTTTTGTATTGCTATATCTTTCAAATTTCCAATTTTAATAACTTAGTGAAATAAATAAATAATCGCAAGGAAAAATTAAAAATCCATTATAAATTAGATTTTTTTAGACTCATACAAAGTTCTTAAAATCATATTTCTATAAAGGAATAACATAATTCACTAACAGTGCCTACAATAATTCATTTATCATCCTTAAAGCATTTTGATGTGATAATTTATCAATTTCTTCTTTAGAATAGTTTCTTTTATATAAGCCCTCAACTAAGTGCTCTGTAGCATCGGCCTTTGGTAAGTCTTGTAAATTAGATCCATTTAAGTAATCCATAAAATCAAAACCAAAACCAACTTGATTTAAATAATTACGATTTTTTAGGTAATCAAGGTGATTAATCATTTGGTTTATTGTTGGCTCATCAGGGTTAATAAAACTTTTTACTGCTGTTAACCCCATTAACCCCCCTTTATCAAGTAATTGATGAATTTGCGTATCTATTAGATTTCGTGGATGTTGGCATAGAGTATACACATTAGAGTGTGATGCAATAACTGGTTTAGTTGAGTATTTAATAATATCGTTAAAAGTCCGTTTGTTACTATGGCTAACATCAATTATCATATTATGTTTATTCATGTAATCAATTAACTCTATTCCTTCTTCTGTTAACCCACGATTGGGGTTACCTAAAACACCTGTAGCGAAATGATTTTCCTCATTCCACGTTAACATTGCATGTCGAAATCCTAATTGATAAAGAGTATTAAAATCTATGACTGTTTTAACAGGCTGCAAACTTTCAAAACCTAGAACTACATTAATTTTATTCTCGTCGATATCTTCTTTTTTAGTAATGATATGGATGATGTCTTTAGAGTGTTCAATTTCTTCTAATATGTAATCAATTGCTCTATTAAATTCACATAAGGGATGATTGATATCAGTATAAAAAGTCCATATACCACCCATTATTTTTCCTTTGATTAATTGTGGAACATGAAAATCTTTTATGATATCTTTTTTATGATCGATCCTTTTTTGAACGATATCGTATAAAATGTCGGAATGTAAATCAAAAAACATAAAATCAGCTCCTTTTTAAATTCATTATAGCCTAAATTTTATATTTTTACAATTTTTAGAAATTGATTGATTACTTTTGATATGCTATAATGTGAGGTAAGAAAAGAGGGATAATATGGTAATTCATGTCGATTTTGATCTCATTTTAATTGCGATCTTTATCACAATTTTTATTACGGGTTACATTCGGGGTGGGGGCATCGAACTACTACGTGTTTTAAAAGTGGTCATTCCCTTTTTTGTTTTATATTTTTATGGAAATGACATCACTAATTTGCTATTTTCTTCGCAAAAAACAGTAGATTTTGTTTATAAATTTCTACCTAATATCCCCTATCGTAATACGATAGCGGCGCTATCATCTCAAATTGGGGTTTATATTGTGGTTTATCTTCTACTGGCTATTTTTTTATGGCGATTAGGTAAGTATGTATTAGACGAAAGAATTGAATATATCTTTGGACGCTATAATTCTATATTAGGTGGGCTATTTTCTCTAGTTCGCATGTATGTCATAATATCAATCTTTATTATTCCTTTTTATGCTTTGAACTTTACGAATTACTCAGACCCAATTACTAGTTTTATCTTAAATAATCCACCTAATTTTTCACGATTAGGGGTATTGATTGAAAAAACTAAACCCACTGTTGACAAATTTAATGAAGTAACTGCTTCGTTAAAGATTATGGATATTCAAAGTTTAGAGAAATATTCAACATTATTGGTAGATGTTAAGGATTTTATGACGACTAATGAAACAAATGCCTATCAAATTTATCAATATTTAGAAGCAAATCATTTAATTGAGGGTACTTATACGCCTAATGAATTTTTATATTATTATGTGAACCATATTGATGAATTTAAAAATATGAAATTTACGGATACTAATGTCAAAAATGTCAATGACTCATTGAGTAAGTTAGTGAATGAGTACTCGCAAGTCTTTATATGGGCTTATGATAATGATGTTCAAGACATGGAATCAACTGACGACATTATCGCAAGTTTTATCAACAATTATCCAAGCTTAGTAGCGAATACAAGTGATAAGTTATCACTTGACATTCTCGAAAAAATGAAATTAAAAACGCAAGTCTATTTGGTCTTAAAAAATTGGTTAGTGGATTCATATGGAATTCAAGTAAATTCTGACTTTGATTTATTAAATGATGAAAATTTGGAATTAATATTGAACGATTTTGCATCTCATAAACAAGCATTAGTTGAAGCAATTAACAATATTGATGCAAAAGATTCTGAAAAAGAAGATATTATTCAACAAGTGGAGCGTTTTTCAATGTTTCAAGCGGAATATATTACAACATATAAACAACAGATAGATTTATATAATCAAATCTTAGATAATGTATCATTCAAATATAAATTGGCTTTTGCGATTATGAAAGAAAAAAAATTCAATCAAGTAATTGATGATAACGTAAATAAGGATTCCTTGTTATATATATTTAGTTTAGATAGCTTAGGCTTTATTAATTACTTTAGTCAGGATGATAATCAGATTTATTATGAAGCAGGTCAAGTGTATGTTGCGTTATTTTTGCTTAATATTGAACCAAATCAGCAAATTCAAAAAATTTCTTATGATGGGATAATTGAAAATCTAAATCAATATACCGGAAATGAGGATTTGTTTAAACGTACAAAAATAGATATAAATAAAATTATCCAATCTTTATTAGTTGATAGAAACCATGAGTCTTATTTAGAATTTTTAATTAAAAATAACCTGTGTGAAGAAGGGTTACTTGACAAATTAGTTCAATCAGATGAAATTAAGGAAATATTAACCTATAGTAATTATTTATTGCTAGAGAATTTAGATCAAAAAATGAACAATGAATTGAGTTGATGACAGTGAGATTTCATATATTAGATATTTTTCGTATTCGAAAAAAAATTCGCGAATATGCTTTAGAAAAGAAAAAAAGCCAAGAATATCGCATCTTGAATCATAAACAAAAAAAGTTACTGAATATTGAAAATTCCTATCATCAAATTTCTTATAATATCAATCCATTTTTGTATGTCGCTAAAGCTCAAAATGAAGTTAAATTTATCGAAGATATTGAAATTACTTACGAAGGATATTTTGAAGATGTTCAAACTGTTCAATATATTGTCAGAAGTCCATTTATTTCGGTAAAACAACGTAAAAAATTAGTGGATGAAATCGTAAAGAAATGGGAATATGATTATTATAAAGAAATAGATAATCAACTAAAGCGAATATTAGAGCAAGCTTCATTTAATCCAGTTAAACATGTCGAAATTATCAAGAATAGACGAATTTATGCTTACATGTTTTTAGCGCTCCTATTCCTTGTATTGCTGAAACAGTACTCCATATTTCAGACGATTCCTTACATTGGATTTATCTTTACTAAAATAAATCGTATGTTAATTAATCAAAGATATTACAATTTAGCATCAATTTCTGTTTATTTATCGATTATTATTGCGATGTATTTAATTATCGTTAAAGTTTATTTTGATAAAGTACTTAAATTTGGTTTATCAGCAAAAGGATTTTTAATTAAAGAGCGAGATAGAATGCTTCGTAAATTTAACCCGAATATTAAAAAAATTAAGAAACATTTGTATTATTTAGCTAAACGTATAAAAATGGATGCCAAATATGAAATGACCAGTTTATATAATTCAAAAGCGGTAGTTAAACGTATTCAGACTTATGGAAGAAATGTGATTAATCGTGTTGGTATATTTACTTCTTACTATAAGCAAATTTTACTAATTAGTAAAATCATGCGGATTGTGTATTTAGGAATTATCATCTATTTAACAATATCATTATTTCTAATCAATAATATTACTTTATGGTAACTATCATGGAAATAAATTAATAAAACACCTCATTAATGAGGTGTTTTATTTTTACATTTTTTATAACAAAGTTGGACTTGTACTTAATGCAGAGCAGAATCGATACCAAAGAAAGGATTAATAACGATATCACTATCACTTTGGAGTTTATTTTTGTATTTGGAGTAATCTACTGTTAATTGAAATGAATCGTATTGTAAATATTCTTCTAATGACATAGACTTTTTCACTTCATCAATATAAGGTCCTTGATATATTACTTCATCAACGAGTCCTTTCTTGCCAATAATCTTATATTCGATATTCCCTAAATTACTATACAAACCATTACTATAGCCATTCCAAACCTTGTATCCTCTAATAATACTCATTTGACCTTCACTTAAAATATTCATATTTTTATTTTTTTGTAAACGACTAATTTCATAATTTTCTAGTTCTTCTAATAATTTGAGATTGAGTTTTAGAGATTGAGGATTTTGATTAGAACATACATCTTCATTCCTATTACTGCTTTGGCAATAATCTTTATATGATTCCTTGATATTTTTTATATCCAAGTATGATGGATGAAAGTATCCTGTTTCTTTGTAAAACTCTTTTTGGGTTTTGTTTTTATAATAATCATAATAATTTTCGATATAATGAATGTTTTCCATTAATTTGAAATCATCAGCTGAGTAATCTTCGGGATATTTATCCCATTTAAACCCTAATTGCGAGTTAGTATCATCATAATAAACCATAAAGTTTCTAGGTGCTTGAAGGGGTTTGAATTTATCGGATTGAGTAGTAGGTTCTGTACCTTTAATAAATAACTCAGTTTCCCGATACATCTTTGGAGTAAAGGCACTTGGTAAACGTAATGGATAGGTATGAATTTCGACATCTACATTTATTATATTATCGGGTTTTATAAAAGACTTACTATCTTTTCGATGAATATGAATTTGATCCATTACTTTGTTAAAAATTACTAAAGATTGTCTAGCTTCGATTGGTGTTAAATAGGCCTTTTCTTCTATCTTATCATAACCTAACCAAACAGCTGTTGTATATTTGGTAGTATAACCGATAAACCAAGAATCTCGGACACTATTATCAGGAAAGTTATATTGTTTTCTTGTTTGTTCATTATAATTGGTTTGTCCAGTTTTTCCCGCAATGATTAGGTCAGAAACATTTGCCCTAATTGCCGTCCCATTGATCATATTATCATGAAGTATATTAGTCATTAAATAGGCTGTATCTTGCCGCATTGCTGTATGTGAAACACCTGGCATTTGAAGTTTCTTGTTATCCTTAATAATGTAATTTATTGTTGTTGGCTCGTTATATGTACCACCATTCCCAAAAGGAGCGTAAGCACCTGCCATTTGTAAAACGGTAAAACCGTATTGATAACCTCCAATAGCATGTGCTTCTGTGATTGGTTCATCAGTTGAAATCCCTAATTTATTAGCGAATTCATAAGCCTTATCGCTTCCAACCTCTCTAAATGCTTTTACCGCTGCGACATTACGAGAATCAATTATTGCTTCTCTCATCGTTAAATAGCCCTTATATTTATTATCATAATTTTCTACAGCAACATAACGGCTGCCTGATGTTTCATAATATGTCTTATCATCTAAATAGGGTTGAGCAGGAGAATAATGTAAGTATTCAATCGCAGGTCCATAATCTAAAATAGGTTTTATGGTCGACCCTGGTTGTCTTCTTGCATCAGTTGCGAAATTAAATGATAAGGAACCTTGATGATTTCTACCTCCTCCTATGCCTCTTATGATACCTGTTTGAGTTTCTAAGACTACGATACCTGTTTGAGTTTTATCGTTAGGATGTAAAGAAGAATCATTTTCGATTTTTCGGATTTTGTTTTGTATTTTAGGGTCTAAATAGGTCACGATATCTAAACTATCATGGAAAGGGTCTAAATGATATCTATTTTCTATTTCATAAATGACTTGATCTATATATTCATAATATTGCTCACTATTGTCATCTTTTTGTTCAACTATTAATTCTGAAAGAGGTCGATGAATTGCTTCATCTAATTCTGGTTTAGAAATGAAGTGGTTGCGATATAAGGCATTTAAAACTGTTATTTGTCTTTCTTTTGTTAGTTCAGGGTTTTTGTAAGGATTATATCTGTTAGGACTTTGAACCATTCCTGATAATATCGCAGCTTCCTCGTAATTTAATTCTTTAGCGGTTTTATTAAAATAGTATTTACTGGCTTTTTCGACACCGTAAATTCGCCCGCCTAGTAAAACACGATTTAAATAAGCTGTGATGATTTCTTCTTTAGACAATCTATTTTCTAATTCAACACTCATGAACATCTCTTTAATTTTTCTATCAAGTGTTTTTTCATTAGATAAATATGATAATTTTACGAGTTGTTGTGTTAAGGTACTAGCACCTTCCTTGAAGCGATAAGCTTTCATATTTTCTAATGTTGCAGCTAATATGCGTTTGAAATCGATTCCTTGATGCACGAAAAACCGTTCATCTTCAATAGAAATTAAAGAATCAATCATTTCGTGAGAAATAGCTTTGTAACTCACAACATCTCGCCTTTGTACCCCTAATTCGACAATGAATTGATGATTTTGATCATAAACTTTTGTTGAATTTTTGGCATAGATTTGATTAACATCTAAGTAAGGTAAAGCACTAATGATATCATTAACTTTGACATAAGCAAATCCCATAACAGAGACTAGACATAAGACGATAAATATCGCAATTGTTTTAATTATAGAAATGAAATCCTTTTTATTCACAATTAAAATATACGGTATTGACTGCTTTTAAATAGTCAATCGTATAAATACATTTTTCGATATATTTCATAACCTTTTTCCATAAAAAATTTAATACTTAATGATTTAACACCATTATTTTGAAATTTTTCATAAGCTTCGACCGTAATTTTTCCATCTAATAAAAATACTTTATTCAAACTCGTAAATTTGACAATAATAAAAGCGATGCCACCTAAATCAATGACTTGCTTAATATGCTCAATTTGATGAGAATGGATATTTTGTAGGGGGAATGCTGTTTTACTTGAAATTTCTTTTGCCTCAAAATCAATATATTTTTCCTTATAAATCCCATTGTAATCAGTAGTTGAAGGTGCTTGGAAGTACGCCTCACGGATGACCGCTTTTTGTCTACTTGGATAGTCTACCTTCACTATTTGAACGGGTGTCGGTTTCTTATGAATTAAGGCAATATTATGTGCTTTATAATATTTATTAGATTCATTTAATTCATGTTCAAGATTCATACCTCGATTTGCATAAATGGTTTCTTGATTAGATGAAATAATCTTTTTTGTCGGATAATTAATACTCATTTAAATCACCACCTATTTTATTTTAACAAATTTTTATGAAAAAAGCGTTATTTTTAGGATATTCTTGTAAATATTTGCGATATTTTCATTTTAGTATTTGTCTAGATAGATAAAATTATTTTATTGTTTATTAATGCATTTTTTGGGATAAATTGTAAAATGTAAAAGAATAATGATCAAAAATATCCAATTATATAAGTCATTTTTTAAAAATATTAGTTGATCTGACTCATTTATATAAAAGTAACCATATAAAATAATGGATACATTTACAAGTCAACAATTGTTGACTAAATTCAAAAAAATAGTATAATATAGTAATGTAGTATTCGGGTAATCGCATTAAAGTTTAGCTTTAATGAGGAAAGTCCATGCTCGCACAGGCTGAGATGCTTGTACTGATCGCGCCTAATGAAACAATAAATTAGGGAAGCAGTTATGCTTACGGCTGGAAAATTACCTAAACTTTTTCAAAGCATGGTAAGAGTACCTATAAAAGTGCCACAGTGACGAGACTAAAAAGAAATTTTTAGTGTGGAACGATGGTAAACCCCACGAGCGAGAAACCCAAATTTGGTAGGGGAACTTTTGTTGAGAAAATGAACTTAAACAAGAGACAGATTTCTGTAGATAAATGATTACCACCTAAGTACGAGGAGGCATCCGTTAGTAGTACGATGGCACAGAACATGGCTTACATGAATACTATAATGCATTTTTTAATACTCTCTATAAGAGAGTTTTTTTTATATAAGGAGAATATAAATGCGACTAAAAAGAGATTTTTTTATCCAAGATTCCTATTCAGTCTCTATAGCTCTATTAGGAAAAGTATTATGCATTAATAAAGCGGGTAAAATAGAAAAATACCGAATTGTAGAAACAGAGGCTTATGGTGGAATAACTGATAGAGCAAGTCATTCATTTAATAATACAAGAACAAAAAGAACAGAGGCAATGTATTTAATGGGTGGACACGTCTATATTTATTTAATCTATGGAATGTATTACATGTTAAATATCGTTGCTAACATTAATGATGTTCCAGAAGCGGTATTGATACGAGCAGTAGAGCCACTTGATGTTCAAGATAAAAAAATAAATACGAATGGACCTGGAAAGTTATGTAAGCAATTAGACATCAATAAAAGTCATAACTTGGTAGATTTAGTTACTAGTGATGTGATGTATTTAGAAGACGATGACTATATGATAAAGGATTATGTAACATCTAAACGCATTAATATTGACTACGCAGGAACAGATAAAGATCGTTTGTGGCGTTTTTATATAAAAGATAACAGACATGTATCAAAAAAATAAAGTATTCATGTTGAAATTAACAAGTTTATGTTATAATTTAGAGGAAAAAATAATAAGGATGTGGAAAGATGAATTTGCCAAATAAATTAACTCTATTAAGAATAATCATGATACCACTGTTTGTTGTCCTATTTTATATTCCTGCACTTAATGATAATAATTTAACAATTTTTAATACTAACATTGCACTTTCAAATTTGTTGGGAGTTGTCATTTTTGCATTAGCTGCTTATACGGACCATCTAGATGGTAAAATTGCAAGAAAATATAACCTCATTACCACTTTTGGAAAATTTATGGATCCTTTAGCGGATAAATTGTTAGTGACAGCAGCTTTGTTAATGGCGGTTGAATTACGGCTTATGCCAGCATTTATACCTATTATCATTATTTCACGTGAATTTATGGTTACTGGTATTCGTTTGCTTGCAATTACCGATGGATTGGTTATTGCCGCTAGCTCATTGGGAAAATTAAAAACAGTTTCACAAATTGTATTAATTATTGTCTTGTTTTTATTTAATTTACACCCTGAAGGTAATGCCACTTATATGATGTTTACTCATTTTTCAGTTGAAAATATCATTGTAGATGTACTGATGATGATTGCGACTTTATTTACTGTTGTATCAGGGTATGATTATCTAATGAAAAATAAACAAATCATCTTTCAATCTAAATAATAAACGAACAAACGTTCAAAAATCATTGCATTCATAAGAAAAATACTGTACAATAGAAGATGTAAAAGATATTTGAATAACGTATAAATAAATGACCGTAGATTTAGGAGGAAAAATAATGGGAAATAATAATCGACAAGCAGCATTAGATAGTGCTTTAAAACAAATTGAAAAACAATTTGGTAAGGGGGCAATCATGAAATTAGGTGCTGATGTTAATTACGCGATTGAAGTCATTTCTTCAGGATCAATTTCACTAGATTCTGCTTTAGGAATTGGTGGATACCCACGAGGAAGAATCATCGAAATATATGGACCTGAAAGTTCTGGAAAGACAACTTTTGCATTACATGCGATTGCTGAGGCACAAAAGGCTGGCGGAAATGTCGCATTTATTGATGCTGAACATGCACTAGATCCATCTTATGCCAAAAAATTAGGTGTAGATATTGAAAATTTACTATTATCTCAACCTGATACAGGTGAACAAGGGTTAGAAATTGCTGAGGCATTAGTAAGAAGTAATGCCGTTGATATGGTTGTAGTTGACTCGGTTGCCGCATTGGTTCCTGAGGCT
The DNA here is from genome assembly GCA_963824615.1 of uncultured Haloplasmataceae bacterium. GTDB lineage: Bacteria > Bacillota_I > Bacilli_A > Haloplasmatales > Haloplasmataceae > CAWGPU01. Next base: position 1,196,971 of record CAWGPU010000008.1, on the reverse strand, counting down.
GAAATTGAAGGTGAAATGGGCGATAGTCACGTTGGACTTCAAGCTCGCTTAATGTCACAAGCTATGCGTAAATTAGCAGGTGCTATTAGTAAATCAAAATCAATCGTAATTTTTATCAATCAAATTCGGGAAAAAGTAGGTGTGATGTTCGGGAACCCTGAAACAACACCGGGTGGAAGAGCGTTAAAATTTTATGCGACAATTCGTTTAGAGATTCGTCGTGGTGAACAGTTAAAACTAGGAACTGAAATAGTAGGAAATCATACTAAGGTAAAAGTAGTTAAAAATAAAGTAGCACCACCATTTAAAACAGCAACTGTTGATATAATGTATGGTGAAGGTATCTCTAAAGAGGGAGAAGTACTTGATTTAGGCGCTGAACTTGACATTGTAGGAAAAAGTGGGTCTTGGTATTCTTATAAAAATGATAAAATAGGTCAAGGGCGTGAAAATTCAAAACAATTTTTACATGACAATCCTTTAATCTGTCAAGAAATTGAAACACAAATCCGTGAAAATTTAAAGATTAATTCTGAATTTCTTCCAACAGAATCTGATGAAGAAGAAGTAGTAGAGGATGAAGCTTAGTCATCATTGGTTACATAGTGATATGTAGCCATTTTTTTTATTTCTTAATTCTTATCAATATCATCGTTATTTTCAATAAATATTCATAAAAATTGGTAAATAATTAAATACTATAAGTGAAAATATTATTCAAGGAGAACATCATGAAAAAATATACACCTAAGTTTTTAAAAAGTTTATTATATAATCTTATATTTTGGGTAGTAGTCTTTCTCTTATATTATATTTTTGGGAAAGCTCATTTGACGGGTGGTATAATATTCATTATTGTTATTTCGCTTATATATGCATTATTAGATGGTTTAATTCCCTACTATATAGATAATCGTCAAAAAGGAGGACTTTATTTATGTCAAGGAATTAAGGGCATTATTACATTAACTTTATGCAGTGCATCACTTGTGTTAATGACACGTTTTTTACAAGGTAAGGTCTACACTTTATTTGGATTATTTTTAATTCTTGCAGTTTGGTTTTACGTAATGTTTGATAAAATATTTCAAAAGGAAAGTGAAAAAAATAAATGATTTCAAAGGAACAAAATTGTTCCTTTTTTACGTTATAAATTAAATAAAAACAAAAAAATAACTTTTTTGTGGGTTGAGAGACTCTTATATGTACATAAAAAGAATGCACCTATAATCAAAGGTATGTTCTTTTTAGTATTTATTTAAGGTGACTATAATAATTTTTAGCTCAAAATGTAATGAAATTTGTACAGAGTTATCTAAATAAATGATTTCTAATTGCTTAAAAAGGTATTAATTTTCTCATAATAAGAGTATGCAAAAAATATATTTGCATTATTTTAGTAAATTTTGGGTTGTTTTTATAGCAACTGTCATTTTATCTTGACTTGAAGTAAAAAAAAATGTAAGATATTATTGTATGGTATACATTTTGTCCAACTGTGCTTAGCTTTCAAAAATAATGGAGGTGTACACTTATGAATCCTGTAAGTATACAAATTTACATCATCTCTATTTTGTTAGTAGCAATATTTGGACTGTTTATTGGATATTTTATTAGAAGTTATATTTACGAAAATAAAATAGCTCGTTCGAAGGAAAAGGCCCAACAAATTATTGATGAAGCAATAAAAGAAACAGAAAATAGAAAACGTCAAACTTTAATTGAAATTAAAGAAGAACAGCATAAGATTAAATTAGAAACAGAACGTGAATTAAAGGAACGTAAGGCAATTGTTTTAGATTTGGAAGCACGAGTATCTAATCGTGAAGAAAGTCTAGATCATCGTCAAAAATCAATTTCAAGACGTGAAGAACAATTGTCATTTAAAGAAGAAAAACTTGAAAACAAAGGTATTGAATTAAAACAAAAAGAAGAAAAGATTATTGAGAGATTACTTGAACAAGATAAACTATTACAAGATATTTCTGGTTACACAAAAGATCAAGCGAAAGAGATATTGATGTTAAAAGTTCAAGAAGAGATTTCTGTAGAAATTTCTCAATATATTAAAGACGAAGAAGACAAAGCTAAGTTTGAAGCCGATAAAAAGGCTAAAGGATATATTTCACTGGCAATTCAAAAGTATGCTGCCGACATGGCAAGTGAAAAAACTGTATCCGTTGTAAGTTTACCTGATGATGATATGAAAGGGCGCATTATTGGCCGTGAAGGAAGAAATATTCGTACAATTGAGACGTTGACTGGTGTCGATTTAATTATTGATGATACACCAGAAGCGGTAGTGTTGTCGTGTTTTGATCCAATAAGACGCGAGGTTGCAAAATTAGCACTTGAAACATTGGTACAGGATGGTCGTATCCATCCCGCCAGAATTGAAGAGGTTGTTGAAAAATCCAGACGCGATGTTGAACAACATATCAGAGATTTAGGCGAAGAAGCCGTTTTTGAGACAACTATCGGAAGATTGCATCCAGATTTAGTTAAATTATTAGGTCGCTTAAATTATCGTACGAGTTATGGGCAAAATGTATTAAGACATTCAATTGAAACAGCATTTATTGCAGGCAAATTAGCAGCTGAAATAGGGGAAGATGAAATTCTCGCTAGACGTGCTGGTTTACTTCATGATATCGGAAAAGCCGTTGACCATGAGGTAGAAGGAAGTCACGTGGAAATCGGGTATAAATTAGCGCAGAAATACCGTGAACATGCAGTGGTATTAGATGCGATAGCATCCCATCATGGTGATGTAGAACCTAAATCAGTGATTGCATCACTTGTTGCAGCCGCTGATGCTTTATCTGCAGCAAGACCTGGAGCAAGAAGTGAATCACTAGAAAATTATGTGAATCGTTTGGAAAAATTAGAAGAAATCTCAAATTCTTTTGAAGGCGTTGAGAAATCCTACGCGATTCAAGCAGGTCGAGAAGTACGTGTTTTAGTAAAACCTGATAATATTTCGGATATAGAGATTCATCGATTAGCAAGAGATGTCAAAAAGAAAATTGAAGAACAGCTTAATTATCCAGGCACTATAAAAGTAACAGTGATTCGTGAAACAAGAGCTGTTGAAGTTGCTAAATAAAGTGGGGTTAATCCCACTTTATTTTTTTAAGAAAATAGAAAGTAGATGGTAAAATGAATATTCTGTTTATTGGTGATATTTATGGTTCATTAGGTAGAGATACTATTAAAAAATACATGTCGAAGTTAAAGAACCAATATACAATCAATTTCATTATTGCTAATGGTGAAAATGCAGCTCATGGTAGAGGAATTACCGAACAAATGTATAAAGAATTTCTTGAACAAGGAATTCAAGTCATTACCATGGGAAATCATACATTTGATAACCGTGAGGTGTTTAATTTTATTGATACAGCTAAAAATATAATAAGACCAGCCAATATGGATGTCACTGTCCCAGGAAGGGGATATGATATTTATAAATTCAATGATTTAAAAATCGCAGTGATTAATTTAAGCGGGCGCACTTTTATGAATCCTGTTAATTGTCCTTTTAGAACTTTTGATGAAATTTACGAAAAAGTTAAAGAAATTACCCCAATTATTATTGTTGATTTTCATGCTGAGGCAACGAGTGAAAAAATTGCTTTTGGTTATTACGTAGATGGAAGAGCGACAGCTGTAATAGGAACCCATACACATGTTCCTACGGCAGATAATCGAATATTAAAAGAGGGAACTGCATATATAACGGATGTAGGAATGACAGGACCTTTAAATGGTGTAATCGGGGTTAGTAAAGAAGGGGTTATTAGCCGGTTTATTAATGGGTTACCGACGCGTTTTTCTCCTGTTGAAGAGGGAGATTTGCAGTTGAATGCAGTGCTAATAACATTAAATCAAAATTCAGGAAAAGCAAATAAAATTGAACGAATAAATATTGTAGAAAAAACCATGAATTTATTATATTAGAAGAGTTTTTAAAGCTCTTTTTTTATTTCGACAAAATTCGACAAAAATAAAGTGTATAATAAAATTAAATTATGAAAATACTAATAATTTAGAAATTATTAGTTATATGTCATAATAATATATGACATTGAATATACTTTCAATGTAATAAAAATTATAGGAGGTCATTAACTATGGATGTATTAAAAGTTTCATCAAAATCTAATCCAAATTCTGTAGCTGGAGCATTGGCAAACTGTTTTCGTGAACGTGGTATAGTTGAAATCCAATCCATTGGTGCTGGTGCGCTTAATCAAGCCGTAAAAGCTATTGCTATCGCACGTGGTTATGTAGCTCCAACAGGAAAAGATTTGATTTGTATTCCAGCATTTGTCGATATCATGATTGAGGGCGAGGAGAGAACAGCAATTAAATTAATAGTTGAAGCACGCTAAGTATATTCAAAAATGAAAAAGAGACTAGCAAAGTCTCTTTTTATTTATGATTAGTTTTTAAGGGATTTGCATCTAGAAATTGGATTATCTTTAGCAAATTATCCAAAAGTTATGATATTATATCTGAAATAAACTTAATTTGAATGTATTTATAAAAGGGAGTTAGGTAATTATGAAAAAAAGTTATTTTTTGATTATTTTAATTTTTACTGTAATATTTTTGTCATCATGCCAAAAAAACCAAATCGTCAATGATGTTTATAATTTAAAGGGGATCGCTTTTTCTTTACAGGATTACCATCCCGATACATTAATCTACTCATTAAATGAAAGCATTATTCGCCAAGATAATGAGACGCTTAAATCTTATAATATGGACGGGTCATTAAAATGGAATCTTACCTTATCTTCTTTAAAGATTATTTATAAATTAGATCAAGCGCTATTAGTAGATTATTCTGAATTAGGGAATTATTATGTAGCAAGAATTGATGAAAACGGAAATGAAACATGGAGACGACAAAAAGAGTTAACATATTCTACTAATATTTATAAAACTAGTGACTATTATTATTTTCTGACAGGAGATTATAATCAACTTTGTAAACTCGACTCAGAGGGCAATATAATTTATGAAAAGGGACCATTTGAGGTTCTTAAAATATTAAATTTATTTGATGATGGGAGTATATTAATTCAAAATGGTGAGGATTCAATCATAAAATATGCTAATGATGGAGTAGAAATTTACCATTTTTTTCCAATCACATTTGATTTAGAAAATGGAATTTATGTAAGTGGGAATAATGAGATAATTCATTATAATCTTGATGGAGTAGCTCTTGCTCATTATGATATCGGTGCTGGAATAGGAGTCATATATGATGGAAGCGAACATATCGTCATCTTAGGTGAAGAATTTAATCAAATTTATATTTATATTTATAACAAAAGCGATGGTAGTCTAGTTAAAAAAATGGGACCATATGAAAAAAATGAATATTTACAATATAATCCTTTCAGAATGATCAACCCGAACCTCAAAGATGCCTTTGCTTATATTAACCAAGGAAATTATTATATTTTATTTGATGCAAATGGAGATGTGATTAAAGATATAAATATACCATTAGAGTGGATAAATAATACATATCAGTTAGATGATTGCTTTTTTATGTACAGCATGAACACCCATACGAATAATCTCGAGTTTCATTTTTTCTCTAAATCAGGAGACGATCACATAGCATCTTATGTATTTAATGATTTTCCTTATGCCACAAGTGATAATGGTATTTTATACTCTTATGTAAGTAAAGATTCTTTTTATCTAAAGAGATTTAATAAATCAGGTGAGTTGGTCTTGGATAAGAAAATAAACATTCGACTTCCACTTAATCATCTCATTTTAAATGACAGTAATTACATAATATGTTCGGATGATGAAATTACATCGATCAAATTTAAAACTGGCAAGGTTACTTATAAATTATCTATAAAGGGTGAAGTCATTGATTGTTATGATTTAAAAAATGGAAATTTGGCATATGTTAGTCAAAATGGCGCTGGAGATAAATATTTGACCATCCTAAATGATAAAGGAAAAAATATCTACCATAAGAAAATCAGTTCCTATCATATGCAGGAATATTTAGTGAAAAATACATATGATGGTATTTTCACTGGCTATATTGTATCAAAAGATAATCTTGAAAAAATAACATTTACTTACTACGGGCCAGACCAAGATGAAAAAAACATTTATTCTTTCTAAAAAATTATATTAAATAGAAAGAGATTAAAAAATGTGTGCATCATTTATCCAATAAATAATCAAGACATGTTATAATTTAAGAAATATGGAAAATGGAGGCAAGTAAAATGGATAAATTACTTGAATTACAAAAAAAAGTTCACGATTTCGCTACAGAACGTGATTGGATACAGTACCATAATGGTAAGGATATGGCTTTATCAATTGTGTTAGAAGCAGCTGAGTTATTAGAAAATTTTCAATGGATATCAAATGAAGAGGCATATGCAAAAAACATGCAAAACATTAAAGAAGAGTTGGCAGATGTGTTAATATATTGTTTCCGTTTTGCTGATGAACATGATTTTAATATTGAAGAAATAATGTTAGAAAAAATGAAAAAGAATGCGCTTAAATATCCAGCTTTAAAGAAATGAGTATGACAATCATTAGTAATTAATTTTTATCGTTAGAATCAATTGTTTGATAATTTCTTCTGAGTATTATATATAAAATATAAGATATAAAAAAAAGATGACTATTAGGTCATCTTTTTCTAGTTATTCAAGGGCTAATTTATAAATATTATAAACATCTTCTGAATTTAATTTAACAAAGTTTCCTAATGGACCATTAGATGTGGCCTTTTTAGCCATTTCTTCTAATCTATCTTCATTGATATTAGCTTCACTTAAAGAGGTTGGTAACCCAATTTCATTAAAGAATAGTTTTAATCGTTTAATACCTTCTTTAGCTGTCCGTTCTAGATTATTAAAATCAATTTCCACATTGAAAACTTTATTGGCAAAATGAACGAAACGATGAAGTCGTGTTTATAAACATATTTCATCCAATGAGGGAAAATAATCGCAAGCCCAGCTCCATGTGCAATATCATAAATAGCACTCAATTCATGTTCAATATTATGACTGGCCCAATCATCAATACGGCCTGTTCCTAATAAACCATTATGAGCAATTGTTCCTGCCCACATTAAGTTCGCTCTAGCACCATAATTATTAGGTTCTTTAATAGCAATCTTAGCATTTCGCATGATTGAACGAATTGTTCCTTCACATAACTCATCAGTAAAATCAACTTCTTTTTCATTAGTAAAATAACGTTCAAATACATGCGCCATCATATCTGTTGCACCACATGCTGTTTGATAATTCGGTAATGTGTAAGTAATTTCAGGGTTCATAATCGCAAATTTAGGTCTTATTAATGTACTACCAGCAGATCTTTTATACCAACCATCTTCATTTGTGATGACAGACCCAGTACTAGATTCACTACCAGCTGCCGGAATCGTTAAAATCACTCCCAGAGGTATGGTAGCGTTTATTTCTGCTTTCCCCAAATAAAAATCCCAAACATCACCATCATATTTTGAACCAATTCCAATTGCTTTGGCGGAATCGATGACACTTCCACCACCAACAGCTAAAATAAATTCAATATTATTCTTTTTACAGATTTCAATTCCTTCTTTTACAAGTTGTAGTCGGGGATTTGGTTTAACACCACCTAATTCAAATATTTCTAAATTATCGTGTTTTAATATCTTAATGATACTATCATATAATCCACTTTTTTTAATACTTCCTCCACCATAATGAAGTAAGACTTTTTGTCCATAAGGTTTAATTTCTTTCCCAACGTTAAATTGTGTATCTTTTCCAAATAAAATAGTTGTTTTATTGTCATAACTAAAATTTTTCATTTTACACATCCTTTCTTAAATAATTAGGAATACTATTCTATTATAATTAAATTTTGATGAATGTCAAAATTAAAACAATTATTTTTATAAAATCCACCTATTTCTAGGTGGATTTTTATTTATTCAATATTGATATTTCTTTTTGGCGCTTCTTGTTGGGTTGTTTTTGGTAAAGTTAGTTTTAAGACACCATTATCATAATTTGCTTTAATGTTATCAGTGTCAACATCAGGAATTGAAAATGAGCGTGAATAGGTGCCAAACTTTCTTTCTTTTCTAACAAATTTTGTATTTTCTTCATTCACTTCTTCAATTTTATTAATGGTGATAGATAATACATCATCAACCACATTGATTTCAATATCTTCTTTACTAACTCCTGGTAATTCAACATCAAAAGTATAAGCTGTATCTAGTTCTTTTATATCAATTTTCATCATTCTTCCTTCAGTATGAGGGAAAAAGTTTTCTGGAAAAAATTCCGAAAAGAAATTATCAAAATTGAATATATCGCGGTTTTTTTTGCGATTATTTGGAATGATATCAAACATGTAAAAACCTCCTTTTTCATTCATTATTATATGTATCTTCCAAAAAGTTATTTATATTTTTGCCTAATCGACAAACAATAATAATAGATTTAAAGGAGGAGTTTTATGAATAGATTTTTTGATTTTGTTATGTTAGCAGTAACACCAGGGATTGCTTTGTTTATTTTCATCTATTATTTAGATAAATATGATAAAGAACCAATTAAATTGTTACTAAAACTATTTTTTTATGGGATGTTAGTTTCTATTCCAGTTATTTTAATTGAAAAAGTACTTTTATCATTTGATGTATTCGCACCTTTTATCTCTCACTTATATCAAGCTTTAATCGTTGCAGGATTTACTGAAGAATTCTTTAAAAGGTATGTTGTCATTTCTATTGCCTTTAATGATCGGCATTTTAATGAAAAATTTGATGGAATTGTCTATGCTGTAGTTACAGCATTAGGGTTTGCAACTTTAGAGAATATCCTTTATGTTGCATTTAGATATCAAAGTTATACAGTTGCCTTCTCAAGGGCACTTGTTTCTGTACCAGGACACATGCTATTTGCGATTACAATGGGTTATTATTTATCACTTGCTAAATTCGCTCCAAACGAAGGGAAAAAAAGATATTACTTCGTTTTATCATTAGTCGCGCCAATTATTTTACATGGTCTATTTGATTTTATTATTTATGTACAAGCATATATCATCTTACCGATATTTCTTATCTTTTTGGTTTTTCTTTATATTACTAATATTAGAAAATTACATAGATTTTATCACGCTAAAATAAGAACTTAAGAATTTTCTTAAGTTCTTATTCTAATATTAGAATAAGCTTCATAGATAAATAAAGATTCATTTAAAAGTAAACGTCAAATATCTCCCACATAGCCAAAAACTTATATAATCGTAATATCAGGCATTTTCTTCAATTTCTAGTTAATAAGGATTTAATACAACCTTCATTATCATATACTCTAGACATGTTCGTCATACCAAGATTATTTATTATTGAGAATCTTCCGTATGATGAGAAACTGTCTTGGGTTAACTTTCTAAAAGATATTAAAAATGAAATTTCAGTAACTGAGTACTATTTTATTGCTAGAGAATTAGGTGATAATTATCTTGAACGATATAATTACTCAAAATCAATGAAAAAAGTTTTTCGTAAAGCTTGGAGAGAGTTATTTATATTTCTTGAGGCAAACGAACTAAATTATTCATATAAGGTCGCTGAATATTGGTGTGTAAAACTATGGAAATTAAAAAAGATGGCTCCTGTTCAATTCAGAAGCCATCTTCTAACTGCATATATATACTATTTTTGTTTCTGTCTACTTGATTGTATAAATTCATATAATATGCGCTTTTTTTATTAATTTTAAACTGTTCCGCGAGTTATACTTATAACTATAGTATAAACAATAAAATAATTAATTATGAAGAATAAAGCAAATATTAAAAGATTAAACAATAAATTTACTATACTTTTACTCAATTTTAATGAATTAATATTCCTTTGTATAAATATAGCTATTATTCCTTTAATAAAAAAATATATAGTAATAAAACAAGTTAACAATGATAATACTTCAGCGTTTCCTAAAATATCTATTATACTATGAAGCAAGTAATTATTTCGTGTTAACCGATTAAATACAGTTCGCCAAAATATCCATTCTACGATAAATAGAATTATATACAATAAACAAGAAAAAAAGATATAACGATATATATTTTTAGTTAATTTACTATTTAAATTTAAAAAATAACTCATACTAAACCTCTTTCTTTTTACTATATCTAAAAAAGATATTATATAGATAATTGTGAATAAATTAAATCAATATTTGATTTAATGTTACTAATTTTAGAACCACCAATTTCAGTTAAATAAGGATTTCTATATTTATATAAGATATTTCCATCGAGAATATCATATGAATCTCGGTTCCATATAAAACGTTCATAATTATCAGAATTATCCATTTTATTATTTCCCCAGTATAAATAAGGGTAAACATCTGCTATAAAATGCATACACATTGTAAATGCAAAAAAATCTGCATCATAAAAATTATATGTTCCATAAACTAAAGGATCATCTACTCTAACATTATTTATATTGTATATTACTTCATAACTACCCTGCAAATTATCAGTACAAGTATACTTTTGATTACCTGCATATAAACTATCTCCATTATATCGAGCTAATTTATGAAAGTAAGTTCCAGTACTACTAATTGAAGTACAACTATGGTCATCTAGAAAAGAGTCACTTTTATTCACTGGAAATATTATATTTTTTTGTGTTCGTAAATAATAATGATCATACTTCGTAATTTTATAAGTAGGTGCTTTAGTAATGTCATAACCAAATATAACATCTTTCTGCCAAATTAGTAATTTATCATCATCAACTAATAAAATCATTACTCTTGGATTTGTATCTATTAATTCCATTGTAAAACCATAATCAAAATAGTTAAATCTATTTGTAATATTAGTAAAAAAATTACTTGAAGAAATCTTGGTTGTTGTTGTTTCTGAATACGAATATTCAGTTCCAACCTTAATACAATTAACACGAACAACACTTGGCATAAATAAACCTTGAGAAATACTTTCTGTACCACCACCATCACTTCTATATACTTGCCAACCAGTGGGACAAGTTGAACCTACGAAAGATTGAATGGTTCCATCAGGAATAAATGTATAATTAACTTTTTTACCATAAATGACTAATTGTTTTTTTTCAACCATATTAAACGGTTGATTATTCTCATCATATGACAAATAGTAATATTCGTATTTGTAGTAAGATTCAGATTTATATTGCTCATTTGTATAAGACGATGAATTAGTAAAACTAAGATTTTTTAGTGTAAACAAAGATTTTAAGTTATCTGTAGTAAAGTTATTCCCATTTGATTCTAGTTCATTTAAAATAGAATAAAAAATTTGTAAATCTCCTGATGGTATATTTGGATTTTTATCAATATTTTTCATTATTGAAGCAGTTACAGTATACCGATCTTTCATATTGATTTGATAAGTTAAGCTAGATGCATAAGTATATTTGTTTAAAAATATTGTAAAATACACAATAAGACTCAGAAAAATTAATAATTTTTTAATAAAATCCTCCTTTGAATATAATATATATTAACACAGAATTTGAAATTGTTTTGCCGAATCGTGTCGAAATATATGTAAGCGTAAAATGTAAGGCGTCTATAAATACAAAGAAATGTATGCGATAATCCTCTTATCAATTGATCGGAGGATTTTTTATATGAATGAAAAAGAAAAAAAATCGTATTATCTGGGAAAAACGGATTAAGGATTATGAAGATAGTGGATTGACTATTAAAGTGTGGTGTGAAAGCAATCAGATAAAAGAACATCAATTCCTATATTGGCGGAAGAAACTTAATTCTAAACAAGAAAAACCATCACCATCACTAGTTCCTATTGATTTAAATCAAACGTCCAAACTGATAAACACTGATACGGCAGTCAAAATTAATGTTGGATCTATCAGTTTAGAAGTAAAGAAGGGCTTTAGTCCATCACTACTAAAAGAAGTTATGAAAGTATTGATGGAAGTATGTTAAACATTAATAAGGTTCAGTCAGTGTTTATTGCCCCAGGTTCAACAGAACTTAGAAAATCGGTGGATGGATTATCGCTTATAATTATACATATGATAGAAAATGAAGGTGACGAGTTTATGGCTTCTTACGTCTATGTTAAAAATCCTAATGGTACTACCTATGTTTACGAAAATACTTCAGTATGGAATAAAGAAAAAAAACGGCCCGATACATATAGAAAGGCCGTTGGTAAACTTGATTCTATTACGGGTGAAATAATATTCAATAGTGAAAAGAAAACCCTTAAAATGAGTATGAGATATGGTAATATTTATTTTTTAAATGAATTAGTATCAAAATATCGGTCTTGATTCAATTTTAAAGAGAGTCTTTAGTGATAATTATAATGAAATTATGACAGCTGTTCATTATATGGTCTGTGAAGATAGTTCATTAAGTAATTGTGGTCGTTGGATTGAATCTACTGCTGTGTTAACCGATAAAAAAATGTTATCACAAAGGATTACAGAGTTACTACGGTCAATCACAGATGGAAAATTTATCGAATTCTTTAAATCATGGGTAAATTACAGAATTGAAAAAGAATATATTGCTTATGATATCACGTCAATCTCATCTTATTCGGAACTCATTGAAGTAGTTGAATTAGGATATAATCGTGATAAGGAACATCTACCACAAATTAACTTAGGAATGTTCTTTGGGGAGACATCTAAGTTGCCAATCTTTTATAATATTTTTCAAGGCAGTATAAAAGATGTGAGAACACTAACCAACATGTTGACGTATACTGATTTACTTAATATCACCAATATCAAGTTTGTGATGGATAAAGGCTTTTATAGTGATGCTAATATTACTGAAATGTTAAAGTTAAAGAAAAAGTTCACGATTGCGGTTCCATTTAAAAATATGAAAGCAATGAAGGCAGTTCAGCATGTTCGAGATTATATTCATTTACCTGGAAACAGCGTTGGGTATGGTGAGGAATTAATTTTTGGAGTAACAGATACTATTATCTGGCCTGTAGAACAAGTTGATGGCACAACTAAAGATGTAAAAGTCTATCAACAGAAATGTAAAAAAGTTTTTGATGGGAATTTCTTTTACCGAAATATTTTATTGAGAATGGTAAATCATACTATTAAAATGAAAGGTATTGACGACACTAAAAATATATACAAGTTATCGCAAATTTTGACTTCTGAAGGACAAAAGGTGAAACCCATCAAGAAGTCATTAATCAGAAATAATCTTGAAAAAGTAAAAAACGAAAATAATGAACACAAGAAAGAGTTAGAGGTTGTGTCTAAATAATATTCTATCATGAATTTAAATATTAAATCTATTCTTATATATAATATACTTTAACATTTTTTTACAAAAAAACAGATGATACAATATAGAATCATCTGTTCTTTTTATCCTTTCATAAATATTAAATATAATAAAATTTCGAATCATTCATTTTATATTTGTTTATCGTATTAATAATTATTAATTGGATTTTTATCATTTAGAAAATTAATTAATTTAATTCATTACTTAAGACATTTTTTCGCTAAATTCACTAAAAGAAGTTGTTAGAATATAAAATAAGCAGTTTGGAGGGATTTTGTTGGTCATATATGTTGATTTAATTATCTTGTTTAATTTTCTACTAGACTATAGTTTAATTGCTTATACAGGGTTAATAGCGAATGAAAAAATTAAGTTTGGTCGGCTTTTACTAGCATCATTATTTGCTGTGTCAGGATTACTTTTATTTTTTGTCCCTATTAAAATTATTTTTATTATTTTACGTTTATTTTATAGTTTTGGGATTATTTATCTTGCTTTTCCTTTTGTATCTTTAAAAAGATATTTAAAAAATATAGTGATGTTTTATTTTTTAAATTATTTGACAGCTGGTATTATTATCTCTTATGATTTTCAATTTTCTAATAATGCCATCTCAATTGACCTAAATCACGCAACAACTTGGTATTTATTACTAATTTCATTTCTATTTGCGAATATAATTACATATATATATAAAGTGATAGTGGAGAATAATAGTTTAGGAAAATTTGATGTTTTAGACGTTGAATTTGGGTTTTTAAATCAAGATTATCGTGTGAAAGGTTTAGTTGATACCGGGAATAAAGTTACCTCATATGGAGATAATCTGCCAATTATTTTTATAGATAAAATTATTTTTTCTGATGAAATAAATGAGAGTTATTTGTTAGAAAATAAAATAAAATTCACCTATGTATCGATTAATACAATTAACGATAATCAGTTGACTTTAGTATTTAGACCAGAGTATTTTGGTGTCGTTGTTAACAATATATGTCATGAAAAAGAAGTATACCTTGCTATTGGACAAAATATCAAAAGTAGAAATCATGCTTTTCAAGCCATATTAAATCCAAATATTTTATTTTAGAATGGGGGTGATTGTGTGCTGAAAATAATTTTTAGATGGATAGGAAAATTCTTTAAAGATTGTTTTTTATTCTTTGTAAATAGTAGTGAAGTTCTACCTGAACCTTTAACACCTGAGGCGGAAATGACATATATTCTTGCTTTTAATGATGGTGATATGAGAGCAAGAGATAAGTTAATTGAACATAATTTGCGATTAGTCGTTTACATCGCAAAAAAATTTGAAAATTCTGGTATATATATAGAAGATTTAATTAGTATTGGGTCTATTGGATTAATTAAAAGCGTTATGACTTATAAAGTCGATAAAAATATTAAACTTGCAACTTATGCTTCGCGATGTATTGAAAATGAAATTCTCATGTTTTTACGGAAAAATGGGAGAATGCGCACGGAAGTCTCGTTTGATGAACCATTAAATATTGATTGGGATGGCAATGAGTTGTTACTTTCTGATATTTTAGGTACAGAAGATAATATAATCATGAAGGACTTAGAAAGCAATGAAGAAAAGAAGATTTTATATCAAGCTGTCAACAAACTTAATAAACGTGAGCGTGAAATCATTGTTTTGCGCTTTGGGTTATTTGGTCAAGATGAATTAACTCAAAAAGAAGTGGCAGAAATGATGGGTATCTCACAGTCATACATTTCTCGACTAGAAAAGAAAATTATTGACAAAATGAAACAACAAATCAAAAAAGGTATCAATTAAAGTTCCGAATTCTTGTAAATTTATGAATACAACTCATGAAAAAAAGCCAAACTTTATGTGAGAAGGAGGCTTTTACTATGAGCAAGTATAAGGTAGACATAAACGGCTTGGATACGAGTAAAATAAATGTCTTAAAGAATAGTGAAATGATGGAATTGTTTATAAAATACCAAGCTGGAATTAAAGCCGCTCGCGATAAACTAATCTTTGGAAATTTAAGATTAGTTTTAAGTGTTTTAAAAAGATTTAATCAACGTGGTGAAAACATGGATGATTTATTTCAGGTAGGTTGTTTAGGATTAATAAAAGCCATTGATAATTTTGATTTAAAACACGAAGTAAAATTTTCTACATATGCAGTACCCATGATCATCGGCGAAATTAGAAGATATTTACGTGATAATAGCTCTATAAGAGTGTCTAGATCACTTAAAGATATTGCGTACAAAGTTTTACAAGTGAGAGATCGCTATACATTAGAAAACCATAAAGAACCAACAGAAGAAGAAATCGCTAAAATATTAGGAATTGACCCAATTGATGTCATTATATCACTTGAAGCGATCCAAGACCCGATATCGATTTATACACCAATTTATAGTGATGGTGGAGATACGATTCACTTAATAGACCAAATTCAAGATGAGTCAGATGACTATGAAACTTGGAGTAAAAACCTAATGATTGAAACGGGTTTAAAAATGTTAGAGAAACGGGAAAAAAGAATTATTTACGAAAGATACTTTATGGGAAGAACGCAAATGGAAATTGCTGATGAAATCGGCATTTCACAAGCTCAAGTATCGCGGCTTGAAAAAAATGCATTAAAACAGATGTTTGATTATTTACATTAATTATAAAATATATGGAGCATTAGATGTTTATCACGAAACATCGAATGCTCGTTTTTTATTTCCAATTATTGCATATAATAAATAATAGGGAGGTTTTATTATGTTATTATCCGAAATGGAAATTAAACAAGTTATTAATGTTGTTGATGGCGTCATTATTGGTTTTATTATCGATTTAGAAATAGAACCAAATAGTGGACAAATTTTTGCAATCTTTATTCAAGAACGATTAGGTCTAGGTAACTTCTTTGCGAAAAGAGACTGCATCAGAATTCCTTGGGATCAAATCGTAAAAATTGGTGAAAATGTAATTATTGTTAATTATCCAGTTAAAAATTTAATATAATTATTCGAAATATTTATATAATATGATATAATAAAGAAGAATCGAAGAGTAGGTTGGGAAATAATGGATATTAAAGAAAATGTCAAACAAGTTATAGAAGAAATTAAAACAATTATTAAAGAAAATTATATCACAAAGGACATCAACATATGTGCTGCGACTAAATATGTTGATATAAAAGAAATGAACGAATTAATTAATGCAGGAATTGTTCATTTAGGAGAGAATCGTGTAGATGATTTTTTAAGAAAAAAGGCCATGTTATCTCACGAAAAGATAGAATGGCACTTTATAGGTAGTTTGCAGACAAATAAAGTTTCAAAAATGATTAATGAAATTGACTATCTTCATTCATTAGACCGAGAAAGTTTAGCTAAAGAGATAAACAAAACTCGGAATGAACCTTTAAAGTGTTTTATTGAAGTCAATTGTTCAGAAGAAGCGTCTAAACATGGTTTAAAAATGAGTGAAGTAAAATCATTTGTAGAACTTTTAAAAAAATATGATAAAATAAGAGTAATCGGTTTGATGACAATGGCAGAACATACGTCTGATGAAATGATAATTCGGCAAACCTTTCGAAAACTAAAGGGAATCCAAGAAGAAATCATTTCGTTAAATTTAGATTATTGTCCATGTAACCATTTATCAATGGGGATGAGTAATGATTATCTACTAGCAATAGAAGAAGGAGCAACATTTGTTCGAATAGGGTCTAGGTTATTTAAATAATTGGAGGAATGTTTATGACAATGTTCAAAAAAATGTTCAAGAAGTTTTTAGGATTTGAAGAAGAAGAGTATGCTTTAGACAATCAATATGAAGAATTTGAAGAAGAAGAAGAAAATGTTTATAACGAAGATAATTATCTTAATTCTAAAGTTGAGTATAAAAAGCAAGAAGAAATTACTTTGTATCCCAAAACCTTTGCGGATGCTAGTGAAATAGTTGAGCATTTGGCAGCAGGTAATATTGTCACCATAAATATGGATGATGTAGATATTGATATATGTAAACGAATCACCGATTTTGTTCTAGGGGCTATTTATGTGTTAGATGGGGATGTAGAAAAGATCTCTAAAAAATGTTTTCGTTTTTGGACTAACAAATAATATACTAGGAGTTGTTTATCATGTTTATTTCCGTATTAGGGAATTTAATTCAAATTTATATTTATATTATATTAGCTTATGTGCTTATTGGTTATTTTCCAGAAGCACGGCGATCAAAAATTTATGAAGTGTTAGCTGGTATATGTGATCCATTACTCAATTTATTTCGCTTTGCCTCATTTTCGGGAATTAGTTTTGCCCCGATACTAGCAGTTGTGTTCCTTAATATCATTTATCGCATTATCATCATCCTTTATTATTAAGATGTAAGGAATGTGAGCTGTAAATGTTAAATATATTGGTAGAAGAAAAAGAATTTTACGCACAAATTAACGAACAGATTGAGAATGTCGAAAAAAATGGTAAAATCATTTTAACAAAGTTTTTATCATTAAGAGAACAAGAAATTGTTTTAGAAAGTGCAAAGTATCATCAAATTCACGTTCAATTAGAGGGTGGGATTCTAAATTCCGAAAGGAAACGGTGTTTATTATCTGAGGATTACATAAACGCAAATTATAATATTACTTGTTTTAAAATTTTATATAATAAACGTTATTTAAAATTAACTCATCAAAATGTGTTAGGTACCTTGATGAGTTTGAAAATGGACCGTTCATTATTTGGAGACATTGTATTCATTCAGGATGAATGTTACTTTTTTGTCTCAACAGATATTGAACACCTATTATTATTAGAATTTAAAGTAATTAACCGTGTCCCGATATCTATTGAAAGATTTACAGATAAATTAACGATTATTGAAAAATTTATAACCAAAGAGATTATTATTTCATCAATGCGTATTGATAATTTAATTGGTCATGTATATAATTTATCTAGGGAAAGCGCAAAGCAATATGTTTCATCAGGTTATGTTTATAAGAATGATCAGCTAGTAACAAATCCTGCAATGAAGTGTGAAGTGAAAGATATCATATCAGTTAGAAAACATGGTCGATTTTTAATATCAGAATTAATAAGAGAAACAAAGTCTAATAAATTAGTATTAGAAATAAAAATACCTACTCAATAGCGTTTGTCGGAGGGATCTATATGGATTTTAAAGCATTACGGGAACAAATATTAGCGAATATCGAAAACTATAGTGCACAAGAAACGAAGATTGTTGTCACTAAACTCTTGGATTTTTTAGTTGATATTAATGAAAAACGATCGAAACTAGAATCTGAGAACAAATCTTTATTTGAGGAAATGAATAGTCTAAAGAATAAAAATGGTGCTGTAAGTGAAGACTATAAATCAAAAGTCGATGAAATTGTGTCTTTAGCAAGTGAAGAAAGTAAGAAAATTACCAACAAAGCACATCAAGATGCATTAATGATTGTTGAAGAAGCACAAAAAGAAGCACAGGCCTTGATTAATGAAACAAATACTAATAATAATGAATTGATTGAATCATCAATAGAAAAAATTAGAGAAGTTATTAATCAAATAAAAGAAAAAGATGATGAAGTTAAATTATATCGACGACATATTTTATCTATTTTTAGAAAAACCATCTTTCGTTTCTCAAATACAAATTATTACATAATACGCGCTGATGACAAAGATTTTCGTGACTTACTTCATTTTTTTGAGTTGGATGAATTGCTTCAAAAAGAATGCGATGACAACATGAAGAAGCTAGCTATAGACCCTACATATCAAATGTTACTTAAGACTGTAGAAGAGAATGTAGATAGAGAAGATTTAATGGATATTAAAGATATTTTTCAAGATGAAAAAGTTACTGTTGATAACAAACAGTTTGAAATGAAAGAAAATTTTGAACTCAAAGAAGCTGAGGACATATCACTTGAAGAAATTGAGGAAGAAATCGATGATACTATTACTAAAGGTAAATCTAAGTTTTTAGATGTCATGAATCGATACAAAAACAATAAATAATTGACACTTTTCAAGAGTGTGATATAATATAAATATTAAAATGGCAATGATTGGGACAGTATTTTTTAGATACTTATTAATAGCGAGTAAGAGGTAGTGAAAGTCTTACTTAAGTTTAAAAAAGAACATCACCCATGAGCTGCATACTGAAAAATTAAGAAGTAAGTATGACGTATGACCGCGTTAAGGTAATAAAGGTATATTTAATATACAAAATAAGGTGGCACCACGGTTATAATCGTCCTTTAGTAGGGCGGTTTTTTTTATTTATAAATAAGGAGGAATTATAATGTCAAAGGAATATAAAGATACACTATTAATGCCAAATACACCATTTGAGATGAGAGGGAATTTACCAAAGAAAGAACCTCTTCTTCAAGAAAAATGGGAAGAAATGAATTTATATGAAAAAGTATTGAAACAAAATGAGGGGAAACCATTTTATATATTTCATGATGGTCCACCATATGCCAATGGAGATATCCATATTGGGCATGCAATGAACAAAATCTTAAAAGACATCGTGGTTAGATATAAGAATATGAATGGTTATAAAGCGCCTTTCATTCCAGGATGGGATACCCATGGTTTACCAATTGAAACAGCTTTAGCAAAAAAAGGGGTAGACAGAAAACAATTGGCACCTTCTTTATATCGAAAGAAATGTCATGAATATGCCGTAGAACAGGTCGAACATCAAAAAACACAATTTAAACGACTTGGCGTTATGGCAGATTGGGATAATCCCTATATTACATATCAAAAAACGTATGAAGCTGTGCAATTGAAAGTATTTGCGAAAATGGTTTCACGTGGCTTAATCTATAAAGGAGTTCGACCTGTTTATTGGTCATGGTCAAGTGAATCTGCTTTAGCTGAAGCTGAAATCGAATATTATGATAAAAAATCACCTTCAATTTACGTTGCATTTGATGTTGTTGATTCTAAGGAAGTTTTAGATGGTGATGAAAAATTTGTTATTTGGACTACAACACCATGGACGATTCCAGGCAACTTGGCAATTTCTGTTCATCCTGAAATTGAATATGCTGTTGTAAAAACTGAGAAGGCCAAATATGTAGTAGCTAAGGAACTCGTTAGTAAATTAACGGAAGAATTCGATTGGAAAGATGTTGAAATCCTAAAAATTATTAAAGGGAAAGAATTAGAATATGTTAAATGTAAACATCCTTTATATGATCGTATTTCATTAGTTATCCTTGGTGAACATGTCACGAATGAAGCAACAGGTTGTGTTCATACAGCTCCAGGTCATGGGGAAGATGACTTTAATGTTGGTAAAAAATATGGTCTTGATATATTATGTATTGCTGATGAACAAGGTAAATTAACAAAAGATACGATTTATTTCGAAGGATTACATGTTGACAAAGCAAATATAGAAGTTACGAAAATGTTAGAGGAAAAAGGGGCATTATTAAAATTAACCTTTATTACTCACTCATATCCTCATGATTGGCGTACTAAAAAACCGATTATTTTCCGTGTGACACCGCAATGGTTTGCATCTATTGAAGTATTAAAAGATACTATGATGAAACAAATTAATGAGGTCAATTGGTTTCCAAAATGGGGAGATACTCGTTTAGGGAATATGATTAAAGATCGTAAAGATTGGTGTATTTCACGTCAACGTTTGTGGGGCGTTCCAATTCCTGTGTTTTATGCTGAGAATGGTGAAGAAATATTAGATGAAAAAGTAATCTTGCATATTTCCGAATTATTTAAAGAGCATGGGTCTAATGTATGGTTTGAATGGGAAGCTAAAGATTTATTACCAAAAGGATTTACTCATAAAGGAAGTCCAAATAATAAATTTAGAAAAGAAACAGACATCATGGATGTTTGGTTTGATTCAGGAAGTAGCCATCATGCTGTTTTAGTTGAAAGAGGATTACCTTATCCTGCTGACCTTTATTTAGAAGGGTCTGACCAATATCGTGGTTGGTTTAATTCATCTTTATCAACAGGAGTTGCGATGACAAACAAGGCTCCTTATAAAAATGTCGTCACTCATGGGTTTGTACTAGATGGTGAGGGTCGTAAAATGAGTAAATCATTAGGTAATGTTACCGATCCATTGAAAATTATGAATCAATCAGGAACAGATATTTTACGTTTATGGGTTAGTTCAGTTGATTATCAATCAGATGTTCGTATCTCTGATAATGCGATGAAACAAGTCAGTGAATCTTATCGTAAGATTCGTAATACCTTCCGTTTCTTATTAGGAAATATTTCAGATTTTAACATTGAAAATGACGCCATTAAATATGAGGACATGAATGAGATTGATCGTTTTGTACTCGTTAAATTAGATGAATTAACAAAAGATGTTAAAGAGGCTTATGATGGTTTTTCACTTGAAGTAGTATACCGTTTAGTAAATAACTATATTACTCAATTCTTATCATCATTTTACCTTGATTTTACTAAAGATGTATTATATATTGAAAAAGAAAATTCGGCCGCTCGTCGTGGTATTCAAACCGTGTTATATGAAAATTGTGTTCGAATACTTACTTTGTTAGCACCAATTATTCCTCATACATCGGAAGAAGTTTATTCTTACCTTCCACTACATAAAAAAGAATCAGTCTTTTTGACAGATATGCCAGAAGTATCAAATTATAAAGATGCATCTAAATTAAAAGAAAAATATGAACGTTTCTTAACATTACGAGATAATGTATTAAAAGCATTAGAAGAAGCTAGAAATCAAAAAATCATTGGGAAATCATTTAATGCGAAATTAACGCTTTTCCCAAATGAAGAAACGAGACAATATTTAGTGAGCTTAAATGCAAATCTCCAACAAATTTTTATCGTATCACAACTTGAGATAAGTGATAAAGAATCGCCAGTTAATGCGCTTCAATTTGAAAACATGGCTGTTCTAGTTGAAAATGCAGAAGGTGTAACTTGTGCAAGATGTTGGCAAGTAGTAGATCATGTGAATGATGAGGAATTATGTGATCGTTGTCACCATGTCGTAAATGATTAATAAATAAACTATAATTTAATAACTTCCAATTAAACAGAAAAAAAGTAAAAAAAGATGGGTTCTATATTGAAAAATAGGAACCATCTTTTTATTATCAATATATATCAGATACTATATTAATGATTAAATAAAAAGAGATTACAATGAATCATCTACAACGACTAGAGTTTAAATAAAAGAGAATAGGTGGTTTTAGATCTAAAATAAGACCATGCATTAAGACAGATAATGCGTAAATATATCGTAATATATAAATTTGAAACAGATATTTTACAACATTTTTACAACTTTATTTGAAAATTATGATTAATTTATTAATCGTGTTTTGACATGATGTTGATAGATATCAATTGTGGTACTTAAATCTTGATGGCCTAGAAGTGCCTGTAAATCTTTAAGTGCAATTCATCTTAATTTGGGTCAAGCCTAATATTAATTTGATGAATCTATCCATACATTCAAATTTGATTATCTTGCAATTATTATTATGGCAGTAATAATCTCTAGTATAATAATAAAAGAGGATCATATAAATAAAAGAAGTTTGAGTATGTATACTTTATTATGAAATAACGCCTATCAAGTAGAAGGAAAAAGAAAATCAAATTTGTATTCTGAAAAGTGGCATATTTAAATTAGATAATAAATCAGAAGTCAACGCTAATAATTTAGAGAAAAGGAATAAGAATATTTATTGTAGAATCATGGATTTTCGTTAATAATTAATGATTTTTTAAGAGAAATTTGTTATAATAATAGTATTATTTTTTTATTGTTGGGAGGATTAAGATGTTAAGAATATTATGGGTGTACTTAAATTCTTTTTTGTATGTTCTATTTCATATTATTCCTATTAGAAGAAGATACAAACATCCTGAAAAATATAGTATTGATGAGAAATTTAAATATATTGGTAAATTATGCGATACTATTGTAATAAAATCTGGGTTAAAAGTGATAGTAGAGGGAAGAGAGAACCTCACTAGTTATCCTGTTCTTTATACAGCCAATCATCCGAGTATGATTGACCCTTATTTTGTGAGCTATGCGATTCAAAGACAACTAGGCGCAACGATTGCTGGTGATTTATGGTTTGATAGAATTCCAATATTAGCACCTTGGTTTAAATCTGTAGGTTGTGTGTTTATTGATCGTAAAAATCCTCGTGAAGGAATAAAAGGAATCAATAAAGCAGTTGAAAATGTTAAAAAAGGGCATTCCATGCTCCTATTTCCAGAAGGTGAAATTACGAGAATTATAACAGAAGATTCCGTCGGGAAGTATCAATCGGGTGGATTAAAAATAGCCACAAAGGCACAAGTACCCATTATTCAGATTGTCATTATTGGTACAGAAAAAGTATATACAGCACATGAAGTTTTTGGTAAATTAAAAAAAGGAACAGTAATTGTTAAAATATTAAAACCATATGTTAAACATTTAACAGGTGATATAAAAGAACAATTAATTGCTGATGAACTTCAACAAATCACAAAAAAAGTTATCG
This sequence comes from uncultured Haloplasmataceae bacterium, assembly GCA_963824615.1. Lineage (GTDB taxonomy): Bacteria > Bacillota_I > Bacilli_A > Haloplasmatales > Haloplasmataceae > CAWGPU01. Next base: position 1,173,030 of record CAWGPU010000008.1, on the reverse strand, counting down.
AGGAAACAGAAATTCCAAATTAATAAAAGTTTTAAAGAAGACCTTAATTATTATATTTAAGGTCTTCTTTGTTTTATAGGATTATTAAAATAAGGGAAACTATATTGACTACCTTGAAATTACATCATATAATGAAAATGTACCATTTACATATAATGGGAATTTACAATATACCATTTTTTAATACATAATAAGGAGGATAAAATGATTAGTGTCAAAAATGTTAAAAAAGTTTATCAAACAGGTGTCATAGAAACAAATGCATTACGAGATGTGAGTTTAGATATTGATGATGGTGAGTTTGTGGTTATTTTGGGACCATCCGGGAGCGGTAAATCAACTTTATTAAATGTTGTTAGTGGTTTAGACAATGTCACAAGTGGTCATATTGAAGTTGACAATGAGGTTATCACAAATATGAAAGATAGAGAACTGACAAATTTTAGAAGAAGAAAGTTAGGTTTTATTTTTCAATCTTATAATTTATTAGCTAATTTGAATGTTTATGAAAATATAGAGGTCGGTAGGAATTTAAGTGATAAGCCTCTATCAATAGATGATTTGTTAGAAAAAATAGGGATGATTGGTCAAAAAGATAAATATCCTTATCAATTATCAGGCGGTGAGCAACAAAGAGTCTCAATTGCCCGAGCTTTAGCGAAAAATCCTTCAATTTTATTTTGTGATGAACCCACTGGTGCTTTAGATGAAGAAACAGGAAAAAATGTTCTTGAGGTATTACAACAATTAAATCGTAATTTAAAAACGACTATTGTGGTTGTGACACATAATATCGCTATAAAAGAAATTGCTGATAAAATAATTCATATGAAATCCGGCGAGATTTATGAAGTGGAATTAAATAAGGCTAAGAAATCAGCTCAAGAAATTAGTTGGAGTTAATATGTTAGTTAAGAATGTATTAAAAGGAATTAAACATAAACCATTTCGTATCATTGGAATTATTTCAATGGTCCTCTTAGCCGGATTATTATATGTTTCATTAGGTTATACATTAGTTGTAGCTAACGATTCCTTACAAAATTATGTAAAAGATTATAATCAAGAAGACTTTTCTTTTGAGATGAATCCTTATTTATCAACAGATGAGTCTTCGCAATACGGGAATGTACAGTATCTATATCAGTTATCTGTAACTGAAAAACAAAAAGTGATTGCGGATAGAATTCAATATTTAGAACAACACTATCAAATTAATATTGAAGAACGAGATTACAAGCAAATTAATTTTTTATCCACTGAACTCAATAAAACAGTCACATTACGCGTTTTTAAAAATAATAAAGAAATTGATAAAACCTATGTAGAAAAGGGTGGAAGATTACCTGCTAGTAATAATGAAATAGCTTTAGGCGTTACTTTCGCAGAAAAGAATCAATTAAAACTAAACGATACAATCATGATTAATAACACCAATTATACCATTGTTGGTTTTATATATTTAGTAGATTATATCTACCCTCAATTATCAAGTGAAGGAATTGCATTTGATGCAAGTAACCAAGTATTAGGGGTATTAAGCGATAGTAGTTTTGATGCTTTTCAAGCACCTGGAGTAACTTATTATGCTGGAGATTTTCTAAAAAACACATATACAAAAAAAGATGTAGAGAATATGAATAACTTTTATATGACAAATCTTGTCGATGCTAAAACAGCTTTTAGAACAGGTGCAATAGATAGTGAAATAACAGCGGATGGTGCTATGATTAATGCTTTAAGCGGTGTATTATTAGTCTTAGCTGTTGTTGTGATTGGTATTGTCGTAAATAAGAGTATAAATGCCGAAAGAGTTCAAATTGGAGTCATAAAATCATTAGGTTATAGTCATTCTAAAATTCTAAAATCCTATATGATTTATCCTTTTGTTGCGAGTATTATTGGGTCTATTTTTGGTTATTTCCTGGGGTATTTATTGGCAATTCCAATTATAAATTTCTTTCATTTGTATTATCAAATGCCAATGGGCAATATTCATTTTAGTTTCTCAATCTTTATAATTGCGATTATATTACCAATTATTGCGCTTAACCTATTCAGTGCAATTGTGATATATTTCTTAGTCAGAAAAGCACCACTTGATTTAATGAAAATCAAAGTTAATAATAAAGTTGGTTTTCTTGTTAGGAAATTAAATCATCTGTTGAAACGCTTATCTTTTAAAGTAAGATTTAAATATAGTATTGCCCTTAGAGGAGTCGGTAAATTAGCCATTACTTTTGTGGGTGTATTAATAGCGAGTATATATTTAGTATTTGCTTTATCTTTTAGTCAATCATTTAGCACTATTTTAGGAAGTGCATCACCAAATTCTGATTATAAATATCAAGTCATTTTTGATCAGCCGACAAATACCGAAAAAGAGGCAGCTAACGACCGGTTTATGGAAATACCATCTAGTATTGTAGTTAAGGATAAAGCGATTGATGTCACTTTAATGGGAATTGATGAGCAATTAAATCGCTATGCATTAGTAGATAAAAATAATAATGACTTAAGTCAATCATTATACGAGAATGAGAACAATGTGGTTATCACCTCGATGCTAGCGATGATTGACCATATCAAAGTAAATGATTATATCAATATTAAAACAACTACTTTAGATGAAAACAATCAAGAGACTGATACCTTGCATCAAGTAAAAGTTGTCGGCATTATGGAAAATTACTCAACACCATATGTCTTTACACAACTTAAAACATTAAATGGTTATTATAATCTAGATAGTTCTTGGTATAATGGTGTCTGGACTAATACTAAAATAACAGACCATGTAAAAACTATATTTGATAAAGATGAAATGATGCAATCAATTGATCAAATGATGGGTATGGTTAAATCATTAATTTATGTGTTAGTTGGAGTTGCTGTTTTATTGGCCATCATTGTTTTAATTTTAATTGCGATATTTAATATTGAGGACAATTTTAAGACCATTTCTTATTTTAAGGTAATGGGATATTCTGACAAAGAAGTGAGTCAAATGGTGTTAAATATTTATTTACCAATCGTAATTTTAGCTTATTTATTTTCAATTCCATTAACACTTCTATCACTTCGAAGTTTAATGACGATGGTTAGTAGTTCGTTAAATTTTGCATTACCATTTAATTTATCATTTGTTCAAACTATAGTAGGTTTAGTGATAATTCTTATTACTTATTATTTTTCACAAATTATCGCAAGAAGGAAATTAAATAAAATTTCACTACAAGAAGCTTTAAAATATAATGAATAATTGGATTAAATGATTTGCTTAAAGATGGTTTTTTTAAAACCATCTTTTTTTAAACATTATTTTAAAGAGTTTTAAATTATGGAAAGAAGTTTTGTTATAGTCATATTGATTTTTTTCACTTGCTATTATCATCATGACAAACTGAACAAATAGTTTCGGGTGCTACAATTAAATAAAGCATTCCTAAGTGGAGGTTCTATATTTAATTATAAAATAAAAAAGAGGTGTAAACCTCTTTTTTGATTATGTCAAATTCTTAATATATTGAATGGTTTTATTGTAATCATCACTTTGGCAAATGAAAATGATAATATCACAATTCTTAAAAATGAAATCTGGTCCAATTGAAATTGAAAGTATGTCTTGTCTGTTAATGGCGATAACAGTTGCATTTGTTTGTTGATAAAAATGGCTTTCTTTTAATGTTTTTCCAATTAAATGTGAGTTATTTGGAATATCACAATGAAAATAGGGGATTTCTTCTTTATGCTTTAATTTAGTGGATATATCATACATTTCAACTAGTTTTTTACCAATTTCATCGTCTATTTTTTTCCGTTCCTCAAATAGCCGATAAAAATCTTGCTGCACTCGGGTTAAATCCGACTGCATGGTAAATGTCTTAATAAATTTTAGGGCATTTTTTTTGCTTATTATCGTAATACCACTTTTCTCTACTACTTCTACAACTTGCATTTCATGTAAAAGGTTAATTGCTCTTCTTATAGTTTCAGGTGAAACATTATATTCACCTGAAAGCTGCGAGCGGCCTTTAATTTTCATACCTTCTAATAATTCATTATTTTGAATTCTATAAGCAATATCTAATGCGATTTTATTATAACGTGAAACTTCAGGTGATTTCATATGAAATTCTCCTTTTTAGTAATCTATTGCTAGTTTATCATATTTATATTATTATTTCTATAGTAAAAGTGACAACTTGTGAAAACGTATTAAGTTTGCAAAATTAATATTTTGATGTTAGAATGAAATGTAATCATTTAAAAAAAGGGAGGAATTTGATGATTGAATTTAAAAACGTATTTAAGCAATATAAAAATACCATTGTAATTGATGATTTAAATTTAGAAATCAAAAAAGGTGAATTAGTTGTATTAATAGGACCATCAGGTTGTGGGAAAACGACAACTTTAAAAATGATCAATCAGCTAATAAAAACTAGTGGTGGACAAATTTTAATTGATAATGAGGATAGTTTGAAACAAAATCCGATTGAATTAAGACGGAATATTGGCTATGTCATTCAACATGTGGGGCTAATTCCCCATTTAACTATTAGTGAAAATGTAGGTGTTGTTCCAAAGCTTAAAAAATGGCCCAAAGATAAAATAAAGGCTCGAGTAAGAGAATTATTAGAGTTAGTCAATTTAGACCCAGATGAATTTTTGGATCGTTATCCTGGTGAACTATCAGGAGGTCAAAAGCAAAGAATTGGGATAGCTCGAGCTTTCGCTGCTAATCCCGAAATAATTTTAATGGATGAGCCTTTTAGTGCACTTGACCCAATTACTCGTGCTGCACTTCAAAATGAAGTTTACGAATTACAAAAGGAGTTTAAAAAGACAATTGTATTTGTGACACATGATATGGATGAGGCATTAGAATTAGGAGACCGTATTTGCATTATGAATGAAGGTAAGGTTGTGCAATATGATACACCTGAAAATATTCTAATGAATCCAGTTAATGATTTTGTGAAAGAATTTATAGGTGCAGATAGAATTGCAAGTCGACCAGACTTAATAAAAGCAAAAGATGTAATGATTAAAGATCCTTTTTCTATCTCACAAAGAAAGAAAGTGGTTCAAGCCATTGATTTAATGAGAAGTAAACGGATTGACACTATTTTAGTCGTTGACCGCAAACAACATTACAAAGGGCTATTAAGATTAAAAGATATTAATATAAAAGATCATGGAAGTTTAGAAATTTCAGAAGTGATGAAAATCGATGTTATAACTGCTAATAAAGATAATCACTTAGTTGAAATCTTTAATTTAATGCAGCAGGAAGATTATCAATCCTTACCTATCATTAATGATGAAGAAGTATTGGTTGGTCTTATAACAAAAAGTAATCTTCTCTCCATTCTTACTAGTCAATATATAAAGGAGGAAGATACGAATGAATAGTTTTTATCATTATTTAGTTGAAAATTATCATCAAATTATTCACTTAACCTTACAGCATCTTCAATTAACACTCATGTCAGTTGTTATCGCAGCGTCTATTGGGGTTCCTTTAGGGATTGTGATTACAAGAAATAAGAGGGTTGCTAATAGTGTGCTAGGAGTAACTGGGGTGCTTCAAGCGATTCCATCGCTTGCCTTGTTAGGATTTTTGATTCCATTGTTAGGTATTGGAGAATTACCGGCCATCATTATGGTTATTTTATATTCTTTACTACCTATTGTTAAAAATACCTATGTTGGTTTATCGGGTGTTGACCCTAGTTTAATTGAAGCCTCTAAAGGAATGGGAATGACTGATAGACAAATTTTATTTAAGGTAAAAACACCTATTGCTTATCCATTAATTATGGCTGGTTTAAGAATATCAGTTGTTAGAGCGGTTGGTCTTATGACATTAGCTGCCTTTATTGGTGCTGGTGGATTAGGTTTATTAGTATATACGGGTGTACAAACGGTAAATACTAATATGATTTTAGCCGGAGCGATTCCTGCTTGCATCTTAGCATTATTATTAGATTATATAGTTGGTTTAATTGAAGAGATTTTAACACCTTATGGCATACAAGTGAGTATGAATAAAACAAAAATTAAATCAAGAAAAATGATTAAATTACAAAGAAAAATTTTAGCTTTTGTTACATTGGTAATTTTATTAATTACTTTAATAGTTGCACTATCATCTGGAAAGAAAAAAGAGACAATAGTTATTGCATCTAAAAATTTTACTGAAAATGTAACATTAGCTTATATGATGGAAGATATTATTGAACATGATACAAATTTAAATGTGACGTTAAAAGAACGTTTAGGAGCAACCGGTATTTTACATGATGCACTTATTAATGGTGATATTGATATTTATCCAGATTATACAGGAACTGGTTATATGAATATAATGAAACAAGATATTACTGATGGTTGTGATGAAACATGTGTCTATAATCAAGTAAAAACTTACTATAATGATAATTTTGATGTCGATTGGCTAGAACCATTTGGATTTAATAATACCTATACTCTAGCGGTTAGACAAGATACTCAAAAAAAATATAATTTAAAAACTTATTCTGATTTAGCAGCGGTGAGCTCTGAATTAGTGTTAGGATCAACTTTTGAATTCTTAGAACGTCATGATGGTTATTTGGGATTACAAGATACCTACGGATTTAATTTTAAAGAGGAAAAAGGATTGGATGAAGGAATTCGTTATTTATCAATCATTAATGGTGATATTGATGTAACGGATGCATTTAGTACAGATGGGTTATTAATCAAAAATAATCTCTATGTGTTAAAAGATGATAAAAAGTTTTTTCCACCTTATTATGCCGCACCGTTAGTTAGAAATGATTTAATAAAAAAACATCCTGAAGTCAAAACAGCATTATTAAAATTAGGAAATATTTTAGATGATGAAACCATGAGTCATTTAAACTATTTAGTGGATGTAGAACATCAAAGTTCAAAACAAGTCGCTCATGATTATTTACAAGAGCTTGGGTTGTTAGATTAAAAAATGAATACCTATATAGTGCATATAATGACTATATAGGTATTTTTTATTTGTTTCTATTGATTAAATGTGTATAGATAGGGAAATATATACAGGATAGAGATAGTTAATAAGTGAAGAAAAGAAAAGTCTTACTAACCTTGTATAAACAAAGTAGGCAAGACTAAAGGAGGTTACTGTCTAAAAATCGTCTCTAATATTTAAGAAATTTTCAACACGACTAACGCGTCGTGATAATGTATTTAAACGTCGATTAATTTCGATGATTTCACTTTCAATACGATCTAATCGAGCATCGATATTATAATTCTCACCCGTTATAGGAGCTGTAGGAGTTGGTTTAGTTGATTTCTTTCCACCTGAAGCGGGATAGGGCATTTGTGGGAACATACCTTGAGGTGCTGATGATGGACCTTGCGGATACATACCAGCTTGGGGAGGGAACATACCTTGAGGTGGTGTTCCAGGACCTTGTGGATACATTCCAGTTTGGGGAGAGAACATACCTTGAGGTGGTGTTCCAGGACCTTGTGGATACATTCCAGGTTGAGGAGAAAACATACCTTGAGGTGGTGTTCCAGGACCTTGTGGATACATTCCAGGTTGAGGAGGGAACATACCTTGTGGCATTGTTCCTGGAGGTGGTGGGTACATTCCTTCATTCATTGATGGATACATTCCTCCTGCCATTGGTTGAGCTCCAAACATTCCTGGTTCTGCGAATGGTTCTTGAGGATACATTATTTCACTCCTTTATCTTATATTTCAATAGTATTGTATGTTTTAATTATAATAATGTGCCTAATAAACTTCTTTGATTTGGGTTTTTATGTTATAATAGTTAGATGAATACGGAAAATAATGGGAGCTTTTTATATGCGACTAGATAAACTATTATCAAACTTAAAGTTTGGTACAAGAACTGAAATAAAAAAAATGATTAAAGATAAATTAGTTATGGTAAATCAAGTAATGGTTAGAGATAGTAACATAAAAATAGATGAAAATCATGATGAAATTTTAGTAAATGGTGTAGAGGTTCATTATCAAGAATTCGCCTATTTAATGTTAAATAAACCTAAAAATTACGTTTGTGCAACAGTAGATAACCTTCATCTAACAGTAATAGATTTATTAGATGAAACCTATCAGGTTTACGATGTCTTTCCTTGTGGCAGACTAGATATAGATACTGAAGGATTAGTCATTTTATCTAATGATGGGCAATTTGCCCATAAACTGACACATCCTAAAAAAGAGGTTTATAAGAAATATTATGCGGAAGTAGATAGTCCTATAAATGAAGACGATATTGTTTCCTTTAAAGAAGGCATGGAGATATTAGATGGCAATAATGAAGTTTATAAAACTAAGAAGGCATTACTTGAAATAATTAGCTCAGATAAAGCTTATGTTTATATATGTGAGGGCAAGTTTCATCAAGTGAAAAGAATGTTTGAAAAAATAGGAAAACATGTACTTTATCTAAAGCGAGAAAGTATTGGGAAATTAGGATTAGATAAAAAACTCGCAATAGGTGAATATAAAGAGTTATATCAAGATGATCTTAAATATTTGTTTGAAAATGAATATAAATTGGAGGAATTTTAATGGAAAACTACTATGAAAGTTTTAAAAAGTATCGTGATGACTTTATTAAAGATTTACAGGGATTATTAAGAATTCCAAGTGTATTAACTGAATTTAATAAAGATGCGAAAAATCCTTTTGGAGATGGAATTCAAGAAGCTTTAGATTTTATGCTGAATTTAGGAAAACGAGACAATTATAACGTTAAGAACGTTGATAACTTCGCAGGACATATTGAAGTAGGCGAAGGAGAAGAGATTTTAGGTATCTTATGTCATTTAGATGTAGTACCTACAGGGGATGGATGGAAATTTGACCCATTTAGTGCAACAATTGAAGATGGGAAAATTTATGCCCGTGGAGCTTTAGATGACAAAGGACCAACTGTTGTTGCTTATTATGCACTTAAAATGTTAATGGACATGGGTGTTAAATTTAATAAAAAAGTGAGAATTATTCTTGGCACTGATGAAGAATCTGGATGGCGTGGTCTTAACTATTATTTAACAAAAGAAAAAACACCAGATTTAGGATTTGCACCTGATGCCTCATTTCCTCTTATTTATGGAGAAAAAGGGATATTAGATAGCACATTTACAGGTAATTGTGAAGGAAATGGTTTATATAGCCTTCATTTTGGCGAAAGAACTAATGTAGTACCTGATAAAGCAGAAGCAGTTGTAGATGCAAAATATAAAGATGCTTATAACCAGTTTTTAGCCGATTTAAAATACAAAGGTGAAGTTAAAGATCTTGGTGATGGTAAAATTCAATTATTAGCCTATGGTAAAAATGCACATGCTATGGAACCAAATGATGGCTTAAATGCAGGGTTTATTTTATTAACATTCTTAAATGAACAAATGGATAATAAATTTGTGAAATTTGCATGTAAATATTTAACGTTTGATTCACGAATGAAAAAAACTGGTGTTGATTATACAAATAATGATATGGGTGATTTGACATGTAATATCGGAGTCGGAATATATGAAAATAATGAATTTACATTAAAGTTAAATTTCCGATATCCTATTCATACAGATATAGAAAAGATGACCAATATATTAAAAGAAAAAGGATTAGAATTTGGTTTTGATTATAGTGTGGGTAAAGATTCTAAACCTCATTATGTAGACCCAAATAGTGAACTAGTTAAAACATTACATCAAGCTTATATTAAATACACAAATGATGATAAATCGCCAATTATTACAATTGGTGGGGGTACTTATGCGAGAAGTTTTAAGAACGCAGTCGCTTTTGGACCAGAATTTCCTAATAAAGAAGCTCTAATTCATCAACCAAATGAATATGCGGAATTAGAAGATTTGTATAAGGCAGTTGCAATTTATGCAGAGGCTATTTATAATTTAACAAGATAAAGGTGAAGGTTAAATGCGGTTAAGAAAAGTCGCTAACGCGGAAGAAATATTAAAGAATAATATTGATTATGTGAAGTTAGATCCACAAGAGTATAAAGGAAAATGGAAAGAGTTTTTTAAGAATAACAATCCAATTCATATAGAAGTTGGTATGGGAAAAGGACAGTTTGTTATAGGAATGGCAGCTAATAATCCTGATATTAATTATATAGGAATTGAAGTTGTTCAAAGTGTGATGGTAAGAGCGGTTGAAAAATTAAAAGAAGAACCCTTACCAAATGCGATACTCGTTTGTATTGATGCAGATTCGCTTAATGAAGTGTTTGCAAATAATGAAGTAGATAGAATCTACCTTAATTTTTCAGATCCATGGCCAAAAAATCGACATGAAAAAAGAAGATTAACATTTAAGTCATTTTTAACTATTTTCAAGGAAATATTAAATAAAAATGGAGAAATTCATTTTAAAACAGACAATCAACATCTATTTGAATATTCTATCATGAGTATGTCTCACTTCGGTATGGTATTTAATTTCATAAGTCTTGATTTACACAACTCAGATTTTGAGAATAATATCATGACTGAATACGAAGAAAGATTTCATTCATTAGGACAAAGAATATATCGAATGGAAGCTAAGTTTAAAGATTAATATAAAAATATAAACAAGACTAGAGAACTATGGAAACTCTAGTCTTTATCCTTTTTAGGTAGTAGGTTCGACTTCGGTCTACTTATAAGACGCTGTAAAAGACGGTTCTTTGTCAACTGGTGTTGGTAAAGAAAATCCAATAAACTGAATTAAGAGATTTAAGCTGATTGGCTTAGGTCTTTTTTCATATTACATAAGCCTTTAGTAATGAGTATTCTAGCTTTAAAATGATAAAAACTACGATACCCAAAAGCAATACGTTTAATAACTTTAATCTTATTATTAATTCCTTCAATGACTCCATTTGTATAGTCTGTATTCATTGTATTTACGATGTACTCTCTATAAGCTTTAAGTGATTTAATAGATGTTTTCATATATACTGATATTTGGGAATATTCTTTATTTACATTATTTAAAATATGATTAAATTGATCTATATTTTTATTTTTAATACTGTGTAATAAGTCTTGATATAATTCGTATGTATGTCGTAATTCTTCATTTTGAATAAGTAAGTAATTAACAATATCTTCTTCGCACATCATTTGTTTAAAGCAGTACCAGTTTTTATATTCCTTAATGTCTAATTCAGAACGTGCTTTAAGTAGTAGCTTCCAATATCGTTTAAATTTTTTATAATTTACAGTATCCTGATTCATAATTGAAATTCTAGTTTTATTTAAAGAACGAGAAATCAATTGAACAATATGGAACTTATCCATTACAATCTTAGCTTTTGGAAAGACCTGCTTTATAAGCGTCATATAAGGCTTGTACATATCGATGACAACGAGTTTAACATTTTCCCTGGCTTCTTTAGAATAACGTAGGAAATACTTTTTTAGTGAGCTTAACCGTCGATCCTCTACAATATCTATGATTTGTTTTTTGTGAGCATCACAAAAGACAAAGGACATTGCTCCCTCTGCTGCTTTAACTGATTTAAACTCATCAAAACAAAGATTTTCTGGTAGATAATTATGATTTGGTTTAGAAACATCATAAGAGCTATTAATGATTCTATTTACTGTAGAATGGGATGTGTTGTGGCGTTTAGCCAAATCACATTCAGAAATTTTATTAGAAGCATCCAAAGCTATCGCTAATTTAGTATTATTAGATATATAACAATTTGTGTTAACAACATGGGTTTTAAGAGTAAAAGTAGAATGACAATGATGACATAATATACGTTGTTTTTTTAGTGCTAAATAAGCATTCATATTTGAAACCTTAGGTAGAGTAATACGAGAGGTTTTAAAACCATGTTTTTCATATTGGTAACAGCTTTCGTAAATACAGCCACAAGCTTCACAACGTACTGGATTATAAGTAAGAGTACCATGATAAACTTGTGATCTAACACCTTTAATAAGCTGTTCAGAATAAAAATTTTCATCAAAATAAATATTTTCCTCTTTTAAATTTAACATTTTTACGATATTATTATATTGAGACATATTTCCAACCCTTTACTTTTATTTTTTCGCAGATTTAATTGTATCAGGTTATTGGAAATTTGTCTCATTTTTATTTAAATAAAAATGATGTGAGTTATTACCCACACCATATATTATAGAACCTAAAAGACATGTGAAAGTAAGATTTATAATATTAATAGTTAATATTGTACATAAGGTTGATTTGGTTTATAATGTTTATAAACAAATAGTAAAAATATGATTTCAATTAGTAATGGAGGATTATATGAATAAAATAATATTAACTGGTGATAGACCTACAGGGAAATTACATCTTGGTCATTATGTAGGTTCATTAAAAAGAAGAATAGAGTTACAAAACTCTAATAAATATGATAATATATTCATTATGATTGCAGATGCTCAAGCAATTACTGATAATGCAAATAATCTGGAAAAGATTCGGCAGAATATTTTAGAGGTAGCACTAGATTATTTAGCATGTGGGATAGATCCAAACAAATCAACCATTTTTGTTCAATCACAAATTCCAGAGCTTTATGAGTTATCATTCTATTATATGAATTTAGTAACTTTGTCAAGATTGCAAAGAAACCCCACTATAAAGGCTGAAATTAAAATGAGAAATTTCAATAATAGTTTTCCTGTAGGATTCCTTACGTATCCTATAAGTCAAACTGCCGATATTACAGCATTTAATGCATCTATTGTACCAGTAGGTGAAGATCAACTACCAATGATTGAACAAGCAAGAGAAATTGTACGAAGTTTTAACTCGCTTTATGGAGACACTCTTGTTGAGCCACAAGCATTATTACCTGAAATAGAAGAGGGTTCTAGATTACCTGGTATTGATGGTAAAGCTAAAATGAGTAAATCATTAAATAATTGTATATATTTATCTGATAGTCCTGATGAAATAAGAAAGAAATTAATGAGTATGTATACTGATCCAAATCATATAAGAGTAGGAGATCCTGGGAAAATTGAAAATAATACCGTATTTATATATTTGGATGTTTTCTGTAAGGACGAACATTTTGTAAAATATTTACCTGATTATCAGAACCTCGATGAATTGAAAGCACATTATCAAAGAGGTGGGTTAGGTGATGTTAAAGTTAAGAAATTTTTAAATAATATAATACAAGAGGAATTAGAACCAATAAGATTAAAGAGAAATGAATTAGAGCAACATATCACTGAAATTTATAAAATTTTAAATGAGGGTAGTAAAAAGGCAAGAAAAACTGCCGGTAATACATTAAATAATGTTAGGAAGTCTATGAAAATTAATTATTTTGATGATATCAATTTAATTGGTGAACAAGTTAAAAAGTATGCTACTAAATAAAATCTCTTCACAAATGGTAAAAGAGGATAATATAACTATTTTTATCAATGCATGCACTTTTATCTTATATTAATTCATAGATAAAGATACTCTTTATCTATTTTAATGAAAATTATGATATCATAAGTAAATCCCTTTCTTTTTTATAGTAGCGGATATAGTTATATACGCCCCATTGAGTCTGCCGATATAAACAACAATGATATTTAAAATTATCGAAATATATAAATACATATGATATCATAAACATAGAGTCTATGAATTATAATAAAATAACAGGCTTTTTTATTTAATGAAGGTAATATTATAGAGATGGAACTCTTGGTGGTAATCTTATCTACGTAATTGAATTCATTATACTTTTGAAGCCATTTAAACTATGTAACATAGTAGTGTAGATGTTTGTAAGCATCTACACTACTTTTATGCCGATTATTAAACCATCTTCTGATTAAAGACTAAAATATAATGAAATTTTAAAATTATTTAAAGAAACAAAATAACCAGTTTATATTACTGTTAACAGAGAAGTTGATACTACAATAATAAATACTGTAGTATTCGATGAACTGGTTAAAAATACAATTACTATGGACTAGGAACTCTCTAATTTTATCAGTGTGACTTAAATCCTTATATTTCTTTTGAAACAATTCTTTCTTCTTCAACATCTTGTATTCCTTCTGAAATAATGCTGAATAACTTTATTCTTTCTAATGGACGCTTTATCGCTTGTTTAAAGAGGTAATTGACTTATTGATAGTAAAGGAATTAAAAGCATATGCTTTTACAAATCAATATAGAATTTCAGAAGATTTTATAGTTGAGTTCAAGTCCTATGATTTAGATAAAGTATACATTTGTCCTCATTCTATGGATAGTGATTGTTGTTGCTACAAGCCAAATTCTGGTATGCTATTGCAAGCTAAAAAATAGAATAATCTGAATCTTAAAAAGATTGCAGCTAATAAAGTAGGTTTATAAATATAATTGTGAAGACCGGATGGGAATAAGGTTCATTAGGACAACATATATAGAAAGATGTAAATCCAGATTATAAAGCAGATAATTTTTTAGACAATGTTAAATGGTTATGTAGTTAACTTTAGGAAGTTATATATTATTTTTATGAGGAGAATGAAGATGAATGATTTAAATAGTAATAAATAACTAATATATATGTAACGGGTTAACTCTTGTTATAAATAATTGCTATCACATCAATATTATTTTATAATTAAGTGAACAGAATATTAGTCTTTTGAGGTGATAATTATATGATTAAACAATTAACAAGATTAAATCAGATCGCTGAGTCTTTAAGTAATACAGAACATGCATTAGCATTACTAGCCCTTGGCTCAGTGGGAGTTGAACAAGAAAGAATCGATGAATACTCTGATTTAGATTTTTTTGTGATTTGTAAAGAAGGATTTAAGCCAAAATATCTAGAAAATTTAGACTGGTTGGAAAGAATACATCCTATTGCCTTTTCTTTTCAAAATACATTGGATGGTTTTAAAACATTATATGAAGATGATATTTTTTGTGAATTTGCTGTTTTTGAACCACACGAAATGAAACATATAAAATTTTCAAAGGGTAGAATTGTTTGGAAAAGAGATGGATTTGATGTTTCGATTTTAGAGGCTACCGTAAAGGAAAAAAATGAAAAAAACGATACTAATTATTTAGTAAATGAGGCATTAACAAATCTTTACATAGGACTAGGACGTTATCATAGAGGGGAGAAACTCTCAGCTTATTATTTTATTCAAAACAATGCTTTTGATTGTGTTTTACATTTAATGTCAATGATTGAAAAACCTAAGAATGATTACGCAGATTTATTCACAATCAGTAGACGTTTTGAACAAAGATTTCCCGATTGTTCTAATAAAATTCCTGATATGTTATTGGGTTATAGTAAAATTGTTAAAACCGCAGAAAAAATTCTTATTTTTCTAGATGAAAATTTTAACGTTCACGTTATATTAAAACAAAAAATTATGAATTTAATTAAGAAATAGAGCAACAACTATCTTGGCAAACAACGTTTTACTCCAAAAACAATTGATTTAATGTGAATATTTCACTTGAAATTTCCGAATTTTAATGTCATTTTTCATATTTTATTTCCATTATTAGACATTTTATTATATAATATACTTATATTATATCCTTAATTATATAATAAGTTTGATATTTATGATAAATAAATATAGATTAAAATAAAATAAGAGGAGAAGGTATAAGAATGAATAAACAAGAATTAGTAAAAGTAATGGCTGAAAAAATGCCAGAAGGAACAACTCAAAAAACAGCAGAAGCAGCGTTAAACGCATTTGTTGAAATTGTTACAACAGAATTAGCTAATAATGAAGAGGTTGTTTTAACGGGATTTGGATCATTTAAAGTTTCAAAACGTGAAGAAAGAGTTGGGCGTAATCCTCGAACTGGTGAAGCACTGACTATTGCAGCCGCAAATGTACCAAGTTTCCGTGCTGGCAAAAGTCTAAAAGATGCAGTAAATGCAAAATAAAAATTAAAGAAACATTCTGAAGTTATACCTATATAGTAGACATGAAACAAAAAATCATGTGATTATATAGGTATTTTCATTTTTATATGAGAGTAATATTATTTTGAAAGAGTACAAGTTAAACAGTGTCATTTTATTATGGACGTGTTGCAATTGAATCGTATTATTAAGTTTTTGTAAACCAACTCATTGTGCTAGAAATTTCTTCTCAATTCGAGTAAGCGCTGGTATTGCCAAATACGTTCCTTGCCGATATCGGTGGCAGCAGACTGGCCAGTAGCCCTTGCAACTTTAGGAGTCATTCCTTCACTTGCCTCACTCACGTACAGTAGCGTGGGCAGCGGATGAAGGAAGAATGAGCCTCAATCGACAGATTTCTCGACATGCACCCATGCATAACATCTATTCATATTCCTTATCAAAATCAAAGTCTTGTTTTAACACATTATTCATCTTGAGTTCCTTTGTAAGTTTTATAATGTCTTCTCTTAGAAAAAAAATTTTATATGTTTTAATAAAGTTAATTATCAGAATTGTTAGAAATGCGATAAAAGCTACTAATGGTAAATATATAAAACATAGTACAGAAATTACTAAAGATGCAATAAGCTCATAAATTATCATAAATATTCACTCCATTCGTTTTATTCAATAATATAACAAAAATTTTTAAATATCAAGTTATAGTATTGAAGTTGCAGCTCTATAAGTTTAAAATATTATTTAATTGAATTTATAGATGTTATATTTAAGGAACTTATTAATAAAAATTAACATGAAATCTATATTTGTCATATCAATTTTTTTGTAATATAATGAGACTATATTATGATTATTAGGGAGATAAATATGATTGTATACGAATCCACAAAGAATGAATTTTTAAATTATGGTATAGAAGATGCTATTGAAGAACAAATTTATCTTCAATATAAAAGTAAAATTGGAAATGTTAGTGATAATGAAAAAAGGGCATGGAAAAATTCAATGGAATATATGTATAAGGTATTAATTGATAACGATATACCTAGTAATTCTGGAATAGCGATTGAATTTAAATTACCATATACATCTAAAAGAATTGATTTTATTATAAGTGGTAAGAATGAAAATCAAAACAATTATGTTATTATAATTGAATTAAAGCAATGGGAAAAAGCACATAAAGTTGAAGGAAAAGATGGTATCGTCAGTACATTTATTAATAAAGGCATTCATGAAGTGAACCACCCCTCTTATCAAGCGTGGTCTTATGCGTCATTAATTGAAGATTATAATGAAAATGTGCAGCAAAGTGATATTCATTTAGTACCTTGTGCATATTTACATAATTATATTAAATGTCATCAGGATATTTATGATGACATTTATGAGGATCATATAAAAAAGGCTCCTCTTTTTATAAAAGGGGAAATAGTTAAATTAAGAGAATTTATTAAGAAATACATTAAATATGGCGATAATAAAGATAATTTATATTTAATTGAAAATGGTAAATTAAGACCATCAAAGTCTTTGCAAGATTCGTTAGTTAGTATGTTACAAGGAAAAGAAGAATTTGTTTTAATTGATGATCAAAAAATGATTTATGAAGAAGCAAAATTACTTGCAAGAAAAAGTTATAGCGATAGTAAAAAAAGGGTGCTAATAGTTGAGGGGGGACCTGGGACAGGGAAGTCAGTATTAGCTATAAATTTACTTGTTTCTTTAACAAATGAAAATATGATTGTAAACTATGTCACTAAAAATTCCACCCCAAGAAATGTTTATTCAGCCAAATTAAAAGGTGATTTCAAAAAAACAAGAATTGATAATTTATTTAAGGGATCCGGTGTATTTATTGAAGCTAAAACAAATGAATTTGATGTTTTAGCAGTTGATGAATCTCATCGATTAAATGAAAAATCAGGGATGTTTCAAAATAAGGGCGAAAATCAAGTGAAAGAGATAATTAATGCTAGTAAATTTTCTATATTTTTTATTGATGAATTTCAAAAAATAACCATTAAAGATATCGGTAGTATTGAACTAATCCGAAAATATGCAAAGAAATTAAATGCCGAATGTTTTGAAACAAAACTTGAGTCACAGTTTAGATGTAATGGATCTGATGGGTATATTTCTTGGATTACAGATGTACTTGACATAAAAAGCACAGCTAATTACAATGGATTTGATTTAGGCTATGATTTTAGAATTATTGATTCGCCAAGGGAGTTGAAAGAATTAATATTTGAAAAAAATAGTATAGATAATAAAGCTAGGTTACTAGCAGGTTATTGTTGGAATTGGAACAAAAGCGATAGAAACAAATCTAATGCATATGATATTTCTATTCCAGAACATCACTTTGAAATGAGTTGGAATTTAGATAATACGACAACTTGGGCAATTGATTCTAACTCGGTCAATGAAATCGGATGCATCCATACAAGTCAAGGATTAGAGTTTAACTATGCAGGAGTCATTATAGGTCCGGATTTGATTTATCGAGATGGTAAGATTGTAACAGATTATACAAAAAGAGCTGCAACAGATCAATCATTAAAAGGAATAAAAACATTAGCTAAAACAAATAGTGAAAAAGCGAATAAAATCGCAGATGAAATTATAAAGAATACATATAGGACACTTTTAACAAGAGGATTAAAAGGTTGTTATGTGTATTGTTGCGATAAAGAATTATCCGATTATTTAAAAAAAAGACAAAATGTTATCATAAGTAAAAATAATAATTATTCATAAATAAACATTATATTCTGAAAATAAGAATGGAAGTATAACCAATTTTAATATATGGAAAAATAATCATGGGAAGTGTTTTATATATGAAAAATAATAAACCTGAGTCTAATCAAGTTTTTAATTTGATTGCGCCTATTTATGGATTATTTTATAAAAAACAAAAAAGGATTTATGAGAAAAATATAAATAATTTACTAAATGAATGTGATATAAAAAATAATCATAAAATTATTGATTTTGGTTGTGGAACGGGTGCTTTATGCTCTGTACTACATCAAAAAGGGTTTGAAGTTATTGGAGTTGATTCGGCACAAAAAATGCTTAATATTGCGATGAATAAACTAGAAAATAAATCAATCAAGTTTATTAATGCTAGTGTTATAGATAGATTACCTTTTGAGGATAAAACATTTGATATATCATTTGCATCATTTGTTGTACACGGATTGAAAAAAGTTGATAGAATACATATCTATTCTGAAATGAGTAGAATTACAAAGCATAAAGTGGTTATCTACGATTATAATGATAAGAGAGCAATTGTTACTAATGTATTAGAGTGGCTAGAAGGTGGAGATTATTTCAATTTTATTAAAACAGTGGAGTTAGAAATGAAAGAATATTTTCAAGATTGTCAAATAATATCAAACAAGTCACAAGCTTCTTGGTATGTATGTACACCAAGGAATGAATAGGAGTAATAAATAATTAGCAAGCGGTGAACATTGTGATGAATTTTGGAAAGTCACCATAAATTAGATTTATAATTGTTATTTATAGGTAGAATTATTTTCTATCCATATATGCTAGCTATTCTAACAAGGTATTTCTAATTCTGTCTATATTAATATCCATACGTTTAAAATTACGTTCTCATGAAGATTATTCTTCGGGGATCTTTTTTTATTTTATTATGGGATTAATGAAAGGTAAAACAGAATAAATGAATAATAATTCTACATTTTAACCATTATGAATAGATAATGTTTTCAATTGAAAACTAAATAACTAAAGTGAGATGGATTAAATGGATAAATTACCGGAAAGATTAGAAGCTTGGAAAAAACATTTATTAGATTTAGGTAAAAGAAATCGGTTAATTAATTTTCGGGAAACAAAAAGATCAAATATTGAAATAACTGAACCTAATATTTATGAATTTTATAATAGGTTGGTTTTAGATGAAGAAACACTTACTTTTTCATTTCCAGTAGATGAAAGTGAAGATGCTGATGAAATGAATATTGTAAAAGGTGATTTAAATACCAATAGGGGTATTGTAGAGCAACAAAAAACTTTAAGAAGTTTACGTTTGCGAGCAAAAACTGCTGTTGAGGAACAAGGAATTAATATTTTACATTTAGTGTTTGGGTTTTTAAAATGGAAAGAAAATAAGAGCTCAGATTGGATAATGTCACCGCTTATTCTAGTCCCTGTAACATTAACGGTTTCTTCAATAACCTCTCCATTTAAATTAAATATTCATGATGATGAAATTATTCTAAATCCGACTTTAAGTTATAAATTATCACATGATTATGGAATTGAAGTCAAAAATTTTGATAATAGTAGCGGATCATTAATAGATTATTTAATAGATTTAAAACTTTTAGTAGAAAGCAAAAAATGGATGATTATAGAAACAGTTAGTTTAGGGTTATTTTCTTATTTAAAAGTAAACATGTATAAAGACTTAGAAAAAAATTATGAGAAAATTAATAATCACCCATTATTAAAACAACTAGTTGGTGATTTTTGTGATGATTCATTTGAATTTGGATCATTGAATGATTTTAATCATGATAAAGAAATAAAACCAATAAATAGTTATCAAGTATTAGATGCAGATTCAAGTCAGCAAGATGCGATTCTTTATTCTAAAAAAGGATTGAGTTTTGTTTTACAGGGCCCCCCAGGAACCGGTAAAAGTCAAACTATTGCTAATATTATTTCTGAAGCTTTAGCAGACAGTAAAAAAGTTCTTTTCGTTTCTGAAAAAATGGCAGCATTAGAAGTTGTCTATTCACGCCTATCGCAGTGTAATTTAGATGATTTTTGTTTACGATTGCATAGTCATAAAGCAAATAAAAAAGAAGTATTAAATGATTTAGTTCATTCTTTCGAATTACCTGATGGTAAGGTAAATGAAGAGGTAAATTATAATTTAGATAAACTATTTATATTAAAAAATGATTTAAATGATTATGTAGAACAACTACATAGAAAAATGACTCCTTTAAATATATCAGTTTATGAAGTAAATGGTATTATATCTTCTCTACAGAATGAATTCGATATTTCATTTAAATTTAATGAAGTTAATTCTATAACAAGTGAAGAATTGAATATTACCATTAACTTATTGGATAATTTAGCACTTAAAATACAGTCCTTTAATGTTGATTATCATAATAATCCTTGGTTTATGTGCCGTATTAACCATGTCACATATGAATTAAAACAGGATATCGAAGTTAAATCGCAGAGAATCATTCCTGTTTTAAATCAATTATTGAATGATTTATATGATTGCTTAAGAGACCTGTCTTTAAATATGGAATTAAAATATTCCAATATTCAATACTTAATTGATGTTTTAGAATATCTATCTAAGAAACCAACGATCAATAATAAGTGGTTAAAACATTTTAATTATAATGATTTGATGGAACAAACAGAATATTTTATTAAAATAGAAAATGAATATGAGAAACTATTATCAGTTATTTCTCGTGATTATGAAAAATCTATATGGGATTTTCCGTATAATGAATTAAAAGAGAAAGCTAACCGTTTTCTAAAAGAATATAACCTATCTAAAGCTTGTGATAGTAATGATTGGGTTGAAATTGATTCTCTTAATTCAATTATAAATGAATTATTATTTACCCGTAATAGTTTAAATCATATGGCGGATGTAGCAAAACAAATTGAAAATGAATATGGATTACAAAAGGTGAAAACGATTGATGATTTTATCAATGTATCTAAAATACTTGATCATTTAAATCATGACTTAAGACCAACACAGGAGTGGTTTAATTATGACAACGAGAAAGTTTTAATTTCTTTTGTGAATGAGTTGAAAGTTAATGTCTATACTGAAATCAACTTAAAAAATAAAATAGAAGATGATTACGATATAGATATTTTAAATATTCCATATATAGAAATACTAAGACGTTTTAGAAGTGATTATACATCACTATTTAAATATTTAAAAAGAAACTATAAAAAAGACAAAAAAATAATAAGATCTTACCAAAGAAGTGTGTCAAGAAAACAGAATGATAAAAAAATCATTGAGAGCTTACAATCTATTAAGAATTATTCTGAAACGCGTGATTGGATTAAATCAAAAGAACCGTTAATTGATAAATATTTAGGAAATTATTTCAATCATGAATTTACAGATTGGGAAAGAATAGACAACGCGATTTTAGAGTTTAATCAATTACAAGTTTGTTTAAAACTAAATGAAATACCGAATGAATTGAAAGAACAATTAATAAATCAAAAACTAAATATAAATCTATTAAAAGATTGGATTTCTGACATTACATCAATATTTAGTGATGATTGTATAAATAGGAATAAACAACTCATAGTTGATGAAAGCAAAACTCTTAGTGAGAGAGTAGAAATTACAGATAACTTAATTAATCAAGCAACTGAGTTGCGAGATATTTGTACACGCTATCGAAAATTATTGAAGATTCAGAAAACTGCTGCTGACATTTTTGATGATATTTGTTCGCTGAATCGGAAAATATCGATTGAAAAGGAATTTATAAAAAAAGAAACAAATTCAAGCAAATTATTTGGAGATTTATATCATGGTGTATTATCTAATTGGGAGGAAGTAAAAAAATCAATAAATTGGACGTATCACTTTCTTACTCTAACTGAGAAGTATTTAACAGAGGATTTTATTAATACCATTAATAAATTGGAATCAGAAGCAAAGATTAAAGAGTATTTCAATAAAATTAATACTAATTATCACGATATAAACGGCCATTTAACCTGGTTTATCAATTTGTTTACTAATGATAATGTAGTAAGTACGGTTAATTTTGATCTAACACAAATGCCCTTAGCACAATTTAGTTTAAAATTAAAGAATTGTTTAAATAATATTCCTTTATTAGATGAGTGGGTAGATTTAAAATTAATACTTGATAAGTGTAATCAAAGAGGATTAAACGAATATCTTAATAAAATTATTGAAAAAGATATTAAGGATCATTCAATTGTCGATTCATTTAAAAAAAGATTTTATATTTTATGGCTTGATTATGTTTCTCATGAATTAAATCAAATTAATGGGTTTAGATTATATAATCAGAAGCAAATCATTCAACAATTTAAAGATTTAGATGTTAATCAATTAATAATAAACTCTTCAAGAGTGAGAGAAATTATATTAAACAATCGGCCAAATGTAAATGGGGTAGTAAACGCGTTTGATCAAGCAAGTATATTAAAACATGAAGCTAATAAACAAAGAAAAATTTTACCTTTAAGAAAACTATTTGAAAAAATTCCTAATTTATTATTGAAAATCAAACCATGTTTTATGATGTCCCCACTTTCAGTGAGCTTATTTTTACAATCAGATTGCTTTGAGTTTGATATGATTATCTTTGATGAAGCATCTCAAGTTAAAACAGAGGATGCAATTGGGGCCATCATGCGCGGAAAACAAGTCATTATTGCCGGAGATACAAAACAGTTACCTCCAACCAATTTTTTTCTATCTAACGTTACAGAGAGTGATTTTGATTCAGAAAATGAGGAAGAGGATGAGTCTTATGCATTTGATTCTATTTTAGAGGAAGCAGCTATTGTATTCCCTGAAAGGTCTTTAAAATGGCATTATAGAAGTAAAAGCGAAGAGCTAATCACGTTTTCAAATTCTACTATTTATAATTATTCATTAATCACATTCCCTTCAACATTAGAAAGAAGTAAAAATAATGGTGTAGAATATGTTTATGTCAATAATGGAATCTATGACCGAGGGGGAAAGAAAAACAATATAAATGAAGCCAAAAAAGTCGTTGATTTAATTTTTGAACATTATCTAAATTTTCCTAACCGCTCATTAGGTGTTGTTACTTTTAGTGGAGCGCAACAAGATGCTGTTGAAGCAGAGTTAAGACATAGAAGATTAAAAAATCAAAATTTTGAAACATTTTTTAATGAAGAAATAAATGAATCTTTCTTTATTAAGAATTTGGAAAATGTTCAAGGTGATGAACGAGATACCATTATTCTAAGTATTGGGTATGCAAAAGATGTTAATGGTCAAATGCATATGAATTTCGGACCATTATCACGTGATAATGGGTACCGGAGATTAAATGTTGCGATTACTCGTGCAAAATATAACTTGAAATTAGTAGGTTCAATTTTACCTACAGATATATTAACTGAGAATGTCAGTAGTGAAGGAGTAAAATTATTAAGGTTATATATAGATTACGCTATTAATGGTACAAGTATTTTAAATCAACAATTATTAGTTGTTGATAGTCCTATATTTGATTCTCCATTTGAAGAATCCGTCTATCTTTTCTTAATAAGTAAAGGATACAATTTATCAACTCAGGTTGGCTGTTCTGGATATAGAATTGATTTAGCTATAAAACATCCACAATTAGATGGACGTTATGTTTTAGGAATTGAATGTGATGGTGCAAGTTACCATAGTGCAAGAACAGCTAGAGAACGTGATCGGTTAAGACAAGACATATTAGAGAACATGGGATGGACAATTTATCGTATTTGGTCAACAGATTGGATTAAAGACCCATTAAGAGCGAAAAAAACATTGATTGAAAATGTTGAAAATGCGATTAAAAATTATAGAGATGAAATGCCAATTACTATTGATGATATACCGCACGAGAACGAAGTAACATTTTTTGAAACTGAGGATATTAACTCAATAGAAGAAAATAACTATGGTTTTGATTTCTATAGTGAAACAAATATTCTCTATGATTCAAATTTAAATTATAGTAATTCTTATATTGCAAACATAATCTATGATATAGTGAAGAATGAACATCCAGTTCATTTTGAATCTATTTGTAAGAGGATTTTACCGTTTTATAATAAACAAAAAATAACAAAATCGATTCGCGAGGAAATAACATCCATAATTTTTTATCATTTAAATGGAAAAGTGATAATGAAAAATGATTTTCTGTATGATGTTCAAGATAAGAAAATTTCAGTTAAAATTCCTAAAAATGAGTCATCCATAAGACCAATCAAGTACATTAGCGATGAGGAATTGCAGCAAGCAATTATTAGTATTGTTAAAAACAGTTATGGCTTATCTAAAGACAATTTAATAAATATTATCGCAAAATATTATCAATTTAAAAGAGTAGGTATTAATATCACAAATACATTGCTAAATGCACTACAAGATTTAATCAAAAATAAAGTGATAAAAGAAATTGAAGGTAAAATATTGATGAATGTATAGGCTTTTATTACTTGGTATTCTGGCGTCTGAACATATTTGTTTTGAATTGAGAGACAATTTTCGCTATTCGTTTGGCTTATTATATCTTCATAAATAATTGTCTTTCATGATTTTTATCATTTTGTTTATATTTTCTCATCAATTATTGTTCATAAGGTTGATATTTGTTAGATTAGATTTTAAAAAAAGTGGAAGGAAAAATAATACTTTATAAATCAAGTAATTTCGATATCTTTGTTACAACACAAAATGGCACAAGAAAAGTTATTTTCTCATGCCATTTATGTTTTTAAGTCATATTGTGTTTTAACGCGGACATATACAAATCGTGCATTTAGTCGAGTGATTAATTAGAGTTAATTATTGAATCTAGAACTGAAATAGCTTCATAATAGGAAATTTTCTCATATAAAAATTTAGTTGTTATTTCTTGATAATCTTTTTTAAAATGGAATTTGTATCGTAAGTAGAAAAGGTATCTACTTTTAATCATATGTTTCGCAGTTTTATTTATTAGAAATAGAATAACTCATTATCATACATATATTTTTAACAGTTTCGCAAAGAAATTCGCATCAACTTATAATGTCTTAGATAAACTTTATCAAATTGACTTTTATGTAATATCTCTTTTAGCTAGAATAAATATGGATAATATGATGGATAGTAAACCTACTAATAACCAAAATAATATGATGTGGTAAGCATCAAAATAAGTATAAATAGGAGCGTTTTTCATTAATGGTGTGTTAAGTAAAACTGACATATCTTCATCAGTAATTTTTTTCATATTAAATACACCAACAAATGTTCCCATAATGGTTTGTAATGTTGGGGTTATAATAACATGGCTTTTACTGATAAAATAGAAATAGATTAAACTAAATTGATAGTTAATATCAAAATAATATAGCTGATATTTTACATAATAAGAATTTAAGAAGTTTTTAAAAAGTGGGATAATTAAGAAAATAATTACAATATAAAAAGTCAAACTAATAGTTGCGAATATTTTCGATTTTATTATTAAGGACATAAATATAGAGATACCAGAAAAAATAAACCCTACAACTAATAAATACTCTAATAAGTAAGGTATAGATTTGATTAGTTGTTGTTGGATATTAATATCCATATTAGAAATAGTGAACATGATACTTAGATTACTAAAAATACCTAATATACCTAATAACAATGTAACGATATATAAAGCGAGCCATTTATACAATACGATTTGATAACGTGATATTTTCATTGAAACAAGTAAACCTAATGTTCCTTCTGATAATTCATTAGCGATTAAACCGATACCCTTTGCTGATATCATAATTAAGAAGGGGATTCCTAATACCCACATAAATATTAATATATAGTAAATGCCGACTGTAAAATCTAATTGACTTTCAAAGGACATTTTTCCACTGTAAAGTTGGCTTTTTATGATAAATGATATAACAACAGGTAGAATTGACATAATAATGATAAATATAACGGTTGATTTAAGTTTTAATAAGTTTCGAAATGTAGTTATGAATACAGCCATTATTTTTCCTCCTTATTATGATCATATATATTTTTATATATTTCATCTAAAGATACTTCTTCTTGATCAAATTTTAATAATCTAATTTTGTAATGAGATAGAATTGGTGAAATTACACTTTCTAATTTATATTTATTTTCATTTTCTACATTTACAATTACGTAACCTTTATTATTATCTTCTATAGAATTGATGAACGAATGGCAATGCTCTTTTAAGTAATGTTTAAATTTTTGATTATCTGATGTATTAATAATATATTGTCCTTTTTTGAATTTGTTTTTTACGACATCTAAATTACCATATAAAACAATTTCGCCATTTCTTACAAGTGTAACTTCATCTACTAATGTTTCTAATTCTGAAAGAATATGAGAACTAATGAAAATACTTAAATCATAGGCATTAATTAAATGTTTAAGAATATCAATAATCTGGATTCTTGCGGTTGGATCTAAATTAGCTGTTGGCTCATCTAAAATTAATATTTTTGGTTCATTTATTAAAGCTTGTGCAACAGTTACCTTTTTCTTCATTCCAGATGAAAATTGTATGGGTTTACGATAGGTAGCATCCTCTAAATCAAAATAATCGATTAGTTCAAAGGCCTTATTAATAGCCATTTTCTTTGATAATCCTTTTATTTGCCCAATATATATTAAATACTCAATAGTTGTCATATTTTCATAAAACAAAGACTCAGCAGGTGCATAGCCTATTAATGAGCGGCCTTTTTTAGATCCTATTTGATAATTGTCTATTTTGCCAATTCCGCTACTTGGACGTATGGCTCCTGTTAACATTTTTATTGTTGTGGTTTTTCCAGCCCCATTTGGACCGATAAAACCATGGATTTTATTTCGTGAAATTTTAAGATTTAAATCCTTAACTGCGGTAAATTTACCAAAGTTTTTAGTTAATTTTTTGGTTTCTATAATGTATTTAGACATCTTTAGGCTCCCTTCTTTTATATTTTTTAATTTTAAGTGGGAGCACCGATACTAGTATTAAAATTAAGACAGTATATATGATAAAATGACTCGCATTAGCATGAGGTGTGTTTACATTTAGATTAATAGTGGTAATAGTTTCTACACCATTTTTGGATACGCCACCTATGCCAATTTTATTTATACCGTTTTGTAAGAAAAGATTAACATTATCATTAGGCGTGATTTCTACTAACTTTCCATCAATATAAATATTGTAATAAGCGATATTAGAATCTAATTCCCAATTTAATTTTATTTGTGAGTTTTTATAGGTTTTATCTAATCCTTCATTTGTTATAGTTAATTTTTGATCTAATTCAAATGAATGTATAGTATAATTTTCTTCATTTTTTTTCATGACCTGTTGATAATAAAATGTGTTATTTATTATTTGATAATCATGTATTCTCGCGTTAATACTTGCAATACCACTTAAATTAAAACCATCAAATTCTACAATACGAGTCGTGTAGGTATCTTGATTTTGATTAGGAACAGACATTATCATGTAATTTGTATTACTTTGATTAAAGGTATCTATATAACCCCCTGGTGCGCCAATTTTATTATTCTGCATATCCTCTATATTAGTATAATTGATACTAACAGGAATTATTTTTTCAATAGTTTGATCATCATCTATACTGTAAACTTGAATATAACTATCACCCCATCTATCTATTAATACTAATACATCTTTTTTACCATCACCTGTAATATCATCTACAATAGTTAATGCTTTATATTGAGTATTATACGTTATGTTATTTCCATCATAAAATATTTTAGTAAATAATACATCATCTTGATTGATAGGGGTATAAGGATTAACAATTTCACTAACATTTTGTCCATTTCCATCGCTATCAGTCCTATTTGTCGTAACGATCACTTCGTTATGACCGTCATTATTTAAATCTTCGTTGGTAGGATATATTGTAGAATCCCATCCTGTTGTGATACTTCCAACTGTTTCTTCATTTGTGTATAAAATTAAAGCTTCATTTGAATTAGAATTTGCACCAGGAATATTGGCAGATATCACATAATCTTTATAACCATCATTATCATAATCGTATTGATATTTAATATTTTGACTATTATTCCAAAAGTTATAAGGATCAAGTGATATTTCCTTTTTTATAGTTGGAATATTATTATCATCAAATGAAACAATTAGTATTTTATTATTGCTTAGTGCATACATCTCTTTTTCTCCTAAGATAAAAAGCGGAAATAAACAGTTTATAGACGGATTGTAACCAGGAAATAAATTGTATAAATTATCATTTATAATCGCATGATTATAATTAGTTGAATCTAAAATGAGGACATCACCATTTTGATAGTTAATTAATAAATCATTTTGACCATCTGAATTAAAATCAGGTGCTAAAGATAACACTACAACCTCATTATTTTGTTTGTTGCTACTAGAATCTTCAAGTATATTTAAATTGTAATTTTGAACCTCTAAATCACTTCCATAATCAAGGGTGTATAATTCATTAAGATTATTGACAAAAATAAAGCTATCCTGATTAATAATATATTTATTAAAATAGCCATCACTTCCATTATCATTTAAATTATAACTATATAATAGCTCATTTGTATCACTAAAACAGGCAATTGTTTTGTAATTTTTTATCATTTGATTATCTTTCGAATAATTAAAATATAATTTATATAGCCTATTACCTTCAATTACGGTATCATAACCATTATAATTAGTGATTGAACTAATAGTAGTTGGATTAGATGGGTCGCTTATATCTAATTTAAAGAGACCGTTATTGTTTATTATTAAATTATTATCGACCACTAAAGGATAAAATGAAGATGTACTTTGTTCATTATTATTTGAATTTGAATCAATTTTAATTTCTTTAATATCTGTGTTGTCTTTTATATTAAAAACATCAATATTTTTACCATCAAAAAAACTCAAATCACCATTACTATTAATATTTAAATCAATTAATTGTTTACTATTTAAATCCATTTGCCATATAACATCAAATGTCTGTCCATCTATTAAATATAAACTAGGGGTCATTCCATTATAATTTGCATATTTATTAGGTTCATATGCTGTCACTAATAAATCATTTTTATTGTCACCATTACAATCCATCACCTTTCTTGTGCGGATAATTTGGTATGCACTATTTCCCCCTGATTGCAATCCACTAAAATCTTTCACATTACTACCATCTAAATAAATTTGATAAGCTAAAATATTAGGAATACTATCTAATATATTTTTTTCATTAATGATAGTACCATTAGTTGGATTAACTTGATAAATATATGCATCTTCTCCTGTAAGGATTAAATTTGAATTCACATAGGTTATATCCCATATATTACGCTTTACACTGCCTAATACTTTATCATCTTTTTTTACATCATATGCTTTAGCGTATTTATTTTCCCAGATTGTATCTCCGTTTTTACCATCTAATGCGATAACTGATGAGGGCTGGACACTGATTGCTACATCACTAATTAAATCGCTGTTAATATCACCTATAAAAGCAACAGACCAAATGTTATCGGTATATTCATAATCCCACACTAAGTGTCCTGTCTTTATGTCAATATTGTATAATTTATATCCAGATACGAGTAAAAGATTATTATCATTAAAATCATAATCAAAAACTGG
Organism: uncultured Haloplasmataceae bacterium; assembly: GCA_963824615.1. GTDB lineage: Bacteria > Bacillota_I > Bacilli_A > Haloplasmatales > Haloplasmataceae > CAWGPU01. The sequence goes on along the minus strand of CAWGPU010000008.1, from coordinate 1,142,615 downwards.
TGTTTTTTTCTCTATTTTTATACTTTGATCATTAAAGCCATTTGTAAAGGTAGTGTAGGACCAAATAACATCTAAACTATCTAAACTATAGATAATAACACTTTGCATAGTATCATCATCAATAAAGACCATCAAATCTTTATTTGGTTTTGATTCGTCTTCGATATTATCAATTATCTCATAATGAGATATATGTCCGTCAATTTGAATAAATTTTACGACTTCAAAAGTACTATTCTCAACTAAATACATGCCTTCTTCCGTTGGTACAAACAAATATTGTTCATTACTGTTTATATGGGCAAGTTTTATATCCTGATTGATCTGTCCATAAAGGAAATTCTTACTGATAATTTGTGCATGAACGTGACTACTTATTAAACTAAATAACAGTATAGTAGATATTATTAAAATTAAATTAACAAACTGTCTTCTCATTTCCTCACCTCAATTGTTAATATTATACCATAATTCGACAAATAGCGGGATTGTAGTTTTGCTAATAAATTCCAATAATGCGTATTTGTTTATCTAATAGTTTAAAAAGTAATGGATAATATATAGTAATTATTCTTTAATATCTTGAGTTATTTTAAAAAATTGCAATTCTAATAGCTAATATTAGTAGAATATAAAATGCAAATTGTTTTATTTATTATCTGAGTGTTTGTTAAAATACTAAAAAATGGCCTCTATTATTGATTAGAAGCCATTTTATGGTTATTTAAGTAAATGATTACAATTTGTTAATCGAAATTAAAAATCTGAAATTCTATGTAATTAGAAACATTGAAAAGAACGAATGTTTCTTAATTCGATTACACTGTAAATCCAGCCAAAACCTCGCCATCTAAACCCGACAAGTGATTGTCTACCAACAAATGTTGGAAAGAACCAAAGGTTGTTTCCATTTGTTAACCAGATAAAAGTGTTACGATTCATACATCTTCTTATCCCGCTTGGGCCAACTTGCCAAGCAGGCATTGGTGGTGTAAAGCTAGGTGGTGCTAAAAATGGAGCAGGTCCTTGTCCTTGTCCCATTTGAGGATTTGGCATTGAATTAGCTGCTGGAAAACCTTGCTGTTGTCTTGGTAAGTATCCAAGTTGTTGATTACTATCATTAAACTGATAAAAATTGTCGTAATACAATTTTTCTACTCCCCTCATCATGAATTCAATTTAGTTTATGTAAAATAACCCAGATAAGTGAATATTATATTAATAATAAATATTTAGTTAATCTAATATTTAAAAATATGGAACATATTTTTTCTAAATAATGCGAATAGGTATTATTATCAATCAATTATTTTGGCAACAGTTTACTAAAAACTGTTTCAAAAATCAGCGTATTCAGTGGAATTGTTCTTCAGTACTCATATTTTTAATAAAGATTTAAATTTTCTTATTAATTCTAAAATACAATATTATTTGTGTTAATGAGTGAAATAAATCACAATATTGTAACACATGTGACAGCATATTTTTATACTTTGTGATAAAATTCACTTGAGGTCAAATAACAGTAAGTGAGGTGGTTAGATGAATCATATTTTACCCAATATTGATAAAATCAATAATGAAAAAATTAGTAAAAAATTGACTATTCTAATTATGAAAATATATGAAAAAGAAAACTTAGATGATGAAGAATTAATTTACATTTTGGATAATATTACAGGTAAAGAATTAAGGCTACTACAATTTTATGCTGACAGAAAAAGAAAAGAAATTTATGGGAAATATGTTTATATGAGAGGACTAATTGAATTTAGCAACATATGTAAACAAAATTGTAAGTATTGCGGTATAAGAGGAGGAAATTTAAAAGTTGAACGATATCGTTTAAGTAAAGATGAAATTTTAGATTCTGTCAATAGTGGCTTGCAACTCGGTTTTAATACCTTTGTTTTACAAAGCGGAGAAGATAATTATTTTACTGATGATGTCTTAATTGATATGATTAAATCAATCAGAAAATTATCCAATGAATGTGCAATTACATTGTCTATTGGAGAAAGAAGTAAAGAAAGTTATCAAGCGTTATATAATGCAGGAGCTAATCGCTATTTATTGAGACATGAAACAGCTTCAAAATCATTATATGATAACTTACATCCCCAAATGAGTTTTGAAAATCGAAGAAAATGTTTATATGAACTTAAAGAAATTGGATATCAAATAGGTGCAGGGATGATGATTGGTTTACCTAATCAAACTAATGGTGATTTGCTCCTGGATTTAAAATTTTTAAAGGAACTCAATCCTCATATGTGCGGAATTGGCCCTTATATTTGTCATAGTGATACTCCTTTAAAAGGAGCTATTAATGGGACGGTAAATCAAACTTTAGTTTTAGTTGCACTTATTAGGTTGTTATTACCAAAAGTTTTATTACCAGCAACAACAGCGTTAGGTACAATTGATAAATTGGGTAGAGAAAAAGCTCTAAAAGGAGGAGCGAATGTCGTGATGCCTAATTTAACACCAAATATGTACAGAGAAAAATATGAACTGTACCAAAATAAAATTTGTATAAATGATGACGCTATTAAATGTCGTAGTTGTATTGACATGAAAATAAATCTTAGTGGTTATCTCGTTGATATGTCTCGTGGAGATCATATTGACTTTAATAATAAATAGAAATGAGGAAAATTAATAATGAATAATTTTATGGACCATGAATTAATTATTAAAGTATTAGAAGATGCGAAAAATCCCAGTGATGCAGAAATTGACCAAATTTTAGCTAAAGCATCAAATAGAGAAAATCTTTCTTTGTTAGAAGTTGGAAAGTTACTTGAAGCTAAAAAAGAATCCCAAATGGATAAAATTAAAGAAATTGCTGGAAAAATTAAGGAAAGTATTTATGGTAAACGGATTGTGATGTTTGCACCACTATATATTAGTGATTATTGTGTAAACAATTGTTTATATTGTGGTTATCGTATTAATAATCCATTTAAACGAAGAAAATTATCAATGGAGGAAATTGCAGAAGAGGTAAAATTATTAGAAAGTTTAGGTCATAAAAGATTAGCTCTTGAGGCTGGAGAAGACCCTGTTAATTGTGATATTAATTATATTCTTGATGCAATTGACACAATTTATAAAACTTATAATAACAAGAATAATATTAGAAGAATTAATGTAAATATTGCATCTACAACTGTAGAAAATTATAAATTACTAAAACAAAAGGGAATTGGAACATATATATTATTTCAAGAGACGTACAATCCAAAAACTTATAAGAAGATGCATCCAAAAGGACCTAAAAGCAGTTATGAATACCATTTAACTGCTTTTGACAGAGCAATGGAAGCAGGCATTGATGATGTAGGAGCTGGTGTATTATTTGGGTTAAGTGAATATAAATATGAAATATTAGCACTCATGATGCATAACAAACATTTAGAGGAGAAATTTGGAGTTGGATTTCATACAATTAGTGTGCCACGATTAAAAAAAGCTGAAGGAATGTCTTTAGAAGAATTTCCTAATTTGGTCAGTGATGAGGAATTTATTAGAATTGTTACCGTGCTAAGATTAGCCGTACCTTTTACTGGATTAATATTATCAACTAGAGAATCTAAACAAACTAGAGACCTATTAATCAAATACGGTGTATCTCAAGTTAGTTCAGGAAGCTGTACTGGTGTAGGTGGTTATAAAGAGAAATTTGAAAGTCGACACATAAGTGATGATGTACCTCAATTTGAAATAAGTGATGAACGCTCACCCCTTGAAATGGTCAAGCAGTTAGTAAATAGTGGCTATATTCCAAGTTATTGTACAGCATGTTACCGAAGTAATCGCACAGGAGAACGTTTTATGCGTTTAGCTAAATCAGGTGAAATAGGAAATGTCTGTGAACCAAATGCCTTAATGACCTTAACGGAATTTATTCAAGATTACGGGGATGAAGAATTGAGGATTGCTGGTGAAAAATTAATTAATGAAAGAATTGAAGCAATAGCATCTCCTAAAGCAAAAGAATATACTAAAAAATCTATTGAAAAAATTAAAAATAATGAAAAGGATTTTTATATTTAAAATTCTAATATTATAAGATAAAGGGTGATAATAAAATGAATCAAACACCAGAGGCCAATATTCCACATATCGCTTTATTTGGTGCAAGAAACGCTGGAAAATCAAGTTTATTAAACTCAATAGCGACACAAAAAGTATCGTTAGTTTCTGAGCATAAAGGAACTACAACAGACCCAGTCAAAAAACGCATGGAGTTGATACCAATTGGTCCTGTGGTATTTATTGATACCGCAGGAATAGATGATGAAGGTGATTTAGGTAGATTAAGAGTTGAAAGTTCAAAAAAAATTATGCATCGAACTGATTTGGCATTAATAATAATTGATATTGTAGATTTTGATTTAGAGAATTTAAACTATTTAAAAAAGGAATGTAAAAAATATAATATCCCTTATAAAATAATTTTCAATAAAATTGATTTAGCAGATAATTATCTATTAAATGAGATAAAAGAAAAGTATAAAGATGCTTTATTTGTATCTGCCTCAGCCAATACCGGTATTTTTGAATTAAAAGAATATCTAATAAATAATTTGAATGATGAAAAAGAAGATACAATTCTTGGAGATTTAGTAGATTATAATTCTACTGTTGTACTTGTTGTTCCGATAGATTCCGAGGCACCAAAAGGAAGAATTATTTTACCACAAGTTCAAATCATTAGAGATTGTTTAGATCATGGAATTAAAAGTTATGTGGTAAGAGATACAGAACTTGCGTCTGCTTTAAAAGATTTGAAACAGGTAGATTTAGTCATTACCGACTCTCAAGCATTTAAAGATGTTGCTAAAATAGTACCGAAAAATATTTTATTAACCTCTTTTTCAATTTTATTTGCGAGACATAAAGGTGATATTAAAGAGTTTTTAAAGGGCGTCCAAGCAATACGAAATTTAAATCCTAAATCAAAAATATTAATTTCAGAGAGTTGTTCTCATAATGTATCACATGAGGATATTGGTCGATTTAAAATACCAAAACTTTTAAAATCTTATTTAGGATTTGATGTTCAAATTGATCATTCAATGGGTCATGATTTCCCTGAAAATTTATTAGATTATGATTTAGTTATTCATTGTGGAAGTTGTATGCTAAATAAAAAAACCATGCAAACAAGGATTCAAATCGTAAAAGAAGTTAATGTTCCTATTACTAATTATGGTGTTGTATTAGCATTTTTGAATGACATACTTGAAAGAAGTGTTGAAATTTTTAATTAAGGATTATTAATTTGAGGTATAATTTCACACTAAATCATTTTTGTTTTATTTGTGGATATTCTTATATATTATATTTTACAAATCTTAAAGTTGAGTTCTTATTTATAATTGAATAAGAACTCTTTTTTTCTAAATTTTACTCGGTAATAACTATACCTGACCCTTTTCTCACAATTGCGATTAATACTTTAGTGATAAAGTAATAAATAGACATCTATAACTAACCAATAAAAATTCTTTCATTCGATAATATTTTTCACTTTAGATTTTTAAAAAATATATTTTTATTCATAAAATATAGAAATATTTAGTTGTTTAGTTTATAATAATTATAGAGTCATTATGAAAGGTTTATTTATGAAAATTAATTCAAAAAAACATTTAATTAAAACATACGATAATATTTATCATATATGCTCTTTGACATGTCATCAACGAGACGACAGAAGCTTTTTTATTAAAGGACACAAATTCCCACTTTGTGCTCGATGTAGCGGAATAGTATCAGGGTACTTTATATCAATCTTATTCAATATTTTTATTATGAATTTTTCGTTACTTATTAGTCTATTAATGTTAATCCCGATGACAATAGATGCTAGTTTACAAAAACGATTTCATATATTATCAACTAATCCACGAAGATTTATAACGGGGTTTATCTGTGGATTTGCGGTGTTTTCTATTAATTTTGAAATCCTAAAGTTGATATTTAGTTTTTAATCTTTTACAATATGGAGGTTTATAAAATGGCTAGAATAGAATTAGAAAATAAAATTTCCTTTTATATAAGAAATGGATATCATATTATTAGTGATAGTTATAACACTGTATCTTTGAAAAAAGAGGGAGATTCCATCAATAATTTATTACATCTTATCTTAACTATTTTCACATGTGGGTTATGGCTCATCGTATGGTTGTTATTAATTTGTGTTAGTAGTGAGAGAGATTTATATGTGACTTTGTCTTATGATGAATATAAACATAAGATTTTAGTTAATAATGCTTATATAGGAGAAAATACTACAAATTCAACTCGTGTTCAATCTAATGAACGGAATTACTCAACTAATCAGTATGATGACAATATTGTTGAAAAAATGCGGCAATTAAAGGATTTATATAATTTAGAACTTATTACTCAAGAAGAATATGAAAAGAAAAAGAAGGATTTATTAGGGTAAAATTCAGTAATTTAAATGAGATACTTAAATTTCCAAAATAGAAAATTTTATATCTGATATAAAAAAGATATTGCTTTTAAGTAATATCTTTTTTATTATTTTTTTGGTATTTTCAAGTATTAATATTTTTTGCAAATAGAAATTTATCCTTATTTATCTTTAAGACTACAAAAGTATATATTATATCGACAGTACTTTAAAAAGATGAAAGAAGCACTATTATTGCTTATAAATTTACTTAAAGTGTCAATTTATTAGGTTAATAAAATAAGCTTTTTTATATAATTTAGGTTTTATTATAGAAATGTTTTTTTATTTAGTATCAACTATAAAAATAAACTCCTCTGAATCTGCATTTGTGATTCAGAGGAGTTTATTTTACTATTCTTCTAATCCTTCTACAATAAATGCTTTTTTTGTAGTTTGGTCATAAATGATTTCTACTTCTTGATTCATTTCAAGATTTCTCGCAAATCTTAAGTTTGGAATTAACAGCTTTGAAGTGTATTCTTCAGAGTTAATGGTATATGTTAATGAAACAGAATAGGATTTATTGCGTCTTTGCTTAGCGCTTATTACTGCATTTGTTCTATTTTCTTGATTCATATATAAGAAATTTCTTATTTTAATAAATCTAGCAATGGAGAATAAAAAACAAATGATAGAAAGTGCAAGCATACCATATGAATAAGCCAATGTTTTACTTGCATTTTGTTCAATAAAAATTTCAATTAAAGTGACGATAAATGTAATTACAAACATTATAAATGCCGTATAAAACAAATAATCTCTCACTAACATATCTTTTAATTTCAGATTCAATTTTACACCTTCTTTTTTATTTAATTATACAACTATTTTCAGATTTTTCAAATAGTTTATGGGGTGGAAAATTAATTAAAAAAATTCTCTATTTGTTTATTTGTATACCAGTAGTAAAAATTAGTAAACATTATTTTGCTGCAGATTATTTTCATGCGAAGTATATGTGAGAGGCATTCAAACAAGGTTGTTTAAATCGAATTTCTTTAATGGACAGGTGAGTTATTATATCGGGATATAGTTCTTTGAAAGATACCGTATTGAAACACCTCTAAAAGGTCTTAAGAACTATTTTGAATTTAAGTAATAGTCATAATCATCTATTTCCGTAAATATACTATTTTATGATTACTTATTCCTCTTTTGGTAATACTTGTGCGTTTTTTAGATATTTCAATGAATATTATTTGGTTTTATTCTTTTCAGAAAAACTTATATTAGTCGCTACATCTAATAACCATTTTAACTACATGAACTGAACAACATAGAGAAGGTATTTGGATAGTTTTTTTGGCATGTTTACGATTAATGATTGCAATGAATATCTCAGATGATAAAACAGAATTCTTAACTGTAATCATCTGCACAAAGATAGTTTACATAAACTTAATGTTCATTAATATTCATAGTCTTTCGTTAACAATATGATAAGAATTCGTAAATTCTTTTAACTAATATCAGTACTTACCTTGATTACAACAATTCCTATAGACAATAAAAATTGATATTATTTAATTTTCTAACGATAATGTGTAAATTAACTGAATTTATGACATATCATACAATAATTGCTAGGCTTCTTCACCATATTATTACTTTTGACAAATTAAGTTAAAAAAAAGTCTACGCCATAATGTACTATAAATATTTGTTTTTCATCAAATTATTAAACTTAAAAATTATTTAACTGACAAGATAATTTATTTTAACTTAATTTAACTTATTTTTCAATTAAAATCCTAAAAATACGCACATTTTTTAGTGATTTACTTTTTATATAACAATAAATAAGATTGAAGAGGCAGGTTTTTTTAAATTTTATAGAAACGGGAGGGTCAATATGAAAAAGCTTTTGCTTATAATTTCATTTTCTTTAGTATTAGTATTATCTGGTTGTGTAAAACAAAAAGACTATAATGATTTAAAAACCAAGTATGATGATAATAAGACACAATTAGATGATTTAACGACCGAAAAAGTTGATTTGTTAGCTCAAATTCAAACACTAACAAATGAAAAAACGACTCTACAACAAGAAAAAGATAACTTAAATACTTTACTAACGAATAAAGAAAATGAATATGATCAATATGTAGATGCTGCTACTACACATATTAATGAAAAACAAACCCAGATTAACCTTTTGAATGAAGAAATTGCAGCAAAACAAGGGGAAATCGATACAACTAATGAAAGTTTAACTCTATTACAAAGTCAAAAAACTCAATTAGAAACGGATTTAGCAACAGCAAATAGCACAGCAACAAATTTACAAAATAGTATTGTAGATTTGAACGGAACTATTACTCAACTACAGAATGATTTAGGGGTATCAAATAATACTATTACGCAATTAAGAGCAGAAAAAACACAATTAGAGGCAGACTTGGCTACAGCAAATAGTGCAAAAGCACTATTACAAGAAGCAAAAACACAATTAGACACTGATTTAGCAACAGCAAATGATACTATTACTCAATTACAAGGAGAAAAAGCACAATTAGAAACCGATTTGACTACTTGTCATGGAGAAAAAGTACAGTTAGAAGCAAGTTTGAATACAGCAAACACAAACATTACTCAGTTACAGGGTAGTATTACAGATTTAGAAACTCAAATATCTACTTTGAATTCTGAAAAAGCACAATTAGAAACTGATTTATTAACTGCTAATCAATCAATATCTAGTTTGCAAAATGAAAAAACAAATTTAGAAGATGATTTAACAGAAGCTCAAGGACAAATAACACAATTACAAAGTGATAAAGCAACATTAGTAATTGATTTAAGTAAAGCAAATTTCGATTTAACTGGAGCGCAAGCAGATTTAGATACTGCAAATAATACAATTGCTCAATTAGAGACAGATAAAGCAGATTTACTTACTCAAATTGCAACTTTAAATGAAGAAATTACCAATTTGGAAAATAGTTCTGATACAGATATTGCACAATTAGAATTAGAAAAAGCATCATTAGAAACTCAAGTTGCTGACTTAGAAGATTCATTAGAAGCAGCACAAACTAACTTGAGTAATGCCAATACACAAATTTCTCAATTAGAAACAGAAAAAGCTTCATTAGAGACAGAGATTTCTGACAAAGATGCAAGCATAAATCAATTAGAAACAGATAAAACACAATTACAAGGGGATTTACAAACAGCAATTACCCAAATTTCTCAATTGCAAGTTGTGATAGACGGATTACAAACTGATTTAGATAATGCAAATGATTCTATTACATTACTCAAATCAGAAAAAACAGATTTAGAAGCTACATTAGCTACTACTTTATCTGAAAAAGCACAATTACAAGTTGATTTACAAACAGCAAATACCAACATTTCTCAACTGCAAGACGAGATTGCTGGATTACAAACAGATTTGGGTAATGCAAATGATTCTATTACATTACTCCAATCAGAAAAAACAGATTTAGAAGCTACATTAGCTACTACCTTATCTGAAAAAACACAGTTAGCAAATGACTTAGCGAGTGCGAATCTAAGCATTAGTGAGTTGATAAGTAATAATGAACAATTAGAATCTGATTTATTAGATGCGCAAAACACAAATAATCAACTAGAAATTCAAAAAACACTATTAGAAACAGATTTAGAAACAGCGAATAATACAATAATACAATTACAAAATAGTATTGATGATTTGAATGGTACCATTATGCAATTACAAGGAGAAAAAACACAATTAGAAACGGATTTGGCTACTTGTCAAGAGCAAAAAGCAGAGTTAGAAGCAAATTTAGATGTGGCAAATACAAAAATTACTCAGTTACAGGATAGTATTACAGATTTGGAAACTCAACTATCTAACTTAAATTCTGAAAAAACACAATTAGAGACAGACTTATTAACTGCTAATCAATCAATATCTAGTTTGCAAAATGAAAAAGCAAATTTAGAAAATGATTTAACAGAAGCTCAAGGACAAATAACACAATTAAAAAATGATAAAGTAGCATTAGAGACAGATTTAGGTCAAGCAAATTCTGATTTAACTGAGGCGCAAGAAGATTTAGATACTGCAAATAACACAATTGCTCATCAAGAGACAGAAAAAGCAGATTTACTTGCTCAAATTGCAACTTTAAATGAAGAAATTACCAATTTGAAAAATAGTTCTGATACAGATATTGCACAATTAGAATTAGAAAAAGCATCATTAGAAACTCAAGTTGCTGATTTAGAAATTTCATTAGAAGCAGTTCAAACTAACTTGAATAATGCCAATACACAAATTTCTCAATTAGAAACAGAAAAAGTTTCATTAGAGACAGAGATTTCTGACAAAGATGCAAGCATAAATCAATTAGAAACAGATAAAACGCAATTGCAAGCGGATTTACAAACAGCAAACAACAGAATTTCTCAATTGCAAGTTGTGATAAACGGATTACAAACAGATTTGGGTAATGCAAATGATTCTATTACATTACTCCAATCAGAAAAAACAGATTTAGAAGCTACTTTAGCTACAACCTTATCTGAAAAAACTCAATTAATTAGTGATTTAGCGATTGCTAATGCAAAAATTAGTGAGTTAACAAATGATAATGCTCAATTAGAATTAGATTTATTAGCTGCACAAAATGCAAATGAACAACTAGAAAGTCAAATAACTGCAGCTAATCAAAATATAGATTTATTGACATTCGCATTAAGCGCAAAACAAAGTGAGTTAAATACTGCAAATGATCATATTACAAGTTTAGATGCTGAAATTGTCAATTTAACTACTACAATTTCACAAAAACAAACTGAAATTAATGGATTAAATTCACAAATTCAAACACTTAAAGACAATTATGATCAAGAAATTGCTAATTTAAACGCTACAATACAAGCAAAAGATTCATTACTTTTAGAAAAAGACAATCAAATAACGGGCTTAAATACACAAATTTCTCAACTTAATCAAGATAAATTGACTTTATTAAATGAAAAAGAAAATTTACTTGAACAAATAGGCAATAAAGATGATGAAATAAGTGATTTACAAGTAACTATAGCTGATTTACAACAAGAAATCGAAAATCAAATCACACAAATTAATGATTATGATTACCAGTTAACATTGGCCTTAAGAGACTTAGAATTGTATAAACAAGATCTAGTTGAAAAAGGTCATGTCCTTGTTGGCGATAAATTGATAGGTTATAGAGCTTATGGATCTATTGAAAATTTCACATTACATACTGTTGGAAATGAATTAGGTGTACGTTTCAATTTAACAGATGAAATCAATCTAAATTTAACTAATCCAGATGATATTTACTATAAAATGCAAACAGTAGATGATATTGTCATTAAATATTATAATGATAATGATGAATTGATAGCAACAAAGAATTCATTCTGGACAGATTTCTTAGTTCCTGTTCAAGTGGATCCGTCAAATTCTCAATCATGGACTCACATAGATGTAGATGGTGATGGAACAACCACAAATATCGATAATGGTAACTACTTAGACCGTTTTGGATATGGAGAAGTTATTCCAACTATATATACCTATTCTACAAATTTGGTTTCTCATGGCGATGTTTGCTTACAATATGAAAATATTTCACGTGTTGAAATATTTGCTGTGAATCGTGAAGTAGATACAAAAATGATATTCGTTAATGACGATTTTTCATCTTCTGAATATGGGGATGTAATCCAAACTATATATAACGGTGAGCAAATTCATGTAGTCTATGGTACAAATGCATTCTCATCTATTCAAGATGCAGTAAAAGCAGCTCAAGATGGAGATACCATTTATGTATATGAAGGTGAATACGGGGTAACGGCTGATACAACTTGGAATGTAGAAGAACAAACAGGTTGGTATTTACCAATTACTCAAAATGATTTGACAATTCAAGGTATGGACGAAAATGGAAATCCAATTAACGCTAAACCTGATTTAAATACAGTACTTCCAATTATATATGGTGCTGACTATACTGCTAATGGTTCATGGGCATCACAAAATTTAATTACTGTACTTGGCGATAATGTAACTATTAAAGGTTTAGAAATTATGCCAAAAGTAGAGCCTAATAAGACAATTGAAATATTAGGGTCAAATACAACTATTCAATATAATAGATTTACACCGAATACTTTATATACAGGTAATCCATCTGTTGATGATTTAGACGGATACGACATGAGTCATTATGGTGGAAGCGTATATATTAATGAACAAAATATCGTTACTGAAAATGATATCAACATTTTAAATAACTATTTCTATAGTGCTGGAATTAGTTTTGACAGCGCTAGTCATAGTGGCGATAAAGTAATTGATGGAAATACATTTGATACAGTTTCATATTATGAAGAAACTGAAACAGGTGCAAAAACTTATATTCCAATGATAGGTACAACTTCATGGGCAAGTCCAAAAGTGACTGATTTAGGTACAATTAATGTAAATAATAATGAATTTTTGAACTTTGAAGTAGATGGTTATTACGTAGTTAAAAATAGAATGAATGGTTCATTTATTCTTGAAAACAACTTATTAACTGGAAATAAAGATACTGATAAACAATATCTATTAATAGATACAGTTTATGGTATTACAACAGGTCAAATTATTGTAAATAGTTACCAAGATGGAAATGGTAATACAATGACTGATGGTTACACATTATCAGTAAAACCAGATTCTATAGTAGTTGATCTTGCACTCAATGGATTAGATAATGGTCAAGAAGCCTTATACGGTGACTATTATTATACAGTAGGTATGAATGCATTCTCGTCTATCCAAGATGCATTAAAAGCAGCTCAAGATGGAGATACCATTTATGTATATGAAGGTGAATACGGGGTAACGGCTGATACAACTTGGAATGTAGAAGATCAAACAGGTTGGTATTTACCAATTACTCAAAATGATTTGACAATTCAAGGTATGGACGAAAATGGAAATCCAATTAACGCTAAACCTGATTTAAATACAGTACTTCCAATTATTTATGGTGCTGACTATACTCCTAATGGTTCATGGGCATCACAAAATTTAATTACTGTACTTGGCAATAATGTAACTATTATAGGTTTAGAAATTATGCCAAAAGTAGAGCCTAATAAAACTATTGAAATATTAGGATCAAATACAACTATTCAATATAATAGATTTACACCGAATACTTTATATACCGTTAATGATTTAGATGGTTATGATTACACCAATTATGGTGGAAGTGTATATATTAATGAAGGTAAATTAGATATAGATGAATTAAATAATGTTTATATCTTAGATAATTACTTCTATCACTCAAATATCACATTTGATGGTGCAAATCATGATGGAGAAAAGATTATTGAGGGAAATACATTTGATGGAATTAGTACTATAATAGATAATTCAGATGGAACTCAATATTTCTATTCAATGATAGGTACAACTTCATGGGCAGATCCTAAAGTTCTTGATTTAGGTACAATTAATGTAAATAATAATGAATTTTTGAACTTTGAAGTAGATGGTTATTACGTAGTTAAAAATAGAATGAATGGTTCATTTATTCTTGAAAACAACTTATTAACTGGAAATAAAGATACGGATAAACAATACTTGTTAATAGATACAATTTATGGTATTACAACAGGTCAAATTATTGTAAATAGTTACCAAGATGGAAATGGTAATACATTGACTGATGGATACACATTATCAGTAAAACCAAATTCTATAGTAGTAGATCTTAATCTTAGTGATTACAGTAATGGAACTGAAGTTCTTTACGGAGATTACTATTATACAGTAGGTATGAATGCATTCTCATCTATTCAAGATGCATTAAAAGCAGCTCAAGATGGAGATACCATTTATGTATATGAAGGTGAATATGCAGTAACAGCTGATACAACTTGGATGGCATCTGGCCAAACAGGTTGGTATTTACCAATTACTCAAAATGATTTGACAATTCAAGGTATGGACGAAAATGGAAATCCAATTAACGCTAAACCTGATAATGATACAGTACTTCCAATAATATATGGTTCAGATTATACTCCTAATGGTTCATGGGCATCACAAGATTTAATCGCTATATTTGGTGATAATGTAACTATTAAAGGTTTAGAAATCATGGCAAAAGTAGAGCCTAATAAGACTATTGAAATATTAGGGTCAAATACAACTATTCAATATAATAGATTTACACCTAATACTTTATATACAGGTAACCCATATGTTGATGATTTAGATGGTTATGATTACACCAATTATGGTGGAAGTGTATATATTAATGAAGGTAAATTAGATATAGATGAATTAAATAATGTTTATATCTTAGACAATTACTTCTATCACTCAAATATCACATTTGATAGTGCAAATCATGATGGAGAAAAGATTATTGAGGGAAATACATTTGATGGAATTAGTACTATAATAGATAATTCAGATGGATATCAATATTTTTATTCAATGATTGGAACAACTTCATGGGCAAATCCTATAGTACTTGATTTAGGTACAATTAATGTAAATAATAATGAATTTTTGAACTTTGAAGTAGATGGTTATTACGTAGTTAAAAATAGAATGAATGGTTCATTTATTCTTGAAAACAACTTATTAACTGGAAATAAAGATACGGATAAACAATACTTGTTAATAGATACAATTTATGGTATTACAACAGGTCAAATTATTGTAAATAGTTACCAAGTTGGAAATGGTAATACAATGACTGATGGTTACACATTATCAGTAAAACCAAATTCTATAGTAGTAGATCTTAATCTTAGTGATTACAGTAATGGAACTGAAGTTCTTTACGGAGATTACTATTATACAGTAGGTATGAATGCATTCTCATCTATTCAAGATGCATTAAAAGCAGCTCAAGATGGAGATACCATTTATGTATATGAAGGTGAATATGCAGTAACAGCTGATACAACTTGGAATGTAGAAGAACAAACAGGTTGGTATTTACCAATTACTCAAAATGATTTGACAATTCAAGGTATGGACGAAAATGGAAATCCAATTAACGCTAAACCTGATAATGATACAGTACTTCCAATAATATATGGTTCAGATTATACTCCTAATGGTTCATGGGCATCACAAGATTTAATCGCTATATTTGGTGATAATGTAACTATTAAAGGTTTAGAAATCATGGCAAAAGTAGAGCCTAATAAGACTATTGAAATATTAGGGTCAAATACAACTATTCAATATAATAGATTTACACCAAATACTTTATATACAGGTAACCCATATGTTGATGATTTAGACGGATACGATATGAGTCATTATGGTGGAAGTGTATATATTAATGAAGGTAAATTAGATATAGATGAATTAAATAATATTTATATCTTAGATAATTACTTCTATCAATCAAATATCACATTTGATAGTGCAAATCATGATGGAGAAAAGATTATTGAGGGAAATACATTTGATGGAATTAGTACTATAATAGATAATTCTGATGGAACTCAATATTTCTATTCAATGATTGGAACAACTTCATGGGCAGATCCTAAAGTTCTTGATTTAGGTACAATTAATGTAAATAATAATCAATTTTTGAACTTTGAAGTAGATGGTTATTACGTAGTTAAAAATAGAATGAATGGTTCATTTATTCTTGAAAACAACTTATTAACTGGAAATAAAGATACTGATAAACAATATCTATTAATAGATACAGTTTATGGTATTACAACAGGTCAAATTATTGTAAATAGTTACCAAGATGGAAATGGTAATACAATGACTGATGGTTACACATTATCAGTAAAACAAGAATCTATAGTAGTAGATCTTAATCTTAGTGATTACAGTAATGGAACAGAAGTTCTTTACGGAGATTATTATTATACAGTAGGTATGAATGCATTCTCATCTATTCAAGATGCAGTAAATGCTGCTCAAGATGGCGATACAATAATTATTTATCCAGGCACATATAATATCAACTCTACATTAACAATTGATAAGCAAATTAGTTTAATTGGTACAGATGAAGGGGCAGTAATCATAAATTACACTAGTGCAGATGGATATGGAATATTAGTTCATTCAATTGATGTTGTACTACAAAACTTTACATTTAATACTCCAATAATTGAATGGTATCCAATTAAAGTTGAATGGTTCTACGATGATAATGAAAATATGAACTTTTCAGATTTCTTTGATATTGAAAATGTGATTATTAACAATAATCCAGATGGCGGTCGAACTGGCCTTGATTTAAATAATGTATATGATAGTGTAATTAACAACGTTGAGGTATACAATAGTGGCCGGGGTAATGGAATTGCACTTACTGATTGTCAAAATGATATTGTTGAAAATGTAATAACTAGTGGAAATGCTTGGGGTGGTATTGCTATTTATGCTTATAGTTATGCTGATACTATGAATATAAATCTACTAAATAATAATACATTTACCGAAATTAATCCTATTTATACTGGAGAAGGGAATAATTTTAATATTATTAACTTAATGATCCCAGTTGAATATGACTTTGTTATAGAAGGTTCACAAAATTATTATCAAACTTCTATTGATGGTGCAATTAATTTTGCTACATTATTAATAGATATAGGTGAACACATAAATACTATTAAATCAATTAGCCAAAATGAATATTATGTTATTCCTGGATTAAGTATTTATGATGCTGTAAATGCCGCTAGTGAAGGAGCAACAATTTATGTATTACCAGGAGTTTATCAATTACCGACGACATTAAATATTGATAAAGGAATTCACTTAATTGGTGTAGATGAGAGTTCAGTCATATTTGATGCTTCAGGTCATAATGGTTATGGAATAAAAGTGGGCAATACTAATTCATCAGAAATTGAATTAACTGGATTTACATTAGAAGGTACAAATAATCCTAATTATGGGATTCACTTCGGTGGAACAATTAATTTCAATCTTCATGATGTTACAGTACAAAACTTTAATTCTAGTGGTATTGATTTAAATACAGCAAGTGAAGGTTCATTAGTTAACGTATCATCAATTAACAACAGTGGCAATGGTATACAATTATGTAATTCATTTGATGTAACACTAGATGATATTACGACATCAGGAAACGCATGGAATGGAATTGGTATGTTCACTAATAATGTTTATTATTATAATCATGAAGGTATAGACAATGTCGTATTAAAAAATATTGATGGAGTCAGTGATGGTATTTATTTGGAAGATGGAAATGCTGACCATTCAATTCCAATTACTTATAGTTATAATTTAACTGACAATGCAAATGTTACTATCTTATCAGATCAATATCATTTTGTATATCAAGGTGTTAGAGCTGATGGTTTAATTCATACTATATTCTATAAAACAGCTGAAGAAGCCATTACTCAAGGAAATAATCCAAATTACAATTCCACTTATATACTTGATGTAGATAATAATACCTTTATTGTCACAAATAATATGAGTATTCAAACAGCTATTGATTTAGCAGCTGATGGAGATACAATTTTATTAGCTGATGGTAACTTTACTGACCAAGGTACAATTACAATAAATAAAAATGTGACTATAATTGGACAAGGAAATAGTACTGTTTTAAGTGGTACAAAATTTGTAATTGCTGAAGATAAATCACTTGACTTTTCTAATGTTTTAGTTGATGGTACTGGATTAACTACTGATACAGGTTTTATTAGCACTGATGGTACATATAATATTGGAAATGTTAAAGTTGAAAATGTTATATTCGAAAATATGTCGACTTGGGCTATTTATATCTACAATGGTCACAATTTTATCGCTAATAACAATACAATTGAAATGGTTAATTGTTCAGATAAAACAGCGATTATGGTATGGACCAATACAACTCCATGGAATGATGTTACAATTACGAATAACACAATATCATTTGACGGAACATTCACTGGTTCAAGAGGATTGCAAATTCAAGATGCTAATAATGTATTAGTATCAGGAAATACTTTCGATATGGGTTATAACCATAATGTGACGGTAGATAGTAGTGATTCTGTTTTTGCAAAAGCACGTTATGCAATGCAGATATCAGGGGAACAAAATACCGTATTAATCACTAATAACACAATTAAAAATTCATATGATGGCATTACTACATTAGGTTTAGGCAACAAAGAAAGCTTTATAGTATCAAATAATTTAATTGAAAATGTACGGATAGGGGTAAGAGCATATGCTGGTACTGATAATGATGTAGCTGATATGTTCAATTACTTAGAAGTTTCAAATAATACATTTAATGATGTTATTGATGCTACATATTTGCCTAAATTAGTTGATAATTTATATAATACGGTTAAAGTTGTTAATAACACATATATATTTGTAACTCAAAAAATAATGATAGTTGATCCTAGCATTATCACTGATTTACAAACTGATATACCATTTGAAGTCGTATCACAAACATTAGTTGAACCAACTACTTTAAAATATCTTGTAGGAACTCCTACTTTAGATTTAATAGGTGGCAAAATTATTATTTTAAATAGTTATGGTTATACAACTGAGGTGACTTTAACTCAAGATATGATTAGTGGTTATAATCAAAATAAATTAGGCACACAAGTTATTACAGTTACTTATAATAATGAAGAATTACCATATGTTATTGTAGTTCATGATTACATTGCTAATCAAACATTTGATACCAATATTAATGGTTGGATACATGATGATTATGGGCCTGCAATATGGGAAGATGGGCATTTATTATTAGAAAATACTTCTCAAGAATATTCTTTCTATAATGGTAAGAGTATGACTGTATGGCCAGGAACATGGTATGCTGAAATGGATGTTTATTTAGATCCAAATGATTTTAATTTAGGTGAAGGTTTTGATTATTCACAAGCTGTTTCAGACATAAATGGTAATTATGTAAGAGATTATATCATTCATGTAACTAAAGATACATCAACAGGAGAGTTATTAGTAGGAGCTTCAAATAATTCAAACTTTGCATCACAAGAAAATTTAGAGTCTTTAGATAATTATGGTGTAATAGATGATGCAGGTTGGTACACTATTCAATATCGTTTCTTTGATAATAATGGTTATTTAGGTTGTGAAATTTCATTAATAAGTGAAAATGGCGAAAAAATATTTAACCAAATTTTATCTAGTACCATAGATGATATATCTAATATAGGTGGAAACAGATATTCTTGGTTTACTTTTGTAGATAAAGAAAATGGACTACTAGCTGATAATTATCAAATGTTTGTGTAAATTAAACAAATAAAAAAGTGGGTTTCAGATGAAATCCACTTTTTTCTATTCTTAATATTTATAACACAAGTTCAATAATAATCAAAGTCTCCAAATAATTTATTTTTTATTGATAAAATATTTGACTCCATCAATAATTAGATGATCAATTGTTTTAGATAACTCTTCGATTGTCATATTAATATTTCCTTTAAACCATTCTTTATATAAATCAATAGTACCTGATGCAATGAAGATAATACAACAGGAAAAGGATTGCTGATTTTTTATATCAATTGAATTTATGTTATCATTAATTATTTTTTGTTTTAATAATATTTTTAATTTATTTAAAAACGTTACTGATGATTCATTCATAAACAATAATTTGTTAAATTCTCTATCTTCATTTAAAAAATCTGATATTTTAAGCAAAAATGGAAGAGGAGATGATGCTAAGTCTTTAAAATTAAATTCATCTATTAGTTCATAAATTTTACTAATAATATCATCTTCAATCTGTTCTAAAACTTCATACACATCATAAAAATGAAAATAAAAAGTTCCTCTATTGATATCAGCTTCTTCTGCGATATCTTTAATAGTTATTTTGGAAATGTCCTTTTCTAACATTAGTTTAACTAATGCTTTTTTGATGGCTTTATTTGTTTTTCTAGTTCTACGATCTCCACTAATTTTATTCATAATTTTGACTCCTTATTGATGAATATAAGACATAATACCGCTGAGGTGTTGAATAATGAACATTTCGTTAAAAATTGCTCATTGTAAGTTAAGGTGAGATAAAATATAATAAATGTATTCAACATGTGTATGATAACATATATTTGTTCAAAAAACAAATTCGCTAACACATGACTAAATAGGAGGGGTAGCATGTATAAATTATCAAAATTTATTGTTGAAAAAAGAAATTTATTTATAATTCTTTTTATGAGTTTATGTATCCTTAGTGCCTTTGCTGCACAGAAGGTTCAAATCAATTATGATATGACAAAATATCTTCCCACAAATTCTGAAACCAAAATCGCTTTAAATGTAATGCAGGAACAGTTTGGATCAAACGGTGTTGCTAACGTGATTATCGCGAATATTACACCAGCTCAAGCGATGGATTTGAAAAATGAAATATCACAAATCGGTGGTGTATTGGATGCTTCATTTGAAAATAGCACGGATTATTATAAGGAAGGAAATGCACTTATCAAAATTACATTTACGGAAGGTGATTATTCATCGCTTACACGTAATGCAATTTATGATATTAGAGCTAAACTCACAAATTATCAAATTGAAATGAGCGGGTCGAGTGTCCATGCGGTCGATCAATTAGATGATGTAGAAAAACAGATGACCATTATATTAGCTATTTGTATTCCTATCATTTTATTAATTTTATTTTTTAATGCGAATTCATATGCTGAAATACTTGTTTTTGGTATTGTAGTGGGAAGTTCTGTTCTCATCAATAAGGGTACTAATATTTTCTTAGGTGAGATTTCTTATGTAACTAATTCGATCGCAATTGTATTACAGCTAGCTCTAGCAATGGATTATTCAATAATTCTTCTACATCGTTTTCAAGAAGAAAAGAAAAATTATGATGATAAGAATGCCATTATTCATGCTTTAAAGAATTCGATAAAATCAATTAGTTCGAGTAGTTTAACGACGATTGTGGGAATGATAGCGATTATGTTTATGCAATATTCAATTGGGTTTGATATTGGAATTGTATTGGCAAAAAGTATTGTATGCAGTTTATTTAGTGTATTCTTCTTGATGCCAGGTGTATTGTTATTATTTTCTAACTTGATTGAAAAAACAAAACACAAAAATTTTATTCCTAAGATGACTACCATTAATCAATATATAATTAAAACGAGACGATTTATGCCAATAATCATGGTTTCTATTGTAATATCCGCATTTACAATACAATTACATAACACATATGATTTTAATTTTAATACAAATGAAAATTCGAATTATATTGACTTGTTTGGTAAAACAAATACATTGGCTATCATTGTGCCAAATGGTAATAATGAAGAAGAAAAGCAGGTTGTCAATTTAGTTGAAGCAAGCCCTTATGTAAATAGTGCAATGGGAATTACAACTTTAGGAATAAAAGATAATCTAAATGTTTTGGCATTTAGTCAAAAAGCTAAGATTGATATGAAAACAGCTAATGGAATTTATGCCAGTTATGCACAAAGCATAGGAGGAGTAAATGGAGAAATAAATTTTAATCAGATGATAGAATTTATGAAAGATAATGTATCTTCAATTGGGTTAACAGATCTTCAAATGACAAATATCGATAGGATTAGCTCTTTACTGAATGTGAATGGGAAAGATGTATCTTATCAAACTTTTGCGAACATGTTAGGTTTATCTGAAAATGATGCTTATATGATATATATGATTTTTGAGATGAGTCTTAATGAACAGACCTATCAACTGAATACTATGATTAATTATATGTTTAATAACAGTGAAGCACTAGGTTTAACTGCTGATGAAATCAATCAAATAGGACAAACTAAAGGATTACTAGATGAAAAAGATGAGTCTATTAATTACCAAACATTTGCGGACCTTTTAGGAATGAATGAAGATGATGCATTGAAGATTTATACACTATATGAAATGAGCTTAAATAGTCCAGTTTATGGAATTTCTGATTTAATTGAATTTATGAATACAAATCAAGCCAGTTTAGGCTTAAATGAAGAGGAAATAATATCAATTAATCAATCACTTAATTTGATAAATAATAAAAATATAGCTTTAAATGCTAATAATTTTGGACAATTAATAGGATTAGACATAACGGAATCCAATAACCTTTTTCTGATGTATAATAACGTAAATAGCACCAATGATTCAGAAATTAAAGAAGAAGAATTAGTTTCTTTTATGTTTGAAAATAAAAAGGAACTTCAATTATCTGATGCACAAGTATTAGTTTTAAATCAAGTTTATGCACTTTTGAATAATACAGAAATGAATACAGAAACATTTGCTAATATGTTAAATATGCCATTTAGTCAAGCAAATGGTATTTATGCCTATTATGCAACAAGTTTAGAGTATCAAACTAGTTCAGTCAAATTAAACGATATAATTACCTTTATATATAATAATCAAGATTTGTTAAACTTAGATGCCAATCAACTATTGCATGTTCAAACATTGAAACAATTATTCGAAAATTCGAATACGAATTTTAATTCAGGAGAATTTGCAATGTTCCTAGGCATAGATCAAAATTCTTCTACTGGTATTTATGCATATTATAGCGCAAGTTTAGGTAAAGAGGTTCCTTCTATCAATTTTAATACAATGGTTAACTATATGTTAACTAATCCTCAGTTATTGGGATTATCTGAAAGTCAAATTAGTCAAATTGGTCAAATAAAAGCAGTAATTGATACCGGAAATAGCTCTTTAACGAGCCAAACTTTTTCTGATATTATGCAAATGAATTTACAAGATACAAATCTCCTTTATTTTATGTACCATATTAATATTAATCAACAAACCTATATGTTTTTAGATATCATCAATTATATGTATGAAAATAGTAATGATTTAGGAATGAATGAAATTCAATTACAACAATTAACACAAACTAAAGAACAAATTGATAAGGCAATTACTAACTTTGAAAATGATAATTATACGCGAATTATTTTTAATATCAATTTGGATTCTGATGATAATGAAGCACTTAAATTAATTGAAAATTTACGGATTGATTTAAAGAATAATTATAGTGAATATTATGTTTTAGGAGATTCTGCAAATATTCTTGACGTGAAAGATTCATTTAATCATGATGTCCTTTATGTTAATTTTATTACTATTATCTCAGTTTTAATGATTTTAATATTTACTTTTAGATCATTTATTCTTCCTGTGATATTAGTTCTTGTTATTCAAGGTTCTGTTTGGATTAATTTTGCTCTTTCAACAATTTTTCACTCACCAATCTTATTTATAGGATATATAATTGTTACGGCGATTCAGATGGGTGCAACTATTGACTATGCGATAATTGTTACAAGCAGGTATAAAGAGTTTAGAAAAGAACTAAATAAATTTGATGCGATAAAAGAGGCCATTCAAGCTTCTATTCCGACTATTTTGACTTCTGGTGGAATATTAATCGTCGCAGGATTTAGTGTGGGTCTGGTATCAACAGTTCCTGCAACAGCTAGTTTAGGTATGCTAATCGGAAGAGGAGCATTGATTTCATGTCTATTAGTGATTTTCTTACTACCACAATTATTATTAATATTTGACAAGATCTTTTTCAAGGAGGCCTCATCTAAAAAAGAAATTTAGCAAAATAAAAAGTCATCTTTAATAAAAAGATGGCTTTTTAATATTGTTATCCTATGATTTTCCTTTGTACCTAAGGGAAAAGAGATTAAAATTGAATAATCGCAAATATGTGGTAAAATAAAGGATATAATATTGATTTTTTGTAAAAGTAAATAAAATTATGTCATTTTTCCGATGTTATGAATAATTATAAAGAGTATTTTTATATTCTTGGTATTGTAATCATTGTTATTAGTGTTTGCATTTTAGTTGTACATCGTAATACAAAAGGAGAAAGATAAATGTTAGAAAAAGAATTTCCCATCTTAGAATTTGACTCAGAAAGAATAGCTTTTATTGAACCACGGAAAAAAATAGACGTTGAAATTCCCAATCGTCTAGTTATCTGCTTTTTTAAAGATGTGATTGCTAATTTATTAAATAAGAATGAAATTGTTCCTGTCGCTTCATTACCTAGTGAAATGATGGATTTAGTGATATATAAATTTAATCATGTGGATTGCTGCCTTGTTCAAGGTACATTAGGTGCTCCTGCATGTGGAGGATATCTAGAAGAACTAATAGCATTAGGAGTAAATAAAGTCATGTTTTGTGGTGGTGCGGGCGTATTAAGAAAAGACATCACGGCAGGAAAATTAATTGTTGTTGATAGTGCAATTAGAGATGAAGGTTTTAGTTATCACTATATAAAACCCGCAAGAGAAATAAAAGCAAAAGCAAAGGTTATAAAGCTCATTACAAAGTATTTAGATGAAAATCACATGGAATATATTAAAGGAAAAACATGGACAACAGACGCTTTTTATCGTGAAACGAAAGCTAAAATTGCTTTAAGAAAAAAGGAAGGATGCTTGATTGTTGAAATGGAGCAAAGCGCGTTATTATCCGTTTCTTTATTTAGAGATATCGATTATGGCGCTATTATCTATGGTGGTGATGATTTGACTAAAGATGTATGGGATTCACGTCATTGGCAAAAAAATTATGATGTGAGAAATACATTAATGAATATTTGTAAAGAAATTGTGTTAGGAATGTAATTAAGTAAATAGGGGGGATAACGATGGACATAACACAACTTAAATTTAAAGGGCAATGGCGTCCTTATCAACAACGAGTCTTAGATGGAATGAAAGGACATTTAGTCGATAATAAATTGCATATTGTCGCTGCACCAGGGTCAGGTAAGACTGTTTTAGGATTAGAGGCTATGTTACGATTAGGTAAGCCTGCCTTAATCTTGACACCAACAATTACTATTCGTGAACAATGGGTTGCCCGTTTTATAGACTTTTATTTACCAGATTCTGAAAAAAAAGAAAATTGGATATCAAATGAATTAAACTCACTTCACTTTATTAACGTTTCTACTTATCAGGCATTACATTCAGCATATCATAAAATTGTCAATGAAGAATATTCTGAAGACAGTATTGAAAATGAAATCATTGATTTTTCAAAAATAGAATTAATTCAAGAGTTAAAAAAGAATAACATCGGAACTATTGTATTAGATGAAGCACATCATTTACGTACAGAATGGTGGAAATCGCTTTCTGAAGTTATTAAACAATTACCCCATATTCAAATAATCTCTTTAACTGCAACTCCACCCTATGATTCAACTAAAGCAGAATGGGATAAATATCAAGAATTATGCGGACCTATTGATGCTGAAATTTATGTTCCGGAACTAGTAAAGGCAAACAATCTATGCCCTCATCAAGATTACGTCTACATGAATTATCCTACTGATAAAGAAGTGGCAAGTATAGAGCAATTTAAAAGAGATGTTGAGGATTTTGTTGATAGTTTACGTAAAAATCAATTATTTATTAACGCAATTAAAAATCATGATTTTTTGATTGACCCCGATTTATATACTGAAGAGATATTAAATGATCCAGAATATTATACTAGTTTACTTGTATTTTTGAATAATGTTCACGTGTTTATACCAAAGCAAGAAATACAAATATTAGGACATCAAAAAAAAATACCAACACTCAATTACTTTTGGATAGAAATATTATTAAATGGTTTTCTCTTTTCTATTAAAGAATCAATTAAGGATGGGGAATTAATCAAAGCCATGATAGCTCAATTATCCAAAATTGGTTGCATAGAAAAACGCAAAGTTAATTTAATAAGTAATCATCAAATCAATAAAATATTAATTAATAGCTTGGGAAAATTGAATAGTATTAAAGAAATAGTTAAAAGCGAAACATTTCATTTACAAGAAAATTTACGTATGGTCATATTAACGGATTTTATACGACAAGATGTTTTACCTAAACAACTCGACGATTTGAAGACTATAAACACAATTGGTGTTATCCCAATATTTGAATCGCTGCGAAGAGAATCTCTAAGTAATCTTCTTGGAGTATTAAGCGGAGCAATTATCATCATTCCAACGGCATCTGTAGATTTATTTAATCAACTATTAGTAGACTATAATATCAAAATTGAGAATGTTAAAATAACAAAACTAGATCATGATGATAATTATTGTGATATTAAATTTATTGGACAATCCAATAAACAAAAAGTCAATATTATTTCAACCCTATTTTCTCGTGGAGGAATTAATGTCTTAATTGGTACAAAATCACTTTTAGGTGAAGGCTGGGATGAGCCATCAATTAATACTTTAATTTTAGCGAGTTTTGTGGGTTCTTATATGTTATCGAATCAAATGCGAGGACGCGCAATCCGAATTGATAAAAAAAGTCCTCAAAAAACTGCAAATATCTGGCATCTCGTATGCATAGATAAAGAGAGCCTTTATGAAGAGAAATTCTTTAAAAAAATGAGTCTAAAGCTAGAAGACACAACATCAGATAACAATCAGAATATTCATAGTGAAGATTTTGATACATTGAAAAGAAGATTCAAAAGTTTTGTAGGTATCTCATATGATGGTAAAGTAATAGAAAATGGATTAGACCGCTTAAATATCATAATTCCACCTTATACGCTAAAGCATATTGAAGAAATAAATCAAAAAATGCTTAAACTAGCTAATAATCGTGAAGGGTTAAGTAAGGAATGGTTTGACATTCTAAGTAAAAGCGATCGTTATTCACAAGTAACTGAAGAAGTGAAAGCAAATAAGGAGTTCTTACCAAATCCATTAATATATTTTGATAAATTTGCGTTAATATTAGCTGAAGTAATAGTTGTTTTAGGGATTATATTTAGTTATATTGGTCTAGGTGGTTTAATGCATGAGAAGCTTAATATACTAGTTATCACTTTAATAGTATTATTTCTTATCCCTACTTATAAAGCAGGTCTTTTACTTTATAAATACGGTTCTATAAAGGGTAGACTCCATATAATTGGGAAAATCATCTTGGAAACCTTACAATATTTAGATGTTATTCAACAAAAAGGTGTAAAGGTCATTTCTCATGCAGAAAATAAATATCAGGTCTCATGTTCATTAAGTGGAGCAACTACTTATGAAACCTATGTTTTCAATGAATGTTTAGAACAATTTTTAAATCCCATTGATAATCCTCGCTATTTATTCGTTCGAAAAAACATATTTAATGTGTTTAATCAATATTATTCGATTCCTGAAGTGATAGGTATCAATAAGACTGGTGCTCTATTTTTTGAAAAAAGATGGAGAAAATATATAGGGCATAGTGAACTCATTTATACAAGAAATACAGAAGGAAGAAAAATGTTGCTGAAAGCAAGAGTGAATTCTTTATCTTCTATATTAATAGACAAAGTTGAAAAAAAACGAGTTTGGAGAAGCAAATGGAGTTAAACAGAATAAAACGAGAATGTTTAGTAAACATTCTCGTTTTATTTTAACTTGCAGAATCTAAAAATTTATATTCAGTGAGATATGGGCGGGATACGATGGTCCTGCAATGTCTCAAAGTGAAGGCAGAGTTTGAAGGTTATCTGCTGCTACTTTACGTGTTGCCAAAATATTAAATTTCATAAGATAAGTTTAAGCGTTGTTCAACTAACATTATTCAAATAGATTTTTAATAAAATGTGTGCGTTAAAACAGATTTGAGAGAAAAGTTGAAAACCTTTATTCCTAACATTATCAAGCAATTGCAGGTATTAAAATTAAAACAAACATTCAAAATCCTTTTCTCATTTTATCGAATGTTCTGTCTTCCGAAGCATCTAATAACTTAACTAATTTTTCAAATGAAGATTTCCGATTTTTTTATACTCTGATATAGAGTATAAATATATGAAAATTATTTATAAATACATAATTTTTTTAAAATAAAAACTTCAAAACTAGTCAATTACTTTTTACAAAAATAAAATATAATCTAAATAAATAACTAGCACTTAATTAATGAGATTATTTAATATCTTGTATTTATATTTGGATAGTGAATAAAGATAAATAAAAAAAACCATTATATAAGCATGGTTTTAGTTTGTTTGACAAGTGAAATAAATAGTGTTATAGTTGATATATACACAAATATTCTAGTTTACTATAGCATATTTATGCATATAAAGCAATCCTTTTTTAAAAAAATCTTCAAAGGAGAATTGATGATGAAAAGCGAAGAATTTAATAAATTAGCTTTAATATCTTTTCATCTTTTACGAATTGCTGATAGAGTTGATTATAAGGAAGACCTTATAATTTCACATCATATATTAATGGACTTAAGGGTAAAAAATATAGGTGGAGTATGTTAACAATAAGTGAATTAAAAAATATTATTAAACTTCAATTGCTTCACAATAAAAATAAAAGTTTATTTTATGGAGAAAACAATTTAACACCCTGTGATGAGATGATTAATTTTATCAAACTTCAAAAAGATGATATCGCTATCTTTATAGAAAATACTAAGATAAACCAATCTTATAATAGATTATTAGAGGAAATTGTAAAAATCACCCTTAATAATTTTATTAAAGTAAATCAATTTATAAATTTTGTTCAGGAAGATAATTTAAAACTGAAACAGCTGTACAATCGATTATTTGATAAAGTAATTAATTTAAGTGAACAAGATTTTATTACAACAGAAAATATACTGAACTTGTTCCATCAACATTATGAAGATATAAAAACATTTTTACTGAATACTAATTCAAAGTCGTTATTTAAAAAATATGAAGATAGTCCCATCATACTAGATATAAAATGTGAGGAATATTCTCCTCGCATGCAGCTAGATATATTAGATATTAATATGACTGATTTGATAGAACCTATAATAGATATAGGCTGTGGCGAACAAGCATATTTAGTGCATTATTTAAGAGATATGGGAATAGAAGCTTATGGATTAGATAGAAATATTGAAGAAAATGAATATTTAGTCAATGTCAATTGGTTTGAAGAAAAATTAAAAGCTAATACCTATGGCACTGTTATTTCTCATATGGCCTTTTCAAATCATTTTCTCCATCATCATGTTCGAATAGATGGACAATATAAAAAATATATTGAAAAATATATGGAAATATTAAATTCACTAAAAATTGGTGGCATGTTTATCTACGCACCTAATATTCCTGTTATTGAAACATTAATTATGGAATCGACTAACTTATATGATATTCATCGTTCTAACTATTCAACAACGATAACAAAGTTAACTATTTAAATAAAGTTAACTTTTATTTTTATGTAAAGATAATATAGTTAGTGGAAAAGTTGGATATCAGTAAGGAGATTGAAATCCCTTAATTTTATTTATATTAAAATATTGATTGACAAATAAACTAATAGCGCATATAATACAAATAAATACTACGATTTACGAAATATTTGGATGGTGAAGCAATGTTTGATTTAGACCAAATACTGAATTTATTTTTTGATAATATCAAAAAATTCTTTTTCCCGGAAGAGTGGATTAGTCTAGATTTAAAATTTTCTAAATCAGAACTATTTACTCTGTTACTTCTTGAAAAAAGAAAAGAAATTACCATGACGGAATTAGCAGAATATATTAATTCTCCTATGAGTACTACTACTGGTATAGTTGATCGGCTTGTTAAAAATGGATTTATAGAAAGAGGTCGAAGTGATTTTGACCGGAGAATTGTTGTATTAAAATTAAAAGGAAAAGGTAGTGAATTACTTAATCATTTTAAAGAAATTATCAATATATATTTTGTTAAGGCAATGAAAAATCTTACAGATGAAGAAAAAAAATTTATGATCAATATCGTTTTGAAAATGCTGCATAATTTACAAGAATCTACGAATCAAGATTTAACTATGGAACAGAATAATAACGAATTAAAGAAAATTAACATTGAATAATGCTCATTTAATTGAGCATTTAAAAACTCAAATATTTCGGATTACGTAATATTCGATATTGGAAATAAAAAGGAGGAAAATGTGATGAGAATTATTTTATATACAGGCAAAGGAGGTGTCGGTAAAACAAGTGTTGCGGCAGCTACAGCAGTAAAAAGTGCCAAATTGGGTATGAAAACACTTGTTGTTAGTACAGACACGGCACATAGTTTAGGTGATTCGTTGGATATAAATTTAACGAACGAACCTATTGAAATTGAAAAAAATCTATGGGCACAAGAAATAAACGCTATTCATGAGGTTGAAGAGGGATGGGGAAAAGTTCAGAAATATCTTACTAATCTTTTCACATCCAAGTCAATTAAAGATATCACAACAGAAGAATTAACCTTTTTCCCTGGTATGGAGGATTTACTAAGCTTACTTCGAATTTTAAATTATTATAAAGAAGGGCGCTTCGATACAATCATAATTGATTGCGCACCAACAGGTGAAACACTAGCCTTATTAAGTTTTCCAGAAATGCTTCGTTGGTGGATGGAAAAGTTATTTCCAATAAAGAAAAAAGCTATTAAGATAATAGGACCTGTCGTAGGACCAATATTTAAAATCCCTATGCCTAAAGGCGATGTACTCGATGAAATCGATAAAATGTATTATAAATTAGACGAAATGAAAGCTTTATTTTCTAATAGAGATGTAACGAGTATAAGAATTGTTGTTAATCCTGAAAAAATGGTGATAAAAGAAGCACAAAGAAGTTTTACTTATCTTAATATATATGACTTCAATGTGGATAGTATAATTGTAAATCGTGTCATTCCTGATAACGTATCTGATCCATATTTTCATGTATGGAAAAATATTCAAAAGAAATATAAAGATGACATTAAAAATAGTTTTGCACCAATTCCCATTTACTATGCTCCACTATTTGAAACAGAAGTGGTAGGAAAAGATATACTAAGTCGTATGGCTGATACGATTTTCAAAGATGAAAATCCAATCGATATTAAGTATACAGGTAGAGTTCAACAAGTTTATAAAGAAGGTAAAGACTATATTCTCGCTATCCTCATACCATTTTTAGAAAAGAAGGATTTATCATTAAACCAAAAAGGTGATGAACTGATTGTAAAGGCTGGCAATATTAAAAGAATGATTACTTTACCCCGAACTCTGTTAGGCTATAAAATTCTTAAGGCAAGCTACGAAGAAGATATCTTAAAAATTAGATTTGGAAGTGAAGAAGATGAATCAAAGAATACTAAAAAAAATCATAAAAGTCAAAATTGATATAGCAAGTAAAATAATTAATCATTTACCTACTAAAGCTGCATCTGAGTTAAAAAATATCGGCAAAATATTAAAAGAATGTTTAAATGAATATCATGAAGAAGAAACGGAAAATATTATAAAGCAAGTAAATATTGATTAATAAAATTAAAGAGTGATAATTTTTAAAATTATCACCTTTTTTGTGTTATATTTTTACAATTGTGATATAATAAAGTATAGAATGAACGTTCATTCTATAAAAAATCAAGGGAGAGATTTATGGTTTATAAATCAAATAAAAATGTTCAAGAACAAAAAGAAATGAAAAAAAAATTAATTTTGGATACGGCAGCACAATTATTTGTGAATCGTGGTTATCATAATACAAGTGTTAAGGATATTGTGGAGCAAGCTAATATTTCTGTTGGGTCTTTTTATTTTTATTTTACTTCAAAAGATGAATTGTTAGAATCATTATACGATGAAATGAATGACACTTTTCTCAATGTATTGCAGGATGTTTATATAGATTTTGAGGAAGCCTTAATTTATGGATTAAGCAAGGCAATCGTTAACACGCTCATTTTATTTCAAAATAATCAAGACTTATCCAAAATTCTATTAAACAATAGCATTAGTACAGGACCACTATTTGAAAAAAGACGAATGGATAATAATCAACGTTTTTATAAAATTGTTGAAGAGATTATTAGAAATTTATCAAATAAATCCTTAATAAAATGCGAGAATGTAGAAGTGGCTGCGATGACTATCATGGGAGGTATATTTTTCATGATATCTAATTTACTAGAGACTAATTTTGAATTAAAAATGATTCCTAACTATTCATATTCAGTTATTTCCTATCATTTACGTGCCTTAAGTGTCGATTTTAATGAAGCAGAATTATTAAAAAATATTGAACAAATTATACAGGAACAAGGTGATTGATAATATATGGATAACTTTATTCATTTAAATAATGTAGTTAAGCGTTATAAGATGGGTGAGGTAATTGTGAGTGCCTGTGATGGTATTTCCTTTAATATTGAACATGGTGAGTTCGCGGTAATTGTTGGTCCTAGCGGAGCTGGGAAAACTACAGTTTTAAATTTAATTGGTGGGATGGATACTTGCGATAGTGGCGAAATAAAAATTGATAATAAATTAATAAGCGAATATGGTGCAAAAAAACTAACTGCTTTTAGACGTTTTGATATAGGATTTGTTTTTCAATTTTATAATTTAATCACGAATCTTACAGCTTTAGAAAATGTAGAATTAGCTACACAAATTTGTGATAGAGCAATAGATCCTAAAACAGTACTTATGAGTGTAGGGTTAGCTGATAGAATGGATAACTTTCCCTCACAATTATCAGGAGGAGAACAACAAAGGGTTGCAATAGCACGTGCGTTAGCTAAAAATCCTAAATTACTACTTTGTGATGAACCAACTGGTGCTCTTGATGATAACACAGGAAAATCCATTTTAAAATTATTGTTAAATACGTGTAAAGAAAAGAAAATGACAGTCATAGTCATTACGCATAATCATGCAATTACACCTATTGCTGATAGAGTTATCAGTATTAAGAATGGAAAAGTATCTAATATTTCCCGAAATCTTCACCCAATAGGGGTTGAAGGGATTGAATGGTAATGATATCTGCCTATTTGAAATTGATTATCAGACAAATTTCAACAAATAAACAACGTTTTATATCTATCATCGCAATCGTTATCTTAGGTATCTCATTTTATTCAGGACTTCGTTCTACCATGCCATATATGAAAAAAGATGCAGACGATTATTTTACAAAACAAAATTTAATGGATATTGAAATCGTTTCTCCAACGGGTTTCACTGAAACTGATATAACTACACTTAAAGCCTTAGATAAGGTAAATTTAGTGATGCCAGGATATATTAGCGAAGTAAATATTAAATATGTAGCTAAAAGTATGACTTTATCACTTTTATCTTATGATTTTTCGGGTCCAGATCAAATTAATAAACCAGAACTCATCAGTGGTCGGTTACCAGGAAAAACGAATGAATGTCTGTTAGACTCACAATTAAGTAATAATAAAGTATTTCAAATTGGGGACTCCTTAAACTTTAATTCGGACACTAGCAATTTAAATATTACAAGTTGTGAAATAGTTGGATTTGTAACTAGCCCCTTATATATTACGAATAATCGTGGATTAAGCAGTTCAAATAGTGTAAATATAGATGGCTTTGTTTTATTAACTAACGAGGCTTTTGATTTTCCAGTTTTTACGAATTTATATTTAACAATAGACAAAAAAAATATGTCAAGATTTTCTGAAGAATATCTAGAACAGATATCTTCTATTAAAAATTCTATCAAAAAGATAAATAACAATTGGTATCTATCAGATATTTTTACTAATATGGGAATAAGTGATTACAAACAAGATATGCAAAGAATATCAGCACTTAGTAATGTTTTTCCGCTCATCTTCTTTTTTGTTACCGTACTTGTTAGCTTAAATAGTATAACAAGAATGGTTGAAAATGAACGTTGTGAAATTGGTACGTTGAAATCATTGGGATACGGTAAAATAGCTATTACGATCAAATATTTATCCTATGCACTCCTAGGTAGTTTAATTGGAAGTATCATCGGACTTTTAATTGGTTTTAACTTGTTTCCTCGTGTTATTTCTAATGCTTACGGTATTTTATACAATTTACCAAAGATTAAAACACCGATTCTTTTTCCTTTGGCATTAGAAGCAACTAGTGCATTAGTTATTTTTGTGTGTGTTCCGGCTGTTTTTGCTTGTGGTAAAACATTTTATTCTCATCCAGCAAATTTAATGCGACCTAAATCACCTAAACCAGGTAAACGAATATTTTTAGAAAGAATAAAATTTATTTGGAAAAGATTACGATTTATTCAAAAGGTGACGATTCGAAATTTATTTCGTTATAAAAAACGTTTTTTAATGACAATAGTTGGTATAGGTGGGAGTTGTGCATTACTATTCACTGGATTTGGTTTAAGAGATTCCATTTCATCAATTATCTTCCAACAATTTTCGGAAATTAAAACTGTTGATACAGAAATTTATTTAAAGTCTGGATTAGATGAATCAGATGTAAATACAATTATGAGTGATGTTGTAACAAATAATAATATAACAGATAGCATGATAATTGGCCAACAGTCAATTGATGTATATGCCAATAATTCACTCCAACAAGATATTTACTTGATAGTACCTAAGACACCACTATCTGGTTTTATCAATTTAATAGACAAAACTACCCATAAAAAGATAGAATTACCCAATGATACTGTAGCGATAACAGAGAAATTAGCCACCCTTTTAAAAGTTAAAAAAGGAGATCAAATTAACTTAGAGTTTAATCAATCTAGTACTATTCCAGTAACGGTGGGAAATATTGTTGAAAATTATTTGTTGCATTATGTGTATATGTCACCGCAATTGTATCAGCAATTATTACACAAAGAGGTTTATTACAATGTCATATTGGGCAAAACTAATAAAATGACTGATGAAGTTAAGATGAATCTATCGCAAGAGTTAATGACAAAACAGCAAGTTTTGGCAATAAATTACACCTCCTCAATCATTAATCAAATGAATGATATGGTCACAATGTTGAATACGGTTGTGTTAATATTAATTTTATCAGCTGCATTACTTGCTTTCTTAGTCTTATTTACTTTAAGTCATATAAACATTGATGAAAGAAAAAAAGAGTTAGCCACTATAAAAGTGTTAGGCTTTTATGATAAGGAGGTCTCAGCTTACGTTTTCAAAGAAAATCTGATATTAACGGTAATAGGAATTGCCTTAGGGCTAATACTAGGTTTCTTTTTACATTTGTATGTCATTACAACCGCGGAAACAGATACATTACTATTTGTTCGCAATGTGAAATTTGTAAGTTATCTCTTTTCTGCATCCCTTACATTAATATTTGCTTTGATTATTAATTTCTTAATCTCATTCCGTCTTAAAAAAATCAGTATGACCGATTCTTTAAAAAGTATAGAATAAAAAAAACCATCGTTTGTTTTAACGATGGTTTCATTATTATTATACTTTTTCTTCTTCTAATGTGATTTCAGGTTCTTGTAATTTAACACAAAGTATTGTAGTCAGTAATAAGAGTAGGATAAGGGCAGTCATGCTGTCTTTCATTCCTGTTGTAGGTGAATTAAAATAATCCATGCCTAGTATAAACAAGATTCCAGATGCTTGTCCCATCATCATTAATACACCAGTTGATGTTCCTTCAGGTGCAGGATAAGCAAGTTCAGAACCGTATTGAAAACCAATTGGAGCTGCACTTAACATGAAAAATCCTAATATACCAGCGGATACTAATAATAGCCAATAACTATTTGCATAGGTGATACCAATAAGACCAGGAACAGACCCCGCCATCGCGATAAATAAGAATTTAGATCTATTGTTAAATTTATCAGAAAGTAATGGTAGTAAAAAAGATCCGAAAATTCCACAAGCTATCATAACACCACCTGCAATACCTGCTTGTTGTGATGTAAATCCTCTTGGTGCAAGAATGTTTTCAATCCATGTAGAAAATCCATTAAATATCCCTAAACCAATGAAAAAAATAAAGGCAAGTAGTACATATTGTTTTTTAGATAGCATTTGTTTCATACCATTAAAAACAAGACTTCTTTCTTCTTCTTCAGGTGTACCTTGTGCAGTAGGTGGAAACTCCTTAGCAAAAATTAGAAATAGTAAGGCTGATAATATAGCTACAATTCCATAAATATAAAGCATTGTAGGCATATCAAAAGCATTGATTAGAAATGGAGTAAGTGCTAATCCGACGATAAGCCCTAAATAACCCGCTAACCAAGCTATTCCTGAGGCTGTAGCTCTTTCTTTTTTTGGAAACCATCTAGCTGCAATTTTTGTGACTGAGTTGACAATAAGAGGTTGACCTAAAGCAATTCCTATTTGACAAATTAATACCAAATCATAGTTTGTAGCAAACATACCACGTAAAAAACCAAACACACCAGTTAATATTGCCCCGAGGCTCACGGCTGCTCTAAAGCCATAAGTATCAATTAGCCAAGAAGAGGGAATTGATACTATGATATACACAATCATAAAGACCATTGAAAGCATACCAATCTTAATATCTGATGTAACATGATAAAATACTTTTGCATCTGTTGTGATGGATGCAAATGTGATCCATAAAAGTTGCTGCATAGCCATCGCAAAGCTAAAAACAAACAGAATAATCCATCTATATGGATATACGACAAATTTTTGATTTTCCATAAATGAAACTCCTCACATTTTGTGATTTTTATTTAATTATAAAGGATGTTAGAGTTTAAATCAATAAATAGTTTTTTCGTACAATGGACAAAAGCCATATTTTAGGATGATAAATATTTAATTTTAGTTCTTCAAAAAAATATGAGGCTCCATTAAGTACAATAATAGAGCCTCATATCGATTGATTATTCGGAGAATAGAGGAGTAGATAGATAACGTTCCCCTGTATCAGGAAGAAGAACAACGATGTTTTTGCCTTCATTTTCAGGCCGAGATGCTAGAATTGTTGCCGCGAAAATCGCTGCCCCTGATGAAATACCAACAAGTAAACCCTCAGTATGTGATAATTCTTTACATGTTTTGAAAGCTTCCTCGTTTTGAACAGTGATTATTTCATCATAAATCTCCGTGTTCAAGATTTTTGGTACAAAACCTGCACCGATACCTTGTATCTTATGAGGTCCACTTTTACCACTCGATAATACTGGTGAACCAGTTGGCTCTACTGCTACAATCTTAATACTTGGATTTTTTGATTTTAAATATTCACCAACACCAGTTATCGTACCCCCTGTCCCGATACCAGCAACGAAGATGTCGATTTGACCATCTGTGTCGTCCCAAATTTCTTTACCTGTTGTCTTTTTATGTATACTGGGGTTAGAGGGATTATCGAACTGACCTGGTATAAATGAATTTGGCATTTGAGATGCTAGCTCATTAGCCTTTTCAATAGCACCTTTCATTCCTTTAGCACCTTCAGTGAGTACAATTTCTGCTCCATATGCCTTTAATAGATTTCTTCTTTCTATACTCATGGTTTCAGGCATTGTAAGAATCAATTTGTAACCTTTTGAAGCAGATACAAAAGCAAGTCCAATTCCAGTATTACCACTGGTTGCTTCGATGATGACAGAATTGGGTTTTAAATTTCCTTGATTTTCTGCATCAGTAATCATTGCGAATGCAATTCTGTCCTTCACACTGCCAGCGGGATTAAAATACTCCAGCTTTGCGATTAATTTAGCAGCTAATTTTTTATTTTTATTATAATTAGATAATTCCAAAAGCGGTGTTTTTCCGATTAAATCCGTTAAATTTGTATATATTTTAGTCATTTTGACCTCCTGTTATTAATTCATACCTAATTGATATGAATACTATGTATTATTATATTTCTTTTAAATAATAAGTCAAGCTATATGCTCTTTTGTTTAATTGACATTCTTTTTAATATCATATAATATTAAAATTAACTATAAGAATTGAGGTATATTAATGAAAATTTCAACGAAAAGTAGGTATGCGTTAGCTTCTTTAATTATTCTAGCAGAAAATAGGAATGATGATAAGAATATATCAATCCTCTCGATATCTAAACAGTTAGATATATCGAAATTATATTTAGAACAAATATTTTCGCAGTTAAAGCGGGAAAGGTTAGTAGTTTCTGAACAAGGTTCTCAAGGGGGGTACCGATTAGCTAAAACACTTAATGAGATAACTGTTGGAGATATAATGCGATTATTTGAAATTAATATCTTTTATAAAAACAACGAAGAACCTGCAAATTTGAATTATATTGATAAAACATTAAAATTAGTAATTTGGGATAAATTAGATCAACTATTATCGCAAACACTAGATAAGATATTGTTAATAGATTTAGTAAAGGAAGCAGAAAAGCAAAAAATTAATGATAATTTTATGTATTATATTTAAATAATAACCGTAAATGATAGGAGGTTAATCATGTCAGTTTTTTTACATCAAGGAAATTTTAAAAAAATATTCACAAGTTGTCCTATAACTTGTGTCCTCATCTTCGTGAACACATTCATGTTTATTATCACGATAAGTACTGGTGGATTTTCAAATGCTAATTTACTACGTTTAGGAGGAATTTCCCCAGCTTTAGTTAAGTCTGGTGAGTATTATAGGTTATTGACAGCGATATTTTTGCATGGTTCAGATTTACATTTCTTATTTAACACATTCTTTGGAATATTGATTATTTGCGCTGGATTAGAAAAAGTCATCGGCTCGTTTAAATTTATTTTAGTATATTTAATTACTGGATTAATATCTAGTTTATCTGTAGTCTTTTTTTCAGGTAATACCCTAACATTAGGAGCATCAGGAGCAATTTTCGGTGTTTTGGGAACTTTTTTGTACATTACTGTTTTTAAACCTAATAGAATATCCTCTACAGATAGAGTTTATGTAAGAAATTTATTTTTTATAAATTTAATTTTCACATTTATAGATCCTAATATTAGTATATCTGGTCATTTAGGCGGTTTATTGGCTGGCTTTTTATTATCACCCATAATACTTTTTGATAAACATTATAATTAAAGCGAACTTTATTCTGATAAAACCATTTTAGAAAAGTATTATATTTTTAAGTATTTTATATTATTCTCGATGCAATTATTAATGAGTTACTTAACTATATAGAAATTAAAGACTAGTTGTAACAACATCAGAAATTGAATAGGAGAAAATAGAATCATTATAAAATTGTCGATTAATTAATCAATAAAATAAAAGAAGGTATGAACCTTCTTTTATTTTACTGATTTTTTATCACAAATCCAAGAACTATGAGTAATTGAGCAATGACATATGTACTCATTACGTAAACATCATTATATTTTTTGTGGATTTTAAACATATCAAAAGCCAAGATGGTATCAGAAATAATAAAAAAGAGAGAACCAATAAAAGGTAAGATAAATAGTAAATACGAGATCTCAAATATCCTAGTAAGACTAGTAAAACTCATGATATATAAGACACTTATATAAATAGTCGCTGGAAATTTCATTGTTTTCATTGAAGGATATAATTTTCTTGCTAAGTAGATTCCTAAAACTATATAAGGAATAAGTAAGAAATAAAACCATATATGCACTTCTTTTAAAAACTGTGTACTAGTAAGAAAAAGAATAATATAAAAAACATGACCTAGTAAAAAAGCACTAATGCCACTTAAAACAAAAGTTTGTTTTTCAGGCCACATTAAAAATACATCTCCGATAAAGCCGCCCATTAACGCTAGAAGAATATAATAATTAGGTGTGGAAACAGAAAATAAATAAAAGAGGATTAGAAGGGGGACAAGGAAAGGTTTTGTAAAATATCTGCCTTTTTTATTCCCTTTAATTTCAAAAATAAAATTAAGAATAGATATTACAATAAACAGTATAAGAAATATCATAATACACCTCTTCAAGATTTTATAAATAACTTATTTAAAACAATAAATCATTAAAACAATTAAATTTCCTAAAAAATTCTACTATTTTTACAAGAAAATTAACAAAAATAAATAATATTTTTTTTAATTAATAAGTGATACTTGAATTTGTATCTAGTAAAGTTTACAATTATAGTAAAGTATGAAGATTTTTATATAACCAAATTACAACTTTGGAGTAAGATGATTGTCATAGTTGAGAAAAATTCTAGATAATGATGTAAATATTTTATGTTCTAATACCTGCACTTAGCAATAAATGGGACAAGAATAATAATCAATTCTTAAAAAAATAATATTAAGGAGTTTAATGTATGAAAGAGAAATTATGTATTATCGATCGTTTTGAAGGAGAATGGGCCGTTATAGAATATGAGAAAAAAACATTCAATATTCCTAAAGATTTACTACATCCTCAAGTTGTTGAAGGAGATATAGTTGATATTACTGTTATAAGTAATAAAGACGAAACACAGAAGCGGAAACAAATGATTGAAAGTCTAAGTCGTCAATTATTTAAAAATTGAACATGTTTGTAACGGAAATGTCAAAATTATTATAGTAAAGGTGAAGTTAAATGAGAGAAATAATATATAATAAATTAGTCAGAGATAATATACCAGAAATCA
This sequence comes from uncultured Haloplasmataceae bacterium, assembly GCA_963824615.1. Classification (GTDB taxonomy): domain Bacteria; phylum Bacillota_I; class Bacilli_A; order Haloplasmatales; family Haloplasmataceae; genus CAWGPU01. The sequence continues at coordinate 1,101,696 of CAWGPU010000008.1, read as the reverse complement.
TTAAAGCAAATAATAAAGAACCAATTATATATATGGCAGAAATTGAGGAAACCAAAACATTATTATTTCAAAAACTTTTTGAAGAATTAAATGAATTTAAAGAAACTCCGAACGAAGAAGAATTAGCTGATATGTTGGAAGTAATTGAGGGAATAGGTAACCTTTACCAATTAAATATGAATCAAGTTTATCAAAAAAAAGAGGTGAAAAGAAAAGAACGAGGTGGATTTCAAAAAAGAATAGTTTTAGTAAAAGTTATTGAAAAATAGTGACTATAGAGTAAATATATTATAGAATTAATAAAGAATAATTATAGGAGGATTATAACATGCCTGAAATTAAATTTGAGATAACAAAAACAATAGGTATTATTTCAGAAAGTCCTAAAGGTTGGACAAAAGAATTAAACCTAGTTAGCTGGAATGACAAAGAACCTAAATATGATTTAAGAGAATGGAATCCTGACCATGATAGAATGGGAAAAGGAATTACATTAACAGAAGAAGAAATGAAAAAGATTAAAGAATTACTAAATGCAAACGAATTATAATAAAGGCAAGAGACTTTTGGTCTCTTGCTTTTATTGTTATCTTCAATGATTAGTGACAATTTCAATAATTAAAAAAAATGGATAATTTATTCACAATAAGGGGAATAAAACAACATTGATATTTTATTGCTACTTTTAAACTTAATTTCCATGAATTTTAACCTCATGAATATCAATAATGCAGTTTATTAATTTATTGATTTATGATATGATATAAGAAAATAGGTTGGAGGATAAGTTATGAGGAAATTAAGTATTATATTCGGTTTATTTACAGTGCTAATTTTATTTGGTTGCTCTGTAAATTTACAAACTACAACAACTACAACACAACAAATAACGACAACTTCGCAATTAACAACAACAACACAACAAACAACAACAACAGATACAGGAAATATATCCGAATCGATGGATTTAGAAATAGATTATATTGATGTAGGTCAAGCGGACAGTATTTTAGTAAATTTACCAAATGGGGAACATTTATTAATTGATGCAGGTACAAACGATGCAGGACCAACTGTAGTTAGTTTTATAAATAGCAAGAATATAACTACTCTTGATTATGTGGTGGGAACACACCCACATGAGGATCATATTGGTGGTATCGATAATGTGGTAGATACTTTTAATATTGGAAAGATTTACTTGCCTAATATAACCGCAACGACAGCCACTTACGTAGATATGATGACCGCAATTAATAATAAGCACTTAACTGTTACACAAGCTAAGGCTGGAGTTACTCTATTTGATGAGCAATATGATAATAAAACATTAAAAGCTGTTATGTTATCACCAATAGATACAAGCTATGCTGAAGTAAATAATTATTCAGCAGTTATTAGATTAACCTATGGAGATACATCTTATCTATTTACAGGTGACGCTCAAGATGTGGTAGAAAATGAATTAATTAATAGCCCAGTTGATTTGCATGCAAATGTTCTTAAGGTAGGGCATCATGGTTCTTCAACATCATCAACTCAAGCATTTTTAGATGCTGTAGATCCACAAATAGGAGTTATTTCTGTCGGAGTAGGTAATGTTTATGGGCATCCAACTCCATCTACTATTGATAGATTAAACGCAAATAACATTGATATATACCGTACAGACCAAGATGGTACTGTATCAGTTAAATCTAATGGGACAGATATTTTAGTTAACACAGCAAATGGTACTTCAACAATGTACCTTGATATTAATGGTAATCATGATAATCCTGTCGTAATTAATGAGATATCACCAGCACCAGCTACAGGTAATGAATGGGTTGAATTATACAACAAAACAGATGCTTCAGTTGACATAAGTGGGTATACAATCGGTAATGGAAATACATCACAAACTATTCCTACAAATACCACAATTGATGCTAATGGTTATTTTGTTTATCAATTAACAACAGCTAGTTTAAATAATTCCGGTGATGAAGTTAATTTATATCAATCAAATGGTACTTTAATTGATTCGTTTACATATGGAAATACCAATTCAGATGAATCTTGGTATCGTATTTTTGATGGTGGACGATGGTCAGCGGAAGCTACAACAGACTCTACGCCAAACGCTACTAATGTAGTAACAGCACCAATTGTAGATGTACCTGTTACTGTAGTGGTTAATGAATTTTTACCAGCGCCAAAAACTGTTTTTTCTAACGAATGGGTTGAATTGTATAATACAACATCGGAAGAAATAAACCTTAGTGGATATCAAATAGATGATATTGATGGGGGCTCAAATCCATATACGATTCCAGAGGGGGTCACTATACCAGCATACGGTTATTATGTTTATGACTGTACGGGTAGTGTCTTTAATAATGGTGGCGATGATGTTAGATTAATCAATCCTAAGGGAACAGTAATTGATAAATTTAGTTATGCAACTACAGGCTATGATGTAGCATGGTATCGCGTTTCAGATGGTGGTGTTTGGAGTGATACTCCAACAGCTACGCCAACTAAAGGTGTAACTAATTCACCAGATGATGCTAATTCATAACTAATAAGAAAGTTTAGGGATTTTAATCCTTAAACTTTTTTTTATTGAAAACTGGTAAATCTTTAAGATAGGACTTATAATACTAATAATAGATAGATTTAAAGGAGTGAAGAACATTGGATTTTAACAAATATAAAGATTTATTAATTAAAGACGCTATTAGGCTGATAAATATATCCTCTATATATGATGAAAATACGAGACAAATCGGAAAACCTTTTGGTAATGCGATTAACAGTTGTTTAAATGAAACCTTAAAAATTTGTGATGAATTAGGCTTTAGAACTTATAAAGATTTTGATGGGTATTATGGATATGCTGAAGTTGGTACTGGTGAGGATTATATCGCTATTTTATGTCATGTTGATGTTGTACCTGCTGGTGATTTAAAACTTTGGGATTTTCCTCCTTATGAAGGAAGAGTAATTAATAATGAACTTTATGGACGAGGTTCAGGTGATGATAAAGGCCCTACTATAACAGCAATTTATGCAGTTAAAGCTTTTGTCGATTCCAATATAAAATTCAACAAAAGAGTTAGGCTAATTTTTGGTCCTGATGAAGAGACTTTATGGAGGGGAATGGAAGTTTATACCCAAAAAGAAAAAGACCCCATATGTGCAATTGCACCTGATGGTAAGTTTCCTTTTTCATATGCAGAAAAAGGGTTGCTTGAATTTGAATTAGTCCGGAATACACATTCCGATGATATCATTATAAATGGGGGGGAAAATTATAATAGTGTTGCAATGGATGCAAGTTATAGTGGACCATTAGCAAAAGAGGTTGCTGGTCTAATTAATGGAGATATAGATTTTGAATTAGATGGACAGACCATTAACATAATTGGTATACCAGCTCATGCCTCTACTCCTTATTTAGGAAAGAATGCAATTTTATATTTAGCAAAAAAACTAAAAGAATTAGGAGAAAGAAATGATATAATCGAACTTCTAACAAATTTCTTTAATTATAATTATCAGGAAGCGATATTATTTAATGAAAAGATAGCAGATGACACTGGTGAAATTACAGTAAATTTAGGAGCTATTGAAATGGATAAAGAATCAACCAAAATAAAGATTGATATCAGAATACCAGTTACTTTTAGCAAGGAATTAATCATTAAAAAAATTATGGAGAACGTCTCAAAATATGGCTTTGTTATAAAGGAATTTTCTTATTTGAAACCTTTATATGTACCATTAGAGAGTGAATTTATTAAAATATTGTATGATACTTATCAAAAATGTACAAATGATTATGATTCCTTGCCAATAAGTAGTGGTGGAGCAACCTATGCAAGAGTATTTTCAAAAAATTCTGTGAGTTTTGGTGCAACATTTAAAAATGCCAAAAGTTATGCCCATGAGCCAAATGAAAGAGTAAATGTTGATAATTTGATTAAAGCATTAGAAATTTATTATCATACTTTAATAAAATTAAATTATAATGAGCATATTGACTAAGAACATTCATTGAACAATTTAATAATATAAAAAACAAACATGTTTTTCTACTTTCCATGTATGAAGGTTAATTAAGTATTAAAAATCCCCTGTTTAGAAAAATAACTAGAATATTAGCCAAATGAAAGGTGGTCAATTGAATTATTTGGATTGTTGATTTTAATCATTAGGCAGAAGAGTTAAGAAATATAAAACCAGTATAGCCTTATGCAGTAGTGTAAAAAAAATTGTGTATAGGATTAAAGTGAGTCACATTAATCCTAAACTATATCTAATTTAATAATTTGACATTATATATGAAGATGGTATAATAACATCTAATAATATGAAAGGAGATTCATATGGAAAATAAAGAATATAAGGCTATCCTTGTTAGTGAAATTGAAGAAAATAAATATTGCTGTCAATATACTAATAAAAGAATTTCTGATTTACCTGCAGGAGATGTGCTAATAGAAGTCATGTATTCATCATTAAACTATAAAGATGCTTTGTCAGCAAGTGGAAATAAGGGGGTAACTAGAAATTATCCTCATACTCCAGGAATTGATGCCGCAGGCATTGTAGTTGAAGATAAAAGTGGCCATTTTAAATCTGGAGAAGAAGTACTTGTGACAGGTTATGATTTAGGAATGAATACATCGGGAGGATACCAACAATTTATTAGTGTACCTTATCAATGGGTCGTAAAATTGCCGATTAATTTAACTTTAAAAGAAAGTATGATTTTTGGTACTGCCGGATTTACAGCTGGATTATCAGTTTATAAGTTAATTCAATCTGGGGTAAAAAAAGAAAATGGAGAAGTGTTAGTCACAGGAGCTACTGGTGGTGTTGGTAGTTTGGCTGTCGCAATTTTAGCTAAATTAGGTTTTCAAGTGGTTGCAGCTACAGGCAAATTTGAAGAAAAAAAAGACTATTTATTGTCATTAGGTGCAACTTCAATCATTTCTCGAAAGGACATTGATGATAGTTCTAATAGACCATTATTAAAATCAAGATGGGTAGGTGTTATTGATACCGTAGGTGGTAATATTCTATCTACTGCGTTAAAAATGACTAAATATAACGGAAGTGTAACTTGTTGTGGTTTAGTATCATCTAGTGATTTTCAAACATCCGTTTTTCCGTTTATTTTAAAAGGAGTAAGTTTGTTTGGTGTAGATTCTGTTCAATGTCCTATGGATATTCGCCTAAAAATTTGGGAATTATTATCTACTGATTGGAAATTTGATAATTTAGAGTCAATAGTACAGGAAATTTTTTTAGATCAATTAGAAACATATATACCTTTAATTTTAACTGGCAAAAATACTGGGAGAATTGTTGTTAAGTTAAATTAATAGAAAACTAAAAATCAATAAATTTCGTTTCAAAAGTGGGAATAAAAAAAACTTTACCAACTTAAGTTTGATAGAAATATATATAATGAGCATCTTCTATTTTAATAGATAAATGCTCTTTTTTTTATACCATGATGAGGCTAGATAGATAATTATAGAATAATTTTTCCATTAAACCGTCATATTTTCTGCTTGAATAAAAAAAAACCACATTAAATTTTGTGGATTTTATTTTAGTTTATATTGTCATACTTACAGAATAAATAAACATGAAGTTTTATTTTGATTTAAATATCCCATTTTTGACAATTTTCATGACATTTTCGATAATTTCATCTTCTGGAATTTGATCATCAAAAATGACATATTTAAGTCCAACATAAGTAGAAATACCCATCAATGCATAAGCAGTGCTCGTTGGTTCTAATTTTTCGATAATTTCACTATTATTTTCTGCCATTAACAGACCTTTAATATAATGTTTCGCAAAATTTTCATAATATTCTTTAAAAAGTTCAAAATCAACATACAGCGATTCCCAAATGATTCTATATATGCTTTTCCTGTTTTTTATGAAAATCAAATATGTTTTAAGTCCCAAATATTCAGCTTCGTAACGTGTTTTACAATTTTTTGTTGCTAAACTTATCTCTTTTCTGATTTCATGGCTTAATTTTAACAATAAATATCTATATAAACTTATTTTATCATTAAAGTATATATAAAAAGTACCAGGGGCAATATCTGCACCATATGTAATATCACCAATAGAAGTATTATAATATCCTTTTTCATAAAATAATTTTTCTGCACTATCACAAATCCTATTTAATGTATCTTGCCCACGTTGCGTTTTTGGTTCATTAACTAGTGAATCCATAATCATCATCATCATACTCCCTTAAAATATTAATACTTCTTCATTATAGTTAATTCGTATTTAAAAATCAATATAAATCAAGTAAAACGTACTATATGGTTTACCCATTACAAGTAAATATTTTTGAAATAGCGGTAATTTATTATCAAAACTCAATCGGAAAAATTTCTAAATATATGTGCCTATTATTATTTTTATTTTGAGATGAAAAAGCTATTAAATCACATAATTATTGGAAGGAAAATCTATAAAAATACAATATTTATAAAAAACTTTTATTAGTGAATTTTTGCTACATACTTATAGGGAATATCACCATTATTCCTAACAACATTTAATTTTTTCATGAACGATTAATTGAAATTATTTAGTGCATTATTTTTCTATAATTAGGAACAATAATAATTTTTAAGATTACAAGATTTATTGAGTATTTATCGATAGAATATTTTTACAGAGCAGTCGCTATTTATTTATCAATGAATTTTTTCCTATATTTTTTGTCAATATATATTAATATGTGAAAAAAAAAACAATTATTGACATTTAAATTTAAATACTTTATAATATGAATAACCTTTCACATGAAACCCCTTTCACATGAATATGGTTTCACATACAATAAATCTTACAATTTCCATAAATAAAAATTTTAATTAATTATTTTTTTTATATTTATATGAAAGCGCTTATTTTTAAAATAAAAATTATTAATATAAAGGATGGCGAAAAAAATGAGTAAAGTATATGTTGTTGCTGCAAAACGTTCAGCTATTGGTTCTTTCTTAGGAACATTAAAAGATGTTCAAGCTTCTGATTTGGGAGCAGAGGTATTAAAAAAATTATTAGATGAAAACAAAATTGATCCCCGAGCAATTGATGAGGTAATTATTGGAAATGTATTATCTGCAGGTGTAGGGCAAGGCATTGGTAGACAAATAGCTATTAAGGCAGGTTTACCAACGGAGATTCCTGGATATTCAGTGAATATGGTTTGTGGTAGTGGCATGAAGAGTGTGATGAATGCTTATGCAAATATTAAAGCAGATATCCATAATCTCGTTGTAGCTGGTGGAGTAGAATCAATGTCAAACGCACCTTATTTAATTCCTGCTTCTACTCGTAATGGTCATAAAATGGGCGATTTGTCCGTTAAAGATCATTTGATTTATGATGCATTAACTGATGCATTCGAAGGGTATCATATGGGAGTAACAGCAGAAAATATATCTGAAAGATACCATATTTCGAGAGAAGAACAAGATCAATTTGCATACGATACTCAGCAAAAAGCAATTTTAGCAATTGATAATGGACGTTTTAAAGATGAAATAATTCCCATTGAAGTAAAAATTAAGAAAGATAAAATTCTTTTTGAAAATGATGAGTATCCTAATCGTTCAACTAATTTAGATAAACTTGGGAAATTAAGAACAGTTTTTAAAAAAGATGGGACAGTAACTGCAGGAAATGCATCAGGAATTAATGATGGTGCTAGCATGTTAATTCTTGCATCAGAGGAAGCGGTAGAAAAATATCAATTGAAACCACTAGCAGAGATAATATCAATAGGTCAAGGTGGAGTAGACCCTAGTGTAATGGGATTAGGACCTACACCTGCGATTAAAAGTGCAATAAAAAAAGCCAATTTAAAAATACAAAATATTGATTTAATTGAACTAAATGAAGCATTTGCTTCTCAATCATTAGGTGTTATCCATGAATTATCTGAAGAATACGGTGTTACAAAAGAATGGATATGCGAAAGAACAAATGTGAATGGTGGGGCTATCGCTTTAGGACATCCTGTTGGAGTGTCTGGTAATAGAATCATTGTCACACTTATTCATGAATTAATGAAACGTGAAAATAAATACGGGTTAGCTTCATTATGTATTGGTGGAGGAATGGGTACAGCAGTAATAATCAAAATGTTACCCAAATAACAGCGAGGTGAAATAATTGATTAATAAAATGATTTATTTTAGATTTCAGAGACTAATTTTATATGGAGTCATTGTAATAATGGCAATCCAATTAATTTATTATTATTCAAATCTAGGTTATGCTCACGTAATCTTGTATATCTTATTTTTATTAAATGTCGATATATATAAAACTGAATACCGGAATGTTAAAACAGAAACTATTGTCACATTGTTATTTATTGTTACAACAATTGTTTTGATATTTACACATATATTTGGAGATATAACAGGATATTTATATTATCCATTAATAGTAATCATTTCGTTAGTTAACATTCGTTTTACACTACAATTTAGAAATGTCATTGTTAAAAAAGAACTTCATAAAGTGAATGAACGAAATATTAAAATGTTACAAAAAAATAATAAATTTATATCGATTTACTCTTATATAATTAGCTTAATATTGCTTGGATTTATTGTCCAGTCAATCTATTCTATAATAACGTTATAAATTAATTTGAAGGGAGAGTAATAAAATGGCAAAAATAATTTCAGCTACAGAGGTAGTTAAACTCATACCCGATAATGCTGTTTTGTGTACAGGGGGATTTATTGGGACTGGTGTTGCAGAAGAAGTTCATATCGCAGTAGAGAATCGCTTTTTAGATGAAGGGAAACCAAATAATCTTACTTTACTATATGCGGCAGGCCAAGGTGATGGAAAAACAAAAGGATTAAACCATTACGCACATGTCGGATTATTAAAACGTATTATTGGAGGACATTGGGGATTAGCTCCTAAGTTTCAACCATTAGTCGTTGAGAATAAAGTAGAAGGTTACAATTTACCACAAGGCGTTTTGACTCACATGATAAGAGCTGCAGCTGGGAAAAAACCATTTATTGTAACACATGTTGGTTTAGGAACTTTCATTGATCCAGGTTTTGGTGGTGGAAAGTTAAATGATATAACTAAAGAAGATTTGGTCACAAAAATTATCTATGAAGGTAAAGAATATTTACAATATAAATCAATTTTTCCTGATGTAGCAATAGTTAAAGGAACATTTGCAGATGAAGCTGGAAATATTTCAATGGAAAAAGAACCTTTAACTCTAGAAGGAATCTCAATAGCAACTGCTACTAGAAATAATGGTGGAATTGTCATTGTTCAAGTAGAAGCAATTGTTAAAAATGGAACAGTAAATCCTAAAAATATCAAGATTCCTGGAATATTGGTTGATTATATTGTTGTTGTAGAAGATATGAAAAATCATATGCAAACGTTTGGTACTCAATTTAACGAAAGCTTTGTTCGCTCTGATATTAAAGTAGATAGCCAAAAATCAGTCTATCCTTTAAATGAAAGAAAAGTGATTGCTCGTCGATCTGCTATGTTATTGACTAAAGATGCAAAAGTTTTAAATTATGGAATTGGAGTACCAGAAGTAATTGCACAAGTTTTATCGGAAGAAGGACTAGAAGAGAATTTTATTCCTACTGTAGAACCAGGTATCGTAGGTGGAACACCGGCAGGAGGATTAGATTTCGGTGCATCAGTTTGCCCACAGGCTATTTATGATCAACCGTACCAATTTGACTTTTATGATGGTGGGGGCTTAGATTATGCATTCTTAGGACTTGCACAATGTGATGTATTTGGAAATATTAATGTATCTAAATTTGGCCCTAAAATAGCTGGAGCAGGTGGATTTATAAATATCACACAAAACGCTAAAGAAGTCTGTTTCTGTGGTACCTTTACAGCTGGTGGCTTAGACGTTGAAGTTAAAGATGGAAAATTAAACATTATCAAAGAAGGAAAAGCAAAAAAATTCACTAACGCAGTGGAACAAATTACATTTTCAGGAAATGTTGCACGACAAAATGGTAAAAAAGTTACTTATGTTACTGAAAGAGCAATATTTGAACTCAGAAAAGATGGATTAACATTAACAGAAATAGCTCCTGGAGTTGAATTACAACAAGATATATTAGATCAAATGGAATTTAAACCATTGATTGCTAGTGATTTAAAGGAAATGGATGCACGTATCTTTATGAATCAACCAATGGGATTAAAATTTTAAATTATTTAGGAAGGTGAAGTAAAATGAGATTAGAAGGTAAAATAGCTATTATTACAGGTGGAGCTCGGGGAATAGGAGGAGAAATGGCACAATTATTCGCTAGAGAAGGTGCAAAAGTAATTGCTGCTGACATGAGCGAATTAAGTTATCAAGTAGAAAACGTTGAAGGTTTCAAATTAAATGTAACAGATGTAGAGAATTGTAAACAACTAGTTGATTATGCAGTAGAAAAATATGGAAAAGTTGACATCTTAGTTAACAATGCAGGAATCACAAAAGATGCTTTAACTAATAAAATGACAGATGAAATGTGGGATTTAGTTATTGATGTTAACCTAAAAGGAGTATTCAATCTAACTCGCTTTGTAGGTCCACAAATGATGACACAAGGTAATGGTTCAATCATAAACATCTCTTCAATTGTCGGAGAGTATGGAAATATCGGACAAGCTAATTATTCTGCAACCAAAGCCGGAATTTTAGGATTAACAAAAACATGGGCAAAAGAATTCGCTAGAAAAGGAGCTGCTGTTAGAGTAAATGCAATTGCTCCTGGGTATGTCTTAACTGATATTTTAAAAACAGTTCCTCAGGATTTATTAGATAAATTTGCAAAATTAACAATGTTAGGTCGCCTTGGTGAACCTAAAGAAATCGCGAATGCTGCATTATTCTTAGCAAGTGATGATGCATCATATGTAACAGGACATACATTAAGCGTTAATGGTGGTATGAGATTATAATAATCTCAATTTCATTCATCAGCAATCAGACTTTGTTTGTTGAAATAAAAAAAATTAAATTATAATAGGAGGTAAAAGATGGGAACTTTAGCAATTATCTTGTCATTAGCATTACTTATCTACTTTGCATACCGTGGAGTTTCAGTATTAGTGTTAGCTCCAGTATTATCACTGTTAGCAGTGCTAATATCAGGTGAAATGCCGTTACTTGCCGCATTATCAACTAAATTCATGCCTGCAGTTACAGGATACTTACAAGCATATTTTCCAGTATTCTTAGCTGGAGCAATATTTGGTAAGTTAATGGGAGCATCAGGTGCTGCACAATCTATTGCTCATTGGATTTCTAAACATTTAGGAGCAGAAAGAGCAATATTAGCAACTGTATTGGCTACAGGGGTACTTACTTATGGAGGGGTTTCTTTATTCGTAGTTGTATTTGCTATGTATCCAATTGGTGCATCATTATTCCGTGAAGCTGGTATACCAAAACGTTTATTACCAGGTGCTATCGCATTAGGTGCTTTCACGTTTACAATGACAGCATTACCAGGATCACCTCAATTCATTAACACGATGCCAACAAGTTATTTTGGGACAAATACATTTGCTGCACCAGTATTAGGTATCATTGGTGGTTTATTCATGGCAGTTGTTGGAATCATGTATTTGAAATGGGAAGAAAAACGTTTAAAAGCAGCTGGTGAAGGATATGGTGACCATCCTGAAGAAAATCTTAAAACAGATGAAAACGTTCCTCATATTATCGCAGCAGTTTCACCATTATTATTAGTATTCATCTTAAATACATTCTTTACTTTCTACTGGTTTAAACGCACAGATGTAATAGCTAAATATGTAACATACGGTGGCGTTGATAAAATTGGTGGTACTTGGCCAGTTATTATTGGTTTAACAGCAGCGGCTGTTTTATCAATTGGTTTATACTGGAAATATTTAACTAATGTTAATAAAACTGTATTTGATGGTGCTGTAGGTTCATTATTACCAGTGTTCAATACTGCTTCTGAAGTAGGTTATGGCGGAGTTATTAAATCATTAACTGCATTTACTACTGTATCTGCTGCTATTACTGGTTTAAAAATAGCTGGATTATTCAAGGTAGCTATTGCTACTACATTACTAGCTGGTATCGTTGGGTCATCTAGTGGTGGTACTGCGTTAGCGTTAACTTCTTTGTCAGCAGATTTCTTAACATATGGAATTAACCCACAAGTTTTACACCGTGTCATGATAATGGCAGCAGGTGGGCTTGATACATTACCTAGTTCTGGTGCAGTTGTAACATTATTAGCAGTTACTCAAATTACACCAAGACGTGGTTATAAATTTATCGCAGTTAATACAATGTTAATTCCTCTACTTGCAACATTATTAGTTATCTTATTACATTTAATATTTGGATTAGTATAAGATTAATTAAAGTATAAAAAACTGGTAACCTTATAGGTTATCAGTTTTTACTAAATGGAGGAAAAAATATGAGTAACGTATATATTGTTGGTGCAAAAAGAACAGCAATTGGAAGCTATTTAGGGAGTTTGAAAGATATGCATCCAGCTGATTTAGGAGCAAAATTAATTAAAAATATTATAGAAGAAACTAAAATTAATCCAAGTGATGTAGATGAGATCATTGTTGGAAATATTCTTCCTGCAGGTCTTGGTCAAGGAGTTGGAAGACAAGTAGCAATTAAAGCTGGACTTCCTGTCACGGTACCTGGTTATAGTTTAAATATTGCTTGTGGTAGTGGAATGAAGGCCATTATGAATGGTTATGCGAACATAAGCTTGGGTATTCATCATTTGGTATTTGCAGGCGGTGTTGAATCAATGAGCCATTCTCCTTTTTTAATGACTGAAAAAGCGAAAACAGGACATAAAATGGGAGATATGACACTTCAAGATCACATGATGAAGGATGCATTATTAGATGCTTTTGATGGGCTTCATATGGGAATGACGGCTGAAAATATTGCCGAAAAATACAATATCTCAAGAGTAGAACAAGATGAATTTGCTTATGACTCACAAAAAAGAGCAATTTCAGCGATTGATAATAAGAGATTTAAAGATGAAATTTTGCCTATAGAAATTAAAACTCGTAAAGAAGTACTAGTGTTTGGTACTGATGAATACCCTAATCGTGCAACTAATTTAGAGATTTTGTCAAAATTACGAACCGTATTTAAAAAAGATGGTACAGTCACTGCGGGTAATTCTTCAGGTATTAATGATGGAGCTAGCTTTGTTTTACTTGCAAGTGAAGAAGCTATAGAAAAATATCATTTAACACCATTAGCTCAAGTAGTTGGTATAGGTCAAGGTGGTGTAGAGCCAAAGTTAATGGGATTAGGACCAACCCCAGCTATAAGACACGCGTTAAATTTCGGGAAATTACAACTTAAAGATATAGATTTAATCGAATTAAATGAAGCATTTGCTGCACAAAGTTTAGGTGTTATCCATGAATTACAAGAAGAACACCATGTCGATAAAGATTGGATTCTAAATAGAACTAATGTAAATGGTGGTGCGATTGCTTTAGGGCATCCTGTAGGTGCTAGTGGAAACCGTATTGTTGTTACACTTCTTTATGAAATGAAAAAAAGAAATTTAAACTATGGACTGGCCTCATTATGCATTGGTGGTGGAATGGGGACAGCCATTATCATCAAAAACATATAATATAAAGGTGTAATTCTTTATTAATGTACTTCTAATTTAGATTAATTAAGGTATATCATTATTAAAACAAATTGATGTTCATACTTAAACAATTAACTTAATCACTTTTACAAAAAGAATTTACAACATATGAAATTGCAAGAATAGAGGGATATAGATGAACAAAATATTATCAGTTAATGCAGGGAGTTCTTCATTGAAATTTAAATTATTCGACATGCCTGAAGAATTAGTCCTTATGGAAGGGATTATTGAAAGAATTGGATTAGAGGATGCAACATTTAAGATTAAATTTAATGATCAAAAAATTAATAATGTTCTTTCTATTAAAAATCATGAAGAAGCAGTGAATTTATTAATTAGTTCTATAACGAAATATAATATTATAGGTAGCCTTGATGAGATTAAAGGGATAGGACATCGTGTAGTTCATGGTGGAGAAATTTTTAAAAATTCAGTAATATTAAATGAAACAAATATACAAGATATCGAAAAATTATCTGATTTAGCTCCATTACATAATCCGGCAAATGTGACAGGAATTCGTGCGTTTCGCAAATTTTTACCACAGGTTCCATTATTTGCTGTTTTCGATACAGCTTTTCATCAAACAATGAAAGAGGAAGCGTATATTTATGGGATTCCGTACGAATGGTATAAAAATTACGGAATCAGGAAATATGGATTTCATGGAACAAGCCATAAATATGTTTCAGAAAGAGTTGCTGAAATTACTGGTAAGAAGGATTTAAAAGTAATTGTCTGTCATTTAGGAAATGGCGGCTCAATTTGTGCTATTGATCATGGATTATCCATTGATACAACCATGGGATTCACTCCACTTGCTGGAATTTTAATGGGTACACGCGCCGGTGATATAGATTCAGCTATTATTCCATATATTGCTAATAAAATGAATTTATCACTACAAGAAATAGATACTTATTTAAATAAGAAGTCAGGGTTTTTAGGTATCAGTGGTATTAGTCATGATTCAAGAGACATAGAACAAGGAATGGAAGAGGGAAATGATCGTTGTAAATTAGCTCATAAAATATTCATTCGGAAAATTGTCTCTTATATCGGGGCATATCATGTATTATTAAATGGTGCTGACGTAATCGCATTTACTGCAGGAATTGGTGAAAATTCATCACTAGTTAGACAAGATATCATGAAAAATTTAGAAGTTTTAGGTATTAAAATAGATGATAAAAGAAATAACATACGTGGAATTGAACGTGAAATTTCTACTAATGATTCAAAAATTAGATGTTTTATCATCCCTACAAATGAAGAGATTATGATTGCAAGGGAAGTTATACAATTATTGACACATTTACAATAAGTAAATTATTATGATAGAATAATAATAAAGTAAAGGTTATTAAAAATGAAGTCTTTGAGGTGAAAATATGAGTGATATATGCGTTGGGATCGTAGGAACAGGAGTCTATATTCCAGAAATGAAAATGACAGCAAAAGAAATAGCTGAAGCAACAGGTGGCAATTGGACAGAAGAGTCAATTATTCAAAAATTAGGAATAACTGAAAAATCAATGCCATCAAAAGATGATGGAACACAAGAAATGGCAGTCAAAGCTGCGTTAGATTGTCTAAAAAACACGCAAATTTGCCCCAAAGAAATTAATGTCATATTGTGTATTGGAGAAGAATGGAAAGAATATCCCTTAACAACTTCAGCTTTATATATTCAAGATAAAATAGGTGCTATCAATTCGTGGGGAATAGATGTCCAAAATCGTTGTGCAACTACAGTTACGGCTTTAAAAATGGCTAAGGATATGCTTATTGCTGATGATGAAATTAATACGATCATGGTTGTCGGAGGATATCGTAATTGTGATTTTGTAAATTATTCTGACTCAGATACATCTATGATGTTTAATTTGTCTGCTGGTGCAGGGGCAATTATATTGAAAAAAAACTATCCTCATAATATATTATTAGGTTCACATATTATTGCTGATGGCTCATTATCAAGACATATTGGTGTTGAAATTGGTGGGCATAATAATCCGATTACAGAGGATAATATTCAATTAGCTTATAAATCATTAAAAATTTTAAATCCCATACTTCAAGGAAATAGTTTGAATGATGTTTCCTTATTAAATTGGATGGAATGTATTGACAAAGCTTTTAAAAAATCAAGAATTGATAAAAAGGAATTAGGATATTTAGCAGCACTTCATGTTAAACGCTCGATGTATAATCTGATGATAGAAGAATTAGGGATCACGCAAGAACAATCGATTTACCTAGAAAATTATGGACATATGGGACAAATAGATCAGATACTTTCACTTCATTTAGCATTAAAAGAGGGTAGAATAAAAGATGGGACAATAGTCAGTATGGTCGCTGCTGGTATAGGTTTTATTTGGGCTGCTAACGTTATTAAATGGGGCTAGAAATAGTTGTAAAAACTTAAATTTAAGCGCTAATATATATGAATAGTATTGATGAAAATATGAATTTGATTGATATTCAAATATTGATAAATAAAGCCAGTAGATACCAGGAATATTTAAAAACAAAAACATATAATTATGAATAAAACTAATCTAATAAAAATACCTATTGAGTGAAATTGGTTCTTTCTTAAATTTGGATATTATTAACAAACTTATTTGAAATTTGTTTACAATTCTAATAATTAAAATATCAATTGTATGATAACAAAAGGGCTACTCGTAATTTAAGCGAGCAGCCCTTAACCATTTCTAAAAATGCCCAATCTTGAGAAAGAACCGTGAAAAATTGTAGGTATTTTTATTTTGTCCATTTTATGAAAGCAGGAGAAGAACTTAATTGGTTTATATAGTAATAGGAATTCAACAAATTAGAAAATTAAGAGAATTGATCTTGTGAAAAGATATAAATTTTGTGTTTCCGAATGTATAATAGATATAAATTTATTTAGGTGTAAATTAATTATTTAATAAATGAAGAAAGAATGAAAGGCATATTGTGCCATTTATGATTTAGTCATATATTTTTTTAAATGTCATATAATTTAATAAATATGTTTTCAATAAATAATTAATACGGAGGATTAGTATGAAAAATTTTTTTGGGCGTTTCAAAAAAATACCATGGGGATCTATTATAAAAAAAATGTTTGGTCGCGAGGTAGTTATATTTGATTTGATTAAATCGATAAGACTAAAAGATGTCAATATTGCTGGCGCTATAATTGCTATCATCTTGATGATTATTAACCTGTTAGCAAAAAATGTGATATATTTCCCAATTATATGGTCACAAGAGGCCTTAGCAGTCGTATTATTATTATTAATAGGAATTTATATCGCAGTTAATAAACAAGTAGATAAAAGAGACCTTAATGCATTTGTTTGTTTACAAATTTTATTATTATTTACAAATTTTTTAGTTAATTCTATTTTCCCATTTAAATTAGATTGGCTTAAATTAGTATTATCTGCTTATATTATTTTAAATTTCTTTGTATTTATTTTAGTCTCTTTACAGCATCAAGAAAATACAAAAAAGGTCGATAAGAAAGAAAAGGCAAAAATTGAGAAGGGAAAGAAAGAAAAACAAAAAAAAGGAGAAAATGAAGTCAATGTAGAGACTAAGGTTCCGGTAGTTGAAGAGAAGAAGGTAGAAGAAAAGACTGGACCTAAAGCACAATAAAAAATACAATTAATCTTTATAAATTTCCCATTAAAAAATCACTGACTAAGTCAGTGATTTTTTTGTTTTGCCATATTCTCTTCTAAATGAATATAAATGACGAGTAAATATATAAAATTGCTCATGTCAGGTTATTTCTCACTTTTTCTGATTTGACAAAATATCCTTCTTCATGTAATATATTTGTATTTATAGTATTAAGCTATTTCAAATATAATTCTATTAAATAAATTTATATGCTAATAAAGTAAGATTCTCAAAAAGTTATTTAAATCTTCATAATTAGGAATTTTTTACATTTTATTTTAAAATAGTAAAACTATTTTTTAATTATTGATTCATTTATGGGAGATATTATATGTTAATCTAGTTGTATGTGATTTATCTCCATAGAAGAAGAGACATGATAAGTGGTCAGAAATAGGAATATAAATACCATTTTTATCAAGATATTAAAATGATAAGGAGGATTGTATGTTTTTAACTTCTATTAAGTATCAACCAATAAATAAAAATTGTTTTCCATATAATTTACCTCTATTTCAAAATATAACAGAACTCATGTTTAATAAGCCGGTTACCATCCTTGTTGGTGAAAACGGGACTGGTAAATCAACTTTATTAGAAGCACTAGCATATCGTGCGAAAATGGTTACAATTGCTTCTGTTAGCGAAGAATCATCATTTTCAAATATTAATGGATTCGCTGATTGTTTTCAACTTTCTTTTAGTCAGAGACCAAAAAAAGGTTTCTTTTTGCGGTCAGATGATTTTATTGGATACATCAAACGGCTAGCAAATATGAGAAAAGAGGCAGAAGAAAATTTACTTTCAATTGAGAGTGAATATCAAAATAAATCTAAACTTTCCAAAGATTTGGCATCAATGCCACATCGCCGAACATTAGGTGAGTTACAAAATTTATATGGAAATGGACTTGAGTATCGCTCACATGGCGAAAGCTATTTAGACTTTTTTCAATCCCGATTTAAAGCTTGTGGATTATATTTACTAGATGAACCTGAAGTACCTTTATCTCCTATGAAACAATTAACACTTATTTCCTTAATTAAACAATTGGTGACAGAAAAATCTCAATTTATTATCGCAACTCATTCACCGATATTAATGGCCATACCCGATGCAGAAATTATCAGTTTGGATACATTACCACCTGTAGTTACTTCTTATGAAGAGTTAGAACATGTGCAAATTACAAAATCATTTTTAGAAAATCCTGATCGTTATTTACGTTATTTATAGATATTAAAAACATTCAGAATAATAAAGGACTTGGTATTATTAACCAAGTCCAAATTTATATATTTTTACACCATTTCATTAACGTTTGAATGTCCTCTTGTTGACCATCATTCTTCTGCATATACAGATATATTTTATTTCCAAGAATCTTAAATATGTCAATTAAATGACATTTAGGACATGAATTTGTGTTATCAATAAAACATCACCCATACATTTAAATATAATATAAACAAAAGTAAATAATTTATATCATATTTTTCAGGAATCTCTTGCTGTTATTAATCATTTATTTAATTATAATATCTTTCTCTTCTTTGAATGCGATTAATATATGTTCCCATATTTCGTGATTACTGTTACGTCTATTTTTAGGCTGACATAAATACCGAAGGGATAGTTGGATATTTTGATCCTTAACTGTTGTATAAACAGTTGGTGTTAATTTGGTATAATAAATCATGTATTTTCGAGATGCGTCACGGACTTTACTTTCTGCTTCTTTTGACAAGTGTTCTGCGTGACTATTTAGAATTTTTAATAATATATCCTTTGCTTTTTGCCAATCACTATCAAGTGTTAGGTGCACATTTATTTCATTCCATATATAATAAAATCCTTTACTATAATTAGCCATCGAATCGCTGAAGACTTTATAATTTGGAACATGGATTATACGTCCTGTACTTTGGTCACCATCCACCCAATTTTTTATTTCCATTAAGGTGAAGTGAAACATTCTTTGGTCAATGACATCACCAGACACTTCACCTACTTGAATACGGTCTCCTACATTAAATGGTTTACGCAAAATAATGAATACCCAACTAGCGATATTAATAATTATATCTTTTAATGCAATTGCTATTCCTGCAGATAAAAGACCAAAATAGGTAGTCATATCACCCATGCTATTTGCCCATAGAAAAAAGATAAAAATTAATAAGGGAAGCACTATAAAATATCCCACAATAGTTTTAACTTTATAATAGAGAATTACATCTGTAATGAGATGATGTAAAAGTAGAGTAATTAGTTTATATAAATAAATCGCAACAATGATTAAAACAATTGATGTGAGAAATCGCAGTGTATTATCCAATTTAAAACTATCAATCCAAGCTTGCATAATAAATTCTCCTTATTTCATTTAATAATTTCATTTTAGCATACAATAAAAATATTAAATACTGATATTTTATAAAATGTACGAAAAAATTCAATATCATATTTGTTAAGTAAATAATCTTATTATGTTATAATGACTTTAGCTTAGAGAATTAAGGTGATATTAAAATGGATTCATGTAAATGTGATATATGTTCACATCATTTATGTGCAAAAAAGGTTCCTATATTTTCATTTTTAAGTGATGATGAGCTTCAAAAAATTGTTAATATGACAGGTAATAATCAATATAATAAAGGAGACATCATTGGCTTCGAAGGGGAAAAATCGGACACTTTATTTATTTTAAATGAAGGACTTGTGAAATTATCGAAAATCACAAAAGATGGTAAGGAGCAAATTGTCCGCATTGTTTCAAGTGGTGATTTTTTTGGCGAATTAAACCTATTTGGTGAGAATCAAATTTATAATTTTAACGCTTATGCGATTACAGATGTTAAATTATGTACTTTAACCAAACAAGATATGGATACAATTATTTTAAAAAATCCAGAAATTTCGTTAAAAATACTCAGCGAAGTAACTAGAAAACTGCGCGAAACAGAGAACTTAGCGCAGACCTTAGCTACAAATGACGCAGAAATTAGAGTTGCATTTATGATAGCCGAATTTAGTGAAAAGTATGGTATTCATACTGAAAATGGAATTGAAATTACCTGCCCGATTAATCGTGAAGAAATGGCTAATTATACAGGTGTAGCACGTGAAACTGTTAGTCGTAAATTAAAGAAATTTGAGGAATTAGGAATTATTCGTTTAGTAGGTTCGAAAATTATCATCGTTAAAGATGAATTGACATTAAAGGATTATTTACAATAAAACGGGATATCATAAATAAAAAAATGGTGTACCGTTTTTTTTATAATCAAATTTGATTTAAATCACAGTTTAATAATGTGAATAATCATAAAATGAGGATGTAATGATTTTACGCAAAATTAATAATCGATAAATTACCATATTTGCTTTTTCTAGACCATGCAGTGAAATTATTACTAAGTTAATCAAATCAAGATTAATTAATAAATAAAAAATGGAGGAATACAAATGAAAAAGATTAATGAAAATACAATGTTAGGTGAGATTGTCTCTATCTTTCCGGGATCAAGTGACATTTTCAATAAGTATAAAGTAGATTATTGTTGTGGTGGTCATGATACTTTGAAAGCAGCACTTGAAGAAAAGGGATTAGAATTGACTCCTATTATAACAGAACTAAATGATAATTATGAGAATTTTTTGAATTCTAATTGTGATTATAAAGATTGGAGAAATGAAACCCCTCAAGAGCTTATTAAATATATTGAAAGAACTCACCATGATTATACTAAAAAAGAATTAAATGAAATCGATTATTTAATGTTTAAAGTTCTTAAAGTCCATTTTAAACATCATAGTGAAGAGTTATTAAAACTTCATCGTCTATTTGGTCAATTAAAGATAGAACTACAAGCCCACCTTGTAAAAGAAGAAGAAAACCTATTTCCACTTATAAAAGAATATGAGTTATCTCACTCGAAAGATAGTTTAAGTCAAATTAAACAATTCATGAAAGAGACTGAAGATGAACATGAAGCTGCAGGGGATATTTTAAAGGATATTGAAAAAGTAACGAATGATTTCACAGCCCCAGAGGATTCTTGTAATACATATCGACTAGTTTATGCTAAATTAGAAGCATTAGAAAAAGATTTATTTAATCATATTTATTTAGAAAATAGTGTGTTATTTAAGATGTTAAACTAGGTAAGCTTAAAATAATTTACTTTTTTGAGTTATTTGAGTTGAATAAAGTTAATAAATTTTCATGAGAAGAACAACTTTGTTGTATAAAGGAATTATATTTACTAAATTTATTTTAAATTAGGCTAGGAAAGAGATATGAAATAGATATTTCAGACTGGCATCTCGTTTTAAAGAAGAAGCCTCTAATAAAAAATAAAAAAAAAGATAACGATTAGATAATATTATCGTTAATCCATGTTATAATCAAAATTAGTTTTTTTTATTAAGAGGGTAAAAAAATGTTTAAGAAGTATATTGCTGAAAGACAGTTTTATAAAACATTATTTATTATAATATTACCTATTATACTGCAATTCTTTATTCAGAATTTTATTAATTTATTAGATAATATAATGGTAGGACAACTTGGTGATTCAGAAATTGCGGCAGTTGGTATTGCCAACCAATATTATAAATTATTTTATCCAACAATAGTATCAATTTGTACAGGTGCCGCTATTTTTACCTCACAATATTTTGGGTCGAACAAAGTTAAAGAATTACAGAAAATTTTCGGATTTAAATTGTTATTTCCGATGTTAGTGACCTTTATGTTTCTTATATTTGGATTTTCGTTTTCAAATCAATTCGTCAACCATTTTCATCCAAATATAGAAGTAGAGAAACATGCAGTCGCTTATTTAAGAATTGCTTTATGGAGTTATATTCCACTTACCATTTCTACTGCGTTCACATTTACATTCCGACCATTAAAATTAACTCATTTACCGATGATTGCGAGTAGTGTAGGTTTAATAACCAATTCATTATTAAATTATTGTTTAATTTATGGTAATTTCTTTTTTCCTCGTTTAGGTGTTGAAGGCGCGGCAATAGGAACAGTTGTTGCTCGAGTTATTGAACTATCCATTTATATTTATTTTTATATGAAAAACGACTATATTTTTAAAACTAAATTCAGAAATTATTTTGATTTAGATATAAAATTAGTCACGAATACTTTAAAAAAAGTTTTCCCTTTGTTTATTAACGAATTCGCTAATTCCTATGCTTTATTTTATATTTATACTATTTATTACCGGTTAGGTACAAGTGAGACAACTGCGATAACGATTACGGATGCCGTGACACAAATGGTATTTATTTTCGCTAATGGTTTAGGAACAGCAACATCAATTTTAGTCGGATATAAACTAGGACAAAATGATCTTGAAGGTGCTGAAAAAAATGGTAATTACTTATTAGGTTATTCGGCATTTATGGGCTTTATTGTCTTAATTGTATTAGGTATTTCAGGGTTTATAGTCCCTCATTTCTATAATATTTCTGATGCTGAGAAACATTTAACTTCCTACGCCATTTTAGTACAAGCATTATTTGTCCCTGCTTTGATTATGACGCGGATACCAATTTTTATCCTTCGTAGTGGGGGACGCGTCACAGAAGTTGTTTTTCTTAATGGAATATTTATGTGGATTGTAAAAATTCCTGTGGCTTTATTATTTGGATATGTGTTACATGCTAATTTGATTCTTTTATTTTTCTCAGTAGAAGCAACACGAGTGATTAGTATGATATTAAGTTTATATTTTTTAAAACAAAAAAAATGGTTGAAAAATTTAACATAAAAATTCAAATAAAATTAAAAAATGATTTGTATAGGAAAAATGAATTTACAAACAATAATGATAGATTTTTAACGAGGAGAAAAAAAATGAATTTACATGAATATGACCCAGAATCAAAAGTTTATTATTCCGCGCCTGACCGATTTGTTAAAAAAATAAATGATTATGTGTTTGAAACATATCATATTGATGTCATTGCAGAAAACAGTGTCTTAAACGTTTCAACAATTGATTTAAGTCAGTTAACAGAGAAACAAATCAATCACTATTTAAAAAACTGTGGTTTAAAATACATGGAAGCAAAAAAAAAACTTGTCCAATTACATGATGAAAACCAAATTGTTGAAGACGACATTGATAAATTCAATTATGTTTTAGTAGACAGATTAGGAATAAGTGGAGCAGGGGAAAATCCCAATCATTTCTCATTTGTAGATGCATATGATTTAAATGAACTAATTCTTGAACATAATATACCACACCATTTTGATAAAACTCGGGTACAATCATTATAAAAAAAGTCATAGAATAACTTCTATGGCTTTTTGTAGGAGATATAAAAAATCACAATTTCTTCATCACATATAACTTTATTATAGTCGATTAGTAGGGTTAATGTCAAATTAAATTATTAATTTTTTCACAAACGTCGATTCATAAGATTTTGTAGAAAATGAAATGATTTTCCTATATAATTAAATTATGACAAAATACAAGGAGTTATGGTATGAAGATTAAAAGAAATAAAGTTTCTGTCATCGGTGCTGGTTTTACTGGTGCAACAACTGCATTTATGATAGCACAAAAAGAATTAGCAGATGTGGTATTAGTTGATATACCCAATTTAGAAAATTCAACAAAAGGAAAAGCATTAGATATGTTTGAAGCGGCACCAGTGATGAAATTTGATGCACGTATACACGGAACCTCTAGTTATCTTGACACAGCTTTATCTGATGTTGTAATTATCACGGCAGGATTAGCTAGAAAACCTGGCATGAGTCGTGACGATTTAGTTTCTATAAATGTGAACATAATGAAAAATGTTACAGAACAAATTATTCGATATTCTCCCAATTGTATCATTATTGTATTGACCAATCCAGTTGATGTTATGACTTATACAGTTTATAAAGCATCAGGTTTTCCGAAGAATCGGATAATGGGTCAATCAGGTATTTTAGATACAGCTCGCTTTAGAAGGTTTGTTGCTGATGAATTAGATATTTCCGTAAAAGATGTCACAGGATTTGTTTTAGGCGGACATGGTGATATGATGGTTCCACTTATTCGTTACTCTTATGCAGGTGGAATTCCGATTGAACAACTACTTTCTCCTAAAACTATCGAGGATATAGTTAAAAGAACTAGAATGGGTGGTGGAGAAATTGTCAACCTGTTAGGAAATGGAAGTGCCTATTACGCTCCATCGGCTTCATTAACAGAAATGACTGAGGCTATTCTAAAAGATCAACGACGCATTTTACCTTCAATCGCTTATTTAGAAGGTGAATATGGCTGCAATGATATATTTTTAGGAGTCCCTACTATTATTGGTGGAAATGGAATTGAAAAAGTAATTGAATTGGCATTAAATGAAAATGAAAAAAAATCATTAGATGCTTCCATTACTTCTGTGCAAAGTATATTAAATAAATTATAAAGAGTGTAGAACACTCTTTTTTTCTATTAATATCCAAAATTGTAAATATTTTATTTACGATTATTAACTATATTATATTCCATAATAATAATAGATATTAATATGGAGTTGAGAGTATGAAAATTAAAATTATGTTTTTTTGGACATTATTATTGTTATTTGTAGGTTTTTCAAGTCATATTAAAGCCGAAGAGAATCAACTTGAAGATCGAATGAATTTTTATAAAGAATATGCTTTATTGACTAATATTCCATGGAATATGATTGCGGCAATCGACCAATATGAACGAAATACAAAAAATTATCGTGATTATTGTCCAAAAAAAGATGAAATTATATCTATTTGTATTGATCCTAAAATATGGAGCGGCTTAAATAATCCATTTAAAGATGATAATGATCCTTATACGATTCAAATATTTCATGGAATTGGAATAGATGGTGATGGAGATAATTTTGCTGATCGTTTAAATAGTCGTGATCGATTGATAACTATATTAAATTATCTGAGTGAATATGGGGTATCAAATGATGCGATGCAAGAAGCATTAATGAATTATTATCAATCTGAAAAGGGAGTGCAAATTATATTTGAAATTATGCGCTTATTTGACCATTTTCAAACCATTGATTTAGGAGAAAGAGTGCATCCTATTCCTAAACGATATGAAGCTAGCATGGTTAACAATTATGGGACAGGAAGATCCTATGGTGGAAATCGTATTCATGAAGGGGTAGACATTTTTGCTTATTATAGTACTCCTGTTGTGTCAACTGCATATGGAGTTATCGAAATTAAGGGATGGAATAGATTTGGAGGATACCGAATTGGGATAAGGGATATCTATAATACATATGAATTTTATGCACATCTTCAATCTTATGCTAAAGGTTTATCTGAGGGTGATATTGTAAAACCTGGTCAAGTAATTGGTTATGTAGGTTCAACTGGTTATGGTAAAGAAGGAACTAGTGGAAAATTCCCTCCCCATTTGCATTTTGGATTTTATAAATTTGATGGGAAAAAAGAATGGAGTTTTAGTCCATATTCTTATTTAAGACAGTGGAAAAGAATATAAATATAATTTGACTTTTAAAGTTAACGAATATAAAAATCTAAATTAATAATTTAGATTTTTTAACATTTATTTTTAGTTGTGAAGCATTATTCCTTTGTTTTATTTTATACGTACATATTTGAAATTTACTAAAACATTTTTCAATTTGCTTATAAAAAAATCTGATTTTAGATTTTGTTACTTAACTTGTTTCATTGTCTATTATTAGTAGGACATTGTAAAGAAGGAACAAATGAAAATTCCCTCCCCATTTGCATTCTAGTTTTTATAAAATTGATGAAAATAAAGAATGGAGTTTTAGTCAATATCCTTATTTAAGACAATGGAAAAGAATATAAATAAATGAAAAAAATGTAAAAAGTATATTTCTTGATGATTAAATTAAAAAGTTTATAATGAAATTGTAAGGACTTACTAAAATTATAATATTGTATATTAACTTTTCAAACGAGAAGTTATATAAGGAGGTCTAGTATGCTTACAAAAAATTATAATCCATTAAAAAATAAAAGACTATCCATATTAGATAGTGATGGATCTATTGTTGATCAATCATTAGAACCTAATTTAAATAAAGAATTATTAATTAACATGTATAAAACGATGGTATTAGGTCGAATTGCTGATATAAAGGCATTACAATATCAACGTCAAGGTAGAATGTTAACTTATGCACCAAATATAGGGCAGGAAGCAGCACAAATTGGCCCTATTGCAGCTAGTGATAAAAGAGATTGGTTAGTTCCGGCTTTTAGAGAATTAAGTGCATGGTTATATAAAGGTGTTTCGCTTGAACAAATTTATTTATATTGGTTTGGTAATGAGCGTGGAAGTCAGTTTCCAGAAGATATTAAAATATTGCCCATAAATGTTCCGATTGCATCACAATTTAATCATGCGGTGGGAATTGGCATGGCGAGTAAATTTCAAAATTTAGATGAAGTGACAATCGCATTTGTAGGTGAGGGCGGTACATCCGAAGGGGAGTTTCATGAAGCATTAAATTTCGCTGCTGTTTTTAATACACCTAACATATTTATCATCCAAAATAATGGTTATGCCATTTCATTACCTAGAGAAAAACAAACTAAGTCCAAAACATTAGCGCAAAAAGCAATTGCTTATGGTATTGAGGGAATTCAAGTAGATGGAAATGATATTCTAGCAATGTATTCCGCCACTAAAGAGGCGGTTGAACGAGCAAGAAATGGAGGGGGACCGACATTAATAGAGGCTGTTACTTATCGGTTAGGTCCTCATACTTCATCAGATGATCCTTCGATTTATCGTGAAGATAAAGAAGTAGAAGAATGGAAAACAAAAGAACCCATCATTCGCTTTAAAAAATATTTAATTAATAAAGGTTATTGGAGCCTTGAAGAGGATGAGCAATTAGAAAAAGACACCACTAAATATGTAAATGATACTTTTAAAAAGGTAGAAGAAACAGGACTCATTCCATTAGAAGACATCTTTAAATATCAATATGAAACAATGCCTCCTCATCTTATAAAGCAATATGAGTCTTATAAAAAATATTTAGAGGAGGAGATGTAATATGGCACTATTAAATATGCTTCAAGCAATCAATTTAACACTTGATGAACAATTGAAAAATGATGAAAAAGTCATCGTATATGGTGAAGATGTTGGATTTGAAGGCGGAGTTTTTAGAGCAACAGCGGGATTACAAAAAAAATATGGTGAAAAAAGATGTTTTGATTCACCACTTGCTGAGGGAGCCATTATCGGATCTGCCGTTGGGATGTCGATAAATGGATTAAAGCCAGTAGTTGAAATTCAATTTTCAGGATTTATGTTTCCTGGATACAACCAAATAGCAGCTCATGTAGCAAGGATGAGAAATAGAAGTCGAGGACGTTATCACTTACCAATGGTTATTCGTATGCCATACGGTGGGGGAATAAGAGCCTTAGAACATCATTCGGAAAGCCAAGAAGTCCTATTTAGTCATATACCAGGGCTTAAAGTGGTAATCCCTTCTACACCTTATGATGCAAAAGGATTATTAACCGCAGCAATTAAAGACCCTGATCCAGTTATTTTCATGGAGCCTAAAAGAATATATCGTGCTTTTAAACAAGAGGTAGATGAAAATGAATATACTGTACCGATTGGTAAAGCAAAAGTAGTTAAAGAAGGAAAAGATATTACTGTGGTCGCTTGGGGAGCATTAGTTAGAGTCACTCAGAAGGCGATTGAATTATTAAAAGATGAAAATATTAGTGTCGAATTAATTGATTTAAGAACTATTTCTCCAATAGATAGAGAAACCATTACTAAATCAGTTCAAAAAACAGGAAGATTTCTTGTTGTACATGAAGCGGTTAAATCATTTGGCCCTGGGGCTGAGTTAATATCAATTGTTAATGAAGAGGCTTTCTTATCCTTAGAAGCACCGCCAAGAAGATTAACTGGGTTTGATGTGACAGTTCCCCTCGCAAAAGGTGAACATCATTATATAATAGATGAAAAACGAATTGCTTATGAAATTAAGCAACTGATGAAATTTTAAGGAGGTGATTATATGCTTCAATTTAGATTTGCGGATATTGGAGAAGGAATACATGAAGGGCAGCTTTTAAAATGGTTCGTTAAAGAGGGCGATAACATTAAGGAAGGCGATACACTTTGCTTAGTAGAGACTGATAAAGTTAATGCTGAAATCCCTTCCCCGATAGATGGTAAAATAAACGAATTATGTGCAAAAGTGGGAGATACCATTCATGTAGGCGAGGTTCTCGTAAAAATAGAAAATGGTGTTGAAAATACTCTTGCATCAAATGATGATAAAAAAGCTGAAGAAAAAGCCAGTAGAGATAACGAAGTAAAAGAATCAGCTGGTGTTGTTGGTGAAATAGAAGTATCAAATGAAGTGATTGAAAGTAGTGGAGAACAACATACATTTCTCACTGATTCATCTAAAAAGGTGCTAGCTACCCCTGTTGCTAGACAACTTGCTAAAGATTTAAATATTGATATCACAACCATTACAGGGACAGGTATACAAGGTCGGGTGATGAAAGAAGATATTAATCAAGCAAAAGAAAGAAAAAGAGTTTTGCCGATTGAAGCCGCAAAAATGGAGTTTAAGGAAGATATTGAACGGGTTAAAATATCAAAACTACGCAAAACAATAGCCCAGAATATGGCACTTTCTAAATCAATCATTCCGCATGCGACTTCTATGGATGAATTTGATGTTTCATCGTTAGTCACTTTTAGAAATAGTCAAAAAGAAATGGCATTAGAAAAGAATATTCATTTGACTTATTTGCCATTTATTGTAAAGGCATTAACATTAACTTTAAAAGAACATCGCATTTTTAACGCAAGTTTTGATGCTCAAAATGATGAAATTATCTATAAAAATTATTATAATATCGGAATTGCAGTTGATACAGATAATGGATTAATTGTACCAGTGATAAAAAATG
The DNA here is from genome assembly GCA_963824615.1 of uncultured Haloplasmataceae bacterium. GTDB lineage: Bacteria > Bacillota_I > Bacilli_A > Haloplasmatales > Haloplasmataceae > CAWGPU01. Next base: position 1,072,263 of record CAWGPU010000008.1, on the reverse strand, counting down.
CCGATCAATTAAGTATTTTTGAAATCGCCAAAGAAATTGAAATGATTTCTGAGGGAGCTAGAAATAGAACGATTACCTTAGACAAACTTCAAAATGGAACCTTCACGATAACTAATTATGGTGCAAGTGGATCAACTTATGGTGTACCGATTATTCGCTACCCTGAAGTCAGTATTTTAGGAATAGGCTTGATATCTAAAAAACCAGTCGTATTGAATAATGAAATTATGATTCGTGATTTAATGCCAATTTCTTTAAGCTATGATCATCGGGTAATTGATGGTGGTAATGCAGGTAGATTCTTAAAAAGATTTAAAGAATATCTTAATAATCCTATGTTACTACTTTTGAGTTAGGAGGTAAGCATGAAAACATATGATATCGTTATATTAGGTGGAGGACCAGGGGGATATGTAGCTGCGATAAAAGCTAGTCAAATGGGTGCTAAAGTAGCTTTAATAGAAAAGCAAGATTTAGGTGGAGTTTGTCTTAATTGGGGATGTATCCCAACTAAAACTCTATTAAAAAATGCTAAAGTATATCATTATATTAAAAAATCAGAATTTTATGGAATTGATATAGAAAACAAATCTTCGATAACTATTAATTGGCCCAACATGTTAAAAAGAAAAAATAGTGTCGTTAAAAAATTAACTGGTGGTGTAAAGGTTTTATTAGATAAAAATGGTGTGGATACCTATATTGGTGAAGGTAAAATAATTGATAAAAATACAATAGAGGTTAATGGAGAAAAATTAAATACAAAAAATTTGATAATCGCAACAGGAGCATCACCATTTATACCACCAATAGAAGGAATTAAAAAAGATTTAGTTATAACAAGTAAAGAAATTCTCGATATTAAAGAGATACCAAAAACATTAGTCATTATTGGTGGTGGTGTTATCGGAGTTGAATTTGCGACCTTATTTAATGAATTAGATGTAAATGTTACAATTCTTGAAAAAGCTCCAGATATCCTATTAAACGTTGATAGTGAAATTCGTTCGATGATTGTAAAAATGTTAAAACAAAAAGGTATTAATATTTTGACAGGTGTGGATGTTAAAGAAATCAAAGATAATGGACTAGATGTACTCGTTAATGATAAAATAGTATTTTATCCAGCTAATAAAATTTTAGTAAGCATTGGCACAAGACCGAATACAGACCATTTAGAGCATCTAGGTCTTGAGATGGATAGAAGAGCTATTAAAACCAATGAAAAATGTGAAACCAACGTAAAGGGCATTTATGCCATTGGTGATGTCAATGGAAAATACATGCTAGCGCATGTTGCATCATTTGAAGGAATAGTTGCAGTTGAAAATATTTTAGGACATCCTGCAAAAATAGATTACAACAAAGTACCCTCAGGTATTTATACATCACCTGAAGTAGCATTTGTAGGATTAACCGAAAAACAAGCTATAGAAGCGGGATATGATGTAAAAGTCGGTACCTTTCCGATGAGCGCAAACGGAAAAGCTTTAGCCGAAGGCGAACCTGATGGTTTTGTTAAGGTAATAGCGGATAAAAAATATGGGGAAATATTGGGAGTTCATATTCTATCACCAAACGCAACAGACATGATTTCCGAAATAGTTGTTGCAATGGAACTTGAAGGCACAATATATGACGTCGCAAATAGTATCCATCCGCATCCAACTTTTTCTGAAACAATCGCCGAGGCAACCCATTCATCTATTGATAAACCGATACATTATTTAAAATAATAATAGTAAAAAAACACTTTCCAAGTTCTTTATTCTTGGATAGTGTTTTTGTTGTTTATTTCCACATAAATGTTATCGAAACGTAATTCCAATAAAATATATTTAAAATAATGACAGAGATTATATATATAACGCTAATTAGTTTGTTAGTGAATTTAATAGACATTACAACACTAATTGTTATAGCGAATATGGCAAATAATAGAAAGATGACTTTCCGTAAATCGTTCGCATTAAAACCTTCATTACATCCACAACCAAAAATATTAACAAAATACTTTGTATCAAGAAAATAATAAGGCAATATTAGTATTGGTATTAGAATAATGGGTAACAGTAATTTTAATTTACGCATTTATTGAACCTCCTAATGTTGTAACTATATATTATCATTAGGTGCAAAATATGTAAATAATTCTACTAAAAAAATAAACAATTTATGATATCATCAACAAGAATTTGCGATGCATATTTTTCGGACAATAAATTTTTAATTATCATTTCTTCAAAAAAATTATTTAGCAATAGATTTTCTATTTCTGTTGTATCATTTTTAGTAAGGAAATCACTATCAATAATGCATTTTTTTATTGTTCCATTGATGACATTTAAGAAAATGTCAATTATTCCACTTTGACAATGTCTTGTTTTTTGTATCTGAAATTCTGGTGATTCTCCATAGTTCCATTCCCAAGTTAAATATTTATCATTCATTAACTGATTAATTTTTTCTTTGTCAATATCAGTTAATGTATAGATGTAATTTGTAATATCACCTGATTGTAAGATAAATTTAAGTAATTGATCTTTAAGTTCAGACATTGTGATGACTTTTTTTAAATAAGGGAGAATGTTAGCCACTTGACTTCTAACAGATTTAATACTTTTTGATTCTACCTTATCTAATTTTACATCTAAGACCTTTGTGACCATTTCTAAATCGGAATCAAATAGTATGGTTCCATGATGAAGCATTTTATTTTTATAATAACTTTGCGCATTACCAGAAATTTTTTTGCCTTCAACAGTAATATTACTCCTACTTGAGAATAGAGCTGGAATCCCTAATTCATTTAAGGCATGGATAATGGGTGTTGTAAACTTTTTGAAGTTATGGACACTACTTTTTTCATTTGATGTAATAAATGAATAATTCAAATTACCCAAATCATGATAAACGGTTCCACCTCCAGAAATGCGTCTTACAACACTAATATTATTTTTTTTAACATAAAAACTGTTTATTTCTTCAATAGTGTTTTGATTTCTACCAATAATAATTGAGGGTTCATTTTGATAGAGAAGAATAAAATCATCTGTTTGATTTAAATATTTAAAAACATACTCCTCTAAAGCTAAATTGTAATAAGGATTAGTGTGATTATTTATAATAGTTAACATATCATCACTCCTTTCTTTAATTTTAACTTCGATGAAAAATATATGCAAAGGATATGAATTTCTAGATGAAAACATTTTCATTTTTTCTTCAATTTAAATAAATAACTAATAGTTAAACGATGAAAATTTCCAAAAAAAGTTTAATAAAAAGTTATTGACAAATTAGTATTAATAAACTATAATCATTTTCATGCTAATAGTTTAGTTTAATAAAGTGAACAATCTAATAGTTTTTAGTATAACATTTTTGATATGAAGTAGGAGAGAAAGAAGAATGACGAAAAAAAATTTAATTAAAATATTTTCTTTATTATTAATAGTTTTTTTAACTGTTACCATGAGTGCATGTGGCAATAAAACAACTTATACAAATAGTTTAGAAAGAATCAAAGCACAAGGGAAAATTGTTTTAGGCACAAGTGCCGATTATCCACCATATGAATTCCATAAAGAAGTGAATGGAAAAGACACAATTGTTGGTTTTGATATTGATATTGCCCAACAAGTTGCTGATGATTTAGGTGTACAACTAGTCGTGAAAGACATGGATTTCGGGGGGTTACTAAATGCCTTAGATGCGGGAAATATTGATTTTGTAGTTGCCGGTATGACACCTACACCTGATAGAGAGGCAAATGTTGATTTTTCTGAAATCTATTATACAGCCGTACAAACAATAGTGGTTAGAAAAAGTGATGAATTAACTCTCACTTCACTCGATGCTTTAAACGGTAAAAAAATTGGCGTTCAGCAAGGTTCAATACAAGTTGATATCGCAAACGGAATTGCAGGAGCATCGGTTAAAACTATGGCTAAAATTCCTGATTTAATTCTTCAATTAGAAAATAATGATGTCGATGCGGTTATTTTAGAAAAACCAGTGGCTGATAATTATGTTGCGGTAAATAATGATTTAGTGGTTAGTAGTATTACTTTAGAACAAACTGATACTGGGTCAGCTATCGCAGTTAAAAAGGGAAGTTCTGAATTAACAGACGCTATCAATCAGACATTAGACAGATTGATTCAAAATAATTTAATCGAACAATATGTCGCAACAGCGAATGAGGAAGTAGATAATTAATTTGATTGACTAGGTTAACCTAGTCAATCAGTTTGTATGGAGGGAATTTAAATGTCAAATTGGTTTACATTTTATAAAAAGAAATTGATAGATTTATCGCAATATGCAGTTATCATCGCTATATTAATTGGCTTAATAATCTGGGGATTAAGCAAGATGGATTTTTCATTTTTAGGAAAATATCATCAATTTTATATTGATGGAACCATTATAACCATAGTGTTAGCCTTTTTTACGGTGATATTAGGGGTTGTTTTTGGTGTCGTTATAACATTAATGAAATTATCAAAAAATAAAATTCTGAAAACTTTAGGATCAGCTTATGTAGAATTTATTCGGGGGACACCTGTATTAGTCCAACTCTATATTATATACTACGGATTACCTAAAGTGGGGTTGAGTTTTCCAGATTTAAAGTTACCTTTAGTAGGTGAAATATCCGGAGATTTTATCGCAGGAATCATCACATTATCTATTAATAGTGCAGCCTACATTTCAGAAATTATCCGTGCAGGTATTCAAGCAGTCGATAAGGGGCAAATGGAAGCAGCCAGATCATTAGGTCACAAACATATCACTTCTATGATATATATCATTTTTCCTCAAGCATTTAAAAACATTCTCCCCGCTCTTGGAAATGAGTTTGTAACTGTAATTAAGGAATCTTCGATTGTTTCTATAATAGGTATTCAAGATTTAATGTATAAAGCCAATACAGTAAGAGGAAATACGTTCCTTCCATTTCAACCACTAATAGTAGCGGCAATAATTTATTTTGTCTTGACATTCACATTATCTAAAATATTAGGTGTTGCGGAAAGAAGGTTGAAAGTTAGTGATTAAAATTCAGAATTTACATAAATATTTTGGTAGACATGAAGTTTTAAACGGTATTACAGAAGAAATAAAACAAGGTGAAGTCGTCGTTGTGATAGGACCGAGCGGTTCTGGAAAAAGTACTTTATTACGATGCTTAAATTTAATTGAAACAGTTACTAAAGGAGATATCCTCTTTCAAAATAAATCAATCATTGGTAAAAAAGTGGATATTAATCAGGTAAGACAACAAATGGGAATGGTATTTCAACAATTTAATTTATTTCCCCATATGACTGTGTTAGAAAATATCACTTTCTCACCACGAAAGTTATTAAAACTGTCTAAAGAAGATAGTCGAAAATTAGCGTTAACTTTGCTAAAGAGAATCGGGTTGGAAAATAAAATAGATGCTTATCCCGCTCAACTATCAGGTGGACAAAAACAACGAATTGCGATTGCCCGAGCTCTTGCCATGAATCCCTTAGTTATGCTGTTTGATGAACCTACCTCTAGCTTAGACCCTGAAATGGTCGGTGAGGTATTATATGTAATGAAAGAACTTGCAAACGAGGGGATGACAATGGTTGTTGTCACACATGAAATGGGATTCGCAAGAGAAGTAGGAGACCGTGTACTTTTTATGGATAACGGACAAATTATTGAACAAGGTACACCTGAAGAACTGTTTAACCATCCAAAAGAAATTAGAACAAAAGAATTTTTAAGTAAAGTATTATAAATAACTAGTGAAATCATGAATTATATGGTTTCACTAGTTATTTTTTTGTATAGTATAAATAGTTATTCCTAATAATAGAATGTAAAAAAACATGAAAAATTTCATATTAAATGATAATTGAGGAATAGAAGTTTATTTTTATCAGTTAATATCTTTAATAATGGAAAATTATGTAGTACAATAAAATAAATAATTAATAGAGGTGATGAAATGAATCAGGAAACAATTGAATTGTTCAAAACTTTAACCACTCTACATGGTGCACCCGGTTTTGAACATGATGTTAGGAAATTTATGAGGGAGCAATTAATAAAATACTCCGATGAAATTATTCAAGATAAGTTAGGCAGTATTTTCGGTGTCAAACAGAGCATTAGTAATGGACCAAAAGTAATGGTGGCTGGTCATATGGATGAAGTAGGGTTCATGGTTACAAAAATAACCGAGAATGGTATGCTTAAATTTCAAACTTTAGGTGGTTGGTCACCTAATGTACTACAAGCGCAAAAATTAGTTGTACATACATTGAATGGACCAATTTATGGTATAATTGCGTCGACTCCTCCTCATTTAGGTGGTGGAGATAAACCAGATGTTAAACAAATGTTAATTGATATCGGTGCTGATAGTCCTTCACATGCAAAGGAATTAGGTGTTATTCCAGGTATCTTTGTTACACCGTATATGGATTTTACTTTTACAGCTGACAAGAAGAAAATCATTGCTAAAGCATGGGATGACCGTTATGGTTGTGGTCTTGCGATAGAATTATTAAAAGAATTAAAAGATGAAACATTGCCTAATACTTTATTTAGTGGGGCTACAGTCCAAGAAGAGGTCGGTACAAGAGGTGCAGGGACAGCTGCTTCTATGATTAACCCCGATGTTTTCTTTGCTTTAGATGCCTCTCCTGCCAATGATATTACAGGTGATAAAACAGAGTTTGGCCAAATGGGTAAAGGTGTATTATTAAGAATACATGACAAATCTTATATTACCCACCGTGGTATGCGTGAATTCATGTTAGACATGGCTGAAACCCACCATATCCCTTATCAATATTTTGTATCTGCAGGTGGAACCGATGCTGGTAAAATACATACATCAGGTGATGGCGTACCATCTATATTAGTAGGAATTTGTTCGCGATATATTCATTCTCATGCATCGATGATTCATATCGATGATTATGCTGCTGCTAAAGAAATGTTAATTAAGTTAGTTAAAGCGATGGACCAAACGACATTAAATACGATTAGGGAAAATGTCTGATTTAAAAGTTATTGTGGGGTCATCTAATGAAGTAAAGATCAATGCGATAAAAAATATCTTTAAGGATTATGAAGTGGTCGGAATTGCGGTTAGTAGTAAAGTTTCTGATCAGCCTATTAGTGATGAAGAAACCATGCGTGGTGCACTTAATAGAGCTTTAGGGGCAAAACGCTTTGGAAATATAGGTATTGGTCTTGAGGGCGGTGTGCAACAAACATCGTATGGATTATTAGTGATTAGCTATGGTGCTTTAGTTGATGAAAAGAATAAAGTCTATTTAGCAGGTGGAACTCGAATTCTTTTGCCCAATGAAGTGGCTAAAGAAATTTATAAAGGAAAAGAATTAGGGGATGTCATGGATATATATGCTCAAAAAAGAGATGTTAAACATGATGAGGGAGCTGTTGGAATTTTTACAAATAACGTGGTGAAAAGAACTGAAATATTTGAACATATTGGTAAATTATTATATGGTCAAATGTTAACCGGTAAAAATGAACTAAAATTAAATGATAATAGGTGATGAAATGATAAAGTTACAATCAACAGAACAATTTGCGAATTTGAAAAACAAAAACACTGTATTTATTTTTACCGCTAAATGGTGTTCTGATTGTCGGTATATTGAACCCTTTTTAGGTGAAATTGAAAAAATGTATCCTGAAATGGAATTTGTACATGTCGACCGAGATGAATATATCGATTTATGTATTGAAAATAATGTTTATGGTATTCCAAGTTTCTTAGTTTTTCGAAACAATAAATTAATTGGTTCTTTCGTCAGCAAATTAAGAAAAACAAAAATGGAGATAATAAGATTTTTAGATACTGTAAAATAATTGGACTTAAGGGAATCAATTTTAATTGATTCCCTTGAATTTACCTTTTTTTAGTGAATATTATTAAAGAATATGATAAAATGATATTAATATGGACCTATATTGTTGTGGGTGATTTTATGAGTGATAAAACTAAAGGTAAAAAAAATAATATATCAAATCTAAACAAACGTAAACGCGAAAAATTTATTAAACCGCTCATCACAGATGAGGATTTAAATGAAGAAAATGATGCGTTTTTTAGTGTTGTAAAAAACAGGGCAAAAATAGATAGAAAAGAACTTGATAAAAGACAAATATTTTTTTTATCACCTATGCGAGGTAAGGTAGAGGATCACTCCACATTTCCTGTTACATCAAGTAAAGGAAAAATTGGGAAACAATACGATTTCTTACGCCAAGATAAAAAATTAAAACAAGAAGAGTTAAAAAATCAATTTGGACATGAATATTATGAATTTAATTTATTAAATAATCGCAATAAACAAGCAAAAAATCAAACAGAAACAGAAAAAAATACCACTTCTGTTCCACATATGCACAATACCACATTTAAAGAAGAAATGAATCCGTCTTTAGAAAATTACAATGAAGATGAAATAGTAAATACAGATCCAAGTAAAATCAATATTATATATGAAGAAGAAATTGAAATTGATGATAATCAACATATTGTTACTTCATATGATGACAATAGTAAAGTGACATTCTTTGACGATTTTGACGCTATTCAAAATAATCGTAAAGAAATGAATTTTAATTCAAATGTTGATGTATATGAGCATCATGTTGAACATAAAGGATTAAAGGCAGAATTAAAAAAACTATTTGCCGAAGATGACTATACTGATGAAAATGATAAATATGTAGAAGAACCCTTTGGTTCTATTAAGAAAAATGGTGTAAATAATAAAGAACAAAAACTAAATACTGTTCAATTTAAAGATGAAACAATTACTAGAGGAAAAAATGATTTCATTAATATAAAAGAAGAATTAGATCAAGAATTAAATGTTAATTTAAAATCAAAAACGAAGGAAACCAAGATAAATCATCATAATTTGGATCAATATGTTTTTCCATCGTTAGATTTATTACATGAGGGCACTACTTTTATTCAAGATGATGTTGAGTGGATAGAAAATCAAATGAAGATATTAGATTCAACATTAGAAAGTTTTGGAATAGGTGCTAAAACGGTAAACTATACACAAGGTCCTTCCGTTACTCGCTATGAAATAGAACCTGATCCTGGAATAAAAGTAAGTAGAATTACGGCATTACAGGATGATATCAAATTAAGACTTGCAGCGAGTAATATTCGTATTGAAGCACCGATTTCTGGAAAAAGTACGGTAGGAGTTGAGGTTCCTAATCAAGAAATTCGAATGGTTAGATTACGAGAGATACTTGATAGTCATTCTTATAAAGCGTTTAAATCACCATTAAAGATTGCATTAGGATTAGACATTACAGGTGAACCAGTGTTTTCAGATATCAGTAATATGACACATAGTTTAATCGCTGGGTCAACTGGTTCGGGAAAAAGTGTCTGCATTAATTCAATTATCATTAGTATTTTATATAATGCTTTTCCTGATGAGGTCAAATTAGTATTAATTGATCCTAAAAAAGTTGAATTTAGTATGTATCGAGATATTCCTCATTTATTAACGCCTGTTATTAGTGATACAAAAATTGCTACTGCAACTTTAAAGTGGTTAACAGAAGAAATGGATAGACGTTATGAATTAATCGAAAGTGCAGGAGCACGGGATATTAAGAGCTATAATATTAAGCGCAATCGTAGTGTTGAAGATTTACCTAAATTACCTTATATTGTCGTTATCATAGATGAGTTAGCTGATTTGATGATAGTTGCTGCTGCTGAAGTTGAAGAATATATCCAACGTATTTCTCAACTAGCACGTGCAGCAGGTATACATTTGATTGTTGCCACTCAACGACCATCTACTAATATTATAACGGGAACTATAAAAACCAATATACCTACACGAATATCATTTAAAGTAGCATCTTCAATTGATTCACGGATTATTTTAGATGAAGTAGGAGCTGAAAAATTATTAGGTAAGGGTGATATGTTGTTATCTGATAATGGAAAACCGCAATTAAAAAGATTACAAGGCTCATTCATTAGTGATGAAGAAATAGAGAAAATTACTAATTCTGTTAAGGAGCAAATGTCACCTGTGTACTTATTTACAGGTGAAGATTTAGTTAAAAAAGAAAATGAATTCATGGTCGATTATGAAGAAGTTTTGTTTGATGACGCTGTTCGTTTTGTCATTGAATTAGGTGAAGCTAGTGCTTCTAAAATACAACGACAATTTAAAGTAGGTTATAATAGAGCTGCAAGAATGATTGATATGATGGAGAAATATAATATCGTAGGGCCACAACAAAGTGGAAGTAAACCTCGTGATGTCTTAATGTCCTTGGACGAATATGAAAGTATGATTAATTTTTAGGGCGCTTTTAAAGCGTCCTTTTCATCTATTCATCAGCTATAGTAGTTGATGTTTTTTTTATTAGTGATTGATTTTCATCATTTTTTGAACCTAATACACATAATTTAATATAAATATATTAAGAATGAATAAGGAGGGCTATTATGTCGGTTTATCATTTAATTGGAATTAAGGGTGCAGGTATGAGCTCCTTAGCATGTTTATTAGTTGATTATGGACATTTAGTTCAAGGGTCTGATGTATTAGATGATTTTTTTACGAGTCGGAATTTAGAAGCTAAAGCGATTAAAATATTACCATTTGATGAAGAAAATATTAAAAAGGGACAAATTATTATTGTTGGAAATGCATTTATTAATAATAAAGAACATTCTAAAGCAGAAAGCCTCGATTGTGAGATATATACTTATTTTGAGTACTTGGGGAAATTGAGTCAAATGTTTCAGTCGGTTGCAATTAGTGGCTCACATGGAAAAACAACGACAACCAATTTAATTCGACAAATATTATCTTTTAAAGAACCAATTAATTATTTAATTGGTGATGGTCAAGGTGGGGGTAGTTGTCAAAGTGATTTGTTTGTCTTTGAAGCATGTGAATACATGAGACATTTTCTTTATTATTTTCCAAAAGTTGCTGTCATTACTAATATTGATTATGACCATCCCGATTATTACAAAGATATTTATGATGTACAAAATGCCTTTAAACAATTTGTACAACAATCTGAAATTGTTGTTTATAATGGTGATGACAGTTTATTAAAAGAGATTATTCCAGATGATAAACAACAAATTTCTTATGGAATTAATCATGAAAATGATTACTATGCTGATAACATGAGCAATGATAATCATTTTACTTATTATGATTTATACATTAAATACAAGTTTATTGGAAAAATAAAAATACCATTATTTGGAGTGCATTCCGTTTATAATTCTCTCGCGGCACTCTCTTGTTCTTCGATATTCACTAATAATATGGATGACATGAAGCAAGCACTAGCTAATTTTAAAAGAAGCAAACGCCGTTTTGAGGAACATATTTTTCAAAACCAAGTGGTTATTAGTGATTATGCACATCATCCTAAAGAAATTCAATCGACAATAGAAGCCGTATCTGCGAAATATCCTTTTAAGAAAATAGTAATTTATTTTCAACCCCATACTTATACTAGAACTATATCCTTTTTAAATGAATTCGCTTCCGCATTAAAAATGGCCAATCAAGTTTATTTAAGAGAGATTTTCTCATCAGCACGAGAACATAATCAAATTATTTCAGTGTATGACTTAAAAAAATTAATAAATAACTGTGAAGTGATTAATGATAATAGTTATATTGAGCGCTTTAAAACCTATAAAAACACTGTCATCCTATTTATGGGAGCAGGCGATATCGATAAATATTGCGCAATATACCTAGAATCGTTAAAAAATAATGATAATTTTGATAAATCATCTTAAAAAATCCTCCATTTTAATGTATAATGAATATGTAATCTGGTTAAAGATAAAGTAGGTGAAAATGTTGTTAAATATCGTGTATATAACCTTAGGTCTAGTATTGATAGCTTGTGTCATCGCTATTACGTATTTTGGAGCAAGATTTTTAGAAAATTACCGTAACACATTAAAGCAAGCAGATATCACTATTCGAGTGGCGGAAACATCATTTCAAGAATTAGATCGCATGGTTTCATTATTTACAAGTAAATTAACTGATACAGAACAATTTTTTAATGAATTGAATATAACTGGGCAACATTTAGAATTATTTAATCAAAAATTTGCAGATATATTAAAAATTGTAGAGAAATATCCTAAAGGGATGGTATCATCGCTATTTTTACTTAATAAAATAGATTCTGTTCGAGATTTACCTAAATTATTCAATATTTTAAATTTTGATGAGGAGTTGAATTCCATGTTAAAAGATTTTATAAAAGGCGCAGTAGTTGGTGGATTAGTTGTTGCTTTATTAACTCCTAAAACTGGAGAAGATATGCGAAAAGTTGCGATGACAAAATTAGATGAACTTGCTGATAAAGCCAAGCATATTAATGTAGAAGAAGTACGCGACAGTGTATTTAATAAAATTGAAGAGTTAAAAAATTATATAACAACTTCAAGCAAAGATGAAATATTAAGCCGTATTTTCGATGAAATTAAAAATTTATATGACAAGGTGAAGGGTTATTTATCTTTTAATCAAGAGCCCACAACTGAAATTTTAGAAAAACAGTAGATATTTCATATTTACTGTTTTTTAACTGGTAATAAAGGATGGAATGAAATGAACGAAATAGCAGATTTAAGAAAAGAAATAGATTTAATAAACCAAGAATTATTAAGAATATTAAACGAAAGAGCAAGAGCTGCATCTAAAATTGGTAAGGAAAAACAAATTCATGGGTATCCTATATATGACCCTATTAGAGAACAACAAATCTTAGAATCTATTGTTAAAGATAATGCGGGGCCATTTTCAGATAGTACCATTATTCACCTATTTAAGGAAATATTTAAAGCAACTGCAACTCTTCAACAAAACGAAACGCAATCTGAATTGCTTGTTTCTCGTAAAATGAAACAAGAGGATACTATTATTACGATTAATGATGCAGTTATTGGTGGCATTGATAAAACCTTTATTTTTGGACCATGTTCAATAGAAAGTGAAGACCAATTAGAAGAAACAGCAAAGCTTCTTGTTAAACAAGGAATAAAATTTATACGAGGTGGTGCTTTTAAAGCTCGCACATCTCCTTATGATTTTCAGGGATTAGGAGTAGATGGTTTAAAAATCATGCATAAAATTACCGGGAAATATGGATTATTGTCTGTAGTTGAAGTAATGGATAAAGAACAACTTCAATATGCACTTGAATACGTAGATATTATTCAAATAGGTGCGCGTAATATGCATAACTTTAGTTTACTAAAAGAAGTAGGAAAAGTGAATAAACCAGTGATTTTAAAACGCGGTTTTTCAGCTACAATTGAGGAATTTAAACTATCTGCTGAATATATCATCACTCAAGGAAATACGAATGTTATCTTATGTGAGCGTGGTATACGAACTTTTGAAAATGCGACAAGAAACACATTAGATATTTCTGCGGTCCCTATTCTAAAGAATGAAACTCATTTACCAGTCATTGTTGATGTATCGCATGCAGCTGGTAGAAAGGACATTTTAGCACCATTAGCCAAAGCAGCACTAGCTGCAGGGTGTGATGGTATCATGGCAGAAATTCATCCAAATCCAAAGATAGCCTTGTCGGATGCGAACCAACAAATGAATTTTGAAGAATTTAAAGATTTTTTAACATTTATTCACAAATGAAAATATTTTCATTAATTAGCGTCTTAACTATTGTAAATATGACTATTTTTTATTATAATAGTTAGAAAAGGTTTTGTAAAAAAAAAGGCGGTGAATCAAATGATTGATTTAAAAAATACCAAAACAACCATATATGATGTAGCTAGTGAAGCAGATGTATCTTTAGCTACTGTTTCACGTGTACTAAATTATCCAGAAAAAGTTAAACCCGCAACAAGAGAAAGAGTATTAGATGCGATTAATCGATTAGGATATCGGCCAAACGCGATTGCTCGAGGACTTGCTAGTCGTAAATCGACAACCGTTGCACTAATTGTACCTGATGTATCGCGTGCATCAGTTGCTGAAATGATTAATGGTGTCATTGATATAGCCAGAAAATATGATTACACAGTGTTATTAAAAGTAACAAATAGTGAAGTTGAAGTTGAAGATGAAATCTGGCAAGAGGTCTATGCAGCTCAAGTAGATGGAATTATTTATTTAAATGATGAATTGCAAGAAAGAAATATTACACAAATTGGAGAATCTGCAGTTCCTGTTGTGTTATGCAATGTCAAAGAAGAGAGAAACCTAATTCCATCTGTATCTATTGATTTTGAGTCTGCTTTTTATGAAGCGGCAAAATCCTTCATCAAAAAAGGGAAAAAAGATATTTTGTTAGTATCAACAAGAAGTGCTTATTCTGTAAATACTTTGAAGGAACGTGGATATAATAAGGCAATGGAAGAAGCAAATTTGACTCCGAAAATCATTCGTACATCAGGACGTTTAGTAGTTAATTATCCATTCTTCCAAGAATACCTTAAAGAAAACAAACCAGAAGCAGCAATCGTTGTTCGTGATTCAATCGCAGCATCTATGATTAATGCAGCGTGTGATTTAGGTATGAATGTCCCTAATGAATTAGAAATAATGGGATTTCAAAATACAAAATATTCAAAGATGGCAAGACCAACGTTAACTTCTATTGATAATCCAATTTATGATATAGGTGCAGTTTCAATGCGTTTATTGACTAAATTAATGAATGAAGAAGCAATAGATAATGTTAACGTCATCCTACCACATAATATTATTTGGAGAAATTCAACTAAATAGTATTGAAATTTTCGTCTATTTGTATTATATTAATGAAGGTAAAATATTTGCGTTGATTGGTCAAATCATTATTTCAAGCTTTCAGAGACTTAGTGTTTGGTGAAAACTAAGACAATGAATTAATGATATTACACCCATGAGCATCTACAGAAAAACTGTAGACGGTTAAAGCCGTTATCTAAACGAGTGCACGAAAGTGAACTAGGGTGGAACCACGCAAACAATGCGTCCTTAGAATTTAAGGGCGTTTTTTATTTATAGGAGGTATTAAATGAAAACACAATTTCCAATCGCGATGAGTAATCGTCATGTACATTTAAGTCAAGAGGATTTAAATACGTTATTTGGTGAAGGATATGAATTAACAAAATTTAAAGATCTTTCACAACCTGGTCAATTTGCATCTAATGAAAAAGTAGATGTTGTTGGGCCTAAAGGGACTTTAAAAGGTCTTCGTATATTAGGACCAGTCAGAAAAGCAACTCAAATTGAAATATCTAAAACTGATTCTTTTGTTTTAGGAGTTATGCCACCAGTTAGAGATTCAGGTGATATTGAAGGAACTCCTGGCGCTAAAATTGTTGGTCCAAAAGGTGAAGTTGAAATTTCAAAAGGTGTGATTGTCGCTAGCCGTCATGTTCATATGCATACAACAGACGCTAAAGAATTTGGTGTAAATGATAAAGACCTTATAATGGTTAAGGTACTTGGAGATAGAGGGCTTATATTTGATCATGTATTAGTAAGAGTACGCGATGATTTTGCACTTGAAATGCATGTTGATATTGATGAGGGCAATGCAGCTGGTGTTGCGAATGGGCAATTAGTTGAATTAGTTAAATTCAATTAGTTGAATTAGTTAAATTCAATTAGTTGAATTAGTTAAATTAGTTAAATAATTATTTAATATAAGTGATGATTGGATTTAGTAGTTATGGAGTTCGTAATTAGAGACTTAGTGGTTGGTGAAAACTAAGACGAATGAATAACGAATTACACCCATGAGCTTCTACAGAAAAAACTGTAGACGGATAAAACCGTTATATAAACGAGTGCACGAAAGTGAACTAGGGTGGTACCACGTAAATTACGTCCTTAGAATTTAAGGGCGTTTTTTTTATATAAATTATTCGAAAAAAACACATTGCTTTTTTGGCAAAATATCATATAAATATATGATAAAATAAATAAAAAAAGGAGAGAAATATATGAAAAATGAATTATTAAAAGATTTAACCTGGCGTGGTTTAATTAACGATTGTACAGATTTAGAAACTCTAGATGAGTTATTGAATACTGAAATGGTGACTTTATACTGTGGTTTTGATCCTACTGCTGATAGTTTACATGTAGGTTCACTATTGCCTATCTTAACGTTAAAAAGATTTCAGTTAGCTGGTCATAAGCCACTACCACTTGTAGGAGGCTCTACAGGTTTAATTGGAGACCCTAGTGGTAAAGCCAACGAACGTTCTTTAAATTCTCTTGACACTGTTTTAAATTGGTCTCAAGCGATTAAAAATCAATTATCTCAATTTGTAAATTTTGATTCAGGTGATAATGCTGCTATATTAGTTAACAACTATGATTGGACTAAAAATCTTTCTGTCATTGATTTTCTTCGAGATTTTGGAAAGCATTTTGGTATCAATTATATGTTAGCCAAAGACACGATTGCCAAAAGATTAGATACAGGTATTTCATTTACTGAATTTACTTACACCATTATTCAGGCCATGGATTTTCAACATTTATTTCAAAATAAGGGTTGTAAGCTTCAAATTGGTGGAAGTGATCAATGGGGAAATATCACATCAGGTTTAGAACTGATAAGAAAAATGAATGGTGCTGATGTCAAAGCAGTTGGTTTAACAATACCACTTGTCACAAAATCAGATGGAACGAAATTTGGAAAAACTGCAGGGGGAGCTATTTGGTTAGATAGTAATCTCTCAACTCCATATGAAATGTATCAATTTTTCTTAAATACAAGTGATGAGGATGTAGTAAAATTCTTGAAATATTTTACATTCCTATCTCATGAAAAAATAAATGCTCTAGAGGAATTGGTGAAAACACAACCGCATTTACGAGAAGCACAAAAACAATTGGCACATGAAGTGGTTACGTTAGTTCACGGTGAAAATGCTTTGCAGGAAGCAGTGAAAATAACTAATAGCTTATTTAGTGGAGCAATTAGAGATTTAAATGTACATGAAATAGAAGAAGGATTTAAAGGTTTACCATCTGTAGAATTAACAGAGGAAGTGTCTATTTTAGATTTCCTAGTTAATGTCGGTGCAGCAAAAAGTAAACGAGAAGCACGTGAATTTGTTAGTAACAATTCTGTTACGATTAATGGAGATAAAGTAAATGATTTAGAATTTGTTATCACTAAAAATATTGCGATTGAAAGTCAATACATTGTTTTAAGACGTGGAAAGAAAAATTACTTCATTGCACGATTTGTTTAAGATACACAACTATAGACTTACTGATAATAAAACTTTTTCAGAAATGGGCAATATTCAATTTTATTCAGACTATCGGCATGAATACCCTGGTATTACAATAAATTCCGGTGGTATAGCATTAAATAATGGAAAGATAATCGGTACAGTACCATTAACAAAAAAACTAGATGAATCAAGACATTTAATTATTTCTTTTATATTTGGAAATGGTACCTAGTTCTATCAAATTTATAATATCTTTCAAACTGTTTGTAAAAAACAAGTCATTGATTTTGGACAATAGATTTTTTAAAATTATATTTGTAGAATATATTACAATTTTATTTTGATTTTCTGGTTACTAAAGTTTGGAAGACAATAAAAGCAATACCGTTGAAAATAACGAGAAGAATGGTATATATATTATTTAATTTGAAAATTGGCTGATATAAATATTGGGAAAATAATATTTAAAGGCAAACAGCTGAATGTTTATTACAATTTAATTTCTAAGGAATAGGCATTGAAGCTATTTTAAAGAAAGAATATGAATATTATTGAAAACATTACAAACTTAGATGAAGTTGTATTAGCTTGTTTATATTAATTTGTCAGCTTTTAAATGCTGATGGTTCACCTGTAAGAGACATTACTATAATTTTGTAAGCACAGTAAAAGTACAATGGAGATGACTTTAATGGATAAATTATTATTTGGAATATCAGGATTACCAATAGGCAGCGGAATTAAAAATATTAACTATGCTTCAGGAATTCATTATGCAAAATCAATCGGATTAGATGCAATGGAACTTCTTTTTGTAAGAAATGTTAATGTTACAGAGAAAAATAGAGATATAATATTAAAAAGTAAGTTAGATAATGATTTTTATCTGTCAGCTCATGGAGCACATTATATAAATTTAAATGCAGATGAAATTGAAAAACAAGTACAATCAATGGAAAGAATTACAAAGGCAATGGAAGGGTTAGCGAAAGTTAAAGGGAGAAGCTTAATATTTCATCCTGGATATTATTTAAAAGATTCAAAGGAGGAAACGTACAATACTATTAAAGAAAACTTGCTAAAACTTCCATATAAAGAAGTGGATTACAGGCTTGAAACCACTGGAAAAGGTACACAGTTTGGGACACTTGAAGAATTAGTTTCACTTTGTAGAGAAGTGAAATCCTGCAAATTGTGTATTGATTTTTCTCATATTCATGCAAGAGGAAATGGTTCATTAAAAAATTATGACGATTTTGCAAAAATACTTCAATACGTATTTAATGAGCTTGGTAGGTCGACTTTAGATGATTTACACATTCATATGGGTGGAATAAATTATAATGAAAGAGGAGAGAGACACCATCTCTCCTTATCAGAAAGTGATTTCAATTATGTAGAATGCTTAAAAGCAATAAAAGATTATAATGTCAAAGGATGTGTTATTTTAGAAGGACCTCTTGTAGAGAAGGATGCATTATTATTAAAAAATACTTATGAAAAATTATAAACTATTCAGAAGTACTAATATTGTGTAAGAGTATAAAACCATAAGTATGATGTATTGTTACAAATATCTTTGCGAAAAATATTATTCAAAAATGGGTAGGCGATATTAGTCATATTTATATAAAGAGTCATGGATGATGTTATTTGGCTTGTGTAGAAGGTCTATTGCAGTTTATCAAATTATTTATTACATTAAAATTCAGATTAATTAACATGTCCATTTTTAGTTATAATCAAATTATTTAATCCACATTCGATTATTAATTTGAAATGTGTAGATTAATTAATCTGAAGATCTTCATACATTTTATTTACATCATTTTAGCCTTCTTATTATTTCTTATTGTATTAATTATAGAAATATTTCTTTCCGATTATTTATTCTTATTTTACTCAACTAAAAATCTCCGTTTTGTTCAAATTATAAAGAGCTAATTGAGTCCTTCAGATAATTTAAAAATTATCTTATTTAGTCATAGTGGCTTTATGATGCCTATTAGTATGTGTGATTTTTGTTTTCTTAATAGGAACAGAAATTAGATGGTTATTTTTCAAAAGAAAATGTGAAAGAATAATTTAGGAACAAAAAGCGAGACAAAATATAGAAAAATGAAAGCAATAATGCCTTATACAAAATAAAGTATAATAATTGTCAATTATGTAAGACTAGTAATATGAAATTTGATTTTAATTTATTGATGAAAGGATAATTTATAATGCTAAATGAAAAATTTTTAGAAGTATTAAAACATCCATCAGATGGGATTGTGGCAATAGTAACCGAAGGAACAGATGAACCACATGTAGTTAACACTTGGAATAGTTTTGTAAAAGTAAATGAAGATGATAAATTATTACTACCAGTTGGCGGAATGAAAACTACAGAAAAGAACGTAGACTCTAATAATAGAGTTAAGCTTACTATAGGTAGTCGAGAGGTACAAGGTCTTAGATATAAAGGAACTGGGTATTTATTAGAAGGAACAGCTAATTTTTTGTATTCTGGTCCAAACTTTGACTTAGTAAAAGAAAGCCATCCGTGGGTAAGAGCAGCTTTAGAAATAACTATTGAATCTATGAAACAAACGCAATAATTTTTTTTATTGCAAGAATTAATTTTCTGCCGTTTCCACTAAAATAATGAAAATGAATTAATAAAAACAAAAATTAGAAAGTCTTCTGTAAATTGCAGAAGGTATTAATGATAAAATGGATACCAATATTGATTATGAGAAAATTATAAATTCTGGTAATAAATTTAAATTAACTTAAGAATAATATTAGATTTACCATTTCTTTAATTGGCCATTATAAGTTTTGACAAGCAATATCTTTAAGATATTGTTTTTTTAATTTCTCCAATTATATAAGTCTAAAATATTAAAAATAAATTCCCCAGAAAGTAAACTTTAATTTATTTATATTATGAAACCAATAAATTAAGGAGGATTTTATGGAAATTAAATCAGAACTATTGCCTATTGAAAAACTCAGTAATTATTCTTTTGTTAATCCTAAATACCATCGGAATTATGTTTGGGATACCAAACATGTATTAGCCTTATTTAAGAATATGGAGGATGGATATGCGAATTCTAACCCTTCAAAAGAACTAAAAGAATGTTTCCTTGGTACAATTACATTAAATGAGGGGTCTGATGGATATTTTGAAGTAATTGATGGGTTACAAAGATTAAATACGATTCTCTTGTTACTTAGTGTGATTAGAAATAATTTTAGTAACTATGATAATTCAGAACAACTTGTACATGAATTAAGAGAAAAAATTGAAATCTTGTTATTTGAAAGTAATGTCGATCATAAAACTATCGGAGCAAGAATAAAACTGCCATATGATGACAGTGGAATGTTCTTTGATTCATTGATAACAAGGAATAAATATGAAGGGTCAATATCTTTTTCAATTCAGAAGATGAAAAAAACGTATGATCTATTATCAAAGAAAATAAATCAATTGAGTAAAGATGAGTTAGTGAAGTTTATTTCATACATATTAGTCAATGTTAAATTTTTAGTTCTTATTATCAATAATCCCAAGAATTATATCATGATACCAGAAACTATTCATCCGAATAGTAAGAAATTAAATGTAGTAGAGGGATTAAAATTCATTCTGTTTAAAATAACAGATCAAGAAGTATTTGAAATAATACATGAATTATGGAAAGATATCCTTAAAAATCTTGAAGAATGTGGAGAGTTGCAAAATCCAATAAAATTTCTAAAAGATTTTTTGTTAACCTATTTTAATATTGATTTACAAAATAATAATATTCTTAATTATATTATTTCTGAAATGGGAGAAAAGTTGCTAAATATTAAAAATAATCCCCTTCAATTTGTTCAATTATTAAAAAATTATTCAGTAATTTATAAAATGATTTGAATGTATTAGAATAAATAACTTTTTAGTAATACTTTGATTTATATAAAATGAACTACAATAAAAAATATAAAGAAGAAAGGCAGCACCCGCATGGAAGTGAAAACGCAGATGATATCGATTGAAAACTTGGGACAATATAATTTTGTCATCCCTTGTTATCAAAGAACTGTTGGAAACCAGAAGCATGTTTAAAAATTTTTTTAGGATATCATAAATAAGTTTTCTGCGACAAAAAGTTATGATGAACAAATAATATAACATGGTCAGTAAGAGGTGATGTTCAACGGTTAAAAAATAATCCGAATCACGAATGTTACGAGAAAAAAAGGAATAGATAGACTTCTGGTATAAAATGTATTTTAACTATCGAAAGACATAGGATGATGGTCTATATTTGGTTTAGAAGAAAATAAATATAATATTAATTCAAAAAAGAACTTAACCTGTCAAGTGAGCAGAAACAAAAAAGTGAAAGACTTGAATTAAGAAGCTTTAAGGTGGTTTCTATATTGTGTAGGAACCATTTTTTTAAATGTCTATTGATAGCGTTTATAATTATAATATTTCATATAGTTATATTTAATTTTGTATATGGGATTTGACAAAAACACACATGGAATAATTTAAAGGTGCGAATTAGCAATTAGATAATTTAAAATAGTCTTGAATTAATTATAGAATTATGATTATTCTGGGTTTTTGGTTACCAAAGTTTAGAAGATAAAAAATAAATATTATAGATTACGAATGTGGATATGGATATTTAGGACTCATATTATTTTCAAATTTTCTAGTTATATTATTGTTAATAAAATAGAAGCTATAAGTGCAACGAACCTACGTTGTTTTAAATGCCTTTTAATCTTCGAATTGATTACATTAAAAAAGACCTCTAACACAATGAAAACATTGTGTTAAAAGTCTCACTTAGCTAAAATTTAAGACATGGGCCATGACCAGTAGCCACAAATTTAGGATTTAATTGCATTAAAGTGTGCTGAAGCTTTGCTCTTTGTTGAGGGTCCGGTACTTGCTGCGGTGTAATATTCTCTATTTCTGTCTGCCAATCACCTTCTATTACTGTACCGTGTGCATTTCCAAAACTGAACACTAAATCACTGCTGAAGAATATTCCACGCTTGTTTTCCATGAGCAATAATCCTTCCCAAAGATGCATTTCAGATGGGTAATTGATAAATTCAAGCTCATAGCCATTGGAAATCAGTTTTTCTCCTGGTCTTTTAATTATTATATCATTTGTAATACCAAAGCCACTCAGCTGTCTTGCTGTAACTTCCGAACAGATTGGCTTAGCTTCAGGAAAATGCTTTAATATTAGTGACAGACCTCCACATTCATCAGATTCAAAGTGTGAGATAAAAATATATTTTAGTGTTCTACCAGCAAGAACTTCTTTCAACTGAGGAACCAAAGTTTCTGCTTGCTGAACACTCCCTGTATGAACCAATACAGGTTCATCAGCTAATAAAAGATACTGATGAAAGGTAAGATCTATTGGTGGTACGTAAGAACTAAATTGATATAAATCTTCATAAATACTATACATTTGTTTAACTCCTCCTTATAATTAGAATTCAATTTAAAATACATTATTACTTAATATAAATAATATTATGCACCAATAACTCATCTACCTTAATTCTTCTTTATTGAGTCATTTTATTATTAGTACCAACTTTGTTGTGTGTGTTTATATTTTTAACTATTACTTATATAATACAACTTTGAGAATACTAACGTTTAGAATTATCATAGTCAATATTCTAAAATCCAAAGCAAAAAATTTAAAAAACTCTTCATTATGCCCTTCAATATCTGAAAGGGTGGCAATATTTTAAGAATTGACCTTTTATCACAAGCATGAACTGTTCATTGTACGTCATCTCTCATTTCCAAAACAAATGAGTCTAAATATAAACAATCTGCAAAGAGACGAACCATTTATTCAATGCGGCCTTCATGGCTAACTTTTTCCTTTATTACTTTATATAAGAGAAATATACGATGGGACAACAGGAATTTCTGACTTGATTGTGTAACTAATATCTTGTTAACAGATACCAATGCCCACCACCAAGCTTTTTTGACTTGCTGCTTATAGTTTATGCGGATGATTCCAAATAAACCATGGCTTTACCGATTGTTCCTTATTTATAAACAGTAAACATTACCTCACGCCCAATTTAGGAATAGGCAAAAGTGTTACTCCATTTCTTAACACACCAGCCCTTTGAAGTGCATGAATCCACATTTCGCAGTCTCACCATTCATAATAGCTGCAGTTTTCTTGATTTCATCCAAAGTGGCAGGCTGTTTGGTAACCTCTTTTATGTTTCTTGTACTAACATATATTTACATGCTAGCGCATGAAAATCATTTTCTTCTACAATATCAAAATTTACATTAAGACTTGTGCCTATCGAATTAATTATATTAGGTAATGTTGCTGTTTATTTTTTCAATCATCTACGTTAATAAGATTACTATAATATTTTATTTTTCCAATGAGGACATTATCATAGAATTCTTGTTTTGTGTCGATGAATTCAATACATTCATTCAATTCGGAAATTCTATTCAACAAATCTTCTTTTTGGTTATCTAGCATCATCTTTCTTTCAGGAATTGTTGATTGACCTTTTAGACAAAGATCCACGTAGATTTTCATATCCTTAATACCCATTCCACATTTTTTTAGGCATGATAGACTGATTAGCCAATCAATATCTCTATCATCGAAAATTCTCCAATTATTTTCATTTCTTTTCACATTCGGAACCAATCCCTCATTACAATAAAACTTAAGGGTTTCGTAAGTCATTCCAATTTTCTGACAAGTCTCTTTCATTGAATACATAAATATCCTCCTAAATTTAAAAAATAAACATGAGCATATCCTTCACTCAGTTTTTACGAGTAGTGAAGCTTTTGTGTTTATTAAAAATAGTCAATAATCACTAATTTTATTCGATATATAATAAATGTATACTGAATTAATGGGATAATTATAAAAATAAATATTGACCGGGGGTAACAACCGTGAGTTACAATCATATTGTACAACAATATACGTTGTGAAACAAGGAGGAATTTAACATGGAATATATAACTTTGAACAATGGAGTAAAAATGCCTGCTTTAGGATATGGAGTTTATCAAATTTCCAAAGAAGAGTGTGAAAAATGTGTACTTGATGCAATTAAAGTGGGTTATCGTTTAATCGATACAGCACAAGCATATTATAATGAGGAGGCTGTTGGAAATGCTTTAGAAAAATGTGGTATTTCCCGTGAAGAATTATTTATTACTACAAAAATATGGATAGATAATTATGGATATGAGAAGGCAAGAGCATCCGTTTTAGAATCAATGAAAAAACTAAAAATTAACTATTTAGATCTTGTATTACTACATCAGCCCTTTAGTGATTATTACGGCTCTTATCGTGCTTTAGAAGAATTGTATAAAGAAGGAAAAATAAGAGCTATAGGAGTAAGTAATTTTTATCCTGATAGATTATCTGATATCTGTGCTTTCAATGAAATAATTCCACAAGTCAATCAAGTAGAAACAAACCCTTTAAATCAGCAAATAATAGCTCAAGAGAATATGAAAAAAAATAATGTTCAGATTGAAGCATGGGCGCCTTTTGGAGAAGGACGAAACAATTTGTTTACTAATTCTGCATTAGAGAAAATTGGAGAAAAATATCAAAAGTCAGTAGCCCAAGTTATTTTAAGATGGCTCTTTCAAAGAGGTGTTGTAGCATTGGCAAAATCCACACATATTGAAAGAATGCAGGAAAACTTTGAAATATTTGATTTTGAATTATCACTAGAAGATATGGATGTCATCAAAACACTAGATACTGGTAACAGCCTATTTTTTTCACATCAAGATCCAGGAACAGTTGACTTATTTGTTGAACTAATCAAGAAAAGAAGAAATTTAAAATAGGTAAGGTATTGACGAATATACCTTCAGCATGATGGCTAAGAAAGCTTTATTTATTTGTAAAAGTAGAAAATACCATCAAAATGAATAAAACTGTTGTAGTTATTTAATTCGATGACATTCATGGATTGAAAACTGCTTTTGAACAATTGATGCCAGGACGGCAAAGAGCATACATTCTTTATTTTTTTCAACTAAAACAATCTAAAACTCAAGTGGTAAGGATTGAAAAATATATGCAGCAAATTCTCAGTGGAAAGGAATTAAATAATTAGGATATTCGATAGAAATTCATTAGAATTTGTAATCTTTAAAGGAATCACAAAATTTAATTATTTTCAATATATAAAAAGGTGATGTATTTTTTTTAATAACATCACCTTTTTAAAACCAATTATTCAAATAAATTATGAATAAATTGATTTAAACTATATACAATAAATCCATTCTCAGTTGTATAATCATATCCATAAGATATAATATATACATACCGATATTTATATTAAACGAAACATAAAGATTTTGGTGATTGTTATCTGATCTTCTATAAAGAATTTAATTATTTTATTCGCTAATGATTTTAAAATAAAGCTATCATTATAAGAGTAAGGAGTGTTACATTTATGCTATTATATACTAATGAGGAACTTAATTTGAAAATATATTCATTAGAAAGTACACGATGGGAAGACCTTGAACATTTATTTGGTACAAGAGGTGCATGTGGTGGATGTTGGTGTATGTCTTGGAGACTAAAAAAATTCGAATTTGAAATTGGAAAAGGCGAGTCTAATAAGTATTCAATGAAAGATATTGTATATAGCGATAAACCTACAGGAGTATTGGCATATATAGATGATAAGCCAATTGGATGGTGTGCGATTGCTCCAAGAGAAGTTTACAAACGTTTGGAAACTTCTAGAGTTTTTAAAAGAGTAGATGATAAACCCGTTTGGTCCATTACCTGCCTTTTTATAGATAGGAATTTTAGGCGAAAAGGTATTTCAATAGAATTAATAAAAGGAGCAATCGAATACGCAAAATTAAATGAAGTGAATATAGTTGAAGCATATCCAGTTGTTCCTTATGATAATAATGTGCCTGATGCCTTTCTTTGGACTGGCATTCCATCAACATTTGATGCAGTTGGGTTTACAGAAGTAGCGAGAAGGTCAAAATGGAAGTCAGTCATGCGATTTTATATTTAATTCTATTCTACATAAAAGTACCCTGTAAGATAAACTCTTTTTTTAAATTGTTTATCCTACAGGGTACATTATATATATTGAGCTCTTTTTTTTATGTATTTGCAATATAAAACAATAAAATCCCTATCTTGTAAAATAGATATGGTGATTATTTGATAAGTGTTCGTTAAATTGATAGTTATCTAAATTAAAAAGTTTTAAATTATTTACATCCTTAATTTTATTTTTAATCACATAATTTACCATTAATCCACGTGCTTTTTTAGAGTAGGTTCCAATATTTTGATATATTTTATTTTTTCTATCTAAAAAATGGATTGTAATCATGGGTGTTTTGATTAACTTGCTAAATTCTATTGAAGCTAAATTTACGATTAAATCATCATTTTTAAATTCATCATTTAATATTGACCAATACTGATGCAGTGAATTATTTAATAATTTCATTGTCATATCAAGCCGATATGGTTTAATCCCATCAAATGGTTTTACCATACCATATAGGGCAGATAATATACGAATATGTTGATTCATAAAGTCAAGTTCATCATCAGAATACTCTTTCCACTTTATTTCTTTAAATACAGAACCAGTATAACTACATATCGCATGATTTCTAGTGTTTTTATTAAATTTCTGAAAATTGTCAAAAGTTTCATCAAGTAAAGGACCTTTAATATTCATTATTTCTGATAAATCTTTTTTAGATAATTGTTTGATAATATCAGTCAATTCATAAGCTTCTTTATAATATTTTGGATTGGTTAATGGCTTATTTAATTGATGAGAAAAGTCTTGGGTTTTACTAGGTGAAATAATGATGATCATATAATACCTCATATTTTTATTATAAATGTATCATAACATATATTTATCATCTAACCTATAGAGATGCTTGATTTAAAAGACGTGCACAAAATTTCGGTAGGATGCGATCATTTGATAATTTTATTAAATTTATTACATATAATTTGATGAGGTGATTTTGTGAAAAATAAAATCTTGAGTCAAATGTTAACGATGTTAACAGCATCTATTGCGTTTGTATCTGCTTTAGCATGGAATGAAGCCGTACTTAGTGTATTTAATAAATTTTATTATTTTAAAGAGAACGGAATTTTAGCTCGTTTTATTTATGCAATTGTTATTACTACTATCGCGGTTATAATGTCAAGTTTCCTCTTTAAATTACTTGATGAGAGTAAAAATCTAGAGAAACCTCAAAAATAATTATTTTGTGAATTCAATTTTTTTTCTTAATAATTAATAATAAATTTTAGAATTCATTTGAAACATCAATACTTGCTAATGAGAATTCGTCTGTTTTATTGACATTTTTGGGATGTTTGAAAAACTTGATAATGAAATGATACAAAAGGTAATTAGAACAAAAAAATGCTACTCCCCTCATGCAAGGTCGTAACATTATTAAAAATTCTTACATAAATTAACTATAATGATCATATTTCGACAGATATCACCTAATTCTTGACTAAGGAACAAAAAAAACCTCCTACAAATAGTAGAAGGTTTTTGTTTGTTAATTAACGGCTGTAGAACTCTACGATTAAATATTCTCTTATTTCTGGATGTAATTCATCTCTTAATGGAAGACGGATTAAAGAACCAGAAAAATTAGTATCATCAAAAGATAAATAAGGAAGTCTAGAAATAGTACTTTCTAATGCTTCTTTCACGATTGTTAAATTACGTGATTTTTCTTTTACTGAAATAACTTGTCCAGGTTGTACTAAGTAAGATGGGATGTTTACTGCTTTTCCATCAACTAAGATATGACCATGACCGACAAGTTGACGAGATTGACGACGAGTTCTTGCAAAACCTAAACGATATACAAGATTATCTAAACGTGATTCTAATAAGAATATAAAATTCTCACCATGAACCCCATGCATTTTACCTGCTTTATCAAATAAGTTTCTGAATTGACGTTCGCTTAAACCATACATAAAACGTAATTTTTGTTTTTCATGTAATTGGTTTCCGTACTCTGAAGGAGCACGACGACGGCCTGCTCCATGTTGTCCTGGGGCAAATGGACGTCTTTGTAATTCTTTACCCGTTTCTAAGATTGAAAATCCTAAACGACGAGATTTTTTCCAGGTTGAACCTGTATAACGTGACATAAATAATCCTCCTTTAATTTTTTGCACATAAAAGAAGATGCTCCACCTTATTTGTAGCTTAGATGATATTGATTATGCTCACTCTAGCAGCCATAGAGCTACGTATAAACCCTTAAATAGGTATCACCTAATGACTTCAAATGGAAAAACTGCTGCCTTTTATTTGCACCTAAATAGTATAAACTAGTAATGGTATATTGTCAATCTTTTTCTAAACCTTTGGTTAATATATCAACAAACTTTTCTAGATATTCCTTATCTAAATCAGTAAAGCGATCAAAGCTAGGGCTATCAATGTCTAATACGCCAATCAAATGTTTTTTATTGTCAATAATTGGTATAACAATTTCAGAATTGGTTTGTGCATCACAAGCGATATGGGTGGAGAATTCATGAACATTTTTTACAACCACGGTCTCTTTAGTGCTTGCACATTTACCACATACACCTTTGTTATAAGAAATTCTAATACAAGCAGGTAAACCTTGAAATGGTCCTAAGACTAATTCGTCCTCGATATTTAAATAGAAACCAACCCAATTAATATCTGTTAAAAATTGATTTAAAAGGGCAGAAGCATTCGCTAAATTGGCGATACAATTTTTTTCACCCTCAATTAGATATTTCAATTGTTCTAAAAGAATTTGATAAGAACCTACTAAGTTTTCTGAATAATCTTGCTTTACGAACATATTATCACCTCAATCTTTATTATTATAACATGATTCATTTAAAATTTATAGAAATCTTTATCGTATTAATCTAAGTGATAAAAATATTTTTAAAGTGAATTTATTATCTATGTGAGATCTAAAACACGTTTTTAAGTATTACTAGAACGACATTTTATAAATGAATACAAGTAATTAATCACGTTAAGAGAGTTGTAATTTATAAATAAATATAGACTAATTGCCTATAAAAACCGAATATTGATATTATTTATTCCATTAAAACAAAATATGTTAAAAAGAATGAAATATTATGGAAATTATGTTAAAATAGATATAAGTTGGAGATTTACGAGGTGATTAGTATGATTGAGAGTTTCAAAGCATTTTTAGGAAGAGAAGAGAATTTAAAACTGTTTATTATTATAACCTCTTTTGTTATTTTATTTGCTATATTAGTAATTGTATTATTAATTTTTAATGTGAAAAAGAAAAAATATCGAAAATCTTTGGATACATTACGTACACGTATCCAAAGATTAAAACAACATGAAGTGATTAAAAATTACGGATCTTACGATAATTTGAAAAGTGATCCCAAACTAGGGATGTTAGTTTTACGATGGAAGAAAGAAATAGAAAAATTAGTGCGTGAAATAGATGCACAATATAGCATGCTTGATGTTTTAGAAGACGCTATTGACCAAAATAATTATCAATATTTCCTGGGATTGAAAAATGCCTTTAATAAAGATGTTGGAGAATTAGAGGAGAAGGCCGACAAATTTAAAGATGAAATAATTGAATATATTGATATGGCTAGTGATAATCGGAAATACATCCATAAATACCATGATATGGTAGCGGAATTAAAAGTAAAATATAAAAGTAACATTAGTAGCTATGAAGGTAATAAAGTAAGAGTTGAAAAATATTTTAAAGAAATTGAAGATAACTTTTTGGAATGTCAAAATTTTATCGAACATTCACAATTTAGTGAAGCGGATAATATAGCTTCAAATATATTCAAAGAAATTAAAGTTTTGGAAAATTACATTAATAATTCTCCAAAAATACTAGAGCGTGTAAATACGGTGATTTTACCAAAATTTTCTGAATTAAAAAAACTATCAGAGCGTTTTACTGATGATGATTTCAAAATTATGAAAATGAATTTTAATATACAATATAATATTTTTAACGGAGAATTAGAAAAATTAATTGAAGAAGTCAATTCATTCAAAATTGATGATTTTGAGATAAAATTAAAGGAAATTGAAGAATTCTTAGTTACTTATAATAAAAAATTAGATATAGAACAAGAGAATAAACAATTTATTATTAAAAATTTAATAATGCTTCAAGATAATATAAGTAAAATAGAAGTTACTGCTAAAAATTTTAATTCAATATTTAAGATTGTTCAAGGTTCTTATAATATAACTGCCAATGATATCCATACAATTGCGGAAATATTAACTAATATTGAGCATATAACTGCTCGTTTATCAAGTTTAGATAAGCAGTTTGAAACACATGAAGTAGCTTATGATGAAATAAAATCACAAATTGAATTTGTCGCAATTGAAATAACTAAAATATCAAAAGAACTTGATTCTCATCTCAATATTATTGATGAAATTTATCAAGATGAGAAAACAGCTCGTGAACAAATATCTACGATGACTGAAAAAATTAATGGTACCAAAAAATATATTAAATATGCTAATTTGGATGAACAAAATCGATATTTAAATATTATTAAGCAATTAAATTTAGAAGTTTCTAATTTATACATGTTACTCAATACATTTCCTATTGATATAGTACAGCTAAATGATATGCTAAAAGTATTAGTAAATAAAGTAGATAAAACGACACAAGATATTAATGGTATCTTATATAAAATACTTTTATCTGAATTTTGTATTATGTATGCAAATCGTTATTTTTCTAATATGGAATTTCAAAAGGAATTATTGATTGCGGAAAATTTATTCTATAAAAAAAGTTATACCAGAGCTTATGAAAAAATCATGAATGTTTTAGATACCATCAATCCAGACGAAAAGAAATTTGTATTAGATAAATACCAATTAAAATTTGGTGAAATATTTAAGTAAACGATACCCCTAGCTTTTTGCTTGGGGTTTCATTACGAAAGAGGTGTAAAAATTGATATATTTAGATTATACTTCAACAACTCCAGTACGTGATGAAGTATTAGACTCTTTTGTTCAAACCACTAAAAATTTTTGGGGAAACCCAAGTTCACTTCATAAATTTGGGGTTTTGTCCGACCATTTACTTAATTTAGCTCGTGAACAAATGCGTCAGTTAATCGATGCTAAAAATTACGAAGTCATCTTTACAGGATGTGCAACAGAAGCAAGTAATTTAGCGATTAAAGGAATTGCATATAAAAATGCATCTCGTGGTAAACATATCATTACAACCGAAGTCGAGCATCCTTCTGTATATCATACCTTTGAGAAGTTAAAAGAAGAAGGTTTTGAGGTTACCTTTTTAAAGGTAAATCATAATGGACTAATTAATATTGATGAGTTGAGAAATGAAATTCGTAAAGATACAATTTTAGTTTCAATTATGTATGTGAATAATGAAATTGGGACGATTATGCCAATAGAGGAAGTCGGAAATTTATTGAAGAAATATCATAAAATAAGTTTTCATGTAGATATTGTTCAAGCATTAGGAAAATTACCAGTTAGATTAAATGAGATGAATATCGATTTAGCATCTATATCTGCACATAAAATATATGGTCTAAAAGGCAGTGGTGCTTTACTTATGCGAAAAGGTATTGATATACTTCCTCAACAAATAGGAGGTACACAAGAGTTTAATTTAAGGGCAGGTACAGTGGATGTACCTAGCGCTGTGGCTCTTGCAAAGGCTTTACGATTAATCATGGAAAATATAGATAGTAATTATGCATATGTTTCAAAATTAAATCAACGAATAAGAAATATCTTGAATGGGTATAGAAATATTGTGATAAACTCTCCAAAGGAAAATTGTTCTCCCTTTATTATCAATTGTTCCCTTATAGGAATTAAAGGAGAGACTTTTATTCATGCTTTTGAAGAACGTGATATATATTTATCGACTAAATCAGCTTGTTCATCAAAAATAGTTTCTCCTAGTCGAATTTTAAAAGCAATTGGACTTGATGATGAATTAGCACTCCATGAGGTAAGAATAAGCTTATCTCATTTAACAACTAGTCAAGAAATTGACACATTTGAGGATGTATTAAAAGAAGTTATTGAAGAATTAAAATAAAGAGGTAAATTTATGCTATATGATCGAATTTTAGTTAAATATGGTGAACTCACTATAAAGGGTAAAAATAAATATAGTTTTATTCAACAAACTATAAAAACAATTAAAGAAAAATGTAAAAATTTCTCTAAATTAGAATATATTAGTCATTATGAACGGTTTTATATATTGTTAAATGGTGAGAATCATGAAGAAGTGATTAAAGCTTTAAATCTAGTATTTGGGTTACATGCTTATAGTTTAGCCGCAAAATGTGATTCTAATTTGGATGATATTAAAGCTTTAGCTCTAAAAGTGACACAAGAAGAAATAACAAAAATAACTACATTTAAAGTGGAAACAAAACGTGCAGATAAATTATTTCCGCTGACTTCATTAGAGGTTTCACGAGATGTTGCTTCTTATGTATTAAAAAATACCCCAAATTTAGTGGTTGATGTGAAAAAACCTGAAGTTAAGTTGCAAATTGAAATAAGAACAGAAGGAACTTATATTAGCACAAAAGAAATTTCTGGGTTAGGTGGTCTTCCTGTAGGAATGGATGGAAAAGGCATGTTAATGTTATCTGGTGGAATTGATAGTCCTGTTGCTGGATTTTTAATTCAAAAACGTGGTGTTGCTATTGATGTTATTCATTATGCATCTCCACCATATACATCTAATCAAGCTAAACAAAAAGTCATTGATTTAACAGAGAAGTTAGCACATTATGCTCCATCTAATATGATTAAAATACATAATGTACCATTTACTAAATTACAAAAGGCGATTTATGAAAATTGTCCAAAAAATTATAATATTACAATTATGCGAAGAATGATGTATCGAATCGCTGAAAAAATTGCGATTAAAAACAAAGTATTAGTACTCGTGAATGGGGAAAATGTTGGACAAGTTGCTTCACAAACCTTACAAAGTATGTATGTAATAAATGAAGTGACTTCAATGCCAATTATTAGACCTGTTGCAACGATGGATAAATTAGAAATTATTAGCATAGCTAAAAAAATAGATACATATGATATTTCGATACGTCCATATGAAGATTGTTGTACTATTTTCGTGCCGGAAAATCCTGTAACTAAACCTGAATTAAATAAATGTGTAGAATATGAGGCAAGCTTTGATTATGAATCATTAATAATGGAGTGTTTAGAAAACATTGAATTAATACGAATTAAAGCTGGAGAATCTACCCAATTATTTACAGAGACTGATATAAATAATTTATTTTAATCCAATTATAAGTGGATTTATAACTAATTACCAGGTATCATTTTAGCCTACATTCACAACCTATTACTGAGGAGGTGAATGATATGTCAAGAAGTTCAAATAAATTACTAGTTCCAGGTGCAGAAAAAGCAATTGAACAAATGAAATATGAAATTGCTAATGAATTTGGTGTTAATTTAGGACCAGATACAGCATCTCGTTTAAATGGGTCTGTTGGTGGGGAAATGGTTAAACGTTTTGTCGCCATGGCTCAACAACAATTAAGTTCTAGTTATACAAATACGAATCAAAAACGATAAAAAACGTTATGCCTAGGTAATTTTAAATTATCATCTATATTTAAAGAGTTATGGTTTTACCATAACTCTTTTTTTCTTCTAATTATTGTAATTGAGTTTAGAGTATGTTTTGATTTTATCATCAAAAAATAATAACAGAGGAGGTGAAAGATATGCCAAGAAGTTCAAATAAATTATTAGTTCCAGGTGCTCAACAAGCAATAGAACAAATGAAATATGAAATTGCTAAAGAATTTGGTGTTAATCTTGGTCCTGATACAGCATCACGTTTAAATGGGTCTGTAGGTGGAGAAATGGTTAAACGATTTGTAGCAATGGCAGAAAGTCAAATGGGTTCTACTTCTAATTTTACTAAATAATTGCTTTAAATACAATAAGTGACAAACTGATATTATTTAGAAATATATGATTAATTAAAAATACTATAATTTGTCAAAGGAGATTGAAGTATTATTTAAAAAGAAAAACAAAACCTAATAGCGTAGGAGGTGAATGATATGGCAAGAAGTTCAAACAAATTATTAGTTCCAGGTGCTCAACAAGCAGTTGAACAAATGAAATATGAAATCGCTAATGAATTCGGTGTAAACCTTGGTGCTGACACAGCATCTCGTTTAAATGGATCTGTTGGTGGTGAAATTACAAAACGTTTAGTTGCACAAGCTCAATCACAAATGAGTACTAGCACAACTACATCTAGATAAGTTTAGTTTATCTATGAGGGATTAGAGAAATGAAGAGTTATAGTTTAGACTATAACTCTTTTCTATAATTTTCTATTATTAGTATTGTATTTTTTAAGTGAAATTTACACAAAATATAAAAAATAGGAGGTGATATGATGGCTAATAGAAATGGAAGTAATAAGTTAATAGTTCCTGGTGCACAAGATGTTTTAAATCAATTTAAATATGAAATTGCGAATGAATTTGGAGTAACTTTAGGTTCACAAACTTCATCCCGTCAAAATGGGTCCGTTGGTGGAGAAATTACAAAACGCCTTATTGCTGAGGCACAAGGTTCAAGAGTCAATAATAACAATCAATCTAATAGATAATCATCCAAATATTATGGTATTTAACATCTATTAATATATAAAATCTCTATTTCTTAGTTCTAATAATTGCTAGGGTCCATCAAGCATTAATTTGCCTTATTCACGCATCCTATTAATGATAGGAGGTGGAGATAATGTCGAGAAATTCTAATAAATTGCTCGTGCCTGGTGCACAACAAGCATTAGATCAAATGAAAAATGAGATTGCAGAAGAATTGGGTATTACATTGGGAGCTGACACTTCTTCTCGTTTAAACGGGACTGTAGGTGGACAGATGGTTAGGCGTTTAGTTGCCATGGCTCAAGATCAATTAGCTTCTCAAAACGAACAGATTAGATAATTACATAATTAACTAGTTAACTACCTTCTAATAAAAAAAGAGATTTATCATAAAATTATGGTAGATCTCTTTTCAAATATATATTATAACGTAAATTAAGTAATATTATTTCCATTTAATGCAAAATATTGATATAATGAATTTAAATGATATGAAGGAGGATTACTATGAAAAAAGAATTAGCCGAAAAATTTAATAGCTATCGTCAAGGTAAAAGTTTAAAAGGTACCGAAACAGAAAAAAATATTTTAAAATCATTTGCAGGTGAATCACAAGCAAGAAATCGTTATGATATGTTTGCAGGAATTGCCCGTGAAGAAGGTTATCAACAAATCGCAGCTATTTTTGAAGAAACAGCTCATAATGAAAAACATCATGCACAAATTTTCTTTGCTTTTTTAGAAGGTGATATTGTAGAAATTCAAGCTAGCTATCCAGCTGGAAAAATGGGTTCAACTTTAGAAAATCTAAAAGCATCTGCTGATGGCGAACATGAAGAGTTTGCTGACATATATCCAACATTTGCTGAAGTTGCTGAAAAAGAAGGCTTTCACAAAATTGCTAGTCAATTTAAATTAATTGCTAAAGTTGAAAAAGAGCATGAGGAAAGATTTCGCACATTAGTTAAAAATTTAGAAAGTAACAAAGTATTTGAAAAAGAGGAAAAAGTATTTTGGGTTTGTAGAGAATGTGGTCATATTCATTTTGGCATAAAAGCACCAGGAATGTGTCCAACTTGTTTAGCATCACAAGCTTATTTTGAAGTAAAAAGCAATAATTATTAAAATTTAGTTTCAAAAAGAACCAGCTATCTTAGCTGATTCTTTTTTTTAATAACAGCATAAAAAAATAGTTGCAAATGCAACTATTTTGTTTTAAAATAGAGAGGTTGAAATTTTATGAAAGGAAGTGTTTATGATTAAGGATCAAAGTAATTCAATAGGTAAAAATGTATCCATCATCTATCGCTATGGACAAAATTATTTGAGTAAAAAATTAGAATCTTTAAATATTGGAAGTGGACAGTATATATTTCTTGTTAATTTATATAAAAAACCAGGTATAAGTCAAGAAGAACTGTCAGATTTATTGAGAATTGATAAAGCAACGACAGCTAAAGCAATTAGAAAATTAATTGCGGAAGGTTACGTTGAACGTAAAATAGATGAAAGCGATAAAAGAGCCTACAATGTATTTCTAACTTTAAAAGGTTTAGCTGTTATTCCGACAATTCAAACCTATATTAAGGATTGGGAAAGTTTTCTAATGGAAAACTTAACTGAGGAAGAAATTAATTTAGCGAAAATATTATTGAATAAAATGGCATGCAATGCTTATCAAATCACAAAATTGGAGGATTCAAATGAAAAATGTAAATTATAAATGGATAGCCCTTTCGTGCACTTCTATGGGTGTTTTTTTCTCAGTACTAAATAGTAGCACTATACTGATTGCCCTACCAGAAATTGGATTAAAGTTGAATGCAACTTCTAATTCTATGGTGTGGACTATGATGATTTATATGTTAACATTAACAATTCTGGTACCTTCAATTGGTCGAGTAGCTGATATTATTGGGCGGAAAAAACTTTTTATCTGGGGATTTATTATTTTTACAATAGGTTCTTTACTTTGTAGTTTTGCGATATCAGGATGGGAACTTGTAGCTTTCCGTTTTGTGCAATCAATAGGTGGCGCGTTAATTGTTGCTAATTCAACACCTATTGTTGCTGATGCATTTCCAAAAGAAGAATTAGGAAAAGCAATGGGAATAAATGGAATGATTATTAGTGTTGCCGCTGTTTTTGGACCAATAATTGGTGGGGTACTCATTTATATGAATATTGGATGGCAAAGCATATTCTATATTAATATTCCGATTGGTATTATTGGTACAATTTGGTCAATTATTCAACTAAAAGAATTAGATGTTCTTCCACAAGGACAAAAATTTGACTGGTTTGGCACAATAACCTTTACTATTGGTTTACTTTCACTATTAATTGCGTTGTCATTTGGTGGTCATTATGCATTAGAAATGTATATATCCTCAGTTATCTTTATTGGTTTATTCATCTTTATAGAAAATAAAGTGAAATACCCTATGCTTGATTTAAGACTCTTTAAATCACGACTTCTGGCATTTGCTTACAGTACAAATCTTTTAAATGGAATAGCTCGTGGTGCAGTCACTTTTTTACTGGTTATTTATTTCGAGGAAATTAAAGGAATGAGTGCAGTAGCATCAGGACTTATGTTGATTCCTTTTGCCATTTCGATGGTAATTATGTCACCAATAAGTGGTTATTTGTCTGACAGATATGGTGGTAGAGAATTAAGTTCTATTGGGCTTTTGATTTCGGCATTAGGTTTATTAGGTTTGGTTTTTATTAGGGCAACGACTCCAAATTATTTATTAGCCATCTGGATGTTTGTTTCAGGATTAGGTTCTGGTATGTTTTTCTCCCCTAATACAAGTGCTATTATGGGAGCAGTACCAACAGATCGTAAAGGGATTGCTGCTGGAGTTAGAACCATGATGAATAACGCTGGAAGTGTTATTAGTATGGCCTTAGCTATGGCTATATTTTCAAGCGTTACAAAAAATAACTTTCAAAATGTATTTTTAGGTGTCAATGTAGGAAATGGAATAAGTTCTGATCAATTTATCACAGGTTTAAGAATAGCCTTTATTGTTTCCTTTATAATAAGTATAATCGCTGCGATGATTTCTTATTTTAGAGGTAATGAAAAACAACCAACTTGGAATTGATTGTAATGATAAAAAATCTTTAACTTACTTTTATTAAATTTATCCTTTACAGTTTTTTATGCAAATAGGGTAGCAAATAAGCTACTCTATTTGCTTTTTTTACTAGTACAGTTTTTAAACCTGATTCTTTCATATATTTGCTTTTGTTTTTATAATTATTTCTTCCTAATTATCTTCATTCGACGGTTATTTAAAATAATAAAATTGAAGAAATTAGCCAGTATTTTTTCACTTATAATAAAATTAAAATATTAGTGAAATTTCTCTTGTTCTTCCGAAATTTAGGTGTATAATAAACTTGAAATTAAATTGTAGTAGGTAGATATGGAAAATAAATTATATTTTACAAAGAATTTAAATAAAACAATTATCGTACTAATTATCCCAATCATGATAGAAATGTTTCTTGAAACAATGATTGGATATGTAGATGTTTCCATGTTAGGAAGACTAGGAAGTAATTATTTAGCAGCGACCGAATTATCTAATAGTCTTATTGTTACTTGTTTGTTATTAGCCAACGCCTTTAGCTTAGGTGGAACAGTTTTAGTGACGAAATTTATTGGTGCAGAAGACGATGAGAAAAGAAATAAATCTATCGGTCAGACAATTTCGATTGGTTTAATTTTTTCCTCTATTTTTTTAGTAATTTTTTATTTATACTCGTCAAGATTTTTAACTTTATTGGGTGCAAGAAATACAATTGATGCTCCTATTTTCACATATGCTAAGTCTTATATGAAGGTCATGACCTTTGCAATACCTATATTGATGTTTAGACAAATGTTTGTAGGTATTTTACGAGGAATGGGTAAGACCAAAGTCCCTATGTATTTAAGTGGGTTAAATATTATTTTAAATCTAATATTTAATACCATTTTTATTTATGATCATATATCTTTATTTCACATTACTATTAATACATTTGGATTAGCAATTCAAGGAGCAGCTATAGCTACTTTAATAAGTAGAGGGATTACTTTATGTATTTTAATTCTTTATTTTGTAAAAATAGCCAAATTCAATCTTAAAATTTCCGATTTTGTTTTTACCAAAAATATTGTTTCAGGTATTTTTTCAGTTGGTCTACCAACCGCTTTAGAAATGATGGTTTTTCGTCTTGGAATGTTGTATTATTTATCAATGGTTGCGACATTAGGACCTACAAGTATTGCTGCTCATTCGGTTGCTAATGCCTCGGAATCTTTGTCCTATACACCAGGAAGCGCATTTAGTCTTGTCATAGTTACATTAGTTGGACAGTTTTTAGGCGCAAAAAACTATCAAATGGCTAGAGAATGTATACGTAAAACTGATAGGCTCGCTATGCTTTTCATGGGAATGATGGGATTATTCTTTTTCTTTCTACCATTTTTATTTGTACGAATCTTTACAACAGACCCAGCAGTAATAAAATTAGCCAGCAAAGTACTTCGAATACAAGCAATTGCACAAATATTCTTTGCTAGATTTAATGTTTATTCTGGTTTAATGAGAACAATAGGAAAAGCCAAACAAATATTCATTGTATCTTCATCAAGTGTATGGTGCGTTCGGATTGCTATCGCATATTGTTTAATTCACTATACATCTCTAGGATTAATAGGAGCTTGGATTGCCATGTGCTTAGATTATGTTTATAGGGCTATTCTCATAACATTTTTGGCAAATCGCAATATTAAAAAGATATTTGGCTCTGCTGAAGCACCAACAAGAAAATTATCCATTATTAAAGTTAGAAAACTTTTTAATCATTAAAACAAGCACATTAGTGCATAAGATACCTATATATAGATAAAAACAAAAAAGATGGCTTCAACATTTTATCGAGCCATCTTTTTCATTTTATAAAAAGAGTAAAATCTCCAGAATGTCTAAAGATTTATGTTAAATATTTAAAACATCATATTCATCAAATGCGGTTTTCATAGAAAATAGAATAACTAATATTGCTGTTGTATATCGAGCAATAAAAATAGCTAACATAATGCCGATTTGATATAAAACGGCTGTCATGGGAAGAGAACCACCTAAAATTTGCCCTGTCATCATACCAGGAAGAGAAACAATTCCTATCGTTTCCATAGTAGCTAGATTTTGTTTAACGCTAGTTGTAATCGCATTTCGAAAATAAGGAAGAATGGCTTCAAAATGATTAGCAGAAAACGAAAGTGTTGTAAAATATTCTTTTTCATTATTTTTAATTGATTTATAAAATGAATCTATAGCTAAGATGGTACCATTCATGCAATTTCCTAAAAGCATTCCGGAAATTGGAATAAAAACTTGCGCTAGGAATAAATTATCTATTTGTGCAACAAAATAATTAAAAAAGAGTAGAAGTGGGAAAATAGTGATGATTAAACTGAAAAGAATGGGAAAGAAAAATTTCCTGGTTGTTGTTTTTGTGTTTTTTACTGTTGTAAAACTTGCGACTAATATCATGAGTAATAAATAACCAATATTAATAAAAAGGTTATCATATTGAAAGATATATTTTAAGAATATTCCAACAAGTGTCAATTG
This sequence comes from uncultured Haloplasmataceae bacterium, assembly GCA_963824615.1. GTDB lineage: Bacteria > Bacillota_I > Bacilli_A > Haloplasmatales > Haloplasmataceae > CAWGPU01. The sequence goes on along the minus strand of CAWGPU010000008.1, from coordinate 1,031,515 downwards.
AATAAACATTCTAGCTATTCCAATTAACATTTTTTTTGAGAAGTTTAATTTCAATTTTAAATTAATTATGACGATAAAAATATAAAAAATGAGTAAAGTTGAAATTGAAAGATAAGTTATGTTTTCAATATTTCCCGTCATAGCGTCCACCCTACAATTCTAATATTTTCTTGTTCACTCCACAATATATCATGGGAAATAATGAGGACAGTTTTATTTAATTGGCAAATAAAATTTATAATAGTTCTTTTTAATTTATCATCGAGTCCAGCAGTTATTTCATCTAATATGAGAACTTTGCGATTTAGTAAAAGTGCAATAATAAGCCCAACTCTTGCTCTTTCTCCACCAGATAACTCGTGAATTTTTTTTGTTAGATGTTCTTCGCCTAAACTAAATTGTTTAAATAAGCTAATTAAATTATCTTTTTCATAAGAAATATGTTTATTTACTTTGTAGGATAAAATTTCCTTAATTAACTCATGGGTATTTAAATTTTGTAAATCTACATCTTGACTTACATAGGAAATTTGTTTTCTAAACTCGTTTCTAGTAGAAGGCTTTAAAAGTAATTCATCTATGTAAATTTCTCCATCAAACTTAATAATCCCTAGTAACATTTTTACGAGAGTTGTTTTACCACTACCACTAGGAGAATTGAATAATATTTTTTCATTATCTTGTATAGTTAGATTAAAATTTTGAAAAATTTGTTTGTTATTAAAACGCAAATTTACATTTTTATAGGTTATCATTTATACACCTCTTAATTTGTAATAATGCTATTTTACTACTTTCATGTTGTTTTGTAAAAGTGTTTCGATTATTTTATTTGCAAAATCCCTTCAATTTCTGTATAATTATAATGCTTAATTTAATAGATGTTATATAATTAACAAGAAAAGGTGATATCAATGACCGAAAAAAATTACGCTAAATATTTTCAACGTCCCAATTTAAAGCAAGCAGGTAAAAGAGGAAAAGAAGATATTCAAGTCATCAATTTCGAAATGCCTGAGAAAATGGAAAATATTGGAAGCAATAAAAAATTTCTAATAGATACTTTTGGTTGTCAAATGAATGTTCATGATTCAGAGGTGCTTGCGGGAATATTAACCCGATTAGGGTATCAAGCAACCGATAACGATAAAGAAGCAGATGTGATAATACTAAATACTTGTGCAATTCGCGAAAATGCAGAAAATAAGGTATTTGGCGAATTAGGTAGATTAAAAGGATATAAACAGAAGAAACCTGATCTAATTATCGGTGTTTGTGGTTGTATGCCACAAGAAGAAAAAGTCGTAAGCCGTCTCTTACAAACATATCAACACGTTGATTTAGTATTTGGTACTCATAATATTCACCGTTTACCTGAATATTTACGTGATGCTTATATGAATAAAGAGCGTGTTATTGAAGTATGGAGTCAAGAAGGCGATGTCGTTGAACACATGCCTGTTACACGTCATGGGAATATAAAAGCATGGGTTAACATCATGTATGGATGTGATGAGTTTTGCACTTATTGCATTGTCCCTTATACACGTGGCAAAGAACGTTCTAGAAAACCAGAGGATATACTAGATGAGATACGCAATTTGGTTGAAGCTGGTTTCAAGGAAGTTACCTTACTTGGGCAAAATGTAAATGCATACGGTAAAGATTTTAAAGAAATAGATTATGGATTTGGTGATTTATTAACTGATATACAAAAAATTGATATTCCACGCGTTAGGTTTACTACTAGCCATCCTAGAGATTTTGATGAGAAAACAATTGAGGCTTTAGGAAGAAGAGGCAATTTATGTGAACATGTTCATTTACCTGTTCAATCAGGTAATAATGATGTGTTAAAACGCATGAATCGAAAATATACACGAGAACGTTATTTAGAATTAGTAAGTCAATTAAAAAAAGCAGTTCCAGATGTAGCTTTAACAACTGATATCATTGTTGGTTTTCCCACCGAAACAGAAGAACAGTTTTTAGAAACATTAAGTTTAGTTGAAGAGGTCAATTTTGAAGGAGCTTATACATTCATCTTTTCACCTCGCGAAGGAACTCCTGCCGCTAAAATGGAAAATACACTTTCTATAGAAGAGAAAAAAAATAGATTACAACGATTAAATGATCTGATTAATCAGCAGTTTAATTCAGCGCATAAGAAATATGAAGGAAAAACATTAGAAGTTCTTTGCGAAGGAGTTAGTAAACACGATGAGTCTATATTAGCAGGATACACTAGAACCAACAAATTGGTTAATTTTAAAGGGAATAGCAATGCTATTGGGAAATTAGTTCAAGTAAAAATTATTGAAGCGAAAACATGGCATTTACTAGGGGAACAAGTGAATGAATGAAATTGATAAAAAAATTACAGAACTAATGGATTTAATTAGTGAACAAGAGGAAGTTAAACGGTACAAATTGATTGAAAAAGCTTTAGATCAAAATGATTTAGTTAAAAATAAAATTGAAAATTTTAAAAATCTTCAAAAAAAAATGGCAATTTATGAATCATCTCATGATAAAGTTCCTATCGAAATGAGTCAAAAATATGATCAATTGTTTAATGACTTATTAGATATTCCTATATATAATGAATATCTTGCTTTGCAAGAGGAAATAAATGATTTATTACAACAAATAACTTCAATTATTGAAGAAGAGTTGAACAAGAAGTAGATGTACAGTCATATTGTACATCTTTTTCTTTTATAATATATTAGTAACAAGTCATTTGATATTGAATAAATTAACTATAGAGGAGGGGAATTATGAACGAAATTAGAGAAATTGTCACAAAAGCAATAGTTGAGAGAGGCAAAAAAACGATTCGTTTTACTGAAAAAGTAAAGACAACTAACTCTGTTGAAAGTGTGTTGGGTTGTTGGGTACTTAATCATCGTTTTCAAGCAGAGAAAAGACCAGAAGGTGTATTAGTAGCAGGGATTTTTGAGGTAAATATTTGGTATTCTTTTAATAATAATTCGCAGACTGAGATTGTTAAGGAAGTTATTAATTATCAAGAAGATGTTAAAACGAAACGTAAAGTGAATGATTATCAAGAAGGCAATACTGATGTAATCGTTAGAATGATACAACCACCAGTTTGTTCTGATGTAAAAATAGTTGATAATTTAATTGAAATAGAAGTCTTACTTGAAGTAGCGGCAGAAGTTATAGGTGAGACTAAAATTAGAGTATCTGTTTTAGACCAACTCCCTAATTATAATGATGATGACGATGATGATGATAATGAAATAGACGGTAAAATCAATCAACAATTTTTAAGAGAAAAAATATTTTAAAAGGCGGACTCTTGACTTTTATTAAAGTCGGGAGTCATTTTATGTTTATTAGGATTCTCTCTAAAGATATGAAAAACTCAATTTTAAAGATTAATATTTAGTAAAATGAAGATAGTTATTTTTTTCGATTTATAATACTATAAAATCAAGTAAAATTATGTTAAAATTAACTTAAAAACCGACAAAAAAGGTGAAATTATGGTAACTAAATTAGATAAAACAGCATATACACCAATGATGCAACAATATTTAACTATTAAAGAGCAATATCAGGATTCTCTCATATTTTTCCGCTTAGGGGACTTTTATGAGTTATTTTTTGATGATGCTCTTTTAGCATCACGGGTATTAGAAATAGCATTAACAGGACGAGATGCAGGGGTTGAAGAACGAATTCCGATGTGTGGGGTACCATATCATGCGGTTGATGGGTATATACAAAAGTTGATAGATAATGGTTTTAAAGTAGCTATTGTTGAACAGATAGAAGATCCTAAAGTGGCAGTAGGAATTGTCAAACGGGATGTCATTCGTTTGATTACGCCAGGGACTGTTATGGATAAAGATTATCTAGATGAAAAAACAAATAATTACATAGCAAGCCTCAGTGATTTTGGTACGAATTACGTCGTATCATATGCAGATTTATCAACTGGTGAATTATTTTGTATTCAATTAGATAAAGATGACAAATTACTTATAAATGAATTAATATCTATTGAAACTAAAGAAGTAATTATAAGTCAAGATTTTAATGAAAAAATATTAGATGCACTTGTTAGCGCATATCATGTTACTTTATCATATGAAAATGAAGTAACACCTCCAAATGATTATCAATATATTCATGAAAACATTACAGACTCGCGCTTAAAAATGACCATTAATCGTTTAATTCACTATTTGTTAAATACCCAAAAAAGAGATTTATCACATCTTCAAGTAGCAACCGTATTAAATAGCTCGCAATATATGATGGTTGATGTATATTCTAAAAGAAATTTAGAAATTTTTCAAACTCTCCGAAGTGGTAGTAAAAAAGGCTCTTTATTATGGTTAATTGATAAAGCAGAAACAGCCATGGGGTCACGTATCATAAAACAATGGTTAGACAAGCCTTTAGTGAATATGGTTGATATTAACCATCGTTATGAAATTGTCTCAAGTATACAAAAAGAATTTATATTAATGGAAGAATTAAGGAATTCATTAAAAAATGTTTATGATTTAGAGAGATTAGTGGGGCGTATAGCATATGATAATGCAAATGCGAGAGATTTACTACAATTAAAGCGTTCTTTAAAAGAAATGCCTTTTATCAAAAGTAAAATTGATTATTTAAATCAAACTTATCATTTAAATATTAATGATCAATTTGAGATATTTGATGATTTATATGAATTATTAGAAAGTAGTATTCATGAGGATGCTCCTTATACCATTAAAGATGGTCATGTTATAAAGGATAACTATAATGAAGAGTTAGATCTTTATCGAGACGCATCAAGAAATGGCAAACAATATATCGCAGAGCTTCTTGCAAAAGAAAAAGAAAAAACAGGAATAAAGTCTTTAAAAGTAGGCTATAATAAGATTTTTGGATACTATCTTGAAATTACAAAAGCAAATCTTGCTTTATTACCTAAAGATACTACCTATGAAAGAAAACAAACTTTGGCGAATGCCGAACGGTTTATTACTCCAGAGCTAAAAGAATTAGAAACAGTTATTTTAAACGCAGAAGAAAAATCAGTTAATTTAGAATATGAATTGTTTATTAATATTCGTAATAAAATTAAATCTTATATATTTTCACTTCAAAGATTGGCAAAGGCTATAGCCACTTTGGATGCATTAATTGCTTTTGCGACTGTTAGTAATGAAAACCATTTTGTGCGGCCAACATTAGTGAATGAATTTATTATTGATATTAAAAATGGCAGACATCCTGTTGTTGAAAGGTTATTAACCAATTCAGTCTATGTTGAAAATGACATTATGATGGATGAAGCTACTAATATTCTACTTATAACAGGGCCAAATATGGCTGGTAAATCTACCTATATGCGACAAATGGCTTTAATTGTGATATTAGCGCAAATCGGATGTTTTGTACCTAGTGATGTATGTACGATGAAGGTTTTTGACAAAATCTTTACCCGGATTGGTGCTACCGATGATTTAATTAGTGGTCAATCAACCTTTATGATAGAAATGATGGAAGCAAATAATGCTTTGCAAAATGCGACCCAAAATAGTTTAATCTTATTTGATGAAATAGGTCGTGGTACAGCAACCTTTGATGGAATGGCACTAGCACAAGGTATTATCGAGTATATTCATGAAAAAATTAAAGCTAAAACGTTATTTTCAACGCATTATCATGAATTGACAGTTCTTGACAATAATTTAAATAATTTAAAAAATGTCCATGTGCGTGCTGAGGAAAATAATGGGACACTAACTTTTCTACACAAAGTTGAATTTGGACCAAGTGATAAAAGTTATGGTATTCAAGTGGCAAAATTAGCTGATTTACCACTGAGTTTAATTAAACGTGCTGAAAAAATATTAAATAAATTGGAAAAAAATAAAAAAGAAGTAGTGATTGAATCTGATTACAATTTATTTGATTTTGATTTTACGGAAAAGAAGGCTTTAATAATTTCTAGTGAAGAAAAGGAAGTCATTAATATCATTAAAGACACGAATATGTTTGATTTAACACCAATAGATGCCTTAAATATTTTATATAAATTACAAACAAAAATCAAAAAGAAGTAGGTGATTAGATGGGGAAAATACAAATCATGAATTCTCAGTTAGCCAATAAAATTGCTGCTGGTGAAGTAGTTGAAAGACCAAGCTCAGTAGTCAAAGAATTAGTTGAAAATTCTATTGATGCTAATTCTTCAAAAATCGATATTATTCTAGAAGAATCTGGAATACAATCGATTAGAATTATTGATAATGGTGTAGGGATGGATAAGGATGATGCACTTCTTGCTTTTAGTCGCCATGCAACAAGTAAATTACTTCAAGAACAAGACTTATTTCGAATTATGACATTAGGTTTTAGAGGCGAAGCACTTCCATCAATTGCTTCTGTTAGTGACCTAACATTAATGACTTATAATGGCACTGATACAGGAACAAAGGTTTATTTTCGTGGGGGAAAGTTAATGGAATCTGGTTTAGCTCATTCTCGAAAAGGAACTGAGATTATCGTTGCTCACTTATTTTTTAATACACCAGCCAGATTAAAATATTTAAAAAGTGAAAATACAGAATTAAGTTATACTATTGATTATATCAATAAATTAGCAATCGCAAATCCACATATTGCCTTTAAATTAATGAATAATTCAAGGGTGTTACTTGAAACATATGGGAATAATAATCTTATTCAAGTATTATCTTCTATATATGGCATTGATATCGCTAAAAAAATTCATGTTGCAAATTATAAAGATGCATTCTTGGATTTACAGCTTTATTTTTCCGAACCAGATATCAATCGAACCACCAGAAATTATATGACGATTATTATCAATAAACGGATGATTAAAAATAATGATTTGATAAAAGCAATCCTTGAGGGATATGAAACCTATTTACCGATTCAACGTTATCCTATTGTCGTTTTAGATATTACTGTTGACCCACTCTTAGTTGATGTGAATGTTCATCCTGCTAAATTAGAGGTTCGTTTATCTAATCAAGAACATATTAAAACAGTCATCACGGATTTAATTCAAAAGAAGTTAAAAGAATTAATGTACGTTCCTAAAATTACTTTACATTCTGAAAATAAAATGAGCGTCCTTGAGGACCAACAAACCTTTCAGTTTACAAATGACCATATTGAAGAAAAAAAAGATGAGGATGTTGATTTATTTCAAGCAATTGTTGAAGAAAATAATTTACCATTAGAAAAAAAAGTTAGAAAAGTCTTAGAAGTAAATGAAGAAACAAATACACTTCAAGTTGAGGTAAAGCAGATTCCTAAATTGTACTATATCGGCCAATTGGGTGGTACTTATTTATTAGCGCAAAATGAAAATGGGTTATATATGATAGATCAACATGCGGCGCAAGAAAGAATTAATTATGAATTATATTTGCGATATTTTGGTAAAACTATCAATGAATCCTATGAATTATTAGTTCCATTGACTTTTGAATTCTCCTTAAATGAATCATTAATTATCGAAGAAAATTTACATTTATTTAGTGAATTGAATATTGAAATTGAAAAATTTGGTTTAAAAAATTTTATCGTAAATAAAATCCCTAATTATTTAAATAAAGGAAATGATAAAGAAATTATCGAGACGGTTTTTGAATTTATCATCAATAATAAAAAATTAACGAATCAAGAATTATTTAAAGAATTAGCGATTACCTTAAGCTGTAAACGTTCAATAAAAGCAAATCATTATATTAATGAATTAGAAATCAAAAAGTTACTTGAGGATTTAGAAAAATGCAGTAATCCTTATACTTGTCCTCATGGAAGACCTGTTATTGTTCAGATGTCTTTTAATGAAATAGAACATCTATTTAAACGCACTATGTAAAGGTGATACTATGAAAAAAGTCCTAATTATTCTCGGGCCTACAGCAGTAGGAAAAACAGCACTTAGTATTGAACTTGCAAAAAAATTTAATGGTGAAATTATTAATGGCGATTCAGTTCAAATCTATAAGGAATTAAATATCGGAAGTGCTAAAATTACACATGAAGAAATGGAGGGAATACCACACCATTTAATAAATATCAAAGAAGTGACAGAATCATTTTCTGTTGCGGAGTTTCAGCAACTTGTTCGCAACCTGATTGATGAAATTTCTTCAAGAGGGAAATTACCAATTATCTGTGGAGGAACGGGTTTATACATTCAGGCTGTTTTATATGATTATAAATTTAGTAAAGATGAACGACAAGAATCCTTTAAAGATAAATATTCATCACTTTCTAATGAAGATTTACATGAGTATTTTAGACAGTTTGATCAAAAAGAAGCACAATTAATCCCCAAAAATAACAGAAGAAGAGTGCTACGTGCTTTAGAAATATATGAAAATCATCAAAAATCTAAAAGTGAATTAATCGAATTACAAAATAAAGATATGATTTATGATGCTTATTTAGTGGGTTTAGATATGGAGCGCGCGCAATTATACGAACGAATTAATAAACGTGTTGACTTAATGATAGAAGCTGGGTTATTAGAGGAGGTAACTAACTTGCATAATAATGGACATCAAGTGAATGCGATTGGTTATAAAGAATTTAATGAATATTTTAATCATGGAAAAACTTTAGAGGAAGTGAAGGATTTAATTAAAAAAAATACGCGTCATTATGCTAAACGTCAGTTAACATATTTTCGCAATAAGTTGAATGTGGATTGGTTTATAATTGATGAATTCCATCAATTTAGTAAAGATGTCATTGCTAAAGTCAATTTGTGGATACATTAATATTTTTAAATATGTTATAATTAGAGGAGAAAAACATGAAAAAGCAACATATTGCTGATGCACTACTACTATTCGCAACCATCATTTGGGGGTCTAGTTTTTTTATTACCAAATCAATTCTTAATGACCATATACCAGCTTTTACAATTATGATGTATCGTGGGTTAATCACTTCTCTTTTAGTCACACCATTATTTTTTAAATCAATCATGAAAGTGAAATTTCAATGGCTACACATGAAATATGGTATCATTTTAGGTTTTTATATCTTTATGGGCTTCGCATTTCAAACCATAGGTCAAGTTGATACAACACCAAGCAAAAACGCCTTTTTAACTACATTAAATGTTATATTTGTCCCGATCATTTTATTTCTATTTTATAAGAAAAAATTGGACAAATTTAATGTGATTGCTGCCATCATGGCTGTAGCCGGAACTTTTATTTTAACGGGAGTTTCTAGTGGAATAGGCTCTAAAAAAGAATGGTTAGGCGATATTCTAACCATAATATCGGCTATATTTTGGGCGCTACAAATCATTAAAACAAGTCAATTTGCTAAAAAAGTAGATATGTGGGTCATTATATTCTTTGAATTTCTCACTATGTCTGTTTTATCACTTGTTGCTATGTTTATATTCAAACAGACATTTATCGTTTCACAGACATCATTTATCGGCATTTTTTATTTAGCTAGTTTTTGTAGTGTAATTTGTTTTGGACTAATGACTATTGGGTTAAAGTACACCTCACCTGAAAGAGCTTCCTTAATATTCACTTTTGAAGGGGTATTTGGGACAATCTTCTCCATAATAGTAGGTTCTGAGCCGTTTTTATGGAATATTCTAAGTGGTGGATGTATTATTTTTCTTGCACTAGTTGTGTCCGAAACAAAATTAAAATTTATATTTAATGAAATTTAGGAGAGGATGAAAATATATGAGGAAAAAGTTGATTAAAAAAAAGGATTTTGCTTATTATTTATTTCAAGTTCTAAGACACCCTGCAAAATGGTATATGCAAAGTAAGTTAAATTTAAATTTAATAAAAAATGATGCAAAAAATGATAAAGGACCATTCTTTATTACAGGAAATCATGTTACCGCATTTGATCCAATTATCGCATTAGTCTATTTAAAACCACTTGTTAAATGGGTGGCTGCAGATGCTAATTATGATAATAAGCTCAAAAAATTTTTAATGAAAATAGCACGAGTCATCCCAATTGCGAAAAGAACTTCTGATGTTAGAACTATTAAACGCCTAATTGAAGAAGTGAAGGCAGGAAATGCTGTTGGTTTATATCCAGAGGGTGGGAGAACTTGGGATGGAGTAACAGATAAGTTAATTGAATCTACTGCTAAATTAATTAAATTATTAGGTGTGAAAGTTTATTGTCAAAAATTAGAAGGGGCATATGTTTCAAGTCCGCGTTGGGGTAAAATGTTACGTAAGGGACAATTAAATGTCACTATTTATGAGATGATTTCTAAGGAATCCGTAAACAAAATGACAACTGAGGAAATTTTACAAACATTAAAAGAGAATGTTTATCACAATGATTATGATTATCAAAGAGAACAAATGGTTGAGTTAATGGGTAAAGACAATGCCGAGTATATCGAACGTCTAATCTATGTTTGTCCTTTGTGCCATCATATTCATACTTTTTCTTCATTAGAGGATCATTTTAAATGTACATCATGTGGCGCAAAAGGGATTGTTAATAAATATGGTTTTATTGAAGGAGATTTTCCATACGATAATTTAGTAGAGTGGAATCAATTTCAAAAATCATATTTATACGAGAACTTAAGAGAAAACAAATTAGAGGCGATTGAATTGTATGATGTGAAATACAAATTAATTGATCAAAAAGGCTTAAGAGAAAAACATTTAGTCAATTTATTAATTAATTCCGAACAAATGGTAATTGATTATGATGATATACGAAGAATTATTTATTATAAAGATATCTCAGAACCTAGTTTAACGTTTAAGAATACTATTATTTTCTATGAAAATAATAATCGACATGAGTTTGTGATAGAACCATTTTTGCAGAATCATGCATCAATAAATTATATTAAAGAAGTGTTAAATTATTTACGGGAGGATAAAAATGAACGCAAATTGGGATAGTTGGCATGTTGTATTAGAAATATGTTATATTTTCTTTTTTATGATGATTGCGAAAGTTATCAAAGAAAAATTAGGATTATTTAAATCAATAGTTGTTCCTACAGCTTTATTAGCTGGTTTTTTAGGGCTTATTTTTGGACCTAGTGTAACTGGATTAATTCATATTAATTTATTTAATACATCCATTCCACTTGGTTTAAATTATGACCAAGATTTTTATAGTAATATTATTTTCTATTTTATGATTGTCGGTTTTGTTTCTTTAACTTTAACAGAACGTCAAAGTAAGCAAAACAGTAAATCAGTCGATAGTGGAATCTTTATTGTGGCTATTTATATGTTTCAAGCATTAATTGGTTTGTTTACTTTGTATTTCGTAGCGGCATTAATTAAACCGGGTATATTTACCGGATTAGGATTATTTCTACCACTCGCTTTTGCTTCTGGTCCTGGCTTAGCTAGTGCACAAGGTCAGGCTTGGGATTTAAAACTTCCTTTTGGTTATATTCAACAATATGGAGTAACGCTCGCTTCTGTAGGATTTATTGTCGGAGGAGTTTTTGGGGTAATTTTATTAAATTATTATATTCGTAAATATAAATTAAAACCAGTAAAATTACGCGATATAAAAGGAATTAAATCAACTACCGTGGATTTTTCAACACTAAATGAGTTTAATTTTTCTGATAATCTTCTTGTTCAATTTTCATGGGTAGGGTTAATTGTTTTAATTACTTTTTTGATATCCTTAGGTCTTAAGCAAGCTTTAGGAACAGAGGGAATCGCCGGATCAATTCAGAGTACATTATATGGATTTTGTTATATTTTCGGGATTTTCCTTGCAATGAGTTTACGAGGGCTACTTCGTTTGTTTGAAGAAAGAGGACATCGTACTAAACCACTTATAGATAACTATATGATGCATAACATATCCTCTTTTGCTTTTAATATTATGATTACGGCATCTGTCATGTCGATTAAAATTTCATCAATTCAAAAGTTTTATGTGGAACTAATTGCTTTGACAATTGTTGGTACAATCGGAACATTAATTTTTATTACTAAGTTTGGACGATACCTTTATAAAGAGAATACAAATGAATACATTTTAGCGATGTTTGGGATGCAAACAGGAATTGCAGCGACTGGTGTAGCGTTACTTAGAGGATTAGACCCAGATTTAGAAACAGATACTTCAGATAATGTTATCGTATTAGGAAGTGCCTTTGCAGCACCTCTTGCAATACCGATAATCGCAGTACTCGCTTTTCCACTCATTGCTTATAGTAATCTAACTGCGGTGAAACCAACGACCATTTTTGGTATACAAAAATTATTTGGCATTGATGTATTTAATATATTAACCCCAGTAACATTATTCATTTATTTTGTTATATTAATGTGGTGGTTAGTTCATAGAGTAAATAAAAGAAGAAGAAAAATAACTCAATAAAAGACTTATATAAATTAATTTAAAAGAAGTTACATAGGTAACTTCTTTTATTAGGTGGTGATATTTTGACTTCCATTTATATTCATATTCCGTTTTGTCAAAGAATTTGTTCTTATTGTGATTTCCCGAAACGGGTTAGTAAAGATAAAGAAATTGATTTGTATTTAGAGGCTTTATCTAAAGAAATAAGAATGATTACTATCACGGAAACTATTGATACTTTATATATAGGAGGAGGAACCCCATCTCTTTTAAATAAAGAACAATTAAAACAGCTTGAAAAAATAATTAATTTATTTAACTTCTCGCAAGATTATGAATTTACTATTGAATGTAATCCTGAACATATAACAGAAGAAAAAGTTATCTTTTATAAAAGGCTTGGGATTAATCGAATTAGTTTAGGTGTGCAAACATTTAATGAGCGACTATTAAAGCTATTAAATCGCGGGCATAATAAAGAAATAGTATACAATGTTATCAATCTATTAAAAAAACATGATTTAATTAATATCAATATTGATTTAATATTTTCAATTCCATTTCAAACGATTGAAATAGTAAAAGAAGATATAGAGCATATAAAAGCACTTGATGTTCCCCATATTTCTTATTATTCATTAATATTAGAGGAAAAAACAGTGTTTGAAAAAATGCTTGATGAAAATAAAATTCAGTTAATAGATAATGAATTAGAAGCGGATATGTATGAACTAATTATTAAAAATTTGAAAGAATTAGGATATACCCACTATGAAATAAGTAATTATGCGAAATCTTCTTTTCAATCTAAACATAATAGAGTTTATTGGGAAAATAAATCGTATTATGGATTTGGAATGGGAGCAAGTGGTTATTTAAATCATAAACGTTATTATAATGAAACGCATGTGAATGAGTATATAAAATCAGTTAATGTAGGTAAATTACCAATAAAAAATGAAGATTTTATTGATTTTAAAGAAGAAATAAAGGAAGCATTTTTATTAGGGTTACGATTAATAGATGGCTTATGTATAAAAGAAATTAATGAACGATATAAAATAGATATTTTAACATATTTTAAAGATGAATTTTCCTATTTACAAGAAAAAGGGTGGCTTGAAATTAGTGAGCGCATCAAGTTAACACATAATGGGTTATTTTATGGGAATGAAGTTTTTCAATTGTTTGTATAGGAGTGATAAAATGAATAAGTGGTTAGTGATTAGTTATAAATTACCATCAGAGCCTTCTCGTTTACGAGTTCATGCATGGCGAAGTTTAAAAAAAATGGGTGCTATAAATATTCAGCAATCATTATGGTATCTCCCTTTTAGTGATGCGAATTATAAGGTTTTTTCTCAATTAGCGGCTGAATTAGAAACAAATGGTGGTGAAGTGCTTATAATGAATTCAGTTTTAGAAACAAAATATGAACAAATAGTTATTGACACCTTTAATAAAGCAAGGGAAATAGAATATGAGGAAATCTTAGATAAGTGCGAAGATTATTTTAAAGAAATAGAAAAAGAGATAAAAGTTGAAAATTTTACTTTTGCGGAAGCAGAAGAAAATGAAGAAGAACTAGAAAAATTAAAGTCATGGTTTCAGAAAGTTAAAGCAAGAGATATATTTCATTCACCTTTAGAAATAAAAACAAAACAAGTCCTAAATGAATGTGTTGAGGTTTTCAATATATTTAATGATAAAGTATACGAATACGAAAATAAAGTTGATTAATGTAAAATGATATGATAAAATGTAACAAGCGTTACAAGTAACGTTTGTTACATTTTTTTTAAAAAGGAAGGTATGTTAAAATGATTTGGCAATCTATATTACCAGCGTTTTTTGCATCAATTGTTGAATTTGTCGAAGCCTTAACAATTGTTTTAGTCGTAGGGGTAACAATCAATTGGAAAAGTAGTCTGATTGGTGCGTTTGCTTCATTTCTTACATTAGCACTAATCATATTTATATTTGGTTCAGCCATTATTTCTATAGACATTGGCTTACTGCGCTTAATTATCGGTATCATTCTAATATTATTTGGATTGCAATGGTTAAGAAAATCAGTTCTTCGTTATAGTGGTTTAAAAGCATTACATAATGAACAAGTAATCTATGAAAAACAAATGAATAAAATAAAAGATGTCAGTACAAAAACTAATCAATTTAATTTATTTGGTTTTTTAACTGCATATAAAAGTGTTTTATTAGAAGGATTAGAAGTTGCAGTGATTGTTTTGATGGCCTCTACTGCCGCTAGTAATACACATGATGGAATTATTCTAGCTTCAGTAGGAGCATTAGGTGCTTTTATAGTGGTTCTTATATTAGGAACTCTTATAAGAAAACCTTTAACGATGATCCCTGAGAACACCTTAAAATTCTTTGTCGGAATAATGCTCGTTTCTTTTGGAACATTCTGGGGTGGAGAAAATGCTTATATAAACGTAAGCTGGCCATTTAGTGATTTATTTATCTTAATATTAATCTGTATTTATTTAGTGATTAGTTTAATTATCATTATCTGGTTAAAGAGATATAAACAAGTTAAAAAAGAGAAAACGCTAGAAAACCCTAATATAATTGTCAAAATATTATATGAAATCTTTGATTTTTTCTGTGGAGATTGGACTGTATTCTTCGGAATTGGTATTGTTGTTGCGTTAATTGCACTTGTCGCAAATACTTGGGCTAATTGGCTAACTTTAAGTCTATATTTATTTGGAATTATCTTTACTTTTATCCTTTCACTTAGATTTAAGTTAATAAAGCATGAGACCCACAAAACCGTAAATTAGATATTAACCAAAAATAAAGAGTATTTTTAGTGTATGAAATAGTAAAATACTCTTTTTCTATTTTTAAGCTTTAAAATAAAAATTCACCTAGTATTATCATTTTTATAAAGTTATAAATATATTTTAAATGGGTTTTTAGAAGTGAAATTTTACTTCCTTAAATTTACAAAAGTTAATTAAGTGTTTATATTCCTCGTAAAAGGAAAAACTATTTATTAGGTGATAATATTATGAAAGGTTTTAAGAAATACTTATTTTTTCTTATATTTATATTTGTTTTTAATTTAGTACTAAACCCTTTACCCATTGCTAAAGCATCTTCTAATAAGGAAAATGTTCATGAGCTAAATATGCACATAAAAAAATTAGAAGAGGTAATAAAAAAACTTAAAGAGAGACTTTATTATCTTGAACCAGAAAAACCGGTAGATATTATAGATTCCAGATTAAAGAATATGAAATTACCTTCTAAAGTTTACCCAATAAAAGAAGTGATAGAATCAAGCAATGAAATTCCTTTTGAAATAATAGTTGATAAACCAAATTACATAAGACCTATTTATGAAAAGTATTGGCATTCTACTATGGGACGATGGAGCTATATTCCTAATAGAATAAGAGATGCACAGCATCGATTATTCACTGAATACGATATAGGATTATCCAATTGGTATGATTTTGAACATAATATTGGTTTTGAAATTCCTATGATTCAAGATAAACAAGCACTTGATATATATATTGTGACATTCCAAACGGAAATTTCTAAAGTATATACTAAAGGAAATCAGGTTGTGGTTGTAGGATATCCAAAAAGAAATGGTGTTCAAGTTAGTACCATTACAACTAAAGATTTAAAACCAACCGATAAAAAAGAATTTCTACTTATACAATTAGTTACTCCTGATGGTTATGAAATAGATTATTCACTTATCTCGTATATCGAACCAGACTACTGGACAAAAATCAAGGAAAATAAAAATACTAATTAAAAAGAAAATGATTAGAGCGGCTTGTTAAGCCGCTCTTTTTTTTAAAAAAATAGTCTTAAATTGGATATGTTTATCGGTGTATAGTAAATCGTTTTTTGTCAAAATATAAATAAAGAAACGATTGGAGGAGATGTAGATGTCTCATTGGGAATCCATTATTCCCTTTATAATTATCATAATTATCGCTATTAAGACAAAACAGGTTATTCCGGGTTTAGCCTTAGGTCTGCTTGCTGCTTCCTATATTATATCGCCTACTTTATTAGGTGGTATTAATAAGGCGGCTGATTATATCATTGATAACCTAGCTTTGCGGAATAATTTATTATCAATAGGTTTTATTTATATCTTTGCAGGAATTATCAATTTAATAAAAGTGACAGGTGGAATAAAAGGATTTATTGAATCAACAAGCCAAAAAATAAAAACAAGGAAACAAACACTTTGGCTTATTTGGATTACTGTTTTAGGAACTTTTAGCACGCCTACATTAAGAATTGTTGCTGTGGCGCCTATTATTAAAGCACTACAAAAACGAGTTGGTGCTACAAAGGAGCGGTTAAGCTTTTTAGTAGAGGCAACCGCCCTTCCGGTGATTTCGATTATGCCAGTAGCAACCGCATTTATCGGTTATATGATATCAACAATTGATTTATCTTTGAAGAATAATGGCCTTCCTGGCAATCCGTATCAATTGTTTTTAAAAAGTGTTCCTTATAATTTATTTGCTATTTTTACCTTACTTTTAGGATTAGTATTCACGATATTTGGTCATCCTAAAATATTTGCCAAACCAAAACAGGTTTCTTTAGATGAGGATAAACAAGTATATAAGAATGTGATACCTGAAGTCAATGAAAATTTACCATCCAGACCTTTAAATCTTTATATTCCTATAGTATCTACTATTCTATTAACCGTATTTTTATCTTGGTACAGTGGTTTTGTTAAAACACATCGATTTGGATCAGCATTTTTCAATGCTGATGTAGGCCAATCGATGTTTGTTGCTATTGTAATTTCTTTAGCGATTACTGTTGTTTTGCTATTGATTGAAAAATATCCACTCAAAAAAATCATTGATGAGTTCTTTGTTGGAAGTAATAATTTAATGAGTGCCATCGTTATATTTGCACTAGTTTGGGGGTTATCAGCTGCGAGTGAAGATTTAGGATTGTCGCAATTCATTGTTGGATCTCTAGATTGGATGCCTAAATTTTTACTGGCTCCGATGTTCTTTTTAACTGGTTCTATCCTAGGTTACTTTATTGGTTCATCTTGGGGAGTCTGGGGTATCTTAATGCCAATAGGATTTTCAATTGCCTCAATTGCCAATGCTCCAATAACCTTATTTATAGGGATTAGTTTTGCTTGTGGAACGATAGGTGGATTCTTATCACCTTTAAGTGGGAATACCATCACGATGGCTAAAATCATGGATATGGAACTAATAGAATATTCTAAATATAAATTGAAACATACCTTAATACCGTTTTCACTCTCACTTATTGGTTATTTTATCTTATATTTTATCTAAATTAAAAAAATGTACACTAATTTAATTTAAGTGTACATTTTTAATAGAAATTAGGATTGCAATAATAATAAATAATAATTAGCTTCTCTTAAGACATGATCAGAAAGTAGTGGGGGAATAATCGCCTTAATTTTACAATCAATAAGACCTTTAGTTCCTTGTTGTTTAAAATTGATGATTTGTTTGGTCAACTCAATACTACTTGCTGTAATTGTATTAGCGTTTGAACCATCATCTTTTGTTTTATTGGCCAAATCTTTAAAGGCAATGCTAAATTGATTTGCTTGATTAATTAACGTTTCTTCAGTTGGGTCTAAAGATCCTCGAATAAATTCACTATGTTGGGCCATAATGATGTCCCAGAATGCATCCTTATTCAAAATATCATAACGGTTTTCATTTTGTTGTTTTATGATTTGTTGTAATAGATTTTCATAGTAAAGTGCTTCATTTCTTATATGTTCTAATTGTAATGGATAGATAGTAGTAAAGAGTTTACACCCTAAAACATCTTGGATAATTTTATTTTTATAAACAATTATTTTTTTAGTAGCTTGCAAAGCCTCATTATTTAACTTCGCAACATTTTCTAATAGTTGTGGTGTTGAGTGCCTATATTCTTGATATAGTGTCATTTCATAGCTTGTAAGATTTGTATCGATGGGAGCACCTGTATAAAAGGCAGTTGTTTTTTCTGCGGCTAATGTATAAGGGGTAATTGCATCATTTCGAACTGGTGTGCTACTTGTGACATAACTTAATGTCTTATGCAGTAACTCATTAAAAATTTGATTAAATTGTTTAGCCTCATCAATTAAATTTTTATTTTTACTCGGAATGGAAATGCTTAAAAAATAAGCATGTTCTTTCATAATTCTTAAGAAAAAAAGCTGGGTTTCAATAGATTTATTAATAAAAGTATCTGTATTCAAAAAACTTAACTCCTCTCTATAATAGGCTATCAACCTATTATATGACTAAAGGAGAATATGTGATTATTGTTTTCTTTTAAAAAACTACTGGTATAGGATAAGTCGTTTAATATGCTTTTCCGAAATAAGTCATATGTTTTGCTTTTTTACCACAACAAACACATGTATCAGCAAAACTTTCTTGTTCAAATGGCAGACATCGACTTGTTAAACCGGTTTCTTCTTTAATTTTTTCTTCACATTTTTGATCACCACACCACATGGCTTTTATAAATCCTGTATGATGATTTTTCAAATCTGAAAGATTATATGCTAGACTTGTCTTCATATTCATACTCTTTAAAGCACGATTATATAGATTTGCTTGAACTTCATCTAATAGATTTAGTATTTTATTTTCAATGTTTTCTAAAGATAGGATTTGTTTTTCTAAAGTATCCCGTCGTAGAATGACTACTGACTTACTGGCTATATCTTTAGGACCTAATTCGATACGTAAAGGAATACCTCGCATTTCATGTTCATGAAATTTCCATCCTGGTCTTTTGTCACTTGCATCTACTTTTACTCGAATGGATTTTGACAGAAGTTTACGTAACTTTTCTGTTTCTTCCAAAACTCCATTTTGATGTTGAGAAATAGGAATAATTATGACTTGTGTTGGTGCTATTTTTGGAGGTAGTACTAATCCTTCGTTATCACCATGAACCATAATTAAGGCACCTATTAATCTTGTAGTCACTCCGAAGGAGGTTTGGTACACATAGGCCTTGTTTCCCAGTTCATTTGTGAAAGTAATATTAAAAGGTTTAGCAAAGTTATCAGCAAAATAATGTGTTGTACCACATTGTAAGGCCTTTCCATCATGCATGAGACTTTCAATAGTAAAAGTCATATTAGCCCCAGCAAACTTTTCTTTTTCCGTTTTTTGTCCTTTGATTACTGGGATAGCTAAATAATTTGTTAATAGATCCTCATACAAATCAAGCATTAAGAGTGCTTCTATCTTTGCCTCATCCGGAGTTTGATGAATGGTGTGGCCTTCTTGCCAGAGGAATTCGGTTGTTCGCAAAAAAGGTCGTGTCGTTTTTTCTAAACGAACTACTGAACACCATTGATTATATTTTTTGGGTAAATCGTGATAAGTCTCGATAATATGCGAGAAGTGCTCACAAAATAACGTTTCTGATGTAGGTCTCACAATTAGATTTTCTGCTAAATCTTCATCTCCTCCTTTTGTGACAACCGCCACCTCAGGTGCAAATCCTTCAATATGATCTTTTTCTTTTTGAAATAAAGATTCAGGAATAAAAAGTGGCATATAGACATTTTCATGCCCTGTATCTTTTAACCTTTTATCTAATTTATTTTGAATATTTTCCCATAGGGCATAACCATAAGGGCGAATAATCATGCATCCTTTTACACTTGAATAATCAGCTAATTCTGCTTTTAATACAACATCCGTATACCATTTTGCAAAATCATCTTCCATTTTTGTTATCGCTTCCATTTTTTTCCTCCTTTAAATATAAAAAAACCGAGTTTAGTAAGAGACCAAACTCGGCGGTGCCACTCTAATTAATATGAAATCGTATCTCATATTATCTTTAAATCTGTAACGGGATTACCCGCTGTAGCCTACTATTATTTCGGTACAGTACTCCAAGGTTGGTTCTATATAGACTTTTTAGAAATTCACACCTAATATTTCCTCTCTTTAAAAAAGTATCTATACATACTATTCCTTATCATCGTGTTATATTATTTTATATAATAAATGATTTAAAAATGTTTGTCAACATTAATTTAAAAATTGACTTGAATAATATTATAAGTTATTTCAAACAGCTAGAAAATTTTTAATTAACGGATTTTAGTTGGAAATTTTATCATTTTTGGTCTACTAATTTCATTTTTTGTATGGCCTTTTAATGACCATAATCTTGAACTTAATGCAATTCGTTCTACTAATTTTTCTAATTGTTTCGACTCATAGGTAGAAATATCAAATTGTTTTAACAGCATTTTTAGAGCGGATAGTGGCATTTCTAATTGAATAGTATCTTGTAAGATCCCTAATCCTTGTTGTGCAAGAGATAATGGCATCTCTAATTGATCACAATAAAAATTAATCAGCTCATTTTCTTCTGGAGTAACATCAAAACCATTCAATATTTCTTCTTTTGTTAAATGATAATAATCAAGGTCTTGATATTTATCACGTGTTTCAAGGAAATTTATTATTTCTGTTATTTGGTAAGAATAAATAATTGCATTTTTTATTTCATATCCATCAATCAAACTGTCGTTGTTTAATAATAGATAATAGTCATCAAGATTTAAGTTTTGATTTTCATATTCTTTAATGTATTTAAATACTAATGATGCCTCAAATTTTCCATAACAAGCTAATATGCCTCTCGTATATTGAACAATTATGTCATTTATCGCTATTTCCTTATATAATGCTTCTCGATTAATCATTTTTAATGAATCACATATTTCATTGGCAATAATTAACGTATTTTTATTATCTTTAATGACCGGGAAAGCAATAAGGAACATTTTAAATAATAATATATATTCTGCATCAATATCTGTACATTCCATTTCACCATCATTATCAACAATGCGAAAAATAATCTCAAGAACATCGCTACTAAATGATGATAAAATATCATAAAGCAGTCCATCATAATTTTCTAAATAGAAATCAATTAAACCTTCTTTATCATTTAACTCCATATCATGAGTCATTAATGAATAACAAATGATTAATTCCTGTTTATTTAATTGTCTAATAAGAGTTAAAAACCCTTTGAATTTAAATTTTTTCTTAAAAATTTTTGTTAAATCAAAATCATCTTTCACAATATAACCTCTTTTTCCTTTTATTTTAACATTAATTTACAAATTAAACAATAATAAACAAGAGTGTAAGCCACTCTTATTTATTATATATATAAATCCCTTACTTCTAATGCCTTTAAAAAGGCTCTAGTAACTAAATAATCATAATGATTATCTAAACGAACATAATAATAACAAACCTCGGAAATGGTCTCATGTATCTTGTTATGAATAAAAAAGTCCGTATAATTTTGAAAGTCATGGTCTGATAAAGTTGAAAAATAGAAAATAAATTCATTCATTAAATCATTGTTTTCAATCAGATGATTATTTTTTACACACATATACGTCCCCCCCTTTTTTTTATTCTAAAATAAGATTATCACCATTTGTTACAGCATATCTGTAAGAAAAATCATTTTTTAGATAAATTCTTAAATATTAATTAAATTAAAGTCTTTTCTAATAAAAATTTCTATTTTTTCTCAATATATGTTATTATAAATGTGACTTATATTAAAACAATGAAAGGAACACAAGATATGAAGTATTATCATAGATTTATGTTGATTGGTGTTGTATTTTTTAGTAATTATTTTTTAGACCGAATTACTAAAATAATGGCAGTTCACTATTTAACACCAAATAGGGGACAAATATCTTATTTTCTAGATACTGTTAGATTACAATTAGAATATAATAATGGCGCTTTTTTAAGTACTGGGTCTAGTTGGGGAGGAATTCTTAAATTATTAACCCTCATCATTATTCCTCTCATGATTTGTTTTGGTGCAATTATATTATGTTTTTATAAAAATTTAGGGAAAACGCAAACCATTATCATCATCACAATAGCTGCAGGTGGTATTGGGAATCTGCAAGATCGCATTTTCAAAAATGGTTTCGTGACTGATTTTTTAAACTTTGGAATCGGAAGTTTAAGAACAGGAATTCTTAATGTAGCTGATATGTCAATCACATTTGGGATTATTGCTTTAATATTATATGAATTTACTGTTAGCAATAAAGAAAGTAAGTCTCTAAAAGAATAATCCATTCAATAGTGATGAATAATGTAATGAATATCTTTAATAATTAAGACATAGTGAATTGTATATGGTATAATTTGGATAAGTTCAAAAGGAGTGATATGATGAGATTATTAGAAAAACAAGAATTAATATATGTACAATTGGTATTATTTCTTGATAATAAAACACAATTTAAAGCACTAGATGTTTCTAATGTAATTTCTGAAAAATTAGGAAACATTTTTCCTCAAGACCCTAATATTTTAAATAATCCAGCAATGCAAAATAATCCTTATGTAAAGAATATGCCGAGAATTAATTATGCTACTGATAAGTATATTTTAAATATAACACCTGCAAAAATTGAATTCATTTTTAACAATAAAACAAGAAGTAGTGATTATAAAAACGAATTATTAGATATTTTTAAAACTTTGATAACTGTCGTTAATCAGGATTTACAATTTGTCATTCACCGATTAGGTGTCATTACAAATTATGCAATACCTGCAATGAATGATATGAATTTTAGTTTAAATAGTCAAACAATTGTAGAAAATGATGAAGGTTTCCAAGAATTAAATTTTGCTTGGTTAGAAAAAATCTTTATCAATGGAATACCAATAAATAAATGGGTTCGATTTATAAGAAACCTTAATAATAAAAATAATGACTTTGTTTCAATCGATATTAATACTTTAACAGAAGTCGATTTACATTACTTAAAATCTGATTTGTACTATACAATAAATGAAATTTTAAAACATATTGAAGATAAAATTTAAATTAAGATGACAAGTGATGAAATATTGCTTGTCTTTTTATCATTAAATAATTATAGAGAAGGTAGCCTATGAATTTAAAAAAAAGTGGAGATTTGTTAAATTTTTATAAATCAAGTTTACGATTTAGTACTTCTATTTTGTGGTCGCTTTTACCTAGAAAACTAGGAGAATATTTAATTTCTCTGTATACATTTAAAAATATGAAAAAATATCGGTTAGCATTACTAGGAGCTTATTTTAGCTTTTTTAGTGTCATTTCCTTTGTTATCTATTACTATGTTAGTAATAAAGAGGAAGTAATGACAGGATTTGTTTTTGGTCTTTTGATAATATTAATACTCGTGTTTATGTATAGTCAAAAAATAGTAGATTATTATGTTAAAACATTACCAGATGATCATTATTTTCAATTACTAGGGCATAACAAGTTTTCTTTTCTTATTAATCAAGTGAAAAATAACAGCAAAAGACTTTTTATTAATTATATTTCATTTACGCTAACGGCAATAGTATTGATGATGGTTTATAACGGTAATAATTTGCTAATTGTTATATATTTGATGTTAATTTATCTTATATACATTTTTTCCATCATTTTGACATATTTAAGACTTATTATATCGGCATCAAACTTCAAGTTTTCTATTGTATTTAATTATGTCGTTAAATATATGTTTTATGTAATTACTATCTTATTATTAATTTCATCTTTTTATTTATTGAGTTTTTTAAACAATATCATTTTTCATTATGCTTTTAACATTAATGAGAAAACTATACCCGTAAAGCTAACTATTTTATCTAGTA
The DNA here is from genome assembly GCA_963824615.1 of uncultured Haloplasmataceae bacterium. GTDB lineage: Bacteria > Bacillota_I > Bacilli_A > Haloplasmatales > Haloplasmataceae > CAWGPU01. The sequence continues at coordinate 1,007,393 of CAWGPU010000008.1, read as the reverse complement.
TTTACTTAATCATTGTTATTTTTATTTTATATTACGTAAGAAAAGTGATGTTTGAGTATTTAACGAGCCATTCAAAAGCTTTATTTGTAAATCGTAAATATAATATCAAACATAAAAATAATTTAGATAAGCATTATAAAATACCTTTTGTATTAAATCACTTAACAAAAAAAGAGAGTGCAATCGTTGTAAAAGATTTTAAATTATTATTTCGAGCTAAACATGTAGGGTTAGCAATGATAATCATTTCTAATCTAATTCCTGGTATCTTTTCAATTTTTATCATTGGAACTGATAGCGGAATGAATAAAGTTATTGATTTTAATAATTTAATATTTATGAATGTGATGATGATAAATATCGTACTTTTCTTTGCTTCATTTAATTTCTTTTCCGTTAAACGATATACATGGTTAAGTTCTGAAATGGAAAATTTCTTTATATATAATATGACTAAGTTAAGTTATATGAGTTTATTAAAAGCAAAAAAAAGAGTCAATTATCTTTTACTTATGCCTCAAGTATTTATTTTTGCCGTTATAACAGCGATTGGTTTATTATTTAACATTGGAATTATTTATTTTTGGATCTTTTCAATCATTTATTTTTATTTAGTACTTAAGTTTATCATTGATAAAATAATTTATTATGATTTTGTAGGTCCTAAGGTAAATCTTACGATAAATAATCGCTGGATAGGTGATAATTCCACTCTAGGTTTTATTTTTATGGTACTTGTCGTACTTGTACCAGTTGCGGTACAAGCTACAACAACGAGTATCATAAAAACAATAAATCAAAGTTATTTCTATATGTTAGGACTCATTATTCTATTATTAGGCATCAATATTTTAACTCAAATACAAACAAGAAATATTAAAAAAATTAAACGGATTACATTTGGAGGCGTTAGTTATGATAAAGTGTAAAAATGTTAAGTTTAGTTACTATAAGGATGAATATATTTTACAAGATATCACATTTGATTTAGCTCCTAATAAAATTACTATTTTATTAGGAAACAATGGTGCCGGGAAAACAACCTTGTTAAATTGTATTGATGGAGGTTATGATATTAACAGTGGCACGATTGAACATGATGAAGATTGTGTTTATATAAAGGATAACCCTGTACTCTATGAATATTTATCAGGTAGAGAATATATAGAATTAGTGCTTGCTTTAAATGATGATAAAAATCGCGATTTTGCCGAAAAAATATTAAAAGACTTAGATATGGATTCGCAAATTGATAAAGCAATCATTGATTTTTCTTTAGGAATGAAACATAAACTAGCGTTAATATCCGCTATGGTATTGGGCTATAAAATTTATTTGATTGATGAACCATTAACTTCATTAGACCCAACTAGTCAACGGTTCATGATCAATTATTTAAAGAAAATGCCTGAAAATGGAAGCAGTCTTTTAATTTCAACGCATATGATGCATGTAGCTTATGAATTAGCAGATGAAATTTTAGTATTAAATGAAGGTGTAGTCATTAATTTTACAAATGATTTTGAAACCTATGAGGATTTTGAAAATTATGTCTTAAATCAACTAAGTATTAAAATTGAAGAAACAAAATAATAAATAACCAATCTCTATAAGGTAGAGATTGGTTATTTTTATTTTTGTATAAATACCAACATTAACAAATAATATTAAAAGATAATGTGAATAGAAAGAAGGAAAAGACATGAAGAACAATCCGCAAGAAAATACCATTTTATTTGGAACTACAAAAGTTTTAGAAAATGGTGAAATTGTGATTCCGGTTGAGGCACGAGAATTATTTAATATTAAAAATAACGATTCTTTACTTGTTATAGGAGATAAAGAGAAACAAAGTATCGCGATAGTTAAAGCAGAGTTACTAGAAGACTTTGCGGTAAGCATATTAGAAGAAATAGGTTTCTTTAATAAAGAGCAGGTTGAAAATACAAATTAGTAATAATTCATAACTTGATATAGATGATTTTTATGATCAATTTACTTTTTGTATCATTTTTATTTGAAACAAAGTGACAAGAAATTAACTGATAAAGCTAAAGAGATAAAAAAATTATTTTTATATTATATAAAGGCAATACAAAAAGTATAAAAAAACAATAAAACGAGATACTTCAAGCTGATACTAATAAAAAATATTTGCTTTTCTATTTAAGAAAAATTTGGTTATTTTTAACTTTTATGCATAAGTTGTAAAAATTAGTCGATAAATATGATAAAATTATATATGTTAATTAATATATATAATTTTTTTGTTTTTATATAAATTTTGTTTTAGGAATGATATGATGAAACTATTTGAAATTTTACCAACTAAATTTTTTAATATATTAGCATCAAGTAATAAAGAAATTTATGCTGATTGTATTTTTTTAATTTACAAGATTATGAATAACTTTAATTCTTTTGGTGTTTCTCGAGAGGTTTTAGTAGATTCATTATGTAATTATTTTGAAGGATTAGAAAATTCTGTATTTATTGATGAAGAAGAAATTGTAAGTGGAGCAAGAAATAACGCTAATTTTATCATCCGAAAATTGAGTGAATGTGGATGGATTGACATTGAAACAGATAATAATTATGTTCAATATGTTAATCTTTATGATTACGCGATTAGTTTTATCGAAACAATGGATAAATTAGTTCGTAATGAAAGGCTTGAATATCAAGGATATGTTTATAGTATCTATACCTTATTATTTAGTTCTGAAAATATACAACCTAGTGTGATGCTAGAACAAGTCTATGAAAACACTAAAGCCTTAGTAAGTGGTTTAAAAAGTTTGAATTCAAATATCCGCAATTATATCGATAAGATTACGAAATTGAAAACTGCCGAAGAAATCTTGAATCTACAATTTAATGATTATGAAGTCAACATTATTGATAAAAGTTATCATCGCTTAAAAACAAGTGATAATGTTAGTAAATTCCGCCCACGAATTATTGATAAATTAGAAGAGATGAGTCGTGATAGTGAATTAATCAAATTAATCAGTAAACAATTAGTTGATATGGAAAAGACCGATACTTCTGAGAATGGTAATAGCTTAGTGTTGAAAAATTTAGGTGATATGATTAATGCTTTAAATAATATTGATGATATTATCCGCGATATTGACCATAAACATTATTTATATTTACGTTCTTCTTTAACGAGAGTGAAGTTTATTCTAAATAGCACTAAAGATTTAGGCGGACAAATTAATGCTTTATTAAAATATATCGTGAGTATTACAAAAACATATAATTTAGATTTAAATGAGGGCGAAATACCTGATGAGTTGAATATCTTTGAAATTTTCTCGCAAAGTTTTATCGATGGAAAGTCTATGTATGTTTCAACTGAAGGTAAAAAGATGTTTAATCCACAAGAATTTGATAGTAAGAAAATATTAACTAAAGAAGAGCGCAAAAAACAAATCGAAGCCTTTAAACTTAAAAATGATGCCCGACTTAATAAAAGTACGATTAATGAATATGTATTAAATCATTTAGGGAATAAACAAGTGATTAATGCTTCAATGTTACCCCTAAATGAAATAACTGATTTGATTAAAATTATCTATATATTAGTATATTCAGATAGTAAACTTGTTTTTTACAAGATTAAACAACTAGATATAGAAATTAACTTTAATAATTTTATTTTTACAGATTTTGAAATTTGGAGGAAATAGTATGTTTCAAGAAATTTATGACCAATTAAATTCAACGCAAAAATCAGAATTTTCACGAATTGCCAATAAGTTATTTTCTATTTGTTTTTTAACAAAGAAAAAAGAGGACAATAAAAAAGATTATTATTTTATTCAAAGTCATAAAGAATTATTTGAAACATACTTTGAATTTATTAATTGGGAAATAGAGATTGATGAAGAATTTGGCGTTATTCATTTAAATAATAAACAAGATACAAATAGGCGAAACTTTAAATTAAATGAAAGCATCATTTTATTAATACTGCGTTTATTATTTCATGAAAAAATGCAGGAATTATCACTTGCGAATAATGTAGTGATTCGAATTGATGATATACATGAAAGATATAAAGCATTAAAAATACGCGATAAGGCAATTGATAAAACAACTTTACGTAATGCGATAAGACTTTTTAAAAGTTATAATTTAGTAGACCCAATAGATAGTGATTATGCAATGGGTGATAGTAGACTTATCATTTACCCAACAATCTTGCTCGCCGTTAAAGTAGACGAAATTGGCAAAGTATTCGAAAAACTAAATACCTTCAAGAAAGGTTGTGATGATGATGAAGAAACTAGTGAAGATTAAATTAATTAATTGGCATTATTTAATCAATGAAACAATAGATATAAAAGGTAATGTATTAATTACCGGAGAAAATGGGGCTGGTAAATCAACTGTTTTAGATGCTATTCAATATGTGTTAACCGCAGGAAAACAAAAATTTAATACAGCAGCTAATGATAAAGCAAGTCGTGATTTAATCGGCTATGTCAGATGTAAAACAGGACATGATAGTAATCAATATGAACGGGTTGGCGATGTGACAAGCCATATTTCTTTAGAGTTTTATGATGAGAGTAAAGCGAAGCCTTTTATTATTGGGAGTGTCATTGATTCGGCAAGTAATTTAAGTTATCCAAAAAGCATTTATTACCGCATAGAAGATATGAATTTGAGTGATGATTTATTTATCACAAAAAATTCACCAAATAATATAGCTACATTTAAAGCTATTATCAAGAATTTAAATAGTAAAATGATGACGACTCAAGAAGAAGCCAGAAAAGATTTCTGTAATCGTTTTGGTTCTTTAAACGAGCGTTTTGTTGAGTTGTTACCTAAAGCATTAGCTTTTAGACCCATTAATAATGTGAAAGATTTTGTTTATTCTTATCTATTAGATTCTAAAGAAATTCATATTGATTTACTAAAAGAAAATATTAGAACATTAACTGAATTTGAAAATTATTTAAAACAAGTTAAAGAAAAAATTATTCGATTAGAAGAAATTTCTTCAATTTATGAAACGATACAATCTGTTGAAGAAAACATGAGTATTCAAGAGTATATTGTAAAAAGAGCGGATAAGGAAATAAATTTACTGGTGATTAAAAATAAGGAATTGGATGTTAATCGGTTAGGCAATAATAGAACGCTAGCAAACAATGAATATAACGATATGATTAATAAATTATCTAAAGAAAGAGATTATCTATCTGGTTTAGAAAAATCTTTATATAACAATGATAAATATCAATTGTTAAAACAATTAGAAAAAGAAAAAAATGATTTAAAGAGACTTATTAATGAATTAATTATTGAGGATCAAAAGTTAAATACCAGATTGAAAAGCATATTTGACTTAATATTAATGTTACATGAAGAAAATATTCATCTTAATAATATGGAAGCATTATACCAATATCGAAATAAAACAATAGGTCAAGAAAATGTTAGTGATTTTATAGAATTAATAAGCGAGTTTAATTCAGAATTAAAAAATTCTATTGCTCAATTAATGGATGAGAGAGCAGTTATCAATATAGATAGAAAGGCAGAGTTACAAAAGTTAAATTCTATTAATGAAGATATCAAAATTTTAGGAAGCAAAAAACTAATCTATCCTGAGTATGTAACCAAATTAAAAAATGCGATAACAAAAGATATAAAAGCTGAACTAGGAATTGATATTGAACCTAAAGTATTATGCGAATTGTTATATATGAAAGATGAATCTTGGCAAAATGCGGTTGAAGGTTATTTAAACACGCAAAGATTTAATTTGATTGTCGAACCAGAGTACTTTGATAAGAGTTTAAGAATTTATGAAAGAGTCAAATATCAATTAAATATCCATACAGCAGGTTTAGTAAACACTTTAAAATTAGATGAATTTGCTAGTGAGAAAGAAAATAGTTTAGGTTATGTTGTAGGAAGTCGAAATAAATATGCGAAAAATTATGTTAACATGCTTCTTGATAGGGTCATTACCTGCAATAATGTTGATGAATTAAAACTGCACCCAATAGCTATAACAAAAAGTTGCATGGTCTATCAAAATAAAACTGCTAGACAAATAAAGGAAGATGTATATAAAGTTCCATTTATTGGTCAAGATGCTTATAAAAAGCAATTAGAACTGAAGTTAATTGAAAAAGCTGAAAATGAAAAAAGAATCTCAGAATTAGATAAACAGATTAATAAAATAAATTCTATACTCAAAATATTAGATAGTTTTGAATTGAATTATGTAAAAGATCATATTTTTGTTAAATTGAATCTACAAAAAGCTAATGTTGATTTAACGATATTAGAAAGTAAATTAAAGGAAATTGATACAAGTACATTTATGGATTTAGAAATGAAAATATCGCAAATTCAACAATCAGTTAAAGAATTGGAAAATAAGTCGGGATTATTAAATCGAAACATAGCTCAATTAGATTTTAAAATCGAATCTATTGCAAACGAAATAAAATTTGAACAAAATAAGCAAAATGAATTTGAAGTTGAATTAAGCTTAATTGAAACTAATATTCTTTCCATATTAAGTAAAGCAGAAGATAGATATAAGGAAGCATTAAAGGATAAAGATTTATATGTTGTTAGAGATAATTATATCAGACAAAGAACGGGTACCGAATCTAGATTAAATAATTTATTGGGTGACTTACGTATTAAACAAAGTGATTATAATCGCGATAATCATTTTGGGGCTGCATTAGGAATTGAAGGAATAGAAACATTTTTCTCTGAATTGAAGAACTTAAAAGATAGCAAAGTCACTTTTTATGATGAAAAAATTAAAGAATCTAAGAAAAAAGCAGAAGAACAATTTCAAGATGAATTTATCTCTAAACTTCAAGAAAATATTTTGAATGCCCAAAGAGAATTTAGAAAATTAAATGATGCGCTTAAAGGAATTTCATTTGGTGAGGATGAATATCGTTTTGAATATCATTTTGATAAAGAAAATGTCAAATTTTATGATATGATTATGGATGACTCGAATATTGGAGGAGAGTCTTTATTCTCAACATCTTTTAGAGATAAACATAAAGAAGCACTTGAGGCGTTATTTGAACAAATATCTTATGATAATGAGGACTCAAAAAAGGCTTTAGAAAAATATACAGATTATAGAACTTATATGGACTATGATATTAAAATTATTCATAGTAATGGTTCTACTTCATCATTTTCAAAAGTGGGTAGAGAAAAAAGTGGGGGTGAAACCCAAACACCATTTTATGTTGCGATAGCAGCATCATTCATGCAATTATATAATACGAATCAAAATGATGCGATTGGATTAATACTATTTGATGAAGCTTTTGATAAGATGGATGAAACTAGAATAGAAAGTATGATGACATTTTTAAATAAATTAAATTTACAAATTATTTTAGCATCTCCACCACAAAAAATAGAATCCATTGCTCCATATGTTAAAACAACCTTAGTGATTAACCGAGAACAAAATATTGCTTTTATTGAAGAATTTCATCATAATGTATAAGTGAGGCTTTATTATGAAAGATTATCAATCTTTATTATTAAATACTTTAATTGATAAATTTGAACAAAGTAAATTATATCGGGGAGAAAATCAGATTGCAGTTACAATCTCCTTTAAATTTAATAAGAAAACAGTCCCTGAATATTTTAATGAATTAAATTATCAAATGAAAGAACATCTTAATGATATTGTTAAAAACCTTGCCTTAAATGAATTCGTTTATATTGGGTGGGAAAAGTATGAAGAAGGAAATATTATTAAACAAATTGATTTGAATCTAGAAAAAGTTAGTAAAATATATAAATTATTAAATAGAAAAGAAAAATTAAACAAAGAAGAACAAGTTTTGGAAATTCTTTTACCCTATTTAGCTAAAAACAATTATTTAGCTACTTTTTCAAAATCGATGATTGAAACTGTAAAAACAGGTAAAAGCATATCAAAATATTTAGATATGGAGAATCCTTCATTAATTAGAGATATTCTGTTTACTATAGATCATGTTCTAGATCAGAAAGATGAAATTTCTAAACGAGTATTTAGTATTAAATTATTTAACAATTCTAAATATTTTGAATCCATCGAAAATAAAGTGCTAAAAATAATGAAAAATTATGGGGATTATATTGAAGAAACTGATATATTAGCTGAAGAGAATATTGTAAGAAATCCGGGATATGTTTATTTAAAAGGGCATGGGAATTTAAGTGTAGCAATGCGAGAATTGATCTTTCTTTATTAAATGGAGAAATAGCTCTTAGTTCAAACATTATTAAAAATATTGAAATAGAGAAATTAGATGTCAAGAAGATCATCACGATTGAAAATCTAACCACATTCCACACTTATCATCCAAAAGATGAACTCATTGTTTATTTAGGTGGGTTTCATAATAAGTTAAGAGAAGATTTTTTACTTAAATTATATAATTTTAATATAGATAACACTTTTTATCATTGGTCAGATATTGATTTAGGTGGATTTCGTATTTATAATCATTTAAAGAAGTAAAACTCATATTCCTTTTATTCCTTACTTAATGGATAAAAAGACATTAATAAAATATCAGTCTTATTGCATGGATATCACAAATCAATCTTATTTAACTTCATTAAAGGAATTATTAAATAATAAAGAATATTATTTGTTTCATGATGTTATTCAATATATGCTTGAAAATAAGATTAGATTAGAACAAGAAATTATTATATAATTATAAGGGGGATTTTATGATTAATAAAACAAACAACGTTACTTTAATACAGGATTTTGAAAGATAGTTAACTATTATTAAATAGTTATCCTATTTCCTTATTTGAATGAACAGCAAAGATAAAAACGGCACAATGCAATTATTTATTTTTATAGGGAATTTGAATGGTATACACGCCATTAATAAATACGAATGTGTGGCCATATAGTCCTAAACATTAATTTTTATTTAGATTGTTTTATTAATGAAATAATCTTTTTTTATGTAAATTTTGATTATATAATTAAAATATACCGAAAATAGGAACTTATTGTTACAATTATTGGGAAAATGTGATAAAATGATAGGTAGTAAAATATCATATTCTCTTTTAATGATAAATTTATATTGAGAAATTAAGAATTTTTTAATGTCATTCGTATATAGAATTAGATATTAATTTATTTAATAATATTACTTGATATTGCAAAGGATGATTAGTAAATGAAAGAATTATTCAAACTTATTTTTAAATTAGAACTATCCGCTTTATTTTTGCATTCTACCGATAACTCAATGATTAAATTTTTCAGATATGTGTTTGTTGGTGGTTTTGCATTTATCATTGATGCGAGTGTTCTTTTTTTACTTAATAAATGGGGAATGTATTATTTATTTGCCGCAGCATGTGGCTTTATAGTAGGTTTTATTGTTAACTTTGTTTTGTCAAAAAAATTTGTTTTTACCGAAACAGCCGATTGTTAAAAACAGGGGAAGTGAGTTTCTTATTTATGGAATTATCGGTTTATTTGGTTTAGGATTAACCGAATTATTTATGTATATATTGACTGATTTATTAGATTTTTATTTTATGATTTCTAAAATATTTGTCGCTATGCTCATACTTATCTGGAATTATGTTTTAAGAAAAGTATTATTATATAGAAAAAAATAGATGAAATGGGTGGAAAAATGAAACATGTTGTCATTATTGGAGCAGGACCTGCAGGTCTTACTGCTGCATATGAGTTGTTAAAAAAATCAAATGAATTTCAAGTGACGATTTTAGAGGAAAGTGATGCTATTGGTGGGATATCAAAAACGATTCAATATAATGGAAATCGCATGGATATCGGAGGGCACCGCTTCTTTTCTAAAAATGAGGAAGTTACCAAATGGTGGAATGAAATGATGCCTATTCAAGGCAGTCATTCATTTGATGATATCATTCTTGAAAGAAAAAAACCGTTAGTTAAAGATGGTCCAGACCCAGAAATTGATGATACGGTAATGCTTGTTCGTCAAAGAGTATCAAGAATTCATTATTTAAATAAATTTTTTGATTATCCAATTTCAATGAAAATGCAAACTTTTAAAAATATGGGACTTTCTAGAACGGTTAAAGCTGGGTTTAGTTATATGAGAACATTAGTTCATAAAGAAAAAGAAGATTCTTTAGAAAACTTTTATATTAATCGATTTCGGACGTCAACTATATTCAATGTTTTTTGAGAAATATACCGAAAAACTTTGGGGTAGACATCCACGAGAAATTTCAAGTGATTGGGGAGCACAACGCGTGAAAGGTTTATCAATTACTGCTGTAATTTTCGGGACATGTTTTCTAAAATTATTCCTAAAAGTAAAAACAAAAAACGTAAAGTTGAAACCTCTTTAATCGAAGAATTCTATTATCCTAAATATGGACCTGGTCAACTTTGGGAAATTGTCAGTACTAAAATTGAGGAAATGGGCGGCGTTGTATTTAAAAATAGTAAAGTTTTGAAACTTAATTTTACTGATAAGAATCAAATTGAAAGTATAGACTATGAAAATGAAGACGCTATAACAAATATTAAAGCTGATTATTTTATTTCATCGATGCCAGTTAAAGATTTGGTCATTGCCATGGGGGAGCGTGTACCTCATGACATACAAACTATTGCAAAGTGGTCTTCCTTATCGTGACTTTGTTACGGTAGGATTGCTTATTGATAAATTAAATTTAAAAAATGAAACTAAAATCAAAACATTAGGAAATATTGTCCCTGATTGTTGGATATATGTCCAAGATGAAGGCGTTAAACTGGGACGCATTCAGATTTTTAACAACTGGTCACCTTATATGGTAAAAGATGCAGAGCATTCCGTATGGATAGGACTTGAGTATTTCTGTTGTGAAGGTGATAGATTTTTGGAATATGACTGATAATGATTGCATTGATTTTGCGATAAAAGAACTGATTAAGATAGGCATTATTAGTGATAAGAGGCAATGTATTAGATTCTCATCGAGCACGTATAAAAAAAGCATATCCTGCTTATTTTGATACCTATGTTGATTTTGATAAACTAATCAACTATTTTAACCATATTGATAATTTATATTGTGTTGGGCGTAATGGACAACATCGATATAATAATATGGACCATTCTATGGTTACCTCTTTTGAAACAGTAAAAAATATAATAAGTGGCAAAAAGACAAAGGAAAATATTTGGAATGTGAATACGGAGAAAGAATATCATGAAGAAAAAGATAAATGAATTAATTACATAGTAAATTTCTAAACCGGTTATGGATAGCTTCTATCGGATTAACTGCGCTTTTAACAATCGTTTTGGTATTTTATTATGTCATTTTCCCTTCACGAGGTGAGTTTACTTCTGATTTTACTGATACTTTGATGTGGGCAAAAGCATCAGTTGATTCACATACTTTGTTTAATAAAGATTTTAATTATGCTGCTGTTTTACCATTTGGTGGACAATTATTAATGATTCCCTTTGTTTTGATTTTTGGAGTTTCAATGAAAACTCAAATATTAGGAATGCTTTCCTTTATTGTCTTGTTTATTTTCGCACTTGTCTTTTTTTGTAGAGCAATGAAATGGAGTATTATATGGGTTGCTTTTATGATCATAAATCTCTTACTGATTCTAAGTATTAGTGCTAAATTGAGAGAAATATTTTGGGGGCATATTATTTACTATAGTTTAGGTATTTTCTTTTTATTAGTTGGTCTTGGTTTAGTCTTTCACACGATAAATGTGATAGAAGAGGGACTACAAAAAAGCAAGATAAATAAGAAAAAACTCTTAATACTTTTTTTACTAAGTGCTATTTGGTTTTTTGTATGCTCAACTAATGGATTACAATCTATTATTCTTTTTGTATTACCTGCTATTGGAGGAATCATATTAGAAAGATATTTTGATTTAAAAATGGCTTTATTTCATAAACGAAATTTAATTTATTTTCTTTATATTTTTATTCTTTTAATTGCTAGCTTATTCGGATTAAAATTAGGCGTCAAACTCATTGGGACAAATGTAGGTGGATATGCGGAGGCATATTCTACCTTTACCGCATCAACTATTTGGGTAAGTAATTTAGAAAAACTATTACCTCAATGGCTAACATTAATAGGAGTTAACGTGAATAATGGGGACCCTTTTAAATCCCTCGACTGGTATTATGAATTTAATCCTCATTCTATTTGCGTTAATAATTACTGTGATACCAATTATAATGACTAAAATGTATCGAAAATTTGATGAAGCTTATATAAGAATATTAATTTTTGCTCATTGGATTATGACTTTACTAATACTCTTAGGCTATGTATTTGGAGCATTATCAGCTGCTAATTGGCGCTTAAGCCCATTAGTATGTTCATCTGTTATTTTAAGTGTTGTTTTTATGAGATGGTTGGGAAAAAATACAGAATTTAAAAGATTTTCATCCATTATGGTAATGTTTTATTTAATTATTTGTTTAATGTCTGCCCAAGTCATTTTAAAAATGCCGAAGGACTATAAACAGGACCAAGGACTATATCCAATAACTAATTTTTTAGAAGAACATGATTTAACTTATGGATATAGTACGTTTTGGAATGCTAATTCTATAACAGTCATATCTGATTCTCAAGTTTTAGTAAGAAGTGTGACAATTAGTAATGGTAATATAACACCTTACTATTATCAAAGTGAGCAAAATTGGTTCTTGCCTCAAGAGGAACAAACTCAATATTTCTTATTACTGTCAACATCAGAATATTCACAATTAAAATCATGGGACAAAAATTTTGTTGATAGTGCAGTTGAAAAATTAGATTATGAACAATACATTATTTTGGTATACAATAATAACTTATTTTAAGGAGCATTATGCTCCTTTTTTACTTGAAATAATGATATTTCTAATAAAAGAAATGTTGCTTAATTTCTACTAAACAGATAAAAATATTGAAATAGTTCATATTTTTTTATCTTGTATTGACATATATATTAAATTAATTATACAATTATCTATATTAAGAGATAGTTATATGTAAGGTAAAATTTAAAAAAGAAATTGAAGGGAATATGATGAAAATAAAAATAACTACATTAATAGAAAATAGTCTTAAGGATAATAACTCATTAAGCTGTGAACACGGTCTTTCGTTATATATTCAAGTTGATGGGAGGAATATTTTATTTGATACCGGGCAAAGTGGTGAATTTATAAAAAACGCAGAAAAATTAAATATCGATTTACGCCATATAGATTATTTAGTATTAAGCCATGGTCATGATGATCATACAGGTGGTTTCACTGCTTTTTATAAACACTTTGGTAATTCTTATCCATTAATTATCGGTGAGTCCTTTTTCAATGAAAAATACAAAAAAGTAGCTGATGGGAATTATGTATATGATGGGAATCCATTTAGTGAATCATTATTTGCTGGATTCCACATTGAGAAAATTGGTAATGAAGTTGTTAAATTAAGTGAACATATTTATGTATTATCTCATTTTTTGTCTAACAATGATTTTGAGTTATCTAATTTTAAATATTGCATTAAACAAGATAATCAATATGTGATTGATCAATTCCAGGAAGAGGTAGCACTTATAATTAAATTAAATAAAGGGCTCATTGTTTTCTTAGGATGTTCACATATTGGACTGGTTAATATTTTAACTTCAATTATGGAAAAAATGCATGCGCCAATTTATGGAGTAATTGGTGGAGGTCATCTAATTAATGCTGAATATAAAAGAATTGAGCAAACAGTTGCTTTCTTTAAGAAAAATAATATAAAACTCATCGCGTTATCGCATTGTACTGGTAATTATGCGGTCGATAAATTCAAAAGTGAGTTTAAAGACATTGTTATTGATAATCATACAGGAAATATTATAGAAATTAATCAATAATAATTTAACTATTTGGGAGGAATAAATGATAATTAATTATGAAATTAATGAAAGTGAGCAACAAAAAATTAATAAAAAAACATTGAAAAGTATAAATAAAGGATTATTATGGCTATATTTATATGAATTGTTTTTAATTTCAGGTATCTCCTTCATTCTTTTTTTAATATTCATATTTAATGTTGATAGGAAAATATATATTATTTTAGTCGTCATTGTTATTTTAGTTATCGAGCAATTTATTTCAATATATTATCTTAAAAAAATAAAAGTAAATTTAACAAACGAAAATTTTGATAAAGTTTTTTTACGAGTTGAATTAGGGATAACAGAAATAAAATTCACAAATGATTTAACAATGATATTTAAATATAAAGACATAAAATCGCTAGTTATTGATGATGCATTTTTTTATATCAATGCGCATAAATATCAACGCATTATTATTCCTTTAAGAACAATTAATGAAACTAATTTAAATAGTTATATTAACCATATTGTTACAAAAAGTACCAACAAAGTGAAAATAATAAAACAAACAACGACTGTTTCAAAAACATCATAGTGTAGCTATCCTAGTTGATTTTTTGTTGTTTTTTCATAAGTAATCGCATATAATTAAATAAAAATAATGACAAATTTTATTAAAATTATGAATAATGAGGTGGCTAGATGTCGACAATTGTGGTCGTTAGAAATGAAAATGAAGCTGTTATAGGAGCCGATACTTTGACAAGTTACGGTTATTCTAAAATAAAAGCAAAATATATTAAGAATAAATCTAAAATTACTAAAATTGGAGATAGTTATATCGCAGCGAGCGGAAATGCGGTTATTCCTTTAATTTTAAACCATTATTTTAATAAACCGAAAATTGAAGCTCAATTTAATTCTGTTGAAGAAATATTTGTTAACTTCCTTAATATTCATAAAGAACTTAAAGATGGATATTTCCTTAATCCTAATGAAAATGAAGATGATTCCTTTGAATCTTCTCAACTGACTTGTTTAATCGCTAATAAAACGGGTATTTATGGCGTGGACCAATTTCGCTATGTAGAAGAATATACCACATTTTCTGCATATGGGTCTGGTAAGGAATATTCTATCGGAGCGATGAAAGTGGCCTACGAGCAGGGATTACCGATTGATGAAGTTGCAAAATTAGGTTTAGAGGCTGCATCTGAATTTGACGAAGCAACAGAAGGGCCTTTTGATATTATAAAAATAGTGCTTAAATAAGAAGTTCTGTTCAAATGAATGGAACTTTTCACTTATTTTTAGTATTTTCATGAAATTGAGTGATATCAGTAGAAAAATTTGTTATAATTATTATAATTTCTACAGAATTGAAGTGATTAAAAATGGCTGAAGTTTCCACTTTAAAAACCGCTATGGAATATGCTAAATTAGATCGCATCGAAGAATGGATACATTATTTCCTCTATGATGAGGGAAATAATATTTCCTTTTCTGAAGGGTTGAAACTACAAAAACGATATTATATTGGACCAGTTAAAATGCCTTTAAATATGTTTTCACGCAGTTGTGGTCCGGAAAAGTATTTGAAATATATCATTAATCAATCTATATTTGAAAGAAACGTTTTAGAAATTAGACAAAGATATTCTGAAGGGTGGGATATGCCACCGCTTATCATCAATTATTCTCAAGAAAATTTTGAATTAACAGATGGAAATCATCGTTATGAGGCTTTGATTCGTGAAGAAGTGGAAGAATATTATGTCATCTTGTGGATGACTACAAAACAAGATTATGATCAATTTATTAAAATTTATCATAGCTATATGGATTAAGACATGGGGAGGGCGTATGATTAAAAGAGTTTGTTACATTTTCCTATTAAGCTTTATGATTATATTGGTGAGTGGATGCCAATCATCAAGTAAACCAAAAGCAACTTTGACTAATATTGTGTCTTCTGAAAACGCAGTAAGTTTTGAGGTGAACATTACTGATAAAAAACAATATTTACAAAGCGTATCTGCGATTTTATATGATAATTATCATGATACAAAAATAAATGAAGAAGTATTACAGGTTGGTAAGAATGAAGTACAATTCACTGGTATTAATGACCCCTCTTTATATTCAATTGAAATACGAGGAACGTATACTTTAAATAAAACACTTAAAGAGAATGATTTATTAACTAAATCAGATTCTTTGGGCATTTTTTTTCCAATTTATAATATAAGTGATTTAAATAAAATGGATATGAATCTTAATTATATTTTGAAAGATGACATTGATTTTAATTTATCTCTTTGGAGTACTCTAGGTGATTATAATGGAACTTTTGATGGAAATGGGCATCTTATTAATGGATTAAATAATTCATTGTTTCACTCCATAACTGACAAAGGAAAAATCATGAACTTGGGATTTGTTGATTTTACAAATAATTTTTATTTTAATCTAACCAATACAATCGCTGTGACTAACAATGGAGTGATTGAAAATGTTTATGTGAGTGGTGGCATCACTAATCAGACATATGAAGGAAATATTGGAGGAATAGTTTCTATTAACAAAGGGACGATAAAAGAATCTTTTGTAGATTTGGATATTAATAGTTCTGGGGGGAATATAGGTGGTATTGCTGGCATTAATCAAGGAACTATCAAAAATTCATATGCAATGGGCTCACTTACATCTAAAAATTCCACAATAGGCGGCTTAGTTGGAAAAAACGATTCGGGTACAATTCAAAATAGTTATGCGATAAATGATATTGATTTAGATGTAAATGTTCAGGATATATCAATAGGTGGACTTGTTGGATATAGTTCAGGAAGGGTTGAAAATTGTTTCGCAAATAATAATATAGTCATTAATAATAACAGCAGTACAACAGAGCTAGGAAGTATAGTTGGCCAAAATACTGGAAACAAAATAATAAATTCTTATCGGTACAAAGCGCAGGCCATCTTACTAAATAATTATAGGACTCAAAATTATAATGATAATGAGGATGTGTTAATAGTTAATAGTTTTAAAAACTCTTCAGCATACAATCAATTATTATTTGATCCTAATCTTTGGATTATCACTGATAATTATTATCCACATTTAAAAAAATTCACATATGAGGCGATGCCTGTTACTGAGTATGACAATTCTTTTATTTCTGGAGTGAGTGACCAAACCATAAAGTTAGGTAGTAATGTTGATTTATTATCAGGGGTATATGGTTATGACAGAGGTAACACTGATATGGCAGTAACAGTAAATATTAATAACACTTCAACATTATCTGCAGGACCCCATGAATTAACTTATAATGCACATGATAGAGATGGTAATAACATTTTTATGACTAGTACACTTGTTGTCGTTGATGATAGTCGCAAAAATTCTTTTTCATTTACGGATATGCCGGTTGTAGATAATCTCAAAACTCCTATTGTCAATATTTCACAATTTGATGATTACTTGTATACGATGTTTGAATCAGGAAGTAGCTCAAGTCGGTTTTATTGTGATACATTGTCTTGCCAAACTTTCCTAACGGATGATTATTTAAACACCTATTATTATATGATGGCATTAAACCAGAGTTATGACTCAGTAGCGTATATTGATTTTTGGGCAACAGACAACTACATAAAAATAGAAAGTAGTGAACCTTATTATACGGATACAATGATTGAACAAATTGATAAAGAAGCAGATTACATATTAAGTCAAATTATTACTTTTGATATGACTGAAAGAGAAATGATAAAAGCTATTCATGATTATATTAATAATAAGGTAGATTATGATGATTTATGTGTGACGAATGGAAATCAATGCGGTAATTCACACAATGCTTTTGGAGTATTTTTCTCAGATAAAGCTGTTTGTGATGGATATGCTCAAGCATTTGATATATTAGCTAGAAAGTTAGGCATTATTACTCATCGCCTCCCATCAGTTATGAATGGAGAACATGTCTGGAATGTGGTATATATAAATGGTACGTGGCTACATATCGATTGTACATGGGATGATACAGGATATTCAAATTCTGCGAAGTATGAATACTTTTTAATTACAACTAGTCAATTACATCAATTAGACCCAAGTACTTCTCATCAATTTGATGCCGCTTTATTTTCACATATTAATTAATAATAGAATTGAGTTAATAAGATTAATTTGGGTTAATAAAATTAACCTGGATTAATAAGATTAATTTGGGTTAATAAAATTAACCTGGATTAATAAGATTAACCCAATTTTCTTTTTTTTTCATAAAATTTTTTAAAATTAGGTCTAAATTAGGTTTAATTATGTAAAAAATTCATAAAATAAATTATAAAAATTAGCACTCAAGTATTGACAGTGCTACTGGAAATGATTATAATATTATTAGCACTTAAGTAAAATGAGTGCTAAAGAGGTGATGAGATGTTAACGGAACGACAAATGAAAATCCTTATAACCATTATTGAGGAATTTGTGAGATCAGCAGACCCAATTGGATCACGCACCTTATCAAAGATGCAACATCTTCCATATTCACCGGCTACAATCAGAAACGAAATGGCTGATTTAGAAGAGTTGGGTTATCTTGAAAAAACACACACTTCTAGTGGTCGAGTTCCTAGTGAAAAGGGATATCGTTTTTATGTTGATTATTTGCGTAGTAATAATCAATCAGAAGCAATTGAGTTCACACCCATTCATAAGTTATTTACTAAAAAAAATTTAGAACGGGATGAAGCGATTAAAGAAGCCGTTAGAATTTTATCAGAAATCACCAATTATACATCTATTGTATTAGGGCCAAGTGCTGACCATAGTCGCGTAAAGAAATTTCAATTTGTACCTCTTACAGAGAATAGTGCGATTTTAATTTTAATTACTGATAATGGTCATGTTGAAAGTAAAAATTTAACAATGCCTGATGGAATCAACATCAAAGAGGTGGAAAAAGTCATTAATTTAATGAATGAGACTTTAGTAAACTGTTTTGTCTCTGATATACCTGAAAAATTAAATTATGAGTTAAAACCTTACTTTAGTGAATTTATGGAATATCATGAAAGATTGATTGATTCTATTCTAAGAGCTTTTTCGACTTTAGTAAATGATCAATATTACCTATCAGGACGCAATAACATATTTGAACAACCTGAATTTCAAGATATTGATAAGTTACAAAAGTTAATGATTGCGCTAGAAGATACACAGATGTTAAAAATTATTCAAACAAATGAAAAAAGCTTACAAGTGCGAATAGGTCATGAAAATCACATTGATGCAATGCAAAATTGCACAGTAATTACCGTTCCTTATCAGATTTCGGAAGAAGAATTTGGAACCATTGCGGTTGTAGGACCTACAAGGATGGAATATTCAAAAGTAATTCCATTACTAGAATATATCGCGAAACATATTTCAAAACTTTACAAATAGGAGGTGCAGAAGTTTGAGCAAAAAAGATGAAAAAGTTGTTGTTGATGAGCAAGTAGAACTAAAAGAAGAAATAGTAGATGAAAAAGAAGTAATTATTAAAGAATTAGAAATAAAAATTGAGACTTTAACAAATGAAATTGAAAAAATTAAAAAGGCTGCGGCAGATCTTGTCAATCGAAATAAACAAATTGAAGTTGATAAAAAATATGCAGCAAGTGATTTGGTTAGAAATCTACTTGTTCCGATATCGTATTTTGAAGGAGCACTTAAGTTTAAATCTGAAGATGAGGCCTTTAATAATTTTTTAAAGGGTTTTGAAATGGTGTATAACTTATTGTTAGAGACATTGAAAAGTGATGGACTTAATGAGATTAATACGAATGTTAATGATCCGTTTAACCCTTATATTCATGAGGTGACAGAGGTTGTCGAGGTAGAAGATGAGAAAGCAGATTTAATTCTCGAAGTTCTACAGACTGGATTTACTTACAAAGACAGAGTGATCAAGCCGGTTAAAGTGAAAGTTAGCAAACTTAAAATAGAAACAAACGAAAATAATGAAAATAATGAAGATAATCAAGAAATGGTTAATTAATTAAGGAGGATGAAAACTTATGGGAAAAATTATTGGTATTGACTTAGGTACAACGAATTCATGTGTTTCAACCATGGAAAATGGAGAAGTGGTTGTTATTGCTAATCCTGAGGGTGGACGTACAACTCCATCTGTAGTTGCTTTTAAAAATGGAGAAAAACTAGTTGGTGAGGTTGCTAAACGACAAGCTGTTACAAATCCAGATAATACTGTGATGTCTATTAAAAGACACATGGGAACAAAGCATCGTGTTATGATTGAAGGTAAAGAATATTCACCTGAACAAATTTCAGCATTTATCTTACAAAATCTAAAAGCTACAGCTGAAAGTTATTTAGGACAAAAAGTAACAGATGCGGTTATTACTGTTCCAGCTTACTTTAATGACGCACAACGCCAAGCTACAAAAGATGCAGGTCGAATTGCTGGTCTTGATGTAAAGCGTATTATAAATGAGCCAACTGCTGCAGCGCTTGCGTATGGATTAGATAAAACAGATAAAGACGAAACGATTTTAGTTTACGACTTAGGTGGCGGAACATTTGATGTTTCTATATTAGAACTTGGTGATGGAACTTTTGAAGTTATTTCTACAAATGGGGATAACCATTTAGGTGGAGATGACTTTGATCAAAATATCGTGGATTGGTTAGTTGCTGAATTTAAACGCGATTATGGTGTTGATTTATCAAAAGATAAAATGGCACTACAACGTTTAAAAGATTCTGCTGAAAAAGCTAAGAAAGAATTATCTGGTGTTTTGCAAACGCAAATCTCACTTCCATTTATTTCAATGGGAGCAAGTGGTCCATTACATTTAGATGCAACTTTAACACGTGCTAAATTCAATGAATTAACAAGTGATTTAGTAGATAGAACTATTAACCCAGTACGTCAAGCGTTAAAAGATGCTAATATGACAGCCAATGATATTCATAAAATTTTATTAGTAGGGGGTTCTACTAGAATTCCTGCAGTTGTTGATTTAATCAGAAAAGAATTAGGAAAAGAACCATCTAAAGGAGTAAATCCTGATGAAGTTGTAGCTATGGGTGCTGCAATCCAAGGTGGAGTATTAACAGGAAATGTAAAAGATGTATTATTACTTGATGTTACCCCATTATCACTTGGTATAGAAACATTAGGTGGCATTAATACGATTTTAATCCAAAGAAATACGACGATTCCAACAAGCAAATCACAAGTATTCTCAACTGCTGCTGATAATCAACCAGCTGTTGATATCCATGTTCTTCAAGGTGAAAGAAAAATGGCATCTGACAGTAAAACATTAGGAAATTTCCAATTATCAGATATCCCACCTGCTCCACGTGGAATACCTCAAATCGAAGTTACTTTCAATATTGATGCAAATGGTATTGTTAATGTAAAAGCTAAAGATTTAGGGACAAATAAAGAGCAATCAATTACTATTCAATCAGGAAGTGGACTTTCTGATGATGAAATTAAACGTATGGTTAAAGAAGCAGAAGACCATGCTGAAGAAGATAAACGTAAAGCTGAAGAAATAGAACTTAAAAATGAAGCTTCTTCTTTAATTTTCGCAGCGAACAAAGCAGTGAAAGATTTAGGAGCGAATGTAACTGATGATGAAAAAACTAATGTTGAAACTTTAGGTAATGAATTACAAAAAGCAATTGACGATAATGATTTAAATCTTATTAAAAGTAAGAAAGAAGAATTAGAAAAAATAACTCAAGAATTAGCTACTAGAGTATATCAACAAGCAGCTCAAAATGCTCAAGCAAGTCAACCATCAGAAGAAGGACCTGAAGAAGGCGAAGTTGTTGATGCTGACTTTGAAGATGTAAAATAATCTTTGATAATTAAAAAAGTCAAAGTCCATATGGCTTTGGCTTTTTAGAATGAAAACGGAGGTGAAACGATGAGTCAAAAAGACTTTTATGATATATTAGGAGTAGGTAAAGAAGCAACAGATGATGAGATCAAGCGTGCCTATCGTTCATTAGCTAAGAAATATCACCCTGATGTCAATAAAGAAGCAAACGCAGAAGAAAAATTTAAAGAAGTACAACAAGCTTATGAAGTTTTATCTGATGCAGATAAACGGGCAAATTATGATCGTTTTGGGCATGCAGGTGTAAATGGACAAGGCATTAATCAAGGTGGATTTGGAGACTTTGGTGGTTTCGGAGATGTTGGTGATATTTTCGAACAATTTTTCGGTGGATTTGGTGGTGGAAGTTCACGTAAATCAAATGGTCCGAGAAAAGGTGAAGATATTCGGATTCAGATGACCATCTCTTTTGAAGAAGCTTGTTTTGGTGTTGAGAAGGAAATAAACTTACAACGAGAAGAAGAATGTACACGATGTGGTGGTACAGGTGCGAAATCAAAAAGTGATATAAAAACATGCTCGAGATGTAATGGACGTGGAGTTGTTGCTTCTGTTCAACAAACTATTTTAGGACGTGTTCAGACACAACATGAATGTCCTGATTGTCATGGTACCGGAAAAATTATTAAAAATAAATGCAGTGAATGTGGTGGAGTTGGTAAAAAACGTCAGACTACTACCCTTAAAGTTAAAGTACCAGAAGGAATTAATGATAGCCAACAAATTCGTTTAACAGGCAAAGGAAATGCCGGTGCGAATGGAGGCCCTGTAGGTGATTTATATGTTTATTTTAATGTTACACCTGATGATTTCTTCGTTCGTGATGGAAATGATATTTATTGTGAATTACCATTAGCCTTTTCACAGGCAGCACTAGGTGCTGACATTGAAATTCCTACTATTCATGGTGCTGTTAAATTAACTATACCAGCAGGAACACAATCACAAACTAAATTCAAATTAAAAAATAAAGGGGTTAAAAGTATCCGCAATAATTCATATGGTGATCAATTTGTTATTGTTAAAGTTATTACCCCAAGAAATTTAAATACTAAACAAAAGGCTTTATTCGAGGAACTAGCAACTATAGAATCAAATAGTGATGATACATTATTTGATAAAATAAAAAATGTTTTTAAAAGAACTAATAAATAATGGCATTTTTGAATTAGCCATTATTTTATACAAACTTAATAAATTATAAGGGAGATTTCTCCCTTTTTGTTTTTATTACAATATAATGTAATTTTGATTTTAATTAATTAATGGAATTAAATGAATAAAAATTCAAATCAATTTAGAAGAAAATTACGGAAACTAAAGAGTTAAATCAAGATGCATGATTTCTCCTATTTCAGAAACTTTTTACTAATGAGTTATTAATTTATTTTAGTTTTATATATAAAGATAGTAAGTTAATATAGATATCAATTAAAAGTAACTTTTATATTATAAAAACAAAAAAACTCATCTAAAATCAAATGATTTTAATGAGCTTTTTGTCTCTGTTGGAAATAATAATAAATTCCCCTTATTCTTTATTGTCTTACTTATCGTGTATTTTAAAATTTTTCTCTATGATTTGTTCTGTTTTAAGTGCATAGATAACACGATTTAAATCATCTCTTTGGTACATTAATTTAGTATCTTTGACAATCGCAATGATACCGAAACACGCAATAACAATTGTAGCATAAAATGGAAAAAGAAATGCACCCATAACTACAGCAACAATGCACATTATAATGTCAAAAACTATTATTCTTTCCATAACTTACCCTCCTTAATATTCATTATAAATTTTTAACCATTGCTTTCAGTAATCTTAGTAAAGCTTTATCTCTAAGTAGTTTTTTCGTCTTTATTTTCAAACAGAAAATATAATCTCCACCAATAATATTTGTAATATTAATTGTTGTTTTATAATCAGGGTACCAATTTATCGTTCATAAAATCTAGCTATGTCTTTTTGCGATAAATGATTAGCCACTCTTAATTCTTTTAAAATATACATTAAAACCACTTTTTTCCAACAATGATTACATTTTTATTTTAATACCATAAATTGAAAAAATAAAGCAAAATTTCTAGATTATCACAAAAAGAAGCATAACATCAGAAAATGGTTCATTTCTATACAACTTCAAATTATTCACATACAACAAACATATCTTGAAAAAATTCTTTATCACTTTATTTAATTATTTGGCTATTTTCTAATAATCAATACTAAATTCATAATCTAAATATAAACCTGTGTTAGCTATTTTAATACCTAAGGCATTTTCTTCATTAACAAAAAGATGTCATTAAAGATAATTTTTAATAGTATTTATAGATATTTTCTCCACATTTTTTTTACTATTTATGTTCTTTTATTACTGTTTAACATTTCGTGAACCTACATTTATCTTATTATAACATATAATTTTGATTAAATGAAAAATGTTTTGTATCTCTTATTATTTTATTATAGACAGATTTCTTATTTGCCTTTATAATAAATACATAGTTTATTATGGAAATTAATATTAGACAAAATTTTTCGAGGTGTCTTATGCAACAATATTTTGTGGATTTTAATTCATGTGAACAATATGTTCACATTAGTGGAGAAGATTATCATCATATAAAAAATGTTTTGAGAATGAATATTGATGATGAAATATATATTTCAAATAGAAAAATTATTTTTTTAGCTTCTATTAAAGACATAAAGCAAGATGTAATTATTGCTGAATTATTACATCAAGTTCAAATCCAACGAGAATTGCCTATTTATGTTTCTATTGCCCAAGGAATGCCAAAAGCCAGTAAATTTGATACGGTTATTCAAAAAACGACTGAATTAGGTGTAAGTGAAATAATACCTGTTTTAAGCGAACGTTCTTTAATTAAAATTGATGCTAAAACGGAAAATAAAAAAACAGAACGGTTTAACAAAATAGCTAAAAGTGCTGCGGAACAAAGCCACCGTATGATTATTCCTGAAGTGAAATCTTTTATGACATTAAAGGAATTAATTGATTATAGTAATTTTTTTGATTATAAACTTGTAGCTTATGAGGCAAGTGTAGATGAAGATAAATTTAATTTTAAACAAACTTTAGAAAAAATTGAACAAAATGAAAAATTATTAATTTTAATTGGACCTGAAGGGGGTCTATCTGAAACTGAAATCAAAATGCTAAAAGAAAATCAATTTAGGGTGATTTCTTTAGGGTTACGAATATTAAGAACAGAAACAGCACCTCTTTTTATTATGTCGGCAATAACATATGAACTAGAATTGAAAGGATGATTAACGTGCCTACTATCGCATTCTATACATTAGGTTGCAAAGTGAATAATTATGAAACCGAAGCAATTAATGAATTATTTAAACAAGCTGGTTATAACCGGATAGATTTTAATGATGTGGCAGATGTTTATGTCATTAATACGTGCACTGTGACAAATACAGGAGATAAAAAAAGCAGACAAATGAT
Source organism: uncultured Haloplasmataceae bacterium (assembly GCA_963824615.1). GTDB lineage: Bacteria > Bacillota_I > Bacilli_A > Haloplasmatales > Haloplasmataceae > CAWGPU01. The sequence goes on along the minus strand of CAWGPU010000008.1, from coordinate 982,080 downwards.
TCGTCGTGCCATTCGGAAGAATCCTGATGCCGTTATTTGTGTTACAGGGTGTTATGCGCAAACTCAACCAAATGAAATCGCTCAAATTGAAGGTGTTGACATCATCATTGGTACTAATGGTAGAGAAAATATTGTTGACTTGGTAAATGAATTTATGGAAAACCGAAAACCAATAACCTATGTCAAAGATTTATTTCGTGATGCTAAATTTGAAAATTTAGCGGTAATCAATTACGAGTCAAGAACAAGAGCGAATATCAAAATTCAAGAAGGATGTCAAAATTTTTGTACTTATTGTATTATTCCTTATGCAAGAGGGAAAATGAGATCTAAAGATAAAGAATCTGTCATTAAAGAAATTCAGAATCTAGTCGATCATGGTCATTTGGAAATTATCTTAACAGGAATTCATACAGGTGGATATGGCGTAGATTTTGAAAATTATGATTTAGCTGATTTAATTGTAGATATAGAAAAAGAAGTTAAGGGGATTAAACGTTTAAGAATTTCATCAATTGAAATTACGCAAATTGATGAAAAAATGTTGAATGTGATGAAAAACTCCCAAATATTAGCGCATCATTTACATGTTCCTTTGCAATCAGGGTCAGATAATGTTCTAGAACGGATGAATAGAAAATATAATACTATTGAGTATCTTACGAAAATTAATGAGATAAGATTAATATTTCCGGACCTAGCCTTTACTACAGATGTAATCGTAGGGTTCCCTGGAGAAACAGAAAAAGAGTTTAAAGAAACTTATGAATTTATTAGGAAAATTGGATTCAGTGAACTACATGTTTTTCCTTATTCAAAGAGAACGGGAACAAAGGCGGCCCAAATGCCTAATCATGTTTTAGAAATTGTAAAAGGAATGAGAGTCAATGAATTATTAGCTTTATCGAATGAATTAGCACAAAATTATGTACGTAGATTTCAAGAGAAAATTCTTGAGGTAATTTTTGAAGAAATACATCCTGAAGAACCGAAATATATAGTTGGTCATTCTTCAAATTATATCAAAGTGGAAGCAATCGGAGATTTATCCATGCTGGGTAAAAAAGTAAGCGTTTCAATTAAAAAAGCTGTATACCCTGTTGTTTTTGGAGAATTAATCAAATAATTATCGAAAAAATATTTACTATTTTGCGAATATGCGGTATAATTTTTGTGTATTTGTTTGTGTTGCGGAAGGAGGGAATAAAAAAACTATGGCAAAAACTATTATAAGAAATAACGAATCATTAGAGGATGCTTTACGTCGTTTTAAGAACGATGTTGCACGTGCTGGTACCCTTTCTGAGGCCCGCAAACGTCAATATTACTTAAAACCTAGTGTAACTAAAAAGATGAAAGCTAAAGGTAATAAAAAAACTTTCTAGTGAAAATTAACGTTGTCAAGAGACAACGTTTTTTTTTTTTTGATTTAAAATTAGAATTAGTCATAATAGTTGTTAAAAAACCAATGAAGAAAAATATGATATTATTTACAATTTTTTTTTTAGGTTTATTTCTAGTAGGCTATTTAATGATTAAATCACATCAATTGGATATTCCTAGATTAATTTAGAGATTTAATTTTCTCAGTATTTTTAAAATGAAGTTTCGCTATCTTATTTAATATATTTTCACCAAATTGATTTACTAATTCTCTCGCTTGTAAATCAACTTTACTTGAGGCTCCTTTTAAAAGTGTTGTTTTAAGCTCTGTAGACAATTTATCCATTTCTTCAAGGAAAATATAACGTGCCATCATAGAAGCGCAAGCAACTGATGCAAACTTGCTCTCTGCCTTTGTCTGAAAATTAATTTGTTTTGAAAATTGGGTATCTTTCGTGTAATGATTAAAATTATCAATTGAACAAAATTGGTCAATAATAATAGATGGGAAGTAATTGATTTTAGATAATAATTTTGAAATAGCCTGCTTATGTAATAAAGCTTTTAATTTATTCAAATTCATGTCTTTTTTCATTACCTCGTTATATTTTGAATTATGAACAACAAGTAGAGAATAAGGAATTTCTTTAAAAAGTGTTGGTGCTATTTTAATTATATCTGCATCAGTTAGTTTTTTAGAATCGTCAATTTTTAATTTTTTAATTATTTCTAATTTTTCGGGTTCTAAATAACACGCTACAACGACAACCGGTCCAAAATAATCACCTGTGCCAACCTCATCACTTCCGATACTTGGAGAATAATAATCATTGTTATTATATTGTTGTTGCTGTTTTTTTTCCTCATTGATTTTTATTGTAGTCCAAATTGCTGCCTCCTCCTCTGCTTTTGTACCTTGAAATAAGATTTTGTTTGTTTTGTAAGCAGTAATTGTACAATTTTCTAGTTTTACGATAAATAAAGCATATTGATTATGATTGATACTCATATCATCACTATAAAATTTTTCCATTTTTTTTAATGTTATATCATCAACTTTTATTGTTATACTCATCATTTTTTATTCACCTCATTAATTTATACTATTATTTTAACAAATTTTTTGGTAAAATAACATATGTGTGGAGGTTTTAATATGAATACTAGTTATAAAACGTTAGAATTTGATAAAATATTAGATCGACTATTTCCTTACGCGAGTTGCAGTTTAGGAAAAGAAGCCATTGAAGAAATTGAAATCTCTAATGACATTGATTTAATTCAATCTTTACTAAATGAAACTGATGAGGCTTTAAACTTGTTATATAGATTCGGTGAACTACCTTTTGGTAGTATTACCGATATTAGAGCTTATGTAAAAAGAGCTAAAATTGGTGGGATATTATCTATTTCGGATTTAGTTCAAATCACTGATTTTATTTATGGTGTCATGCAAATGAAATTATATCTTGAAAAAATAGAAGATGAAAAAATCATTTGTAAATATGTGGATGACTATATTAATCAATTGGTTAATTTGAATCCATTAAGAAAAGAAATTGATTTATGTATCGACATTCATGGAAATATTGTCGATAGTGCTACTTTTCGTTTAAAAGAAATTAGAACACAAATTAAAGTGATGGAAAGCCGTATTAAAGAAAAAATGAGTCATATATTGAACACAAAAAGAGATTACTTAACGGATTCAATTATTACGATAAGAAATGACCGTTATGTAGTCCCTGTTAAAGTTGAATATAAAAATTCTTTTGAAGGAATTATTCATGATATGTCACAAAGTGGGAACACAGTTTATATAGAACCTAAAGTGGTTGTTGACATGAATAATAAAGTTAACTCATTATTACATGATGAAAAAGAAGAAATCGAAAAAATTTTACGACGCTTAACGGAAAAAGTTTCAGAAAATAGTGAAGAATTATTAGGAAACAGTAATTTAGTGAAAACACTTGATTTCATTTTTGCGAAAGCTAAATTTGCGCGCGAAATGAATGCGATTAAACCAATAGTAAATGATCAAGGTATAATCAAAATTTTAAAAGGACGTCATCCGCTAATTGACCGTGATGTTGTTGTCCCTAATGATATCTTTTTGGGTGAGGAATTCACGACTATTATCATTACAGGTCCTAACACAGGTGGGAAAACTGTTACTTTAAAGACCGTGGGTTTGTTCACTTTAATGATGCAAGCAGGACTTCTAGTACCTGCTAATGAACAAACGGTACTTGCTGTATTTGATAATGTATTTGCAGATATTGGTGATGAACAAAGTATTGAACAATCGTTGTCTACTTTTTCATCTCATATGACAAACATCATTCATATAGTAAATAATATCACCATTAATAGTTTGGTATTATTTGATGAATTAGGTGCTGGGACGGACCCAAAAGAAGGTGCGGCTCTTGCGATGAGTATATTAGATTATTTAAATAAACGAGGAGCACGTATTATTGGTACGACGCATTATTCAGAATTAAAAACCTATGCTTATAATACACCTGAAATCATAAATGCTTCAGTAGAATTCGATATTGATTCCCTAAAGCCTACCTATAAGCTGATGATTGGAATTCCCGGGCGATCTAATGCGCTTGATATCTCAAGACGCTTAGGTTTAAATGATACGATTATTAATAAAGCAACCGAAAAATTAGAAACAGAAAAAACAGATGTGAATAAACTGATTATTCAACTTGAAAATCAAGGTTTATATCTTGATAAATTGATTAATGAAAATGAGGCTATTAAGCATAGCTTATCAAGTGAAAAAACAATTTATGAACAAAAAAATTATAATTTAGATGCATATAAAGAACAGATAATGAATAAAGCTAAACAAGAAGGTCAAGTTATTGTAAATAAAGCCAAACATGAAATGGATCAAATTATCGCAGAGTTGAAAGAATTAAAACGAACAAAACAAGCTGATTATAAAGAACATGAAATTACAGAGATAAAAAGTCGACTTAATTCAAGTCAGTATTATGAAGAGGAAGTAAAAAATTCAACGACTTTTGCACAATTAAAACCAGGTGATTTAGTGAAGGTGTTAACTTTAAATCGAACAGGAGAATTGGTTGAAAAAATAAATGACACGGATTGGTTAGTTCAAATTGGAATTTTATCTTCTCGAATTCATGAAAAGCATTTAGAACTATTCGTGGATAAAAATAACAATAATAGAAAAAGTAAAAATTCACAAAATAAGGTAAGCCTTAAAAAAAGCACACAAATCTTATTTGAATTAGACTTACGTGGAGAGCGATACGAGGAAGCATTAATTAAATTAGATAAATTTATTGACTCTGCTATGTTAAATAATTACCATCAAGTTTCAGTGATTCATGGTCACGGAACTGGTGCAATAAGAAAAGCAGTACAATCGTATTTGAAAAAATGCCCGTATGTTAAAGAATATCGTTTTGGTGGCGAGGGTGAAGGTGGCGTTGGCGTAACAGTCGTGACATTTAACTAATTTCCATTATTTAATGCAAAATCGTTGTAAATAACATAATTTTACACGTATAATATGAATGTAAAATACGATAGGAGGTATATATTATGGCAGTTGTATTTGCTAATGAAGCTAATTTTAAAACAAATATTTCATCTGGATCAGTTCTTGTTGATTTTTATGCTGATTGGTGTGGTCCTTGTAAAATGATTGCTCCTGTATTGGAACAAATTTCAACAGAAATGTCTGACGTGAAAGTCGTTAAATTAAATGTGGATGAAGTTCCACTAGTTGCTCAACAATTTGGAGTAATGAGTATTCCTACTTTAATTCTTTTCAAAGATGGAAAACAAGTTGCTCAAAATTTGGGTTTTAAACCTAAAGAAATGTTGAAATCATGGATAAATCAACATAAATAAAATTGAAAAGGACTGTTACGTAATTTTTTACGTCAGTCTTTTTTTGTTACCAGATTGAATCTAGTTCAGATAAAAAAAGATGTTTACAAAGTTATTAGATGGGTTTATTATTATAAACATCAATTAAATTTAATAGAATGGTTATGTAGCAATTTGCTAGAATAATATATATTAATATATTTACAATAGTAATAGACTCAACTTTTTATTAAATTATGACCCGGTTGAGGAGTAATTAATTAGGTATTAGGTAAGAAGTAAAAAAAATTGAAGAATAGGATGTAAGGTATAACTTACATTTACTATCATACGAGGAGTGATACGGATGGAAGATTATTCTCTTCATTCTGATTTTGAAAGTTATTTAAAGGAAAACGAGCGTTTGATTTCCTTTTTAGAAGAAAACAATTCTCTGCTAAATGAATATATTTCACCTATAGTAAAATCGCTAGTCTTTTTAATGAACAACATGAAAACAGAAGAGAACGAAATAACAGAGGATGCCAAAGAAATATTTGAATTTGGATTTCATTATTTATTTGAAAATATTGAACAATTGAAATTGTATTTACGACAATTAAATAATGATTATCAATTATTAGAAAAAATGGCATTATATATAAAAATCGTTTTTAATTTAGAAGAATTAAAAGTTGAAATTGAGAAAAACGAAGAAATTGATGCAACTGAACGGGAACATGATATCAATCGAATTGACGATGCCTTAGAATTTTTCGAAGAAAACATTGTTCCTAATATTGTTATTAATGAGTTTGAATTAGATCAATATCTCATTCTATATTATGAATTGCTCGATAAATATCCCGATATTATTTTAATGAGTGATGCATTTAGCGAATATTGTGCATCATTTGGTATATAGGTGATAAAATGGATGGTATATTACTGTTAAATAAACCAAAACAGATGACTAGCCATGATTGTGTCAATAAAATACGTAAAATCTTTAACACTAAAAAAGTGGGACATTTAGGGACATTAGATCCTGATGTGACAGGAGTTTTAGCAATATGTATTAATGATGCAACCAAAATTATTCAATTTTTGGATCATTCTAGTAAGGAATATATCGCGCAGGTGACACTTGGCTTTTCGACATCAACAGAAGATGCAAGTGGAGAAATTATAGAAAAAAATTCCGATATAAAAGAAATTTCACGAGATAAGCTTATCAACGTATTAAATTCTTTTTTAGGTGAGCAAATTCAAATTCCCCCAATGATTTCATCAGTAAAAGTGAATGGGAAAAAATTATATACTTATGCACGACAAAATATTGCAGTTGAAAGACCAGAAAGAACGATAAATTTATATGAAATCGAACTTTTATCACCTGAAGAAATATTTTATGGTGAAGAAATTAACTTTATTATTCGTGTACATAGTAGTAAAGGTACTTATATCAGAACACTAGCTGTTGACATAGGAAGAAAATTAGGATACCCTGCACATATGAGTGATTTAATTCGCACTAAATCAGGTCATTTTCAGTTAAATCAATGTTTTACCTTTGAAGAGATTATAAGAGGTGATTATCACCTCATTTCAATTTATGATGCGCTAAAATCATATCAAATGATAGAGGTTGATGATAACCTTAAAAAGAGAATTTTAAATGGTCAAAAATTAGATTATGATATGAAAGAATTTACAATGGTTGTATTTTGTGATATATTTAAACGGGTTTTAGCTGTTTATGAACCAGATAAAACAGATTCTCAATTATGTAGACCCGTTAGAGTATTTACAAGTGAATAGGAAGTGTGATTCGTGAAAGTAGTATATTTAGACTATAATAGTGATATATTACCTATAAATAATGGAATTGTCTTAGCTTTAGGTTATTTTGATGGCTTACATTTAGCTCATCAAAGTTTAATTCAAAAAACATTAGAAATCGCTAAAGAAAAAAATAGTTGTAGTGGTTTATTAACCTTTCAACCAAACCCAAAACACTTTTTGGGAAAACAAAAAATTGAAAGTCTATTGACTCCACACAATATGAAAGTTAATTTACTTGATAAAATGGGTGTGGAATATTTATTTGTGATTAAATTTGATATGGATGTTTCCCATCTCTCACACAAACAATTTGTTGAGAAATTTATATTATCATTAAATACAATCCATGTTGTTACTGGCTTTGACTTTTTATATGGTTTTAAAGGAAAAGGGAATATTAATACTCTTTTTGAGGATAGCCATAATGAATTTGGTATTACGATGATTGATGAACAAAAAGTAAGGGGAGAGAAAATCAGTAGCAGTAAAATCCGGGAATTGATTATAAATGGACAAGTTGATATCATCAAAGATTATTTAGGTAGAGATTATACGACAGAAGGAATCGTAATCCATGGATTTAAAAGAGGTCGTGAAATGGGATACCCCACTGCGAATCTTTCGACAATTGATAATTATTTAGTTCCTGAAAATGGTGTTTATATCGTTAAAGTAAAGATTTTTCAAAATGAATATGATGGTATTTGTAATATTGGACATAATCCTACTTTTAGTGAAAATAATAATAAGAGCGTTGAAGTTCATATTCTAAATTTTAATAAATACATTTATAATGAAAAATTATCAATCACCTGGATTAAAAAGATTAGAGATGAAAAGAAATTTGAATCTGTGCAAGAATTAATAACACAATTAAATGAAGATAAAGAAAAAACATTGAATTTTATTAATAACGCTTGATTAATTAAGAGATTTCGTGTAAAATTAAAAAAGGCTTTTATCTATGCTTCACGACACTCCGACGTAAGCATTGATAAATGTGACAAAATATATAGGAGGCTTAAAATGGCTATTTCAAAAGAAGAAAAAACAAAAATTATTCAAGAATTCGCTATTCATGAAGGTGATACTGGTTCTGTAGAAGTGCAAATTGCGATCTTAACATCAGATATTCTTCGCATTACCGCACATTTACAAGAACATAAGAAAGATCACCATACACGTCGTGGATTATTAAAAAAAGTTGGTAGACGTAAGAGTTTATTAAGCTATTTAAAAGATAACAATGTTGAAAGTTATCGTAATGTAGTTTCTAAATTAGGACTTCGTCACTAATAAGATAAGCTATATACTTTGTATATAGCTTTTTTGTTAATTTATGAAAAAACAAAATATTTTTCAAAAAAATGTCTCAAACTATAAAAAAAAGAATTTTTTTATGGTATGATTGACTAGGAAAGATTTGGTAAAAGGAGTTAAAACATGAGTGAAAAAAAGACCTTTGAATTGGAATTTGCGGGTAGAAAATTAATAGTTGAACATGGAGAATTAGCTAAACAAGGCAATGGTGCTGTTCTTGTTCGTTACGGAGAAACAGTAGTTATATCGGTAGCAACAGCATCTAAAACGCCTAAAAATTTAGATTTCTTTCCATTAACAATTGGGTATGAAGAACGTTTATATGCTGTAGGTAAGGTTCCTGGTGGTTTTATTAAACGTGAGGGAAGACCTTCTGAGCACGCTGTTTTATCAGGTCGTTTAATTGACCGACCAATACGTCCTTTATTTCCTGAAGGTTTCCGCAATGAAGTTCAAGTAATCAATTATATACTTTCTGTTGATCATGATTGTTCTCCCGAAATGACAGCAATGTTTGGATCATCACTTGCACTGATGGTTTCAGATATTCCCTTTGATGGACCAATCGCTGGAGTTTATGTAGGAAGATCAAATAATGAATTCATTATTAATCCAACAGTAAGTCAAAAGGATTTATCTGATATTGATTTAGCAGTATCCGGGACAAGTGAAGCTGTTAATATGGTTGAGGCGGGTGCACAAGAAGTTCCTGAAGAAGACATGTTAGAAGCAATCATGTATGGTCATCAAGAGTTGCAAAAACTAATTAATTTCCAAAAGGAAATTACAAATGAAGTTGGAAAAGAAAAAATCGAAATTCAATTGTACGAAGTACCCCAAGAAATTAATGAGCGAGTTAGAAATTTAGCGGAAAACGACTTAAAAGAAGCTATTAAAACAGTTGATAAACAAGAGCGACAAGATAATATTAACGCTATCAATGATAAAGTACTCGCTTTATATGAAGAAGAAGAAGCTTTGGCTGATGTTGTGAAGTTTGTTAAAGAAGTACTTCATGATATTGTTAAAGAAGAAGTTCGACGTTTAATCACAGAAGAAAAAATTCGTCCTGATGGTAGAAAAGTAAATGAAATCCGGCCATTATCAAGTAATGTGGACATTTTACCACGTGTGCATGGGTCTGGTTTATTTACGCGTGGACAAACGCAAGTATTATCTATTTGCACATTGGGAGCAATCAGTGAATATCAAAAATTAGATGGTTTAGAAGAAGAAGAATCAAAACGCTTTATGCATCACTATAATTTCCCTCCATTCTCAGTTGGGGAAACAGGACGATATGGTGCACCAGGTAGAAGAGAAATTGGACATGGCGCATTAGGAGAAAGAGCTCTTAGACAAGTCATTCCAAATGAAGATGATTTTCCTTATACAATTCGTTTAGTATCAGAAGTATTAGAATCTAATGGTTCTACATCACAAGCCTCAATCTGTGCATCAACAATGGCTATGATGGCAGCTGGTGTTCCTATTAAATCACCTGTAGCCGGAATTGCAATGGGTCTTGTTAAAAAAGGTGATTATTATACAGTATTAACTGATATTCAAGGATTAGAAGATCATTTAGGAGATATGGACTTTAAAGTTGCTGGTACAACTAAAGGTGTTACTGCAATTCAAATGGATATTAAAATTGACGGTTTAAATAAAGAGATTCTACATGAAGCTTTAATTCAAGCACGTTTAGCTAGAATGGAAATTTTAGAGCACATGTCACATACAATTGCAGAGGTTCGTCCAGAATTATCAAAATATGCTCCAAAAGTTAAGATGATTCGCATCAACCCTGATAAGATTCGCGATGTTATTGGACCAAATGGTAAACAAATAAATGCAATCATTGAAAAAACTGGTGTTAAAATTGATATTGAGCAAGATGGACGAGTATTCATCATGCATCAAGATTATGAAAATATCAATAAAACAGTTGAAATAATCGAAGCTATCGTTCGTGAAGTCATTGTGGGTGCTATCTATACAGGTAAGGTAACCCGTATTGAAAAATTTGGTGCCTTTGTTGAAATCTTCCCAGGTGCTGAAGGATTAGTTCATATTTCACAATTAGATAAGGAACGTGTCGCTAAAGTTGAAGATGTGGTCAATATTGGTGATGAAATTATTGTTAAAGTAACAGAAATTGATGATAGAAACCGCATTAATTTATCAAGAAAAGCTGCTATAGTAGGTGACTAAGCATATGAAGACATATGCTTTTTTTTTATTAAAAATTAATCATGAACACTCTTTTTTTAATTATAGGATTGACAATTTGTGAAAAAAGTAATAATATTTAATTAGCATATGCCAATTAAATTTATAAAGGAGAGTGTTAAAAATGAAAACTGATCTTTTAGTCATTGGTGGGAGCGCAGGTGGATTGCATGTAGCAACAACCGCTAAAAAGCTGTATGGTGATATTAAAATCACATTGGTAAGAAAAACCAATACAGTGATGGTTCCTTGTGGTATACCATATATTTTTGGAACATTGAAAGATGTTTCAATTAATCGTATTCCTGATACGATGTTAAAAAATGCGAATGTTGAGCTCATTATTGATGAAGTAATCAAGGTTGACCATGAGAAGAAATGCGCGTTTTTAGCGAACCATGAAGAAATTCAATATGAAAAATTAGTAATCGCAACTGGTTCAAAACCAATTGTTCCTCAATTCATTCCCGGTTCTAATTTAGAAAATGTTTTTCCTATTTTTAAAGATGAAGACTATTTAAGTTTAGTTTTAAAAACAGTGAATGAAAAAACAAATGTTGTCGTTATTGGTGGTGGATTTATTGGTGTAGAATTTGCAGAGCAACTATCTATTGCTGGTAAGACGGTAACGCTTATTGAGTTAGAAGATAAATGTTTATGGGCTGCTTTTGATGATGATTTTTGTAAAACGGCAGAAGATGACATGAGAAATAATGGAATTATTATTAAAACAGGTGTTAAGGTAGCAAAAATTCAAGGTAAAGAAAAAGTTGAAGAAGTTGTTTTAGAAAATGGAGAAATCATTCCAACTGATATCGTCATCCTAGGAATGGGAGTTATTCCAAATACGGACCTTTCCCAAGAAGCTGGTGTTTTAGTTGATAAAAACAAGGCTATCGTGGTTGATGAGTATATGAGAACAAACTTAAAAGATGTTTTCGCAGTAGGGGACTGCGCACAAAAGAAATGCTTTTTTACTGGAAAACCAATTCCAGTTTTACTAGCATCAACAGCAGCAATGGAAGCCAAAGTTGCAGCAAGTAATTTGTACAAGTTAGCTTTTATTAGAGAAAATAAAGGAACGATTAGCGCTTTTTCAACGAAAATTTTCGGTAAAACTTATGCTGCTTGTGGAATTACAGAAAGAAGAGCATTAACAGAAGGATTTGATGTAGTCACAGGAGAATTTACCACTATGGATAAACATCCAGGTTCTTTACCTGGAACGAATAAACTTAGTATTAAATTGATTTTTAATAAAAAATCCTATGTATTAATGGGTGCTTCACTTGTAGGAGGAAGTAGCGTGGGGGAAATGATTAATATTTTGTCTCTTGCTGTTCAGAAAAGCTTAACTGCTAATGAATTACATACTTTTCAAGTAGCTACACATCCATTGTTAACAGCTTCACCAATTGCTTACCCAATTAATATTGCTGCTTTAAATGCACTAACAAAATAAAAGGAAATACTAAAGAAGGTGAAGGGATGTATTGTGCCTATTGTAAAGAAAGGTACTGTAAAACGGGAGAATTAGAGAAGATTTCTTCAACTTGTCCTTGTCAAGAAGAAACAATAATTGAAGATGTCAAGGAATTATATAAAGAAGAAGAAAATAAAATAATGGCTTATCATTCAGCTTTAGTAGAAGCAGAAGGATATTGCGAAAAAACAAGGCTTGAAGAAATAATCGATTTTGCAAAGAAATGTGAATTTAATAGATTAGGTATCGCATTTTGTATTGGATTAAGCAATGAAGCTAATATTTTTAGTAAAATATTAAAGCATCATGGTTTTGAGGTTATATCTGTCGTTTGTAAAAATGGTAGTATTCCTAAAGAATTTATTGGTATTAAAGAGGAAGAAAAAGTGAGACCTAATACCTATGAACCAATGTGTAATCCAATAATGCAAGCAAAAATTTTAAATAAAGCCAAAACACAATTAAATATTATTTTAGGTTTATGTGTTGGCCATGATTCATTATTTATTAAATATTCGGATGCACCTATCACTGTTTTTGCGGTGAAGGATCGTGTTTTAGCGCATAATCCGCTAGGAGCCATCTATTTAGCTGATAGTTATTATAAAAAGAAGTTATTTAAATAAACTACCCGTATAAAAAAATCTCAGTGGAATTTTGTCATTCCATTGGGATTTTTTTCATTAAATTAGGGAAAATGCACACACGTTTTTTATTTTATAGGCGTTTCAAATAATTTTAGTTAATGCTAAAATTCATAAATATCATTAATAAATTATAATGTCACCATAAGATAATACGTCTCATAAAATAATATGAAAGTAATTTAGAAGGTGATTATAATGTCTCAAATACTCATAGTAATGAACTCTGATTGCAGAATGAAATATATGAAGCACTATCTAGAAACGAGACTTGATATTAATAAAATCGATGATGAATTGCAGTTATTTTATGGGATAGATAAGAAGAATTGTGAATGTTTGATACTACCAGTTAAAGGTGTTAATAAAGATTTTGTAATTGATGGGACCGATATAAAATTAACGGATAATTATCTCCAAATGTTAAGAAATAAGAGAATTTATACTGGTTTAATAAATGAAGATTTGAAAAAGAAATGTCAAGAAAACAACATCTTATTAATTAGCTATTTAACGGAAGATTTAGCAATTAAAAATAATTATATAACAACAGAAGGCATTATTAATAATCTAGTCACAAAAAGCGAAAAGGCCATTTACAATAGCCGGATATTAATTATCGGATATGGAAAACTAGGACAAATTAGTGCTAACGTTTTAAAAGCAATGAAAGCAGATATAACCATTTCATGTCGTCATGAAAAGGATTTACTTCATGGTAAAATCAATGATTTCAAAGTAATACCATACTCAAAAATTATCACAATTATTAATCAATTTGATTTCATTATTAATACTATTCCTTATAGAATATTAGATAACACGATTCTTAAAACAATTAATAATAATGAAATATTAATTATCGACGTTTCTAGTAATCCTTTTGGTCTTGATCATGATTATGCAAAGCAAATTGGTCTAAATTCGTTATTATTACCAGGACTTCCAGGAATTGTTGCTCCTCAAACTGCTGGGGAATTAATTGGAGCATTTATTTATCAAGATATCGTTGGGGGTGAAATTTAGTGGAAGAAAAATTGAAAATAGCGATTGGACTAACCGGCTCATATGAGAAAATTAAAGAATTATTACCTATTATTAAAAATATGTTATTAAAAGGCTATACAGTTAAAATATTTGGAACTTTAGCGGTAAAAAAGCATTCTGAGTATGTAAAAGAAATTGAAGAACTACTTGGAGAAAAGGTAATTTATTCTATAGAAGATGTAGAACCATTTGGTCCAAGTAAATATTTTGATTTAATGTTAATTGCCCCTATGTCAGGTAATACATTAAGTAAATTAGCTAATGCAGTTACTGATAATGCGGTATTGATGGCCGCAAAATCTACTTTAAGAAACTCACGACCTATTGTATTAGGAGTTTCAAGTAATGATGCACTAGGAATGAATGGATCTAACTTGATGAAATTACTTGTCATGAAAAATATATATTTCATCCCATTTGGTCAAGATAATCCTGTTGAAAAACCAAATAGTTTGGTTTCAGATTTCAGCAAAACAGAGGAAACTATTCATTATGCATTAAATAATAAACAAATACAACCCATAATTATTATTCAAAATAAGCGAGTTGGTGAACTATGAAAATAGGAGTTGTGGGGGCAACAGGACTAGTTGGAGGCAAGTTAATAGAATTATTAAAAAATACTAATTTACCTATAGATGAATTAAAACTCATTGCATCTAATCATTCAATAGGTAAACCGATTGTATTTAACAATCAAACAATTCAAGTAGTAGAGATATCAGATGAAGTATTTGATAATCTTGATCTGGTATTTTTTATGGCAACAAACGATATTGCAAAACAATATGTACCAGTAGCAATAAATAAAGGTTGTGTAGCAATCGATAACTCAAGTGCATTTCGGATGATTGAGGGAATTCCTCTTGTCGTACCAGAAGTCAATTTTGACGTGATAAAATCCACCGATAAAATTATCGCAAACCCAAATTGCTCTACCATTCAATTAGTCGTTATATTAAATACTTTAAACAAGGTTAATTTAATCAAACGTGTGGATGTATCTACCTATCAAGCTGTTTCAGGTGCAGGTAAGGATGCAATGGAGGAATTAGAGGAACAAATTTATCAGTATAAAAAGATTGATGTAGAGCCAAAAATATTGCCTGTCAGAGGATTAAAAAAACATTACCCAATCCTAAATAATGCAATTCCCCAAATCGATCTATTTGAATTAAATGGATATTCAAAAGAAGAATTAAAGGTTATTCATGAATCCCAAAAAATTCTAAATTTTAAGTTTGCGATAAATTGTACTGCGGTCCGTGTGCCTGTCTTAAATGGTCATTCTGAAAGTGTAACAGCTACCTTTCTAAATCCAGTAGATCTTCAAAAAATGAAGCAAAACTTACAATCTAAAGAAGGCATTATAGTAATGGACGATATAGAAAATCAAATTTATCCATTAGCTTCTTTATGTTGCGATAAAGTAGAAGTATTTGTCGGAAGAATTCGCAAGGATTTATATGATGATCATATTCTACATTTTTGGAATGTCGCAGATAATCTCTTAAAAGGTGCTGCGGCAAATGCCTTGCAAACCGCAGAAAAATGTTATAAAGAAAGAACATTCGGTTGGTGATAAAATGAATATAGTCGTACAAAAATTTGGTGGAACTTCTATAAAAAATGAAGAAGGATTCAAAAAATCAATCATTCATATTAAAAAAGAGCTCAAATTAAATCATAAAGTCATTAGTGTAGTATCAGCAATGGGAAGAAATAAAGACCCCTATGCAACTGATACTTTAAAAAACTTAATTACTAATAAGGTCTCTAAGAAAGAACAAGATCGCCTACTTTCTATTGGCGAAATTATTACTAGTATTGTATTTACTGATTTCTTAATTGAAAATGGAATTCAAGCTATATCATTATCTACTAAAGAAATTGGTATACTCACAAACAATAATTTCACAAACGCAGACATCATAAAAATTAATGATTTAGATATTTTAAATTACTTATCCGAATATGATGTGTTAGTTGTGCCTGGTTTCCAAGGGTTAACATTAGACCAAGAAGTGACAACTTTAGGTAGGGGTGGTAGTGATACCACAGCTATTGCTCTAGGAATTGCTTTAAATGCCATGTATGTTGAAATTATTTCTGATGTAGAAGGTGTTTTTACTGCGGACCCTCGAATTGTACCTCAAGCTATCAAAATTCCTAAATTAAATTTTGATGTTTTAGTTGATATGACTAAAAATGGCTCCAAGGTATTACATGCAAAGGGAGCATTATTAGCGAAAAACCATCATATAAATTTACGCTTCGTCGCAATTGATGATTATAATTCTTATACAGAAGTAGAAGATGAAAAAGTGTTAATTACTAATTTATCTTATAAAACAGATTACATTCAATATCACATTAATCAAACAATACTCGATAAATTTGTCTATAAAATCGAAAATATGTATTATATTCATATCGATCATGATGAATTTTTTAAAAATATATTAGATACTCAGAATATTCCTTACGAGCGAAAAGAAGGATTTAGTAAAATAACCACTATTAAATATGATGAGGAGAGATCTGAATCATACATTTTTGTAGAAACAAACAATGTATATCAAGAATTAAATGATTTACATCAAAAAATATTTAAAACGGGGTGACAGTTTTGTTTGGAAAGATAATCACGGCTATGGTTACTCCATTTGATAAAGATGATAATCTTAATTTAGAAGCATTAAAGAAATTAATCGATCATTTACTTAAAAATAATACAACTAGTATTGTGATAAGTGGAACAACAGGAGAAGCTCCTACCTTATCAGATGTTGAAAAAATAGTTTTATGTGAAAAAACATTGGAATACGTTGATGGTAAAATTCCGATTATTGCTGGCATAGGTACTAATTCAACTAAAAATACAATAGAATTTATGAAAAAGGTCGAACATTTACCTTTATCAGGATATTTAGTAGTCGTCCCTTATTATAATAAACCTGACCAAGAAGGAATGTATCTCCATTTTAAGACCATTGCCAGTCGTACTAAAAAACCGCTTCTAATCTATAATATTCCTTCAAGAACCGGTGTGGATATGGAATTTGAAACAGTTAAAGAATTAGCTAAAATTAAGAATATCGTAGGAATCAAGGAATCAAATAAAAATGTTGATAAAATTATTCGAATTAAAGAAGAGTTAAAAGATTTTAAAGCATATATAGGAGATGATGTTTTACTATATGATGCCTTAATTCATCATGCTGATGGTGTAGTATCTGTTGCTAGTCACATCTATGGAAAAACAATTCATCATATTATTCAACTAATACGCACTAAACAATACGATGATGCCTTAGCTATTTTCGAGATTTATCAACCTAAATTTCAGGCCTTGTTTATGAAGCCTAATCCAGTTCCATTAAAAGTTGCATTAAATAAATTAGGTTTTAATGTGGGTGGAGTACGGTTGCCTTTAGTAGATATGAGTGAAGAACTTAAGAGTAAATTATTCGAAATACTTGGAGTTTAACCAATAAAAGGGTATAACGTTTGAATAAGTTATATCCTTTTTGTTTATTTTTTTAAAAAAGTGATATATAATAAAATAAGTATGCACATGAAGAATCATACTATATAGAGACATGTTAATCTTATTTGTTAATATTAAATTTTAATTTTTTATAAAATTTATTATAAATTAAAAATTAAAAATTTTATTATAAATAAATAGATAGAGAGGAAGGTGAAATCCGTACTTTTGTAACGGATGAAATTAGTGAACAATATAAAACATTCTAAAATCAAAATTTTCGCTTTAGGTGGTCTAGGTGAAAATGGAAAAAATATGTATGTTGTTGAAGTTAATGGAAAAATTTTTATTTTAGATGCAGGATTGAGATACCCAGGTGATGATTTATTAGGGGTTGATGCTGTAATACCCGATTTTAAATATTTAATCGAAAATAAAAATCGGATTGTTGGTTTATTTTTAACACATGCACATGAAGACCATATTGGCGCAGTGCCAAATCTTTTAAAAAGCATAAATGTACCTGTTTATGGTACAAGATTAACAATGGCATTAGTCGAGGATTCTTTGAAAGATGAAGGTCAAGATATTAATGATTTTCAACTTAAAAAAATTAAACATAACAATGTATTAACTTTTAATGAGGTGCAGATTTCTTTTTTTAGTACGACGCACAGCATACCCGATTCTGTTGGAATTTGCATCAATACAACCGATGGAGCCATTGTTTATACTTCAAATTATACATTTGAACAAAATGTGGACAAGCGCTATCAGACAAGTTATGATCATATCTCAGATATTTCACGTAAAGGGGTACTCGTTTTACTATCAGAAAGTTTATCGGCTGATAAAGCTGGCCATACGACTGGAGAAGGGCGCTTTGTATATGAATTAAGTGAAGCTATTTCTCAAACTCCAGGTCGCGTCATTGTATCAGTTTTTTCTTCTGATTTACAAAGAATTCAAAAAATAATTGATGTTGCAAACGAGCAAAATCGTAAAATTGCGATAATTGGTCGAAAGATGCAGCGAATTGTAGATATCGCAGTCAAAATGGGTTATTTGAAATTTCCTGTTCAAGGGATGTTAATGAATTTAAAATTTATTGATGAAACAAATGATAATAATTTACCTAATTTAGTTGTTTTAGCAACTGGTGAACGTCAAGAACCTTTTGATGCCTTGATTAGAATGTCAAGAAAGTTAGACCGTTTGATTCATATTGAAGCATCCGATACTATTTTAGTAGCATCACCACCAATTCCAGGAACAGAGATTAAAGCTGCTCGGACTATTGATATTGTATATCGTACAGGGGCATCAGTTATTGTTATTAATAAAAATTATTTACCATCATCACATGCAAGTGCTGAAGATATTAAATTAATGATTAATTTATTAAAACCAAAATATATTATTCCTGTTATTGGCGAATATAGACATCAATACGCACATGCAAAAATTGCTGAACAAATGGAATATGATTCAGAAAATATAATTTTACTTGACAATGGAATGGTAGTTGAATTTGAGCAAGGTGATTTGGTTAATATATCTAATGAAATTGATGTCGACCAAATTCTTGTTGATGGATTAAGTGTTGGTGAAATTAGCAATGTGGTATTAAAAGATCGGGTCTTGTTATCACAAGATGGCATTCTACTTGCAATTGCAACTTTAGATGCAAAAACGAAAAAAATATTAGCTGGTCCTGAAATAGTTTCACGGGGATTTATTTATGTAAAAGATAATGAAGAAATAATAAATAATGTCCAACAAATTCTTATTCAATCAGTAGCAGATGATACAATAAACCCTAAAAATATTGATTGGAGCAAAATGAAGAATGACATTCGGGATAAAATTGGTAAATATCTTTATAAGGAAACGAAAAGAAAGCCAATAATTATGCTAGTAATTAATGAAATTTAATCCAAAATCCTAAGTTTTTTAACTAAAACTTGGGATTTTTTTTAGTAATTTTTCAAATAACTTTTATTTCTCCTTATTCGCCATTTTTTGAGTGTAAAATTTAATAAAATGACATTAAGAATGAAAGAAGGTGGTAAATTGTCTAAAGAAAAAAAAAGGAAAGTGTCAGATGATAAAACAAAAGAAGGGTTAGTCTACTTTGAAATTTGGGGTATTTTATTCATTCTATTTTCACTCATTCTAATTTCTGAATTAGGTCCTGTTGGTAAAACGTTAAATACTTTAGTTAAAATGATATTTGGGGATTGGTATTGGTTGATTCTTATTTTTTTGTTTTATTATGGAATTTTAATGATTATTTATCATGAATTTATCACCTATTCCTCTATTAAAATAAAAGGAATCATTTTTATTAGTTCTGGATTACTTATTTACAGCCAATTTCCGGTATTTTATGCCTTGAAAAATACGATTAGTGATAATAATACTAATATTGTAACAGAATCTTACAATCTATATATGAGTTATATTGATAATGGATACACTGATGCTACATATGGAGGAGGTTTATTAGGTGCATTTTTATTTTGGGCTAGTTATGTATTATTAGGCGAGATTGGGACGAGAATAATAGCGGTAGTCTTATTAATATCGGGTATTGCTTATCTCTTTGAGAAAACAATTTACGACTTTATTGATGATGTTTATTTAGGTACTATTCGTTCATATAAATATGTTAAAAAAATCATTAGTGGTACCTTTGATAAAATGCATGAAGTATCAAAATATAATAAAATGCAGAAAACAGAAGTGGTGATTGATACAATACCAGTTACTCCAATGAATAATCAGAAATTCGAACAATTTGTGTTAACGAAAAATGAACATATAGAAGTTAAAAAACCAAAATACATAAAACCAAATTTGAAAAATTTAAAATATCATGAAAATAAATTAGTTTTAGAAAATCAAAAGGAAATTACAATTAAAAATGCGAAAATAATTAGTGATTTTTTAAAAGCCTTTTATTTAAATTTAGAAGTAAATGAAGTATATATTGGACCGACCATTTCTACATTTATTATTGAAGTCGAAAATAGTATTAAAAGCAAAAAGATTTTGAATTATCGCAAAGATTTAATTACCCGTTTGGACAAAGATAATATAAGAATCTACGAGAAATATGAGAATAAGCAATGTGTATATATTGAAGTTCCGAATGATTATCGTTATTTAGTTAGCTTACGAGAGGTCTTAGAAGAGGATTTAAGTAATGATTTAATTCCTATTGGACGAAATTATTGTGGTAAATTATATAGTATTGACTTGAATCACATGTCTAACTTATTAATAGTGGGTAATGAAATAGACTCCAAAATTGAATTGTTAAAAACTTTGATAACGGTGATAACTTATAAATTTAACCCAGAGGAATTCCAATTAGTTCTATGCGATTCTACTAAGTTTGAATTGAATGATTTTGAAGATCTACCGCATTTATATTATCCTTTTATCACCGATTTTCAAAGCATGAAACCAATGCTTATAAAAATGTATACAGAGGTTGAACAACGGCTAAATAAATTAAACAACAAACATCAAATCTTTACGCCACTTTTATTAATATTAAATGATTTTGTGGATTTTTATTTAAATAATAATGATTACCTTAAATATTTAAATTACATTTTAGTGTATGGAGGTAAGGTATCCATCTATACTGTTTTCGCTACAAATAACATGGATGATAGAATATTAACAAATAATTTACGTGCCCAATTTGATGGTATTATTGCGTTTATGATGAATAGTAAGGAAATCTCATTTAAATATATTGAAGATGACACCACAAATCTATTAAAAGAGGGAGATTGCTTAATATTTTCAAGAACAGATAATATTAGTCAAAGAGTACAAACTGTCAATCTAAAAATGAATATATAATTTGTTGAAAAATATTTACTATAAGGCCAATATTTGGTAAAATAGAATTAATACAAAGAGGAGGACAATATGAAAAAAATATTTTCTATTATTGCAATAGTTTTTTTAGCAGTTATTTTATCTGCTTGCTCAACAAAAAAATATGAATTAGCCATGATTACCGACATAGGAACAATTGATGATGGTTCGTTCAATCAAGGTACTTGGGAAGGCGTACAAAAATACGCAGACGAAAAAAGTATGACTCACAAATACTATAAACCTGCATCTGGGTCAACAAAAGATTATGTTGATGCTATTGATTTAGCAGTTAAAGCTGGGGCTAAAGTAGTTGTAACACCTGGTTATTTATTCTCAGAAGCAATTTATGAGTGTCAAACTAAATATCCTAATGTTAAATTTATCTTAATTGATAGTACTCCTGCTGATGCCAATGGAAATGAAAGTATTGCAAGTAACACATATGCAATATTATTTAATGAACATGAATCTGGTTTCTTAGCTGGTTATGCCGCTGTAAAGGCTGGATTTACTGATTTAGGATTCATGGGTGGAGTAGCAGTACCTGCAGTTGTAAGATATGGTTATGGTTACTTACAAGGTGCTGAATATGCAGCAAATGAAATGAATTTAGCTGATGGTGCTATTCATGTAAAATACACTTATTTAGGTGGTTTTAGTGAAAGTCCTGATTACCAAACTCAAGCAGCTTCTTGGTATAATAGTGGTACAGAAGTTATTTTCGCTGCTGCAGGTGGAGCTGGAAGTTCTGTTATGTCAGCTGCAAAAGCAACAACTGGTAAATATGTTATCGGTGTTGACGTTAACCAAAATGCAGACCCTTCAGTTATTACTTCTGCAATGAAGGAATTAGCAAATTCAGTTTACAATTGTTTAACTGCATTGTACACTAATGACACTACTGTATTCCAAACTGGACGAGTAAACACAATGGATGCAACCAATGAGGGTGTTGGTTTACCAACTGATTTCTCAAAATTCCCTACTGGACACGAATTTACATTAGCTGATTATACAGCGATTTTTGATAAATTAAAAAACAATACAGATAATATCAGAACGAATCTTATTTCTGATTCAACACTAGCAATCAGTGATTTAAATTTAGTAAAAGTATCAGTGGATGAAATTTAATTACTTGAATAATGTTAAAAAGGAAAGATTTACATCTTTCCTTTTTTTTAAAAATAGTAAATCGGTCAAACTATAAATGAGGTGAATGATATGGAATATGTTATTGAAATGTTAAACATTACAAAACAATTTCCTGGTATTAAAGCAAATGATAACGTGACATTACAAGTGAAAAAGGGTGAAATTCATGCGTTACTAGGTGAAAACGGTGCAGGCAAATCAACTTTAATGTCGATTTTGTTTGGTTTATATCAACCAGATGGAGGGATTATTAAAGTTAATGGAAAAGAAGTGCAAATAACTAACCCAAATGATGCTAACGATTTAGGGATAGGGATGGTGCATCAACATTTTAAATTAGTTCATAATTTCACGGTGACTGAGAATATCATACTGGGTAAAGAAGACCATAAATATGGTTTCCTTAAGATGCAAAATGCTGTGAAAAAAATTGAATTACTAAGCGAAAGATATAAATTACGTGTTGACCCACATGCTATCATTGGTGATATCACTGTTGGGATGCAACAACGGGTAGAAATAATAAAAATGTTGTATCGTGATTCAAATATCCTAATTTTTGATGAACCGACTGCTGTATTAACACCACAAGAAATCGAAGAATTGATGAAAATTATGAAAGAATTGATAAAAGAGGGTAAATCAATCATTTTAATTACACATAAATTAAATGAAATAAAACTTGTGGCAGACCGTTGTACGGTTTTACGAAAAGGTAAATGCATTGGCACTGTCAATGTTAAAGATGTATCTACAGAAAAAATGGCAGAGATGATGGTTGGCCGTAAAGTGAACTTTGAAGTCGAAAAAGCGCCATTAAAACTAGGTGAGGTCATTTTTAAGGTTGAAGATTTAAACCTAACTTCATATAATCAAGAAAAATCTATTCTTCAATCAGTGAGTTTGAATGTGAGAAGAGGGGAAATTGTCTGTATTGCTGGAATAGAAGGAAATGGACAAACAGAACTTGTAAAAGCAATTACAGGATTAATTCCTCATAATAGTGGACGAATTTTCTTGAAAGATGAAGAACTTACAAATAAGTCAATCCGCGAGAAAACATTGGCTGGTATTGGACATATCCCGGAAGATCGACATAAACATGGTTTAATATTAGATTACAATTTAGCTGAAAATCTCATTTTACAAACTTATTTTGATCGAAAATATCAACATTACAGTTTTTTAAGATTTCCAAAGATTACTATGCATGGAAGACAATTAATTGAAAAATATGATATAAGAAGCGGTAAAGGACCTTTAACATTAGCTAGAAGTATGTCTGGTGGTAATCAACAGAAAGCTATTATTGCGCGTGAAATGGATCGTGAACCTGATTTATTAATTGCTGTACAGCCAACGCGTGGACTTGATGTAGGTGCTATAGAGTATATTCATAAACAATTATTAAAACATCGAGACTCTGGGAAAGCAGTGTTACTAATTTCACTTGAGCTTGATGAAGTTATGAATTTATCAGACCGAATTCTTGTTATGTATGAAGGTCAAATAGTTGCTGATTTAAATCCAAATGAAACAACAGAAAATGAATTAGGGTTATATATGGCTGGTTCGAAACGAGGTATAGTAAATGTTTAGATATTTTATAGAATCATTAGTGAAAAATGATAGAAGAATTGCGATTACTTCATCATTATTAGCCATTTTATCAGGTTTAATTTTTGGACTAATTATAATGTTATTCACAAATCCAATTGAAGCTTTACCTGCTTTTTTCACAATCCTAACAGGTGGATTTCAAGAAGGATTCACAAGTATTGGCTTAGTTTTATTTTCGGCGACACCGATTATTTTAACAGGTCTTGCTATTGGTTTTGCTTTTAAAACAGGTTTGTTTAATATAGGTGCCTCAGGACAAGTTATGTTAGGTGCATTTGCGGCAATTTATATTGGTGTAAAATGGACATTTTTAGGACCATTTCAATGGATCGTCGCTTTAATTTTCGCTGGTTTAGCAGGTGCTTTATGGGCATTTCTTCCGGGGTTACTTAAAGCCTATAGAAATGTACATGAGGTTGTTTCTACCATTATGATGAATTATATCGGATTATATCTTGTTTTAATGCTAATTAAAATGACTGTATTTAATATAGAGAAAAACCAAACTGTTGATGTAGCTCATAACGCTATTATCCCTAGTTTTGGTTTGAATCACATCTTTGGTGAACGAAGTGTAAATGGTGGATTCTTCGTGGCGGTTATCGCTGTAGTTATTATTTATATTATATTGGAAAAGACGACATTCGGATTTCAACTTAAGGCGGTAGGGCATAACCGAGATGCTAGTAAATATGCGGGTATGAATGAAAAAAGAAACATCATTTTATCGCTAATGATTTCCGGATTTCTAGCAGGATTAGCTGGTGCTGTAATCTATTTAACTAGTTCTGGCCGACATTTTTCAGTTGTTGAAATATTAAACCCTGAAGGTTTTACAGGAATTCCTGTTGCCTTAATTGGTTTAAGTAATCCAATTGGTATATTCTTCGCAGGTATTTTTATGGGATACATTATGCAAGGTGGCTGGTATATGCAAGTTTATGATTTTGCTCCGGAAATAATTGATATCATAATTGCATCAATAATTTATTTTAGTGCTCTCGTCTTGCTTTTTAAAGGAATATTAAAACGTGCGAATAAACGATATAAAAAAAGAAATGAAGATAGAGGTGAATTGAATGGATAGTAACACAATATATTTTATTTTACAGCAAATGTTATATTTCTCAATTCCACTTTTAATTGTTGCTTTAGGAGGAATGTTTTCCGAACGAAGTGGGGTAGTTAATATCGCACTAGAAGGTATTATGTTATTTGGCGGGTTTTTCGGAATTATAACGATTAATATTATTCAATATCATTTACCAAAATCTAATTTTTTAACTCAACTCAATCCACAATTCATTGTCATTATTGGTCTTTTAATTGCTGGTTTATTTGGATTATTATTTGCCTTATTTCATGCCTATGCCTCAGTTAATATGAAAGCAGATCAAGTAATAAGTGGTACGGCATTAAATATGTTTGCCCCAGCTTTTGCTATTTATTTAGCACGGTCGCTCTCAATTACGGGACACACACAACAAGTCCCTTTTACAAGTAGTTTTTTAATAAAAAATGTACCTATTCTTAGTAAAATACCTATTCTAGGTGATATTATATTTAAACAAGTTTTTATCACAACTTATATAGGTTTTTTAATTTTAATAATTTCATACATTGTGATTTATAAAACTCCATTTGGATTACGATTACGTTCATGTGGGGAATATCCACAAGCAAGTGATGCAGCTGGTATTAACGTTTATCACATGCGTTATTTTGGAGTCGCGATATCAGGCTTTTTAGGTGGTATCGGTGGTTATATATTTATTTTAACAACATCAACAAGATATGATGCAACAGTTGCTGGGTATGGATTCTTAGCATTAGCTGTTTTAATATTTGGTCAATGGAAACCAATGCGTATATTAGCTGCGGCAATCTTCTTTGGATTTATGAAAACACTAGCTTCTGCATATACGGGTATAGATTTCCTCGCAAATCTTCATATTTCTGGTTATATTTATAAAATGATACCATTTATTATGACTTTAGTTGTTTTATCTTATACATCAGCAAAAACTCAAGGCCCAAAAGCGGCTGGTGAAGTTTTTGATGCAGGAAAACGTTAAAATTTAAGGAATTAAAGCTTAAATAATTGAACCTCTGAAAAATTTATTTTTAGAGGTTTTTTTATTGAGTACAGGTAGCTATGCATTTAATATTCCCAGTCATATATAAAAAATTATTTACTTTAAATATTTCTTGAAAATCCAAGAATAGAATTGTGAATTATTAACTTTTAAAGCTAATAAAATATTTACTCATGAGTCTTTTTCTTTTTTTTATTTTATTACCATCTTATTATTTTTGTGTTATAATCATTATGGTACAAAGATAAATTGGAGGAAGTATAATGGTTCAAATTGATTACGTAAATGAAATCAGAAAATTGAAAAAGGAAAAGAATGCAGTAATTTTAGCTCATTATTATCAAAGACCTGAAGTTCAAGATATAGCTGATTATCTGGGTGATTCATTAGCGTTAAGTCGAATTGCAGCAGAAACTGATGCTAAAATTATCGTTTTTTGTGGTGTCCATTTCATGGCAGAAACTGCTAAAATATTATCACCAGAAAAAATAGTTTTACTGCCCGTTAAAGAAGCAGGTTGCCCGATGGCTGAAATGGTTAATGAAGTCCACTTAAAAAAATATATAGAAGAAAATCCGGATACAAAAGTTATCTGTTATGTAAATTCTACCGCTAAAGTAAAAGCATTGAGTGATGTATGTGTGACTAGTAGTAATGCTGAAAAAGTGGTATCTAATTATAAAGGTCAGAAATTGTTATATGTACCAGATAAAAATTTAGGAACGTATTTAAAGGAAAAATATGAATTAGAGATGGATGTCTGGAAAGGTTTCTGTTGTATTCATAATGATGTGACTAAAGATGAAGTTTTAGAAGCTAAAAGACAACATCCAAATGCCCAGTTTATTGTTCATCCTGAATGTCAGTTAGAAATTGTGAAAATGGCTGATTTTGTTGGAAGCACTAAGGGACTTCTTGAATATGTTAAAAAAAGCGCTTGCCAAGAATTTATTATCGGAACAGAAAAAGGCATTATTCATCAAATGGAACTTGCCTGTACTGACAAGAAATTTTATTTATTAACAGAAAATTTAGCTTGTTATGACATGAAATTAACCACTTTAGAAGATGTTTACATTTCACTATTAAATGAAGAAACTAAAATTGAAGTAGAGGAAAAAATCCGTATTAAAGCCCTTAAATCACTAAAAAAAATGTTTGAGTATACGGATAAATAAGGTGAAAATATGATTGAATTACGTGAGTATTATGATTTAATTGTCATAGGTAGTGGTTTAGCTGGTATTTATACCGCATTAAACGTTTCTCCTGAGAAATTTGTATTGCTAATTTCAAAGGATAAAATTAGAATTAGTAATTCAGCACTTGCTCAAGGGGGAATTGCTGGTGAGTTACAAAAAAATGATGAAGCTTACCAAAGGCATATTGAAGATACACTTCTTGCTGGGTCATATTTAAATAATTTAGATGCCCTAAAAACTTTAGTTTATGAATCTAGTCATAATTTAGATAAACTAATTCGTTATGGTGTCAATTTTGATAAGGATGATGAAGGAAATATCTTGTTAACAAGAGAAGGCGGACATTCTGAGCGGCGAATTCTTCATGCAGGAGGAGACGCTACAGGAAAAGAAATCATTAATTCTTTAACTGAATTACTCGTACAAAAAGAAAATATTTCAATTTTAGAAGATACTATGGCGATTGATTTAATTGTTGAAGATAATAAGTGCTTAGGTGTTTATGTGTTAACAGATGATATTCATCAGGAAATCTTTGGTGCCGCTGTATCGTTATGTACTGGTGGGATTGGAGAAATTTATAAAAACAGTACCAATCCTGATGTTGCTACGGGTGATGGAATTGCGATGGCTTTAAGAGCTGGTGCTAAAGTCAATAATATGGAATTTATTCAATTTCATCCTACAGCCTTTTTTAATCATGATAATGGTTCTCATTTTTTGATTTCGGAAGCAGTCCGTGGAGAAGGTGCCTATCTAAGAAATATCGATGGTTCGCGATTTATGCACAAATATCATCATTTATTAGAACTTGCTCCTCGTGATGTGGTATCACAGAGTATTTATCGGGAAATGTATGATACGTGGAGTGATCACGTTTTCTTAGACGTATTACATATGGACCATGAATTTATTAAAAAAAGATTTCCAACGATTTATCAAAGATGTATAGACTATGGTGTAGATATGACTAAAGAATTAATACCTGTTGCTCCTGTTGAACATTTTTCTGTAGGGGGAATTTCTGTTGATTTGAATGGACAAACAACGATTGAAAATTTATATGCTAACGGTGAATGCTGTGATAGTGGTGTTCATGGTGCTAATCGTCTAGCTAGTAATTCATTACTAGAATGTGTAGTATTTGGCAGAAGAATTGCAAAGAATATAAATGAAAGCACAAATATTAATAAATCTGGCCAACATAATGCTCAAATTGTAAATAAATCTAATTATAATTACCGTGATCTAAGAAGCCAAATTAAAGACATTATGGAACGAAATGTTGGTATTGTGAGAACTGAAAAGAATTTATTATTTGCAGAAGTTACTATAGGAGGAATATTTGATGATTTAAATGCAGATAAAAGAATTAGCAAAGCTTATTATGAGGTTTATAATATGGCTACTATTGCGTTATTAATTATCAAATCTGCTTTAAAAAGAAAAGAAAGTGTTGGTTGTCATTATCGTATTGATTAAATTAAGAGGAGTAAATGATGAGAGAACTACTAATAGACAATTATATTAAACAAGCATTGTTGGAAGATATGCCATATGGTGATGTGACTACTGATAATTTAATTGGGGATACAAATTTATCAATTGGTCATTTTCTAGCTAAGGAAAATGGTGTTATCGCCGGAATACCTATTTTAAAACAAGTATTTTTAACAATTGATAACTCAATTGTTTTTAATGATCATCTTAAAGATGGTGATGAGGTAAAAAAAGGGGATATCATTCTAGAAATTGAAGGTAAAACGAAGTCTATTTTAAAGGGAGAACGTTTAGCATTAAATATTATGCAAAGAATGTCAGGAATTGCGACCCTAACACAGCAATTTGTAGAAAAAGTGAAAAGATATCCTGTTAGAATTGTTGATACACGAAAAACTACACCTAACTTTCGTATTTTTGAAAAAGAAGCGGTCCTTATCGGGGGAGGATTTAATCATCGCTTTAATTTATCAGATGCGGTTATGATTAAAGATAATCATATTGAGGCAAGTGGTAGTATTACAAATGCTGTGACTATTTTACGGTCTAAAATATCTCACACTACTAAAATAGAGGTAGAAGTTGAGAATTTAGACATGTTGAAAGAAGCAATTGATGCAAAGGCAGATATAATTATGCTTGATAATATGAGCTTAGATTTAATGAAAGAAGCTGTGGAAATAAATCATCATCAAGCGCTTATAGAAGCATCAGGAAATATGTCACTTGACCGTGTTGAAGAAGTCGCTAAATGTGGTGTTGATATTATTTCAGTAGGAGCATTGACACATTCTTACCGGTCCTTAGACATTAGTTTACGTTTTAAAATATAAAGTAGTATTAAAATGATTATTTTATATGGTGGAAGTTTTAATCCTCCTACTATTGCTCATTACAAAATAGCGAATTACTTAATTGAAAAATATAAACCAAGTGCATTTATTTTTATTCCTGTTGGAAATACATATAATAAACCTGAATTAATTCCTTTTGAATATCGATATCAAATGATAAAAATACTCGCAAATAAATTTTCTCAATCAATAGTATCTGATTACGAAAATCAATTCAATGAATTTAAGGGAACCGTTGAAACATTAAATTATTTTCAAGCTCTATATCCAAATGATGAGATTTGGTATGTAATTGGGGCTGATAATTTATTAACTTTACATAAATGGATAGACTATCAAGGATTATTAAAAAATTATAAATTTATTGTTTTAAAGAGGGACAAAATCAATATTAAACAAATAATTCATCTAAATAAATATCTTAAAGAGTTTGAAAACAATTTTATAGTTGAAAAAGAGTTAGAAAATATGGATATATCAGCTACTTTATATCGTGATAAGTTAATAGATTCGGTTGTCATGAGCGATATAAATTCGTATATCTACAAGCACAAATTATACCATCGAGGTGGAAAAGATGAAAAATAATAATTTCGTAAAAATTGCGACAATTGCGCCTAAATTAGAAGTTGGGCAGCCATTATACAATGTAGGACAATTTCTTGAAGAAATAGATAAACTTAAGATTGATAACCCTCATTTCGTTGTCTTTCCTGAATTAGCGGTCACAGGTTATACATGTGGAGATTTATTTTTTCAAAGTTATTTAATCCAAGAAAATAAAAATGCGATTCGTTACTTCTTAGATAATAATACTTTTAAAGGAATTGTAATTTTTGGAGCTATCTATATTTATAAAAATGATATATTTAATTGTGCATATGTTGTCCAAGAAAATAAAATTTTAGGAATTATTCCTAAAATGTATTTACCAAATCGTGATGAATTTTATGAAGCGCGTTATTTTGCTCATGGAACAGTTTTAAATAATAAAGTTATTCACGTGGATGAATATGACACAACATTTGGATCGCAATTATTTCATGAAACGAGTAAGGATATTAAGTTTGGAATTGAGGTATGTGAAGACATGTGGGCACCTATCCCACCTGCTTCTTATCAGGCAATAAGTGGAGCAGAAATTATTTTTAATGTTTCTGCAAGTAATGAAGTATTAGATAAAGATGATACAAGACGATACATTATTAAAAGTTTTTCAAGAAGAAACAATTGTGCATATGTTTATGCATCCTCAGGACGATATGAATCATCTCAAGACACAGTATTCTCTAATCATTGTATAATTTCAGAAAATGGAAGTATTAACGCTGAAACTACAATATTAAATAATGGCAGTACTGTTTTATTAGGTGATATTGATTTAGGACATTTAAAGTTTTTGAAGCGTAAAAATGCGACAAATAGGGAGTCTTTACGAATTTACATTACGAATTTTTCTACAGTCAACATAGATTGTCATTTTGAGGATAGTCAATATCCATTCATTAAAAAATTCTCTAAGACGCCATTTTTACCTGATTGTGATGATGAGAAAACATTTAGAAAAATACTAGCTATTCAAGTAGCTGCTTTAGCAAAAAGAATCACCCATATTAAATCTGATACAGTGTTTTTAGGTTTATCAGGTGGACTTGATTCCACACTCGCTTTTTTAGTATTAAATAAAACTTTTGAATATTTAAACCAAAATAATTCAGGGATTAAAGTGTTAACCATGCCTGGATTTGGAACAAGTGAGAGAACTTTAAATAATGCTTTAAATTTAGCGAAATCTTTTAATTTAACATGCGATGTTTTGGATATTACTAGTAGTGTCTTAGAACAGTTTAAATTAATGAATCAAGACCCTCAAGTCACTGATCTTACATATGAAAATACGCAAGCTCGCATGAGAACCTCACTTTTATTTAATTTAGCCAATAAAAACAATGGTTTTGTCCTAGGCACTGGAGATTTATCGGAACTCGCACTTGGGTGGTGTACTTTTAATGGTGATCAAATGTCAAATTACAGTATTAATAGTGGTTTACCTAAAACATTAGTTAAATTTATGGTTCAATGTTTTGCATTATATGAGTATCAAGGCAATGAAGTATTAAATAAAACCTTATTAGACATTTTAGAGACACCAATATCACCTGAACTAAGTAGTTCTACTCAACAAACTGAAGACATAATCGGAAAATATGAAGTCAATGATTTTATTTTATATCGGATGCTTGTTTGTGGTGATGATGAAAAACGAATTGATTATTTACTAAAAAAAGCTTTTAAAGACCAACTTAGTGAAGAAGAAAGAAAACATTATTTAACTACTTTCTATAAACGATTCTTTAGTCAACAGTTCAAACGTTCTACTTTGCCAGATGGTCCTAAAGTTATCGATATATCTTTATCTCCAAGAAGTGATTGGAGAATGCCTAGTGATGCACATTATTAAAAATGAAGGTATTTATCTTTTTAAGATAAATACCTTTTTTTTAAATTTTTGATTTAGAAATATATTCATTGTTTATTCGACAGAACTCAATTCAAATATGGAAAAATGTCTGAATTTATATGAAAAAATGAAAAAATAGATTAAAAAAATTGTAAGATTTTAATAGAAATCTCTCCTTCAATGACTTTTAACTATATAATATTGTTAGATAAATTTGATGAAATGGTGAGAGTATGAAAAAAGTAATTTTTTTAATAATGTTAATAATTTTTGTGTCGCAAATAAAAACTGCATATGCCGATACTACATGTACCCCAAATATGATTCCCACGATTAATGGTACTAGAGATTTCATATTAGAAATAGGACAAGCTAAACCTGATTATTTAGAAGGTGTTTTTGCTACTGATAGTTGTGGTAACACATTGACAAATATTCTTGTAAGTGATGATGCTGTTCATTATGATGAAGGAGGAGAATACACATTATATTATTATTCTTTAGAAACAGTGTGGACTGTTAATGTTTATATTTATGAAGATATTCCACTTATTGAAGGCACAAAAGACTTTACTGCGGAAATAAATTCGAGTGAAATTGATTATTTAGCTGATATTACCGCTACAGATGTCTTAAATGATAAACAAGATATAACCAGTCAAATAATTGTAGATAGTTCTTTAGTTGATTATACACAAGTAGGGGAATATCCAATTACTTATACGGTCACTGATAGCTCTTTAAATACGACCGTTAAAACAGTACAAGTCGTGGTTCAAGACACCATTGAACCGACGATAACCAATTGTAAAAACCTTGTATTAGAGGTACATACAGATATCGAAGCTTATGATTTTTGGGAGAATATCGAAGTAACTGATAATAGTTTACTTGCAGTTACAAAAAGCATGAATTTGGATAATTTAACAATAGACACGGTAGGAGAATATGAAATTGAGTATGTCGCGGTTGATGAAGAACAAAATACCAGAAGGGTTCCTATTAAATTAAAAGTCTTGGATACAACTAAACCTGAAATTAAAAATGCGCATGATTTAGAAATATTGGTGAACGAAAATATCGATAAATCTGTCTTAATTCAAGGGATAACGATTGAAGATAATTATGATGTTATTATTCCAAATGATAAATTAGTAGTTGACTACCATTTTGTGAATACAAGTAAACCAGGTATTTACCCTGTATTCTATTTTGTCTCAGACTCAAGTGGAAATTATAGTTATCAAACCATTAATCTGAGAGTTCATGATACAGATGTACCTATTATTTCGAATATCAAGAATTTCAGTGTGGAAGTGAATACAGAAGCAATTGATTATTTAGAAAATATCACTTGTTTAGATTTAACGGATGGTGATTTAATAGGAAACATGATTGTATACAGCGATTTAGTGGATTTAACCAAAATAGGAACTTATCCAATTATGTACATGGTTTCTGATTCAAGTGGAAATTTAGTTATTGAAAAAGCACAAGTCGTCGTTTATGATACCGAAAAGCCAGTCATTTCAGGTGTTGTTGATTTAGTATTCGAAGTACATACACCATTTACTGATGAAGCATTTTTAGATAATGTTAGCGCCTATGACAATAATGATAAAGACCTATCAAACTTAATAGAAATTGATTTTAGCCAAGTGAATGCGAATGTGTTAGGTACGTATCAAATAAAATATAGTGTTGAAGACTCTAGTCATAACAAAGAAGAAATTTATGCAAATGTAACAATTGTCGATGAAACGCCACCTGTTATAACCGGTTATCATGATGTAACAATCATTAAAAACCAAACATTTGATACATCACTATTACTACAAGAATTAAGCATTCTAGATAATTATGATGGAAATATCACAGAAAACGCCGAAATTAGTGGATTTTATGATTCAAGTATTGCAGGTACTTATCCATTATCAATTGATGTTACCGATTCAAGTGGTAATAAAACATCAATAACTTTTAATCTAATAGTGATTGAAGAAGAAACAGATACCCCTACAAATACTAATAAGTCAGATTACTCGATTTATTATATTATGGGTGGAATCGGAGTATCGCTTGTCTTAACTGGATTTTTAGGATATCGTACACGTCGTATAAGATAATCTTAAAAAAAGATTAAAGTTTATTCTTTAATCTTTTTACTTTTTATTATTTTATAATTTTGGATTAATTGATATTCATAAGTATTAGGAATTTCCTTGGGTTTATAATATTCTTTATTTTTTAATAAATCGGGTAAATATTGATATTTATATTTGTTAGGGTCACTTGGGCTGTATTTAATGGGTGGATTAAGAGGGCGGGATTTAATAAATTCTGGTATATCACCAATTAAGCCGTTTTCAACATCGTGGATTGCCTCATCTAAAGAAAGATGTCCTGAACGGGATTTAGGAGATAAACTAAGTTCTATCACCGCATTTCCTAGCGGAATTCGGGCCTCTGGGAAACCGACTTGTCTTGCGGCATCAATTGCTGCCATGGTGTGTACCGCTGCTTCTGGATTAGCTAATCCGATATCCTCAAAACTAATAATAGCTAATCTACGACAAATACTTTCTAAATCATTAGCAATAATAAGACGTGCCAAATAATGAAGTGAAGCATTAACATCACTTCCGCGAATGGATTTTTGAAAAGCGCTTAAAGTATCATAATGTCCATCGGAATTTTTATCAATTGTCAAGGCAGTATGTGAAAATAGTCGTTTTACATCCTCTATTGTAAGGGAATTTTCTTTTGAGGATAGAAGTGTTAATTCTAGTAAATTTATCGCACTTCGTAAATCACCATTTGCTATTTCAATCATCTTGTTTAATGCTTCTTCTGTAATTTGTTTATCAGTAGTTTTCACAATCTCATTTAATTTATTTTGTATATCTTCATTTTCTAATGGTTTAAGTTCTAGTATATGAGTTCGTGACCGAATGGCAGGATTCACACTAAAATAAGGGTTATTCGTTGTTAATCCTATCATGTATGTCGTACCATCCTCTAGAAATGGTAATAATAGATCTTGAATATCTTTTTTTAAACGATGGATTTCATCGATAATTATGATGTAATCTGTAGATAATTGCGCAGTTTTTATTAAGTTTTTTAGACGTTCTTTATTATCAGTTGCTGCATTAAATTCAGCATAGGGTATCATTAATGACTCTGCTAATATTTTCGCAATCGTTGTTTTACCAACTCCTGGTGGGCCAAACAAAATGAGCGAAAATATTTTTTTATTTTCAATTAAATTATTGATTAATTTTCCTTCTCCGATAATGTGATGTTGGCCAACAACATCTTTTAATGTTTTTGGTCTTAAGCGATAAGCAAGTGGTTGCATGATTTCACCTTATTTCTTATATTAAGTCTATTGTATCAAATAATGGCATCATTTTAAAAGATGAAGTGAAAAAAAAGTAAAATAAAGATATTTAGCTGTTTTGTATGTTATAATAATTAAGATTAAAACTATAAAAGGTGATTAGAATGAAAAAAAAAGTTATTTTAGGACTAAGTGGTGGTGTAGATTCATCAGTTGCAGCGTATTTATTATTAGAGCAAGGGTATGAAGTTGAAGCTGTATTTATGCGTAATTGGGATTCTGCGTTAAATAATGATATATTAGGTAATCCAACCGCAAACGATGAAATTTGTCCGCAAGAAGTTGATTTTCAAGATGCCAAAAAAGTTGCGGATAGTTTAGGCATTAAAATTCATAAAGTTAATTTTATAAAAGAATATTGGGACCATGTTTTTAGCTATTTTTTAGATGAATATAAAAAAGGTAGAACGCCTAATCCTGATATTTTATGTAATAAAGAAGTTAAATTCAAAGCATTTTTAGATTATGCAGAAAGTTTAAATTGTGATTATATTGCGATGGGTCATTATGCAAGGGTTGAAACACTTAATGGCGAAACAAAATTATTAAGAGGCATAGATAATAATAAAGACCAGACCTATTTTTTATGCCAACTCAATCAAAATCAATTGGAAAAATCACTTTTTCCTATTGGTCATTTAACTAAACCAGAAGTAAGAACGATTGCTAAAAAACTAAATTTGGCAACAGCAACTAAAAAAGATTCAACAGGTGTTTGTTTCATTGGGGAACGCAACTTTAAAGACTTTTTACAAAACTATTTACCTGCTAAACCTGGAAAAATGATGACATTAGAGGGTGAGGTTATCGGTAATCATAGTGGTTTGATGTATTACACTATAGGTCAGAGAAAAGGTTTAGGGATTGGTGGCAAAGGAGAGGCGTGGTTTGTCGTAGGAAAGAATCTAAACGATAACATTTTATATATCGCACAAGGATTTGATCATCCATATGCTTATTCTGATTCTTGTATTGTTACTAATGTAAACTGGATTTCACCCGGAAAATTTACCAATGATTTAAAATGTACTGCGAAATTTCGTTACCGACAACCAGATGAATCGGTTGTTATTAAATGGGGTTACGGTGATACACTGCAAGTTAAGTTTGATAGATTAGTTCGTGCTATAACACCGGGTCAAGCAGCAGTTTTTTACGATGGCGAAGTGTGTTTAGGCGGAGGATTTATTGATAGTGCCTATTTCAATGGTGAAAAACGACAATATTAATTTAGGAGTGTATGTATGGGGAATGTCATTACAGGTTGGTATAAAAGAGAAATATTTTATAATCAAGATAATGATTATCATGTAGGTAAAATCCAAGTTCAAACTTCAAATATGGATTATAAAATGATAAAACAATATAGTAATGATGGGTATATAACCGTTGTCGGTTATATGCCTAAATTACTTAAAGATGATTTATATCATTTTCATGGTGACTTTGTTAAAAGCAATTATGGCATGCAGTTTTCTATTGAAAGCTATGAAATGGAAATAAAAAAAGATAAAGATAGCCTCATTTTGTTTTTATCGAGTGATTTATTTAAAGGAGTAGGGAAAAAAACCGCAAAAAAAATCGCTAATATTCTTGGAGATGAAGCTATTGAAAAAATTATAAAAGATAAAACAGTCCTTGATCAAATTGAAGGTTTAAAAGAAAATACCAAGAATAGTATCTATGAAATATTACTAGTTAATTATGCTTCTCAGAAAATTATGCGTTTTTTACTTAAAAATGGTTTCGGAAATCGATTATCAAAAAAAATATTTAAAAAATATATGCAGAATACAATTCAATATATGGAAGAAAACCCTTATCGATTGATTGATGATATTGAAGGTATCGGTTTTAAAAAGGCTGATGCATTAGCGATCTCTCTTAATTTTGATTTAAAAAGTCCTTTCAGAATTCAAGCTGCGATTAAATATATATTTGAAGAATATTGTTTTAATGAAGGATTTACATATATAACTAGTGAACAATTAATCTCAAAAGCTAAATTATTTTTAAATGAGAACAGTATGAGTCTTACTGATTTAGAAATAAATGATAATATTAATAAGCTCATTCAAACTAAACGAATTGTTTTAGATCAAAATAAATATTATTTACCAATCTTATTTCAAGCGGAAGTAACGATTGCACAAAAAATAAGCGCATTATTAGAAATAGAGGATGAAATTCCTTTTAAAGATGAAGAAATCGAAAAAATTATTTCCGAAATTGAGAAGGAAATTCATATAAAATATACGAAAATGCAACATTTGGCCATTAAAAAAGCATTGCTTTCTAAAGTTACCATTTTAACAGGTGGGCCAGGAACCGGTAAAACAACGATTGTCAATGGATTTTTAAAAGCCTATATTCATTTGCATGATTTAAGAAAGAGTCAAATTTCGTCTCATATCGCGCTTGTAGCACCTACAGGAAGAGCAGCTAAAAGAATGAGTGAGACAACAGGCTTCGATGCTTCTACTATTCACCGATTATTAGGGTATCAATTAACTGGTGAATTCACTTACAGTGAGGATAAGCGTTTAGAATGCAAATTAATTGTGATAGACGAAAGTTCTATGATTGATGTATTACTTCTTTCTAATCTATTAAAATCATTAAATAACGACTGTAAAATCGTTTTTGTAGGGGATATTAATCAATTGCCTTCAGTTGGTCCGGGTGAAGTATTAAAAGATTTAATTGCTTCACAAATTATTGAAACGGTTAAGCTAGAAAAAATACATCGTCAAAATGAAGATTCATCGATTATTTCTTTAGCACATGATATTAATGCTCAAATTATATCAAAAGACTTATTAGAAAAACAAAAAGATCGTAATTTTATTCGCTGTCAGAATAATGCGATATTAGATAATTTAAAATTTATTTTAACGAATGCCGTTGAAAAGGAATTTACAATCGATAATGTGCAAGTTTTGGCTCCTATGTATAAAGGATTAGTAGGCATTGATAACATCAATCAATATTTACAAAATTGCTTAAATCCTAAAACTGAAGAAAAAAAAGAAACTAGTTATTTTTCTAAAATATTTCGTTTAGGCGATAAGGTAATTCAATTAGTCAATCGTCCTGAACAAAATATTATGAATGGTGATATTGGTTTCATTAGATATGTATACTCTGAAGATGAAAGTGATGATGATTATAAACTAATGGTTGATTTTGATGGTATTGAAGTCAATTTCACAGAAAATGATTTAAGTGATTTATCTTTGGCTTATTGTATTTCTATTCATAAGTCTCAAGGTAGTGAATTTGACATTGTCATTTTAATTCTTTCAAAAAGTTATAGTATTATGTTAAGAAAAAAATTAATTTATACAGCGGTAACAAGAGCTAAAAAGTTTTTGATTATGATTGGTGATGTTGAAGCATATCAATTAGCTGTGTTAAACACTAGAGAGACAATTAGACAAACGTCATTGAAAGAAAAGTTACTGATACTTAATACTATTGATAAAATTATAATTGATGATTATGAATTTCATTATCATCCGATTGAAAATTTAACACCATATAATTTTTTGAAATAAATATTGGTAAATATTTCTCCTTATTATTTTCGAAAATTTACTAAAAATATAAATGTGCAAGGCACATCTAGGTCTCTCTATATGAGGTGATAATAATGAGAGCTTTATCTTATCTAATGTTAGGAATAGCAAGTACAATAGCTTATCAGAAGATATCTGAACATCAACCAATGTTGTCAAGACAAATGCGAAAAATGATGAAAAACAATTCGAGAACTTTTAGAAAAATTAGAGAGATCCTATAGTTCGTTAAACTGCATGAACCTTTTATGGTTTATGCAGTTTTAATTTAACCAAATGAATTATTCGTTTTATATTTTATAGAGAACAGGCATATAATAGTGATAGTAAATGGGTGATTTTCATGAAACAAAGAAAAAAATATAAATTATTATATGGTTTGTTAGTTATTTTTTCATTTTACGTTATTATTATATTAAGTGATATGGCACTTCCTATTGTGTACCATTATTTAATGAGTATAGTGTTTTTGCTAGCTCCTTTTATTGCTGGATTCTTTATCGCATTTTTACTACATACATTAGTTGATAAAATAGAAGCGCAAGGAATTAATCGATTTTTATCGGTCATGATGGTTTTTACAGCGTTTATTTTATTAGTTGTTTATTTAATTTCAAGTCTTATCCCAATTATTTTTAGCCAAATTAATGAATTAGAAGAACAAATTCCCAAAATTTATCAATCCTTAGAAAGTTTTTTTGATAATTTATGGAACCGTTTTGATTTTGTTCCTGAAAAATATCAAATTGGTATGGATGAAATCAAAAATTGGACTCTAGATAATTTAATTAACTTTAATTTGTCCTCAAAGCATATGTCAAACTTATTTGAATCATTTAATATCATTGTTTTAACGCCAATTATTATTTATTATTTTCTATATGATTATAATAATTTGAAGTTAAGATTAAAAAAAATTTTAGAG
Source organism: uncultured Haloplasmataceae bacterium (assembly GCA_963824615.1). Lineage (GTDB taxonomy): Bacteria > Bacillota_I > Bacilli_A > Haloplasmatales > Haloplasmataceae > CAWGPU01. Next base: position 942,081 of record CAWGPU010000008.1, on the reverse strand, counting down.
AAACATCATTTCAAATTTGCATACCATTTTCTTAAAGAGGCTGATGAGGGAATTGGTGCATATTTTAGAGGACTTATTTTAGTAATGAATTTAATGACATTAGTATCAACATTAGGATTTTATTTAATTGGTCTACCATATCCATTGTTATTTGGTTTCATTGTGGGATATGCAGACGCAATTCCAATAATAGGGAATTATATTGGTGGTGCACCCGCAGTGATATTTGGATTAACAAGGTCATGGAAATTAGCAATTCTAGCTTTAGTTGTTATTTACCTTGTCCAAACAATTGAAGCTAATATCGTGACACCTTATATTCAAAGTAAATCTATCGATTGCCATCCTTTATTAATTTTGTTAGCTTTTGTTGTGTTTGGAAAATATTTTGGTTTATTAGGAATGATTTTTGCTATTCCACTTCTAGCTATTATCTTGTTATTAATAAAATATATCAAAATTTATTATCGTATAAAACGATTGCGTATTAAAAAACAACTTTTGGATAATACATCTTGAAAATAAAATAATTATCAGATATAATATAATAGAAAAACGTTGATAGAGAAGAGTAAATTAGGTCCTTTATTTTTAGAGAAAAATTTCCCAGGCTGAAAGAAATTTAAATAAAGCATAATTGAAGCTACTCTTGAGTGTAGTTAACAACTACCGGTAAGGCCGTTAACCCTTTTTGAGTTGCTGAAATTTATTTTTCAGAATTAGGGTGGTACCGCGACAAATTCGTCCCTTGCTTTTCAAAAGTATTCTTTTGTAAAGTGAGGGTTTTTTTATTTAAAATATAGGAGGAAAAAAATGAAACAATTAACAGGTTCACAAATTAGACAAATGTATTTAGATTATTTTAAGTCTAAAAATCATAGTGTCCATCCTAGTCAATCATTAGTTCCAGTTGATGATGCTACTTTATTATGGATAAATTCTGGTGTTGCAACATTAAAGAAATATTTTGATGGTAGACTTATTCCTGATAATCCACGTATTACGAGTTCACAAAAATCTATTCGGACAAATGATATCGAAAATGTTGGTAAAACAGCAAGACATCATACTTTTTTTGAAATGTTAGGCAATTTTTCCATTGGAGATTATTTCAAAAAAGAGGCCATTGAATATGCTTGGGAATTATTAACTAGTAATAAGTGGTATGGTTTTGAGAAAGATAAACTATATGCAACAATCTACCCAACCGATGAAGAAGCATTTAATATATGGATTCAAGTAGGAATGGAACCTAGCCATATTGTTAAATTAGAAGGTAATTTTTGGGAAATTGGGGAAGGTCCATCAGGACCGCAAACCGAAATCTTTTATGACCGTGGTAAAAAATACGAATATGATGCACCTATTGAAGAATTATACCCAGGTGGAGAGAATGAACGTTACCTTGAAATATGGAATCTTGTTTTTTCTCAATTTAATGCTACTGCTGGATTAAAAAGAGAAAATTATCCGAAATTACCAAGTCAAAATATTGATACAGGAATGGGCTTAGAAAGAATGACTGCGGTTATTCAGGATGTTAAAACTAATTTTGATACTGACTTATTTCTACCGATAATTAATGAAGTGGAAAAAATAGCACAAAAGAAATATTTAGAATCTAAGGAACAAGATGTTGCATTCCGAGTTATTGCTGACCACATCCGCACATGTGTTTTTGCGATTTCTGATGGGGCTCTTCCTTCAAATGAAGGTAGAGGGTATATCATACGTCGACTTATAAGAAGAGCAGTGAAATATGCTCGTAGTTTAGAGATTAATAGACCTTTTATGAAAGAATTAGTTCCTGTTGTGAGTAGTGTTATGGGTGATTTTTATCCGAATTTAAAAGAAAAGATTACCTATACACAAACCATATTAGAAAAAGAGGAAATACGTTTCCATGAAACATTACAAGAAGGCTTGACAATTTTAAATGATGTAATAAAAAATGCAACAAATAAAGAAATTAATGGACAAACAGCGTTTAAATTATATGACACCTATGGATTTCCGATTGAATTAACAATTGAATATGCGGAAGAATCAGGCTTTACAGTAGATTTAAACGGTTTTCATCAAGAATTAGAATTACAACGCCAAAGAGCGCGCGATGCTAGAGAAGATATGAACTCAATGCAAAAACAAAATAAAACTTTAATGGATATTAAGGATGCATCTTTATATGTTGGCTATGAACATTTAGAAATAAATGCTAAAATTCTTTATATCATCAATAAAGATGAACTTTTAACATCAGCTAAAGAGGGTGATGAAGTACAATTAATTTTTGACAGAACACCTTTTTATGCGATTTCAGGAGGACAAGTTGCTGATACAGGATTTATAATAAGTGAAAAAGCACGTGTTGTTGTTAATGATGTTATGAAAGCACCTAATAAACAAAATTTGCATTTTTGTACAATATTTTCTGGAGACATTAAAGTTGGAGATGAAATGACATTAAAGGTGAATAAATTCTCTCGTGACTTTATTACACGGAATCATACTGCTACTCATTTACTACAAAAAGCATTGAAAATGGTTTTAGGAAATCATATAGCACAGGCTGGATCTTATGTTTCTTCTGAGCATTTACGTTTTGACTTTAATCATTTTGAAGCTATTTCAAAAGAACAATTACGAGAAATTGAGCGCATTGTAAATGAGCGTATTTACGAAAGCTTACCAGTTACTTACGAAGAAATGGCGATAGATGATGCTAAAAAATTAGGAGCAACAGCGCTATTTACTGAGAAGTATGGTGATATAGTTCGAGTTGTGAATGCATCCGATTTTAGTATTGAATTATGTGGTGGTTGCCACGTTAAAAACACGTCAGAAATTGGTTTGTTTAAAATTATTTCTGAATCTGGAATTGGGGCTGGTGTAAGAAGAATAGAGGGAGTAACTAGTGCTAAGGCTGTTGAGTATACACAAAACTATATTGACTCTATTGAACAAATTGCTGTTCTTATTAAATCTAATCCACAAGAGGTGATTAGTAAAACAGCTGCATTAGTAGATGAAAACAAGACATTAACAAAGGAAAATATTAGTTTAAATCAAAAATTAGCAAATATAGAAGCAAATGATTTAATTAAACAGACAAAAACAGTGAATGGTTATACTTATTTAACTGCAATCGTAAAAAATATGGAAGTGAGTTCACTTCGTAATATGATTGATAATTTCAAGGATCAACTTCAAAGTGTGGTTGTCGCAATCGCTAATTTAACAGATGATAAAGTAATGTTTATGTGTGGTGTTACAAAAGATTATGTAGGAAAAAACATCCATGCTGGTCAATTAGTAAAAGGCATGGCTACTATTTGTGGTGGTAATGGAGGCGGTCGTCCTGATTTTGCTCAAGCCGGTGCAAAGGATGTTCAGAATGTACAAAATGCCCTACAATCAGTCTCAGAATATTTAAAAAATAAATAAAAAGATATGTATTTATACCAAAAAATGGTATAATAATCATGAGATAGTGGTATTAATAAAAAAGGAAGTAAAGAATGAAAATATTAGGTTTAGATTTAGGTTCTAAAACATTAGGAATCGCATTAAGCGATGCTTTAGGTTTAACAGCGCAAGGTATTGAAACATTCGTTTTTGCAGAAAATAATTACACTCTGCCTCTTAAAAAAATTAAAGAAATCGTAAAAGACCAACCAATTGATAAAATTGTATTAGGTTATCCTAAAAATATGAATGGGACAATTGGTGAAAGAGGTAAAATAAGTGAAGAATTCGCAAAAAAATTAACTGATATTCTTCATTTACCTGTCATTTTATGGGATGAACGAATGACGACGATGGAAGCTGAAAAAATATTAATATCTGCTAACATATCTCGACAAAAAAGAAAGAAAATTATTGATAAAATGGCAGCAGTAGTCATTCTACAAAGCTATTTAAATAGTATTTAAAATGAGGTGAAAAGAATGGATGAAAACTATTTAACAATTGTCGATGAGAATGGAAATGAAATTTTATGTGAAATTTTATTTACATTTGACTCTGACGAATATGAGAAATCATATGTGCTCTATGTTCCTGTAGAAACTCAAGATGAAGAAGAAGATGTTGAAGTACTATGTTCTTCTTATGTACCACAAGAAGATGACTCTATTGGTCAATTAATGCCTATTGAAAATGATGATGAATGGGCAATGGTTGAAGAAGTATTTAATACTTATGTTAATAATATGGATGACGAAGACGAATTTGATGATGATGAAGACGACGATGAAGATGAATGTTGTTGCGGTCATCATCACGATGATGAAGAATGTGATTGCGATCATGATGGTGAAGATCACGATTGTAATTGTCATCACCATGAAGACAAAGAATAATATAAGACAAAAAAAGGACTTAAGTCCTTTTTCTGTTTTTATGAGAGAAAGTAAGCTACTAAATTTAGCAAATATAAAGCAAATATTTTAAATAGTTAATACTTATAAAAATAATCCTCAATTAGTTTTTTACTATTTGAGGATTATTTTATTATTTCGCAATATATCTAGAAAAAAAACCTACATAGGGTAGGTTATTTCAATTCTTTTTACATTTTATTTTACTTTATAATCTGTGATAATTTCCTGATAACGAGTACTTACCCTATCAACAACGCTTTCCCATGTAATCGCGATGGTATCTTTGGCATTTTCACCTGATTTTTTCAATAAATTTTTATCGAGTGTGATGGCTTTTATTTTAGAGGCAAAAGACTCGATATTTTCTTTACAAGTAAACCCATTTATACCATCAATAATACCTTCTTGTGCATTTGACCCTTCAATCACAATAGAAGGAGTCATTAATGCAGCTGCTTCTCTAACAACAAGTCCAGAAGTATCATATGTAGATGGAAATAAAAACAAATCGGCTCTAGCGAAGAAGCGTTTTAATAGTTCCCTATCCATCATTTTACCTAAAAATTTAACATTTTGCGAAAGATTCATTTGTTCTATCATACTCATTAATTCATTTCTGGCGTATCCTTCGCCAATAAAAAACATTTTAAAGTGTAGATTATCTTGTTTTAATACTTGAAGTGACTCTACTATCATTTTAATGTTTTTTTGCCATATATGTTGGCCAACAAATAAAAATACAAGCTCATCTGGTTTAATTTGGTACAATTCATTCATATAGGCTATATTATTATTAAAATTAAAATCAACATTAAAATCAGTACCATTTGGCATGATTTCAATTTTTTTCTTAAATCCATAATCTATTAATGTTTGAGCTGTACTATCGTTTACTGTCCAAACATAATCCACTTTATCAAAAAATGAAATGACCTTTTTGACAGCCATTTTCGCTAGAAAGTCGCTTTTTAAAGCTTGCCGAAAATCATCATAAAATTTAGAATGGAATGTGGCAACTATTGGAATATTTTTCTTTTGAGCTAAGTTCAGAGCTATTCGTCCTGAACTAAAAGGACAATGAACATGTAATATGTCAAAATCAATTTGATTCAATTTCTTTTTAGATTGACTTGCAAATATTGGTGTTCCTAAACGATAAGGCGGTCTAAGTGGTAAAATAGTTGAAGCATAGCGTATAACTTCAAATTCTTCATTATCAATAAATTTAGGGTATTTAGGAGTGATAACATAACTTTTGCCATATTTTTTATTTAACCAATAAGCATAGTTCTTTACTGCGTTTCCTACTCCATCCATGACAGGTGTGTATGAATCATTAAATTGTCCTACAGTTATATTCATCTGTGAAATCCCCCTTGCTGAACTGCTAGTATAAGTATATCATTCAAGGTATAAGAGGACAATAGAATTTAAAATTATTTTTTAGCAGTTATCATATTTTATTGTTTTCAATTTTTATTCAAATTAGGAATAAATTAGCATTTCTACTATGGTATATTTACAATATAAACGTTGAAAATAAGAAGGACAAAATGAAAATAGGTGGTGAAATATGAATAAAAAAATTATATTCATAATGTCTATGTTTTTACTCTTATGTGTTTCATTTAGAGTTAAAGCGCAACCTACAATTGATGCTCAAAGTGCTATATTAATGGATAGCAATACGGGTAAAATATTGTATGCGAAAAGCCCTAATGATAAGTTACCTATTGCTAGTTTAACCAAAATTATGACCGCAATACTTGCAATAGAAGATGGAAAATTAGATGACGAGGTTACAATCAGTAAAGAGGCTGCCAGTCAAGCTCCATCAAAATTATATCTCCAACCAGGAGATAAATTAACCTTAAGATGTTTAATGTATGGGATGTTATTGCAATCAGGTAATGATGCCGCATATGCAATTGCTGAACATATTGGAGGCAACGTTGAAAACTTTGTTAAATTAATGAATCAAAAAGCGAAATCATTAGGATTAGAAAATACGGTGTATTATAATCCATCAGGTTTACCAACACCAAGAAATAATTATTCAACCGCATCTGAATTAGCAAAATTAATGCGTTATGCGATGACAAATGCTACTTTTAGAAAAATTGACGGAACAAAAACTTATAGTTGCGAATCAATGAATGGTGTTCCATATTCATTTGTCAATCATAATAAATTAGTACGCCAAGTTCCTTACGTAATCGCTGGTAAAACAGGGTTTACGAGTAAAGCTGGAAGAACATTAGTAAGTGTTGCTAAACAAAATGGAACTGAATTAATAGCTGTTACTTTAAATGATCCAAGTGATTGGAAAGATCAATTAAATTTATTCAAATATGGTTTTGCTCAATATGGTATTAAAGTAGAAACTCCAGAAATAAGATCAGAGGAAAACGAAGAAGAATAAACTAAAAAGAGTTATGAGACTGTAACTAAAAGTTATGGATACATAACTCTTTTATGTTATAATAATAAATAGAGTGAGTTTGTTAAGTGAGAGGTGGGAACAATGGATATTGGTTATGTTGTGGTAGAAAAATATTATCCTCAACAAGACTTTAAAGAAATGACTGGGATGTATCAGGTAGAAGAAATTGTGTCTTTTGATTATTTACTATGTTCAAGTTGTATCCATACATTTAAAGATGAAGACGATCATTATATCTTTAGAAGTGATGATTTTTGTGATTTTGACATTTTTAATAACTTGGGTTATTTATTATCAAAGGTTCATAATTTAGAGGGGAAACAAGTTCTAGCTGTTATTAGGGAGCCTAATCAAGATTGTAAACCAATAGAATTCGATAAATTTAAATTTTATGGGTATGATTTGTTAGAAGATTACTCACGCAGAAGTGTTTTAACAAATTGTTGTGGTTATTATGATCCATTTTTTGTAAAAGATCTTTCAAGATTTGGCTTAATTGAAAATTATGAAAAAGCTAAATTAATACAAAAATGGTTAAGAGAAAATGAACCATATATTTATAGCTCATTATGGGGGATTTTTCGAATGGAAAAAGAATGAGTTATTCTCATTCTTTTTATTTATATTAAGAATAATTATTTTGGGAGAAATTATTAAATTTTTCCTCTCTTGAATTTTAGCTACATTATTACTCTTCATTATTAAATGTTTCATTTATCGATTAAATGATCAATTCTTATTATCGATGAAGTGGACTTATTGGACGATGAGTTTACAGATGATTAATCTAGAAACTAAGCAAATACTTTGGACCCACCAATTGAAATCAGCGGATTTTGCACGTATATTCCTAATTGATTATACCCATGATTATACTGGCAATGATATAAAAGATATTGTACTTATCAAAAATAGTAGCAATACTCTAGGACTATCGAGCATTTTATTAATCGATGGGAGGACAGGTGAAGAAAGGTGTCAATTAGATATCGCATTACCTAAAGACGATATTTCTTATACAGACTATGGTACCTACCAAAATTTTTTAAATGATAAAGGATATAATGATAGCGATATTAGCACTTATGGAGTTTATAATGATGTGAATCATGATGGTGTTGATGAATATTATGTGACGAATTCGAAAGGTGAATTATATATTCTTGATTTATATCATGAACAAATAAACTCTTATTATTCTAATGATAATACTATTACTTATACAAATGAAAATCATTATAGTGCGATTGATTTTAGCGATGCCTACGTGATAAATGATATAAATCAGGATTCAAGCTATGATTTTATTAAAATAGTAGGAAAAAATCAATCTTCAAGATGTAGCTTAATTGAAACTAATAATCACCAATTTCAACAAATTTTATTAGATGACGAAGAATTTTCTATAGAACATCTGTTTAGTTATTTTGGAGATGTCGATGGAGATGGTATTCAAGATCTTGCATTTATCGCTAAAAGTAATGGACTAGTTGCCTTTCATGTATTTTCTTCAAAAGAAGGGATTGATATTGCGAATATCCCTTGTAATGTTACTGATAATTTTTATTTAAGCGATACAGATAGTAATCTAGATTCATTTAAAGAAGTGTTTAGAATAAACAATAATGATGGATTAAGTTCTAGTGTGATGTTGTATAATATTTCGAATCAACCTAACAAATTATTATTTACGTCCGATGCTTATTATGGAAATGGAAATATATATAGTACTAAACCAGCCATAAGTTTCTATGACGGAAGCCATTTCATGATTGCTCTTTTTACGCAATCTGCAAATGGAACAGGACAAGTATTACGTTTTTATGATTTAAATCAAACATTAGTTAAAGTTGCTCAAATCAGTCCAATAGATCAATTAGAAACTTTAGGCAATATAAAAGCTACTTTTCATGACACTGATATTTATTTTTATCAAAGCACAAATTTTAGAGCTTCTGGTGATACGATGATTTATCCTTTTGTTTATAACTATCAAAAAGTTATGGTTGTAATGAAGTATACGAATGGTATGATGGATAGATTTGAAATAAGTAATAATCAAATCCTAATAAACTCATATAGTAATGAACTCATTATTGCTGATTTTGTAAATCAGTTATCAATCGCTAATATTAAAGATCAACAAACGATTAATAATCAAATTATTTTAAAATTTAATGATAAAATAGCCGGCTATGTCAATATCTATGTGGATAATGTATTAGTCGGAAGAACTAAAGAGGATTCTTATACTTTAAATTTATTTAATGGTGACCACATGATCTTAGTGGGACAATTAAGTCCAAATGGGATTGAAACGACTTATTCAGTACAAGTTCATGTTAAAAACAATAACATTTATGAAATTATTATTTGGTCAATAACAGTTATTTTAGTAATTATCGCGCTAACAAATGTGAAACATCAAAAGAATTATCCATTTCCAAAAGGAAGTGATAATAAGTGAATGAATTTATGATTCAAACTAAGTTAAGAATGATGCACTATAATAAATCATGTATAATTCAGTGATATAATAATAAAGAATTGGTAATGTTTATTATACCCAGAACATCTTTACCGCCGGTGACAACAATAATTTAAATATAAGTATAAAAAATTAATGTTTTTGCTTTATTATTATAAGCTTTAGGACTTATAGATAAAAATAGAGAATTAAGATTCACGCTGCTTTTTTTTGGTTGATTGATTTTTATTCATTACCAAGATATATTAATATTCGACAAAAAGTTACTTTTTTAGTAAATTATTGACCAAATATGTAGTTGATTTTTATTTTGATATATTGCTTGTTATAATATGTCAAAATAGTTTATAATATAAAATGGTGATACGATGAATAAAGAGGAATATTTTTTATATTTAAATAGCCATAATGACGATAAGAGAATAGTTGATATGGAAAATTATGCTCAAGAATTTAAAGTACCTATTATTCAAAAAATGGGGCTTAATTTTATTGTGCAAATGATTAAAGTGAGCAAGTGTCAGAATATTTTAGAAATAGGGACAGCAATTGGCTATTCTGCCATAAATTTTGCTTTAGTGAATAATGATATCAACGTGACTACTATAGAACGAGATGAATTGATGGTTCAATTAGCTTTACAAAATATAAAGAGATTTGATTTACAATCTCGGATAAAAGTTTTATATCACGATGCTAAAACATTTGATGAAAAACAATTAGGAATTTTCGATTTATTATTTATTGATGCTGCAAAGAGTCAATATCAGGCATTTTTTGAAAAATATACTCCTTGTTTAAAAAAAGGCAGCATAGTTATAACGGATAATTTAATTTTTCATGATTTAGTTTTTGAAACAGAAATTAAAAGTCGAAATACGAAACAATTGGTTAATAAAATTAAAAATTATAATGAATGGTTAAAAAATAATGAATTATTTGATACGATGTTTTATAATATTGGTGATGGTATATCTGTGAGTATTAAAAAGTAATAGTGACTCTAGACGCATGGATAGTGATATTACTACTATAGCATACACTTTTTTATTAAGTGTCTAATCTATAGGTGTAATATCAATAGCATGCGTTTTTATATTGAGATATATTTCTTTTGTAATATAGCTGCAAATAGTTTATAATATATAGGTTAACTTAACTAATATTGTTTATATTAAGTAACAGGAGGTTAACATGTTAGAATTAATAGTAAGTCCTACTAGTATGGATTTTATTTATAAATGTGATTTTTGCGATGCATTTATCATAGGTGAAGAAAATAAAAGTTTACGATTAGCACACTATTTCACTCATAATGAAATCATTAACATTATTTCATTAAGTAAAAATAGAAATCAAAAAGTTTACATTGCCGTTAATAAAATCATCCATGAAGATGAATTAAATGATTTTAAAGACTATTTAAATCAATTAAAGACACTTGAAATAGACGGCATTATATTTGGAGATTTAGCTATTTATCAAATGGCAAAATCACTTAATATTGAAAATAAGCTCATATATAATCCAGAAACTTACATTACAAATTATGAAAGTGTCCGCTTTTTTGCGAAAAAGGGCATTAAACGTATATCTATAGCGAAAGAAATTACTTTAGAAGATATTGAATTAATTGCCTCTAAACAATTGCTTGAAATAGATATATTAGGACATGGTGTAGTGAATATGTTTCATTCAATGCGTGATTTAATCACAAATTACTATAAGTTTCTGAAAGATGAAAATCCTACTGTTCATCATAATGAACAGCTTTATTTAATTGAAGAAATAAGAAACGAAAAATATCCTATTATTGAAGATCAAAATGGTACACATGTCTTCAGTGAAGCTGATTTATGTACGATAGGGTATTTAGACACATTTATTTTGCATCATGTTTCCTCAATTAGGATTGATGGACTTTTTAAATCTGATGAGGAATTATTTGAAATTACCAAAGTATATAAAAAAGCACTAGATGATTATAAATTAGATAAAGCTTATTATATAGACCAAAAAGAAAACTATATCAAACAATTGAAGGATATTAATAATATTAGATCATTTTATGATGGATTCTTATTTAAGAAAACAATCTATAAGGGTGAAGAACATGAAAATAATCGATAAAATAATAGATGGTAAACGAGTTATTGTTAAAAAACCAGAGTTACTAGCACCCGCAGGTGATTTAGAAAAATTAAAAATTGCGATTTTATATGGAGCTGATGCTGTATTTATCGGTGGCAAAGAATTTAGTTTAAGAGCAAGAGCTAGTAATTTTTCCTTGTCTGATATTAAAGAAGCAGTCCAATTTGCCAAAGCACATCATGCGGTAGTTTATGTAACTACAAATATCATTGCTCATAATGAAAATTTAAGCCATTTAAAAGAATATTTGCGTGAACTAGAAGAATGTGGGGTTAGCGCGGTTATATGTGCAGACCCTTTTATCGTTGAGACTGCAAAAAAAGTAGTAACTAATATGGAAGTTCATTTAAGTACACAGCAATCTACAACTAACAGCCAAGCCATTAATTTTTGGTATGAAGAAGGAGTTAAACGGGTTGTTTTAGCTCGAGAATTATCTGTAGATGAAATTAAAAAAATATCTCAAAACGCTAAAGCAGATATTGAAGTTTTTATCCATGGTGGAATGTGTGTATCTTATTCAGGCCGATGTACATTAAGCAATAATATGACTTTTCGTGATGCTAATCGAGGTGGATGCGCTCATTCATGTAGATGGAACTATCAATTATACAATGAAGAGGATAAATTGATTTCAGCATCTGATGGAAATTATAATTTAAGTTCTAAAGATTTAATGGCAATTCCTTTTATTCCATCATTAATAGAAGCTGGAGTGGACAGTTTAAAAATCGAAGGTCGAATGAAATCTATTCATTATATCGCAACAGTTGTTGGGACTTATCGTCAACTTATTGATGATTACTGTCAAGACCCTGACCATTTTGTGTTAAGTGACCGTTATTTTAAAGAAATTAGTAAAGCAGAAAATAGACAAGCATCTGTTGGGGCATTAGCAGGGAAACCTACAGAAAATGAACAATTATATAATGTGCGAACAGAAAAACCGACCCAAGAGTTTATCGGGATTGTACTTGCATATGATGAAAAAACGCATATTGCAACTATCGAACAAAGAAATTATTTTACAATAGGTGATGCTGTTGAGGTATTTGGACCTGGTTTTAAAATTAATTATTTTTCGATTGAACAGATTCTTGATGAAGAAAATAATCCATTAGAGGTTGCGCGACATCCACGTCAATTACTTAAAATTAACATACCTTTTGAAGTTAATCCATATGATATGATTCGTAAAAGAAGGTAGAAAAGTCTTTTAAAATGATTGACTTTCGTTTATAATAGAGTAATTGAATGAATAGGTAAAGGAGATATTTATGAAGTCGATTATTATTGGTATTGCCGGAGGGACAGCATCTGGTAAAACAACTGTGACAGAAAAAATTGCGAGAAACTTTGATAAAGAATCAATAACCGTCATTCGTCATGACGACTATTATAAAGACCAAAGCAATTTAACATATGAAGAAAGACTTCTAACAAATTATGATCATCCCTTTTCACTAGACAATGAACTATTGATTCATGATTTGAAAAATTTGCTTAGTGGGGAATCAATTCAAAAACCAACTTATGATTTTACAATTTACACGAGAGGTCTGTTAACTGAATTAACAGTACCAACACCAATCATTATTTTAGAAGGAATACTAATTTTTGAAGATATTAAATTAAGAGAATTAATGGATATTAAAATTTATGTTGATACAGATGACGATATTCGATTTATCCGTCGATTATTAAGAGACACAAAAGAGAGAAATAGAAATATTGAATCTATCGTTAATCAATATTTAAGTACAGTTAAACCTATGCATAATCAATTTGTCGAGCCTTCTAAACGGTATGCAGATTTAATAATTCCTGAAGGTGGAAATAATAATGTAGCTATTGATATTATTGTCTCAAAAATTAAACATACAATTTCGACTAAAAATATGTAAAAAAGACACGATATGTATTATAATATAAAGTATATAAATTTGGAGGTATGAAATGAGTAAATCTAAATACGAATTAACAAGTGAAGGATATAAAAACTTTGAACAAGAGTTAGAATATTTAAAAACAGTCAAAAGAAAAGAAAATATTCAAGCATTGCAAGAAGCACGTGCACAAGGTGACTTATCAGAAAATGCTGAATATGATGCTGCACGTGATGAGCAAGCACAAATTGAGGCTCGAATTGTTGACTTGGAAAATATCCTTAGAAACGCAGAAATTATCGCAGGAGATAATACTGACCGTGTTACTATAGGGAAAGAAGTAGAATATCAATTATTACCAAAAGGTGAAAAAGAACAATATCATATAGTAGGTAGTGAAGAAGCAGATCCATTTAACGGTAAAATATCTGTTAATTCTCCAGTTGCGCAAGCTTTAATTGGTCATGAAGCTGGTGAAATTGTTGCCATATCAACACCTAGTGGTAACTATGAGGTAAAAATTCTTAATGTATTAAAAAGAAATTAATAAATTTGAACTGTCACCTGGGTTATATTAAAATAGGAACCTTAGTGACCGTTTTAATTTTTGAGGAGGATTTTATATGATAGGAATAATTGGCGCAATGGACCAAGAAGTTTTTGTTTTAAAAACAAAAATCGAAAATATGAAAGAAACACAGTATCAATCGATTCTTTTTTATGAAGGTACAATTTCAGGAAAACCTGTAGTATTAATGCAGTCTGGCATTGGTAAAGTCAATGCTGCCATGAGTACAACAATGTTATTAGAACATTATGATATTGAATATGTTATCAACATTGGAACAGCAGGTGGAGTAAAAGAAACATGTAATGTTTGTGATATCGTGATTTCAGACAAAGTTGCTTATCATGATGTGGATGTCAGGGCGTTTAATTATCAATATGGACAAGTTCCGCATTGTCCTTTATTCTTTGAATCTGATTTAGAGTTAATAGAAATAACTGAACAAATATTAAATGAAGCATCAATCCCTTATCATAAAGGATTAATTGTTTCAGGCGATGCTTTTATTCATGAAAAGTCACAAATAGAGAACATTAAACAGCACTTTTCATCTGTAGTAGCTCTTGAAATGGAAGCAACAGCGATTGCTCAAGTGTGTTATTTATATCATAAACGCTTTATTGTGTTGCGGTCTTTATCAGATATTGCTGGGAAACAATCTTCATTATCATTTGATGCTTATTTAGAAAAATCAGCAGATAATTCTGCACGTTGTGTTTTAAAATTGATAGCCAAATTATAAGGTGGTGTTAATTTTTGAGTAAAACAGCTTTAGCTTTAAAGATGATATCGCGTTTATCAAATGGAGCTCTATATAAAAAAACTGAATTAGCAGATTATCTAGAGGTAACTGAACGAAAATTAATTGAACTCCGTTATGAGTTAATAGATTCAGGGTTTTATATTGAGACTATATCTGGAAGAAATGGTGGCTATCGTTTAGATAGACATAGGTCCTTACTTTTGTCTACGTTAAATGTGACGGATGAAGAATTTAATTCTTTAAAATTTATTCAAAAAACATTAACTAATCAAAATGGAAGACATTATGAACATTTTTCTTCATTAGTTGAAAAAATAGAATTTAAAATTCAAGATTCAAGTGAAGATTTTCAAATCATTCATCCTGTATATGCTAACCGTTTAATTGATAAGGAAAATGCAAATTTTGAAATATTAATTAAAGCAATCAAAGATTCCAAAATCATTACTTTTTCATATAAAAAGATTGATGCTACTAATAAAATCTTTACTATGCATCCTTATGAACTCTTTTTTTATAAAGGATTTTGGTATTTAATTACTTATAATGAAAAATATAATAAAGCATACCAATATAAATTAGTTAGAATGAATGAAATAATGATTTTAGCCGAAAAATATGAAAAAAGTCCACAATTTAAATTGTGTGACTTTACAGGAAACACTTCCATTTTTAAAGATGAAGCATTTTATTTAGAATTAGTAATAAAACCACCTCGAGCTGTCATTATTTCTGAATTACAACTAGCAAAAGATCAAGAAATAATTGTACATGATGATGGATTAATTACCTTCAAAGGGACAATGGAAGGTAAAGCAGAAATCCTAAGTTGGTTATTAAGCTTAGGAGATGATTTAATAGATATTTCTCCAATCGAAATAAAGGATGATTATTTAGCCATATTGAAGAATATGACTCATTAATTATTTGGTTTTTGAGATAGTAAACGATAAAGTTTCATTAACGTTCTTTTTTCAATTCTTGAAACATAACTTCGTGAAATGTTTAAAGATTTGGCAATTTGTCTTTGAGTTTCTGCTTTTTTATTATTTAAGCCAAAACGACGAGTAATAATTTCAAATTCACGATCAGATAAATCTGGCAATAAACTTAAAACTTTATCAATACTATCATTAAAAACAACTCTATCTTCAATCGAACGATTTTCATCTTGTAAAACATCGATTAATGTGATTTTGTTTCCTTCTTTATCATAACCAATAGGATCATTTAATGAAATTTCGCTCCGTTTTTTCTTATTGCTTCTTAGCTGCATTAATATTTCATTTTCAATACATTTTGCCGCGTAAGTCGCTAATTTTGTACCTTTATCATCGTTATACGTATCAATGGCTTTGATTAGTCCTATCGTTCCTATAGAAAGTAAGTCATCTTTTTCATCTAATGTGTTTTCATATTTTTTTACGATATGAGCGACTAACCTTAAATTATGTTCGATTAACTTATTTCTCGCTTCAATATCGTTATGTTCTTTACGCATTAATAAATCTTTTTCTTCTTCAGGAGATAAGACATCTTTAAAAGATTTTGACTTTATACTTCCAAGAAACGGAAGTATTTTTAATAAAGTTGCTAATAATTCAATCATTTTTTCCCCCTAATAAATGACAATTTCGGAAAATTAATGTATAATTTGATTTGGGAAATTATTACATAATTTCTTATGGGAAATTACTTCATAATTTCTTATGGAAAATTTCTCCGTAATTTTTATTTAAATTTAAAGTAGGTGATACTATGAGACTCTTAAGACCCAATGAATACCATAAAACAATACATGATATAGACTTAGTAAAATTATATGATTTAGGAAAACGATTAATTCTTACAGATTTAGACAATACACTAGTAGGATACGACATTTCTCTACCTACTAAAGAGATAATTGAATTTAAAGAAAAATGCGAAAAATTAGGAATTAATTTAATGATTATCTCAAATAACAAACAAAAACGTGTACAATTATTTGCCGAGGAATTAGGTGTTATATATCATTCAAACGCTAAAAAGCCACTAAAAATTGGTTATAAACGTTTAAAACATGGATTTAAACCAACAGAAGTGGTTATTGTTGGTGATCAAATCTTAACAGATATTTTAGGTGGAAATCGTATGGGTTATTATACAATCTTAGTAGATGTGATAAACTATAAAAATGAACTATTAAAAACTCGTTTTAATCGTTTTATTGAAAAACTCATATGTAAATTTTTAAAAATGAAGGGTGATAAATAATAATGCAAAAATGTATCGGATGCGGTAGCGAATTTCAAACAGAAAATGAATTAAACCCAGGCTATATAAAACAAAGTGTTCTTGATAAAAATGAAGAAGTGTTATGTCAAAGATGTTTTCGTTTAAAACATTATCGCGATATTGTCGATGTGGATTTAACTAACGATGATTTTGTAAAAATCCTAGCTGATATCGCAAATCGTGATGCTTTAATTGTAAATGTCGTTGATTTGTTTGATATATCAGGTAGTATTATATCTAGTATTCAACGTTTTATAGGTAATAATGATATGATTCTAGTTGGAAATAAACGTGACATTTTACCTAAAGCACTTAAAGACAACAAATTAAAAAATTGGGTTAGACGAATAATTAATGAATATGGGTATAAAGTCATTGATGTGGCATTAGTAAGTGCAGAAAAAGGTCATGGAATTGATGAATTATTAACTATGATAGAGCAATACAGAAATAACAGAGATGTTTATATAATAGGTTGCACTAATGTCGGTAAATCGACTTTAGTAAACGCAATAATTAAACGTTTTTCTGAAAATACAGAGGATATTATAACTGTTTCACAGTTCCCTGGGACGACTTTAGGATTAATAGAAATTCCTTTAAATGAACAAAATAATATCATCGATACTCCGGGTATTATAAATAATCATCAATATGCTTTTTACTTAGATAAGAGACATCTTTCACATATTTTACCTAAGAAAGAGATTAAACCAAAAGTATATCAATTAGAAAGCAAGCAAACATTATTTTTTGATGGTTTAGCTCGTTTTGATTTTTTATTTGGAAATAGAACTTCATTTGTTTGTTATTTTAGCAATGAAGTAAAAATACATCGAACTAAATTAGAAAATGCTTTTAATTTATTTGAAAAACATATTGGGGAATTATTAAGCCCACCTACAAAGGACGAATATGAGTTGATGGGTGAATATGTGAAACATCAATTTAAAACTACTAAAGAAAAATGCGATATTGTCATTTCTGGATTAGGTTTTATCACAATTGATGCTCCTGATATTTCTGTTTGTGTGTCTTCTCCTAAAAATGTTGGTGTTTTTATTAGACCATCTTTATTTTAGGTGCTAATATGAAACATTACGCCGTTATTGGGAAAAACATCGACTATTCTTTGTCACCCACAATTCATATGGCTCATTTTAATGCCTTAAATATTGAAGCGAATTATGAATTGCTTAACCTTAATGAGTTAGATATAAATTATTTAAGACAATTAAATGGATTTAATGTAACGATACCATTTAAAGAAAAAATATATGCAAAATGTGATGTATTAAGTGATGAAGCTGTCTATATTGGTGCAGTTAATTGCGTAAAAGTGATTTCTGATCAATTTTTTGGTTACAATACTGATGTTTATGGTTTTTATCAATTATTGATTAAAAATGATTTGCTAGAAAAACATAAAAAAGTCCTTGTTATTGGTGCAGGTGGAGCAGCAAAAGCAATTCACTATTGTTTGAAGAAATATACTACCCATGAGGTATATATGACCAACAGAACAGATGATAAAGTAAAGCTAATCACTACAAACAGGATTTTATTTCAAGATGTATCTCATCAATTAAAACAATTTGATATGGTGATTAATTGTACGAATGTTGGTGTTAAAGATGATTTATCACCAATTAAAGTGCAAGAAATAAAAGAAAATGCGGTGTTCATTGATATTAATTACCAATCAAAAAGTCCATTTTTAGTCAATGCGAAAAAATTAAATGCTAAAACTATAAATGGATTAGACATGTTAATCTATCAAGCGGTAAAAAGTTTTGAAATTTGGTTTATGGAAAAAGCATTGGTAGAAGTTATGTACTATAGTATAAGAAAGGGATGAAAATAAATGTTAACAGGAAAAGAAAAAGGTTATTTACGGAGTTTAGGTCATCATTTACAACCTGTCATGCAAATTGGAAAAAGTGGGCTTGCTGAGAATTTTGTTAATACTTTTTGTGATGCTTTAGAGGCGCATGAATTAATTAAAATATCGGTTTTACAAAGTTGTATGGAAAGCAAGGAAGATTTAAGCCAAATTTTATGCCAAGAAACTAATTGTGATTTAGTGCAAATCATTGGAAATCAACTTATTTTTTATAAACAAACTACAAAAGAAAATAAAGCAGATAAAATAATTCTGCCTAGATGAATAAGTTAATAAATATTGATGATGCACTAAAGATGATGGAAGCTAAAAATAAAAATCGCTTTTCTCATGTTTATGGAACATATGTAAAAGCAAAAGAATTAGCCGCGGCATATAATTTAGATTTATATAAATGTGCGATAGCTGCCATATTACATGATTATGCAAAGTATGATAACATCGAATCATTGAAAAATATATTAAAAGAAATTAATCCAGAGATGTTAAGATATAATGAGATTATTTATCATGGTTATGCAGGTAGTTATCTTATTCAAAAAGAATTAGGAATAGAGGACTCTGAAATTATTAATGCGGTAAAATATCATGTTACCGGTCATCCTGATATGGATGATATCGCAAAGGTCATTTACATCGCTGATTACACAGAAAAAAATAGAACACAGCCACATGTTGATTTTTGCCGGGCACTTAGTAAGATGTCATTAGATTTAGGAGTCTTGGCTATTAGTGATGAATCTTTACGATATTTAAGGAAATTTCATGGAAATGATATTCATCCTTTAACAGAACAGACCTATCAAAAGTTTTTAGAGAAAGTGGGTACTTTAGCTTATGACGCTATTAGAAACGATTACAAGAGCATGTGACGATTTAAAGGCATTAGACATACAAATATTAGATATGCAGAAGATATCACCCCTAGTGGACTATATGGTCATCTGTACGGGACGTAGTGATAGACAAGTCAATGCGATTGTTAGAAAAATTAAAGATGAAGTTTTAAAAAATAATTTTAAAGTCAAACACATTGAAGGTGCAGATGCAAATCTTTGGGTATTAATAGATTGTTTTGACATCGTTTGTCATGTTTTTATGAACGATGAAAGAATTAAATATAGTATTGAGAAAATTTGGGGAGATGTACCAAGAGTAAATGCGGAAACTTTACTAAAATAGGGGGAAGTCATGGCATATGAACATTTTTATCAATTTTATGATTCATTGATGGACGATGTTCCTTATGAAAAATACATCGATTTGGTTAAAAAATTCGCAAAAAAAGAACAATTAATTTTAGATATTGGTTGTGGGACTGGGAGTGTATTAATCGAATTATTAAAATTTGGTTTTATCGTTGATGGTCTAGATATAAGTGATGAAATGTTACTATTAACCTCGCAAAAATTGTATGATAATAATTTACATGCAGAGCTTTATCAAGATGATATGTTAAATATAGAAATTAAAAATTACTATGATATTATATATAGTTTTTTGGATTCAATTAATTATTTAACATCACTTGTTGAAGTTAAAAAAACATTTCAGAATGTTTATAACGCATTAAAAGAAAAAGGAACATTTTTATTTGATGTTCATTCTTTATATAAAGTTTTTAATATTTTTGATGGGTACTGTTATAATGAAACAAATGAGTTTGTGACGTATTTATGGAACACTTATGTTGAAAAAACAGCACAGTATAGCACAGTTTATCATGAACTGTCTTTCTTTATGAAACAGCAAAGCGGATTGTATAAGCGACTAGATGAATATCATGAACAAGTTGTTTTTCCGCTTGAAACTTATTTAACTATTTTAAAAGAAGTTGGTTTTAAAATCGACGACATTCTTTTTGATTTTGATTTATCCAAAAACGAGAATAATTGTGAAAAAATTCTGATTATTGCTAAAAAATGACTTACATAAGTCTCCTTTATTTGTGAAAACTATTAGTGAGCGCTCAAGATTAGACTAATAGGGAGGACACAATGAGAGATAAGAATTTACGAACACAAAATAAATTGAATACTCCATATCGTACGAATTCAGAATATGCCAAAAAACATGCGGATAAAATTAATTCACATGAATATAATTTTGAATTTGGTAAAGATGATTCAAGATATGATTATGAATTTGGAAATTCAGTAAATGTCTCAGCTAAGGATAGTCCGTTAGCACGTGGTGCTAATATTGCGGATGCTTTTTCATATCCAATTGCAGGTTCAGCACAAACTGATGCATATCGAGGAGATTACGGAAAATATAATGAAGAGTACACATTAGATCAATCCGATAATTCAGCATTACAGAATGAAGTAAATGCAAAAGGTTTAAAAAAGAAATATCAAGAGAACTTAAAACAGAATTATAATGTAGAGTTTTCCGATGATGAATTAATTGATGATAATTGTGATGATTGTGAAAATTGCCCTAGATGTCATAAATAACTATAGTTAAATATTAAAATTCCTTCGTTAGGTGTATATACTAATGGAGGGATTTTTTATGTTAAATGAAATTAATAATAAAAATAAATGGTTTATTTTATTAATCATCACGAATGTGATTTCAGTTTGTGTAGCAATGTATTTTATATTTGACAATCACAAAGAGCCTATTTACGAGCCCAATAAAATAATCGTTCAGATTATGGGTGAAGTGAATGAACCTAATGTTTATGAATTAGACGAAGGAACAAGGTTAAGTGAATTAATTGAATTAGCAGGTGGATTTACAGAAAACGCTGATATCGAAACTGTTAATCAAGCATTACAATTACGAGATGAAATGAAAATTACTATTCTTAGTATACAGTCAAACGAGGAAAATCAAGAACAAGAAAATGGGAAAATAAATATTAATACTGCTGATTTGGATTTATTAATGTCTTTAAGTGGAATAGGTGAGGTCAAAGCACAAGCAATCATTGACTTTAGAGAAAAAAACGGACCTTTTACGATGATTGAAGAAATTCAATTTGTTTCAGGAATAGGAGAAAAGACTTTTGAAAATATCAAAGACGATATCTATTGTTAATCAAAGTCTTTATGTTTTGATTGCTTTATCATTAATAGGATTTTATTTAGATGTTAAAGAGTTAAGTTTACTATTAATTTTAGGAGTATATGCAATTTTTTTATATCGCAAGAGTAAAAAATTATTATTGATTGTCCTTTTTCTAATGGGACTCTATGGAACTAATTATATAATACAATATCAAAAAATTCATCAAGAAATTACTTCGCCTACACTTATTTGTACGATTACAACCATTCCAGATTTGAAGGAAAATTATCTTCAGTTTTACGCAAAATGCGGCAATAATAAAATATTAGTTCGAGAAGATGATTTAGATTTAGTCGACTCGTTAAAAATAGGGTACCAAATCAAAATGGATAATCAAGTTGAATTAGTTAAAAATAACACGGTTCCTAATCAATTTAATTATGCAAAATTTTTACTAGCCTATAATATTGCTTATCAAAATAATGTAGATACTGTAAAAATTGTATCAACTCATTGCATATTTTATTATTACTGGATTAACCAACTAATTCATTATTATGAACATTCAAAAATTAGTGATTATCTTTTATCATTTATTGTCGGCAATAAAAAGGCATTTTCTGATGATTTTACTAATGATGTTCAAACATTAAATATTACACATTTATTCGTTGTTAGTGGGTTTCACGTAGGGTTTATTTATCTATTTTTGAAATTTATATTTAAATATCTAAGAATATCGAAAGAAAAGAGTGAAATATTCATTACTTTCTTGCTAATTATATTTTTAGTGATTAATAATTTCGCATTATCAGTAGCCCGAGCAGTCATATTTATTATATTGCTACAAGTTAAGAAAAAATATCGATTACCTGTTGGTAACATTCATCTTTTAAGTTTAATAGCTTGTGTGAATTTAATAATCAATCCATTTTTACTAAACCAAACGGGATTTATTTTATCCTATTTAATCACTTTAGTACTTTTATTAAGTCATGATTTATTAAAACATTCAAAAAATTATTTCAAAAGTCTATTTCAAATTAATTTACTTGCTCAATTATTTTCATTACCAATTGTTGCGAATTTTAATTTTTCATATAATTTTTTATCTTTTCTATTAACACCATTTTTAAGCATAATATATACATTTATTATTTTCCCATTTATTATCCTTACATTAATATTTAAGCCAATAGATAAATATGTGGTTGTTGTTTTTGATTTATATGAAAAATGTTTATCTAATTTATCAACTCACTTGCAATTCATGTTTAATATTGGTAGTTTCAATTGTTATCGGTATATCTTATACTATTTGATTCTTTATTTAATTATAAAAAAAATAGAAATTAAAAGATTCTCTTATTTATTATCCCTTTTTTTATTACTCATTACTTTATTTTATCACCGCTTTAGTGTAGTTGATGAAGTAACATTTATTGATGTTGGTCAAGGTGACAGTATCTTTATTCGCAGTGACACTAATTCATGTAATGCCTTAATTGATACAGGAGGAAGTACGTATTATCATCCTGGAGAAAGAGTTGGAGATTATTTTAAATCGGAACAAATTAGAAAATTAGATGTATTGTTCATTACTCACACTGATATTGATCACGCTGGTGATTATTTCGTTATTTTAAATCAATTTAAAGTCGATACTATCGTATTTAATGCATATGATAATAGTGACCTTCAAAAAGAGATAGAAATATCGGCAAAAGAAAAAAAAATTAACATATTAAAAGTTTTGGCATACAATAGAGTAGAATGCGGAAAGTTAACTTTTAATATATTGAACCCTCTTGAAAAGAATAATACTACAAATGACAATTCATTAGTATTATTTTTACTTTTTAATAGAGAAAATTACTTATTTATGGGTGATGCTCAAAGTCAAATATTTGACTCTATTATGGGGGACACAATTGATTTTCTAAAAGTAAGTCATCATGGTGGAAAAAATGAAACAACAAATGATTTCTTAAATGCTTATCAAATCAAACAAGCAGTAATTTCTGTAGGCATTAATAATTATAACCATCCATCTGATGAAGTTATTAATCTTTTAGATGAACATAAAATTACTTATTATCGTACTGATATGAATGGAACTATCTCTGTAAAATACTACCTTAAAAAAAAGCGGATTATAAAGTCGTATAGTCCATATAATATTATTACTAACCGTGTTTGGTTGGTCATTAAACACCTAGTGTTTAATGTTTATATAGATATATCAGAAAAAGGGCATATTTTTTATAAATAAGCCCTTTTTCATTTACTTTTTTATATTTTAAAGATAAAATAGATTAAAGGAGTGGATAGAATGACTTCAAGAAAAAAGAAAACACAATTTATTACTCATGGAACTTTGTTTGGGTCTTGTCTTGCGATGATTCTTTCTAATAATCTTAATCAAAATATTTTATGGACAATTTTTCATGGTATATTAACATGGTTTTATGTTATCTATTATGTCGTCTTTTATATCATTTTCAAGTAGTAAGTAGGTGTTAAAATTAAAAATTTATATTTTTTTAAAGGATCAAACAAATATCAAATTGATAAAGAAATTAAACAAATAATTGATAATGGAAATGTTAGTGACTTAAGTCTTGTGAAATATGATTGCGAAGAAACGCTTATTGATGAAGTCTTAAATGACTGTGAGACATTACCTTTTTTAAGTGATCATAAAATTGTAATAATGAATCATCCCATGTTTTTATCAACTGAGAAAAGTAAATTAGATCATAATATCAATCGTTTTACCGAATATATCAATAATCCTAATGAATCGACTATCCTCATAGTGAACGCAAGTGATGTTAAAATAGATAATAAAAAGAAAATTAATAAGTTATTATTAGAAAAAGCAGAAACATATAATTATAATAATTTGGTAGAATCTGATGCGCGTGATTTAATATATGAAACAATGCATAAACTTCAAGTTCAAATTTCCAAAGATGCAGTCACAGAACTCATTTCCCGTACTGAGTGTGATGCATTAAAACTACATTCAGAATTAAGTAAATTGACCTTTTATTTAGAAAATCAACATGAAATTACAATTGAAGACATTAAATTATTAGTATGTGAACCAATCGAAAACGATATTTTTGCTTTAACCAATCAATTTATTGAAAGAAAAATAAGTCAATCGATAAAAACTTATAATCAGTTACTTATTAATAATGGTGAACCAATCGTATTTTCAAGTATTCTTGGCAAAAATTTTCATAATCTATATCTCATTAAACAATATCAAAATAATCATTATACCGAAAATCAGTTAACACATATTTTAAAAATTCATCCCTTCCAATTAAAAAAATTGTTTCAAATAGCTTCTAAAACTAATGAACATGATATTGTTAAAAATATCAATGCCTTAAATGAATATGATATAAAAGTAAAAAGTGGGAGAATAGATAAATATCTTGGATTTGAATTATTAATTTTAAATATGTAAGATAAATAAAAATGTAACTTTGGTTATAAGCAAAGTTACATTTTTTTATATAAAAAAATAAAACCTACTTTTGAAGTAGGTTTTAAATTAAGCAATTCCATTTATTTTTAGAGCTAAACGTGATTTTTGTCTTGAAGCATAATTTTTATGTTCAATTCCTTTAGTTACAGCTTTATCTAATTTCTTGCTTGCAATGTTATAAGCCGCTTTTGCAGCTTCTAAATCTTTATTAGCGATTGCAGTTTCAACATCTTTAATTGCAGAACGCATTGATGATTTAAAAGAAACATTTAATATACGACGTTTTTCATTTGTTTTTGCACGTTTGATTTGAGATTTAATAATTGGCATCGTTTCACCTCCATACTTTGTTACGACTATACAATTTTATCAAAATCTTTATATAAATTACAATATTATTTTGTAATTAAGTATATTTTTCGCAAAGTTTTCAATATTATTAAAGAATATTTAAGAGGTGAACAATATGGAATATAATACAGTTCGTACAGATTTAATTATTGAGAGTCTAGAAGTGTCGAAAAACCAAATTCAACCTAGTGATATAAAAATCAAAGAATACATGGTAGACGAAATGAAATTAACTGAGGTATTAGTAACAAAAGAGCAAGAAAAATACTTTGGTAAAAAAAGTGGAACGTACATAACAATTGATACTACAGCGATTGTTGAAAATGATCATGAGGCGCTTTTACGTATCCAAAAACAAATTGCACATCAAATAGATTTATTTTTCAAAAAATATAAAATATCTGATGATGCGTTAGGTTTAGTAGTAGGATTAGGCAATAATAATGTAACGCCAGATTCCTTAGGCCCACATGTTGTAGAAAGTATTTTTGTTACTAAACATATCTTTGATCTTCATCCTGAAGAAATTAATCCTAATGAATTTCGACCAGTTTGTGCCATCGCTCCTGGAGTAATGGGGAATACTGGTATAGAAACAGCTGAAATTGTAAATGCGATTATTGATGATTTAAAACCTAAATTTGTCATCGTTGTTGATGCATTAGCAGCAAGAGCATTGAATAGGGTAAATAAAACAATTCAAATCTCAGATGCAGGAATAAGCCCAGGAAGTGGGGTAGGAAATAAAAGAAAAGAAATTAGTATGGACACTTTAGGAATACCTGTGATTTCAGTTGGTGTACCTACAGTAGTCGATGCTGTCACTATCACAAGTGATGCTGTTGATATGATGATTAAACATATTGCCTATTCTATTAATAATAAACGACCTGCTAATCATTTAGTTCCCACTTTTATGAGTGGTAAAAAAGATTTAACTAAAGTGGAATTACCAAGTGATGATATACTTAAAAATTTATTTGGTGAACTGGGAATGATGACTACAGAAGAAAAACATCAACTTATTTTTGAAGTCTTAACTCCGCAAGGGTTAAATTATATGGTCACTACAAAAGAAATAGATACTAATATCGAAAATTTAACACACATCGTTTCACGAGGTATTAATTTAGCTTTACATAAAAATATTAGTTAACGACTAAAATATACATAAATAATCCCTCCTTCGTACTATAATTATATTAAACAGGTTAGTATGAAAGGGTTGATAGGATGGTCAGTAGACAATTATTATACATTAAAACTTTTTTTGTTTTTTTGATATTTTTATCAACAGTCATTTATTTAGTGATTAATGCGAATTTGACAATCATTAACATTAAGTTATTGCAATCACTCGTATTCTTTTTAAATGACATGAATTATAAAAATAATATATTAGAATATGTGGCTGTCTTAATTATCAAGTTGGTATTTAATATTGATATTCACAACTTAAAAAGTTTTTTTGATAATATCAATCCGCTTATATAGGAGGAAAAAATGGAAAGAAAATTTTTACGTTATACAGTTATTGTGATTATTTTTTTCGTGGGTCTGTCATGGGGTGTTTCTTATCAAAATAATAACGCAACGACTTTACAAAGTACACTTGATTCCTATGAAAATCAAATAACTAGTTCTAATAATGATTTCACACCTGTTAATCCTAATGATAATCCAGATGCAGTTTATGATTCGATACCAAAAATCAAACATAATCTTTTCACAGGACTAGCTAAAGACGGGGAATATGTGATAAAAAAGGGATTAGAATTAGTACTTGATAAAAGTGATGATGTATTTCGGTTTATTTTTGGTATAAAATAAAGATAAACTTCTAATTAAAAAGCCTTTAGGCTTTTTTTTTCATTATTTAATCAAATTGATTTGTATTAATGCAGTAAATATTGTAAAATTTTACTGGTAGACTAAAAATGGAGTGATATTATGAGCCAACTAAATTTTCAAGAAATAAAAAAGAGACAAAAAAAAATACGTAATTTTTCAATTATTGCTCATATTGACCATGGTAAGTCCACTCTAGCTGATCGAATACTAGAATCAACCCATTCAGTTGAAAGTAGAGACATGATGAACCAACTGCTTGATTCAATGGATTTAGAACGCGAAAGAGGAATTACAATTAAATTAAATGCGGTTGAATTAAAATATAAGGCCAAAGATGGAGAAGATTATATCTTCCATTTAATTGATACCCCAGGTCATGTGGATTTTACTTATGAAGTGAGCCGTTCTTTGGCTGCTTGTGAAGGGGCGATATTAGTCGTTGATGCATCTCAAGGTATTGAAGCACAAACATTAGCGAATGTTTATTTAGCTTTAGATAACGACCTTGAAATTCAAATTTTTATCAATAAGATAGATTTACCAAGTGCCGATGCTATACGAGTAAAAAATGAAATTGAAGATGTAATCGGTTTAGATACAAGTGAAGCTGTCTTAGGAAGTGCAAAGCTAGGGACGGGAATAGATGAAATCTTAGAAAAAATTGTACAAAATATTCCTACTCCTATCGGCGACCCTGAAGGACCATTACAAGCCTTGATTTTCGATTCTTTCTTTGAATCTTATCGAGGTGTTATTCCAACCGTTCGTGTTATGAGTGGAACGGTTCAAAAGGGAGATCGTATAAAATTAATGTCAACAGGAGCTGAATATGAAGTGAACGAAGTTGGTGTTTTTACGCCAAAAGAAGTTCTACGCGATTATTTAAGCGCAGGAGACGTTGGGTTTATTACTGCCTCAATAAAATCAATTAAGGATGTTCATGTCGGTGATACTATTACAACTGCACAAAATCCCGCTAAAAATCCTCTTCCTGGGTATAGACATTTAAATCCAATGGTATATTGTGGTCTTTATCCAATAGATGCTGCAAGATACAATGATTTACGCGATGCACTAGAGAAGTTACAGTTATCTGATTCATCATTAGTGTATGAAGCGGAGGCTTCTCAAGCATTAGGATTTGGGTTTAGAACTGGATTTTTAGGGTTATTACATATGGATATTGTTCAAGAACGATTAGAACGTGAATTTGACCTTGATATAATCGCAACTGCACCATCTGTTATTTATCAAATAGAATTAACAGATGGGTCAACTATTATGTTAGATAATCCAGCACATATGCCTGATATTCAAAGAATTAAAGAAATTAAAGAGCCATATGTTCGTGCTACAATTTTAGCTCCTAATGATTATGTAGGGGCCATAATGGAATTATGTCAAAGAAAACGTGGGACATTTATCGATATGAAATACATTGAAGAAAATCGAGTAGATATTCATTACGACATTCCCTTAGCTGAAATCGTTTATGATTTTTTTGATAAATTAAAATCAAATACTAAAGGGTATGCTTCTCTAGACTATGAATTAATCGGATACAAATCATCAATTTTAGTTA
Organism: uncultured Haloplasmataceae bacterium; assembly: GCA_963824615.1. Classification (GTDB taxonomy): domain Bacteria; phylum Bacillota_I; class Bacilli_A; order Haloplasmatales; family Haloplasmataceae; genus CAWGPU01. Next base: position 912,916 of record CAWGPU010000008.1, on the reverse strand, counting down.
AAATGGATATTATGTTAAATCATGATATAATTGATGCCTTAAGTATCATCGTTCATCGTGATTTTGCTTATGAAAGAGGAAGTGCCATTTGCCGAAAATTGAAAGATATTATACCTCGTCAACAATTTGAAATTCCAATTCAAGCGGCTATTAATAGTAAAGTCATTGCCAGAACTAATATTAAAGCATTAAGAAAAAATGTTTTAGCTAAATGTTATGGTGGGGACGTTTCACGCAAGAAAAAACTGCTTGAGAAGCAAAAAGAAGGTAAGAAACGTATGAAGGCAGTGGGTAGTGTAGAAATCCCACAGGAGGCCTTTATGGCGGTTTTAACAGTAGATGAATAAAAATAAAATGACCTCAATTTGAGGTCATTTTATTATTTTGTAATTCTTTTAATTCTTGTTCTATTATTTTTGTAATTCTTTTATTACAATTCTTTTTATAGATTCCACCATGATAACAAATAATTTTTTGAATATCATAGTTAGATAATTGATTTAATGAGTGAATAGCAGTTTCCATATCAAAAGTTGTATTTTTTTCAGGACCATAAAGTTCGCCTTCAATTATCGTTAAGGCATCACCGGCAACTAAAGTTTTGTATTTTTTTAAATATAAAGATATATGACCTGGAGTATGACCTTTAGTGTGGATGACTGTAATGCCACCACATATTGAGAGTTCCTCACAACTATTGAGTGTTTGATTTACTTTTACAAAAATATGCTTCATAATATCCTGTAATTCATTTTGTCTTTTAAGTGTAAATTGTTTAGCTTGATGATTGATATGTTTTATAAAATCATCAGTCATTTTGATAGGTTGTAATTCACCTTCAATATAAGGTTTTTCTTCAATATGCGTTAAAATTTCAATGTTGTTATCCTTTGCTTCACTTATTAGTTGATATAAACTACCAATATTGTCGAAATCTTGATGTGTAATAATAACTTTATTGATTTTTTCATAAGGTACTAATGCATTAATGAGTCCAGTTTTAATATTTTTGAGGTTTCCTGGATAACCAGTATCAATCAAAACAGTATCTTGATTATCAAAAATAAGTGTTAAATTGATAGTGAAGAACGGATTAAATGGATTAGGCATTGTAAGAACTTCCAAACCTTTAGCTAATTTCATACATTCCTCCCTAAACGTTTATGATACTTACATTATAACAAATTTTGTCAAATATTGTAACTTACCCTTATTACTTCTTTATTTTCATTTTTCATAATTTTATAGGTTTTTATTTTTTTGTGCATATACTGTAATGTGAGCGTGATAATATGAATAAAGATGAAATAACTAACCATTACGAGTATAAAAATTTTAAAAATAAATATTTTGAGGGTATTATAGGATTAGATTATGTGATAAGAGAATTATTTTCAATATATGCATTGCAACAAATGAATAAAATCAAAAAACAAAGGAATATACCTATTAAAAAGCAAGCTTTAAATATGATATTTTATGGAAACCCAGGAACAGGAAAAACAACAATTGCCAGAAAAGTTGCTGAAATGTTTAAGGATATACATTATTTAAGCATAGGCCATTTAATGGAAATTGATCGCAGTGACCTAATTGGAGAATATATAGGACAAACTTCGATAAAAACCAAAAAAATACTTGAGGAAGCAAAGGGTGGTGTGCTGTTTATTGATGAAGCATATAGTTTATATAATGAGGAATACAGTGATTTTGGAAATGAAGCAATTGATATCATCTTAAAGTTTGTGGAAGACCATCATGAAGATTTTATTGTTATTTTAGCAGGTTATAAAGAAAAAATTGAAATTATGTTGCATAATAATAAGGGATTAAATTCTCGTTTTCCAATCAAATTATTTTTTGAAGACTATGATATCAATGAATTAAAACAAATATTTAGATACACAATAAAAATAAATGGTTATGATTATACAAATAATCTAGATAAACACTTCAATCAATACTTAAATACTTTAGCTATCCAAAATAGTCCTTTATTAAAATTTAATGGACGATTTATTCGAAATACGATTGAAAAAATCATTCGTCAACATGATATGAGGGTTTATTTAGATAGAAGTTACACAAATGATTTAATGCTTTTAGATGAAATTGACTTTAAATAGAAAAAAGAGCTAATTATTTTCCATAATTAGCTCAAGTTTCTAAAAACACCTATTACTTTTCCGACTATTTTAATATGATTTAAAATAATTGGCTGAAAATCATCATTTTCTGGTTGTAATCGAAAATGATTCTGCTCTTTATAAAATCTTTTTACGGTTGCTTCATTGTTATCAGTTAATGCTACGACGATATCACCATTACTAGCAGTGCTGGTTTTACGAACAATAATCATATCATGGTCTAAAATTCCAGCATTCTTCATGCTATGTCCTGAAACCTCTAAACCAAAAACAACATCATTAGATTTAATTAAAGAAGATGGAATAGGAAAATAATCACTTACGTTTTCAATAGCTTCGATTGGATTACCCGCAGTGACTAAACCAACCATAGGTATATTCGTATGATTATCTTTTTCATCTCTTACTATACTAATAGCACGTGATGCTGTTGCATCTTTTTTGATAAAACCTTTTGCTTCTAATTTATTAAGTTGAGAATGAACAGAAGCACTTGAAGATAAATGAACTGCTTTTCCGATTTCGCGAACTGTTGGTGGATATCCTTTATCGGAAATGAATTCATCAATAAAATTTAAAATTTCTTTTTGTTTATCAGTTTTTTTTATCATAATATAGCACCTCTTTCTTATATTATATAAGAAAGAGGGTGAAAAAGCAAACGTTTGTTTAATAAAATGAAATAAAATAACTTCTACTAAAATTTAGTAGAAGTTATTATCAAAGTAAATTTATGCTTCGATTATAGCGTCTGTTGGACATTCATCTTGGCAAGCGCCACAATCAATGCAAACATCCTCGTCAATGACGTAGATGTCTCCTTCAGATATACAATCAACAGGACAAACTGCGGCACAAGATCCGCATGCAATACATTTGTCGGTAATTCTTCTAGGCATAATATACTCCTCCTTTTCGAATCTATCGACTTTATTTTACCATAAAAAATTGAAAAATAAAGAATTCATGTGAAAAAATTTATAAAATTTGTTTAAAAATATCCAAAAATGTTATATAATTCTTAAGTAATCTAATTATGGAGGTTTTTTTAATGATAAGTGATCTAGCGATAAATTCAATTAGAGTTTTAGGTATTGATGCTATTAATAAAGCAAATAGTGGTCATCCAGGAATTGTTTTAGGAGCAGCACCTATGGCTTATACTTTATGGACAAAACATTTAGATGTTTATCCTAAAGACCCACTATGGTTCAACCGAGATCGTTTTGTGTTAGCGGCTGGACATGGGTCTATGTTACTATACGGAATGTTACATTTAAGTGGTTTTTCTGTTTCAATTGATGATATAAAGAATTTTCGCCAATTAGATAGTTTAACACCAGGTCATCCTGAATTCATGCATACACCAGGAGTAGATGCAACAAGTGGACCTCTTGGTCAAGGTATTCCGATGGCAGTGGGAATGGCGATAGCTGAAAAATTTTATGCTGAAAAATACAATAGAAAAGAAGTAACTTTAATTGATCATTATACTTATGTTATTTGTGGCGACGGTGATTTAATGGAAGGTGCTACTAACGAGGCAGCTTCTCTTGCAGGTCATTTAAAACTAGGAAAATTAGTTGTCCTATATGATTCAAATAACATTACTTTAGATGGTAAAAAGGAACAATCATTTAATGAAGATATTCAAAAGAAATATGAAGCCATGGGATGGCATTATGAATATGTTCAAAATGGGAATGATATTAAAGCAATAAATCTTGCGATGAGAAGTGCAAAAAATATACTTAATAAGCCTTCAATAATCGAAGTTAATACAGTTATTGGATACGGAGCACCCGATCAAGGAACTAACAAGGTCCATGGAGCTCCTATTGGTGATTTAGGTGGACAAGCTGCGAAGAAGTTATACAAATGGGATTATGAACCATTTGAAATACCAAATGAAGTCTATGACCATTTCAAAGAAACCAATGGAAAACGCGGTGCGGTTGAATATCGCGAATGGGAAAAGAATTTAAAATTTTATGAAGAAAATTTTCCTGATGAGTATCAAGAGTTCATGCAATGCATGAACAATAAAATAACAGTTGATTTAAAAGATATTCTTCCTAAATATGAATTAGGAAACAAGAATGCGACACGTAATTACTCTTATGAGTGTTTAAACAAAGTAGCTACCGTTATTCCTAATTTAATAGGTGGAGCAGCAGATATAACAGCTTCAACAAAAGCAATTATTAAAAATGCAAAACCATTTACAGCTGATAATTATACAGGAAGAAATATTTATTTTGGAATAAGAGAGTTCGCTATGGCAGGTATCGCAAATGGTATGACACTTCATGGTGGATTAAAAGTATTTGTTTCTACATTCTTTGTATTTAGTGATTATTTTAAACCAGCTCTTCGTATGGCTGCTATTATGAATTTACCGGTATTATATATATTGACACATGATAGTATTGCTGTAGGTGAGGATGGTCCTACACATGAACCTATAGAACAACTTGCGATGTTACGTTCTGTACCAAACATGTTGGTTTTACGCCCATGTGATGGTAATGAAACTGCTGCATGTTATAATTTAGCATTAACGACTACTAATAGACCAATTGCTTTAGTTTTAACGAGACAAAATGTGGAGACTGTTTCTTTAAATGTTTACGATAATGTAAAAAAAGGTGCTTATATTGTATCTGAAGCTAAAAATGGGAAATTGGATGGCATCATTTTAGCATCAGGGTCAGAAGTAGGGCTCGCAATTGCAGCACAGTTAGAATTAGAAAAAGAAAAAATGTATGTTAGAGTAGTTAGTGTTGTATCAATGGAATTATTTGATGAACAAGATGATTTATATAAAGAACAAATATTACCTAAAGATGATGAGAAGACGTTTAGCTATTGAAATGGCAACACCATTTGGATGGTATAAATACGTCGGTTTAGATGGTAAAGTTTTAGGTATCAATGCATTTGGTGCTTCTGGTAAAGCAGAAGAAGTGCTAGTTAAATACGGATTTACAGTAGAAAATGTAGTAAAACAATTTAAATCTTTACTGTAATCATTGCAATTTATTAAAAAATTAGGTATCATTATTAATGGTATAAAGGAGGATTAGTGTTATGCAAAACTTTCCAATCTGGTTATTTATTATAATCATTGTAGTAGCAATTATACTTGGTATAGTATTAGGTTTCTTAGTTGCTCGTAAATATATGGTTAAGTACTTAAAAGATAACCCACCAATTACAGAAGAAGTTGTAAGAGCCATGATGGCTCAAATGGGTAGAACTCCATCAGAAAAACAAGTTCGCCAAGTTATGAAAACTGTAAATGGTCAATATGAATTAAAAAAACCTGCTAAAAGAGAAAAAAGAAAAAAAAGAAAAAGATAAATAATAGAAAATAAAAAGCTGTTTAGTAAACAGCTTTTTATTTTTTGAGGTGATAATAAATGAACAAGTATTTAGTTTCAACCGGGACAATGCCATTTGCATTTGGAAGTGAATTTACAAATTATAAAATTATTAATCAGGTAGTAAAGGGTCTTGATATTGATGGTTTAGAATTAATATTTTTACCAGAATGGGACAAACAAAGGGCACCATTAACTCCTACATCAAGTGATTGGAAAATGGTAAATAAAGTAGAATTAGAAGAATTGGTTAGTTATTTCAAATCTAATTCGTTACAGGTTCCCTCTATTCATGTCAATCGTGATGTTGGTAATTATTTAAGTTCTAAAAAAATTTCTATGATTACTAGAGGCCAAAATATATTAAATGAAAATTTAAATGCTGCTAAAGAATTAGGCGCTAAACAAGCAGTTATTCATCTTTGGGATACTTATCAAGATAAAGTAAATGTAAAGAATCTATTCCAAAAAGTTTATGAAATCACTTCTCATTACGATATCGCAATTACATTTGAAAATATTCCGATAAGTGATCCACAATTATCTGTTACTAAAGTATGGTATTTATTAAAAGAAATGATGCCAAATAACTATGGTTTTACCTTAGACTTAAATTGGTGTTCACTTTATTCCAATTTTTCTGAGCTATTAAAATTTAGAGACGATATTTATAATATTCACGTACATGGCTATTTAGATAATCAAACAATAAAACCATTAGTAGGTGACATAGATATTCTTGATAATTTACATAATTTATGTTTAGATAAAAAAAACAGATATGTCACATTAGAATTGACTCGAATTAAAGGTATTAATGATTTTATAAAGTCTATTCAATTAATGAAGGACTATAGTTAAAATAATCAAGTTATCTTTTTATTTATTATTTAATATAGAACTATGAGGAGGGATATTTATGAAGACCTTAACAAACGATACATTTAATATTTTTAAGAGGTTTTTTTGGACATCTATTATTTTTGTCTTAGTTGCACTTACGTTTATAATCGATGTAGAGAAGATTAATATTTTTGGTTTTAAAAAATTGACAGGATATTTATCGGTATTAACTGTTGTAAGTTTACTAATCATAGTTTTTATCGTTTTATCATTAATTTATTTATTAATTAAAATGGGTTATACCAAAAGTAATATTGTCGTTGTTAAAATAGTATCTCATGTTTTGCGGTTTAGAGAAGGACTATTTGAAGTTAGTATATTTACTAAATTTGTTTTACTGGGTTATATTTTTTCGTTTCATCATATTTCAATAACCATCTTTGTATTATCATGGATAGCGATATTTTTTGAATTAGGAAACTATCACAATAAAAAATATCATAAAGTTACATTTATTATTACTATGCTAATATTAATCTTAATGACTTTTTACGCTCTTACTCAGGTAATACATGTATTTAAAGATTGAAGATAATTTACATAAAAAGGATTAATAATGAAAAAACATTATTAATCCTTTTTTAAGTCATGATCTATTGTTTCTTAATCTTTCTTGTTCACTGCATCTTCAATTAAAAAATATTAGACTAATTAATTATTGCGTATAAAAGATTGAAAAAAAAGTTAACATAATGATTTGGGTCCAAATTTTAAAAATAAATCTATAACTTTTTTTACTGATGGACTTATTTTATCGTTTTTCAAACTAATTACATTTACTTTTAAAGTAAGTTTAATGTTTTTAATTTCGATAATTTTAAATTGACATTCAATTATTTCTTTTCTCACTGCACTATATGGTAAAAAAGAAATTCCAAAACCCTCACTAACAGAAGATTTTACAGCACTGATTGAATCTAAATTTAGAAGTGGATTAAAAGATAATGTGTTTTCGTTTAAATTCATGAGATATTTCGAAATAGTGTCATAAACATTTGTGTTATAACATCCATTCTTAAAATTTATAAATTGATATCGAAAGAGCTCCTGAACAGAAATCTTATCTGGTATTTTATAATCCTTCATTGCAACTAATACAATTTGTTCATCACAAATATGAATAGATTGTAAAACATCTGATTCTCTATCACAATATATTACACCAATATCTGATAAACCATTTTCTACATTTTTAACGATATCCTCAGAACGGTTTGAACATAATTCATAATGAATATGGGGAAATTTATTTTTCACTTCAACTAAAAAACTGGGAAGTGAGTAATTTGAGATTGCCCATGTACTATTGATAATGACACTATTTTTATCTTGTTCCATCCAAGATAATTCATCAATCATTTTTTGATAGTTTTTTAAAATTGTGTCGGCGTATTCATAAACTACTTTACCCATTTTAGTTAATTCAACACCTTTATTACTGCGAGAGAGTAATTCATATCCGATGTTTTCTTCTAATTTTTGAATCAATTGACTTAAAGCGGATTGTGATATATGAAATTGTGTAGATACTTTTGAGATACTTTTTATTTCTGCGACATGTTTAAAATACTTAAGTGATTCCAAATTCATCCGAAATCAACTCCTTCTACCAACGCTATTATACATGATATTATTAAAATTGTCACGTATTGTATAATCTTACTATTAAAATTACTTATATAGCATTCGAATTTCCTATAATTAAAAGATTGTGAATTATGCTACAATGTAATTGTAATGTTTTGTGAAAAATGTAATTAGTTATTATGTAAATTTTTTTATACTATATTGTGAAAAAAATAACTAATTTAACTATTATAAGTTGAAAATTAACATTACAAATAAATAGTTATAGGAGGAGAAAAGATGAAAAAAATTCAAGTAATCTTAGGACTTGCTTTAGCAGTTCTTACATTTATTTATGGATTTACTTTATTAAAAGACGCATTGATCTTTAATTTATTAGTAGGTCTTGTTATTGGCTATGCTTTAATAAGAGGTGATTTTGGATTTGCAGGTTCTGTAAACCGTGCATATCGATTTGGTTCTACTAAATTAATGAGAATGTTAATGTTCTTGTTTGTTATTTCATCAATTGGTACAGCAGTATTGTTGTATACAGGTCTTATTAGCAATCAAAAGTTTTGGATTAATCCTATTAACTTAGGATTATTACTAGGGGCTCTTTTATTCGGTATAGGAATGGCTTTTGCTAGTTGTTGTGCATCAGGTGTATTGCAAGTTTTGTCAACAGGAGCAGTCAGAGCAGTTATTGTAGTCATCTTCTTTGGTGTTGGGGTATTTGTCGGATTCCCATTAGCGAAAAAAAGTTGGACTACAGAAACTTGGTTTAGTTCATCATCTTTTAATGGTAAAGGTGTATATTTACCTGATTGGTTTAGTGGAGCATTTGGTGGATTAATCGGTGCTGTTATTGTTGTGTTACTGTTAGCTTTAATCGTAGTTTATATTTCGATATTTATCGAAAAAAGAATTAAAGCAAAAGACCTATATAAAGGTATCGCAAATGAAGATGCTTATAAAGAATATATTAATGATGAATTACCATTAAATCCATTAAGTAAGAAAACTTATGATGTTGTTCTTGGAAACCCATGGTCTTTAAAAACTGGTGCAGTAGTTTTAGCTGTATCGTTCCTAGCTATATTAGCTAAAACACAAATAGGTTGGGGAATTTCTACTATATTTGGATTATGGTTTGGAAAAGTGTTAACATTATTTGGTGTGAGCCAAACCTGGATAGCTAATTATACCCAAGTACCTGCAGCTTCATTTACTGGTGTATTTACTAATAATGGAACCTCTGTTCAAAATGTTGCCATTATTGTTGGTGGATTAATCGCTGGATTAACTATGGGTAAATTTAAAGCAAAATTAAAAGTTACTGGTAAAGAAGTTATTGTATTTGCGCTTGGTGGATTCCTATTAGGATTTGGTACGCGTTTATCAAAAGGATGTAACGTCGGAGCATTATATTCACCAATTGCGACTTTCTCATTATCTGGATGGTTCTTCTTATTATTTATGGTAATTGGAGCTATATTAGGTAACTTTGTATTAAAACGTGTTTTAAAATAAAAAAGTTATTAGAGAGAAGTGTTATAATGAGTAAGAAATATTTAATAGTGGGTGGTGTCGCAGGTGGTGCGAGCAGCGCAGCAAGACTTCGTAGATTAGATGAAAGTGCGCAAGTTATTATGTTTGATAAAGGGCCTTATGTTTCGTTCTCAAACTGTTGCTTGCCTTATCATGTCAGTAAGATTGTACCTAAATTAGCAAGCTTAGTTCTTATGGACCCAGAAAAGTTTGCTAAACAATACAATATTGAGGTACGTGTAAATTCAGAAGTCATCTCGATAAATCGTGAAGAACGCTACGTAACTGTAAAAAATCATGAAACTTCTGAAACATACGATGAATATTACGATGCGCTTGTTTTATCACCTGGTGCGAAAGCCATATCCCCCAGATTTGAAGGAAAAGATAAAATTGACATTTTCACAGTACGAAATGTGCCCGATATCGCTAATGTTATGAAATTTATCGATAGTAAACAACCAAAACATATGACTGTTATCGGTGGAGGTTTCGTTGGTGTAGAAATGGCAGAAAATTTGCGTGAAATTGGGATTGAAGTTACACTAGTGGAAGCAATGGAACAAATCATGACAACATTTGACTATGAAATGGTTCAAATATTGCATAAAACATTACTTGACCATGGTGTTGAGTTAATCTTAAAACAACGTGTTAGTAAATTTTCTGAAAACAAAGTTATTTTAGAAAATGGCACAGAAATTGAAACAAATGGTGTAATTCTATCTATTGGTGTCGCACCAATGACGGAGTTTTTAAAAGATTCAGGGATAAATTTAGACGATAGAGGATATATTTTAGTTGATAATAATTATAAGACAAATGATTCTTATATTTATGCTGTTGGTGACGCGATAAAAGTTAGAAATGCATTAAGTAATTTAATTGAACCACTTCCTCTTGCCGGTCCTGCTAATAAACAAGGTCGCTTAGTGGCAGACCATATTAATGGGCAAGACATCGACAATCGTGGTTATATTGGTTCCTCTGTAATTAAGTTATTTGATTTTACAGGTGCTGTTACAGGATTAACAGAACGTTACATCAAACAACGTCAATTAGCTATTGACTATGAGGTAATTTACTTAGGACCTTTTGATAGAGTAGGATTAATGCCTGGTGTTAAACCGATTTTAATGAAAGTTATATTTGAAAAAGGGTCAGGTAAAGTACTAGGTGCACAAGCACTAGGAGAAGGTCAAGTTGAAAAAAGAATTGATGTGATTGCTACTGCGATTAAATTTGGTGGCACAGTAAAAGATTTACAAGATTTAGAACTTTGCTATGCACCGCCTTTTAGTACAGGTAAAGATGCTGTAAATCATGCTGGTTATATTGGCAATAATTTAAACAGAGGAGATTTTAAACAAGTACGTTTCACGCAAGTAAGAGAATTACATGATAAAGGTGCACAAATCATTGATGTACGTGAAGAAATGGAATATGAAAATGGCCATATTATTGGTGCTAAAAATATCCCAATGAGTCAAATGCGTCAACGTGTCAATGAATTAGATAAATCAAAACCAGTTTATGTGCATTGTCGTACAGCACAACGTTCATATAATATAACTTTATATTTACAATCATTAGAATATGAAGTATATAATATTGCTGGATCATACCTGTTTATTTCCGTTTATGAAGATACGATTGATCGATTAGAAAACAATCGTAAAAGTATCTTAACCAAACCTAATTTTAAATAATTAATTTTATTATACAAAAACTCATATGAAATATTGAAGTATTTCAATGAGTTTTTTATTTTTAAGAGTTTATGTCCTCTTGTATAAAAACAATGATTTATTAGAAGGGATGGCTAACAATAAATTGTAAATTTTAATAACGAGTTTTCAGTATTCTCAAACTACATTATAAAAATGAAATAAAATTACTTTAATCATATAAAGTAATCTTATAGATAAAGTACCATATTATTCTTTATTCACATCCTGTTGTCTTTCTTGTTCACTACATCTTCCACTTATAATAAAACAGGAATAAATAGCAACTAAAAAAAAGATAAGAAAAAGACATCCTATGATTAACAATATTATTTTTATCAATACAATCCTCCTAAAATTTCCTTATCTATATTATGTAGAAATTGATGAGAATTTAATCATAATTTTTAAAACCTATTGACAATTTTGATAAATTATATATAATACAATTGTGGAATAAATGGAGGTTTAGCTCAGCTGGGAGAGCATCTGCCTTACAAGCAGAGGGTCATCGGTTCGAACCCGTTAACCTCCACCATTTTTTATGTGCGGACGTGGCGGAATTGGTAGACGCGCATGTTTGAGGGGCATGTGGTTTTTACCGTGGGGGTTCAAGTCCCCCCGTTCGCACCATATTGATTATACCAAGTTGATACAATAAATAGATAAATTAATCAACTTTTTCCTTTTATATAAAAGAATTATTAAAATATGAAAATTAATAAAGGTAAGGTAAATTCCATTAAAAGGTTCTTTGTCAACTAGTGTTGGTAAAGAAAATCCAATAAACTGAATTAAGAGATTTAAGCTGATTGGCTTAGGTCTTTTTTCATATTACATAAGCCTTGAGTAATGAGTATTCTAGCTTTAAAATGATAAAAACTACGATACCCAAAAGCAATACGTTTAATAACTTTAATCTTATTATTAATTCCTTCAATGACTCCATTTGTATAGTCTGTATTCATTGTATTTACGATGTACTCTCTATAAGCTTTAAGTGATTTAATAGATGTTTTCATATATACTGATATTTGGGAATATTCTTTATTTACGTTATTTAAAATATGATTTAAATGGCAGTGTATAATTATTTGTGTAAATTACTAAAATGAGTTATCAATATTGTAAGAGGTTAATATTGATAAAGGCGCCAACTCATTGAGTATACATACACAAATTTTTTATGTATAATAGTTGAGTATTAAATTATTAGGAGTAGGTAGAATTAATTATGGGCACGTAAGAAGATAGATCCAAGAATTAAACAAATGGTAAAAGAATTTATTAATATATATGAACCAAAAACAACTGAAGATATTTCAAATGGATTAAAAAATTTATTAGGTCCTGTTATTCAAGATATGATGGAAGCAGAATATGAAGATCATATGGGGTATGAAAAGAATTCACATGAAGACAAAGAGTCAGATAATCGTAGAAATGGCTCATATCCAAAGAAACTGAAGTCTACCCGTGGAGAATTTACAATTGATGTTCCAAGAGACCGAGAAGCATCGTTTGAACCCATGGTTGTTCCTAAAGGACAACGAGATATATCTGGTATTGAAGGAAAAATTATTGCGATGTATGGTAAAGGAATGAGTCAACGTGATATATCCGATACCATCCAAGATATATATGGATTTAATGTCTCGCATGAGATGATTAGCAATATAACTGATAAAATCATAGATCGAATAAATGATTGGCAAAATCGTCCTTTGCAAGCCTGCTATCCCTTTGTTTTCGTTGATTGTATGTATGTAACAGTCAAAGATAGTATCAAAACGACTAAACGAGCTGTATATACGATATTAGGCTATGATACGAAAGGATTTAAGGAAATTTTAGGCGTTTGGATTGGTGGAGAATCAGAAAGTGCTCATTTCTGGCTAAACATCTTTGATGAGCTCAAAACGCGTGGTATAGAAGATGTTTTCTTTATGTCTATGGATGGCCTAACAGGGCTTGAAAAAGGTGTTAAGACAATATTTCCTGAAACAGTAGTACAACGTTGTATCGTCCATTTAATTCGTAATGCGATAAAGTTTGTTCCATCAAAGGATTACAAAGAATTTACTAAGGACTTAAAGACAGTTTGGAATGGCAACACTTTTTTGAACACTTTTTATATAGACAACATGTTCCTATACTCAACTGGTGATAAGTAACCTAAACTACCATGAATTCTTATGTTGTTATACCAGTTGACATAATCAAATAACTCCAAATTCAATTGTTCTAGTGTTTCGAATCTTTTATCACAAAATTCAGTCTTAAATGTTTTATATGTTGTTTCTGCTACCGCATTGTCGTAAGGGCACCCAGGCTTACTTAAGGATCTATCAATACCGAATGCAGTTAATACTTCATCAATTATTTTGTTTTTAAATTCATTGCCCCGATCAGTGTGAAATATGTTAATGGTCTTAAGAGAGATATTAGCACTCATAAATGCTTTATAGACTAAATCTGCTGTCTTATTAGCTCCTGCACTGTAGCCTACTATCTCTCGATTAAATAGGTCAATTAGAATGCAGATGTAATTCCATTTACCTGACACATTAACATACGTTAAATCACTTACTACGACCTCATGAAGCGTTCGACCATCAAATTCACGATTTACTTTATTATCAATTATATCTTTATTTGATTTAGTTTTATGGACCTTATATTGTAATACCGTATATTTGGACACAAGGCCGTTTTCAAGCATGATCTTACGTATTTTACGTCGTGATATAACTATTCCTTTTCGGTTTAACACTATCTTAATTTTACGTGCTCCGTAAATATTTTTACTTTCTTTGAATGCGCTAATAATGTCAGCTTCATAATCTTCAGTTTTCTCCTCATTATTTATCTTATTTAATTCGAAATAATAAGTAGATCTTGAAATCTGAAGTATTTTACACATTTTCACAATACTATATTTATGTGAATTTGCTTGAATTACTTTTACTTTCGTCCCATTATCAGTGCTGCTTGCTTTAAAATATCATTCTCCATTTTCAATTGTTGATTTTCTTTACGTAATCTAATTATGTCGTTTTCTTCATCTGTTCTGTTATCCTTTGCCTTAAAAGAACTTGTCTTATTATATTCATTAACCCATTTATATAGACTTGCTCTTGCTATTCCATATTCTTTCAATATTTCACTAGCTGCTTTCCCATTATTGTGTAAAGCAACAATTTGTTTCTTAAATTCATCAGAATATAATTTACCTCTAGCCATGTTAAATACCATCCTTTTTCTATTATTTATATTTTAACATGTCTATATATTTTCTGTCCATTTAATTATAACCTATCCAGTTTATCAAGCAAGTAATCTAGAAGAAGCTGTGCATAACTTTGACAAATTCAAAGAGAACTGGGAAAAGTATAATGGGGCGATAGGAGTGTTTGAACGTAATTGGAAACATATAGAACAACTTTTCGATTATCCACAAGCAATAAGAAAGTTAATGTATACAACGAATGCGATTGAATCAGTTCATTCTTCTTACCGAAAGGTAACAAATAAGAAGGGAGCATTCCCAAATGATAACGCTCTCATAAAATTGATTTATTTGAGAATTCAAGATATGTCTAAGAAGTGGTCAAAACCAATACAAAATTGGGCCACTATATTAAATCAGTTTCTTATTATCGATCAATTTAAGGAGCGTATACAAAAATATTTATAAAAATTTCATTATTTTATAAAAATTTACACAAAAGAATTGACAACCTCGGTAAAATATGAATATACCTACGATAATCTAGGAAATATTACTGATATAGCATCTTATCAGGATAGTTATACTTATGAAAAAGAACATTATGTATATGATTCATTGAATCAATTACAAAGAGAAGACCATCTTTCCTATAATGGTAGTTATACTATGGTATATAATTACGATAATTATGGAAATATTCAGAAGAAAACTCAATACTCATACCAGCCAGGCACTCCAACTTCGAATTTAGTTGGTGGAACGATCGTCGCATCATATCAATACAATTCGACAGTAGGATGGGAAGATCAGTTAACTCAATTTAATGATACATATTTGTCATATGATGAGATTGGTAACGTCACGTTTATACAAGCGCAGGATGCTAAAAACATTAATATTGATGGATTAACATCAGCTTCTGTTGATATGACTTTAGATTGGGATGGAAGACAATTAAATAATATCAAAATAGATAGTTCAGATGATCAACATAGTTTTATCGTTCAATATTCATATAATAATCAAGGAATAAGAACGAAAAAAATAGTTGAAGGAAAAACTATTGAATATTATTTAGATGGTGATTTAGTCATATATGAAACGAATGGAACAGACACAATTCGGTATACATATGACTTAGATGGTAGTATCGTAAGCATGAATTTAAATGGCAATGAATATTTCTACATCAAAGATATACAAGGTAATATCACATATATTGTTGACAAATATGGGAATGATTTAGTAGAATATGAGTATGATGCATATGGTAATATACTTCATTTGTATGATTACTCTGGAAATGGTTTAGGTCGTAAAAATCCATACCGATATAGAGGATATAGATATGACGAAGAGACAGGTTGGTACTATTTAGATAGTCGTTATTATAATCCTGAGATTGGACGTTTTATCAATGCGGACGGATTATTAGGTAAACAAGGGGATATTCTGGGTCACAATATGTATGCTTATTGTCAGAATAATCCTGTAATGTATTCTGACCCAACTGGTAAATTCCTAATTCCATTAATAATTATTGTGGTCGTCGCTTTGGTTACACTAAGTAGTTGTGACAAATCGGATAACGATATAATAGAACCTAATAGTGTTAGTGAAGAACTAGGAATTAGTTCCGATTATAAAGATTATGATGATATGTATGGAGGTAATCCAAAATATAATTTATTTGATAATGAACTATATATGTATGCTTACTTAGATAATTTAGCAAGGTATAATGCATATAATTTTGGACCAAGGGAGAAAAAAGCTAGTAAAGGTTTAGATAATTTTGAGAAGTTTATGAGCGTTATTGATTTTTCAGATGGAGTAGTTTCTGATGGTTTAACTCCAGATGATTTTGCTACATTTGCTCCTGGAATAAGTTATTCAGATGTTGTAGACAAGTTTACAGCAGCATATCATACTAATTTCATGGCAAATATAGGGATGCTTCAAGTCTATGATAATAACTATAATAAACCTTCAGGATTTTTCCTCGAATATTATGAAGCTAGATATGCTTACTGGACATATTATTTTTCAAAGGGAGGGAAATAATTTTAATGTTTAGATTTAGAAAAATAAATGCTAATAATTATGTGATTTCTACATTAATTTTAATTATTTCAAGTATAATAATTATTATTTTATCAAGATTAATACCTGCAGAAGGAATATTTTATTACATATTAGATTTTAGTTCAGTGTCAATAATATTCTTATTAAACATATTTTGTTTACGTTTCTCTTATCGTCCAAATCAATTATGGGAAATTGTATTATCATTTAAATATATCCAATTTGAAATTTATTCGTTAATGATGTTTCTTTTATATTATTCTATAAAAATTATTATTATTTTTTTGAGTATGGGTCTAAGCTCCGAGAATCGATTCAGATTCATCTTACGATATTTTTCAAAACTTTTTAAAAATCCTACATTTGATACTTGGTTTTTATATGAAATTTTAGTTTGGTGTATTTTAATAATCTTTTATATGCTCTATCCTTTTTTAAAGGTTGTGTTCAAGAAGATTGCTGATATTAATAAAGTTAGTTAAAAATTTATCACTGCATACTAATTTATTGATTTGAACCATATTTTTTATGTCCTTGATTAAACACTTTTACGCAATAGTCTTAATTTCGCGTAATACTAGCAACACTACGGTCTAAAGAAACTTATTATCATTATGTAATCATAGATAAAATTTAATTATTATTCTGAAAAGAAGATTATTAAAAATATTTAAACACACCCCCCAGATGTAGTTTTTCTAATTAAAAATACAGAGTAAATCAATATTAGTTAAAATTAAAAACAATATTTAGGGTCTGTTTTACAATGATGTCGAGACAGGTTGGTACTATTTAGATAGTCGTTATTATAATCCTGATTGGGGAAAATTTATAAATGCGGACGGACAATTAAATGGCGGTATACTAGGTAAAAATTTATATGCTTATTGTGGAAATAATCCAGTAAATTATGTTGACCCTTATGGAAATAATGGTTCATTACTTCTGAAACCAAGATTTTGGTTTACTCTATCAAGAATAGCGGCATTTATTCCAGTTGCTGGTGAAGTTTTAGCCCCAACTTTAACTGTTATTGGCGCAGGTGTGGAGATATATAATATATATGAAGAGGCTAAGGATGCTCAAATATTACTTAATGAAGATAATAGTAGTGATTTAAGTGATGCAGCAGATGGTGCTGTAACTGGTTTAGTGACTGATGATAAAGAGGGAGCGGATAAGACTGTTGATGATTTACCCAGTGGATGGACCCAGACAACATATAACGGATTTACACATGTAAGAGATGCAAATGGAAATATAAGGGTTAGAGTTGATCCAGCAGATCCCAAGACATCGTTCCCTCATAAGCATATATATGATGAGTTAGGAAATTCGTTAGATGCTAACGGAAATATTGTAGAACCCAATAGCCCCGATGCACACATTCCACTTGATAGGAGGATAAGACGATGAAAGTTAATGATATACAAAGAATAATTGATGAATATGACTATGTGGATTCGAGAGTAAAAGCGGTTGATTGTAATTATTTTGCTGATGAAGTACACGTAATTTATGAAGATGAGGACGGGAACCCCATATGTTATTATTTTTTTGAATGCTATAAATCTATTTTTGACCATGTAAAAGAGTATGATAAGGGAATATTGGTAAAAAATATGACCATACCTCAAATACCATATTTTTTACAAGATGTTAAAATTAATGAAATAATAATGGGTGAAAATCATTTTTGGATTTGCAAAATAAATATGTTTCCTTTAAATCTTGAAATATGGTGTAAGGATATTAAGATTGAAAAAAAATGTAAATAGCAAAATTTTAAAGGTCACCCAGTTTTCGGTTTATGTAATCATCTTCTATTTTAGTAAGAACACAAAAAGCATAGACTTTACTCGGAAAGCCAATAAATAAGTGGAATAATTAAGGGTTATTCGAATACTTTTCGAATAACCCTTAAACTTTATAATAACTTAATTCAAGAAGAAATTAAACAAGAACTAGAATTAAGAGGAAAAGACAAAGCTTTCTATGAAGAGTTTAAACGGAAGTATGGTTATAAACCAAGAATTGAAAGATAAAGTATTGATGAAGGAAGTGCATTTTGGGAAGATGAAGAAAATAGTTAAAGAACAACCAATCAGATGTCCTCACTGTAATCAAAGATTACTTGATGCAGAATATGTTGTTGGTACCATCAAATGTCCAAGATGCAAAATACCGTGAAATTAAAGTAGGTAAATTAAGTGAATAAGAAGCATAGAGCCAATAGGAGCCAAATATTGAGCTACCAACGAGCCTAGTAGATAATCTTATGAGATTAAGATTATATGTTAGGCTTTTTTATTTGCTTAGAAAGGAGGAAGATAATTGGCTAAAGAGAATCTAGAAATGGCATTACAATATGCAGTATTAGGTATACCCGTTATGCCACTATATGGAATAAATGAAGATGGGTCTTGTACTTGTAAGCAAGGTAATAATTGTTCAAGTATTGGTAAACATCCGATATTCAGTGGATGGCAAACGAAAGCAACGACAGATAAAAACATAATCATAAATTGGTGGAATCAATATCCTCATGCTAATATCGGTATTCCAACAGGAGAAAGAAGCGATTGGTTAGTTTTTGACATTGATACGAAATACAACGGAAAACAAACGTTAATATCACTTGAAAAAATATATGGGCAATTGCCTTCCACAGTAACCGCAATTACCTTAAGTGGTGGAGAGCATCGCATCTTTAAATATCCAATAGGACTTAAAATACCCAATAAAGTGAGCTTTG
This sequence comes from uncultured Haloplasmataceae bacterium, assembly GCA_963824615.1. GTDB lineage: Bacteria > Bacillota_I > Bacilli_A > Haloplasmatales > Haloplasmataceae > CAWGPU01. The sequence goes on along the minus strand of CAWGPU010000008.1, from coordinate 893,567 downwards.
ATCATGGCTTAGATGTACGCTCAAATGGTGGATTAATAGTGGCAACACCAAGCCTTCATGTTTCTGGGCATAGGTACAAATAGCTTGATAATCATTCTCCATTTGATATAGAGCCAGTTGTTGCACCAAAGTGGTTATTAGGTTTAATGATCCAAATCAGTTTATCTTTGAAGGAAACAGAAACAATCATTTAACCAGTTTAGCTGGAACCTTAAGTCGAAAAGGAATGAGTGAAGCAGGAATTGTATCTGCCCTCTTAACATGAAGAAAATTGGATTTATGACGCTGAAAACGATATAATGAATGTAAATAATACTATTAGACATCTAATACAATATAAAACTCAGTTTTTAGGGTTATAAAGATTGATAAAATTATTATTTTATTAAATTTAAGTTTTTGAACCACAAAATCGATTATAGGCTCTAATTGAGCTTCATTTTGGGAAGATGAAGAAGATAGTTAAGGAACAACCAAGTAGATGTCCTCATTGTAATCAAAGATCATATGATGTTCAGTTGTCATCAGTACCATTTTATGAATTAAAATAAAAGTAGAACAAGCACAAATTGGATGGAAAATGTAGCAACTTGACCATGTCACTAGTAGCAACATGGGTATGTAAAGATATTTTTGTAGCAACATGGGTATGACGACACAATAAAGGAAGCGTGTGTCGAAAAGACCTAAATTGGACGAAAATTGTAGCAACATGGGTATGTAAAGATATTTTTGTATCAACATGGGCATGACGACACAATGGAGGTGGCGAGTGTTGTACTGCAATAGTGTAACTTCAATGTGGTTTTGATTATCACTTGTTGCATGAAAATATGGGTTCTTTGTCAACTAGTGTTGGTAAAGAAAATCCAATAAACTGAATTAAGAGATCTAAGCTGATTGGCTGAGGTCTTTTTTCATATTACATAAGCCTTGAGTAATGAGTATTCTAGCTTTAAAATGATAAAAACTACGATACCCAAACGCAATACGTTTAATAACTTTAATCTTATTATTAATTCCTTCAATGACTCCATTTGTATAGTCTGTATTCATTGTATTTACGATATACTCTCTATAAGCTTTAAGTGATTTAATAGATGTTTTCATATATTCTGATATTTGGGAATATTCTTTATTTACATTATTTAAAATATGATTAAATTGATCCATATTTTTATTTTTAATACTGTGTAATAAGTCTTGATATAATTCATATGTATGTCTCAATTCTTCATTTTGAATAAGTAAGTAATTAACAATATCTTCTTCGCACATCATTTGTTTAAAGCAGTACCAGTTTTTATATTCCTTAATGTCTAATTCAGAACGTGCTTTAAGAAGTAGCTTCCAATATCATTTAAATTTTTTATAATTAACTGTATCCTGATTCATAATTGAAATTCTAGTTTCATTTAAGCTGTTCAGAATAAAAATTATCATCAAAATAAATATTTTCCTCTTTTAAATTTAACATTTTTACGATATTATTATATTGAGACATATTTTCAACCCTTTACTTTTATTTTTTCGCAGATTTAATTGTATCAGGTTATTGGAAATTTGTCTCATTTTTATTTAAATAAAAATGATGTGAGTTATTGCCCACACCAAATATTATAGAACCCTTAATTCTTCATTTTGAACGAGTAAGTAATTAACAATATCTTCTTCGCACATCATTTGTTTAAAGCATATTCCTTAGTCTAATTCAGAACGTGCTTTAAGAAGTAGCTTCCAATATCGTTTAAATTTTTTATAATTAACAGTATCCTTATTCATAATTGAAATTCTAGTTTTATTTAGAGAACGAGAAATCAATTGAACAATATGGAACTTATCCATTACAATCTTAGCTTTTGGAAAGACCTGCTTTATAAGCGTCATATAAGGCTTGTACATATCGATGACAACGAGTTTAACATTTTCCCTGGCTTCTTTAGAATAACGTAGGAAATACTTTTTTAGTGAGCTTAACCGTCGATCCTCTACAATATCTATAATTTGTCTTTTGTGAGCATCACAAAAGACAAAGGACATTGCTCCCTCTGCAGCTTTAACTGATTTAAACTCATCAAAACAAAGATTTTCTGGTAGATAATTATGATTTGGTTTAGAAACATCATAAGAGCTATTAATGATTCTATTTACTGTAGAATGGGATGTGTTGTGGCGTTTAGCCAAATCACATTCAGAAATTTTATTAGAAGCATCCAAAGCTATCGCTAATTTAGTATTATTAGATATATAACAATTTGTGTTAACAACATGGGTTTTAAGAGTAAAAGTAGAATGACAATGATGACATAATATACGTTGTTTTTTTAGTGCTAAATAAGCATCCATATTTGAAACCTTAGGTAGAGTAATACGAGAGGTTTTAAAACCATGTTTTTCATATTGGTAACAGCTTTCGTAAATACAGCCACAAGCTTCACAACGTACTGGATTATAAGTAAGAGTACCATGATAAACTTGTGATCTAACACCTTTAATAAGCTGTTCAGAATAAAAATTTTCATCAAAATAAATAGTTTCCTCTTTTAAATTTAACATTTTTACGATATTATTATATTGAGACATATTTCCAACCCTTTACTTTTATTTTTTCGCAGATTTAATTGTATCAGGTTATTGGAAATTTGTCTCATTTTTATTTAAATAAAAATGATGTGAGTTATTATCCACACCATATATTATAGAACACGAATATATTGATCATGATGCTATTGTTAGTAAGCAATTTAATCCTGAAGATAATTTAGTACAAACTTCTTTTGGCACAAACGGAGAAGAAAATAAATATGAATATAATGATAAAAAAATGTTGAGTGGAATAAAATCTTCTTTTAATGTGCAAGAGATATTTTCATATGATGAAAATAATAATCAAACTTCAACAAAAATAATAAATTCAGATAATAAATATATCATGAATGAAAAACACTATAATAATGACTTATTAGAGTCTACTATAGATGAAAATGGTAATAAAACAAGTTATAATTTTAATTCAGTATATAAGTTCTTAGATAATTTTATTAATTCAAAAGGGATAAAAACAAATTATCAATATGATGATATCTATAATCAAATTTGAACAATTTTAGTAGAATCAAATAATATTGATAATTTAAATTATCCGGATGCTTTAATGACTAATGTCTACAATACCAACGGGATTCTAGATACAGTTACTACAAATAATGGCGTCGTATTTAAATTCAATTATGATGAAAATGATACGAAACAAAAAATAAAATCTGTAAATATTGGTAGTAATACATTAATATCTTATTTATATGAAAATGAAAATGTCAAATCATCCAATATATATCCTGAGAATATTAAATCAGTAACCTATGGCGTGTCTGGTGATTCCTATTCATTTACATATTATGAAGATGATAGAATTAAGGAAATATATTTAAATGATACTCTATGCTTTAAATATAATTATGATTCTTTTGGAAGATTAATTTCCGTTGAAGATCACTTATATGTAAATACAAAAATTTATTCATTAACTTATGATGATGAAAATAAACTTATTGAAATATCTGATACTATGAACACAATTCATTATTCCTATGATTTAAATGGGATTAATAATATCAGTTATAATGTTTACGGCAAAGAAAGAATTCATAGTTTTTCTCCATTATTGGTAAATTCTCCAGAATCTTTTTACCATGAAATAATAAAGGGATTTACTTCTACAAATAATTACAATTACGTTGCTTCATTTTATGGTAATGCCAATTTAGCAACAAATACATATTTAAACTTACCAGAAATAACACCTCTATATAAGGATTTTAGCAAATTATCAATAGATGGTTATTTATCAGTAATGAATTGGCCTGATAATAATGGAGAACGATTAGCTTATAAATATAAGACTTGGGGTAAATATCCACTGCCATGCCAGACGATTACAGGCTGGTTTAAACCAGGAAGTCTTTCTAATAACGGTTTTAAATACCTTTTTAGCGTTGGTAATGATGATGTTAAAAAGAATTTTATTGGTTTAATAATCGATCCATTAGGAAGATTGATTTTAAGATTAACGGATATGAATGGAACTGTTTATACTCCTTTAATTACTACTTCAACCATTAAAGTTAATAAATGGAACTTTTTCTCATTAACATGGTATAACCGTAACGATGGTGAAGGATATGTTGACGAGTGTAGTTATGAAGTTATGTTAAATGATGAGTACAAAAAAATTGTTAAAAGTAATCCAAGATACTTAATATCACTTGATTATCCAGAAGAATTATTTAATTTTGGATGTACAAGAACATCAAATAATTTACCAACAAATCAATTTAAAGGCGAAATGACAGGATTAATCTTAAGTAATTATACCAATTTACAGCCAAGAGAAGTTAGACAACTATATAATCTAGGAAAAGAATCTCTCTTTAAAGACATCAATTATTATAAGACAAGTGGTTTTAATCAATATAATGAAGATTTAATTCGTAATTATGAGTTTATACCATTAAATAATTCGTTAATTGAATCTAGACAGACAAAACCATATGATGTGGAATTGAGAAAGAAAATTATTAATAGTGACATCAATCGTTCATTTAAATTTGATACAGATATTAATCGAACGACCTAAGTTGCTGATGGAGCTAAATTAATATATGATTTTAATTTCAATTATACAGGAACTTTAATCATTAAAGGAAAATGTACTGATATAAATGACAAAAGATATATATTTCAAAATAAAGACGCATATAATCATACTTTGAGTTTATATATAGATGGCTCAGATTATGTTTATCTCGAAGCAAATGGTAGCAGTTATAATACAAATTTAAAGATAAACAATGGGTGGAATTTTTATTCTTTATCATGGGAAAAATTAATAAGTAGTAATTCTCAATATACGTTCTCATATAATTTTAGAGTTTATGTAAATAATAGTAAATACGAAACTCAATTATCGACAAATCTTGGATTTTTAGGTTTAAAAACATCAATAGGACGTTTATATGATGAAAAAAAAGTTGGAACTAATACATTTTATGACCCATTTTATGGTTTATTAGAAATGTTAGTTACTAAAAATGTATATCTTACTGATACCAATATTTCCATCATTAAATCAAATATTGAAGTGAAAACAATCTCTAAATATTATGACTCAATTAATATGTTAAAGAATATTAAAATATCAAAAGATACTAATATAGTTTATGAAAAAGATATTACATATAAAGTATTTGATGATGACCACAACCGTTTAACAACTAACGTACAAAATGAAACATTAGGAAAACCAGGGAATACAGATGATTATAATATTTCATATACATATGATGTTCTTGGGAATATATCGACCATGAACAAGAAAAATAATCAATCAAATGATTATATGTTTAATTACGAGTATGATTTCTTAAATCGATTAAAAAGAGAAGATAATCCAATATTACAACAATCAATCTGTTTTGAGTATGACGGTAACGGAAATATAAAAAATAAAAAATATTATCCGTTAGGTACAATCAATGAACAAGAACCAACAAATATCCCGGAACCATCATTGAATTATACTGGTATGGATATAAGTTTATTGGTAAATGGTAAGCCATTTACTCAAATCATTAAATTAAATGTAGGGGATAGTATACCTAGTTTTAATTTTGAAATTAAAGATGCTAATACTGGACAACCTATCTCATGTGCTATTTCATTTACTAGTCAAGAAGGTTTAAATGATACAAATGAAATGGGTTATATAACAAGAACAGATAATTTTAATAGTCAATATGTCAATGGAACAGTAAAAATTGTGATAGAAGTTATTAATCCGGGAATGAATGCAAATAATTCAAATAAAACAGAAAACTTTTTATATGATAATACAGTTTGGAAAGATCGTCTCACTAATTATAATGTTGAGTATGAAGATGGTAATGGAAACTTAGTTATACAAAATAAAGTGATAAATTATGATAATGCATATATAGGAAATCCTATAGTTTATGGTGCTGAAAATTCTTCAAAAGGTGTACATTTTTCATGGCGAGGAAGAAATTTAGATTCATATAATGATGATTCTGATATTAAAAATCTTCAATCTATTCAATATCAGTATAACGATAGTAACTTAAGGTTTAAAAAGACAAATGGTAGTCAAATAACGGAATATTTTTATGACGGAGATAAATTAATAGCCGAGAAAACAGGAACAAATGTAAAGTATTTCTCTTATGATGAAAACGACCAACTAGTAAGTATAAATATTAATGGAAATGAGTATTATTATGTCAGAGATATTTATCAAACTATATAAGGATTAGTTGACATTGATGGTAATTTAGTTATACAATACGAGTATGACGCATTTGGTAATTTGTTATCAAGTACTGGAACATTATCAGCTAACGCTAACCCATTTATCTATAAGGGATACTATTATGATTTTGAGACTAGATTATATTATTTGAAATCAAGATACTATTATCCAGTGTGGGGAAGATTTTTAAATGCTGATAGTATTGGTTATTTAAATTCAACTGCAATTAATGGGTTAAATTTATTTGCTTATTGTGGAAATAATCCTGTTATGGGATATGATCCAGATGGGACCATATCTTCGAAAACTATTTGGGAAATAATAGGAACAATAGCAATAGTTGCATTAGTTGGAACAGCATTTATTATTAATCCAGCTTTAGGAGTTACTGTTTTAACTTCTACAATAACTGGAGGATTTATTAATGGAGGTTTAGCTGCTCTTCAAGGTGATGATATTTTAGGAGCAATGATTATCGGTGGATTGGAAGGTGCTGCTACAGGGTTTTCAGCTGGTTTAGGTGGGTTAACATTAACGAAATCTTTCTTAGCTAACCCGTTCGTTGCTAAAGCTTTCATTCCTATTTCATCAGGTTTAGCATATGGTTTAGGTTATGCTATTGATATAACTAGTAATAATAAAAAATTTAGCATGGGAGCTTTAATATCAAATATTACTCTAGGAGCGTTGTTAGGCGAATTAAATTTCGGTGTAGGAAAATTATTAAAAGGGATATCAAATCCACCTCAACCTTCAACTTTTGAAGAAATAGCTGATTATTGTGCTGCTTTTATAGGTAAAACGCTAATACAATCAACTAACATAAATTTATTTACTTGGTCAAGTCAAACTATTATTAATGGAGTATTTTACCCAAGTATATAAAAAAATAACTTAATTATTAAGTAAAATAAAAGTTGAAATCAAATTAAAACAGAAGTATTTGTCTTAACCAATTGGTAAAAATATATAAATGATACCATGGCATTGAAATTAATTTGTCCATGGTATTATTTATATTGTTATATATATTTTTCAAAAATATGTTAAGGAGAGAATTGAATGAGTGATTATGAAAAATTTATGCGGAGAAATATTATTGTTATTATAAGCATATTAATAATTACCAGTTTAGTAGTGACTATTGTAGGGATTATAGTTGATAATGCCTTTAACGATGATTTAGGTACCTTAATTGTTATCCTCGTATTATTGTTTGGGGTATTACAAATGCCATTATATTTTTTAATTATTAGAAAAAAAATGAAAAAATTAAAACGGTTCTTTCTTAAATTTGGATATTATTAACAAATCTATTTGAAATTTGTTTACAATTCTAGTAATAAAAATATCAATTGTATGATAAGAAAAGGGCTACTCGTAATTTAAGCGAGCAGCCCTTAATCATTTCTAAAAATGCCCAATCTTGAGAAAGAACCATTAAAACTTGCTCATTTTAAATATTATAAAAATATATTAAATTTTGCTGATTCTGTTAAAGCTAAACTGTTAATTTTAATCAATGGGAAAGTCGTTTACAAATCTTGTATAATTGATAAAAATGGATGTAATTTTGATAATATATATCTTAAATGGGATGACTATGATTTAAAATTTATCATAAAAGAAGAATTGGGAGGATATAGAAATATTAGTATAGAATTTGTTTATAAAAAAGGTAAAGATATTAGAGATTATCAAATTATTTGTAGTCTTAAAGGTTTTTATTTAATTAAAGCTTTTTACCAAAAAGAAATACCAAATATTGCAGAAGTTGAAGAATGGATTTTATATGATAACAAAATATATAAACTTGAACATAACGAGATGAATAAGGATGATGAGGGTAATATTATTGAGACTCAAGTTTTTAAATCATATGATAGTTTACTTATCATTTTATGGTTAGCTCTAATATTAGGCGTATCAATACCAATTATTATATTGTCTGCTAGTTTAAAACTTAATGGTGGTATTGTAATAGGGATGACAAGTTCATTTATTTCTATTCCCTTAACATCATTTTTATTCTCAATGCCTCATGGTATAACGTATATAAATTCAGAAACCATTGTTTGTAAAACAATTTATTCTACAACAAAAATAAATATGGAGAGTTGCAAAATAAAATACACAAAATATAAAATTATATTTTATACTTCTGCGACAAGAATATCAATATATAAAACTAAAAAGGCGTTAGATTGGATAAAAAAATGTAGAGAAGATATGCAGGATGATTAGAGAACTAAATATGACTGACCATATTTAAAATCGAGATATTATTATCTAGTGTTGGGGAAAAATGCGATAAATTCTATTACTTTTTAATCTGAATATAAAATAGTTTATAAGATTAAAATTGTATCAACATAGGGATGAAGATACTACAAAGATAATGTGTGTCGAACATACCTAAATTGGTTGAAAATTGTATCAACATGGGTATGACACTAGTAGCAACATGGGTATGTAAAGATATTTTTGTATCAACATGGGCATGACGACACAATAAAGGTAGGGGGTGTCGAACTAATATAAATTGCTTAAAAATTGTAGCAACATGGGTATGTGAACTGATTTCTTGTATCAACATGGGCATGACGACACAATCAAGGAAGCGTGTGTTGAACTCATGAAAATGATGTAAAATTTGTAGCAACATGGGTATGATAGTAGTAGCAACATGGGTATGTAAAGATAAATTTGTATCAACATGGGTATGACGATACAATCAAGGAAGCGTGTGTTGAACTCATGAAAATGATGTAAAATTTGTAGCAACATGGGTATGATAGTAGTAGCAACATGGGTAAATTATTTTAATTTTTATGCTTTCTTGAATATTATTAGGTATGAGGTATTTCTTTATAACCTTATAATGTTATAATAGATATATATTGAATTATTGTATTAAATTACCATAAACAAAAAGATGGCATACAATTTTTACTATAATAGTTAAAAATAATATTCGAAAACTAAAGATAAAATACTAATAGATGTTTTCAGTGTATGTAAATACAGAAATTTTGAGGACCATTTAATACTATTACATATACGGTCACAGATTTAATTGATGCTACAGTAGACGCAGTAACAGTAACTTTAGATGTTGTTACAGATTTTGCAGTAAGTACTGTTAATAGTACATTTGCTACAATAGGATCAACAGCAGCAAATGTATGGAGTTGGGCAACTCATACAGCAGCAAATGTAGCGACTTGGTCCCCACAAACAGTAACAAGTATTTTGAACTGGACCTCGCATACAGCAAACAGTGTATGGCATTGGGTTACAAATACATACGCAACTATAAAACATGCTGTAGGGGATACTTTCTGTGTAGATTGGGTTGCTAAAACATTTGCTAGGGATTGGATTTGGAACACTTTCTGTGTTGGATTTGTGTGGGATAATATTATTTTATTTGACATTAAACACCCACTTACTGGAATTGGAGATCTTCTAACTGTTATTGAGATTGGTTTAGCCCTCATTTAGGTATACTTGCATTGATAGCAGGAGGATCTGGAATAATAATAGCGTGGATTGGTAGAAAATTAAACATGTAGAATTTAATTTTTAAAAATGATGGGAGACTATAATTATGAGAGGAAAAAAACTAATTAATATTATTTACCCGATTGTTATTATAATATTTTTTTTATTAGCAATTATGTTTTTTGTTTTCAGTCACATTTATCGGAAGGAAATTATTTGGTTTATATTGTACAGTGTGTTTTTATTGGCAGCATTAATAAATAATCTAATTTTCTCAATTGTTTTTCGAAGAAGAAGAAAATAACGTTAATGGACAAGATTGCTCAAGGAGAGATTTCGCTTCTGTTTCAAAAAACTTAATTTTGAATTATTATTGTAATATGTAATTTTCATCAGTTAATGACAGTTATTTTCATATATAATCCCTTTTTGAAGGTGAAAAACAATCAATGGAAATTACTTAGCAAAATTATTAAAATACGTTAAAAAAGTATATAGTATTGATTATTACTTGAATAAATTATCCGATAAAAGAATTATAAATCCAAGTTATACAACAAGTGATGTACCCACATAGTTGTTACTTGGATTTTTGCTTAGAAGTGATAGCTTAGAATTCCTTTTGCGTAAAAGTTATTTTTCTATAAATGAATGACCCCCTTACTAAAATTTTTTAGTAGGCGTTGTACTCGCATAAAACTAGCAGTACATCATCTACAACACATCTTGTTTGTGGAAACATACAACATTTTTGTATCAACATGGGTATGCCCCCTATGGTAGAATAGTTGTCATAGAGCTCTAAAAATAGTATATTAGATAAATAGGACATGTTGTTAATGGCTTCAAGAAGCCATTAATCATCTAAAAATTTATTAATTTGTGAAGATAAAGTAAGGAGAACTGTATGACAAGATTTTCAGAAGAACTAAAATCATCAGTCATTAAAAGAATGATACCTCCTCAAAGTGAATCTGTAAATTCACTTTCTAGAGAAACTGGTATACCAGAGGTAACTTTGTATACGTGGAAAAAGAAGTTCAAAGATCAGGGTGTACCCCTCCCTGCCGGAATAACTATTTCAGAACGTTGGAGTACACAAGATAAGTTTTCTATAGTAGTTGAGACATCTACTTTAAATGAAATAGAATTATCTGAATACTGTAGAAGTAAAGGCTTATACGTTGAAGAAGTGAGAGTTTGGCGTGATGCTTGTATGCAAGCTAATGGTGGGGTTGCAAAACAAGCAACAGAATTACAAAAAGTATTACGTGAAAAAGAGCTAGTTATTAAGAAATTAAATCAAGAATTACGTAGAAAAGAATCAGCATTAGCTGAAACAGCAGCTATTCTAGTGTTACGAAAAAACGCCAATGCGATTTGGGGGGACAGCGAGGACGAATGATCAGTGCCTCAAGTCGCAAGCAAGCCATATCTCTGATCAAAGAAGCAATGAATAGCTGCATGGAAATGGGCGAAAAATGCAGCTATATGGTTCTCTCATCATTGGAAAGAAGTTGTAGACGGTGTTGCCATTGTAGTAGGTGTGGCAGCAGGGGTTATAGGATTATTAGTTTTTTGGGAAGTATCAGTACCTGCTTTTTTAGTAGGTGCAGCAGCTTATGATGGTGTAACAAGTGCATTTTGGGGGACTTATAGATGGATTGAATCTTTATTAAAATAAATAAATAAAATAAATGAATGAATGAGGTAAATAATGAAAAAGAAAATTCTTTTAAGCATTGTCTGCTGGATAGTTGTCGTGGTATTGATATATGTGTTATTTATTCCCGAAAAATTTAATTTAACAATAAGTTATTTAACAATATGTTTTGGTTTAACAGGTTCCATTTTATCATTTTACAATATAAGACAAAGAAAGAAAAAAAAATAATTTTGTACATCAAATTTTTTTTATCGAATAATTTTTCTTTGAAAATATTAGTAAATAAAAACAAATAAATAATTTATTTTAGTTCCCTCAATTCCTGAAAAAAAATCATTTAGAAATTATGGGTTTTTGAATTTAATATCAAATTGCATATCAACATGAGTATATCTACATAACAAAGACGTGGTGCTGTCGAACTGACATAAATTGGACGAAAATTGTAGCAACTAGGGTATGACAACACAATCAAGGAAGCGTGTGTTGAACTCATGAAAATGATGTAAAATTTGTAGCAACATGGGTATTACAGTAGTAGTAACTTGAGTATATGTATCAACATGGGCATGCCGACACATATTGATTATACCAAGTTGATACAATATACAAAAAAATAAATCAACTTTTTCCTTTTATATAAATGAATTATTAAAATGAAAAAATGACAAAGGTAAGTTAAATCTCTTAAAAGTGATTATTTTAAGAAATTAACTTACCTTTTTAATTATTTTAAAAGTCATGACTTTAGGTGGTGTCGTATTTTTTTGGGGTATCTTATGGGGTGTGTTGAAGTTGAATTATTTAAACTCTTTTATTTTCTTAAATAATATTAAGTTTGAGATATTTCTTTATAAATATATAATGTTATAATAAAAGTATAGTGAATTATTGTATATTATTACCATATACAACAATAAGGAAAGGTATTTATTACAATTGTTGAAAATAACAAAAAAGGTGGGAAGTGAAATGAAAAAACTGCAAGAAATAAAGAATGAAAAACAAGAATCAAGTATAAAACATTTCATGAATTTATCGGATGATTCATTTGATACTATTGAGAATGGAACAAAAAACATAGAAATGAGATTAAACGATGAAAAAAGAAGTATTATAAAAGTTGGAGATACCATTGAGTTTTCAAATACAAAAACTAAAAATAAAATAGTTGTAGATGTTATCAGCGTTAATAAATACAAAAATTTTGATGAACTATACAAACATTATTCAAAAGAAAGCTTAGGATACAAAAGTTTAGATACCGCTGATCCAAATGATATGAAAGTTTATTATTCTAAAGAACAAATTAATAAATACGGAGTATTAGCTATTGGGGTTAGGGTGGTAACTTTTAATGATTTATCAATAATATCTACTGAAGATTTTTATAGAACTATTTTAAATAAGATTACTCAAATGGATGTTGATTATATCGATATAACGTCAGGAGATATTCATAGAGAACTTGGTGGATATCCTGGAAAAAATCATAGAATGCCTACTTGCTGTATTGTTATGAAAAAGTTAATGTCTTCAAATGATATGATAATTTATGAACCTAAAAAAGGAAAAGGTGCAAGTTTAACAATGCGATATTATAAAAGATAATTTTAAATGGTAATTTAAATCATGAGTTATATTATTTAAAAAGGGTGATATTTTGAGTAAAATAAAAATTTTCTACACTATTGATGGAAATGAAGAAGAAATAACAAATATTAAAAAATTAGATACTCGAGCTTTATATATTATGGAAGGGAATTTAAAAATATTTATAAATAATAAAAAGTATTTTGATGTCGATTATTTTAATATTTTTGAATTTTCATATTATCTTGATAATTGGTTATTTAAAATTAAAGTCCATCATCTAAAAGAAAATTTTATATATGAATCGATAGACCATTCTGAACCCATTCTTATGATAAAATGTGAAGATGATAAATGGTTTATTGAGTCCATATGGGAAAAATTTAAATGTAATAATTGTTTTGCTTCAGAAGAACTAGTATCTGCATTTGATAATTACCTCGCAAGCTTTAATCTTAAATTACGAGAATTATTTAATATTGATTTACAAAAATTTAATATAAAAAATCGTAAAATGAATCAAATTATTAATTTCGATTGTACACAATTCATCACATTTGAATCTAATACTAAAATGAAGAAAGTAGAAAGATTTTTGGTTAAACAAGGATTGCATATTGTTAAAAAGCAAGACATTGATGAAAGTAAACTTATTTACTACCGAGATTACCTTTTATCAAATGTAATGGAGATTAAGAATGACAATTTAGTTAGTCTATTTTATGATTGGCATCAATCAGGGAATTTATCTAATGACATTAATATATACATAAATTCTATTAAAGAATTTATTAGATATTTTGAAATTAATAAGTTAAGATTAGTATTTACAAATTATGTTGAAATGAATAATTATGAAAATGTTATTAGAATAACAATGTATTCAGTTAATAGAATAGATGATGTATTAAAAGAACTTGGAAATTTGGCTAATCCATTTAGTTCTGCAATAATAGATATTATAATATAAAATAAAATAATTTATCTACTTACAAAAACAAATAATTGATAATGTGATGACTGCCTATCATTATTTTTGATTATAAGTACAAAGTCAAGGCATGTGGAGAATGCGTATTGCTTCCACTCAAACAGTTTTACACATGGAAATGGGACATTATGATTAGTGAAGATGAATTAATAGAATATGCAAAAGATTATCTAAAGCAAAAAGGATTTAAGAAAAAGAATAAGCGATGGACAAAAGATATAGGAGAATTTAGGATCTTTCTCAAGATTGGGCATTTGTAGATATTATGAGGGGCTGCTCGATTCCATTCCGAGTAGCCCTTTTGTTATCATATGATTAATATTTTAACTATCAAAATTAAAGACAAATTTCTAACGGATTTGTTTATATTATCCAAATTTAAGAAAGAGCCAGAATTTACTCTTGTCTTTTATATTCAGGGAAGTATTTATAGCAAAGAAGATTATTATATACGACCAGGTATTTATATAAATCATTTGGATAATACACATGATTTTTATGGACATTTTATGACTGGGTTAAAATGCGGAAAAGCAGAAGATATTTTATCTAACTTCCATTCTATTATAGAATGATCGTTTCTATCTAATAATACTTGTTTAAAAATTAATTCAATTGAATTTTGTAAAGAAGAAACAAACTCTATACGGGCAATTAAATCAGTTAATCCATCAATTATTAAATTATAATTATGCATTGTGTTAATAAAAGCAAACAGAAATAGTATCATAAATTATTTAGATTAACAGGTGATTTTAGAAGTGAAAAACAAATTAGATTTGAGAATGAAACTGATTTAAATCTATATTTTAGTAATAATCCTAATGAAGCAGATAAATTATTTACTATTTCTTTTAATAATCTTATTGATAAAATTTACGATATTGTAAAAGTAAGTAATCCTAAATTTACTAGAAAGAACTTGAATTTATTAAAGATTCTTAGAAATAAAGAAACACATTTTTTTATTGATGAAGAATTTCTTTCATTTAGTGAATTCAATGATCTTAGGTCTTTAATGAATGATATATATAATTATCTTGAACAAACTATGTTTTTGGGATTTTTTGGAATTCCATTTGAAACAGATAGAAACTATTTAAAAACATTTACATATACCAGTTTACCTGGAAAAAGTTATAAAGATTTAGTTTTGAACTCGATAACTAATAAAGATATCTTAGAACAATTAGGTAATTATGATCCAGATATTCCACATGGAATTGCAATAGAATACTGTCATCCTGAAGATATTTATTAAATTTCATATCTTTTGTACAAATTGGATCCTAGTAAAGATAGCATTGATGTCGCGACTAAAATAAATTTTAATGAGTTTTATAGAAGGCTAGAACTTCTTAATTCACTTAATAAGTTATATATATCCGATGATAGAGAAGAATGGGAAGACGAAGATGGCAATCCTATTCCTCAAACTACATTTGTTTCAAGGAAATAGCCCCCCCATAACTACTTAAGATATTTTTTAATGGGTACCGAACATGGGGACTCTTAAAAAATGGAAGGCAAAAATTTTGAAAATTAGAATTTTTGAGAACAAAAATATAATTAAAATAAGAATAAGATTGTAGATGTTATAAAATTATTATATATAAAAGATTATCTACAATATTCGACAACTATTTTAATTAAAATAATATATGGTTAATCTTGAACAATAGGACGGGAGGCATAGGAGTATCAAGCCAGAAATTAAATATAATGAACTTATACAAAGTAAGATTAAGA
This sequence comes from uncultured Haloplasmataceae bacterium, assembly GCA_963824615.1. GTDB lineage: Bacteria > Bacillota_I > Bacilli_A > Haloplasmatales > Haloplasmataceae > CAWGPU01. The sequence continues at coordinate 877,739 of CAWGPU010000008.1, read as the reverse complement.
ATTATAATGTTGGATATGACAAGATGTCCAGAAGAACTCAGAATGTCAATAATTCAAAGAATGATGCCTCCCCAAAGTGAATCCGTTAGTGCTTTTTCCAGAGAAACTGGAATTCCGGAACAAACATTGTTTGTATGGAGGTGGGATGCTAAAGAAAAAGGAATACCGATTCCAAACGGAAAGGTTAATTCTGAACGTTGGAGTACTCAGGATAAATTTAATATAGTCGATGAAATGGCGGTGTTGAGTGAAATAGAATTAACGGAATACTGCCGAAATAAAGGGCTGTATGTTGAACAATTTTTATTTAACTACGACAAATTACTTGACCAATGGCTTTTATATAATTAAAATTAGAGTTAAGACTCAAGTATAATATTAATCTGGGAGTAGGGTATGAAAAGAATATTTAAAATTAGTTTAATCTTTTTAATTCCAATAATAATTTTTTTATTCATAATAATAATTAAAGACAAGATTAATAGTCATCGTTATCCTTGGCATATATATGAAACTAATATCTACAAAGTATGGAATGAAGGAATATATGGATTGAATGTAACTGTGGCCTTTGTTGATACTGGTTTGAATAAACAATTACAAGACTCATTCGGAGATAGAATTATTAATCCATATAATGAAATTAATCAAACGACTAATGTAGAAGATAAAAACGGTCATGGAACAGAAATAACTTGTATTGTTGCTTGTTCATATGAAAAAAATGGTATTTATGGAATAGCTCCAGATGTTAAAATAATGCCAATTGTTGTAATGGATCAATACGGTAGAACCTCAGCAAATTATCTTGCTCAAGGGATACTTTATGCGGTTGATAATGGTGCTGATATAATAAATATTAGTCTTGGTAGTGAAATCAAAAATGATTTAGTTACTGATGCAATAAAATATGCTTTTGAAAAAGGAGTTATTCTTGTTGCTGCAGCAGGTGATTACGAGGAGGAACATCTCCTTTTTCCAGCCTCTGATGAACGTGTAATTGGCATTGAAGCTCAAAGTAAATTAGGAGGTAGATATCTGTATTCGAATTATAGCAAGGATAGAGTTATAGTAAACAATAATGGGATCATAGATATATGAACCATGATTTAACTATTATTTTATCAGTAATTTCATTTATAGTTGTGCTATTAGCAGTAATTTTCAAAAAATTAAAACCTGAAATATTGACAAAAGCTAATATATTGAAAGGATACTTTATTATTTTTATTCCAGTTATTATTGGTGTTATCACTTATTCTATATATCAAGCTATAACCGCAGAGAAGAATAGACTCGCTACTATGCCATGGATTATAGTAACTGAAATTCTTGGTATTATTTTTGCTTTATATTTAATTATAGTATTAATTATAGTTATAAATAGGAATAAAAAAAACTGAAAGAGGATCTTGAAAGAGAAAGGTAATTCTGATTAAAAATCCGAGAAATAAAATCGGCCTTTAGCACAAAAGCTAAAGACCGATTTTTTATATGACGTTAACCTGAACCGGCATAATTGATGTAGAAATAAGAGAAGCTGACGAAGATGAAAGTTGTTCCGGGACTGACTGCGGTGCAGATCCCTCTAGTAAGACTGTCGTTAGATATGGATGTAATATTTCCATTATATGATATCCACTGGATATTTGTGTAGTATCAGGTGTACCAAATGTTCGACATGTTCCGCCATAAATCCAGATATAATTCCCTTCATAATTCCATCTTACGCTCGCTGATAAATCCGATGTCATGCCACCGGCGAAAATTCCGATGACTTTGTCCCCCTGGACATTGTCGTACCGATAAGGTTATTCTACACCTTGAAGGATAAGGCTGTATTAATTACGACGAACGGAAATGTTGAATTAGTAAAACCTCAGAATAACCGTTTCACATTAAATGAACTTCAAAAGGTGTTGAAGGTTTCATTGAGGGTTATCCCATTCAGATGCCAGGATTTGAAGTGTTTGTAAATGAAGAAGGGTTTCTTCAGGAACTTGATTATAACCGGCTCGCGAGTCAAATTTTCGGAATAGAGGCGGTAGGTAATGTCTTAATTGTACCTGAAGCATTATTAGAATAGGTTTACACTTAAAAGGGGGTGACACTCCTTTTTTGCTATCGGGAGGTTTTCATGAGTAAAAAAAGTAATGTTCAGATTGAATATGAACGTTTAAAAGTTTTATTTTCAAATGTTGATGAAACAAAATCGGAGCTGGTTGATAATCTAATTCAACAAGCTTCTTTTATGAGAGTTGAACTTGAAATCTTGCAGGAACAGATTAAACGATACGGTGCAGTTCAGGTTTCAACAAAGGGTGCACAAAGACAAACCGAATCTGCGAAGTACTATACAAAACTTATTAATTCCTATGGAACCGTCATTAAAACCTTAAATTCAATTTTAGGTAAAACTGTAGATGAGGGTAATGATGCATTTGATGAATTCCTGAAAAAGGCTATGGAATGAACTATTTAAAAGAGTATTATCAGAAAATTGAATCCGGTGAAATCATAATTGGAGAAGAATTAAAAAAAGAACTGGACCAGTTAATTAAAGATTTAGATGATCCGAGATATTATTACGATGAGAAACCGGGAAATATCAGAATTGAATTTATCGAGACTTTCTGCAGGCATACCAAATCGCCCTTTAATGGTATGCCTTTTATTTTGGAATTATGGGAAAAGGCTTTGATTCAAGTTGCCTATGGTTTTAAAATGGCTGATTCCCATCTGCGCCGGTTTAATGAAGTGGTATTACTCATTGCTAGAAAGAATGGTAAAACAATATTCATAGCGGGAATTGACTTGGCTGAATTTTTCTTATCAAAGGCCGGTGTTGATATTGTCTGTGCATCGAACACCAGTGAGCAAGCGAACATTCTCTTTGAAGAAATTAATAATATGCGGGAACAATCTAAAGCATTATCCAATGAAAAGCGCAGTAAGAAAAATATATTCTTCATCTATTCACCGAAAACGAAAAATAAAATTAAGAAGTTATCAGCACAAAGCAGAAATAAAGACAGGTACAATATCGAGGTTGGCTGTATTGATGAGGTCCATGAAATGACTGATTCAAAAGTTTATGATGCGATTAAACAAAGCCAATCAACTAAAAAGGAACCACTTATCTTTATCATAACCACCGAAGGGACAACTGTAGGTGGTTTTTTAGATGGAAAACTTGAATATTGCCGGAAGATGCTAAAAGGTGAAATCAAAGATGAAAGAGTTCTCCCTTGGTTGTATACTCAAGATTCGATGAATGAAATCTTTGATAATCCGGTGACCTGGCAGAAGTCAAACCCGAGTCTTGGTAATATTAAATTGGAGTCCTACCTTGAAGATATAATGAATAAAGCAAAAAATGATTTATCCACCCGAGTAACGATGTTATGTAAAGACTTTAATATCAAGCAAGTTGATCAGGGAGCATGGTTATCATTTGAAGATTTAAATAACGAATTAAAATACGATATGAATTATTTAAGAGATAGTTATGCTATAGGCGGAGTTGATTTATCCTCAACTACTGACTTAACTGCAAGCATTCTTTTAATTCAAAAGCCAAGTGACAATAAGAAATATATCATCCCGCATTTCTTTATGCCCAAGGATGTTTTAGATAAAAGGATGGAAGAAGATAATGTCCCTTATGATATCTGGGTGAAGCGAGGCCTCATCACATTAACAGAAGGAAGCCAGAATGATTTTAGTTTAGTAACTTAGTGGTTTTTAAAAATGGTGAGAGAATTAGGTATCCGGCCGCTATGGGTTGGATATGACCCATGGAATTCACAGTACTGGGTTAAAGAAATGGAGGATACCGGTTTTAATATGGAAAAGATTCGCAGGGTATTTATACGTTATCAGAGCCGATGAAACAATTAGAAGCGGATTTAAAAAACAAAATGGTAGTCTATGATAACAATCCAATCTTAAAGTGGTGTTTATCTAACACTCAAGCAAAGGTTGATTTAAACGGGAATATTCAACCTTCAAAATTAAACTCCAAATATAAACGCATAGACGGCACCGTAGCGTTGATTATCGCTTATGCGGTACTTAATCGATACAAAATCGATTATGAAAACATGGTGGGTTAGGAGGGGTTACGTTGGCTATATTTAAACGAAAAAAGAAACAAGGTTCCACAAATACATTTCAGCTCATCACAAACAATGATTTAATCTTTACTCAGTTTGGTTCCAATATCAGTAAAAGCGATGTTGTTAAAATATGCATTGATCGAGTGGCCAGTCAGTGTGCAAAGCTAAAACCAAATTACATAAAAACGCTAGAGGATAAAACAATCACAGAAAAAACGGGAAGATTAACCTTCATTTTAAAGCATCGGCCTAATCCGTTACCGTACAGCTTTATTTATAAAATTATCACCCTGCTGCTTTTAAACGACAATGCCTTTGTCTACCCCATGTTTGACAGTACTACCGGAAGCATAAAGGCACTTTATCCATTAAGACCTATTCTCGTGGAGATTATAGTTGACAGTAATAATGATTATTATTTTAAGTTTTATTTTGAGGATGGTAAAGAATTTACACTGCCCATTGAAAATGTGATTCACTTAAGAAAGTTTTATGGCCGGCATGATGTCTTTGGCGGAACCGGTTCAAGCGGAGATCATGAAGCACTTTTAAAAACCATAACCATAAATGATAATGTTTTACAGGGTGTGGATAATGCGATTAAAAGTTCGCTTCAAATCCGGGGCATTATTAAAATGAACGGAATGTTATCGGAAACTGATAAAAAGAAACAGCGGGATTTATTTGATAAAGCCTTAAATGATGCCATTAACAGTAAAGGCAGCTCCATTATCCCAGTTGATTTAAAAGCGGATTATATCCCGATTACAGTGGATCCAAAATTAATCGATAAAGATACCTTGGAGTTTTTACAATCAAAAATCCTTGATTACTTTGGTGTATCTGTCCCGATATTTACGAATAAATATAATGAAGATGAGTACAACTCATTTTATGAATCAACGATAGAGCCTCTTGCTATTCAACTTAGCGAGGCTTTTTCTGTTGGTTTATTAACTGAAAATGAGCTAATGCGCGGTGAAGAAATTATCTTCTACAGTGAAAGGTTACAGTACGCCAGTTGGGACACAAAGGTATCCGCAATTGAAAAGTTAATGAGCTTAGGAATAATGAGCCTGAACGAATCCCGGGCCCTGTTAGGTTTGGAACCTGTAGAAGGCGGTAATAAACGATTACAGTCATTAAACTTTGTCGATGCTGACAAAGCAAATATTTATCAAATCGGAGAAGAGGAGGACAAGGTAGATGAAAGTAACAATTAATGGCAGTGTTAATAAAGAATCTTTAAAAGGGATTCTTAATACGCAAAAGACAAAGGAACAAATCATTGATGATTTTTGTCAGGAGAATAAATTTAACCATTTTTACTATAAGGATTCGGAACTTGAATATGAGCTTAATAAAACACCTAAATCAAAAGTGGAGGTAAGACAAAGTGGATAAACCGGTTAAAGAAACTCGGCTTGCTGATGTGAAATTTGAATAAGTTATTGATTGGAGTAAAACATGACCGAATCAAAAGCGAAAGGAAAAGTTATCAAATTGAGAAAGCCATATATTATAGCAATTTCTGGTGCCAAGGAAGAAGTGTTCTTTAAAAGATTACAGGAGATAAATAATAAGGATGGTTCTTTGGAGGGATAGATTGATTGTTATATGCATTAATAACATTCGTTGTCTTAGACTTACCCTTGAAGTCATGTGTGCTATTGTAGTACGCTGATCTTAGGAACCAATATGAAAAAGCGTGAGAAATCTTACAGATGAGAGAAAGAGATGAAGAAAAAAAAAGAAATAAGTATTGAAACTCATGCAGGAATAGAGTAAAGAAATTTTATTTGGAGAGGGTAAGTTATTGATTAGAAAGTTAGAAAGACGTCGCTAATAATTTAATTAGTAATGGAAATATTTCAAATATGTGGTAGAATAAGGGTGATATATATGTTTAGTATGGCTTTAGATAATTCATGGTTAGTCATGAGTGAAGAAGAGATGTATGATGTGAACGGTGGTTGGACAGAAACAAGTAGATATTATGATTTAGGTCCTACAGCGCAGGCTTTCTTAGGAATGAGTATAACAGCTGCTGGATTGTCTTATGCGGCTCTTAAAGTATTGTTAAAGAAGGTGCTCAATATTTTTTGGGACATGTAATGGCACCTAGTGTAGGAGCATTTCTTATGATTTATGGACTAACGATGTTAGGGATTGCAGCTGGATATTTCTTTACATATGGCACATATACCATTACACATTATTATAAGAAAGTATTTGGTATGTCTATTGAATACTTAAAAACTATGGGGAGATGATAACATGATCTTACTAAAAATTGTATCATTAATTTCTCAAATATATGGTTACTTACTAATATTATATCTTTTTTATCTATTTAAATGTAAAATATCAAAAATAGCATTAACAAAAGTAAATGTTTTAATAATATATTTTATTATTATAATAGTTTTTATGTTAACCATCTCTTATACTTCATTTTTCTTTGCTTATAACGAAAAGTTAATCCCGTCTTTATTTGAAATCCTAGGATGGATTATAGCAGCATTATTTATTTTGAAATACGTGGATGTAAGAAAAATTGTAAATAAGCTAACAAGTAAAATTAACTTATATATTTCTTATTTAATGATATCAATTGTAACATGTCTATTTTTCTTAGGAATGAGTATTGATTCTTCTGAAAGAGCTGCAGACCAACTTAAAAATTTGGTTCCATTTTACAATTATTATGAAAATAAATTGCCTGAAAGAATTTTTTATGATGGATTTACCAATACATTTACAGATACACTTTGGGATGGAGCTCATTTTTATTATAATCCTAATTGGGGACGCAATTTAGGATATCAAACGAATTTGGAAAATATAAAATATGATGAAGATATGATGGATCAATATAATGATGTAGAGGCAAAAAGCACATGTCCAGTAAATTAATTAATTATATTTTTTACATTTATTTACTTGGCGTCAATATCTCTTTATTTGTATTTTCCTTAATTCTTATTAATAAAAATATAATCCCTGGTGACCTTGAGGTCCGTATAATAAATTATACTAAATGGATTGGTCTTTTTAGTTTATTTTTAATTATTAATTTAATATTTCTTTTAATTAAAAGAAAAAATACAATTTTCACACCTAGTAAAATAGACTTTATATCATTTGTTTGGTTTAATATTTGGCTTATAATAGGCATTAAAGGTATATATGTTGATAGAAGTGATTATTTAGTCATATCCTTCCTTGCTAAACGAATTGATGAACCAACAAATTTTATATATAGTAATTACTTATTAGCAATGAAATATCATATATATATTCTTGTAATATCATTAATCAGTATTTATTTTATGTTTATAAAAAGAATGATTATTGTAAATAAAGAAATGGATGAATGATACTTCAAGATTTATATGAAATTCCACCCCCTCCCACCACTCCTATTAAGGGGGTCGCACAATAACGCGAAAATAACTTAACGCGCAATACTAGGCTTCTTAACCTCAAACACATATCGTTTGTAGGAACATATTATTATTTAATTGCGCAAAGGTTCAAACACCTGAAAAAACGACCCTCCTTTGATTTTAGGGGGCCGCACAATAACGCGAAAATAACTTAACGCGTAATACTAGGCTTACGGTATCCTAAACACACGTCGAGTGTGTTGGGTTGCTAGTACGGAAGTAACTTATATAAGTGATTTTTTGAAATTAAGGTTATAATTAATGAATCTGATTATATTAGTAAAATTTCTTATCCTGGAATGGGTGCATATGATTTTGGATTTAGAATAGATTTGGGTTATAAGACGATAGGGCAAGAATATATTCTTAAAGTGTATCATTTTAACAATTCTGTAAAAGGTATTATACATTAAATTTTAACTACAATGGTGAAAAATATTTACCTTTGTTTCAATCTGATGGTTCGCCAATTGGTTATGGTGTAAAATGGAGTTATGATAAAGATATGTCATATTTAGGAAATTCTGTTTGTAAACTAATAAACTGTAAAGAATTATATCAATATACTATTACATCACAAGAGGCCATGAATCATATAATCGATACTTTATCAGATGAAGAAACAGTAATAGATAGTAATGATATGATTGGAATTATTAAAACTTTTATTGGTGAGAGTGGTTCAATTAGTCTTCCACTTGCATTTCAAAAAATTGTTGAACATTATGGATGGAATGTAAGTAGTTATATTAAATTCTTAAAAACTTTAGGTTGGACTTTGGCTTTAATTGATGCATCAGATACAATTAGAGCTCGTATCGCAAGTGGAGAAATTAGTACATTTAATGACCTAGTTAATGAATGTAGAGATAGTAATGAGTCAATGATAATTACTGTTTTAGAACTAGAAATAAGTAAAATACCAGAAAATACTGATACTCATGTTTATATGTCGAAAGACAATAATCAACAAGTTAGTAATAGGCTAAATAGGAATTTCAATCCAGACTTAAGGAATCTCTACACTAGTAGTGATTATTTTGATGGTAGATTAAATTACATATACTCTTCTGATGAAATAGATTTTGTAATTCATAGTTATTTTGAACAATCTTATGGTTTCTTACCATGGTGATTGCAAGGAGTTATATGACAGATTAGAATACATGAGGTGGATAGTAATGAAAAAGGAAATTACATTCTATTTAATTTTAATTTTGGACTTAATAATGTTAAGCTTATTTGTATTAAGTGTAAATGTAATAATTAAACTTAATGAGTATCTGATTCTTGCATTATGTGGTATATTTATCAGTGGATTGTACTTTATTATTAAAAAAGTAATTCATAAATCTTTAAAAAGATGATTTATTGGCTATATGGTTAATGATGGAAGGTCTTGAACCATTATTGTAGTTATGCTAGCTAATGTTCTCTCAAACACCGTAGTTTGAGTGTATCTTTTATTTAAGGGATTCTATATGACCAAGCATGGGGGAGATTTTCAGATTATTCAATCAATGGAATTAACTCTGACTTATCCCTCACATATCAATAAAAGGCATTTATAATGATATTTTATCTATTTCATATTAAGGAAGTTGAATATAGGAGTATTTTAAAGATAAAAATGAAGTTTACGTAATAGCACAAAAAGCAAGTGGTGAAAAAGCCGAATTCAAGATTTATCTTGATGGCAAATTCATTTATAAGTTTGATGGTTATGAAGGACAAGCTTGTCAAAAAGATATTGAACCATTTATGGAAGACTTAGAAGAAATTTATGGTATTAAAGTAACAAATCGTGAAGAAATTTGGAAAAATCCTGATAAAATTTCAAATATGAAATACCAAACAATAAATCAAAATAAAGGTAAAAATTAGGAGGTGTCAATATGTCATTGCAAAATATTTCAATCGAATTAAGCGAGAAACAGGAATTAAGAAATGTTTAGTCATTGATGGGAATGTCGGTGATGTCTATTTAAATGAAAAAAATCAAATCGTTACTTTAAAACAATATTTAATGGACATGTTAAAAGAAATGAATTATGATGATATTATTTATTGGGATCGAGTTGATGGTGTAGATGGTGATTTAACTCATCTTCAAATAACAGAGGAAGTAGAAGTTGAAGGTGATGAGTATTCTTTAGATGATGAAGATGAGAACAATGATAAGAAGAAAACAGGCAGCAGAATGTTTAAGCAACCTGCGGCGATTTTTAATATTGTTTTTAAAAATTTAATTAATCCAAAACGTAAAGTAGGATTTATTCTTAATTGGGCAGATTATTTATTTTCATCAAATAATCAATTTACAGATGAAGAAAGACAAAATGTTACTCTTTTAGGAAAGTCTGTCAAAGATAGAAAAATAAATTATTTAAATACTGATGTAAATGAAAGTACAGTAATATTAGTAGCTAATAAAATTGGTTTGTTTCCTATCTCTTTTTACCAATCAAATCCAGAAGTAAGTTGTTTAACTTTACAAAAACCTGATCGTTTAGAAAGAGAAAAAATGTTAGAAAAAATCGAAAATGCTTTTGAAGTTAGAGTGAAACCTGGTGAAACATTATTAACTTGTGATAAAAAAAACGAATATATTGATATGTTAGATGATTTTACTAATCGAGAAATCATACAATTATCTAAATTGTCTAGAAAAGAAGGTAAACTTACTTTTGATAAATTGTTTTATTTATTTAAGTATGGAGAAAAAGACAATCCTTGGGAAAAGCTAGATTATAGTGATGTGAAAAACATTAAGAAGAAATTAGCCGAAAGAGTGGTAGGACAAGAAGAAGCAATTGATAAAATAGAAAAAGTTGTAGTTAAGGCATATATGGGATTAACAGGTCTACATAAAACATCTAGTCGATCTATGCCTAAAGGAATTCTTTTCTTTGTTGGTCCTACTGGTGTGGGAAAAACTGAATTAACAAAAACATTGGCTAAATTTTTATTCGGTGATGAACAATCATGCATTCGCTTTGATATGAGTGAATATGCTCAAGAAAATAGTGATCAAAAGTTGATAGGGGCCCCTCCTGGATATGTAGGATATGAGGAAGGTGGACAATTAACTAATGCGGTTAAAGAAAAACCATTCAGCGTCATCTTATTTGATGAGATTGAAAAAGCAGCTAAGTTTAACCCAAGAATCCTGGATATTTTTCTTCAAATATTAGAAGATGGAAGATTAACTGACAGTAAAGGAGAGACGGTTTATTTTAGTGAAACAGTAATTGTCTTTACATCTAATTTAGGGGCTAGTGAAGTGAAACCAAGTGGAGATCATGAACAAACAGCTAAGGAATTTATTAAGATAGTTAAGAATTATTTTGATAACGAGATAAAACGTCCTGAGTTATTAGGAAGAATAGGCTACAACAGTATTATTCCATTTAATTTTATTAATGACAAAGAATTAATGATAAAAATTGCAAAATCAAAATTGAGACCTATACAAATCGGTATCGCTGAAAAGTATCGCATGGATTTAGAATTTGAAGATGAATTAAAATTTATTAATTATACATTAGGTAATGCTGATATATCTAAAGGTGGTCGTGACATTCTTAATGCGATCAATGATACTTTATTAGATAGCTTAGCCATGTTTATGTTTCAAAATAAGCAAGATTTACCTTCGTTTAAAGGTGCAAAAATAGTCGTTAAAACAACTGATAAAGGATTAGGATTTGAATTTGATAATGACTGATATTAAATTTAATATCGCAAGTATCAATCTTTGTACAGAAAGTGAAGGCCCATTTAAACGATTAGTAATTTGGTTTCAAGGTTGTAATAAAAGATGCGTTGGATGCTGTAATCCAGATTATCAGGAATTGAAACAAGCCCAAGTTATTACTTTGGATAAATTATTACAAATCATTGAAGAATCAAAAGAACAAAATAAAATTGAAGGCGTGACTTTTTTAGGAGGAGAGCCTACTTTACAAAAAGGATTAGCATATTTAGCTAAAGAAATAAAGAATATGGGATTAGGAATTATCATGTTTACTGGTAAGCTAATACAAGAATTAGATAATGAATTATTTGAGTATATTGATTTAATAATCGATGGAGAGTTTATTATTGAAAATCGGGATAAAGATCGAAATGTGATTGGTTCTACTAATCAAAAAATGTATTTCCTTACAAATAGATATGAAATGTCAAAGGATTGGTTTTTGGTTAAAAGACCTAATCAATTTGAAATCAATATTGAAAATGATAATCTTTTTATTAATGGTAATGTTTTATGATTAACTAAATATTAATTTTATCTATCATAAGGGAGATAGAAAATGGAAGATATGAATGTTATAAACTTAGAATCTTTTTTTGAAAAATTACCAAGATTAGATCAAAAATTTAGAGGAAATATTTATTATAGAGGTTAAAGTGATATTGAATACAAATTGGCAGCGTCTGTTTTAAGAGATAATAGAAAAAGATATGAACATGAAATATATTGCTATATAATGACTGAATGTTCCCATGAATTTGAAAACTGTAAATCTCATAAAGAAATATTATCAATGATGCAGCATTATGGTGTACCAACAAGATTACTTGATGTAACTACCAATGCATTAGTAGCATTGTATTTTACGTGTGCAAGTAACTTTGATAAAGATGGTGTAGTATATGTTATGAATGTTGAAAAATCAGCAATAAAACAATTTGATAGTGATGCAATTTCTATTTTATCTAGCTTACCAAGATTTAGTCATGAAGAAAAACAAGATATTTTAAATTTAGCGGAAAATTTTAGGGCAGAAGTGTTTGATACAGAAGATTAATATCTAATAAAATTATTAAATTTAATGGAGAAAAGATTATAAAAAGATTATTACATGAAATAAAAAGAGAAGCCTGCTTTTGAAAATATAATTAATCCAAATGATATGTTAAATAACTTTCTTTTCATTCCAAGGAAAACAAATACAAGAATAATTAGGCATAGTAGGGCTTTTATAATTCTTGGATTAAAAGATAATGAGTTAAATATATCAGACGATTTAAGTATCAGAAAAATTATAGTTAAAAGAATTATAAATCCAAGTTATACAACAAGTGATGTACTCACATAGTTGTTACTTGGATATTTGCTTAGAAGTGATAGCTTAGAATTCCTTTTGCGTAAAAGTTATTTTTCTATAAATGAACGACCCCCCTACTAAAATTTTTTAGTAGGGGGGTTGTACAATTATTAGCTTATAAATATAAGACTTGGGGTAAATATCCGCTGCCATGCCAAACAATTACAGGATGGTTTAAACCAACAGGAAGTCTTTCAAATAACGGTTTTAAATACCTTTTTAGTGTTGGTAATGATGATGTTAAAAAGAATTTTATTAGTTTAATAATAGATCCATTAGGAAGATTGATTTTAAAATTAACTGATATGAATGGTAATGTTTATACACCTTTAATTACTACTTCAACTATTAAAGTTAATAAATGGAACTTTTTCTCATTAACATGGTATAACCGAGTCGATGGTGAAGGATATGTTGACGAGTGTAGTTATGAAGTTATGTTAAATGACGAGTACAAAAAATTGTGATAGAAGTTATTAATCCGGGAATGAACGCAAATAATTCAAATAAAACAGAAACATTTTTATATGATAATACAGTTTGGAAAGATCGCTTAACAAATCATAATGTGATATACACGGATAGTAATGGAAATCTAGTGAATGAGAAAAAAGTCATAAAATATGACGATGCATACATAGGTAACCCTATATTTTATGGTCCTGAAAATTCTTCAAAAGGTGTTAAATTTTCATGGCAAGGCCGAAATTTATTTACATATAAAGATGATTCTGATATTAATAATCAGTTATCTATTCAATATCAGTATAACGATAGTAACTTAAGGGTTAAAAAGACAAATGGTAGTCAAATAACGGAATATTTTTATGACGGAGATAAATTAATAGCCGAGAAAACAGGAACAAATGTAAAATATTTTTCTTATGATGAAAACGACCAACTAGTAAGCATAAATATTAATGGAAATGAGTATTATTGTGTCAGAGATATTTATCAAACTATATAAGGATTAGTTGACATTGATGGTAATTTAGTTATACAATACGAGTATGACGCATTTGGTAATTTGTTATCAAATACTGGAACATTATCAGCTAAGGCTAACCCATTTATCTACAAAGGTACTATTATGATTACGAGACAGGATTATATTATTTAAAATCAAGATATTATTATCCAGTGTGGGGTAGATTTATTAATGCTGGCGATCCATCAATTTTATCAATAACTCAAGGAGAAATATTAGGTATTAATTTATATGCTTATTGTTCAAATAATCCCGTAATGAAATTTGACCCAAGTGGATACTACGTATGATGGGATTTTTATAGAGCTAAGCGGTTTGTCAGTAATTTAATTGATTTAGCTATAGCAGTTATAATTATGGCACCAGCTAATAAGTTAGCTTCTTTTTTCAAGAATCAATCAAAAAAAGCATTTGGTGGAGCTTCTGCATATGTTCTCGCAGTGACATTAAAGAATCAACTTATTCGAAAAGGCATAAAATATAGTATCGCACTTTTGGCTGAAAGAGCTACTATGGTATTATTAACATTAGCTACGTGGTTTCTTAATCCTGGTGAAGCTATTTTTAATTATATAGATGCCCATGATAAAAGACCCAATTCAGGTTATATAGATTTTTAAAATTTTGATATATAAGGAGTCTAAAAAATGAAATTGAGTAAAATTATTTTAGAAGCAGTCCTCACTTCATTGATAATTTTTATACTGATTGGTATTTTTTGTTTATTTTGTCATCGTTCAATTTTAACAGCAAGTCCTTATGTTCTTGGAAGCTTTTTAAGTACTATCATAGGTAATATGTTCTTTAAAAAAAATGCAAATACTAAGCGATAGAATAACTATCATAATATAAAGGATACTATTATGAGTATGGGAAAGAATTATAATAACTAAATTCAAGATATTATTATCCAATATGGGAAAGACTTATTAATCTGGACGGTCATGTAGGACAATCAGGTGATATACTAGGACATAATATAAGCACGCCAAGATAAACTTTCAACTGTTAAGAAGACTTCAACAGTTGAAGCCGATGGAATAGAATAACAGACCGTAACGAAAGTGGATGGGTTTTGTTGCAAAAAAATTAAGAAAAAAGCATTTTCTATAGAAGTAAACAATGGTATGATTCCCTTAAGGTAGACAGTTCAAATAAATAAATGAACAATCTATAGAAAGGGAATCATTTTTTATGGGAATAAAAGTTAAATTTAGTAAAGAGATAAAGTTAAACGCCATAATGGATTACCAAGAAGGAAAGGAATCAATTGATCAAATAGCAACTAGATTAAAGTGTGATAAAAAAAGTATCAAAGTTTGGATAAATAATTATCAATCTATTGGAGAAAGTGCTTTTGATTAAAAACCTAGAAATCAATCTTATTCAAAAGAATTAAAGTTAGCAGCTATTAATGATTATTTAAATGGTAATGGTTCATTATTAGATATCTCAAAAAAGTATAAAATTTATAGTAAAACAACGTTAAGTGGTTGGATTAAGAAGTATAATGGTCATATAGAAATAAAGGATTATGATCCTAAGGGAGAGATTTATATGATCAAGTCAAGAAATACTACTTTTGAAGAAAGATTAATGATTGTAAAATACTGCTTAGAACATGAACAATCATATAAACTAACAGCTGAACAATTTGGACAACCTTATAGTCAAGTGTATCAATGGGTGAACAAATATTTAGAACAAGGTGAACAGGGATTACAAGATCGCAGAGGCAGAAAGAAGATAGAGGAAGAATTAACCGAAGCTGAGAAATTCAAACGAGAAAAGCAGCTTTATGAAGCTAAAATAGAACGATTGAAAATGGAGAACGAAGTATTAAAAAAAGCTATCGAACTAGAAGGAGGGTGGAAATTTGCCAAAAAGTCCGGCAAGAAATAAAATACAGAACGATTAAAGAACTTCATGAGGAAAAAAAATATCCAATTAGAACCATGTGTGAAATCCTTGAAATACCGCATAGTTCTTATTATAAATGGCTAAAGCGAAAAGAAACGGAGCAAGAAAAGATTGATTATGAGCTATGTCAGATTATTCAGGGTTATCACGACACATTTAAAGGCATTTTAGGGTATCGGAGAATGACTCTATGGATTAATCGTTTAAAGCATAAGCAATACAATGTTAAACGTATTAGACGGCTTATGAGACTCATAGGTATTAAATCAAAGATTAGACTTAAACGAAAAGGATTTATCAAATCAACACCACAGATTACTGCTGAAAATCTGTTAAATAGAAACTTTGAAGCTTTAGCTACTAATACAAAATGGTTAACAGATGTGACAGAATTTAAGGTGATTGGGACTCAAAAGAAAGTTTATTTAAGCGCGATTATTGATTTATATGATAAAAGTATTGTTTCCTATGTGATAGGTTTTTCTAATAATAACCAATTGGTGTTTAATACTTTTGATAAAGCTATGGAAGCCAATCCAGGAGCTAAGCCATTATTCCATAGTGATCGTGGTTATCAATATACTAGTAAAATATTTAAAGCTAAACTTGATGCGATTGAAGCAACACAGAGTATGTCTAGAGTTGGAAAATGTATCGATAATGGACCAATGGAAGGGTTTTGGGGTACATTAAAATCTGAAATGTATTATTTAAACCAATTTCATAGTATGGAGCTATTAATTGAAGCAATCCATGAATATATAGATTTTTACAATAATCAAAGATTCCAAGCTAATTTAAAAGGCTTAACTCCGATGGAATATCGAAATCAAGCCTTAGCAAGCTAATATTTTTATTTTTTTACACTGTCCACTTGACAGGGAGCAGTTTACGA
This sequence comes from uncultured Haloplasmataceae bacterium, assembly GCA_963824615.1. Lineage (GTDB taxonomy): Bacteria > Bacillota_I > Bacilli_A > Haloplasmatales > Haloplasmataceae > CAWGPU01. The sequence continues at coordinate 861,255 of CAWGPU010000008.1, read as the reverse complement.
TTGAAGGGGGTCGTACAATAGCGCGTATTTAACTTAAGGGCGTAATACTAGGCTTATAGTATCACAAACACACGTCGAGAGTGTCGTGTTGCTAGTACGAAAGTAACCTATATAAGTGGTTTTTTAAATATAAGTCTATAATTACGGTTTGAAATATGTTTCCTCATACAAGTAAGTGTGGGGACTTTTGTGCTACGGGCAGTCGTACATTGTACAATAGTAGTACTTAATGAGTTGTTAATGGTTTGGATACGTTATCGATTGATTAACATGATTCTTCATACCTAGAAGTAAATTATATTTGACTATATAGTTAAATAATTTGACTTTGTTACTTCAAACTGTACGTGATCTAAAGAATATCGGTGTTGAAATCAAGTTTAAAAAAGAGAATATTTCAACAATGTAGTATAATTATAAAGATGAGAGTATGAGATATGTTTGGTTGTGTAGTGAGAAATATAAAGTTAAGGGTGTTGTGGGTTGCGATAATACCCATGTGGATGATGGAAAGTTATATGAAGCGTTCATAAATGCTTATAATGTTTTAGTTCGAAATAAGGATGAATTAACCAAGAAGTGGGAATTAATTCTAAATGAAGATGACGCTTGGAAGGCGGTTACAGCTAAACGGTTCATAAACCACTTTAAAGAAGCAGAGGAGATCACCGAGTTTAATTCAGGGCTCTTCTATAAAACTGTGGAGAAGTTAATGGTAACGAAATCAGGAAAGATTGTGGTGAGTTTACTAGATGGATCAGAGATTGAGTGCGAAATTGAATAAGAAAATAACATGAACGTCTAGAGGAATTTTCTTCTAGACGTTTTTTTATTTTAGAAAAAAGGAATATTAAATTTTTATTGTCCTAAATTTCGACAAAATAACTTATAAGTGATTGAGTATTTAGTGTCATATGAGACTAAAAACAATACTTTTTATATGTTTTTACACAAATATTATATTCCATGGTACAATATGTAAAATTATGTAATTATATAATGAATATTGTAATGGGGTGGTAAAATTGTTTAGAAAAAAATATATTTGTGTTAAACAACATGATATGAAAGATTGTGGTGCTGCATGTTTAAGTACTATTAGTAAAACCTATGGACTAAAATTACAAATAAGTAAAATAAGAGATATTGCTGGTACTGATATGTTTGGTACGAATGCTTATGGATTAGTAAAGGCGGCAGAACAATTAGGATTTACCGCGAAAGCAATAAAAGGAACAAGAGAAAACTTATTAACAGAATTTCCTAAACCGGCAATTGCGAATGTGATTACAGAAGATAATGTTCAACATTATGTGGTTGTCTATAAAATTACCAAGAAAAAAGTCATTATCGCAGACCCAGCTAAAGGAATTAGAAAATTAAAATTCGATGAATTTGCCGGAATGTGGACCGGAGTTTTCATCATACTCGTACCAACTTATCAATTTGAGAAGAAAAATGAAACAAAAGGGTCATTTATTAGATTCTTTAAAATGCTACTCCCACAAAAGTATTTATTATTAAATGTCTATTTAATGTCTTTAGTATTAACAATCATGGGAATTGCGGCATCCTTTTACTTTAAATTCTTAATGGATGAAATCATTCCTTATGGCCTTGTAAAAACATTGAATTTAATCTCGTTATTATTTCTAGGTCTATATATTTTTCAAATCTTATTAGGAGCATTTAGAAGTCATTTAATGATTTACTTAAGTATGAAATTAGATATTCCCCTTATGATGGGATATTATAAACATGTTGTCAAATTACCTATGCGATTCTTTTCAACTAGACAAATTGGAGATATTCTAAGTCGTTTCCAAGATGCAGGGCATATAAAAGAGGCTGTTAGTGGAGCGACACTGACTATTATGATGGATACGCTAATGGTGTTTATTGGAGGAGCGATTCTTTATTTAATTAATCCGACATTATTTATGATCACATTTATTATCGCCGTTTTATACGGAATATTAACCTGGTCATTTTATAAACCGTTTAAAAAGATAAATCGAGAGATTATGGAACAAGGCGCAAGAGTTAGTTCCTATTTAGTTGAAAGTATACAAGGTGTTGAAACAGTTAAAGCATTTAATGCCGAAGACAATGTCCAACATGAAACCGAAAAAAAATATATTAAAAGTTTATTGATTGGTAAAAAAGGTGGCATTTTAGGAAATGTTCAAGGATCATTAAAAGGATTTATTAGTTCTGTTGGAGGATTAGTCTTATTATGGGTGGGTGCCTATTTCGTCATTAAAGGTAAGATGACTCTAGGTCAATTATTAACTTTTAATGCACTACTAGCATACTTTTTAAATCCATTAACTAACTTGATAAATTTACAAAGTGGACTTCAACAAGCGATGGTCGCAGCGGATCGTTTAAGTGAATTTATTGATTTAGAAATAGAAGATGATGAAGATGAAGAACATAAATTTCATCCTAATACAGTTAACAGGAGAAATCAAATTAAAAAATGTCAATTTTAGATATGGAACAAGACGATTAGTATTAGAAGATATCTCAATAGATATAAAACCAGGTGAGAAGGTCGCAATTGTTGGAGAAAGTGGTAGTGGAAAAACGACATTTGCGAAATTACTATTAAATTTCTATGAACCAGAACAAGGAAATATCATCATGGATGGGATGAACTTAAAGGATATCAATAAACATCAATTAAGAGATAAGGTAGCTTACATTCCTCAAAATATCTTTCTATTTAGTGATACGGTTGAAAATAATCTATTATTAGGTCATGAACATAAAGATGTTGAAGAAATGCTTACTGTATGTAAAGAATTGAAAATAAACGACTTTGTGGAAAGATTACCTAAACGATATTTATCTAAATTAGAAGAAGGTGGAGCGAATTTAAGTGGTGGAGAAAGACAAAGAATCGCTATTGCGAGAGCTCTATTAAAAAAACCAGATATTTTAATTTTAGATGAAGCAACAAGTAATTTAGATGCTAAAACTGAGGAAGTTATTACGAAAGTATTGATGAATAAATATAAAGAAATGACCATGATTATTATCGCTCACCGTTTATCAACAATTAGAAACTCGGATAAAGTTATCGTGATGGTAGGCGGGAAAATTATTGAAATTGGATCTCATAAAGAACTAATGGATAAACAGGGTTATTATTATGATTTATGGAAGACACAATTTCCTGAAATTGATAATATGGTTAGGGGGAATTAAGATGAAGGGTCTAACGATAGAATTTAAAGAATTAACAGACGCTAGAGAAATAATTGAACAAAGACCACCCCGATTTATGTTGTATTTTTTATACTTTATTATCATTATGGTGATTAGTTTATTAACATGGTCTTATTTAGCGAATAAAGAAATCGTTGTACAATCTCAAGGGATGATTATTGCGAGTGAGAAACAAAGTATAACGCCTCTTGTCAGTGGTCAAATTGAGACAATTAATTTTCAAGAAGGCGATCTTGTAAAAACAGGTGATTTAATCATAGAGCTAGCCCATCATGATTTAGATGAAAAACTAGCATACGATCAAAGTATAATCGATATGTATGATGAGCAATCAAGTATTTATTTAAAATATGAAGATTCAGTCAATCAAATGGTGAATTTATTTGATAAAAATAATCAGGATGAATTAGAAAGTTATTATGATTACGAAAGTTTTAAATTACAATATGATTTAGCAACTACAAGTGATGAAAAAGAACAAGTAAAAGCACAAAAACTAATAACGATTTATAATCAAATAAAACAGCTAGCTAATACTAAAAATCAATATGAGACCGATAAAAAAAGCATAACATTACAAATAAAAAATTATCAGTTATACGCAGATATCGATGGGATCATTCATTATCCGGTGCCAATTGGTGTTGGTGATACGCTACAAGCCGGATATGAAGCTGTAAGAATTAATTCAGATGATGAAAATAAGAAAATCCAGATTTATATAACAAATCAGGATATAGCGAAAATTAAAGTTGGACAAGCGATAAGAGTGGATGTAGCAGCTTTATCCAATAGGGAATATGGCTTTGGTAAAGCAATTATAAAAACAATCGCAACTGACGCTACTGTCAATCAACAATCAGGACAAAGCTTTTATATTGTAGAAGCTGAGTTATTAACACCATCATTAAAAAGTAAAACCGATGAGAAAGATTTAAATATAGGAATGGTAGTCAATACAAGAATGATAACAGGAGAACAAAAATACTTATTCTGGATTATAGAAAAATTAAATTTATGGGTGTTTAATTGATATGGATTTTGTTAGGGAAAATACAAGTTTAACTTTAAATCATATCATCCGTTATCGTTCAATCATTTTCAGTCATGAAATAGATACCATAATCGCTAAGATGAATGAATATGTTGCTTCATTTGGCGCAAAAACAACAAGAGTATTAACCATCACACAAGGATTAAGTTTTGAAACTGGTATTCAAAAAATAGATATGGAATTTATGGTTGAAGCAAATCAACCAATTAAAGGAAATAATCTGTATAGGTATTTACCGGAGTATAAGTTGAATAAAACGGTCAGTACAAGTTATGTGGGACATCCGCAAAATGCGAATATGGCCACAAAAGAAGTACAACAGTATATTCAAAAGAAGAATCTTAAGCCAATCACTGCCATACATCAAGTTGTTAATAACATGAAAAATGAAAAAAAGAATAAGAAGAAAAATGAGATTAGTTTGGAAGTTCATGTAGGAATAGAGTAAATTAGGGTTTTGGAGAGGGCATAACCACAATGTCAGGGTTGAGAGGGTAATTTATTGATTAGAAAGTTAGAAAGACGTCGCTAGTAATCTAATTAGTAATGGAAATAATTTAAATATGTGGTAGAATGGAGATGAAAAGTATGTATAGTATGGCATTAGATAATTCATGGTTAGTCATGAATGAAGATGAGATGTATGATGTAAATGGTGGTGGGTCAACACAACTATTTTATATTGATTATAATTCTTTAGTACAAATGGTAGGTGCAGTATTAGATCTAGGCGCATTAGCAGTCTCAGCTGCTTTTATAGCAGCTACAAGTTATTTAGCATTAGTACCTGTTGTTAATGCAGCTTATTTTGCAATAATAGGTATGTCTGCTTTATATATTGGTACAATGTGTATGGCGGCTATTTCTCAAGGAAAAGGCTTGGGGTTTTATTACTATTATGAAAAAATTCTTTTTGTTAATGTGCCTACAGGCTTCGGTTTAGAAGTACACTAAGCATTATTTTTTTAAAATAGGAGAAACTATAGTGATTTATACCTATATAGTAAACAATAAATAAAAAAGTGTTGGCTATATAGGTATTTTAATTTATAATAAAGAAAATTGAAATAAGCAATCTATTTATATGTCAAGAGTATACTGAAATAAACTACTAAACTATGTTAATTCTATTAAATAGAAATCAAGTGAAATGAATATTAATGTTTAAACCCCATTGTATAAAAAAACCATCTTTTAAGCCAATTGTCGAAAATCATTAACAATATAATTTCTATTGAATTAATAATAGAAAATTGAAATAACTGTGCAATGTTAATTGGGATTTTAAATCGCATCATACTATGTTGAATTAAATAATCTATTAACTCTTGTAAGATAAAAAAAAGAAAACTTCAGTGGTAAAGAAATAAGTTAATATTGTTTTAGTTGCAGCCCCAGAATCATTGGAAAAAGATGATCTTCGTCTTTATATCTTCTAATTGACTTAGAAAGGTATTATTCAAAACATAAAATTTATCACAGGATACTTGTTTGACAAGATGAAATCTATGGTGTGTTAATAAAGCAATAAATTGCGCACCACGCTATGGTTTAAAATGAATACGAACACAACGAGCAAGATCAGCCAATACAGCGGCATCAATTGGATAACTTATTACTAAAGTCAAAAGACTTGCGTAATTACAAGATTGTTTAGGATTGATAATATAAACTAATGATTAAAATTTAATAAAATTTCATAGGATGACAAAACATTTAAAAAAAAACTTATAAGATTAACTTGCAAATACTATTATATGAGGGGGTAAAATGATGAAGATAGTGAAATATTCAATTCTTATTAATACATTATTTCATGTGAATAATCTTTTAATTATTTATTTAAGTTACTTTGCTTATGTCAAAGGTTTTACAATCGTATGGGCATTACTATCACCATTTTTGTTTTTAACATTCACAACTATTTTATTGGCAACAGATGTAAGACCAGAATACAAAATTTTTAAAAAACTATCTATTATTGGATTAATAGTAAGAATAGTTACAGTTTTATCAGTTCTTATTGTTATAGGTAATCTTAGTAATAAGTCTATATTATATTATGACCTGTCTATTTTTACACTATTAGTTATTCTTGATTTCTTAATTTCATTTAAAATTTACAGACGAAGTGTTCAATTTATTGATAAAACCGATTATAAAGAAAAAAGATTATTAACTAATGAAAATATCATTAAAATATATTCACTAGCCCAAGATAAATCAAGAATGCAAATAACTAAAGATATGGTTAAGTGTGATTTACTTATGGGTTTTAGTTTGGGTTTTATGTACTTAATTTCAAGGAGTGAACTAAATACATTGCTTAGAATTGCACTAATTATCACTTCAATATTGTTATATTTAATCACAATTAAAATCAATTATAGAATTATAATATATGTATATGGTGAATTAAATAAAAAAAGATTCACAGTTAATTTTATTAGTGGTGTATTAGCATTAATCTTCACCTTTATTCTGGCAAAAAGTAACACAGACCGATATTCATTAGGCACAATATTATCAGGTTTAATATGTCTTCCAATCTTTAGAACTAATAGAATGGTTGCAGTTAAAAATGTTAATGATATAGAAAATCATGAATAATTTATAAAAATAATATTTGAGAATATTTATTAAAAATATTAATTTTCTGTATAAATTTGAAAATGACAACATAATGGTGTAGACCAGCGAATTAAGGATGAAACGCTTGTTTTTATTGGGAAAACACACCTGAGGGAGAACTTGGCTATCTGTATGACAGTTCGACCATAATCATCACCACTGCTGATCAATGCATTAACGAGCAAATGCGTAAAACGTTAATAAATTCCGGATTTGATTCTGAAATTATGAATAATGATAATATCCCAGCAGGACTTGTCAACATGGGGCTTGAAAAAGGCAAAGATGCCTTTAATATGGTCATGCGGGCCGCAATCTGGGAAAATCCAGAAATTGGCCAGGAATACTTAGATAACTTAAAGAAATACTGGCATGTGTTTCGGATTACGCCAAGAAAACCAATTGAGAATATTAATCCTTGGCCGGTTCCATATCTTAAAATAAGGGAAACGTGTAAAACGGAATTTAATATTCTGCCTGAAGCTAGAGATCAATTAAATTATTTACGATATAAGATTTTTCAAAAGCATGACAGTAAAGATTATGAAGCGATTGACCTGTATACGAATCTTTGGATTATGGAAAGCTTTGAAGCGATTATCCAGGATGTAAATGTGTTAGGTGAAATCAGAGATTCTTTATACTTAAAAACAAACAGTTTTAAATTAACATCGCCTGATGATTTTTTAATCATATACGGCGTCAATCATCAAAGAACCGGGATAGCAGTTTATTATAACGTCAGTTTCTATGGCGCCGAACATCTTAACGGCCTCAGCGTGATATACTCACCGGATTGTAAAGATTCCGCAGCTGAATATTTCCCGAAAGATATAATGGAGAATTATTATGTGTATAAAATGGCCAGAAAAGGCAAGGGCGATTGCGTCGCTGTTATCCCTTACAGTACCGGCAATCCAGAAGGCTCTTGTTACGGAGTCGATAATTATCAAGATGCATTCATCGGAATTAGAATTTACTTAGATCAAAAAACCTTAGTCGATCCGGCTCCATATGATGTCATCTGCGATCAAGCTATTTTATTTAGAAAAAAGCACCAATAGAAAATTAAAAATTTATCATAAAAAAGTTAGAAAAGTAACTATTTTACTTTTCTAACTTTTTTAATTTGGTTTACTTTATCTTGATCATAGGAATTATTCATTATCCTGTGCCAATTGAAATTGGAGATACGCTGCAAGCTGGATATGAAGCGATAAGAATCAATTCAGATGATGAACATAAAAAAATCCAAATTTATATTTCAAATCAGGATATAGCGAAAATTAAAGTTGGACAAGTCATAAGAGTGGATGTAGCAGCTTTATCGAATAGGGAATATGGCTTTGGTAAAGCAATTATTAAAACAATCGCAACTGACGCAACGGTAAATCAACAATCAGGACAAAGTTTCTATATTGTGGAAGCTGAGTTATTAACACCATCATTAAAAAGTAAAACAGATGAGAAAGATTTAAATATAGGAATGGTAGTTAGTACAAGAATGATAACAGGAGAACAAAAATACTTATTCTGGATGATAGAAAAATTAAATTTATGGGTGTTTAATTGATATGGATTTTGTAAAGGAAAACACAAGTTTAACTTTAAGTCACATCATCCGTTATCGTTCAATAATTTTCAATCATGAAATAGATACCATAATCGCTAAAATGAGCGAATATGTTGCTTCGTTTGGCGCAAAAACAACACGAGTATTAACCATCACACAAGGATTAAGTTTTGAAACAGGTGCTCAAAAAATAGATATGGAATTTATGGTAGAAGCAAATCAACCGATCAAAGGAAATAATATTTATCGATATATTCCAGAATATAAGTTAGAAAAAACAGTGAGTACAAGCTATAGAGGACATCCACAAAATGCGAATATGGCAACAAAAGAAGTACAGCAATATATTCAAAAAAAGAATTTAAAACCTATAACTGCGGTAAATCAAATAGTAAATAATATGAAAAATGAGAAAAAGATGAAGAAAAAAAACGAAATAAGCATTGAAGTACATGTAGGAATCGAGTAAAGAAATTTTATTTGGAGAGGGCATAACCACAATGTCAGGGTTGAGAGGGTAAGTTATTAATTGAAATATTAGAAAGACGTCACTAATAATTTAATTAGTAATTGAAATAATTTAAATATGTGGTAGAATAAGGGGTGATATATATGTATAGTTTAGCATTAGATAATTCATGGTTAGTCATGAATGAAGAAGAGATGTATGATGTAAATGGTGGTGGAACTCTAACAATTGGTTTTGGAGTTATGCTGACTCCAGGATTAGTAACTGGATTATTAGCAGGTACTGTAACAAAAGCAGTAGTTGCGTCTATTATTGCTGGAAGTTCCATTGCAGGACCAATAGGCTGGGCGATAGGTGCAGCAGCTGGTCTTCTGGCGAGTGTTCTTATTCAAGCATTAACTAACAAAGTTATTGACAGCTTTGGCAATATACCTTATTATCAATTGTTTTATGTTACTACTAATTTGAAAGGATTTTTAATACCCAATGGGAATATTGTCCTTAACCTTGGGTCATTAGGATTTTAATTATGAAAAAAAATAATTTTCTATCAACTGTATATACAATTGAAGCTAGCAAGACATTTATATTCAGTGTGTTAATTGGTCTAGGCATAATGTTATCTTCAGCTTTAGTTAAATATTTCTTAGATTTTAAAGCTTATGCTTATATCGATTTTATTATCACTTGTACTTTGTTATTAGTTATTGCCATAAGTTTTATGCTAAGTAAGTCTAGACTGTATCATTTAAGCAAATACTATTGGTTTATTTTCATGTTGTTTAACATAGGAATGGTCTTTGTTTACATGCTTGGATTTGTTGATGATTTTCTATCGGTTATCGTTGGACTTTCATACGTATTAAACATTGTCGCAGTTATATTAAGTATGATTGGTTTTGGTAAAAAATATGGTTGCTTGGATGAACTGCTAGGCAAGAAATAGGTTATAGACTCATGGATGAGATACCAAGGTAAGGTTCTTTATCAAGAAGTGTGGGTAAAGATATTCAATATACTGAAGTAAGAGATCTAAGCAGATAAGCTTAGGTCTTTTAATTTACTCATACCTCTTAAGTAATACTAAGCTCAGGGTATCCCAAATATGCAACATTTTTGTAGATACATTTATATATTTTTCTATGAAATTTGATATGACAATATAACTATCGTATCAACATGGTCATGACGACACTGTGAAGATGATGGCTGTTTATATATTTAACTATTTAATTGCGTAAAGGTTCAAACATCTGAAAAAACGACCCCCCTATGATTGATATGATTCCCTTAAAGTAGACAGTACAAATAAATAAATTGTACTAATAAAGAAAGGGGATCATTTTTTATGGAAAAAAAAGTTAGATATTGTAAAGAAGTTAAGTTAAAAGCAATTAATGAATATCAGTTAGGAATTAAGTCTGTAAATCAAATAGCTAATGAACTAGGGTGTGATAAAAAATCATTTAGAGAATGGTTAATCAATTATATTAGTATGGGTGAAATAGCATTCGATGAAAAACAAGGAAATAAAGCATATTCTAAAGAATTAAAAATGAATGCGATAAGTGATTATATTAATGGTGTAGGGTCACTAGAAGATATAGCAAGAAAATATCAAATTTATAGTAAAAAAACACTAAGAGACTGGATTAAGAAGTATAATGGTCATATAGAAATAAAGGATTATAATCCTAAGGGAGAGATTTATATGACCAAGTCAAAAAAGACTACTTTTGAAGAAAGATTAGAAATCGTTAAATATTACTTAGAACATGAACAATCATATAAGCTTGCAGCTGAACACTTTGGACAACCCTACAGTCAAGTATATCAATGGGTAAACAAGTATTTAGAACAAGGCGAACAAGGATTACAAGACCGTAGAGGTAGAAATAAGTCGATTGAAGAATTAAGTGAAGTTGAGAAATTTAATAGACAAAAGCAGATATATGAAGCCCAAATTGAACGATTAAAGATGGAGAAAGAAGTATTAAAAAAAGCTATCAAACTAGAAGGAGGGTGGGAATTAACCAAAAGATCAAGCAAGAATTAAAATATATTACGATTAAGGAACTTCATGAAGAAAAGGGATATCCGATAAGAACCATGTGTGTAATCCTCGAAATACCTCATAGTTCATATTATAAATGGCTAAATCGCAAAGAAACAGAACAAGAAAAGATTGATTATGAATTATGTCAGATTATTCAAGGTTATCACGATACGTTTAAAGGCATTCTAGGATACCGAAGAATGACACTATGGATTAATCGTTTAAATCATAAACATTACAATGTTAAACGCATCAGACGCTTAATGAGACTTTTAAATATTAAATCCAAAATAAGATTAGTAAGACCAGGATATAGGAAATCAAAACCTGAAGAAGTAGCTGGAAATCTGTTAAATAGGGATTTTGAAGCATTAGAATCGAATACAAAATGGTTGACAGATGTGACGGAATTTAAAGTCATTGGTTCGACCAAGAAGCAGTATTTAAGCGCGATTATTGATTTACATGATAAGAGTATAGTCGCCTATAAGATAGGACCATCAAATAATAATCATCTCGTTTTTAAAACCTTTGAAAAAGCGATGGAAAATAATCCAGACGCTAAGCCACTATTTCATAGTGATCGTGGTTATCAATATACAAGTAAGATATTTAAAGGCATGCTTGATGCCGTAGGAGCTATACAAAGTATGTCTAGGGTTGGAAAATGTATCGATAATGGACCTATGGAAGGATTTTGGGGAACATTAAAATGTGAAATGTATTATTTAACCCAATTTCATAGCTCCGAGGCATTAATCCAAGCAATTGAAGAATATATAGATTTTTACAATAATAATAGATTTCAAGCTAAATTAAATGGCTTAACTCCGATTGAATTTCGGAATCAAGCCATTAATCATCAAATTATTTAATTTTTTTACACTGTCCACTTGACAGGGAGCAGTTCAGATTTTAGGGGGCCGCACAATAACGCGAAAACAACTTAACGCGTAATACTAGGCTTACAGTATCACAAACACATGTTGTTTGTGGGAACATATTGTTAAAATTATACCTATTGTATCAACATTAGTATTAATATAGTTGTTGCTTGATAATGTACTTCAAATTATTCAACTATGACACATATTAATAACATAGATGAAAATCGTATGTTATATTTTTAGGATTAATATTAAGTATTTTTTTTAAAAAACAAAGGTGAGTTTGATTCCTTAAAGATAAATTTTAAGGAATTAAGTTCACCTTTGTTTTGAATATTGAAGACGTAATTGAAATACTAATCTTCAATTACAATCTTTTATTAATATATGGCTTTAATTTGAAAAAATGAGATAAGTTTTATAATTTTGTTAGGTTGTATTGAATCATATATGTGGTTATTATTATGTTTTTTATTAAATAACTTTTAATAAAAAAACTTTTTCGTTATAATTATACTAGTTTCAATTGAAGCTTAAGGATTAATAATGATAAATGGGAATTTATAAAAATAAAGAAATTAGTAAATATTATCCAAACATCATTGGTAAAAAAGTTCAATAAGAAAAAAATATGTAAGTATATATTGTAATAGTTATACAAAAGGGAGAGAAAGATGGTTTTTATAGCGTTTTTAAACGGAATTAATGTAGGTAAACATAATAGAATGAAAATGTCAGAATTAAAGTATATGTTTGAATCACGGGGAATCAAAAAAGTGCAAACTTACAATCAAAATGGTAATGTTCTATTTGAATCAGATGAAGATGAATTATCCTTAAGTAAAATGATTGAAAAAGAGATTTTTATCGTATTTCATTATGTTGTTCCAGTTGTGATTAGAACTTTAACTGAATTAGAGCAAATCATCAAAAATTGTCCATACGCTAAAGTTAAAATCCGTGAAGCAGAATTATCAACGGGTGAACCTGTTTATGTATCATTTTTAAAATATGACCTTTCACTTGATAAAATTGAGATTATAAATAAATATAACGAAGAGGAGAATGATTATAAAGTAATTGGACGTGAAATCTATCTCTTATTTATAAAAAGAAATATGAGAAATTCTAATCTAGCGAGAAATTTATATAGGGTAGATATTCACGCTACAATACGTAATTGGAATACAATTAAAAAATTAATCAATTTAGCAAAAAAAAATAATCAGTAAACTATAATTTTAAATTATAGAATTTAATTCTAATATAATAAAAATAATGATATATAAGTTACAATAAATTTATATTACATGAATAAATAGAGATAAGAATTGTAAAGACATTAATGAAGAAGGAGAATGAGAGGGTCGTTTATATGTTAATACAGATAATCCAGTAGCCTTAAAACTATATAAATATTTAGGATATAATTGCTCTTTTTCTTGTTACCTTATTGAAATAATTGATTCATGATTAAACGGAAATTAATAAATAGCATAAATAAAATTAAACCACCGAAAAGATTCATATTTGGGGTTTATGAAAGAATGAAAAGAAGGTGTAAAGTCTTTTTGAATATTTGATGCAATAGAATGAGCTTCGTTTAAGTAATAGCGATATTCATCTTCTTTCTTGATGTCTATTACATCCGTATTATTTCTGCCATTAATACTATCATGTAATCCAAATGTATCCACAATTGAATTATATTCATTTAAATAATTGTGGTTCCATTGTCCTGTTTTTAAATTTATTTTATATTGCGATATAAATAAATAACCATATTGTGATATGAATTTTATCGCATCAATCATAAAATTGACTTCACTATCTGTCATTAAATAATGGAAATTGATTCTTACAAAACCAGGTTTTAAAGATTGAATTCCTTCAGTAACGATTTCTTCTATTAATTGAGATTGTTCTTTATTAATTCCTAATAGTTTATGAGCATAAGGACCCGCACAAGCACATCCTGCTCGGGATTGAATTCCAAATAAGTCATTTAAAAGTCTAGCAACTAATTTATAATGCAAATATTTGTTTTGATGTTTTATGTTAAAGGAGAGAATGCTAATTCTTTTTCGAGGGTCTTTTGGGCCTAATATCTCAATGTTAGAATCATTATTTAAAGTGTTCATAGCATTGGTAATCATATTTTCTTCGATTTTATTTATGTTTTCGACACCAATTGTATCTTTAAGTTCTAAGGCAAGTGATGCCTTTATAATCTGTAAAATACCTGGAGTACCAGCATTTTCTCGTGCTTCAACATCTTGAGTAAATTGATAACAATATGGACTAACAAAAGTGACAGTTCCACCCCCTGCAACAGTAGGGGGATAGAGAGTACTATATAAATGCTTGTTAATGACGAGTATTCCAGATGACCCTGGTCCACCAATAAATTTATGTGGAGATAAGAAAATCGCATCAAAATACGATTTGTCATCATGATTCATATTAATTTCAACATATGGTGCGCTCGCCGCAAAATCAAAAAATGCAAGACCTTTATGCTGATGCATGATTTGTGCAATTCGGTAACTATCTGATTTTATACCAGTAATATTAGATGCTGCTGAAAATGAACCAATCTTAATTCTATTTTTATATAATGGATTAGTTAGTTTATCTATTAGATCAAGATAATCAAATTCACCATTCTCTGTTAAATTAATTTCTACTACTTCTGCAAAACTCTCTTTCCATATTAAATAATTTGAGTGGTGTTCATAGGGGCTGACAAAAATAATCGGTTTTTCCTCACTCATTTGTTTAAAGATATCTTTTATAATGTCTTGATTGTAACGTTTATCTTTTTTTGCGACTAATATTAAATTATCTATATTCATTTTTAATCCAGGAGTTAAATAAAGTCCTAAAATTTCACATAATTTAAGAATAGCTCCTGTTGCTCCTGTAGCAATGGGAATGATATAATTATTATCATTTGCCCCTAAAAACCGTTTAAGGTTTTGTTCTGCACGATGCAATATATCTGTCATCGTTTGTCCCGTAAAACTATCAGTTGTATGAGTGTTTGCATATACTTCTTGTAATCTTATTAGATAATATTCTATAAACGCTAATGTCCTTCCTGATGCCGTATAATCGGCATAAGTAATGAGTCTTTTACCATAAGGAGAATTAAAAAATGTATTTGAACCAATGATCTCATTTCTTAAAAAATTTAAATCTATATTCATGGAAATTCCTCCTCACCATTCTTTATTCTAAATTATTAAAAAAAGTATTGATTCATACCATTAAAGGTAAATTTTTCTTCTTATAGTAAACTAAAAACTGTAAAAACTAACTAAAAGAAGGAGGAATGAACATGGATGATAAAACTTATTATGATAATACAGAAATAAAGAAAACAGGTCAACAAACAGAAGAATATGCAAATGATGTTAAAGACAATATTCAAGATGTAGGAAATGATGTTAAGGACAATATTCAAGAAGCAGGAAATGATGCTAAAAACAGTAGTCAACGATTAGCAGATAAGGTAAAAGATAATTTAACAGAATTTGCACAAGATGCTGCAGATCCTATCAAAAAGATAGGACAAAATATTATGGATGCAACTAAAGATATTATGAGTAAAACAAAGGAAAAAATTAACCATATCACTAATCGTCATGATGACGAGGAATAAAAAGAAAAATCAGCCTAATGGGCTGATTTATTCTTTTACTACCTTAATAATGGTCTCTAAAATTATATTTAAAGCTTTTTGTAAGGTTTCTAAATCTAAAGAAAAAGTGTTTTTTTTATTAACAACCTGTTTATCTAAAAAGGGAATATGAATAAATCCTCCGATTGTTTCAGTTGATTTTATTTCATTCATAAGATGAAAAAATAGATGGTTACATACATAACTTCCTGCTGATAAAGATAGAAAATTCGGAATACTAACATTATTTAATTCTTGTGAAATTTGTCTAACTGGTAATTTGGTAAAATAAGCATTAGGACCATTTTCCAAAATAGTTTTATCAACGGGCTGATTTCCATCATTATCGCTAATACTCGCATCATCTAAATTAATTGCTACTCGTTCTAAACGTACACCTTGGCTTCCACCAGCCTGTCCGAAGCAAATAATAATTTTTGGTTGATATTTATCTATGTATTGTTTTAAAACCTTGGCTGATTTATTGAATACCGTTGGAATTTGTTCGCTTATAATTTCAAAATCAGATAAAATTTTATTATTTAATGTTTTGACTAATTCCCAAGATGGGTTTATTTCTTCTCCATTAAATGGTTCAAAACCTGTCAATAATATCTTGTCTTTCATTGAGACCTCCCTATACCATCTTTTAACTATTATATAATAAAAACAGAATAACGAGAATACCTAAAATTAAATTAAATACTTTGTCGAATATCGAAATGTATAGTCAATTGACATTTATCCGACAAATTGTTAAAAAGCAAAGAATTCAACTTAATATGGCCCATATAATAAAAATAAAATCTATAATGATTTAACTCAATATATCATCTTTGTTAATTTCTTAATATTGTTTCAGAAAGTATCTCCATTTATTGAACTTAATTATTATATTATAAATATGGAGATAAAAAAATTGTTGAATGAAAACACAATAAATTCTGTTAAATATTTTGTCGAAAGTCAACGAGTGTATTCGATTGACAATTTATGACATCTTATGACTAGTTTTAATAACCAAGAAAAAAAATTGATTTTAACTAGACAAATAGCATTAAATTTGATACAATAACATACGGATTTGCTGGTATAACACAAAGGTAGTGTACTTCCATGGTAAGGAAGAGGTTAACGGTTCAAGTCCGTTTACCAGCACCATTTTTATTAAATATATCAATAAAAATATAGTTGGATAAGTTATTCTAACCTTTTTATTTTCTATTTTTACCCCCTTTTACCCCGTTACTTGAATTTTTGAGTCTAAAGTCTGAATTGTTTCATCTTTAAAACCATTATGCTCCTGATATACGTTAATCAAAGTATCAATATTTTTCCATCCTCCCATGGCTTGTAGAGTTCTTCAGGTTAATATCATCAAATGTTGTAGCAAATGTATGAATTAATTGGGGAGGTCTTAATTTAGTGCCTTTTTTATCAAGTCGTCTTAAAATTTCTCTAAAAGCACTATAAGGAATATAACGGCCATCCTCATGTGTTATAAATAAATTGTTGTCTTCGTAGTCATATTCATAAATATTTTTATTATTTGAATGCCATTCTTAACCTCATAATATAATTCAATGAATTCATCAATTATAGGAAACATTCTGGCTTGTCTTTTTTAATTGGTCCTTTCTTCCCATTTCTTTTGCGATTCTTTATTTTCTTTTAAAATTTCAAGATATTCTTTAAATACGTCAATATCAACTGGCTGTACTTTTTTAAGTTTTTCTGACTTATCAATATATAATGGAACTGAAATTGAAGAAAAGTTAAATGAAACTTTAGATGCATTATACGTCACCATTAATGATTCCTTTGATGTTAATAATAGTTATATTGTATTGTATGGATACACGAGTACTCAGGGATAGAACTGATGAAGTATTGGAAATGTTAAAAGAAAAAAAAGGAAGAACTTTTGAATAAATTAGAAGATATGATTAATTATGAATACTATTATTAGGTTATAGATTTTAGGGTATTTATTGAACTAAATATATTAAGCCGAATCTATAAATATAATGTTAATGAAAATAATATTTATCCAATGTTAACTAGGTTAGATAGCAATTTATATTATTATAATCGAATTTTTACGTGTGATTTAAGTAATAATAAATATTCGTCAAATGATATTATTATTATTAATAAAAAGTTAATCATTATCAATTTATCGAATTTAGGTGCAAGTTTTAAAAAAATTTTCACATCATATTTAGCAAATAAACTGTTTAAAATTGTGAATGTCTTATAAGGATATGAAACAGAAATAAAAATTAAAAATAGCCATTCTTATCATTTCATTGTTGATGAAGCGCATAATTATTTATCAGATTTAAATTTAGAAAATGAAGATAAGATTGCTAAAAGGTGTATAGAAGTATTTGAAAAAATCGAAAAAGATGGGCGTAAGTTTGGCTTGTTTTTGACTATTGTAACACAACGTCCTTATGATGTTTCTAATACTATTTTATCTCAATGTCACAATTACATAATACACAAATTAGTAAACCCTAATGATGTTTTTAAAATTAAAAATGCGGTTTTTTTCATTGATGAACAATCTTTTAAGATGATAACATCATTATCTCAAGGACAAGCGATTTTATCTGTCACAGCAATTAAAGTACCTACATTAATTAAAGTCGATTCTTGCAAAATATCCACCTGACAGTGAAACTATTAATTTATGTGATAATTGGACAACTTTAGAGGTGGATAAAACTAATAATTTTGCTAATAAGAGGCAGAAAACAAAACAAGTGAAAAGGTAAATATAGGTTGGTAGTATAAATATAAGAGGTTATAAAAAATTGGCTACAACCATTATCTTCCAAGATTAATATACAAACCTTAAATCCCATTTTGTTTACACCTTTAAGTCATAGATATATTACTTTTTTTAAAGTAGGATTATTGCATAAATTAATCTAAATTAATAGGTGAGGATTATTTTACGCTTGCCTTCTTCATATTAAATATTTAAAATTAATCTTTTTTAAACACTTACCATGTATATGTCTTTATATACATGGTTTTGTCTATTTTATAAGCAGTATTTAGCAATTAAATTCTTATTGTCTATAAGTGGATTGTTTTACGAATTATAAAGAATACTTCCTGTGGTTATAAGATTTAAATGCAATTTTCTGTATTTCCTTTAAATTATTATTTATCTATAATTTATATATGTTTTTTATTTAAAAATTCTAATGATATTTTTGTAATTTTCGAGAAAATGATAAATGTATTCTTGTCGAAAAAATGATGATTGAGATTGCTGAAAAATGCATGAACTTTTAACAATGAATTATTAACTATTGTCAAAATATGAAATTTATTGTAAAATTAAATTATAATTGAAAAATTTCATGTAGGAGAGATTATATGCGGGTGTTTTTAAGTTATCATAGGGCCGATACAAAATACAAAAATAAATTGGAGAATATTTTAGCTGATAAAGATATTGATTACTATGTCGTTTCAGAAAATGCGGATTTTAATGGCTGGAGTCATCAAGAAATTGCTGAATATATAACGAAATATATGAGTAATTGTACTGTAACTTTATGTATTATTGGACAAGAAACATACACTCGTGCACATGTTGATTATGAAATCCATGAAACATTAAAAGGAAAATTATGTGAACGGAAAGGGTTAGTCGGAATTATGTTAGAAAATAGGGGAGATAGCAAAAATGATATTAATTATGAAATTTTTCCACAAAGAATCTCCGATAATGAAGAATATACCGTTTTAGAACAATGGTCTACAATAGAAAAAAGGGTTGTAGATGCAATTGATTTAGCGCAGCAAAGCAGGTGTAATAATTATATACATGTGAATAACAAAAGGGCACTAATGCCTTTTCGAAAAAGAAAATATTATGATAATTAATTTTTAGGAGGAGAATTATTATGAATAAACATAAAGTATTTATTAGTTATTATCATGCTGATGACCAGAAATATAAAGATGAATTGCTACGTTTGAATGATATTGGGGAATTGTTTCTGGATTATTCCGTTCATGAGGATGAAATCGATGATGAAGGAAAGACTTCCGAAACAATAAGAAAAATTATCGAGATGAATATATAAGAAAGTGCTACTGTATTGATTTATTATGTGGTAAAAATACCAAAAAAAGAAAGCATATTGATTGGGAAATTCATGCAGCAATGTTTGATTCTGAACTAAATCCTAAAATGGGAATTTTAATTATTAATTTACCTACTATTAAGTCAAGGAAGAAGAGCACCATGATGATAATGAAAAACAATTATTTCTCCTTTTGGTAATTGGATTATCTTTAAAAACAAGAGAAGATTATCGTAATTTATATTCTTATATGCCTGAAAGAATAATTGATAATTTTGTTAAAGGAATTAAATATCTGTAATCGATTGGATTAGCATATCTATGACAATATTGGATATTTTTATTGAAATGATTGATTTGGCTTTTTTGAGAAGAAAAAGTAATACTTATGATTATTCAACTCCATTACGGAAAAACAATAGTTAATACATAATTACAATCACTAGATTACTCCTGAAGGAATGTATTAATGATTAACGTTATTTATTAATTTAGAGACAATAAACTATAGGGATTTAAAAATTTTGGAGGATAATTTGATGAAAATAACATATAGAAAAAGAATTATAAAGGAATTAAAACGTAAAAATTTAGCGATTTTTGCAGGAGCAGGATTATCCATGGGCGCTGGGTTTATTAGTTGGAAAGAGCTTATTCGAGATATTGCAGACGGAAATTGGATTGGATATCGATAAAGAAATTGATTTAATTTCAGTGGCTCAATTCTACTATAATAGTAAAAATCGAAACAGAAATAAAATAAATGAAGAAATATTAAATCAATTTAAGGTAAAGACTCAAGAGTTAGTGAAGATATGAATATTTTGGCTACGATTGCCGATTACTACTTATTGGACAACAAATTATGATCTACTCATTGAATCAACACTAGATGATATAAATAAAATTGTAGATGTTAAAAAAGATGAAAATGATTTAAGTCTATTTACGGATAATCGCGATGTTGTGTTATATAAAATGCATGGGGATGTTAATACACCAAATGATGCAATTATTATTAGAGATGATTATGAAAGATATAATGAAAAGAGAAGTTTGTTTATTGCAAATTTACTTGGAGATTTAGTTTCTAAAACTTTCTCTTCATTGGTTATAGTTTTGGAGATCCAAACTTTGAACATTTATTGAGTAAAATTAGATTTAAATTAGAAGCAAATCAAAGAACACATTATGCATTTATGAAAAAAGTTTGATCGTGCTGATTATAAAGATAATGAAGAAGTTTATAATTACGAAAAGGGTAAAATAAGAAAATTAAGAATTGATGATTTGAACAAATTATCACATTGAAGTTATCGAAGTCAATAATTTTGAGGAAATAACACATTTTACAAAGATTAGAGAAGGAATTAAGTAAAAATACAATTTTATTTCTGGAAGTGCTTTTGAATTTGATAACTTTGGGAATGGTTTATGAAGCTGGCATACTTTGTTGAAATCATTATCGGAAATATTTAATCATCAAATGATTATAAAATTGTATCAGGTTATGGTTTAGGGGTAGGAGGTTATGTGATTGAAGGTACCATCAAATGGTATATTAATGCAAATACTTTAGATGTGGATAATCATTTTATATTAAAACCTTTTCCACAAAAATCGACCAAAAATCAAGATCCACAACAAATTTGGAGTGCCTATAGACATCGAATTAATAGGTCAATGTGAAATTATTATATTTATGTTTGGTAATAAATTAACATAAGATGACCAAATTGTGGTATTCCAACGGAGTATATAAGTCGAATTCGACAATTGCAAATGAATTAGGAGTATTTGTAATTCCAATTGGCTCAACTGGTTATGTGGCAAAAAATTGATTGACAGAATTGTAAAAGGATAATCAAGAAAAATATTGGTATTTAATAGATAGTATTGATATATTGGAAAAAAGTAAAAATAGCATAATTATTTTTAATGAAATTCAAAAAATTATTAAACGAATAAGAGAGAAACAAGAATAAGTTTATAGATTAAGATGGAATTTACTATCCATCAATTAAATAGTATTATATGGAGGGATTATGTATGGCTAAGAAAAAAATATTTATGTCTTTTAGATATAAAGATGGGCATCAATTAAAAGAAACAATAGTTGATAAGTTAGTTGAAATGAATTTCGCTATTGACAAATCTGAAGACAAGGATAGAAAAGAAATGACAGATGAAACCATTAAAAAATACATATATCAGAAATTAAGTGATACCTCGATTACATTAGTTTTATTGACTCCAATGGCAGTTAATTACAGAAAGGACAATTCAGGAGATTATGATGATTGGCTTTATGATGAATTACGTTATTCCTTGGAGGATAGAACTTCTAATAAAACGAATGGGGTAATTGCTATTTATACACCAGAGGCTGAACCAATGTTAATAGTCAGAAATACTCACACTTGCAGTAAATGTAATACCCAAAAAAAAGTAAATACAATAAAGCATTTTGATAATTTAGTTAGAAATAATATGATGAATGTTAAGAAAGATTATAAAAAAAATAAATGCGATGATTTATTTGATTCTGATTATGACTCCTATATTAGTTTGGTTGCAGTAGATACTTTTCTATCTAATCCACAAAAATATTTAGATATTGCAGAAGAAAAAAGGCAAAATACATATAAATATGATTTGAATAAAATTCTTTAAATTATCTTAACATACTAAAATAAATATGAAAAAAATTTAACATTAAAAATTTACTCAAGAAACTATTGGGAAATTTGCAAAGAACTCACTTACTATCATGGTGTAACATTATTAGCATGATTAATTACAGTAATTACTAGTATGACACTTCAGTTTATATATTTTTATCACTATTATTAGGGACCATGATAATATTTTATTTTTAGATTGTTATTTGATAAAACAAATATATATCATAAGCTAGGAGTAACCCTATAAAGAAAAAAGAATTAATATTAATATTAATATTAATTTTAAAGAATTATAGCATAGTTTGTAACTGAATAAGAGTCTTTAATAAAGTTGATAAAAAAACTGTATTTCATGACTTGGTATAATTTGGTGATAATAGTAAGAACATATTTTAATTTTTTTTTGAAAAGAGAATTCAATTAGAATTAGATAAAAATTTGGAGGGATTTTAGTGATTGTGTTATTCTGGGGTTTGTTCGTTATCAATGCCGTTATTGTATTGTTTACATTTTTAGTAACTTTAGATAAGCATCTAAAAAATAAGACAGTTAAAAAAACAGTCAAAGCATATGATGATTTGAATAACAATATTACAAAAGTAATCGATAATCAAGAAACTCGTTTGGGCAAAGCGATTAGTATATTTTTATCTATTTTCTTTATAGCAGGTATTTTAATATCTTTTGGATCAATTATTTGGGTCCCAGTGATAATTTGGATTATTTATGGCTTTAAAAATGCATATATAGTATTATCCTTATTTCTTATTTTAACTTCATTTATTGCATTACCTTTTTATTATCGTATGAAGGATAAGGTTAATAATAGTGAAAGTACCATAATTCTTCAATCGTTTTACATTTTATTTATTTTTTATCTAATGATTATTGTCGTTTTCCCCAAAAGATTTCCATTAACAGAACTAATGTATTATACTTATCATAATGCAAAAATTTTTACTAACAGCCTGACAATTTTTATAGCCATTGCTTTTATTAATGCTATAATAATTAATTTTTATTTTATATATAAGGGGTTAATTTATTTAGTGAAAAAAAGATCTACAAATTTCTATTGGGGGATAAAATTAAATGATATATTGATATTAATAGTGATTTCTTCATTTATTGGTTTGCTTTATATTTCAGAAAATAACTATGATTTTATTCCTGATTCTAGGTATCAAAATTTTGAAGATATACTTGACATATATAAGATTTTACTATCAGCTTTACTAGTTCCGTTAGTATTTAATAAAGCTAACATGTTAAGTAAAAAAGAAGAAAAAAAAGAGTTAATTCAATAAAAGTAATTTAACATTCAACTAAAATATATATTTAGCAAGAATATTATCTTCTCTTCACTATATATAAGCGAAAGTATTAGACAAATATATTAAGTTATTAACGAATAGATAAAGGAGATTTTGAAATTGCTTGTTGTATTAATTTCATGTGTATCGAAAAAGAAAAACAGCCCTTCAATGGCAAAAGATATGTATATCAGTCCACTTTTTAAGGGGGCATATCAATACTCGAAGAAACTAGGAGCTGATTTAGTTTTTATTCTTTCCGCAAAATATGGTTTACTTGAAGAATCAGCATGGATTGAACCATATAATGAAACTTTGAATACCAAAACGGATAAAGATATAAGAAAATAGGCAAATAAAGTAATTGAAAAACTATCAAAATCTGCTGATATAGAAAATGATGAGTTTGTCTTCTTAGCAGGAGATAAATATCGCAAATATTTAGTTGATAATATCCGTCATTATTCAATTCCATTAAAGGGATTATCCATTGGAAAACAGCTGAAATTCTATAAAGAGAACCTGTAATGTCTGAATTATGTGCAAAGTTACATGAGATTATCCGTGAAGGAAAGCAATTTGATTTCAGTATGGGATATGATTCAATTCCTAAAAACGGTATTTATATTATGTTTGAAAAAGGAGAAA
Source organism: uncultured Haloplasmataceae bacterium (assembly GCA_963824615.1). Taxonomy (GTDB): domain Bacteria; phylum Bacillota_I; class Bacilli_A; order Haloplasmatales; family Haloplasmataceae; genus CAWGPU01. The sequence goes on along the minus strand of CAWGPU010000008.1, from coordinate 836,915 downwards.
TGGCTCACGGTGCTGATAGAATTGTCCGGATTGGTTCTCACACAGGAGATGATCAACTAAGAAGCCGGTTATTTCAACATTTCGAAAATGAAAATAAGAACAGGAGTATTTTTAGAAAGAATATTGGAAGATGTATTTTAAATATAAATAATAGCCCGTATCTTTCGGTTTGGGAATTAGATACAACCAGTAAAAAAAATAAGGAACAATATTCTTTACTTATAGATAAAGTACTTGAAAAAGATTTAGAAAGACAAATATCAGATTATATCCAAACGAATATCAGCTTTTGTATTCTTGATGTTTCTTCCAAAATAGATAGGAACTATTTCGAAACAAGACTTATAGGAACTGTATCCAGCTGTTCAGAGTGTCTTCCTTCAGAAAATTGGATAGGTCGATATAGTCCTAAAGACAAAATAATTGAAAGTGGCTTATGGCAGGTTAATAATTTGTATTCACAAGCATTAAATAAAGAAGAATTATTTTTTGTATCTACAGCACTTATCCGAGTTGGGAAGTAAAAAAAAATAAGGTTAACTATATAAAACAATTTTTACAGTCTACCTCTCAAGTCTTAATTTTATTAAAGGTAGAAGCATGTGATAAGTTAATTTAAATAAAATATGAAAGGAATTATATGGCGGAATATATAATAATCATTTTACTCCTCGGTTAATATTAAGGAAGTTTGCTAAAAGAATTTCAATTTATAATATTAATACAAAAGAACTAAAGGAAAATCAAAAATGTGAAAAGATTTTTGCAATAAATGAATTATATCCTACTGATTTATAAAAAGAATTTAATGCGAAGATAGAAAATAAATTTGCTAATATCTTAAAAAACAAAATATTATATACTATAGATGAATATGTATTAGACCGGAAAGAATTATATATTGTGAAAAAATTCTTATTAATTGCATCTATGCGAATCCACTCCTTCAAGATATCAAAAGTTGGAAGAATTTACAATGGCATTTTTAAAACAAAAATATCAAGAGCTTCACGGATATTAAAGAAAAAAATTATATTAATGAAACACCAAGAGCAAGATGGTTACGAACATTAAAAGTGTTTTTGGAAGGCAGTGTAAAATATCGAACAGTTACAATTGCGATTGTATGTAGATTCAAATAAAGAATAAAAACTAATAAATAATTTGGAATTTAGAAAAATGAGGAGAAGAATATTGGCACTAGTTCAAGATGAATTAAAAATAACCAAATTAAGAGAGTTACTTGCTATAAATTTAACCTTGCCTTCATATCAACGACCATATAGTTGGAGCGTGAAATCAAGTAATACTTTATTTATTGATACATATGAGGCGTTTAAAGACGGAATTAATGAATATCGTCTGGGATCTGTGATCTTACACAAAGAATTCTCTGGAAAATATAATATTGTTGATGGTCAACAAAGACTGACTACGTTATCAATTCTGCTTTATTGTTTAGGCGATAACCAAAGTATGTTGAATGAGAAATACAGCAAATTATCGAATGATGCCATTGTCACAAATTATGGTGTCCTTTCTAAAAGAATAAAGGAATTAACAGCTGATGAACATCAAAAATATAAAAATTATCTTTTGAATCAATGCACAATAGTTCAGATTGTTACAGACAGTGAGCAAGAAGCATTTCAGTTCTTTGATTCACAAAATTCCCGTGGTAAAGAGTTAGCACCTCATGATTTATTAAAATCGTATCATCTACGAGAAATGAATAGTGAAGATGAAAACAAAAAAATTAAAATCATAAATAATTGGGAAAACATTAACCAAGACGATTTAAATGATTTATTTAAATGCTATTTATATCCGCTGACCCAATGGTATAAGGGAAAAGAAGGTATAGGTTATTCTGTAAGTAAAATTGATTTATTTAAAGGAATAAAGGGAGCAAATAACAATAATTATGCAATTTATCATAAGGCTAGTAATCTGTATGTAGAACAATTTAATGCTAATGGTAGTAATGAATTGCTTTCTTCAAAAATTTTGAATCAATTCCAATTGACACAACCCTTGATTGCTGGGAAAAGGTTTTTTAATTATACACTTCATTATGGAAAATTATTAGAAAAAGTAAAAGTCAAAATTAAAAGATTTCATGATGATAATCAAATTCCAGATAAGCGTTTTGGTGATATTTATATAAAGCAACTGTATGAATGCTCGTTATTATTCTTTGCGGATAGGTTTGGTCTAGAGAGTTTAACAGAAGCTGTGATGTTTCAACTTTATACATGGAGTTATTCATTAAGATTGGCAATGTATGCCGTGTACCCGCAGACTATTAATAAATATGCAAAAGGTCAACATGAAAGAGCAAATTTAGGAATTGATATGTTTTCTGCAATTAGTGAAATGTCTGATCCAGAAGAACTGAAGTTATTAGTACTTAAGAATCCAGATATTATTGAAAATAATAAAGAGAAATACAAAGCAGTGTATGAATTGATCTGTAAATGGAATGGTGATAAGAAATGAATAACGATTTAAAAATAATATCGGTATCACAAGTTTTTGAAAATATCAATTATCTTGTGCCGATTTATCAACGTAATTATGCTTGGAGTACAACACAAATAGAACAATTAATTGAAGATATTGAAAGTTCTATTGACGGTTCAAATAAAAATTACTTCTTAGGGAATTTGATTGTTAATCAAACAGATAACAATGTTTACGAAGTGATTGATGGGCAACAGAGATTAACTACTTTATATCTACTTGAGAGGTATTTGGAGATTCCATTTGCTAAAGACGCATTGCGTTTTGAGGCTCGTGAAAAATCAAATCGCACACTTTCTAATATTAAAGCTAATAATACTCCGGATTTGATTGAAGAATTATCATCACCAGAAATTTTAAAAGGTTTTCATATCATTGATAACTACTTCAAGAACAGTTGAAATGTACAACATCTTGAAAAAATAATATAAAACTCTTTAATAAATAAAGGTAGGTTGGTAATTTAAACTTTGTTAGTTAACGACAACAATTTCTTATGATATTATATTGGGAAGTTGAATGTATAAACAATATCGAGAACCAAAATTTAGTTAAAGAAAGGTGTATGAGTATTATGAGTAAAAATATCATTATTCTACGAAATGCTGAGGATTATTCAAAAAATTTGCCTCAAAACTTGTTTTGGAAACACCAAGAAGAGGTTAGTAAAGAAGGTTGTCCAAAATGCAACAATGTACTGCCAATGGGACAGTGGTTAATGGAATCTTTAGGATTTGTTTGTCCAGATTGTAAAGAATTTCACAACTATGCTGTTCATTATGAAATGGCGACAGGAAAAGTAACCAAAATTGAACTAATTCAAAGCAAAAAAATAACTGAGGAAATGGAAAGAGAAAGAATTCAACACATATTTTATGATCATTTGGATCTTTAATAAAAATTTCAAATAAATTTAATGATGAAAATAAGTAGGTGAGTAAGTATGAAAGGTGCAGAAAATAATTTTGTTATTAAAATGGAAATCGCTCCAGAATCTTATAGATATGGGCGGAAGTTAATAATCAACAAAGGTGAACGTTATCCAATGGTAATTGATGTTAACAATAATTGTGTAGGTGTTGTATGGGATCACCGGTGTTCCAAAAAATATAAAGATGGACAAGCCGAAATTTGTTTTTATGACAGCTATTTTAACGAGTACGGTAAATGGCACCTAATGTTCTATGGAGGGTATCAAGGCGGAGTACGAATCAAATTTGAAAAATTTCTAGAAGAGCTAATGGAACTAGGTGAATATCCATATACCGGATATATTATGCAAAAATGAAGTTGTCACTTATTGGTAAAAGAACAATTGGTATTTGATTAGGTTTACAAGAAAAAATCTAATAAGAAAATATAAGAACGCAATGGAAACACGAATTAATAATATACATGGGGTTAATAAAAAAATTGTAAATAGGAGAAAAAGTTATGGCAAAATCTATGGTAACTGAGGATGAGGTAAAGAAGGCTTTGGCTATCGACAGCTTCAGAAATATGTCGAAAGAGAAAATTATGGGGATCGTTTCTGCAATTCCGAATATGGATAAAGAAGTTGCAATTAAAATTATTGGGCATTTCCCTTCTTATGCTGAATTAGCAAATAACATGCTGTCACAATTAAATACAATGTGCAATAACGCAATGAAAGCAAATGGTGAAAGCCAGAAATAATCCATTGAAGCCTATAAGAAAATACTCGATAGCCTTAGCGAAAAATTGAAAAAGGAATCAATTAGTGCTGAAGATAGAAATCAAATTACAGAACAAATGATAATTGTCGCAGATCGTATTTCAGTAAAAGATACTGAAAATAAAGAGTTTCTAAGAGGAATAATTAAGAACGGATTAAATTTAATAGCTGGCGCACTTGAGTTGGGTGCGGCAATCTTAGGTGTTATATTGAAGAATGTTAAGATACCGACTTTGAAATAGTCGTGGTTGATATGTTCCCACATACCACGATTTCCGACAAAACAGCCAAAAAACCGATTGATATGTTCCCACAAACGAGCATGCCTAATAACAGCAATTCCATCAACTCGATCCACGTGGAAACTGTAGTATTGCTTGAACGAAAATAACCAAAATATATGACGTTGATAATATGTTGAACATACGTTGATTGACATAAAAAACTAGCAAACCATTACACAAATCCATAAATTTGGAGTTGTTAATGGTTTTGTTACTTTTAATTTAAAACAAGTTCATTGAGGGAACATGTCAATATTCATACCGTTAATTGAGGGAACATAAAGTAATGGTATATATTCAATTAAGGTTTGTGAGAGGGAACATATTTATGCTTTCATTTTACAAATAAAGGTAAAAATGATAGAATATTAATAGATTTAGATAGCCCGATAAATAGTAATTTGACGATTTAAACAAGTCTCATTATAGTAATAAAGGGATGTTGGTTTGTGATTATATTATGACTATAAAGCGAAGAAAAAATAAATATGAGGAGAAATATTATGATTTACAGAACAAGAACTTACATTTCTGCTGATTGGACTGACGACAAGGACGCTGTTGATAAGTTAATGAAATGGAACAGTAGTAAACACTTGGGACTGACTTTCAGTGACGCTCACGAATTAAGTCAGATTTTAAGTGATGACACAAATAACTGTAACATTAAAAAGAACTGTTCACAAAACCTTGACTATTCTAAATGGTTTGTACTTATCATCGGTGATAAAACAAAAAGTTTACGCAGTGGTTATTGTATTTATTGTAAATCGTATAGCTATTGCCAGTATAAATACAAAACCAATAAATCGTATGTTGAGTTTGAATGCGATTATGCTGTAAGAAATAATCTGCCGATTATTGTTCTTTACAATTCGACAACAGTTGACAAGAGCAAGTGTATCGATTCGGTTGTTAAAGTTGCAAAGGCTCACGCAAAAATGGTTATGCGTGGTACAGACAACAAACTTTATTGGGATTATCAAAGTGTAAAAGACGCATTTGATAAGTTGGCTATGCCTATATGATGAGTTACATAAAGTATGCTTGTTCACAATATTTTACTTGGCTTGGATATATAGCTGCTATAATAGGGTTAGTGGCGGTTGTTCCATTTGATGAAAAATATAACTATATTGCACTGTTAATAGTTATTGCTTCTTTTGCATTAGCGTTTATAATTCCATTTAATATAGCTATGGTAAGACGTAACTTCAAGCTAATAACGGTTGGAAAATCCGACATATCGTTTGAATTTGGGGATTTATTTGAAGAAAAATGTTTTGTCATCACAACAAACCGCCATTATGACGTGAGCTCAATTGGTGAATGGATTGCTCCTGATTCATTGCTGGGGATTTATATAAATAAATATTTTCCTAACGGTACTCAACGGCTTGAATCTTTAATTTCCGCAGAATTAGGAAGCAGTGTTGCACCGCATAAGTACGGAAAAACAATTAAGATACAGCATGATGATAAAAAAGTTTATTTATTAGTTTTTACTGATAGAAAAAAGACAAAGCAACCAAAAGATTTCTATGAGAAGTCATTACAAGGTTTGTTTGAAACCATTGTTAATGAAAATCATGGTGAAACAATCGCTGTCCCATTAATAGGAGATAACAACAATCTTAGTGATACGGGATTTGACAGTTCAGAAATGACATTTAAGTGTTTGTTGGCTATGATAAACAGTTTTGATACTCGTCATCAAAGGTCAGGAATCAAATTGAAGATTGTTGCCATACCTAAAAAACGTGCAGAGTTAATAAATGTAGTTCATTCTTACTCTAAAAGTTAATCGCTTTCCAACTTCTTTTATCCATATAAAGTGCCATAATCTCGATTGATGTACTTCCTATTATGTTTATAACACGATACAGACAAATTCCATTTCAAAAGCAGAGGATATTATAAATAAAATTTTTAATATAGATATAAGCAAAGAACAAGGGATTAATGATGATATTGAGAGTATTAGGGAGGGCATTATTCGTTTTCAAAAAGAGTTGGGTTCTTATGACAAAGATATAAAGAAGGCTATTCAAGTTTTATCAAAATCATTATATTCATTTTTATACAAAGCTGAGAATCAAAATACATAGAACTAGTTGAGGACTTAGTAGGAATAATAAATCAAATAAATGAATACACAGATTATTGCATAATAGAAACTGATGAAAAGAGAAGTTATTTGCGCATTTATTGATAGAGTATCTAAAAAGCATGGATATAGTTTTGGCTATGATATAACTGAGCATAAACGCAAATGGTAAGAATAATATAGGTATAGTAAATAAAAGTAGATGATACTCGTAAAAACTTCTGCATAAGACAGGGGTTCGTAGCTTTTCTTTATGTGAGCATATACATATCAAGGGTGCCAAAAATTTAATCAGGGTGCTAATATGTATTAAAATAGGTAGTCTTACACAATAAAGGAAGAGTGTGTCGAACTAGTGAAAAAGATAAAAAATTTGTAACAACTTGGGCATGACGACACAGTGGAAATGACGGGTGTTGTATTGTAATACTCTAATTTCTAGGGACTCTAGAATGTTGTTTGGAACATGAAAATATGTTACTGCCTACAATATCCAAAAATTCAACAAGCAGTAATCGTATCTCCTCGCATTTTGATAAAGGAAACATATAAAATTTTGTCCTTTTTTTGTCCGTTTTTATATAAAAAAAATTAAATAGATATTTTTTAAAAATTATTAGTCAAGGATCAATTTTGATAAAATAATCTTTATATAATTACATAAATTAATTTAAATTATTTTAAATAAATTTCTTAAATCTTCCATGGTAAGGAAGAGGTTGTTAGTTCGAGTCTAATTACCAGCACCATTAAAATAATTTAAATAATCATAAATAATAGGATTGGAAATTGTTCCATTCTTATTTTATTTATTCTTTTTTTATAAATATGTACAAAAAGAAAATGGTTATTTTTAGTAACTGCTATTATAATAAATTAAAGAATTTAGGAGATAAAAATGAATAAATAAGATGTAAGAAGATGTTTATTTAATTAAGGAAATGTCAATTACTGAAAGTCCAAGAGAAATGCTATCTATACCATCTTAGGCTATGATTTAAATGGAATTAAAGATATTTTAGGCATTTGGATAGGTGGAGAATCCGAAAATGCACATTTCTGGTTAAACATTTTTGATGAGCTTAAAACACGTGGCGTTGAAGATATATTCTTTATGTTAAGGAATGGACTTTCAGGATTGAAACAAGGTGTTAAAGCAGTATTTCCAGAAACTGTTGTGCAACGATGTATTGTTCATTTAATTCGCAATGCGATAAAGTTTGTACCTACAAAAAATTATAAAGAATTCACCAAAGATTTTAAAACAGTTTATCAAGCAACAGATCCTTGCCATATGCCTACGTCATGGATATCACTTCACCGAAGGTAGAAGCCATTGGACACAGAAGCATCTGATATGGCTGAAATCATTAAAACTGGATGACCTGCTAAAGGAAACCCTGAATGAATACCTTCTCACTTATGATCAGCTCACCGATAAAATCAAGGCATTAAAATTAGAAGCGGTAATAATAAAATTCAAAGGAGTCTGTGCATTTAACTACATAGACTCCTTTATTCGGTGTTAAAGAAAATTTGAATTATGTAATATCACTAATTAAAGCATCTATTATATTTTCTTTTCTTATTTTAATGCTTGCATAAACCATTGTTCCAAAAACAATAGCGAATACACCTAAAATACATCCTAAAATATTAATCCAGGGAAGAGTAAAATTAAATACAAATTGACGTATAAAGTTGTAATATAATACAACACAAATCACAAAACTTATAGGCAAACCGTATAACAATGCTTTTAATCCATAGAAAAAGCTTTCGAAGTTCATCATTCTATTAAATGAATTAGGGGTTATGCCAATTGACTTGAGCATAGCCAGTTCTTTTTTACGCAGTCTAACACTTGTAGAAATTGTATTGAACACATTAGAAATACCGATAAGGGTTATAAGACCGATGAAACCGAATGTGAATATTTCGATGAGCATCATTATGTTATGTTGATTGTTTAAAGCGGAATTGATATCCATCACATAAGAAGCGTTTATAGACAAATTAGCTAACGATTGGTTTATAGCTGCTTATTGTATTACTTACATCACTGCTCATGATACACACTTGTGTAAATGGTAATTCGCCGCTTGATAATACTTGATTTTCAATAGCGTCAAACACTTTATCCGAAACAATAATATGAAGTCCTGGCTGTAAAATAGAATTGATGCCTATAGGTGTATCGTTTGTAGTGTTTATGATTGATAATTCCATATCTGACTTGTCGCCGTTGATTGTGATTTTATCGGGTATGTTATTAAATACCTTTGATTCTATACGTTTGCCGGGGCCGTTAAAAATGCTGTAGTTTATCAGAAGACCTGCAGGGTTGCTTGTATCTGCGTATTCGTTTAAATCCCCACCAATACCATCAAGAATTTTTTGCAGTTTAGCATCCCCTAACGAGTAAATATACACCATTTGAGAATTCGATTTAAAGCCATCAATATTCAAAAGGGGATTCGCTATACCCGCCGTATTGAAATGTGCCCCCGTTTTAAATTCTCTTAATGCCGAATAATCCTGTACGCCTTGAAAACTACTGATATTCTGTATAAATTTCGTGGAATTGCTGTCGATGCCAATTAGCCCAACACCGATATTATAATTCATAGAACCCTGTGCTAGTCGCACTGAAGTGGTCATATAAGAAGTAGCAGTAGATATGGTTATAAACAGAATTATACTCAGCGATAGTGAGAAAATAATGGTGCGATACCGCTTGCGGTTTCGTTTAAAGTTTTTCATGGCAAGAAAGCCCTCAGTACCGAAAAGTTTTCTTATGACAGGAGATACTTTTAATTTTTTGGGATTTATCTCAGTTTCTCTTGTTTGACGGATAGCATCCATCGCAGAAATTTTATTAATCTTAAACGTGGGAATAAGCGCTGAAATAAAGACGGTAAATATACCTAAAACTGCCGATAATAATATCCAAATTGGTTGCACATAAAGAGAGACATTCAAATTTTCACTGCCGCGTTTAAACATTGAAGAGAACAAGGGTTTTATCAGGGTCAGTAACCAGGTTAAGCCGCCTAAGCCAATTAAAAGGCCTATGGGTATTGCGATTAAACTGATGAAAAATCCTTCAAATAATACTATTTTTCGCATTTGCCTGTGCGTGCCACCTACACTTGACAGTATACCGAACTGCTTTGAACGTTCACTCACTGAGATAGCAAAACTGTTGTAAATTAGGGTCACAGAACCGAGAATGATAATAAACAGCAGTATACCGCCAACAGTTAAGGCAAAAGCATAGTAAGACGAATTAGGTCCTATGCCTTCAAATGCTAACAAATCCTTATTATATCCAAGATAGTTAGACTGAATATGTGCTGCATTAGCAAGATTTGGAGCAAAATTATATATTTGAGCCGGAGTTTTTGCCAATATACTGATATCAATAACGTCACTAGATAAAAGTGATTGTCTGTCAAGAAAAGTAATCGCTGTAAATCCTGGTATGAAGCTTGAAATAAAAGTAGGTTGCTCAATAATACCTACTACAGTAAAGGTCATAGTTTTGGTTTGAGTAAGGGTTTCTTTTTGGGTAATTGGAGTTAATGCAGGCACGAAACTACCGTCTGCTAACGCCCGTTGACCAACATTGAGAGTAATCTTATCGCCAATATGGTAGTTTTGGTCGTTACTTAAATCATTCACCAAAGCAATTTCTTCCGTGTTTTCAGGAAGTCTTCCGGAAACAAGGTTGAAAGGATAGTTTGCGAGCTTATTATGGTCATATGCAGAAAGAAAAATATATGGTTTATAGCTGTATTGTGGGGTATTCAGCATAGCGAACCCTAGATCATGGCTTATCATTGAGGTTTTTACCTCTGCACTATTAGTTATGGCTCCTGCATCTTTATATTGAACATCTAAAAACTGTGCATCCCAATTCCCAGTTTGACTGATAGTATACTTAATAAGTGAGTGTTGCAGACTGGTAAACATTGAAATCACGCCAGTGAGTAATACCGTCGCTAAAATTACCCCTATTATTGTGATGGCGGTACGTTTTTTGTTTTGTTTGAGATAACGTAAGGATAAGTTTGTTGTAACATTCATGACTATATCACCTCATCTCGTGTTATACGGCCATCTTCAATAAAAATGATATGTTGTGCTTGAAGCGCGATATCATGGTCGTGAGTTATTACAATAAGAGTTTGGTTGTATTTCTTGTTAGATTGTTTTAACAATTCAATAATTGCCTGGCTGTTTTTGCTGTCTAAGTTGCCTGTTGGCTCATCGGCAAGTACTACTGCCGGAGCGTTGATTAAGGCCCTGCCAATTGATACTCTCTGTTGCTGTCCACCAGAAAGCTGATTTGGCAAATGATGTTTTCTGTCCGAAAGACTAAGAGATTGGAGCAAATCATCCAATCGTTCCTTATTTATATTTCTATTATCAAGTAATACTGGCAAACTAATATTTTCTTCCACATTTAAAACAGAAATCAAATTATAAAATTGATATATCAGACCCACTTGACGGCGCCGAAATATGGCGAGCTGCTCTTCGTTTTGAGCATAAACATCTTTGCCATCAACATAAACCTTACCGGATGTAGGAATGTCTACACCGCCTAAAATGTGTAAAAGAGTGGATTTACCAGACCCGGAAGGACCTACAATCGCTACAAATTCACCTTTATTGACCTTGAATGACACGTTATCAAGCGCTTTAACCATGTTATCGTCTTTACCGTATGTTTTGCATAGATTTTCTACTCGTAGAATTTCCATAAGATCACCTCTTAATTAAATTTATAATATTATTATAATTGAATAAAGTGACAGCACAGTGAATAATAAATGACAGTTTTGTCATTTTTATGATATTATCTAAAATAAAAAACTGCCCTCTTAGGCAGCTTTAAACTTGATCATGATAAAACTTGATGGTAAAACATGCACCGTTGTATTTGTTATTGTCTGCCTGTATAGTGCCATTTTGATTTGATATAAGCATTGAAGACAAAGCAAGACCAATACCAAAGCCAGTTTGAAATGAGGTTTTACCTTTATAAAAACGCTTGAAAATATGCTTTATATCAGATTTATCTATACCTGTACCATTATCACTTATCGTAACTTGCGTGAATATTGGGTTTTCTTCTGCCTTTATTTCAATCTTTCCTCCGCTTGGAGTATGCTCTAAGCAGTTTTTAATAATATTGCCGATAGCCTCAGCCGTCCAGTCACTGTCACCTAAAAATCGCACATTGTCTTCACATTCCATACTAAGGTCTATGTTTTTCAAATCTAATGCAATCTCGAGTGGTTCAACGGCTTTTTTAAGCATATTTTTCACGCTTATATTATCTTTTCGAAACTCAGCAACTCCTGCATTAATGCGTGACATTTTTAATAAAGAGGTAATCAGCCAATCAATCCTTGATAATAAACTGATTATTTCATATAATAATTCACTCTTTTTTTCATCGCTTAAATCATTCTTAGATAAAAATGAAAGCAGTATATTCACCGATGTTAAAGGAGTTTTAAGTTGATGAGATATGTTTTCGATTGCTTCTGTGAGGTTGGTTTTGTCTTTCTTAAGCGCTTCGTTTTTTTCACGTAGCATAATTGTCATCTTATATATTTCATCATGTAAAACAGATAATTCCCCTTCTTTGAAGTTTTCTAAATTAAAGTTATCGTTTCCATACAAAAGATTGTCAATTTTATCGCATAATACACCTATATCCCGATATCGAGCTTTGGTATAAAATAAAAAGACAGTAATAAGAGCTATACATACGCACAGAACTAATAAGCCTGAATATATATTTATAGCAAAACCTAAGATAGTACCTAAAACGGTAATTGCAACAAGCCATAAGGAAAGTTTTTTTATTTCAGGATTCACAAAAAGAAACATTTAATCACCAACTTTATAGCCAATACCTCTAACCGTTTTAATAATAGTTGGGTTTTGGGGATCATTTTCAATCTTTTCTCTGAGCCGTTTGATATATACAGTAAGAGTGTTGTCATTCACAAACTCACCGGCAAAATCCCATATTGCCTCTAAAAGCTTATTTCTTGACAATACTATCCCAATATTCTGAATAAAGACGAGCAAAATTTTGTATTCCAGAGCTGATAAGAATATTTCCCTATTGTTTTTTAATACACAAGCTTTATTTGTATCAATTCGCAAATCTTCAATTTCAAAAACTGATTGAACTTTACCGTTTCGTCTTAAAACCATCTTTATACGTGACAGCAATTCAAGTGGACGAAAGGGCTTTGTGATATAATCATCAGCTCCTAAATTCAGTCCTGTTACTACGCTCAACTCATTTGCGGCTGCGGTTATAAAAATAACCGGTATATGATGTTGTCTTGCTTGTGTACATATTACATAACCATTTCCGTCAGGTAACGATACATCAAGCAACAACAAATCGAATTTTACTGTTTCCAAAAGTTGCATTGCTTCCACTTGCAACTTTGCGGTAATTACTTCATAGCCTTCATCCGCAAGAAGTTCACTTAAATTTTTTAATATTATGTCATCATCTTCAGTAAGTAAAATTTTGCTCATTTATCGCTTCCTCCTCAATTTGCATTTTCATAATGACGCTTACATCACATTTCAAAGCAATACATATTTTTTGTAGAATTGCTGTATCCCATTTTCGTTTTTTCCAAGTTTTGTGATAGAAGCTGGATTAATGCCAGTATTTTTGCAAATCCTACTTCTTTATGTCTATTAATATTCATTGATATTTTTTATAGAATAACATACAAAAATACAAACAACAAGAATAATTTTTATCAATACTCTATTTATTGCTATTATCGCTTGAATAATTGAAAGAACAAATGCTATATAAGATATTGAAAAAGGATTAAACCTATCTAACGGGAGAAATACATAGAGTAGGTGAGTAAATTGATAGCTGAAAAAAGTCAGTGTTATCATTATAATCATGTTAAAGATTAAGAACTATGTAAAATTATTTTTATTATTTTCATACAATAAAAAAACTAGTTGATGTTGGAAACATCAACTAGGGAATTAATATAAAGGATTTTATACAATATATAACATTGATACTCATAAATATATAAATATTTAGAATAAAAATTCTATCTGAATAATATCTTTTTAGAATACCTAAAATTGGTATTCCATTTCTTTATAAGCAAATATGTTATAATGAACCGTATTACAAGTAAGGGATAAAAAAGCATAATAATTTGTTCATGGTACTGCGAACTTCAAAACAAATATTCCTCATTGAATTAAGAGTTTGTCGTTGATATTTTATTCGCTAAAGATAATATATTATTATTCGTTTCAAAGCTGACCGCCTTTTTTATTTCATCTTTAAAATCTTTTGCTGCTCCTAACATAGAATGATTTCCTTCAAAAAGTGAATTAGTCCGTATAAAAATTCATAGACAATATCGACATCTTGAGGACTCGGATTTGGGTCTTGAACTTATGATTGATCTCATAAGTTCTTTTTTTTGACTATTGTTTCAACTAATTGTTTTTTTAATCAATAACTAATTATAAGAAAATGAAATTGAATAAAGCTTTAATTAAATTAATCAATTCTTTAATAAGGATAAGGTAATATTTTTTCTGATAATTAGCATTACATATTGCTGTTTTAATTAAAAGGTATTGTAATTTTTGTCGAATTATTGGATAATTAAAATAAAAAGAAATTCAGAGAGTATTGTTAGATTGATAAAAAAACAACGAGAATGGTAAGGGGAATGTATCGGGTAAAACTGCTTTTCTTGAAGCTTTAGCTACATTAATTTTATTTTGATAAAAAGATGAAGAGCTAGTTGTTTATAATTATGATGTCTGAATGTGATTGGTGTTCATATAAAATAACAAACACGATAAGAAATACAAGATTGAAACTATAGAAAATGAAAAGAGGAGAAAAAAGAATATGAAAAAATTGTTTAAAAAATCACGGTATATTGGAATAGCCATTATTAGCTTGATGCTAATTGTCACTATCATGAATTATTGGATCATGTCGCTCAAATTAACACAGCCATACTCAGATGACAATTTATGGTCTTTGGCAGGTAATCCATATTATGGTAACTACTTAAATCTATTTGCATTCATCTTGATGCTCATCTTTTATATATCAATCATTCCGATACTCTTGTCCTTGATTAGTCTCTTTAGAAAAAATAGTCGGGGATTTATGATAGCGGCCCTATATTTTCTTGGATTTGGAACGGCGTTGATTGTTTTTCAATCTTTTAATCATTATTTATCGAATTTTACATTAATCCTTACACTTATAAACATTATTGTCATTATGGGCATCTTTATCTTGATGATTTTAAGAAACAAGATGCTTATTCAAGTAAAAAATCTTCAAATAAATAACACGGGAATTAAACTGAGCAATACAAAAATACCACGTTATGTTTTAATTATTGATATTGCTTCAATTATTGTCTTCTTATCAACATTCATGATTCCGTTGTATACAGTGGTTGAATCTGGTCTGACATACAATGCTATCCTTATCCATGTCTTGCTTTTATCAGACACGCATCTTGTGAGCATTATTTATTTTGTCTTTGATTTTGTCATCTTTTTATCCATCTTTATCTATTTTGCCAATAGTCTGTCTCATTATTTTGCTGATAAAGAAGGATTTATCAATCAATCAAAGACATTGGTTACATTCACTTTTGTCGGTACGTTATTGTTTTTCATGACAGGATTGGCTATGAATATATATTATACACTCAATGACAATACCGCTCAAACAATCGCATATATTCCATTACTCATGATGATTATCTGGATTATCGTTTATTCCATTTTTAGAGGCAAATATACCACGAATTATCAAATATCCAACAAAGGAAATAAACTCAAATTTGCTAAAATTGAATCCCTATTTTATATTATTTTATTAACTACCGTTTCCGTGTTGATGCTGTTGCTTCCAATCATAAAGATTAATATTTCAGCTGGAACTTACCGCAATATTGTCAATTTAACAGGATTTAGAATTTTGAGAGACTATGCAACTTTGAATCAAGGCTATCGCATGGTTGCTTATATCCTTGTTGTCATGCTTATTTCTGTTGGGCTTAGCTTAGTTGTTGCATTATCAAGTTACATTTCAAAATATTCACGGTTCTATTCGATTGTCAAATCAGTGACTGCAGTGAATGTTTTCTTTGTGTTTATCATTGCTATTTCCGGATATTACTTCCAAATTGCTAATCAAATTAATCAGGCAGTTATCAAAGATATTGTAAGTCATTACGGAATCGACTTACCTAATGGTTTAGATTATACTTATACCATCAGCACCGATACCATTTATGCCCTAATCGCATCTGTTTTTATTTTAATATTGATGTTTATCAGAAAAGGATTCGATAGAGATAATAACATGAATTTAGTTGTGGGGGATCCATACTCCATAAATAATGCATCTCCTTCAAGTGGTAATTCATCATCCGTTCAAGACGATGAAGTAAATCAACCATTTGATCCGTGTCCTTCATTTGCTGAGCTTGATTCAGAAGTGGATGCATTTAAGCAAGATTTAAATCAACGAAAAACTTTAAGAACAAAAACAACAACATTAAGCGAACTCGTTAATTTCATAGTGGATTATGCCAAAAATTCAAGACTTCATCTGTCTTATACACCTAAAGATATTGCTACTTTTGTTGCAGGGCTTGGAGCTAGTAGACTATCAATTCTGCAAGGTATGTCTGGTACGGGAAAAACGAGTTTGCCAAAGATTTTTTCAGAAGCGATTTTTGGAAATTGTGAGATCATTGAAGTTGAATCTTCATGGAAAGATAAAAATGAGTTGTTAGGTTACTATAATGAGTTTTCAATGAAATATACGCCTAAGAAATTCACACTAGCACTTTATAAAGCTGCGTTGAATCAAGACATATGTACCTTTATACTTCTCGATGAAATGAATTTATCTCGTATTGAATATTATTTCTCTGATTTTCTATCACTAATGGAAAATGAAGAAAATCAAAGAGAGATTAAATTGGTTAATATTAAATTGGCGAGAAAAGTAGAAGATAAAGAAACAACAGACTATCTCGCTCTAACAAATGGAAATACACTCAAAGTACCGCCAAACGTATGGTTTATCGGTACAGCGAATCGCGACGAATCAACATTCGTCATTTCTGATAAAGTATACGACCGCGCACACACCATGAACTTTACAAAACGCGCTCCCAAAGTACGTAATTATTCAGACCCGATTTCACAACAATATTATGATTATCAGACCGTCAACGATTTATTAGTCGAAGCCAAACAGAATGGTGATTTTGATGCCGAGAAAAGCGAATTCATTAAGAATGTCGAAAAATTACTTGCACCTTATAATATTTCATTTGGAAATCGTATATTAAAGCAAATCGAGGATTTCGTTAATATTTATAAAGCGTGTTTTGCAAATGAAGATGTGGAAAGTGAAGCGATTGAAAAGATTTTATTAAGCAAAGTAGTTGCCAAACTTGAGGTAAAAGTCATTGAAAACAAAGAAAAACTTGAATTTGAATTTGAGAAATTAAATTTGAATCAATGTTTAGAGTTTGTTAAACGGCTTGACTGTGAATAATATGACAAAAAACACAGAACAAATAAAGATAGAGGAATACAAGCGTTTTTCTTCACTTTTGGCAGACATTCAGAACTTTGTTAAGACGCATCAAGCGATATCATATACTGAGTTTGATTATTATGTTGTTCATAATATTACATTGTTTTCGATTGAACCAAATTTTGATTTCGAGAAATTAGAAAAAATGATTCTTTATATCAGAAAATCAATGCCCGCAATCAAAAGAATATTCAATAAACCAATTATCATTTTGAAAGATACTGATGATGTATTACCTGTTGAAAATGCCCGAATTATCAATCAAAACACTTTGCTTTACCTGGCTAATCACAGTCATCATGTATCAAATCTGACCAAAAAAGGTGTTAAACCTCGAAAATTGTTAACGAGACTCTATGAAGATGACTATAGTATTTATGAAAATATCATTTTCTGCAATTTTATTGATGAAATTCTTTCGTTTGTCAAGAAAAACGGAAGAACATTGAATAGTTTATTGTATGCTAGCGAAATTATGAGATTTAATTTGCTTGAAAAAGTCAATCATATGCATTACTTTTTGGCTTTAGGTAAATTACACACAGGTTATATACGAGATATTAATCAATATTTATACTTATCTAAGAAAATGCTGCATGAACTATCACTCATCAACCAGGTAATTAAACCGATGTTACATAAGCCAATCTATCGAAAGAACACCAAACGAAACAAACGTTTAGCACTTAAAAAAACCAATGTATTTTTAATGCAAAAAGATTATCATCAGGTGTATAAAACATTTAAGGAATTATTGGGTAATCAAACCAAAGATGAGAAAAAAGAAAGCATTGATTTTAATTCACTGAGTAAGAATTATTTAACTTACGTTCAAATACTCACAATTTTTGCTATTGGGCATTTTAATTTTGAAATTGATCCCCTAGTCAAAATGAATTTTAATTCTCTTAATATTGCTTCTAGATATAAAGGTTGGAAATTGGGCATCTACAATAACAATAAGAAAGAAATATTGCTTTATTTCACCAAAGAAAAAACATATAGGATAATGATCACGAACAGTGTTTACAGTACCACAGAACTGAATAATTATA
Organism: uncultured Haloplasmataceae bacterium; assembly: GCA_963824615.1. Lineage (GTDB taxonomy): Bacteria > Bacillota_I > Bacilli_A > Haloplasmatales > Haloplasmataceae > CAWGPU01. The sequence goes on along the minus strand of CAWGPU010000008.1, from coordinate 818,569 downwards.
AGAAGGAATATGGCTTGAATGAGGTTGTTGTTGTCAATCCATTTGAAGAAGATTATCTCGGTAGAGATGATGTGTATATCAGTATGCAAGATATTGATTCTTTTAGAAGAATACAACAAATTATACTCAAAGGCATGATTTATTCAGATACTCAACGAGAAGTCTGTCCTTTTTGTGGTGGAACGCTTCATCAAGATCAGCATCTTGGTTATTACCAATGTAATGATTGTATGACACAAATCAAGAAAAGTGTATGTAAAGAAAATGATAAAAATTTTTTCTATACCGACATCACTCATCCTATGCAGTACGTTGCCAATAATCCTAATTTTGAATATGATGATCATTGGTATTATGAAAAACAAGTTGAATCTTTGATGTATTTTAGAAATATCACGAAGATAAATCAAAATAGTGAAATTATTTGTCCATACTGTCATCAAGTGCATGAAAAAGATTGAAATAAAGGATAATTCAAAAGCAGATTTAAATGGCGATTCAACGAACCTTGGCAAATTGCAATAACAAATAAATTGCTTATTATGGTGTAGAAATTACATCTAGAATTTTAGGACTGCGTGAAATTCTAATTGAGTTCAAAGAATCAAATTATTTTCCAAATCCATCTATAGAAGCCATTATAGACTACATGCATAAACCAATGATTGGGAAGGCTACTAAGCTTAGAACTAATCGTGAGAATGCCAGAAAATCTTATTTAAGTTTGTCCAAAAGCAAGAAGAAATTTTATGACTTATTCTTCTAGTATTAAACTTAAAGAAAAGACTCAGTCTTTCTTTTACTCAAATTTTTAACTAGATAAAAATCTTATTAAATTCAAGATTTATGAAAATGGTAGTTTAAATTTTCCTGTGGGAAAAAGAAATCCTAGATGTTTAAAATAATATCTATGAAGGACTGAACCTTATATTCATGGATTATCAAAAACACAAGATTAATGAAACTAACAGTAGTTAGGTTAATCTTAACATTGATGAATATATGGTTCCGCCTAGTACCGAACAGTATGCTTTGGTGGTGTGAGAGGTCGAAAATAATTAGGAAAAAACCTATTTATTTTCTCCTACTCGATTGCCTGTGGAAAATTCATATTTCATTCGATAATCAATTAAAATTGAAGCTTATAATTCAGGTTTAATTAAGGCGACAAATAATAACAAAATTCGTCAAAATCGACTAAATTTAATACCTTTGATATCGATGTTCCATGAAGTTGTTTATTATCAACAGTATATCAATCGAATTTTTGATTTTATTTTAAAAAGTTGATATAATTATCTATATAAAACCATGTTACATGATTATATATATAATGGGGAAAAATTTGGAGGATTTTATGGAATTAGTAACTTATGAATCAATTAACAAGAAGCTACTGAAGGTGGTAAAAGAGGACGAAAAACTGAACAAACCAAAGTGCTTGTTGGGTTATCTTTAAACAAGAAAGGTCATCCTCTATATTTGAAAATGGAAGTCATTAGTGATATTAAAGCTACCACTATTAAAGATTTTGCTAAAAAGGCTATTAAACCAAATTCAATTATTCTTTGTGATGGTTATAAATCATATCTATCTCTTTTTAAAAGAAGGGTATAAGTTAGATAATCAAGTTTTTAATCCTAAAGATAATCCTGATCATCTTCATTTGCTTCACACGATAATATCTAACGTAAAAGCATTTATAGGTGGCACATTTCACGGACTTGATCCTAAACATGTACAAGCGTATTTAAATGAATTTAGTTATCGCTTTAATAGAAGAAAATTCTTTAGTACTCTATTTAGTCGTTTATTAACTTGCTGTACTTTGATGAAGACAATTACTTATACTGAGTTAATGGGATAATCATAATTTTAAATATTAGTGATGGAGGAGAAATATGTATAATAAAAAAATTTGTCCTCGCTACTTTGTGTGGGTAACACAAAAAAAGCGCGCTCCAATTAGAACGCAGATAAATCCAATTTTCCGCATACTAAATAGATCATTGTTTTAAAATACTCATCGTTCTTAAATCCTCTTGCTCTACGTTTTATATTTTGTATGATGCTATTCATTCCCTCAAGAATTGCGTTAGTGTATCGATAGTCAAAATAGTTTAGTATCTCATTAAAATGATTTCGAATTGTAGTTGCTAATTTCTTCATATGTTCTAATCTTGAATGCATCATCCAACTCAGTAGCTTCTTTATCGCTCTAGAAGCTTCTGTCCTTGTCATACAAGTTAAATAGATATCTTGTAATGCTACTCTCATTTGGTAGGCACGGCCTGTTTTAAGGTGTTGTTGACTTAAGGCTTGCTTCTTTTCTAGTTGTTTAGGGGTGAGGTTTATTTCGTTTTTTAACCAAATGTATCTCGTTGATTTCAACATTGCATTTGTCTTAACTTCTTCTTTTCTAACCCTATCTACAGCTTCGTTTGCATGCTTTATAACGTGAAATTTATCAATAATAGTACTACTATTTTTGAAGTTGTTTAAAATACCTTTTCTAAATCCTAGAGACATATCACAGGTTACAATCTTAATATTTTCTTTGATGCCATGGTGCAGAATTAAATCTTCTGTAAACTTATCTACTGTTTCATTATCCTTGCCATCTGTGACAAAAATGACTTTCTTCTTATCTAAATCAGCGACCACCGTGATGTAATTGTGTCCCTTTTTACTTGTTTCATCTATGCCAATCATTTCTACTTCGCTGTAGTCTTCCTTTTCTCGTGCTTCGTTTACATAGTGCTGGATAAATCGCCATAAACGAGTGTCGTGTTCATCTATCATGTCTGCAATGACACGAACAGGAAGATGCTTTGCCATTTCAACAACATAAGCTTCAAATAGTAAGGTGAAACCTGATCCTGGTCTTGACCATGGTACCTCTACCATGTGAACTCCATGCTTATCACAATTTGTTCTTCGTACTCTAGCGTGTATATAAGTTTTATATTGAAAAAAGTTTAAATGTCTCCACGTTTTAGATATAGTGTCATATGCCTTCAAAGTCTCAGTGCACCCATCTGTTGGACATGAAAATAGCCCACCTTTATTAAAGTCTATCGTGATATGAAGTTCCTTGTTAAATTTATCAGTATCAATAAATTTAACATCAGTCACTTTCCAAGGTTCGTTAAGCATTAAAGCAGCTGTAAATAAGTCTAAATTATTCATTTTTCGTCCATCCCTAATCTATGTAATTCTTTATAACCATTATACATTATGTGAATAGATTCAACAAACTAATATTGGGCTTTACCCACACGATTCAGCGAAAGGCCAAAAATTTACTTCTATTTTGAAAAATTATATATGAATTTAATGTATATATTTTTGATAATATATTCGATATATTTAATTAATAATGAATCTTTTATAAGACATAACGAAATTGAAAACAATATTATTATATTTGGATTACTTGAATTATTTTTACTATTTATTTTTGTGAAAAAAATTAAAATTAAAACAATCTTTATAAAAGAGAAAATTGATTTCGATGTATGGATAATTATTTTAATATGGCATTTATTTTGGATACTTAAATCAATTTATAGATTAGATTATATAAAAAAAAATTATAAGCTGCTAGTCGATATTAGACACGATATGTTACAAAATCCAACATATTCAGAATATCATGCATATATTGTTTTAAAAAATTATTTTGAAATTCTAATTATTAGTTTTAGTATAAGCCTTATCCTCATAGTGATAATCAGAATTTTTTTAAAAAATAAGGAGTGAATTTGCTGTATAATATCTAGAAAGAAGGTTAATTATGATAATTAAATGTCAAAACTGTTCTGAAAAATTCAAATTAAAAGAAATTATAAAAATCATTACCTTAGGTCCTATATTGCCAAATTTTCAAATAATTGAGTGTCATAATTGTCATAAAGTTTATAGCATGACATTTTTTTCTAGGACTGTTTTAAGAATTATCGAAATTGTTCCTATACCTTTTATGCCAACCTTTATTGTCCCAAAATTAGGTATTTTGCATAAGGTTAATATAGTAATCGGAATACTAATAACTTTAGCAATTATATTAGCATTAATAATAACTTGGACGATAATTTGTGGAGTTATTTTATCATTTCTTTTCAAATATGAAGAAATTGAAATATATAAATAGAGGCGAATTGCAAGAACAAGTTGAACTAATTTCTGATTATGACATCTGTATCCAATTAAAAAATCGAATGTATCATTATTATTAAGAAAAAGCAGAATCAAATTAAAATTTGACGAAATCTTAATCGGAACACATGAAATCATTGATGATTATCAAGACATAATTGGTGAATTATTAGATATAAGCATAGTGTTTAACTTTTTTAGAAGTGAAATTAAGAATTAATTTCACTTCTTTTTTATCATTTAAGAGTGGCGAATAATGCCTACAAGAGTTAATACGGTTCTTTTTATAAAGAGCTTCAACAGCATCTGCAAAGTAAGTCTCCATAACCTTTCCTTGCTTAATTTGAGCAGTCGTACCACGTTTAATTTCATTTTACCATGAGTCGTTTTGATAATTACGTGCCATTTATAAATTTAACACAAAATTTGACTCTAGTAATTATTTTATTTATGATAAAGGTGATTATATATATAGTGATCATGGACATTTTAATGGCCACATTCTCAATTATGCTCAACCGACTTTAATAAAATCGATTTTTGATAACATGTTTTGGTAAAAACATCGATGTACACAATAACCATTAAAAATTAAAAAAATTTGTGTAAGAAATTACACAAATTTTTCTTATTTTCCAATGATGCTTCACATATAAATACTATTTTAAAATTCCTTTTCTTTATATTTTAAAAAATATGGTGATAATAAAAATATAATAAATATCCACGCAAAAAATACTATTACGGTATAAATTTGTAAAAAACTATAAAGATATCTTACAATAAAAAGACTAACTAATCCACTTCCATCTAAAAACAAACGTGAATAAAAAGTCATGCAATGTGATGTTTTACAGTTATCACATACAATGGGGGCACTCAATACATTTAATCTAAAAAATGAAATAAAAATTTCCTCCCATCTAAATTTCTTAGAACATTGTTTACATTTTTGTATTGCCATCCTAAAACTCCTTCAAATAACGTTTTAGGATTTCATATTAAAAACAGTTAACATTATAAAAATAAAAATTAATATATTAATTGTCCTTATTTCAACTTATTATAACAAACAAATGGATAAAATGAAATAGTTCAAAATTGATTATTAAATTTGGAATCAAAAAGAATACTTAGTAGTGGGATATGAAATATAAAAACGATTTTTATCATTTTCAAAATTCTCATTACTTATTTTTGTATCAGACTCTTCTGTGATGTATTTTTCTGATTTAATCATTTTATTTGATTTAATACCATCTTTGAATTTACGGTAATCTAAATCACCGATAATCAAATCAATTATTATCGAGATTTGTAAGTAAGTATTCATCTACTATTCCTCCATCAGGAGTTGTGATAGGAATATCTTTAATTTTACATGTGTGTGTTTTATTTGATTTATCATAAGCATACAAAAGAAAAAGGTTATCAAAGTTTTTAAATATTATTTTATATAGCTATTGTATTTTACTGATTATTCGCATATAATTGAACAGTGTTCAAAATATAAACATAGTTTAATTTAGGAGAATTAATATGGGAAGAGAAAGACAAATACAAAAGCAAGTTGAAACGCGGAATAACATCTTAGATACAGCTCGAATTATTATAAAAGAAAAAGGGATTAATGCCTTGTCTATACGTAAAATAACGAATCAATTAGATTATTCACCAGGGATTATTTATCATTATTTTAAAGATAAAAATGAAATTATTGATACTCTGGCAATAGAGGGTTATGAGAAAATAATTTCATCATTGCAATCTAGAAAGGTTTATGATGATCCGGTATTAGACATAAAGGAAATGTTTATTTCTTATATAGAAGCAGCATTAGATAATCCTTACGAATATAAAACATTTATGTTAAGTGATGATGAGACAATTTTAAATAGAACTGCGATTCTTGAAGAAGGAATTTCTAAAAAGAGTAGAACTATGCAGTTGTTAACTGAATTAATTCAAAAAGGAATTAGTAGGGGGGTCTTTAATGATATTGAACCTGAGCTAACAGCCCAAGTTATATGGACTGCTAGCTTTGGTTTAGTTATGCGATTAATTACTGAGCAGAAAATTCCCGATGAACAAAAAAAACGATTAATTGATCAACAATTTAAGCTCATTTTAACTGGTATATTAAAAAAATAAATAGGAGGAGTAAAATGAAAACGATTATTCTATATAACACCAAGTATGGAAGTGTAGAAAAATGTGTCCAGATGTTACAAGAAAATTTAATGGGTGAAGTACAAATCTGTAATGTGAATAAAGAAACTAAAATTCAACTTGAGGATTATGACTTAGTTATTCTGGGTGGTTCTATCTATGTAGGACATATTCAAAAAGTGATGAAATCCTTTATGCTTAATCATCTTAGTATATTAAAAACAAAGCGATTAGGACTTTTTATTTGTTGTATGCGGTCTAATGAACTAGCACTAAATGAACTAGAAACAGCATTTCCAAAAGAATTATCAGATATCGCAGTCGTAAAAGACTATTTTGGTGGAGAGATTATTTATCATAAAATGAAATTTATTGATCGCTTACTAACAAAAATGGTAACAAAAGCAGATAAGGATTTTCCTAAATTAGATGAAAATAAAAACATATCATTAATTAGGGAAGATGCGATTAAAAATTTTTCTATGAGAATAAGTGGTGAATAATATGAAAAAGAAATTATTAATAATCGGTTCAATATTATTTGGTATTGTTATTATAGTTATGGTGAGTGGCATCATATATCTTATGCACGGTCAAAAAGAAATGAAAGAAGTAGAAGTAAATCCTGTTATTCTAAATAATCTTGATGATGGAACCTACATTGGTCAATTTAAAGGTTACCGGTGGACAAACACCATAGAGGTTTCCATAGAAAATCACCAAATAATTGATATAAAAGTTATTAAAGACCAGGTATTCGCACAATCTTATGTCAAAAATCAATTGTTTGACGAAATTAAAGAGCAGCAATCCATTAATGTTGATTCCGTAACAGGAGCTACAATATCAAGTATTGCTTATTTAAAAGCTATCGAAGATGCATTAAATAAATAATAAGAAAAATGAGATACCACCATGTGATACCTCATTTCTATAATTATATATTAATGATAACAAGTACATCCAATAATAACTAATAAAATAAATAATACAAGAATAGTACCATATAAATTATTTCCACCCATCATATAATCTCCTCCTTTCAATCTATCATATGTATTTAAGAATTAAACACTTATTATAAATGTGTATTTATACAAAATAAATATTTATCGTATGAAAAAACTACCGAAAAGTCGGTAGTTTATTTAGAGGATTTAGCAGCCTCCAAAGCCTTGATAACAAGTACATCCAATAATAGCTAATAAAATAAATAACACTAATATAAACGCATAACCACCGTAACCATACCCGTAACCACCAGCAACACCGTTAGCCATAAATATCCTCCTTTCTACTATTCAATCTATAATATGTTGCTGTGACAATTTTTCATAGTGCAATAGTTTATTATTTTCTTTATTTACCAAAAATAAATATTTTTTTCTAATACGAACCTTTAAGAGAAAGAATATTTTTTTAATTAATTTGTTACATGTTGTTACTTTTGAAAATAATTTATGAGTTGTACTAATGACTAATATCAAAATGATATACGTTTTCGCAAATTTGTTTGATACTAATCTCAAATACATTAAAAAATGTGACATAACTAAATTGATTGTTGGGAATGTATAGACCATATTTATCCAATTGAATATAGGTATTTTCATATTTCTTTTATAATCTATCATATAGACAAAAATGGTTCTTGATTTTCAAGAACCATTTGTCTTCATTTAATATTTAACTTTTTTATTGTATTCCTTGGTTTATATATTTGCTTTAAAAAAACTATTATCCATATTTCCATTAAATACCGTTGAATTCATTAGTATTTCCGAAACTTAGATAAAAGAGACGGAGGAATTCTTTTTATCTAATTTAATAAATTAGGTAGTATACTTGAGAATGTTTCAGCTTAAATTAGCATCCCCATCCAGAATAGCATGCACATCCAATGATAGCTAATAGAATAAATAATACTAGAACAATTGCATACCCAGATCCATAACCATAGCCTGCACCTTCCATAAGAAAGCCTCCTTTCACCTAACATCCATAGTATCATATGAATAAAAAGTTTAAAAAGTCAGTACATTAGTTTAGTTTTTCATTAAAAATTGATTTTTTTTATATAAATATAAAAAAACGTGGTTAATTATTAAATAACCACGTTCTTTTTCTTTTGAAAAACTTTTCGTTCTGTTCCACTTAATAAACGTTTATAATTAGGTATATGTCTCCATACAACAAAGGATAAAAACACAAATATGGTAATCACTAAATATTCATTTGAATTAAATGATTGAAAAAACGGTTCATGTCTGAAAATAAAGGATATAATGGATACAACAAATATAACAACCGCTACCATCGTTGATGAAAGTGAAACATATTTTGTCAGTATCAATGTGATTATAAATGTAGCTAATCCTATAAAGAATATAGGTAGAGAGGAAAATAATAAAACACCACCACTAGTTGCCACAGCTTTTCCTCCACGAAATTTCGCAAATATAGGAAATACATGACCTATTACAGCAGTTATTCCAAAAATAACAGCTGGAATATCTGATGCTGATTGAAATAGATGTTTTGCAATGAGTATGACTACTCCACCTTTCATAACATCCATTAGTCCTACAAGGATTCCTAAAGGTTTACCTAATACACGAATAGCATTTGTTCCCCCTAAATTGCCACTTCCGTGTCTTCTAATGTCGACATTCTTAAATATTTTTCCTATTATGAGACCTGATGGAATCGACCCAATAAGATAACAAACGATAAAATAAAATGCATCATATAGTATGTTCATTGTTTACACCTTCCTTGATAAAAATTATAGCATATTTCGGGGGATTTGCAAAGAGTTATCATTTTTCTTAATTTTTCTACAAAAATATGGGAAAATCATTTATAATAGTATTTGTATATACTGAAAGGGTGAAAAACATGTCAAATAAATTAAAATACAACGAAGAGTCGATTCAGGTATTAGAAGGCTTAGATGCCGTTCGAAAACGTCCTGGAATGTATATTGGTTCTACCGATTATCGTGGACTCCATCATTTAGTGACAGAAATTGTTGATAATGCAATTGATGAGGCTATCCAAGGTTTTGGGAATGAAATCAATGTCACTATTTTTAATGATAATAGTATTGAGATACAAGATTTTGGAAGAGGAATACCAACGGGGATGCATAAGACAGGTCGACCTACACCAGAGGTTATTTTTACCGTTTTGCATGCAGGTGGTAAATTTGACGGGAATAGTTATAAAACTTCTGGGGGTCTACATGGGGTTGGTGCTAGTGTTGTAAATGCCTTATCGGAATATCTTGAAGTTGAAATCAAATATGATAATAAAATATTTGTTCAACGTTTTGAAAAAGGTGGGAAAAAGATATCTCCTCTTAAAGAGATTGGTAAAACAAATAGAACAGGATCGACTATCCGTTTTAAACCAGATCCTTCTATTTTTTCAACAACTAAATTCAAATATGAAATTTTAGAAGAACAGTTTCGAGAATCGGCATTCTTGTTAAAAGGATTAAAAATCACTTTAAATGATAAAAGAATTGGTAAGTCTGAAACTTTTTGCTACGAGAACGGTCTTCAAGCTTTTATTCAATATTTAAATACGGATAAAACCACTTTCCATGATGTCGCATACATAAGTGGAACAAGTAATGATATTGAAATTGAATATGCATTTCAATATATAGATTCCTATACTGAGAATTTTTTATCATTTGTAAACAATGTTAAAACTAAAGATGGCGGTACCCATGAAGTGGGTGCTAAGTCAATTCTCACAAAGGTTATCAATGAGTTTGCTCGTAAAAATGGCTTTTTAAAAGAAAAAGAAAAAAATTTAGAGGGAGCTGATATTAGAGAAGGGTTGACTGGTATCATTTCAGTTCGTATTCCTGAAAATATCCTCCAATTTGAAGGCCAAACGAAAAGCAAACTAGGTACACCAGAGGCTAGAAGTGCTGTTGAGAATGTTATTTCTGATGAATTAACCTTTTATTTTACAAAAAACCCAGATGTAGTTGATAACATTGTCAGTAAAGCTTTAAAAGCAGCAAACGCACGTGAAGCTGCCCGCAAAGCAAGAGAAATAGCTCGATTAGGAAAAAGAGTCAAAACGAATATGAACCTCAATGGGAAATTGACTCCTGCTCAAACAAAAGATCACCGCAAAAGTGAATTATTTATTGTGGAAGGAATTTCAGCTGGTGGTAGTGCAAAGCAAGGTAGAGATAAAAAATACCAAGCCATATTACCGCTTCGCGGGAAAGTAATTAATACAGAAAAAGCTAAAATCGATGAAATACTAAAAAATGAAGAAATCAATATCTTAATTAATACAATTGGAGCTGGTTTTGGTACTGACTTTAATATTAAAAAAATTAATTATGATAAAATTATTATTATGACGGATGCTGATACCGATGGTGCTCATATTCAAATCTTATTATTAACATTTTTCTTCCGCTTTATGACACCATTAATAGAAAATAAAAATGTTTATATAGCGTTGCCACCGCTTTATAAAATTAATAAAAAAAGCGGAATTGATTATGCTTACAGTGATGAGGATTTAGAAAAAAAGACAAAGCGATTAAAAGGGAATTACGCGATTCAACGTTTTAAAGGATTAGGTGAAATGAATTCTGATCAATTATGGGAAACAACTATGAACCCAGATTCAAGAACATTAATTCGTGTTAATATAGAAGATGTCATTGAAGCTGACCATTATTTCACAATATTAATGGGAGACCAAGTCGAACAACGCCGTGATTGGATTGATAATAATGTTTCATTTACATTAGAAGATGATTTTGGGATTGAGGAGAGAGATTAATGGGTACAAAAATAGAAGAAATTAACCATATATTAGATGAGAAAATTGAACTCGTTCTTTCTGAGAGATTCGCTCGTTATTCTAAATATATTATCCAAGAAAGAGCACTCCCGGATGTTCGAGATGGATTAAAACCCGTTCAAAGAAGAATCCTTTACTCTATGTATAAAGAAAAAAACTTAAGCGATAAAGCTTATCGGAAATCTGCTAAAACAGTCGGTAATGTTATAGGTAATTACCATCCACATGGAGATTCGTCAGTTTATGAGGCTATGGTGCGGATGAGTCAAAATTGGAAACTTCGAGAGATGTTAGTCGATATGCATGGTAATAACGGAAGTATGGATAATGACCCACCTGCAGCAATGCGATATACTGAAGCTAGATTATCAAAAATTGCTGAAGAACTCTTACATGATATTGACAAATACACAGTTGATTTTGCCTTAAACTTTGATGATACAGAATCAGAACCAACCGTTTTACCAGCGGGTTTTCCTAACATATTAGTCAATGGGGCGCAAGGAATATCAGCGGGATATGCAACTGAAATTCCACCTCATAATTTAGATGAGGTCATTTCAGCTACCATATATCGCTTAAAGCATCCATTTAGCTCTTTAGATGAAATTATGAATCTAATCACAGGACCTGATTTTCCAACTGGAGGTATTGTTCAAGGGTTAGATGGAATAAAATCAGCTTATGAAACAGGAAAGGGAAAAATCGTCATTCGTTGTAAATATTATTTTGATGAAAAGTCAAATCAAATTATTGTAACGGAAATCCCTTATGAAGTGAATAAAGCAAACTTACTTAAGAAAATTGAAGATATACGAATAAATAAAAAACTAGAAGGATTAGAAGAATCACGTGATGAATCTGATAAAGAAGGTTTAAGAGTTGTTATTGATTGTAAAAAAGATGCTAACATGGAACTAATTATCAATTATTTGTTAAAGAACACGGAATTAAAAATTAATTATAATTTTAACATCGTCGTTATTCATAATAAGCATCCTAAACAATTAGGAATCTTAAGTATATTAGATGCTTACATAGAACATCAAAAGGAAGTAGTTATTAATCGTTCTAATTATGAACTAGCTAAATCTCGTAAACGAATGCATATCATTGAAGGACTCATTAAAATGGTGTCAATATTAGATGAAGTCATTTATACAATTAGACATTCAAATAATAAAGGGAATGCAAAAGATAATATAATTCAACAATTTGATTTTTCAGAAGAACAGGCAGAAGCGATTGTTACTTTACAACTTTATCGTTTAACAACAACCGATATTGAAATACTTGAAGAGGAAGCAAGAAAATTAACAACTTATATTAATGAGTTATTAGAAATATTAAATAATGAAAGTCGACTTGTGAAAGTTATTATTAGTGAATTGGATGTAGTTCGAAAAACTTATGCGAATCCACGAAAAACAGAAATTCAAAGAGAAGTTGAAGAAATTCAAATTAATCAAACAGAAATGATAAAATCAGAAGATGTTATTTTAAATATTACAAAGCAAGGCTATATACGTACTTTTAAGCTTAAGAATGGTGAAACAGCTATTGATAATACTAGTGTAACAGCAAAAGATTTTATTATTGCTAACCTTCTTGTAAATACATTAGACAAAGTCCTGTTATTTACGAATAAAGGAAATTACATTTTGTTATACGTTCATCAAATAGATATAGTTAAAAACACAGAATTTAAACAACATATCAACGATTTAGTTCGTATTGACCCTGATGAACATATCATGAGAGTTATTGTAATAAATGAATTCAAGAAAGATCAATATGTCATCATGGCAACCAAACAAGGCTTTATAAAACGAACACCATTAAAAGAATTTGAAACTTCACGCAATAGCAAAACATTTACCGCAATTGTATTTAAAACGGATGACCAATTAGTTAATGCCTATTTATCAGATGATAAGGACCGTGAAGTGTTAATTATTACTAAATCTGGATATATTAATAAATACACAGAGAGCCAAATTCCTGTCAATAAATTAAAGGCATCTGGAGTTAAAAGTATAAATTTAAAAACTGGCGATGTAGTAGTTTCTTTCCAATACATATATAATGATAATTATGAGTTGGTATTATTAACAAATAGGGGTAATATTAAAAAAATTAACTACCGAGATATTAGTTTTTCTGTAAGAACAAATAGAGGAGCTATGACTTTGAAAACATTGAAGAAAAACCCACATTGTTATATAGGATCTGCTTTCATTGCGGCAAATGAACCTTTTGTCGTAGAAAAAGATGATACTTTTAAAACTCTATTTAATCGTTTTAATTCTTACTCCGAAATAGTTAGTAATGGAAAATTATATGATGAATTTACAGGGCATGAAACGCTTAATCATTTAGTTGAAATAACAACTAATCTAATTAATGTGTTTAGTCCAAAAAATTATTTAAAAAAACCAGATAATCCAACAAAAGATGAAAAAAAGGATTACGAGCAATTAGAATTATTTAAATAATTTTTTTCCAATAATTGACTAAATTGGTAAATTATTATATAATTATCTAGAATTAAGTAAAAAAAGGGGGAAATCTACCTATGAAGGCAATTTTAAAAGTTATATGGTTTGCTGTAGCTGTTGTTTTATTACAAAGATACGGTTCAAATATTATCTCAGAGAATCGTGTTGGAAGTATCTCGGACAAGCTAACTGCATATTTTCCGTCAGGTATTCAAAATGCTTTAAATTTAAGAAATATATACAATCAAACAGTTATAAATGATTTAATCTTTATTATTATATTATTTTTAGGACTGGATATTATAAGTGGTGATATTAAAGGCATAATTAAAGGACCAATTAAGTTGGCTTTTAATGGAGTATTATATGTTATCGGGTTCTCTGTTTTGTTCTTCCTTTTAAAAGATTTCTCAATTTCTTTATAATTATTTTGTCAAGTTTTGTCTTTTATTTTAATCAATTTTACAACATGAATATATTTAAATGGAAATATTTATTTTTTTTAACAGATAAATATTTCCATTTTTATTTTTTTGATATATAATAAGATTAATGTAAGGGGGGGAGATATATGTATTTTTTTCCTAATATTAAAACAACACCATTAGCTCCACAATTAATTTCTCAATTAACAAGGTTATATGAGAACAAAGGAAAAGAACTTTATTATTTAACTTTGATTTCTAATGACAGCAAAGTAATCAAACAAAATGTAATTGAAACTGATTCTGAATACTCAGGTCATTTATTACATATTGACCTATCTAATCAAAAATATAAATTATTGACAGAACAAGGTCTAACACCAACAAATAGGAAAGAAAAATTAATTGCTAATTTCTTAAAATTTTTTCAAATCATGCATAAAGCTGAATCGAATTGGAAATTAACCTCTAATGGAATTATTGAAATTCAAGAATTCATTTTTCGAGAATTTGATCCTAATTCAAGTATCGAGAGAAAAAGAAATCGTTTAGAAAAGAAAAATGAATTAGATAATTTAGTGGTGCAGTTTAATCGTTTAGTCGGTGAAAATGAATGTGAGTACATTACTTTATTTTGTGCTTTCGCGATTGATTTCATTAATTTGCGAATTTTTGATAATTATAATGAATTTATTGGTGTTATTTTACTAATGTTATTATTTAAACAATATGGATATAAAGTTGTCGATTATATAGGCTTCTTTAACTCTATCTTTGATGAAGAAGATAAATATATTGAAGCAGTTAACAAATCATCGCTAAATTGGGGGATTGGTTTACCTCAATATCATTTCTTTACCATGTTTATCATTGATACATTAAATAAAATGTATCAAAATTTTGAAAAATTATGTAAAAGTTTTCAATCTGATAAACAATACAGTAAAGAAGAATTGGTTGAACAAATTGTTTACAGTTTCAATAATTTCTTTACAAAGGAAGATATTAGAAAATATAATCCTTATATTAGTGATTCAACCATCAATCGATCTCTTAAGAATCTCCGTGAAAGAGGCATCATTGAACCATCAGGAAAAGGGCGCTCAGCTAAATGGCGCAAAATTAGGCAAAGCAAGTACCAAACGTTTTAAGGAGTTTTTATGAGTAAAGCATTAAACATTACCCGATATTTTATGGCTTATCTATTTATTGGATTAGCAATCGGTTCTTATTTTCCTATATTAACAGCTTATTTGAAAAGTGATTTGAAAAATACACCAATACAAATAAGTACCCTAATGGCTATAATTACAATAGTTCCAATTTTTACATTACCAATTTGGGGAATCATTACCGATACCATTAAATCGCCGAAACGCTCATTAATTGTGGCGCTTATATTTAGTGCTATCCTCATTTTTCTTCTAGCTTTTATTAGAACATATCTTTTATTTTTTCTTGTTATTACTATATTCATGATATTTAGAGCGCCAATTTTTGCTTTATTTGATGAAATACTTATTAACGTTAGTAAAAATGAAAAGGTAAACTATGGAACTATTAGATCAGGCGGATCGTTAGGTTTTGCGATATCTGCATTTATTGGAAGTTATTTTGCCCAACGATATGGACATAGTTCTGTCATTTTTATTTTAAGTGGAATTTATTTTCTTATTGTTATTTTATTTATATTCACTTGCGAGGATGTCCATTATAAAGACAAAGAAAAAATTAATATTAAAAATGATATGCCTATTTTATTTAAAAATAAATATTTTCTCATTATATGTTTACTAATAGGAATAACCTATGGGGTCAATGATACAAATCTACCCTACATTAGTACTTATTTGCAGCAAATCGCAAATTCTGACCGATATACTTCACTTGCGATATTCCTGTCAGTTTTCATTGAATTTCCTATGCTTTATCTAACAAAATATATCTATCGCATCGTTTCTATCAAACAAATTTTTCTATTTATTAATATAATAAACGTAATACGTTATAGTTTATTCTTTTTATTCCCAACTACTGCAACTATTTTACTGCTTGCAGCATTCCATGGGTTGACCTATAGTTTGAGTTATCCGATTGTGATACAATATACATCAGAAAATGTTAGGAAGAAAGTCCTCGCAACGTCTTATGCACTGCTCAGTGCTATTGTTGCGATTATCACTGCTTCCATAACATATATAACAGGGTTCATTTTAAACAGCAGTATCCATTTTCAGAATATCTTTATATTTTTTATATTTATGCATACTATTAATGTAATCTTAATCCTAGTCCTACTAAAAAATTATGTCTATAAGGCGAAAACATTATAATTGGAGTTGTATATATGTTAACCAATTTTCACACTCATCATCATTATTGTCAACATGCATGTGGTAATGTAGAAGATTATGTTCTACAAGCAATTAAAGAAAATTATGACATGATAGGTATATCAGATCACGCTCCCTTACCAAAATATTACTTTGAGCGAATGAAAGTGGAAGAATTACCATTATATTTAGCTGAAATTGATCAATGTAAAAATAAATATCAACAGAATATCGTAATTAAAGCTGGATTAGAAATTGAATATTTTCCTGAATTCATAAATTACTACAAGCAATTGAATGAGAAATTAGATTATTTAATTTTAGCTATTCATGATTTTATATATAAGGGAAAACAATATTCTAGCTTTTCCATTTCTAATGATGAAATGTTGAGTGGTTATTTTGAAACTTTAATAAAGGGTATAAAATCCAAATTATTTACATTTGCTGCACATCCTGACTTGTTTGCTTTTTCTTATCATTTTAATGAATTAGCAGAATCTTATACGAGAAAATTAGCTCAAGTTTGTTTAGAAGAAAATTTCATTTTAGAATATAATGCCAATGGTTTTAGAAGAGAGAAAATGAATATATTAGGAGAATATCGCGTTCCATATCCTTACAAACCATTTTGGGATATAATAAAATCTTATCAAGTTAAAGTCATTGTTAACTCTGATTGTCATAATCCAAAATATCTAAATGATGAATATGATAAATATGCGAAAGAAATGGCCATTTCCAATGGATTAAATATAGTTGAAACAATATTTTAATTAAAAAAAGTAGGTGAGGTAAATGAATTTAACCCCAAATCAAACAGAAATAATTGAAGCACCACTAGGATTTAATCTTTTAATTGAAGGATATTCAGGTGTAGGGAAAACAACTGTATTATTGAAAAAATATGAAAACTTATTTAAAGACCAAGATGTATCAAGAAATGATATGATTTTTATCGTGAGCGATTATATTAAAAAAGAAATCCTATTAAATCAATATTCTTTACTCTCATCTCGATACAATGTGTTAAATGTCTATACAATTAATGAATTAATTTACGCTTATTTAAAAATAATCGAGTTGCCTCTTTTTCAGAATACAATTGATGATGAGCATAAAAAAGCAATACTCATGGAGTTATTGAAATCTTATCATATGAATAATAAAAACTTTGATTTTACAATTGAATTTATTTTAGATGAAATTAATTATATTCAAGCTAATATTTGTTTAAGAAGCGACGAGGATTTAGAAGCCATCTTATACAAGGAATTTAAACAATATTTGATGACACCTAGAAGGTCGATGAAAAAAGGGCTGTTGTCATTTAAAGAAAAGCAGGATATTTGGTCAATTTATAGTGAATATCTAAATAAAGCTTTAAGCGAAGATTTTTTTGATGAACAAACTTTTTATCAAAGTTTCTTAAGATTAATTTACCAACAATATGATAACATTGAATTAGCTATGGCATTCCCACATGTTTTTATTGATGATTTACAAGATTTTTCATGTATTCAATTAGACATTATTTATTATTTATATCAACAAAACAATGACTCGCATTCATGCTACTTAGCGCTTGATGAATTAAAATCTAAAGATCGATATAAAAACTATAAAAATAGTTTATTATATAAAGGTATTAAACAATCTGTTGTTTTAGATACTAACTTTAGAAATAGTAAAAATGTATTTAATATTATTAAGTCCAATTTATCTAATAGTGAATTAATGACTCCAACTTTACCTTATCAATCTAAACAAAATCGTAATGAATATAAATCCGTTTTGACTCATTACTACAATAAAAAAAATGATGAGAAAAGAGAAGTATTTTTTGATAGATTAGATTTACTAATTAATAATATGAATTATACATTCAAGGATATATTAGTTATATTTAATGATACAGCTAATTTAAAGTATATGACGAAACAATGTCAATTTAATGGAATTCAAGTAAGTGATATTTATGACCATGTTGAAAATAAAGAAGTAGATGCATTGACGTTTGTTTATAAAAAGGATATCACAAATTGCGAATTTAAAGTTGTTATCATTTACGATGCTGATAATAAAAAACTATGCACAGGACCCATTAATAAAATTATTAACATTAACAAAAACTACGAGGATACACTAAATTTTTATATCGCATTAGGAAATGCGAAAGAATTTTTAATTATTAATTCCTCTGTATCAGAACCATCCCATTTATTACTTCCATCGGTAATTGACTATCATGAGTTCGTATTTGATGTTGGATCTAAATTTGAAATTAAATCTACCTTAAATGTTTATCGTATCACCGATTTCATTTCCTTTATTAAAGGAAATTTGGTAAAATATTATGGGTATAGTATTACTGATTTATTACAACACCCATTATTTGATATTTTAATCGATATAAATTATTGTAAAGTAGGGATTAAAATATTAGATAATAATATTGATAACGACGTTATTCACTATATTTTAAAAAATGGTAAGGATTTAGCCTACATAGTCATCTTTGATAGTCATCATTATTTGACCTTTAAAAATGTAAATAATGATTTTATTAGAGTAATTGATATACCAAATAAATAAAAAAAGAAAGGCGAGATATTATGTACAACAAGGACTCATTAATCTTTATTAGTTTATTTTTAGTATTTTTTGCAGGAATGGGTTTATTAGCAGCTATTATTTATGAACTTAATATCCCAATGTTACTAGGAATTGGAGCTTTAACAGGAATTATTATTGGTTTCCTTTTCGATTTCCTAGCAAAGAAAAGAAAAAATATAGCTAAATAATTTAATGAAAATCGAGTTAAGAAATTAACTCTTTTTTTATGTTTTTAAACACATTAGTGAAATGGAATTAATTAACCTAATATTCTAGCCATATTTTTATTTATATATAACTAGTGGGTTACCTCAAATGTTGACAAAAACTGTTATATTCACTATAATTAAATTAATGGATAAAAATATAAAACAAAGTCTTTATTTAGTTAGGAGAATATTAATGAATATTGGATCAAAAATTAAAAGGTTAAGGATGGAGAATGGGCTAACACAAGAAGAGTTAGCTGATCGTTGTGAATTAACAAAAGGTTTTATTTCTCAATTAGAAAGAGAAATGACATCTCCATCAATAGCTACTTTATATGATATTTTAGAAGCTCTAGGAACGACTTTAGGCGATTTTTTCACCGAGGAAAATGATGAAAAAATAGTCTTTAATAAAGAAGATATTTTCATGAAATATGAAGAAGATTACAAAATGAAAATTCATTGGATCATCCCTAATGCACAAAAAAATGAAATGGAACCCATTTTAATGGAATTAGAACCAAATGGAATCTCTTATAAGCATACTCCACATCCAGGTGAGGAATTTGGTTTTGTATTAGAGGGAGAAATAGAATTATATCATGGTAAGCGAAAATTACTCGTTAAAAAAGGGGAATCATTTTACTTTTTCCCTAATAAAGAACATTACATTAAAAATAAATTGAATAAAATCGCAAAAATATTATGGGTAGTTACACCACCAAGTTTTTAATTAAAGTTATAAAAAGAAACTACAATAGGTAAACTGCCATTGAAACATAACTATTTATCGTTTTAGGAATACTAAACTTAGACTTCTCTCGAAGTCTTTTTTTTGTATTACAGTTTTTGAATTGTTAAACGTTAACTTTCTAAAGCATTAATTTGTTAAATAATGAATAAAAAATACTCTTTGTAACAATACCTGTTTATTTGACAAGTAAGTTTGCTAAGAGTATTTTTTTTACAGCTTCTACTTAGTTAATAATATGGAAACGGAAATTTTGTTAATAAAATATTTAGTAATATAATAAACTAAAATATAAACAGTATTTAAAATAATGAATGCAAAGCAAATATTACTTAGTGATAAACCTACGATAATTAATTTGTCAAATGATTTTCCCATATAATAGAATATATTATAGACAAGAATTTTCGAAAGAGGAATAGTGATTAGAAATGTCAAAATGAGACAATATTTATATAAGGAAAATAACATTTTAGAGATTTCCTTTTTTTCATAACCAATAGATTTAAATAAAGCGATATTGCGTGTTTGATTTGCGATATTAAGATAAGTGAGAATTGAAGTTAAAATAATACTTAAGATAATAAATATTATAAAGGAAAACTGTAGAAGAATATCAACTGTATAAAAGGTTTTATTTAAATTTGCTTCCACATCATCGTAATTAAAAACAAAGGTAATATTTGTCAAGAGGGGATTATTTTTACTAAGTTTGTAAATGTTAAAATTTAAATTAATTGAATTAATTTCACTTGGATGGCTTGAATCGCCGAAATACATTTGATTAATGGTCGATAATTGTCCATACACTTTAGTTTCCATTGTGTTATTTGTAATGCCTACTACTTTCATATTTTGGACCTCACACATTTTTAAATCGTTAAATGTACAGGTCTTTCCATTATTACTAGTAGATATGATATTAGTTGTCACATTTATCTGATCATTAATTTTAATATTTAATTCTTCTGATAATAATTTAGTAATGATAATATTATCATCTAAAATTAATTTGGATAAATCACGATTATTTTGATTAATTAAATGGATGAGTTTCTGAGAGGTATCTATTCCTTCAAATTGAATAGTAGTATTTTTTGATTTATAATCAATGTTTAATTGAGCAGTTGTAAAACCTTCACACTCACCAGTCTCGCAATTATCTCGAACAAACTGATTAGTTAAATTGACTCCACTTGGGTAATATACAATTTGTTTGACCTCATAAATTTGTTTTAATTGACCTTTATATTGAGAGACTAATGTATTTGTAGAAAGTGAAAATAAGATCGCAAAACTTGCTAAAAAAATAATAATGCAGAAATAAATTATATTTTTTAAATTACGAATAGTTAAACTAATTTTTATTTTATTTGTGATATTCATTTTTTTAAATTTAATGATAAACCGAGGCGTACTAGATTTCTCTTTATTTAGTCTGATTAAAAATCTTTGCGATATGATGAAAGTGATAGTTAACATAAATAAAAATGGAAGTAACAGTCCGTAGAATTGGTGTAATAGGGAGATGTATGGCACTTGATGAGGCAGTAAGAACAGTTGATAATAAAAATGGAGAATATATCGACTAATCAAAAAGCCTAATAGAAGGCTTATTATCATGCTCACAATCGCGATAAACAGAGTAATTAAAGAAATGAAAAAGGTAATCTCATATTTGTGGTAGCCTAGTGCTCTTAATATCGATAGTTCATTTTTATTTTCATCTAATTTCAGACTCATAAATAAACCATAAAATACTAAAGTAATGGTGAAGATTATAATCGGGATAATAATATCTAAATACGACATCATAGAAAGATTTCTATTTATCATTTCATCACTTAATAATTTGTCAATAGAAATCATATTGGTATGATGATCGATATCTTGATATAACTCAGCTATTCTAGAGCTATCTCCAGGATGATCAAATTTAATAAAATATGTTGTATGATATGTATTAGTAGAAAGAATCATTTCATTTAAATCAGTATCATTCATTAATACTACGGAAGAATAGACACTATTAAAATAATAATTATCATTTGTAATCGGATAAATCAAATGAGGTAAGTAAACAAATGCTGAAATGACATAGTTCCTATTAGCAATTGTTAAAGTATCTCCTAGCTTAAGATTATTTAATTTCGCAAACTCTTCATTGACCGCAATTTCATGTGAAAGAAGAATAAGTTCTTTATTTGAATGAAGTGATTGGATAATATATGGCTTATTTACATCTTTTAAGACATTTGAAACGCAATAAGTCACCTCACTACTATCAAGTAACTCATGCAAGTTAATTGTTTCGTTCTTATAAATGCTCATATCATATTTATCTTTTATTGCTTGATTATTTAATATTTTTATGTCAAATATTTGTGCGATAAAGTAAGAAAAATCATTTTCATCAAGACAAAAATTCATGATGAGTTTAGTATCATTTATGGCTTTTTCATTAATGATTTGTTCTGTAATGAAATTATCAGATCCCTCAATCCTATCCATTAAGTAGTTTTGAATTTTAAAATAGATTGAGGTAGCTGGTTCATTTGCGTTTTGTAAACTGTTAAGAAATGCATCATTAAATTGGGTTTCAATTATTTGTTTTTCCTCATCAGTTAATTGATAATATGATTCGATTGATTTAATTTTACTGAAATCAAAATCATGTTTGTTATTAAGGTTTGCTTGGTGGTATTGATTATATTCATCTATACTGATATTAGTAATACCCATTTTTAATTCGTTAATATTAGGGTTAATTTCAAAATCAGCTTTTTGATTAGCGATAGAAAATTGTTGATAGTCATAAGTAAGTTGATCTTTGCTGATTTGAAAAGCGAAAAAGATGGTATCAGATAAGATAAATAAAACCATGATGAGTAAAAAAAATTTAAAATAATGTCTGAAATATTTAAGAGATTTAATCAGCATATTCTCAACTCCTTACAAAGTTATTTTACCATAATGTGGATTTTAATCATATCATATATATAGATTATGTTATAATACCTGAAGAAGGGGAAGAGAAAAAATGATTAAAAAGATGATGATATGTATTGTATTTTTTTCTAGCCTATTTTTATTTTCTAGTGCAACTTTTCATCCTGTTAATTCCGTATCATTTGAAACCTATATTAATTATATGAATGGTGAAAATTATTTCGATTTTATACCTCTAAGTTTTGATTCAAAGAACTTGGATTCCAATTTATATAGTGTTAAGTATTATAATACAAAAACTTTATTTGATTTATTCAATCAACAAATGATTAACCTTAATCCAGCTCATTTTACAAAAACTGATTTATTAAATATTGAAAATGAAAAAATGACAAACATAAATCCCATTGAAATAATCAATTACAAAATTGTTATGGCCTCATGTATTTTAGACTTTTTAAATGATATTAATCAATCACTAAAAATGGAACCTGGTTTTACATTAGGTGGAGATCATTTAACAATGGATGCAACAACAATTAAAGTAATAGATGATGGGGAAGATATCGTATATTTAGACCACATCAATGTTTCAAGCACTTTAAATAAGAATATCACAAGCATTTATTATCATATGGAATTTAATAATTGTGAACAAGATATGAATTATGATATATACATAGAAGATGACATTAAAGAAGAAAATCATCTAATAATAAACGAAATCGATTTTTATCTCATCATAAATCACCTGAATGAGGAAGAAATTCAATATAAACAATCTATCATTGTTAAAGAAGGGCAGTTATTAAATATTAATAATGAATTAAATTATATAGATGATGGCATAGGTATCAATTTTATCATCAAAGACGCTTTAGAGATTTCTAAGAGTAGTTCTACAAAAATTGAGTATTCATTAACATCTAATACCCTTAACAATGAAGAAGTAAAAATATTAGCTATCGGTAATAATGAAGAGGGACATCTATACCTTCAAAATAAATTATTAAATGAAGAGATTTTTGGTACCCAAATACCAGCACAAATCATCAATTGTTTCTTTGCTTATAATAATCAACAAAAACTTCTAGCAACATCCTTTGATTTAGATTCTAAACTAAAAAAATGTAGCGAGGATAACATCTGTGAAAATAAAACTTTAATATATTCTGGCTACGCTGTAGACATGCATTTATTAGCTGGCTATGATGAATTAAAAGCTGTCAAGAATCATAATAAATATGAAGCATACTTGAAAAACGAGTTAATTTTTGGTGGTGATGACGAATTTGAAAGATATGATGATAATAATACATTATTGGCAATTAAAACAATAATTGATTTAGGAAATGAACGTTATTATCTAATTCATGTAGAAAATAATAAAGCTCTTAATCAAATTGATGAAAAACATTTTGATGAAACAAATCTTACTATTATTAATAATCAAATGAAGCAATTATCAACTTTTGCCATTTCGATTAATCTGCAAGATACTAAATATCAAATCAAGGATTTAGATAGATCCAACTATTATTAATAATATATAGCAGCACTTTAAATATATGTTATTTTCAACTTGATAATATTTGGAAATATAAATTCAAATAATTTTGGATAATTAACGATAAAAAAGACATAATTATATGTCTTTTTTTGCATCTAGTTTCATAAAGTGAATAATATTTCAGGCGTGTTTTTAAACATTATTAGCTTTTACATTAAATATTTAAATAAAGAATTATGAATTGATCCAGTATAAAAGATGATTATACACATTTCATTTTAAATAACCAATCTATATTATAGTAATATATTTAAATAAAGGGGAGTCATTAACTTTTTGATAGTTTCTCATCAAGGTTATTGTATACAATTATAGTTCTGTAAATGTAAAATTATTTCTAACAGATTGTTGATTTATTTCATCAGGTAAGAAATGCAAAGTAGTTGTAGCTATTTGTCTCAAGAGGAATTTACAAACAAAAAACAGAAGCAGGGTATACAATGATACTTTTAAGCAAAGTGACATCACAACATATGTTTTTAATCACCTGTCCCTGTTTTTAGTTAATCAACTTCCTATAATATCCCGGGGTTATGTAAGACCGAGCAATTCATTTTACCCTTGACATAGGGCGCTTGAAGTGTAAGGCTATCTAGCCAAGGGCTCGGGTAAACCACAAAACCAGGAGGACTTTAGTCTGACCAATATCCCAACATCACTTTAGAGCCCTGATATAAGCCCTCTAAGACACTTCAACGGGGTTCCCTGTGTCAAGGGTTGCGACCGATTACATAATGCGTATTATGGGACAGTTGCGGTCTTAGAAGACGATAATAAATAATTTGGAGCGTATCATATTGACACACGAACATAAGTTTGATATAATCCACTCGACAACTGAATAGAATTAAGGTGCACCCACCCGAAATAGTGCACCTTTTTTCATGCGAATGATCTTTTCCATACGATAGTATGGGAATGTTCATTCGATAACCGAGTAAAAGTATCGAAGTGGGCGGAACGCTAGGCCCACTCGGTACTCGCTGGTACTCATCTAAAAAATCTAATTCACTTCACCAAAAAAATAAAAGTAAGGTTTACTAGTAGTGATTCCCTAGTAAACTTCTGTAGTTAGTAGTTAGACTAAAATAATGTACATATATATAAATAAATTCCCAACTACAAAAGTTCGCTCAACTACAAAAGTTAAAATGTAGTTAGAGTGGGGCGTAGAAACACGAAAACAAAGTCGCGCACAAGCGACTACACCCCATAAGTAAAACAAAACTTGTACCTCGAAATTAAATAGCAACTTCCTATAATATATATTATGTTAACTATAAGAATTATGTAATGTATTAATACTATACAATAAAATATAATGTTATTGTTATATTACCATTGTATTTACATTTTAAATCATTGTAAAATACACCACTACTATTAAACTGATGTATTTTATATTCCAATTATCAACTATTTACACTATTCTACTCTCATTATTCCAGTTAATGTTTAATATTACCATACTTCGACAATTTACTTATACTAAACTAATGTAAAAAGGAGATCCGAAGTGATGAGCCAGTTTAATCGGTTAATATATTGTCAAAATAAGAGAATTTAAATATGAATATTCGACATAATTTTTGTATGTTAAATATAGTCACATAATTGAATAAAAAATTCTTGTCATTTGAATATAATTATTACTTCAAAAATTGTCGCAATAGGTACAATTGTTTATTAAAATAGGTAATTTGATGTGTTAAAAAATCCATTAAGCTATATGAATTGGCGTCATTTGCTAATTTATTCAATTCTAGAGCTAATTTTTTCATTGATGCGAACTGGTGAATGCTATTTTCAATTGTTTCTCTTGCTGTATAGTCTTTAGATTCCATCGTTTTTATATCAGCTGCATCATAGATCAGATGTAAACAGGTTAATGGATATAGTTCTTCTCCTTTGATAGTTTCTGCTAATTGCAAAATGCTATTAAATAGAAACTGAGCTTCATCCTGATATAATTGATGGAGAGTTAGAAATAGGCCACCTGTCACATTCCAATGGAAATTTAAAAGATTGTACATTATGGTATTTAGGTTTGCATAATATCTATTTAGACTATTTTCATCCATTTTTTCACCTCCTTTAACAATATATGACATTAATCTACCTAAGTTGCTATAGTATTTTATTCTCGAACATAAATAATGTAATTATTTGTAGATTGTGAAATTCGTTAATTAGTTAATGCCTTATTCGACCTATATTTCCCTTTTTAAACAATATCATGAAGTCATTTTGACTATATTTATTCCTATTTGTGAAGTTGAAGATACATCCGGTATATAAAAATGTTTATTTTTATTGAATTATTTATCGATAAATGACAATAAAAAAAGATACCATCAAAACTATAATGATAGTATCTTTAAGGCATTCTTTGATTATATTAATGAATTAAATTATGTAAATATTTGCCGGATCGATATCTAATATAACAAAATGAATCTTTAATGACTAGTTCAAATGTGATAATTAAATAGATGATAGGAAGACTCAGTGTAGTAAAATTAACTAATATGAAAGCCATAGGAACTGCATAACCCCAAAGAGTGGATGTTTCAAATATAAAAGCAGCTGTGGTATCCCCTCCACTACGTAAGATTCCCACTATAAAGGTAGCTGCTAGTAAATTAAATGGTGTATATCCTGCAAAAACTAAAAGACAATATTGAACGTTATGGATAATAATTGTCCCTTGTGTTTGAAGGAAAAAAGGAACTAGTGGTATAAAGAGAATTAAAATAAGAGATGTGACAAAACCAAAACGGATGGCATTATATATAAATAGTTTCGAATACCACTTTGCATCATCAATTTCTTTTTCTCCTATTTTCTTACCAATCATTATGGCACTAGAATTCGCTATCCCCATGGTAAATACAGTTAATAAGCTTACTATTGTATCAAATAATTGCATAGATGCTAATGTATCTGTTCCGCGCCTTCCATAAGCTGCAAATATTGCAGTGATACCTAAAGCCCAAAAAAATTCATTACCCATTACAGGTAAAGCCTTTTTATAAACATTTTTTAATAATAACGGATCAAAGATATAATTACTTATTTTTATTGATAATACAGGGTTTTTCGAGATATGTATATAAGATAAATATAATAATAATTGAAATACCCTTGATATTAATGTTGCAACAGCAGCTCCTTCAACACCCATTTTCCTAAAACCTAAAAGACCAAATATAAGAATAGAATTCAAAATAATATTTACAATAACTCCAATAGAAGAAATAGTCATCGGTAATTTTACCTTTTCTGTACTTCGCGAAACCATCTCCATACTAAATATAATAGAGGAAATGACATATGAAAAACAGACGATTCTTAAATAAGGAATTCCTAAATGAATTACTAAAGGATCATTACTAAATAACTGTAAAATTTGTTTAGGTAAAAAGAAAGCTACAAAAGTCACGATAGCTGAAATAAAAATACCCGTTACTACGGC
This sequence comes from uncultured Haloplasmataceae bacterium, assembly GCA_963824615.1. GTDB lineage: Bacteria > Bacillota_I > Bacilli_A > Haloplasmatales > Haloplasmataceae > CAWGPU01. The sequence goes on along the minus strand of CAWGPU010000008.1, from coordinate 790,574 downwards.
AGTCATATATACGGTTTGTAACCTTTTCATATCCTTTTTACCCCAATATTGTGATATGAAAACCCCAAAACCGCTGTAAACTCCATATAATGTCACCATCATTAAAAAAAAGAATTTATTACAAACACCAATTGCGGCTACGGATGTTTCACCATTTGGAATAAAACTAATCATTAAAGTGTCTGCCATATTTAATAATGAACCCATTAATGCTGTCATTGCCATAGGAATGGCCAATCTAATGAGTCCTTGATAGAATAATCTATTTTTTTCGAATGAATAATTACTAAATGATTTAAACATTTTCCCACCTACTTTTAATACAACACCAAAATATTATATCATAATTTCTTATTGTTTACTATAAAAAATGAGCCTATAGGAGGCTCATTCAAACAAGTCTAATATTTCTTGTTGAGACATTTTGGTAATGATTCCATCATCTTCAACAATAATTGAGTTTGCTAATTGTGCTTTTGCGTCTTGAAGTTTCAATATTTTTTCCTCAATGGTATTTTTAGCGATTAATTTATAGACTTGAACATGTTCTTTTTGACCAATTCGATGTGTTCTATCTGTTGCTTGATTTTGAGCACTGACATTCCACCATGGGTCATAATGGATGACAACATCTGCACTAGTTAGATTTAAACCAGTTCCACCTGCTTTTAATGAGATTAAAAACACTTTTGTATCATCTGAATTAAAATCATCTACAAAACGTTTCCGATCTTCTTTTTTCGTAGCCCCTTCTAATAAATAGAAAGAAATTCCTTTTTCAATTAACTTATTTTTGATGATTGCTAACATAGATGTGAATTGTGAAAATAAGAGTATTTTATGACCTGAATCAATCGTGTTATCAATTAAATCTAAACACATATCCAATTTTGCACTTTCACTGTTATAGTTATCATAATACAAGCTCGGGTCGCAACAAATTTGTCTTAAACGTGTTAACATAGATAAAATCATCATTCTGTTTTTATTAAAACCAGTTTGATTCATTTTCTCATTAATTTCTTTTTTAATTAAAGCAACATTTGCTTCATATAATTTCTTTTGCTCACCTTCTAATTGAGCATACATAGTTGTTTCTGTCTTATCCGGTAATTCTTTTAAGACATCTTTTTTTAAACGTCGTAAAATAAACGGTAAAACTAATTTTTTTAACTTATTTAATATTAATTGCTGGCCATCTTTTACGATTGGAATTTCATAATTTTGATTAAATTTATGATAAGAGAATAAATACCCAGGCATCACAAAATCAAATATAGACCAAATCTCTGATAAATTATTTTCAATTGGTGTTCCTGTCAAGGCAAAACGTCCATTACTATTTATCTCTTTCACTGAATGGGCATTTAAAGTATGATGATTTTTTATATATTGTGCTTCGTCAATGACATGAAACATAAAAGATATTATCATGATATAAATCAACATCTCTTTTTAAATAATCATAAGAAGTCACAACAACATTAAAATCATTAATCTTATTGATTAACTCTTTACGCAAATCAAGCGGACCTATAATAGGTAAAACACTTAAATCAGATGCGAAATGATTTAATTCCATTTCCCAATTAAGAACAAGTGATGAAGGACAAACGACCAAACTAGGTAAAGTTTCCTGGTTTTCATTTATGTATGACTGAAATAATGAAATCATTTGTATGGTTTTACCTAACCCCATATCATCAGCCAATATACCTCCAAACCCATAATGATTCATTGTCTTTAACCACCGGAATCCGGTTTTTTGATAATTTCTTAAAATGTCTTTTAGTGCTGCAGGAATAATAAAACTCGTATCATCGACATCTTTAACATCCCTAACAATTTCTTTAAATGAGTTATCTCGTTCATATTTAACGAATTCACTATTTTTTAATATATTATCTAAAAATAGTGCGCGATATTTTGGAACCGTAACAATTTTATTATCTAAATCTTGTGAAGATAAATCCAACCCATCGGCGATTTGCGATAATTCTGACAAGGAATTTTCTTCTAATTGTATTAAAGATCCATCCTTTAAGCGATAATATTTTTTATTTTTTTTGTATGCACTTAATATTTCATTTAATTCATCAAGAGGAAAATCAGAGGTCTCAAAAGCAATATCTAATAAATGGTGGTTGACACTAACTCCTATTTTCACATTTGGTGATTTTCTGAGGATTGATTTAAAACGATCAGAAACAAATATTTGTAGGTATTTTGATAATTCTTGTATGCCCTCGGTATATAGGCTAAAAATTAATTGTTCTTCAACAATCGAATACATCCCTTTTTCTTTATTTTCAATTTCAAAGTATTTCTTTACCATATTTTTAGAGATTAATTCTTCTTTAACATTTCGATAGATATCTCCTCTTCTATCATCAAAAGCATCAAATTCATGTTCACCATAGATAAATTTTAGATGAGCATTGACAAAATGGTCTTCATCTAAATCAATATATAATTGTGAAGTTAAGGGAATTGGTTCATATTCACGCAATATGGATTCATCAGCATCAATTTCTACATATTCCTTAATTTCGTTTAATACATTGACACAAAAGGTTGACATATCATGTTGACCAATTATAAGCGAAGACCCTTTTTCCATTAAAGACGAAAGCAAAATACCAACTCGTTCCATAAATGATTCATCAAGTCGATATAAGAAATGATTAATCACGATATATTGAAAGCTTTCCCCTTTTAAAATAAGAGCTTTTTTAAAATTAATAGAAATTTCAAATGCATCTGGGTCTTTTGGTAAAATGGATAAAATAATATTTGGTCTATAATCCACAAAAGTCACTTGTGTCGTTTGACCATTTTCTAAAATTTGAATTTCTTTATTTAAATAAATATTAAAAAATTTATCTAGTGCACTCGGTGATATTGTTAAATATCGTTCCTCACTATTAGAAGTATTATTATAACGGTTATTGGTTTGATAAAAATGATATTCATAATAAGTATTCATTAGGAATTTAACAATTGGTTGTGATTCATTAGAAAAATAATCAATTTGATGATAAAATGTTAGATTTTTTCCGTATTCCGTTACATTATGTTCTATCATATCCTGATAAAATTTCGTTAAATTTCGTAAAACATAGGGTCTTATATGCCCTATCGTAAAGTTCATTAATAATTTTCCTAGATAATCGATTTCTAATTGTGGGGTTAATTGCACATTTTGGAATGATTGCAAAGTAATCGCTTCATTAATACTTTTATTAGTATACTTAGAAATCATTTTAGCTGCAATCTTATCTGTTTTCGTGATAAATTGACCAAAATGCATCGGTTTATGGTCGATATCGTAATAATATTGAAGCAATAAAGCAATAATGTGCTTACAACTACCCTTATATGTATGAAATGCTTGACATTGGCAATCATATTCTGCTAATTCACCGTATTCATTCACTTCAGCTGAAACTTGATATATATTATTTAAACTTCCGATGACTTCGGCTCTTAACTCAATATTTTTTGAGATATTCATATGATAATTTTGAACATTTCCATTTTCATAATAATCAACACCACGTTCAAAAGTTAGTTGATTGGGTGCCTGTTGTTTAATTTGTTTTATATTCATATGTTACCTCCATAAATCTTTTACCCATCAATTTTACATGATTTTCTTATAGATGTAAATAACATCTACTTTTTAGTATGGACAAAAAAAGAAAACAAGATTAATTTTAATCTTGTTTTTATCCATTTTATTTTAAATCTTTTAAGAAACTTTCGCCAATTTCAGGCATTTGTACTTGATAGTTATCTGCAAGCGTTGCGCCAATATCAGCAAATGTTTTTCTGATAGGTAATGCCTTAGGGTCCTTTAAAGATTTACTAAATACAAGTAGTGGTGTGTATTCTCTTGTATGATCAGTTCCTTGATGAACAGGATCATTTCCATGGTCTGCAGTCATGATTAATAAATCATCTTCTCTTAAATTTGATAACATTTTTCCTAAATAAGTATCAAATTCGTTTATGGCTTCTCCATATCCAACTGGATTTCTTCTATGACCGTATAAAGAATCAAAATCAACTAAATTCATGTAACAAATTCCACTAAAGTCTTTTTGAATTTGTTCTAACATAATTTCGCAACCATTCGCATTTGAAACAGTTTTATAAGCTTCTGTTATGCCTTCACCATCATAGATATCTTTAATCTTTCCTATTGAAATCACCGTATAACCTTTGTCCTTAAGATGATTAAGCACTGTTTTTTCATAAGGTTTTAATGCATAATCGTGCCGATTCGGAGTTCTTTTAAAATTATCTTTATTTGTGCCTAAAAATGGTCTTGCGATGATTCTTCCAACTTTATATTCATCCTTTAATGTAATTTCACGGGCAATTTCACAAATTCGATATAATTCGTCAAGTGGGACTATTTCTTCATGAGCAGCTATTTGTAATACAGAATCAGCTGATGTATAGACAATTAAGTCACCTGTTTTCATATGCTCTTCACCGAGTTCAACTAGAATTTCTGTTCCTGAAGCATTTTTATTACCAATGATTTTATGTCCGCTTCTACTTTCTAATTCGTCAATCAGCCCTTTAGGGAACCCAGTATCTGTGAATGTTTTAAAAGGTTTAGTAACATGTAACCCCATAAATTCCCAATGCCCTGTTAATGTATCTTTCCCTACTGATAATTCAGTCATTTTTGTATAATAACCTGAAGCCTCACTTGTTGGTGGAACATTTTTAATGTCCGTTAAATTTCCATAACCTAACTTTTGCATATGTGGTATCTGCAATGTCATATGTTCGGATATATGTTTAATCGTATTCGCTCCCTCATCACCATAGTTTTTAGCATCTGGCATTTCACCACATCCTAGTGAGTCTAATACAATTAAGAAAGTTCTTTTAAATTTCATATATATCTCCTTTTATATGCTTAATTTATTTTTTTTGAGAAAGATTAATGTTTTCTCTTGGAGAAAAACTTACGTTTTCTCTTGGAGAAAAACTTACGTTTTCTCTTGGATTGATACTGTTTTATTACTTCATTGAGTTTTTGGCTATTCACATGTGTATATATTTGGGTAGTTGAGATATCACTATGACCTAATAATTCTTGTATATATCGAATATCAACATGATTATCTAATAAATGAGTCGCAAATGAATGTCTTAATTTATGAGGAGATAAATCATTTGATAGGTTTATTTTCTTTGCTTGAATTTTTAATAATCTCCAAAAGCTGTAGCGAGTCATTCGTAATCCATTTCTATTTATAAATAAAACTTGATTATCATAATGAATATTTAACTTAGGTCTTGATAATGCCAAATATTTTTCTAATAATTTTGCGGCAACGTCCCCCATGGGAATAATCCGTTCTTTATTACCTTTTCCTGTACATTTCAAAAAGCCCATAGACAAGTGAATATCCTCTATATTTAAGTTTACTAGTTCGCTGACGCGAAGTCCAGTAGAATACATCAATTCAACCATAGTTTTATTTCGTAAATTTAGAACAGTATTTTCTGTAAAACTATTAAGTAACGCGTTTACTTCTTGTTTTGATAAGAATGCAGGTAAAGTCTTTTCTAGTTTTGGTTGTTCAATAAAAGACGATACATTTTCCGAAATATAATTATTTAAAAACAAAAATTTATGAAACATTTTTATTGAGGAAATTTTTCTAGAAATCGATTTTTGTTTTAGTTTTAAATCATAAAAATGACTTAAGAAATTGATGACATCTTGTCTCGTAATTTTTGTTACATCGGTGATATTGCTACTATTTTCTAAATATTCCCGATATTGAAGAATATCTATATTATAAGAAGAAATTGTATTTTGACTTAAACCACGTTCAATTAATAAATAATTACAAAATTCATCTATTAAATGATCAATATCATACTTCATTAATCTCACCGCTTTGGCATTCACTACAAATTCCATTAATTATGAGTTCATGATTTAATATGATAAAATGATAGTCATTTTGAACTTTATCTTCAATGTGGTCAAGCAAATCATCGCTAATTTCAATCACTTTGCCACATTTATTACAAATTAGATGATGATGAAAATGTTTTCCATCTAAACCTAACAAATCATAACGTGAAAATTCTTCATTTTTAAAATTCACTTTTTTTAATATGCCAGCTTGACAGAAAAGTTCTAATGTCCGATATACTGTTGCTTGTCCTGTTTTTGAAGCATCTAATTTATTAAGTATATCCTCAGCTGTAAAATGCTCATTTTTGTTGTTTAAAAAGATATTAAGTATTTCTATTCGTTGTGGAGTAATTTTCGCATGAACTTCTTTTATTTTCCAAGTATATCTTCGGAGTTCTTGTTGAGCTAGTAACATATAGCCACCACCTTATACTAATGATTTTAAAATGTTAATAAATGTCTTTCCAAAAATACTCATAATAAGCGCATAAATAATTAAGACACCTACTGCAAAAAACAATTGATTATAGTATTGATTCAGTAAATCTTTTAAATATTTACGATTATTAGTATGAAAAAAGTTTTTAAAAATAGCAATGGATAACCGCATTGAATTTCCTGATGTATAGATAACTAGCGGTATTAAAATAATGTTTTGTGGGAAGGTATAAAAAAATCCAACTATAAATCCTTGAAGTCCTAATTGATATGTAAAACTACTAATCACAACACCATACATAAAACCTTCAAAAAATACGATGAAGATAACTATTATTATACCAATTATTGTCAAAGATAGAAACCATATCATGAAAATATAAACAAAATGTGTAAAAAAACTTTTTAAAAGTAACGAAAAAGACTTTTCAGCCGATAATAAAGAAATATTTTCTAAAATACTATTGACAATACTTAAGAGTCCTTTCGTATTTAATTCATAACTAATCCCATTTCCTGATATATAGCCCGCTATAAATAACGTTAATGAGAATAAATAGATTGACCAATTTTTTCTATCCTTCTTCTTATTTGGAGATGGATAGTCTTTTTGTGTATTTGGATAATTAATATTTGAATAATGTTTTTTCGAATGACGTTTCATATTATCGCCTCAATATAAATAGTTTCTTTAAATTATATTGAGAATGAAATCAGTTTATAATCAAATAACTCATTTATTAGAAAAAAATTTACGATTTAGGGAATCAATCAGATGAGGAAATGCGATATACAGTATATTTAATATACCAATTGATTTGGGAATGTTACAAATTCGTTTACGTTTTATATAACTTTGATATGTTTTTTTAGCGATAATAACAGGACTTAATGGATGTTTAACGTTCTTTAAATAATTATCATCCTTAAAAAAAGCTGTATTTACAGTTTTAGGATGAACGGTTAATACATGAATTAGTGGATACTCTAAACGAAGAGTATTAGAAAAGCCATATAAAGCGTGTTTAGAGGCCGTATAGACACTTGATTTTAAATTTGGTAAATAGCTTAATACTGAACAAACATTCACGACAGACCCTTTATTTCTCATTATATTAGTGATTAGATTCTTCGAACAAATCATAGGAGCAATTATATTTATATTTACTTGTTCTTCAATAGCTAACAATGTTAAATCTTTAACTTCTTCAAAAACTCCTATGCCAGCATTATTAATTAAACAATTGATTTCATAATTTTTATTGATTTGATCAAAAACTTTATTAGTCATTTTCGCATCATTTAAATCACATTCTACACATTGAACGAGAACCTGATATTTAAGCTCTAAACTAACTTTCATTTCTTCTAGTATTTCCATTCGACGAGCAATTAAAATCAAGTGGTGACCCTTTTGTGCATAGATAAAGGCTAGTTCTCTTCCTATTCCACTTGATGCACCAGTAATAACTGTATAAACCATTTCATCACCTTCATTTTTTTAATTTATTGCCTTTTTTAATAGTTGCATCACCATATTTACGATTAATTTCATTCATTAATTTCACTAATGATTCATCTTCAGTGAACTGTTCATAAGTAAATAAATCAAGTTGTACTGCTTGTTCCTTTTTATCAATAATGTTAGATGTACTAACTCCTAATAATCGGATAGGATATTTATTCCATAATTCATCAAATAAATCAGTAACAATTGAATAAATTTCATCAAAGGATTGTGTATATTTTAAAATAGTTTTACTTTTACTATGTGATTTAAAATTAGCATACTTTATTTGGACACTGATTGTTTTAGTCAAATAGCTATATTTTATTAATCGATTCACCACTGTTTCAGTTAAATCTTTTAAATGAGCATAAGCTATTTGATCAACTACAACATTTTCTCTAAAGGTTGATGAATTACCAACACTTTTATTCTCAGCATATTTTAAAGGATCAACTCGGTTATCTCCATAACCTAAAGCATTTTTATAAAAATGAAGAAATTGATTTCCTAATATTTCTTTAACTTTTCCCCGATTTTCTTCAATACATAAATCGCCAATAGTATTTATTCCATTCTCAATAAGCTTAGGAGCTGTTTTTTTCCCAATACCAAACATTTCTCCAATTGGTAATGGCCATAATTTATCTTTAATTTCTTTATTTCTTAAAACCGTTATTCCCATTGGCTTTTTCATATCAGAAGCCATTTTCGCTAAGAACTTATTTGTCGCAATTCCAATACTAGTGGGTAATTCTAATTCTTCCACTAATTTTTGTTGCATTTCTTTAGCTAAATCTAACGGATGGATCATTTGACAACGTTCTGTTACATCTAAATAAGCTTCATCTATTGAAGCAAACTCAATTAATGAGGAATATCGTTTTAAAAATTGACCAAATTTTTGCGAATATTCACTGATATAAATTCATATTACCTGGAATAATAATTAAATGAGGACACAATTTACGTGCTTCAAATACAGGCATAGCTGCTTTCACACCATATTTACGCGCTTCATAACTCGCTGTCACTACGACTCCTTTGTTAAATATAGCAGCATGTCCTGCAATCGCTAATGCTTTTTTCTTTAATTCAGGATGATTAATAAGCTCACAGGATATAAAAAAAGCATTCATATCAATGTGGAAGATAATTTTTACATTATTTTTCATACTGACACCCCTTTTATTTTCTTAGATTTTATATTATAATAAAGAAGACCAATAATATTATTATAACATTTTAAAGATTGAGGTGAAAACAATGGCAAAGAAAACAAATAAAAAACCAGGTCAACTCAATAGTTCTTCGACCACAAAAGATACTGCCTTAATGATGAAACGTCGAGACAATAACCTAAATCATAAAAAATTCACTAAATTTATCTTTTTATTAATGATATTAGCTTTCGTCGGTGTACCATTTGCAGGATTAATTGTTTGGTTCTTCCGATAAAAAAAATACTACACGTGATGTGTAGTATTTTTTTTATTTAAGATGCTTTACGATGTTCTAAACGTAATCTATCCGCTATCATCGCAATAAATTCTGAATTAGTTGGTTTTGATTTTGCTAAACTCACGGTGTAACTAAATATTGAACTTATCGCATCAATATTTCCTCTATTCCATGCTACTTCTATCGCATGTCTTATAGCACGTTCAACTCTAGAAGAAGTTGTCCGATATTTTTTTGCTACTTCAGGATATAATACTTTTGTGATTGAACCTAGTATTTCGATATTACCATATACCATTGATATAGATTCTCTCAAATATAAATATCCTTTAATATGGGCTGGGACACCGATTTCATGCAAAATTGCGGTTATCTCAGTATTTAAATCGGCTGGGTTATCACTTTGAATCGCAAAAACATTATTTTTTGCTTTCTTTGTGAGTTCCGTTTGATTTCCTAAATCATTAATCAATTCAATGATATGATTTACATTAAACGGTTTCATAACAAAGTAATCTGCACCTAATTCTGATGATTTTACCAGTAAAGATTCCTGATTAAACGCTGAAAATACAATAATATGTTTAGGGCGCTTATAGATACCTTCACTTGATAATTTTTGTAATACTTGGATACCATCAAAATTTGGCATTACGATATCTAACAATAATACGTCTACGTCGGCAGTTTTTAATTTTTCTAATAAACTGACTCCATCATAAGTGCATCCGATAATTTCCATGTTCTCTTGTAGATTGATGATTTCTCTCATCATTGTAACGTGTTCTCGACTATCATCGGTAATAAAAACTTTAATCTGTGACATAATTATAAAATCCCCCTCTAAAATATATCAAAAAAGCTTACAAATTAATTATAAAGTACTTAATACATCATATTCAATAAAAATTTGATGTTTTTCTGTTATTTTATATATATCATAGACTTTTCGACATATTTTTATAGAATAATAATAACTATATTGATATTATAGGGTCGTATTTGTCGAAAATTAGCACTGCTAATCCCTAATTTCAATCCCTAAGTCTTCAAGCATAAATTCAATATAGACTCCATAACCAATTGTTGTATCATCAACTAACACATGAGTCACAGCTCCAACAATACGATTATTTTGGATTATTGGGCTTCCACTCATCCCCTGAATAATGCCACCAGCTTTATTTAATAAGCGTTCATCTGTAATTTTAATTTTTATCCCTTTAATGTCCTTTTGATCCTGTTTTATTAAATCAATGATTTTTATGTCGAATTCTTCGACCTTCTTGTTGTCAATGACGGTTAATATTTTCGCATTTCCTAATTGAATTTGATCTTGAGAAGCTATATGCATTTTTTCTTTGTGAATAAAAGAATCTTTGTCAATACTTCCATAAATACCGGTCATTGAATTATTATTTATTGTACCAATACTTTCTTTTTCGAATGTGGCTCTTTTCTCTCCAGGATTTCCACGTACACTTTTATTAATACTTGTTACCTCGGCTTTTTTGATAATTCCTTTGGTTTTATGCATTTCAATATCAGGAATATTTTTATCCTGTATTTGATGACCTAAAGCTCCAAAAGAGGTATCATCATAAATAAAAGTCAAAGTTCCTATTCCCATTATGTTATCACGCAAATAAATTCCTAAACTTATCATATTATTTTTAGTTCTTGTTGGATACATTTTTTTATTAATCAATTTGTTATCTCGCTTAATAATAATGTTCATTGGGTCTTTTCGATCATTTTTATATTTAACAAGTTCATTTCTGACATCTTCTATATTATCGATTTTTTTACCATCAATATATAAAATAATATCTCCTGATTTTATACCCGCCTCTTTACCGGGATTTGCTTCTCCGGTCGTATTTCGGACATTATATGTATCTACAACAACTACATTTGTATGGAGCTCAATTCCGATTGTTTCCCCACCTGGAGTTAAATAAATATCTTCTGCTTTAAATGATGTACTACCAGAAGCATCAATATTAAAGAAGAAAGCTATAATTATGGTAAATAGGATGGTAACAAAATGTTTCTTTACATTAATATCCATTCACCTCAATTCCTTGCAAGCTACATTTTATTGTTTGTCTTTTTAACAATTATATTAAACTTTCAAGGAAATAATTAATGGAAGTAAAGAAACATGCTGATATAACTTAATAAAATTAGTTATTATTTAATAAATTTTTCGCATTATTGATAACGACTTCATTCACATGGTCACCAGCAATCATTTTAGCGATTTCTAATACGCGTTCATCATAATCAAGAACAGATACAACTGTGAATGTTCTATTATTCTCTTCTCTTTTTGATATATAAATATGATGATCAGCTATCGATGCGACTTGTGGTAAATGAGATATACATAATACTTGTGTATTTCTAGAAATCGATTTTATTTTTTCAGCTATTGCACTAGCAGTAATACCAGAAACCCCAGTATCAATTTCATCAAATACAATAGTTGATAAATTTTGTTTCTCAGTTAATATTGTTTTTAATCCTAACATAAATCTTGACAATTCGCCACCTGATGCGACTTTTGATAAAGGTTTTGCTGGTTCTCCTAAATTAAAAGAGACGGAGAAATCAATAGTATCTAAACCATTCTCATTAAATAATTTTGGATTTAAATAATCCTCATAATCTATCTTCACTTCGTTAAAAATAATATGAAAGATTGTATTTGTTAATTTTAAGTCCATTAAATGTTTTACTAATTTTTCTTGAATTTCAGAAGCAACAATAAGTCTTTTCTCTCTAAGTTTAAGAGCAAGCGATAAAGTAACATTAAACTGCTCTTTTAGAGATTTTTTTAATTCTTTTAATAAAACATCAAAATTCTCAATGTGGTCCATTTTTTCTTTTAATTGGTCCTGATAATTTAATAATTCTTCAGTTTCCATTTTATATTTTCTTTTTAAGGTAGAATACACATTTAAACGTGATTCAATATGATCTAAAGCACTAGGGTTATAATCTAAAGATTGCGTTTCTTCTGATAATGCGTTTGATAAATCGTCTAATTGATAATAAATCGCGAGTAACCCTTCACTCATTTCATTGTATTTACTATTAATGTTTGCAATCTTACTCAAATGATTCGCACTCTCATAAATAGTCTCTAACACTTTTTTTTCGACAATTTGATGATATGCGGTATTTAAATTTTCAAAAAGTTTATCATAATTGACATATAGATTTCTTTTATCAGTTAAATCTTGATATTCATGTTGGCTAATATTAGCTTGCTTGAATTCATTTTTTTGAAATTGGTAAAAATCCAATTTTTCTTGATTATCACGATGATCTTTAATTAATTGATTATATTTTTTTAATGTATCTAAATATATGGCTAATTTATCTTGATAAGCTTTTAAATCGATTGTGAATGGCTTATCACAAAAAGAATCGATTAAATACAAATAATTATTTGTATTAATTAAGCGCGTCGTATCATGTTGAACATGGACATCAATTAGAAAACTTCCAATATGTTTCAATTGAAAAACTGTCATTAAATTACCATTTATTCGACATATATTACGACCATTTTTTGATACCTCACGGTTAATGATTAACATATCCTCTTCGTTTCTTACCCCATATTCATCTAAAATAACATTAATGAGGGGATTTTCATAGAAGAATAATCCTTCAACTACCGCCTTTTCTTTACCAAAGCGTATCATTTCATTAGATGCACGTTCACCTAATAGTAAATTAATGGCATCAATAATGATTGATTTACCTGAACCTGTTTCTCCTGTTAATACCGTCATTTGATTATCGAATGAAATGGTCAAATCATCGATAATCGCAAAATCTTTAATTTTTAATTGCGATAACATATTTATCACCCACTATTTCAATTCATGTGCTTCTTTTACAATAGAATTTATATCTATTTGTGAATTAATATCACTTGACCCATTTTTTAAATGAAGTAAAAATTCAATATTTCCCTCAGTACCTTTGATTGGTGAATAAGTTAAGTTTAATACATTATAATGGATAGATTTACAAAATTCAACAATTTCTTTAATAACTTGAATATGAACTAGTTTATCTCTCACAATTCCCTTTTTACCAACTAATTCTCTTCCTGCTTCAAATTGCGGTTTAATTAAGCATACGACCTCAGCATCTTCTAAAAGAACTGTCTTTAAAACAGGGAGGATTAATCGTAAAGAAATAAATGAAACATCAATTGAACAAAACTCTGGTAATCCTTCTGTAAATAAACTTGGTGTAGCAAAACGAAAATTAAAGCGCTCTATCGTGATTACTTGCTTGTGTGAGCGCATTTTCCAATCGAGTTGATTATAACCTACATCTAATGCATAAACGAGCCTAGCGCCGTTTTGAAGCGCACAATCGGTGAATCCACCAGTTGATGCGCCAATATCTAACATGATTTTGTCTTTTAAATTAATTTGAAAGACTTTTAATGCTTTTTCTAATTTATAACCACCACGTGAAACATAAGGACATACGTTTCCTTTAATGATTATTTCTTTATCAATATCGACTCTATCTCCTGGTTTATAAATCTTTTCATTATCTACTAAGACTAACCCTGCCATAATACTTCGTTTTGCTTTTTCTCTACTTTCAAAAAAACCTTTATCAACAAGTAAGACATCTATTCGCTCTTTAGTCATCTTTTTTTTCTCCACTTATTTTATGAATGACTGATAAAATACTTTCTTCATCTAAATGTAGATCTTTGTAGATTAATGTCTTATCACCTTGTTCGACAAATTCGTCATTTATTGCGAAGCTATAAATGTTATCTGTATTTTCATGATTTTTCTGTGCGTATTCTAAGATAGCACTGTTTAAACCAGAAATTCTAATCGTTTCTTCAAATACAATAATCGGTTTACGTTCTAAAAAGAGTCGCTGTAACATATCTTCATCTATTGGTTTAATAAATCTGGCATTAATAATCGAAGCATTTAAGGCGTTTCTATCACATATATCCATTAAATAAGCAACACTAGGACCATATGTAATCATAATGAAGTCATTTCCATCACGTTCTTTTGTCCATGTTCCAATTTCAATTTTTTTAAATTGGTGATTATCTAATCCTATTGTGCTTGCGCTTCCTCGAGGATATCTTAAAAAAAATAATTTTTGGATTTCAAAGGCAGTATATAATAAATCATAAGCTTCTTTTGCATCTTTTGGCATCGCTATGATGGTATTTGGAATATGACGTAAAAAAGAAATATCAAAAATACCTTGGTGTGTACTTCCATCTCCATCGACTAATCCTGCGCGGTCAATACCAATGACAACCGGTAAATTTTGTCTGGCTAGGTCGTGGTTAACTTGATCATAAGCTCTTTGAAGAAATGTGGAATAAATCGCAACAAATGGTTTCATCCCATTTTTAGCTAATCCGCCGGCAAATGTGATGGCATGCTCTTCAGCAATCCCTACATCAATTAAGCGGTCTGGGAATGTCTCTTCAAATATTTTAAGTCCTGACCCATTTTTCATTGCTGGTGTAATGACAACTATTTTTTCATCTTTTTCAGCTAATTTAGTTAAACCATCACTTATTATATTACTCCAATTTTTTTCATTTTCCTTTTTTATTCCAATTGATTTTCCGGTATTAATGTCAAATGGACCGACTCCATGCCATAATCCTTCTGTATCTTCCTCGGCATAGGGATAACCTTTCCCTTTTTGGGTTATAACGTGAATTAAAACTGGTTTATCAATCGCTTTGACATTATTAAAAGTATGAATGAGAACTGGTAAGTTATGGCCATCAATGGGACCATAATACTCAAAACCCATTTCTTCAAAAATATTATTTTGTAAGAAAAATGATTTAACCCCATCTCGAACTCGAGTTGCTAGATTAAACAGATGTTTTTCTTTATTAATCACATTTAAATATAATTTTTTCGCTGTATTATATTTACGGCTTAAACGCATGCGATTTAACATATTAGTCATCGCACCTACATTTTTTGAAATAGACATTTTATTATCATTTAAAATAACAATTACCTTTTTATTTGCTTGTCCCAAATGATTTAATGCTTCAAATGCCATTCCCCCAGATAATGACCCATCCCCGATAATAGAAATAACATGATATTTTTCTTTTAAGTAATCGCGAGCATAAACAAATCCAGCTGCAGCTGAAATTGAAGTGGAACTATGACCTGTTTCCCACACATCATGCACGCTTTCACTTGATTTTGGAAATCCACTTAAGCCTTGATACTGTCTTAATGAATCAAAGTATTTTGCTCTACCCGTTAATATTTTATGCGTATATGCTTGATGTCCTACATCAAAAATAAATTTATCCGAAGGGCTATTAAAAACCTTGTGTAATGCGACAGTTAATTCTACTACACCTAAATTAGGTCCTATATGTCCGCCTGTTTGGGAAACTTTATCTATTAAAAAGGCACGAATGTCTTCACATAATTCTTTTAATTGTGAGTTTGACATAGTTGATAAAAACTCAGGGTTTTTTATATCTATTAATTTTTGCATCTTATCACTTCTTCCCTAATAAGTATCTCTTCTATTTATTTCTATCAATTATCATTTTAAATGCAGTTTCTATTAATTCGTAACGTATATTTAATTTGTGAATTAATCGTAATGCTTTTTCATAATGTTGTTGTAAGGCTTTATTAGAGTCATCTAAACCTAATAAGCTAACATATGTATATTTATGATTTTTTTCATCACTATTAATAGGTTTCCCAATAATATCTGTATTACCAACTACATCTAAAACATCATCTTTTATTTGAAATGCAACTCCAATATGATAAGCTGCTTCTTTAAGTATATCAATCACATCTTGACTTTGTTTGGCAATAATTGCTCCACTCACTAAAGCACATTCAATAAGTTTTCCCGTTTTATGGGCATTGATTTTAAGTAAAATCTCTAAATCGAGTACTTTATTTTCATTTTCAATATCTAATTGTTGCCCACCCATCATACCATTGGCTCCACTTGATTTTGCCAATTGATTTATAAGGTCAATCTTCACATCGAAAGAAAGTAATGGGTCTTTTGTGATTAGCTCAAAAGCATTAACTAGTAATGCATCACCTGCAAGTATTGCCGTAGCATCACCAAATACTTTATGGTTAGTTAGTTTACCTCGTCTGTAATCGTCATTATCCATTGCAGGTAAGTCATCGTGAATAAGAGATGATGTATGGATAAACTCTAAAGCACATGCGGTATTAATGCCTTTTAAAACATCAGCATTAAAAGCTTCAATGATAATTAGAAGTAATAAAGGTCTAACTCGTTTTCCACCAGCAGTAAAAGAATACATCATTGACTGCTTTAAATAATCAGCAACATTTAATGTATTAATAAAAGAAATGCTTTTTTCATCTACTAATTTCACATAATGATTACTAAATTCTTCTAAATTCATCTTATTCTCCTGTTTTTTCACCATTGATTTTAACGACTAATTTTTCTGCTTCCTGAAGTTTTTGGTAACAATACCCATATAATTCTAATCCTCTTTGATATAGAGTAATGCTTTCATCTAAATTAATTGTTCCTGATTCTAATTTCTTCACTACCTCTTCTAACTCTAACATGGCTTGCTCAAATGTTGTATCATTCATACATTTTCACCTCTTTATTTTTAACTTCACAATGAATAATTCCATCTTTTAAATAAATTTCTAACCGATCATTTATTTGAACTTCAGTGATACTACTAATAGTATTTTCTTCTTTTTTCACCATGGAATATCCTTTATGGAGGATATTTAATGGGTTAACTAGTTCTAATTTATTGATTAGTTGGGTAAATTGATTATTTAAATGTTGATAGTTCTTATCAAATAAATAATCGATTTTGTTTTTATAAGCTGCTAATTGTTGATTTTTCATATTTAATAAAGCAAGTGGACTATTTTTTTCTATTATCGCAACATATTTATCTAATTTAAAATAATTTTGTTCATATAATCTTCCAGGATTTTGAAACACATAACTATTTCTGATATTTATTAAACGTCGCGAATCGTTATTTAATTGATTTTTGATGACTTGATTCGTTCTTTCTTTGATTTGTCTTAAATAATTTAATAAATCTTCTTTATTAGGGACCGCTAATTCACTCGCAGCAGTAGGAGTTGCCGCTCTTAAATCACTAACATAATCACTGATTGTAAAATCAGTCTCATGTCCAACAGCGGAAATGATGGGGATTTTAGATCGATAAATAGCATAAGCAACTTCTTCTTCATTAAAACACCACAAATCCTCAATTGAACCTCCACCACGGCCTAAAATAATCAAGTCGATTCCTCCATAGTGGTTCGCTTTATTAATAGAAGATACGACATCCTCTTTAGCTTGCACACCTTGAACAAGAGTTGGAAAGACAATAACTTCACATAAAGGATAACGTCTTTCTAAAGTAGTAATAATGTCACGGATGGCAGCACCTGTATTTGATGTTATCACTCCAATTTTATTTGGATATTTAGGTAGTTTTAACTTATGGCTTTCATCAAATAACCCTTCTTTAAATAATCTTTCTTTTAATTGTTCAAAACGAAGGTATAACTCACCTAAACCATCTAAGATGATATTAGTGACATAGATTTGATAAGACCCACCTTGCAAATAAAGTGTCACATACCCTTCAACAATGACTTTCATACCATCTTCACATTTAAAAAGTACCGTACTTGCCTGCTTTGAAAACATAACGGCACTAATTTGTGATGTTTCATCTTTTAAAGTGAAATAAAAATGTCCTTTATTATGATGTTTAAAATTCGATATCTCACCTTTTAGATAAACATTATGCATATTCACATCATTATCAAAAAAATATTTGATATATTTATTTAAAGCTGTGACCGTTAATGGTTGTTTCATGTTACCTACCACTTTCTTTATTGAGTTAAACTAATCCTAATTTTATCAAGTACGCTATTATTAAAAGCAGCTGCTTTTCCATCACCTAAATCACTATACTTTTTAGTTACTTCAATAGCTTCATTAATAATTACAGCGTAATGAATTTCTTCACTAAATAACAACTCGTAGGTTGCAAAGCGGATAATAGCTAGATCAATGTAAGATAATCTATCAATTTTATAATTTTCTAAGTTCGCTGAAATTGTTTCATCAATTTTTTCTTGATGATCTAAGACACCATTTATGCTGTTATAGATATACTCGGTCGCTTGCTGGTCTATTTTATGCTGTTCTAACACATAGTGCACAGTTTCATAGATATCATTCCCAGACAGTTCCTTACTATATAATGACAAAACGATGATTTCACGTTCTTTTTTACGATTCATTCTTTTCACCTATATTCTTAAAAATATCATTATTATTATATCACAATAATAGAAAATAAAAAACCACTATAAGCTAGTGGTTTAAAAATTAATATTAACTACATGAACATAAACTCGAGATACTTCAAGTAATGTCATATTGTAAATCGCTTGTTTAACATTCTCTTGAATTTTTTTTCCGACTTTATGGATTGATTCACCATATTTAACATCAATATACAAATCAATCACGATTCCATTTTTAACGATTTCCGCATTAACTCCGCTACGATGATTACGGTTAAAGGCATCTGTGACAACCTTAGTAATTTTATCGTGCATAGATGCCACACCACCTACTTCTAAAGTGGAATTAGACGCTATAACTTCAAGAACCTGTAGGTTAACATTGATATCACCGTATTTATGTTGTTCATTCATATCTAATTGGATATATTTTACTTCCATTAGTATCCCTCCTGCATTTAATATTATTATATATCATCATGCGGAGATAATGCAAGTTTCTCTTTAATATTTGTTTAATTTACATCTAAAATCGTGTATTGAACGACCACATTAGCACTTGGGCCAAATTGTGATTTCGCCATTAATATCATTTGATTTACTTCTTCTACTGATAATGTATCAACATATACAGAAACATTAACCTCATCATCTGTTGCTTTGATAAATACATCATCATAACCTAAATTCATAATTTGTGTTTCTAAGATACTTTCATTTTGAACCAAAGTTTGAATATCTTGAATAGTTTCAATGGCAGTATTTTTGTCATCAACGCTAACAGTTGATGAAGCTAACACACCTTGCAAAGTTGTAATCATCGTTTCTCTACTATCACTTAATTCAGAACGTAATTGCTCATATTCTGGTGATCTATTAATTGTTTCATTAGCTTGCCCGGTTGTCGTTGTACTTCCAAAATGATTATTATTAGGAAGTGCAAAATAATAAATAGATAACATCGCAATCATCACAATCATAAAAATCGTAACTTTACCTTGTGGTTTCATAAAAATAATAACCTCCTCAAATTAACTCTATTTAAAAATATGATTTTAAAGTTTAAAATAATACTAATATTTACACTTTCTTTTTAAAAAATTAAAATTTTGCGGTAAATAATTATAATATGCACTTTTTAAACATTAGTACTATTTATTTTTAATAGGCTATTACAATATAATGATACAAAAGGTAAAAAAATAACTAAAACTTTAGTTTTTTTTGAAAAAAAACTAAGAAAAAAGAAAAAACGCACTAAAATCTTAAGTGATTTTAATGCGTTTATTATCTTATCACAGCTTATTTAGCACGTGAAGTATATTTTCCATCAGATGTAGAAACAATAATTTGTTCGCCATTTTCAATAAATAATGGCACTTGAATTGAAAGTCCTGTTTGTACAACGGCACTTTTAGTCGCATTATTAGCGGTATCCCCTTTAATAGCTGGTTCGCATTCAACAATTGTTAAAGATACTTTATCAGGTAACTCAATTCCAAGGACTTCAGTATCATACATAACCACTTTAACTTCTAAACCTTCATATAAAAATCTAGATTCACTCGTTAATTGACTAGCAGCAATTTCAGTTTGTTCATAAGTTTCATTGTTCATAAATACAAAGAAATCCCCACTACTGTATATATACTGCATTGAATGTTTTTCAATATGGGCTGGTTTGAATTTTTCTCCTGAGTTAACCGTTAAATCAACAACACTCCCTGAGCGAATATTTCTTAATTTTAAGCGGACAAACGCAGCACTACGAGCTGATTTTACGTGCTGATATTCTAAAACTGTAAAAATATTATTGTCATGCTCGATTGTCATACCTGTTCTTAAATCACTACATGATATCATAAATAATTAACCTCCATTATTTCTTTACCATTTTATATAATAAAATCGCTTCGCTTATTTTATATAATATAAAACTGTTTTCCATTTTATATTATATATAAAATTTCTTTATTTGTCTATCATTTAAAGTTCTGATAAGCGTATTTTATCGCTTCAATATACCCTTCTAAACCTTTTCCGATAATTGAATGGTGACAAACTTCATTAATTACACTCGTTTTACGAAAAGGCTCACGGTTAAATATATCCGAAATATGTACTTCAATTTTTAAACAAGTTAAAATTTGAAGTGCATCTCGTATCGCATATGAATAATGGGTATAAGCACCGGGATTAATGATTAATGCATCTATATGTTTATAATAGGCATCATGAATTTCATCAATTATTTTTCCTTCATGGTTACTAACAAACAATTCACATTCTATCTGATTCTCTAAACAGTAGTCACAAATCATTTTTTCTAAGTCTTGATAGCTACTATTACCATAAACTGAAACTTCTCTTATACCCAACATATTCAAATTAGCACCATTAATAATTTTTATTTTCATGAATACCTCCATTACTATTATCTTTCATTTTATAATAAAAAATTATAAATTAAAAGATGTTTTTTTAATAAACAGAAGCAAAGTAAAAGTAAATCTTTCTCTATATTTTATTTTATCAAATTTTATGCTATAATTCTATCAGGAGGCGATAATATATGGCATGGTATACATATGTGATGGTAGGAATCATTGTTTTTCTTGGTACCTTTCTTGTGGTTTCCTATTATCAAACTAAAAAAATTAGTGTCAAATTAGAAACAGAAGAATTTAAATTACACATGCGTAAAGGCCAATTGGTCGATGTGCGCACAAAAAGTGAATATAATACAGGACATATTAACGGTGCAAGAAACATTAGTATACAAGGTATTTCACGTGAATATGGTAAATTAAGAAAAGATCAAGCAATTTATTTATATTGTGCAACAGGAAAAAGAAGTAGTCGTGCTGCCATTTATTTAAGATCAAAAGGTTTTACAGATGTTTTTGAATTAAAAAATGGATTAAAAGCCTGGGACGGACCATTAAAATAAAAGCTATATAGTTAAACTATATAGCTTTTTTTTATGTTAATTTTTGAATAAGTTTCTCACTAATTGACTTTACTGCTAATCTATCACAATTTACAATAATTTCACTACTATTTTCATAAAGATCTTTTCTTGCTTGATATATTTCTTTTAAAGAGTTATTTTGAAGCAGTGGTCTAGTATCAATTCCTATTATTTTAATCCGATTTTCTAATTCCTCAATACTAAGCTTTAAATACACGACAACACCGTTATTTTTCATATAACGGACATTATCTTCATTTAGTATAATACCACCACCTGTTGCTATCACGGTGTTAATGGGAAGTTCTGTTTGCTTGAGAACATTCGTTTCTAAATTCCGAAAATAATCTAATCCATGATTATTTATAATATTTGAAATAGTCATATTCATATTTTTTTCAATTAATTCATCAGTATCAACAAATTCATATTCTAGCTTCGTTGCGAGGTATTTACCTACTGTTGTTTTCCCACAGGCCATCATTCCTATTAAATAAATATGCATTTCATTTTCTCCTTTACAGACTAACAAAGTCTAATTGATGGGTATTAAGATTGTAATATACAGTCGCAAATTCATTTATATTATGGTATTTTATTCGCAAATTACAACACCATATGCGATTAACACTATCAAATTGATAAATAAAATAAATGAAGTCTTGATCATAATAAATCAGTTCAGTTTCAAAGTTCGTAACGTTATTTGCATCAATTTTTTCAGTGATATGGCGTTTAGCTCTTTCCTCTAGAATAAAAACATGGTAATAATTAATTTTATTATCAAAAGTTTTTACTGTGTTTAAATTACATAATACGACAAATATGAATATATTTAAAACAAGCATAAAGATAAATATCGTATAAGGTAGGACAAAACCATTTTTATTTTTAATCATATACTATTATCCTAGTTGTATATGTCTTATTATAGATATCAACGAAAGTGATAGAAAGAAAATGACCGTTAATTTGAAAAGAAATCGAATTCAAATTGTTCAATAGATACTTTCTCGATAAATCTATTTGCAGTGATAAATAATGATTAAAAACGGTATAATAATATATTTGATTATTACGATGATATTTGATATAATCCTCACCTATTTCAATTTCATGAGCTTCCTTTATATCTTTCTCCATTCGCAAAACAACAGTTTCATAGGATATGATGCGACCTTCTTCATAAAATCTGTTTTCACTATTTATATTATAAAATATCTGTCCACATAAGACAAATAAATTAATAAATAAAAATAATGAATAAATTGTTTCAATATAACTAAAGCCAGTATTTTTCACAGTAATCTCTTTTTTCATTAAATAAATCCCACCATTCAATGCATAAATAGGTGCCATCATTAGTGATATTATACTGCGCCTCATAAAGCAAAGGTTCGCCATTTTCAATTAAGTAGTATATTTAGACTAAGTGTTTGTTTCATTTCATAAGTCAATTTCTGATTATCTAAATTGATGATTAATTGATTTATAGGACTTATTAAAAAATAAATTAAGGTTGAAAGCATGATTAATGAAATCAATAATTCGTAATAGATAAAACCATTTTTTTTAAGGAGTTTCATATATCATCCCACTCTTTTCATATATTGTTAACTGATAAATGGTGTCATAACAAGTAATCGTTAAATAAATCGTTTGATTAACATAACCGTGGCTTATTTCAATTAAGTTAGCTTTTACAAGCAAATTATCCTCATAAACTTGTGTTTTCACAATTATTGTGTTTCCATCAACCATTTTATATAAATGTAAATCTGGATAAATCCTTATGTTAACAAGAGCAAAATGTGTCATTGAATAATTGAGGCCATATTGAATATCACTGTTTAATGTATAAATAAAATACTTTTTTTTTATTTCACAGCTATTTTTATTGACGAGGGGAATAAGCAATAAAAAGGAAGTGATGATTGATAAGACAAGCACCACTTCTAATAAATAATAACCTTTATGGTTCATTCAGTCGTTTGTTCACTAGTCGTCGTTGTGACTAGGAGACTAGCAATTCCCTCATCGTATAATATTTCTGTCCCATCAGGGCAAGTTTCACTTTTTATATAATGACCATCTACTAACTCTTTTAATGAGGCAGGATTTGTTTCATGGTCAACTAGATAAGCTTCCACTTGTGTGTTCACTAATTCGACATAAGCATTACAAGTTTTACTATCTAAACTACTTTTTGTACTGGTTATATTTGGAATCACCAAATACATTAATCCTGAGATAATTATGATAACAATCATTAATTCAATTAACGTAAATCCTTTTTTATTCATAAATTTTCCTCCTATATTTTATTAGAAATTTGAAGCATCGGAATCATAACAATATAATAAATTAAAAAAATATTCATAGATAATAGTGAAAACAGACCAAATTGAATATAATAAGTCAATTTTGATAATTGATCAAATAAAATTTCATCATAGATAAGATAATAATCTTGTAGACTAACTACTAAATCATTACTTTTAATACCTAGCTTAAAATACTGCATAAAATTAGTGGTATAAGGAGTAAAACTGGACAATTTCTTATCTTGTAAAAGTGACTGTTTAAATTCATCAATATAATATATTTTTTGATTAAAGCTCCTCGTTAAAACGATGAGGGCCTCTTCTAAACTATTTCCACAAAATAAGAGAATTTCAAGATGCTTAGTTAAAGTAAGCGTTCTGTATATTTTGAAAAAGGGAAAAAAATTAGTAAGTGGTTTAAAGTAATATAAAATTGTGAATAAGAATAGACCTAGTCCTCCTAGCCATTTAAGCAAGTTAAAGGCGATAAGAATGAGATATTTATTTTCTTTTATCGAAAAGTCTCCTAATAATGTATCAATGACAGGATAGAGGTTTATGCGAATCATTTCAAAACAAATCAAAGCAAATAAAAAGAGAATTAAAGGGTAAAGTAATACTTTAAAAATTTGTTTCTTAAGTTTCATATAAAACTCAAATTGATGTTCAATTAAAGAGATGATTTCATTGATTTTATTACTTTTTTCTCCCACTTCTAATGTTTCATATACAAATCGTTTAAATTTCAAGATTTTAAAGATAGTTGATAATGATTCACCTTTTTCTAACAATATTTTCATGCGACCAATGATTTTAGGATTTATAGGCAACATCAATTCAATTGTATTATTAAGTGAATATCCTTTATGAAGCAAACGATTAAAACGTTTGATAAGAAAGTATTGTTTTTCATTGTTCATTTTTTAATCACCTTGTAATGATCAATATCATTTAAATAATCTGCGATTTTTTTATAATGAAATTTTCCACCTAATTTGATGTAGTTAAGTGCTTCTAAAATTTTTTCTTGAATTAAATACTCGAATATTATTTTTTTATTATTCTTATATAGAGTTAAGCGTTGATTTGTTACTAAAAGCATGGTTTGTTCTAAATCAAGTATCGATAAACCAAACTCTAAGAAACGATATAAAGCCTTTAGAGAATCAGTCGCATGCATTGTACTTAAGACTAAATGACCTGTTAAAGAAGCCCGTATAGCGCTTTTTGCGGTATGCTCATCTCTTATTTCACCAATAAAGATTACATCGGGGTCATGTCTTAAAATCTCTTTTACACCACTATCATAATTCACACCCGCATTTTCATTAACTTGTAACTGAACAAATCCTTGTTCATAATGTTCAACTGGGTCTTCAATCGTCACAACAGATAATCCAAGTTGTTTCAAATAATGTAGTAAACTATAAGTCAAAGTTGTTTTTCCTGAACATGTGGGTCCTGTGATTAATATTAATCCATTAGATTGTTTAACAGTATTTGTAAAGACCTCAGCTTTTTCATTAAAAAGCAATAGATTTTCAATGGGTTCGCTGAATTGATGATGGTTTATTCTTAAAACGATACTTTCACTATCATAAGATGGTAAAGTGGATACCCGAATCCGCATCATTTCTTGATTAATTTCCATATTTAAAGCACTTGATTGAGGACTTTTAGAAATATTTAAATTCATGTGACTTTTAAATTTCATAAACACAATTAATCGTTCATAAACATCTTTCTCAATTTCTTTATATAACAACAAATAATCATCAATTCGTAATTTAATTAAACAGGAACCTTGATTACTAATGAAGTGAATATCAGTTGCTTTTTTTTTAAGAGCTTCAGTTACTATTTCTTGTAAAAAAAGGTTAAAATCAACTTGATAATTCCCCCTTTCTAAATCCTCATGTTTATATACGTGATAGGAGTAAATTTTTCAATTTTTTTCAATTAAAATAGATAAAAAAGCAAAAAAGTATGTTTATAAGAAACATACTTGTAATTATAATTACTAATGCTGGAATAAAATAATTTAATATATGTTTGGTCGCAAAAAAGTATTTTTTTACAACGCCTTTTGTTAGATAATCTGAAATCAGATAATAATTACTTTAGCCTCAATATTACCATAATATTTATGTGGATTTAGGTGCACTGGTGGATAAACTCTTGTACTACTTTTTTTTGTTTATATAAAATAATGATTTTTGTAATTTCATCCTTTTATTTTAATTTATGATATATTTTTATTAACATTACGATGATAATTGATAATACAAAGGCAAATACAGTAGTTATTATTAACAACGCTGAACCAACTCCACCATCTGTTGAGTCTATTGAACTAATGGTTTCTATTAACCCTAAAATAAATATTGATACCATTATCATGATAAATATAGCAATTACTTGTAATAATGATTTCATCCTAACCTCCTACAAACTTAATTTTCAAATTTATTAATCATATTTATATCATAATACAAGGAAAAAATGAATAATGTCTAATCTTTTTTTATTATAACTAAAAAACTCTCGTTCTTTAGTTACGTGAGAATTTTTTAAAAATGAAATCTAAAACTAAGAATTATAGATTAAGATAACTGTGAATAATACGATTGAAATAACTGTCATGGCCAATGAGATTTTTAAGGTAATTTGCGTAAATAGCTTATTTTTTTTAAATGAGATTCTAATTAAATTAGGAATGATATATCCTGCCCAGCAGACAATCAATATGAATACTCCGACTTCATAAGGGAAAATATTTATAAAAAACAATATATCAGCTGCTAGTGATACAGCTGTGTACACGGTTAATAACATAATGATATGTTTTTTATATTGCTTAACCTCATTAAATATCGGAAACAATGTTTCTCCATAGAAAATACAACCAAGCAAGATGATGAAGGGCCAATCCCAATTTTCATTCATAATGTTCACTCCATTCGTTTAAACTGTATAAACTTTAACTATATCAAATTTAAAAACTCTCATGAAAGCACCTTTGCCGGCAAGATAATTTCATCATGATGTTTGAATAGCCATGGACACGGTAAATATTGCAAAGCCAAATAAACTATTTGCCTAATAAATCTACCAATCTTATGATTATATTAATAACTATTCAAATAGTCTCACCTTTTCTTTACGTCTATAGAAAAGTGACCTAAATTATTAATATACTTAATTTTATCTAATATATTTTAAATAAACAAGATAAATATACAGAAATTCCCAATTTTACACTTTTAGACAGTAACTGAAACATATGTATTAATTCCAAAAGATATTATTACATATGTTTCTAAATTTCACTCATCTATTTTAAGAAAAAAATAAATGTCTAGAAGTTACTTTCTAGACATTCAGTTAATTCTATTAGAGAAGTAATTCGCTAATATTGAGTAACTCTTTAAGTTCTTAAAAAAAGACCTTAATCAATTTACACATTATATTCAGTTTAAAATTGCAAATGGTAAATAAAGATTGAAAATCTTGGGTGAAATCTCACTTAAAAACATAAGAATCAAAATGCAAAGAACATTTTTTTTAAAAAGAGAATATTCTTTTTTTGTTAAAGTAGGAAAAAGTTTAGTATAACTAAATACAATTCCATCATTTAGCCCGCATATAAATAAGGGAATTATATATAAATTAGACAAATTATAATTATAAAGTTATATTTTATAATACTTCAAGAAAGTGTTTATGATGTGTGTTGTATATTAATTTTACAAAAGTTATGCTATAATTATCTAAATATTTTGAACTCTATAATTCAAAGAGACAAAGAATTAGATGTTTTTTTCAAAAAGTTCGAATTGATGGTAATGAATAACATAAATTTTATTTTCTATGAAATGTTACCATTATGTGGTGTTGGAGTATCAATTGCTTATTCAAAATTTATCATTCTTCATAAAAAAATACGCAATGGTGCTTTTTCATTAATAAATGCTTATAAAAATAAACATTTTGATTTTTATAAGCAAAAAATTGAAGATGCATCTTGGGAAAGAAATATGTATCTAGAAAATGCAATTTTAATATATAACCCAATTAGAGATTATATATATCAGATTATTTATAAATTTAGGATAATCTAAATATATTGTGCTATAATTAAATTGATTAGAAAACGGGAGGGATAATATGCAAAGTTTTAACTTTAAACAAGTCTTTGGCGGAGAGACAACCGTTATTTTTCAAGAAGGTTATTTAAAAATCTTAAGAAAGGGAATAAGTTTAAAAAATCATAACTATCGGGATGGAATAATTATTAAGTATTGCGATATATCAAATATTACAACAACCAAAGGGATAAATAAGTTTATTATATTTAACTTAAAAGATAATGAAATTACAGATACAAAATTTAGTAAATTACTAAGTAACGATTATGCCATTTTAATTAATCGTAAAAATGAAACTGATACTAAAAATTTAATCGACTATTTTGAAACTGTTAAAGATCAGCCTTTTACATCAATAGTAACAAAAGATGAACAAAATTATAAAAGCATTAACGAAGAAGAACAATCTTTAAATGAGTTTGAAGAAAAAGTAAAGCAAGAACAAAAAAATACAATGAACACGCTTAATCAACCTTCGGAAGTAATACTTGAAGGAAGTCAAAAAAATACAATTAAGGATGAACTAGAAGGAAACTTTGAAAAAAAAATAAATCAAAATCAGATAAATTTAATGAAAATAAGTAATCAACGAAAGGGCTTCGGTTGTGGATTCATAATACTATTAATATGTGTTTTAATATCTGTGATTATAATTATTTCTTCTAATAAAACATATAGTTTTGAATCATTAGCAAGCAAAAATAATGCTTCACAAGGAGTTTTAAATTCTTCTTATCCATTAAACCCAAGTGGAGGCTTTAGTATAGTTGAAATTCATAAATATAAGCAAGTTACTGTAAATAATGAATCACTTAAAAATGTTATTGTTTTAAAATGTGTAACAGATTATACTTATATGAAAAATTTTTTAGATAATCATGCTTTTTTGGTATTATTGAATAAAAAAAATCATCAATATTCTGATATTAATACGTATATAAAAAATGGTGATGATTATGTATATGTAATACTAGAGGCAAATAAAGATATTTCAGATTATAATTATTTATTAATTGGTGGATTTAAAAACAGTGATGATATTTTATTTCAATTTAATTCTACAATGAATGAATCTCTATCTTTATAGTATAAGATATTTATATAAAAAGAAACATAAAAATAAGGTAGCCGTTAAGCCACCTTATTTTTTAATTCTTAATTTTTCAAACTCTATTTCTTTTAAAGTATTTAAAAACTTAATTCTTTTAATTCTTTTTCATCTAAATTTGGATCATTAGTAACTTCATTCCTAACTTCGTATTTCATTTTTTTCAAAATATGCTATCCTTTTT
The DNA here is from genome assembly GCA_963824615.1 of uncultured Haloplasmataceae bacterium. Classification (GTDB taxonomy): domain Bacteria; phylum Bacillota_I; class Bacilli_A; order Haloplasmatales; family Haloplasmataceae; genus CAWGPU01. The sequence continues at coordinate 761,109 of CAWGPU010000008.1, read as the reverse complement.
TAATAAAAATCACCTTTAAAAACTCAAATAAAATCCATGGACGAATGACATTATTCGCTTGAAGATTCTTATATTAGTTATATGGTGTAATTTACCCTTTTTTAGTAAGATTTTACATTTTTATTATAACCAAATATTGAAAAAATATAAATATATTTGTATAAGTTAATAAAGAAAAGTCGTTAAGATTCTTGTTGTTTTTCTTAATGATTTTATTGTAGTTTTTTATATAATTTCCTCGTTTTGCAATTTTAAACTGAACATAATACAATTTACATCTCTATTTGTATTTCTATCATTTATCTCATCTTAATTAAATTAACAGGTAAAATAAAAAAAGTAAGTTAATAAACATATCAACATACTTTCTAATTGTTTTAATTATATACTTATTATTTAATATAGGGATTATATTTTTTTTCAGAACCAATTGTTGTTTTTTCACCATGGCCTGGATAAACTAAAGTATCATCAGGTAATCGAAATAATTTATTTTTTATATTTGTGAGCAATTGTTTTTCATTACCATAGTAAAAATCAGTTCTTCCGATACTATTTTTAAATAACGCATCTCCTGAAAAAAGGATGCTATCATTTTTAAAGTATAACCCAATACTATCAGGACTATGTCCTGGTACATGATAAATGTGAACTGGAAAATTTAGAATTTGCTTAGTTTCTTCATTTATCGTGATTATTTCTATCCTATCATCTAAAACTAATGGTTTTAACTGAGGAATAAAGGATGATACATTCTTTTCAGGATCTTTTAATAACTCTAATGACTTTGAATGAACAAATAAAGGTACGCTAAATATAAGATTAATTTCATTACATCCTAAAAAATGATCAAAGTGGGCATGTGTTAACACAACTCCTACCACATTCAACTTTTTTTTATCGATAATTTTCATTAATTCTTTCACATTATTACCTGGGTCAATCACTAAACAAGAATTGTCATCTTGTATTAAAAAGTAAGTATTGACTTGTAGTAAATTATTAGAAAACACTTCAACTCTCATAAATCACCTATAATTGCTTCGCTAAATAGGCAGCACCATAAATACCAGCATTATTCCCTAATTTAGCCAATTTAAATTCTGTTGTTTCTTTAAGTACATAAAAAGCATATTGATTAAAATATTTTTTAACGACATCAAGAATAATATCACCTGCTTTTGATACACCCCCACCAAATACAAAAACTTGAGGATTTGTTACGACTCCAACGATACTACAGATAAAACCAAGATTTTTACCAAAGATATTGACCGTATCCAAAGCGATTTTATCATTTTCTTTCGCAGCGTCAAAAATCATTTTTGCTGATAAAGTAGGATTATCTCTTAAAATTGAGGGAGTATTATTTTCTTTTAATAATTTTGTTGCGACTCGTACAACCCCAGTAGCTGAAGCCACTGTTTCTAAACATCCCACATTGCCACAATTACATAAGAAAGTACTATCAATTGTCGGAGCATGGCCAATTTCACCACCAGCGCCAACATGACCATCGATGACATGATTATCAACAATTACCGCTCCACCAACACCAGTACCTAATGTTAAGAAAACGAGATTTTGATAACCGCTTCCTCCACCTTGCCATAATTCTCCTAAACCGGCGACATTAGCATCATTACTGACTGAAACTTTAATGCCAGTTAGTGATTCAAGTTCATTTTTGACATTCACAATCCCCCAACCTAAATTGACACACCGATTAACAATTCCATCTGATACAGGTCCAGGAACACCGATTCCAATACCACTAATTTGGCCTTTATCAATATTTTTTCCCTGCATGTTTATAGTCAAGGCTTCGCTAACATCCATTAATATATAACGACCAGATTCTTTTTTGTTGGTTGTTATTTCAAAATTTTCAATTAATTCTCCATCAATTGAAAACAAACCGATTTTAACGGTTGTTCCACCTATATCAACACCGTATAAATATTTCTTCATATTGTCCTCCATTATTGTATAACACAATTTGTATTATAACACATGTTTTATTGTATGTTAATGTTCTTGCACATAATCAAGGATTTTATTATTTCAACAAACTTATGACTCTAATAATTCCCTTTTTAATTGCGTAATTTCTGATTTCTTGAACCACGAATAAATGTGGTATCAAAATTACTTTAGAAACTAACTCCTCTTCCATTTCAATTTTTATTCAATAAAAAAATACTTTAGTTAATTTTATCAGATTCATTAACTAAAGTAAATTTATTAAGTATTTTACAGAAACAATATCAATATCTATTACATATTTTTTAAGTTTTTTAATATTTCTTTAAATTTTGGTCTTTTACCATACATCAATAAATAAATTCGAAAAACTTTAGAGGTTAAGAACAAACATCCGATAATAGATAGCACTAAGACAGAAATGCTAGTAACTATTTCCCAAGTTGGAATAGTTGATATACCAAGCCGAGCCATTACGAGCACGGGCGAGGTAAATGGAAATATAGTAAAAATGACCCAGATTGTACTATCTGGAAAAGCTATCAACAAGGATATACACCAAAGTGGTGCAACCGCAAAAAGAGAATATACAGTAGATATTTGTTGGCCTTCCTGAGTAGTTGGACTAATAGCGCCTACTCCCGCAGCTAAAACAGCGAATAAGAAATATCCTAAAATAAAATAAATGATTCCTAAAAGTAGAAAGCTAGCTGGTAATTGGATTGTACTAATCATTCCACCAATAGTTGATGATGCAAATTGTAAAAGAAGAGGTAATGAAATTAACCAGACAGCAGCTTGAATTAAACCTGCTGCTCCTAATCCTAAAATCTTACCTATAAGCAATTGACGGGTAGATACAGAGGATAATAATACTTCCATAAGGCGATTCTCTTTTTCTCCACCTAAACCTTGAAGCATATAGGTGGATGAAAAAACCATCGCAAAAGCAAACAGTAAACTAAAAATACCTGGAATAATAAAGTTCCCTAATCCACCTTGATCTTTTGCCACATCTCCTGTAGAAGTTAATGTAGTGGTTAATAAATTAACTGGATCTTTAACTCTATTTAGCGTCGATGCAGATACATCGTCTTTTAACAAATTGTTCATCAGAAAATCACTAATCGCGATTGTAACTGAAGTTGGTGCAACTAATTGTTTTTCTAGTGTATAAAGATTAATCACACCTGTTGAAAGATAATCTGTAGGAATAACAAAATATTCTTGGATTTCTTTATTAATAAGTGCATTTTTCGCATCACTAACTTGATTGAAGCTAATTAATTGAATATTGCCTTCATCATAGGTTTGGAATACACCTGACTCATCTACGTACCCAACATTGATTATTTTTTCAATTGGTGTACTCTGATTGATTGATACAACATGTAGTATTACTATCGCTAAAAGTGCTAAAATAGGCACAATTAATGTCATGATAATAAAACCTTTTCTTTTTAATAAATGAAAGAATTCATGTTTGAAAATTAATATCATCTTATTCATGTTTTTCACCGACTATTCTTAAGAATATTTCATTTAATGTAGGTGTTGAAATTTCAAATCGATTAATAATAATTCCCTCATGTACTAACCGTTCAAGGAGTTTTTGCTGCGACATATTTTCTTCAAGAACTAATTCAACATAATCCTTGTGAAATTTTTTCTCTATGACTCCAGGTATTTCCTTCAGATCTCCTTCATAATTCAAAAAAATAGAATGATTTCTAAATTTGTCTTTGATTTCATTTAAAGTCCCATAAAGAACTGATTGACCGTTATTTACCATTAAGACTCGGTCACAAAGCTCCTCTACTTCATTCATCTTATGTGCGCTCATAATTACAGCTTTACCTTCATTCCTTAAATCACTAATTAATTCTTTTATTAATTCAGTGTTCGCAGGGTCTAAACCAGAGAAAGGTTCATCAAGTACTATTAACTCTGGATTATGGATGATAGTGACAATGAATTGAATTAACTGTCCCATCCCTTTACTTAACTCTTCGATTTTCTTTTTTTTATGAGACAACATATTAGTTCTTGCAAGTAGTTCATTTGCTCGATTTTCCGCTTTATTTTTATCCATTCCTTTAAGAGATGCGAGATAAATGATTGTGTCTATTACAGTTAATTTTTTATATAGTCCTCGCTCTTCTGGCATATAACCGATCTTATTTTTAATCTGTTCACTTAAATTTTCACCAAGGATTTTTACATATCCCGTATCTGGTTTGATGATGTTCATAATCATCCTAATTGTAGAACTCTTACCTGCACCATTCGGACCAATAAGTCCGAATATCTCACCTCGATTCACATCGAAGCTTAAATCATTAACTGCAGTCTTTTCTAAATATGTTTTGACAATATGATTAACCTCAACCATTTTCATATAAATTCCTCCTCCAATAATAATAATTATATAATTTTTCCATTAATAAGTAAAAGACAACTTATAACATTACAATCTATTGTTTGTATTTACACATCTTTCTATGACTTTACATTTGCATTGTGAGTTAACAAGTTATAGAGTTTTTTTACTAGCTTCTTTAGCTTCTTTTATAGAAAGATAAGATAAACCCAATATAATCCAAAAATAAGGTGCAACAACAACAACACTTATATTAAAGAAAGCTTGAACAATATAACCAACAATTCCCGATAATAAAGCATAGTAATAAAATTTATTTTCCTCATTTAATTTTAAAACAGATTTTAAGGTGGATTTAATAATTTCAAATAAAAATAAAAGATAAAAAATAAGCGCCGGAATACCCAGGGTAACAGCTATTTGGAGATATTCATTATGAGCTTTATCAATATAATTATGTAAAAAAGCTTTAACTTGAGCAGAATCATTAGGGAATACAAGTCCAAATGTATCAGGACCAGACCCATGGAGCCAATAATCTTTTAATAGTGGGAAGGCGGTCCTCCAAATGAAGATTCTACCCGAACCACTATGATTAATATCGCCTGAAGAAACTTGAGTAATTGTAGAATTAATTCGACTTGTAATAACTTGAGATTCATTGGTATAATTAACAGATGCAAAGATAATTAAAAAGGCTAATGAAATAATTATCGCTTTTTTCCATAGCTGTTTTCTTTTTAAGACAACAAGTAATAAAATGACAACATAAGCAGTAAATGTACCTACCCAACCACTTCTTGCTTCTGAAAATAAAAGAGTTAAGAAAATCATACTAGATGTTAAGAGGTAAAATATTTTTTCATAATAATATTTTGCCAAAAAATACATAATGACTGCTAAAGGGAACATTAAAGTCAAATAAGAACCAAAAAAATCAGGATTATTAAAAAAACTATAACTTCTTGGATAAACGATATGGGAAATGATGTCCAAATTATAATGTTGCAATATACCATATATACACATAAAAATAGCTAAAATGACTAATGTCTTTATGATAATTACTTTTTTTTGAGGATTAACAAAACGCGAAGTGAAAAAAAATAACGAAGCATATGATATGAAGACAGGAAAACCTTCATTCCTAGTATAGGCGCCAATTAATGATTGATTAATATCAACGGATAAAATAGTTGATATAATAACCATTAAAATAAAAAGTAATAAATAAATTTCTGCTTTATTTGGTTTCTTTAATTGGTTTTTGTGTTTAATTTTAAATACACAGTAAATCCATAACCCGATACTAAATATATTTAAAAAAGCAAATTTGAAAATCGTAATGTTGACATATCCAGGAATAAACACGAAAGGAAATATTACGATAAATACTAATAGGGCTTTAAACATCATATCCTCCAAAAATTGACAGATTTTCTTTAATTATATAGGACAAATAAAAATATGTAAAGAGCCATATAAAATAATAAAGTATCGAAAATATGAGTTTAAAATTTAAAAGAGCGAATTAAATCTTTAATCTAATTCGCTCTCATTATCCAACTTTTAAATTGAAAATATGGGTAACTAATGAAAAAACTGACAAAAATGTCAGTTTTTATTATTTTTTCTCTCTGTGTAATGTTGATTTATTACATCTAGAACAATATTTCTTTAATTCTAAACGTTCTGTAGTATTACGTTTATTTTTTTTAGAAATATAATTTTGTTCTTTACATTCAGTACACACTAATGTTAAATTTATACGCATTTGACTAACCTCCGTTCGTATACGAATCATATATATATGTTGTTGCAACTATTTTATTATAACATTTTTTCTTTTTTTTTCAAGTATTTTTTACTCTACATATTTGAAAATGTGAAAAAACTGTATTAAAGATTTTATCTTTAATACAGCATCTTTTATTTATTTTTTTAATGCTTCTTCATAACGATGTTCAATTTCATCCCAATTAAGTATATTAAAGATTCGATCAACATAATCAGCTCTTCTATTTTGATAACCTAAATAATAAGCATGTTCCCAGACATCAATTGTGATAAGTGGCGTTTTATTAAAACTATAAGGCGTATCTTGATTATGTGTAATCATGATTTCCAGATTTTTATTTGAATTATCTACAACAAGCCAACCCCATCCAGACCCAAATACACCTTTTGCGGAAGTACTCAATGAGTCTTTAAATTTCGCAAAACTACCAAAAGTATCATTGATGGCTTTAAGTAATTTACCAGTGGGCTCTCCACCACCATTAGGTGATAAAATATACCAATACATATTATGATTAGCGTACCCACCACCAAAATTAATTATTTTTTGTTTAATGTCCTCTGGGATTTGATTTAAATCAGATAAAATCATTTCAATTGATTTACCTCTAGCAAGTTCTTCGTGTCCCGCAAGAGTAGTTAATAAACTATTCAAATACGCTCTATGGTGCTTGTTGTAATGAATTTCTACTGTATTAGAATCAATATAAGGTTCTAGAGCATCATATGCATAAGGTAATTTGGGTAATTCGTAAATAGCCATAAAATTCCTCCTAAGTATTATTATTTATTGCTTACAAATTTGATATAGGATATAATATTTTTGGATGCATTATTTAATGCATAAATTAAACCTACATTACTTATTATATGCACAACATAATAAATAATAAGAGAGGAGTTAAATATAAATGATAAAACGAACAGAAACAAGACCTGTAAAAGTTGGTGGCGTTACAATTGGTGGACAAAATAAAGTAGTAATCCAAAGTATGACTAATACAAAAACAAAAGATGTTATGAATACTGTAAAACAAATTAATGATTTAGAAGAAGCGGGATGTCAAATTGCAAGACTTGCTGTATTCGATGAAGAAGATGCCCAAGCAATTAAAGAAATAAAAAAACAGGTGAATATACCAATAGTCGCTGATATTCATTTTAATTATAAATATGCTCTAATAGCTATTCAAAATGGGATTGATAAGGTAAGAATTAACCCAGGTAATATTGGAAGTGATGAACGAGTTAAAGAAGTTGTCAACGCTTGTAAATTAGCGCATATCCCTATTAGAATCGGGGTTAATAGTGGTTCTCTTGAAAAACACATATTAGAAAAATTCAACCATCCAACTCCAGAGGCAATGGTTGAGAGTGCAAAATATCATGTTGAGTTATTAGAAAAGTTTGATTTTCATGATATCATTCTTTCTTTAAAATCTTCTGATACCCAAATGGCTATTGAAGCATATAAATTAGCTGCAGAAACCTTCCCCTATCCCCTTCATTTAGGAATAACAGAAGCAGGGACAACATTCACCGGGACAATAAAAAGTGCCATTGGGTTAGGTGTAATGTTAAACGAAGGAATAGGTGATACAATTCGGGTATCCTTATCAGATGACCCAGTTGAAGAAATAAAGGTTTGTAAAGAAATCTTAAAAAACTTTAATTTAATTAAGAATGTTCCTACCCTTATTTCATGTCCAACTTGTGGAAGAATACAGTTTGATTTAATCCCTATTGCTAAGGAAATCGAACTATTTCTACAAAATATTCATTCTGACATCAAAGTAGCTGTCATGGGATGTGCTGTAAATGGACCAGGAGAAGCTAAGGAAGCAGATATAGCTATCGCAGGTGGTAAAAACATGGGAATCCTCATCAAAAAAGGGGAAATAATAAGAAGCGTTCCTCAAGAAGATATGGTTGAAGTACTAAAATCAGAAATTATAAAAATGATAAATGAAGAAAAATTAAATAAATAAATAAAAAAGAAACCATCAAGTTTTTACTTGGTGGTTTCTGTATCATTATAGAAAACATAATAAATCATTTTAATTGTTACTGATGAATCCTGCGCATCATTTGCTGGTAAAGTATAACTTAAATCACCAAAATAAACGCATCGGACACTTGTTTGTAATTCATCAATATATTTTGTTAAATCACTGATATCAGCTATTTTAAATGATACTGTGATTTGAACACCTTTAATATCTTTAGCACTTCCTGTACTTGACCATTTAATATTTGTTGGCATGGTATTATCTTTTAATCCGATGCTTATTAAACTCGCATTAGATAGTAATATAGGGCGTTCTACATAATCCAATATGATTTCCTTATCATCATAACCAAGTGGAATCATTTGGGTGTAGGTATTGTCATCATAAACCTTATTATTATAATTATTAATTTTAGTGATTAACATTTGAATCTGTCCTGTAGTTCCATCATATTGTTGTGCCACAGTTTCTTCTCTTGCGATATCTTTTTTAACAGAATTAGTAATAAACATGCGATAATTAAAAAATGTGACTAATGTTAATCCAACGATTAATAATATCCATACTAAAGCACGATAGAAATATTTTCTATTCATTAATTAACACCCACTTTCGGGCAATAGATACTTGTTGGGTCGATCACCATTTTAAAAGTTGTTTTAGCACTTTGATCGGTTTGATCTATCGTAAATGTACCAACTTCAATGCTAGTTACATATTTTATCCTTTGTAATTGTTGCTCATATAAGGTTAAATTAGGTAATGTTTTGAATTTAACAGTAAATGTAAATGTAGAAGTAGCCTCACTATATGCAACAGATAAAACAGTTGAACCAGTTGGCATCATATGAATGTTATTTTCTGGTTTAATTAAATCATTTGTTTCTAAATTATCGTGAACATCAACGTATGTAGCGTTATTATCAAATATTAAAAATATTTGATTTAAGTCTATTGTACTATTAGATATATCTTTTATTGAATTGTCATTATAATTAAAAATGTTTTGAAAAAAGAATTTGTATTTATTTTGTAAATTGAGTAAATCTAGATTTTTAGAAGCATTTTCACTTTTTAAATCATTTAATTGAGATTTATAATTTGTATTTGGAATATAGACAATTAATAAATTAATAATGATAAAAGTCAGAATAATGATAAAAGAAACTAAACGTAAGACATAATCTCGTTTGGCTTTTTCTGGTAATAACTTGACCTTAATTTCATTTATTCCTCTTGAACGAATTCTTTTCATCTTCTCACCAACCTATAGACTCATTGAAATTGGTAAATAATATCTGATTAAATCTTTATTAGTAGATGATTTAACTGGTAATCCAGTTATTAATTCAACTTCTATATCCATTTTTTCATTTATTAGCTCTTGTAAATTTTGACTAAATGCGATGTCAGTATAAATTACTATTTTTTGAACTGTTTCAGTATTCTTAGAAAATTGATATTGAAAGAAATGACATATTCTTTCTAATACATCAAGAATTTGATCAATATAAAAATCTTCATCATAATCTTCAATTTCAAATGTGTCACGTAAAGATAATATCGGTATTTCATTATCAAAAACAGTTAATATATGAGTATTTTCTTTTATTTGGGTAAACATTGTAAATCTTTGATCATTATTTCTTAACTTCTTTGTGAATAAATAGAGTTTTCGCACCATTAATGGTGATAAATAAGAATCAACGACATTTTTACGATGTTTTTGTATCACTTTTAAATATGATACCATGATTTCTCTTGATGTTGTAAACATTACGACCTCTTTTTCATCGTCATCTTTACCACCAAGATTATAATCAACAACATCAATGATTGGGTCTTTAAATGGTAATGATTGAAGTGATTCTTCTAATTCAAGTCTTAAATATTTAACTAAGTCATCACCTTTTAAATATTTAGGCACTTTTAATTTCTTAATAATTAAATTTTGATCCGGTACCATTAATTTAACAAAGGAAGAACTTAAATGATATTTTCTAAATATCGTACCAAGAATTTTAATCAGTAGTCCCTCATCCATTATCTTACCTGAAATGATAATTCCGTTCTTTAATTTTACTTCCCCGATTTTACGAATGGTTAATGAACGTTCATCCACTAAAGCGAACTTAATATAATTATCAGTGAATAATAAATTTATCATATTTTTCCTAAAAAATATCATACTATCACCTACAAATCCTAAAATAGACTAAAATACCAATGAAAAATATTTGGACCATAAAAATAAGTTAATAAACTTCCTAGACCTATAAATGGCCCAAAAGGAATTGGATTTTCTTTTTTTATTATTTTTAAAACACTTAAACTTAATCCAATTACTGTTCCTAAGATAGAGGCAAAAAATAACGTCACTAATGTCATTTTTAAACCTAAGACTAAACCTATTATACCATATAATTTGATATCTCCGCCACCCATTACTTCTTGATTATACACTTTTTGTCCAATAAATGCGATCCAATACAACAATCCAAACCCAAATAGGCCCCCAATCAAGCTTTCAAAATAAGAATTGACACCAAATGTTGAAAAATCTCCTGGTAATTTAACAATTATACGACCAATAACTAAAGCAATTAAAAAGAATATTAGTACTTTATCTTCTATTAACATATATTCCAAATCAGATACACTAATGATAATAAATAAACTAACAAATAATAAACTAATAATAAATTCACCTGAAAAACCAAACATATAAAAACTAAAAATAAATAGTAAAGCAGTTAATATTTCAAATAAGACATATTTTGTCGAAATATGCGATTTACACTTTCGACATTTTCCCCCAAGAATAAAATAACTAACTATAGGAATTAATTCCCACCAACTAAGTTCATGGCCACATTTAGGACAAGAGCTACGAGGACGTATAATACTTTTACCATCACTAATTCGAAGTCCGACAACATTAAAAAAAGATCCAAAACAAGCCCCTACTATAAATATATAAATATAAATCATTATCTCCATTATTTCACTTCCTTATATTAAAAAACCAAGACCAATTGGTCTTGGTTTTAAGAAACTTAAATTATTTTAATGTTATATTACTACGAGTAACATCTACCAGTAATGTCTGCAGTTCCATTTACTACAGTAAAATAGCACCTAGTTGTCGTAATAATATCTATGACACCAACTGTAAAAGTAGATTACCATTGTACTGTAACTGTTACATACATTTGAAGTCACTATCAAATTGACTTTTAGTAACAAAATCACTATCTAATTGATCTGACTAGTAATCTAGATTGAGCTATCATAATTATACGTCTACCATTATCATAGTACAAGCATCACCATTCATATCATCAATTTTAGCTTGAGTCATAGCTGCATTAACAAATGTATTTGCATTTGCAACAACTGCATCTTTTTTAGTGTTATTAATAATTCCATTAACTGTTGGGTAAGCAATCGCAGCTATAATCCCTAAGATTACGATAACTGCTAAAAGTTCAAATAAAGTCATCCCTTTTTTATTTAACAATTTCATGTTTAGTTTCCTCCTAATTTATTCCTAATTTGTCAGCTTTTGGCTTAATTTATTATATCATAATTTATTTTTGTATACAAGTATAATCTGATATTTCTAACTCAATCCACCATCCATCATTCCAAACATAGGTAGCATAATTGACAAAACTAATGTTCCGACAACGGTTGCAAGTATCATTATCATTAAGGGTTCCATCATTGCTTTTAGTTTTTCAACTGCCATATCCATCTCATTATCGTAATACTCAGCAATACTACTGAGCATGTCACCTAATGTGGCTGTTTCTTCTCCTATTGACATCATAGAAGCAAATACGGGGTCAACTGACCATTGTTTTTCAAATGCTTTTGATAATGGAATTCCATTTTGAATATTAACAAGTGCTTTATCCATAATTTCTATGTAAATTTGATTTGATAAAATATTTTTTGTGATTTCTAAAGCTTCTATCGCATTTACTGAATTTCTTAATAAAGTGGCATAAGTTCTCGCTATTTTTATTAAATTCCCTTTTCTTGATATGCGACCAAAAATCGGGATTCTTAAGAGCCAATTTACTAAAAAACATTTTTCCTTCAGGCTTCCGATTATACATCAAAGCAGATGTAGTTATTAATCCTATTACTAATAATACATAAATAAATTTAGTTTGGATAAATTTGCTCATAAATAAAACAAAGCGTGTAACTGCTGGAAGTTGTTTCCCCATTTGGGCAAATGTTGTTTGAAATTGGGGTACAACCGCTATTAATAAGAAAATTGTTACACCAACAGTCGCTATAAGCAAAAATATTGGGTACATCAGAGCTGACTTTACCTCACTACTTGTTTTAGCTTGTTTTTTATAGTAAGCGTGTAAATCAAAAATAACTTCTTTTAAATTACCAATGACTTCCCCTACTCGTATCATTTCAATCAGTAATTTAGGAAATATTTTATGTTGACGTGACATAGCTTTATAAAGCGTACTCCCATTTCTTATATCCTGTAATATTTTGATTAAATATTTCTTTAGATATTTATTGGTTGTTTGATCAATTATTATCTTTAAACAATCAATCATTCCCAGACCAGATTTTAATAAATTATAAAACTGTGATAAAAAGAATACAATGTCTTGTTTAGAGACTCCTGATGTTATGGTGATTTCCTTTCCTTTAAGGAAACTAGTCATCCTTATCTCAAGTACCTCCATTGGTACCATATCATTTTTTTTCAGTCTTCTAACGCAATCCCCTTTATCGATAGCTTCCATAATATCTGATACAATATATTTATCTCTGTTTCTAGCTTTATAACGATAGAAAGGCATAAAAATCACCTCCTTTTAATTTACTTAATCAGCAACCCTTAAAATTTCTTCAGTTGTTGTAATTCCCTCTTTAACTTTTTCAAATCCATCTTGAATTAAGAATTTAGTTCCAATTCGCAGTGCGACATCTCTAATTTCTTGTTCGGTACCATCTTTATTAATAATCGCTCTTATTTCATCGGTAATTTCTAATATTTCAAAAATCGCAATACGACCTGAATATCCTTTAAAATTGCACATAGGGCAACCTTTAGGCACAAATACCCGTTCAATATTCACATTTGCCATTTCAAATAATTTCTTTTCTCTATCAGTAGGCTCTTGCCACTCTCCACACTCACGACATGATTTTCGCACTAAACGTTGTGCTACCACTCCTGATAAGGAAGAAGCAACTAAGAATGGGTCTATTCCCATATCAACTAAACGAGTTACCGTCCCGATAGAATCATTTGTATGTATTGTACTTAGCACTAAATGTCCTGTAAGAGATGCTCTTACCGCAATTTGCGCTGTTTCCGTATCACGAATTTCTCCAATCATAATTATATTCGGATCCTGACGTAAGATTGAACGTAATCCATTCGCAAATGACAGCCCAATTTCTGGGTTTACTTGAACTTGGTTAATTCCTTTTAATTGTAACTCAACTGGGTCTTCTACTGTAATGATATTGACATCATCATGATTTAATTCATTAAGACAAGCATATAATGTAGAGGATTTACCAGACCCAGTAGGTCCTGAAACTAAAATAATACCATTGGTATGTTTAATTAAACGTTGAAACTTATTATGATTTTCATCACTAAGTCCTAATCTATTTAAAGCTCCTAATGTATTTTTCAAATTTAATAACCGTAATACCATTTTTTCGCCATTTACAGTAGGTAATGTAGATACCCGTAAATCAAGTTGCGTATTTTCAATAATCATTTTAATACGCCCATCTTGTGGTCTTCTATTTTCTGTAATATCTAGTCCAGAAATAATTTTAAAACGTGATGTTAATTGTTTTTCCATGATTTTTGGGAAACGTTTTTCTATCCCTAATACACCATCCACACGAAATCTTACTAATACTTCATTTTCTTGTGGGTCTATATGGATATCTGATGCATTTTGTTTTACCGCTGATAACAATAATTGGTTAACTAATCGAATAAGCGGTGTATCATCTGCTTCATTTCCAGCTTCCTCATTATCTTCACTATAATTTAAGATAATTTGATCTAAAGATCGATTGATTCCATAATAACGAGAAATGGCTGTTTCTATTTCAGAACGTGGTGCCATCATTAATTTAACATTATAACCAGTTATAAGACGTAAATCATCAACAATAAAATAATTTAAGGGGTCGGCTACAGCAACAAGCAGTTTTCCTTCTTCAAATGCTACCGGAACCACTAAGTTTTCCCGCGCATATTCTTCAGAAATAAGGCGTAAAATCGACTCATTTAAAGAATAATCACTAAGTGAAATCTTTTTAACACCTAATTGTAGTTCGAGTGCTTCCATGACTTGATTATCAGTGACATAGCCTATTCTAATTAGAGTATCCCCTAACTTTTCATTAGTCTCTTTTGCGGCAATCGCAAAATCAACTTGTTCTGTAGTAACAAGTCCAGAATCTATTAATATATCTCCTAAACGTTTTCTTAATCTTCTCATTCATAATCACCTCTTCATTCTATGGATTCGGAACATCTTCAATAGGCATATAAATATCTTCTGATAATATCGTATCTACTGATGTTAATTCTCCTTTTGGGAATGTAATTTTAGTAGTTCTCGTAACAATTGCATGTTCACCAACTGCTCCTGAACTCGTAATTATATTTTCATTTAAAATTTTATGTGAATATTGATTAATAAATGGTGTTCCATATAATTGAAATGATAATACATTATTATTTGAACCATCTATTGCACTTTTCACTTTTATATAGTAAGAATAATCATTTGGATTATAAAAAGATAAATCCTTTATATTATCAAAGGTGACATTAGTTATAGCTGTATATCGAGTATTATTAGCATCCATTTTTTCTTCAGTAGTAAATTCATAACCTATTTGACTATTTGCTTCTAGGCCGGGACTATTAATCACAAATTGCGGTAATTTTTCACTAATATTTTTAGAAATATTAGTAAAGTTAGTATCTAGAATAGTTTGATAAATCCCTGTTGCTATGACATTTAATTCCGCTTGAGAAAAATAATAATTATATATATTGTCAATGTCATCTAATTTAGTTTCTGTAAAGCCGCCATTATCTTTTAATTCTTGATTATATAACCCTATAATTAAATCATTTAATGAAAATTGAGATTTTGCTTTAATTTCAAATGAATTTCCAATAAAATTATCAATTCTGCTCTTTAAAAAATCAGCTTGTGCAAAAATTAGCATTGTTGGATTTCCTATTGGTGTGGTTTTAGCAGTGCTTACATTAACCGCAGATCCTAAATCTACATAAATGTTTTTATATAAGAAACTGACTTCCTCTAATACCTGAGATTCAATCAGATTTATATCAAAATCATGAAATTTCAAATCTAAAAAATGTGAAGAGATAAGTTGATTAAAATAATTTTCTTGACCCGCTGCTAAACTAACCTTCACTACATTACGACCTGTAGAGTAATCCATTTTTTGTTTCTCAACAATACTATTGATAGACCCTGATGCATCAAATTGAAAAACATCGGGATTTAAATCTACTGTGAATGCACTATCTTGATAAGTAAGTTCAATTGTCAAATCATCAGCATTTTTCCAATTGTTAATATCAGTTTCTAAAGCATGCACAGCCTGAGAATAGGTTTTACCACCTATATAGATATATCCTACTTCTGTACCTTCTGCATAAGGAGTAATTCTGTTATTATCAAGAGTACTAATAATTAATAAAATGGTGATTGCAGTTAACACAATAAAAATAATAAATATAAGACTAAACATTTTTTTATTATTAGTCATTAGCGACACCTACTTTTCTATATAAAAATATGTTATAATATTTGTAATTATTTTAATTATACTATATTTTCCAAGTGATTTCTATAAAAAAGTAGGTGAGATTCATGCAAAATGTCTTAAATAATAAAAAAGGTGTTTCGTTAATAGAAATTGTCGCTACAATTACCATTACTTCCATCGCTTTATTGATGATTTATAATGTTTTGTCATTTAATATACGCCAAAATGGAATTAACCAAGAAAGGTCTATAAATGCGAATATAGCAAATGGGGCATTAAGTTATGTCATTAATAAAGATTTCACTACTATACAAACTTATTTAGACAGTAACACAGACCCCTATGCAACAATTGATGCAAATAGTTGTAATACATTGTTTTCTGATGATGTAAATATATGTCAGTTCGTATTAAGTCCAACTATCGTAAATAGAACTTATAATACCAATAATTTATTTATCTATTTAATGCCTTTTAATGACCTTAATGCACTTACCGAATTAAGAAATAACCCTCCCGAACAAGCTCCAGATGTTTTTATCAACTATTTAAATAATTTAGATACATCACAATTTGAACTAGACCGTATCAATAATAATGTAGTACGTGTAATAGTAATTGTTAAATCTTCAATTAATTCGCAGTATGATTATTTATTAAGTGGGGTGATTACAAATGAAACGATTGCACAATAAAAAAGGTGTCACTTTATTTGAATTACTTGCGTATTTAGCCCTTGTGGGCATCGTCGTTGTTTTATTAACAGGAACAATGTCGGTTGCGGTAAGAAGTTATGATGCAGTAAATGGCCAAGGTGCTTTAAATACAGAAGCGGTTAATATAATGAGTCTTTTAATGACAGAAGCTAATGCCTTTAATCCAGAGTATGCAACCTCTTGTGGAGTAGATGTTGCAGGAAATCCAATTCTAAATTGTGTTGAACTTGTTAAAGATACAATTCGACAAATTAATTATGATACGGGAATAATGGAAGAAGTTCCTAGTAACATACCGCCTGTTCAAATAAAAATTGATGAAAATAATAATATTTTTATTGGTAATATGCAATTAAATGATAAGAATTATAAAGTTGAACTGTTTTCATATGAGAATGTTAATACACCAAATATTTCATTTGATTGCAGTGATATTAACAAAACTAATGCTTGCCAAAAATTTGTCCTAAATATAAGATTAGCGATCTATCGAATAAATAGCAATGGTGATATCATATCTAATGTTGCTGTCTATGAAAATCGCTTTTCAATATAAGGGAAGTGATGAATATGTTAAATAAACGAGGTTACGTTATGGTATATGCATTAGGGGTTATAGCCCTATTAATGTTACTTACCGCTTCATTAACAAACATTACGATGACACGCTCAAATATAATCAATAAACAAGTCTATTATATACAAGAAGCAAGTATTGCTAAATCACAAGTAGAAGCAGCAGCATCTGAATTATCAACTTATTTTTATGGTTATGAAAATGTCGATAACAAATATCTTTATGAATTAAATGCTGATTTTGCTAGCTATATTTTTCAAGATGTCGCTAGTCGCTATCATGTCATTATTCGTGATTTAACAGTCGATTCTTGTGTTTACCCAACTGACCCTAATAAAGACCCCTGTTATCAACTAAACCCAGATTTAGCTACTCATGCATTAACCTATGCTTACGATATTGTTTATTCAGGAAAATACCTTGTCGCGCAAAAACGATTCTATTTATCAATGATTCCCTCATTTTTATATTTCGCTTTAGGTTCTAAAACCGATATGACAATTAATGGTGGAGCTTATGTTTATGGTGATATGTATGTCAACAATAATTTATACTTAACTGATACAGCTAATTATAAAATAAATAGTGCACTCTATAATCAACAGACTTCTTTTATGACAGTTAATCCCGTAACAAGTTTATATCTAGCTAAATCGGTAAATTCATGTAATAATACATCAGCAACATGTTATGATTTATCAACAAATGAATATCTTAAAAATCCTAATGCTTTCACAACGGTTAGTTCTGATAAATATTCCACTACATTTGTTGAAACACCACCAAAAGTTAAAACCTTTACTGACCGTTTTTTAAATGTAGATTTCGATAATTCCTTTATTTATTATATAAATGATGCCATCAATATAAAAAATCAGACTTACGACTTTAGATAATTTAAATACTGAATTAGATAACTTTGTTAATGAAAATCTCCTGTATGTAGCACCAACATATGATGATATAGCTAATCAAGAATTACTATCCGTTATCATTACAGCACCCTCCTATTCTCACAAAAAGTTTATCATTTAATAAAGATAAATGGGTGATTGTTAACGGTGATTTAGATATTGAAAATTATGATAATAATAATACTATTTATATAGATGCAAATTTATTAGTTACTGGAAATATCACAATTTCCGGTAATGTGCAATTTAATAGTACCACTTATGCTTTAGGCAAAGGACTTATCCATAATGCAAATATTAATATTGATGCATCACAAGATAATCAACTGGTTTTACTAACTAAAAAAGATATTCAGTTTTCTGTAGTAAATGAATTCGATAATGCTTTTAATGGTCTTTTGATTGATCAGTTTACAAATAAAGTTACTGTACAACCCAATATTAAAGGCTTCTTTTATAGCGATAGCTATATACAAATTTATACCGTCAATTCTTATTTAGCCATTGAGGGAGGTATTTATAGTAACGATGCAAATAATCTTACAACAGATGCGGATAATAGGCCCATACTCATTGACTCCCCTACCAACTATATACCACAAACGGATTCCATTGGAATGCTAATTAATAGTTATCGTGGAGATGTCTATAGTATTCCTAATTCTGAATTATTTAAATTTAGTTTTACTGATTACTATAAAAAATCACGATTTGTTATCAAATATAGTCCTGATGTCATCCAGACACAACCAAAAGGACTTCCGTTAAATAAACATATTAACTATTTATTTGAAGATACAACAGTTAAGAGATTAAATTAATCTGTTAACTAATAAAATATTAATTGCTATTAATAAAATAATTTACAGTGCATTATTTTAAGAAGGGATTCAAATTTTTAAAAAAAGGGCTGTTTCTTTTACGGGTTCTTTCTTAAGTAAATGTATTACGTGAAATGATTGAGGGCTATTCGGTCAATCTCCGAATAGCCCTTTATTTATATACTTTTTAGAGATAAATAGAATATCCGGATTCTTCTCAATCCTCTTTTTCATCTTATCTGATTGTATTATTATTTCCATATTACCCACATTTAAGGAAGAACCCCTTTCAGTTTGATGGAAGATATATTTATATTGAATAAAGTTGTAATATTTGTGAATCTATATATAAAAATTAATTTTTAATGCTATTTGCTATTTTAACTCTTTCTAACATTGTGTTCAAAGATAATAAACGGTTTTTTGAAGCAATTTTCTTTTTTACAATAAAAACAATTATAGGAATTACCAATACCAAATAAAGTAATAAAATAATATCCTCAACAAAAGATTTATCCTTAAGTTTTCTGTCATAATATTTAAATTTTTCTAATGCATTGTCATATTCTTTTTCAAATTCTAATAATTTTTGATATTCTAAAATGTTAGTATCTCTTTGCATATAGACGCGATTAGAATCAAAATTTATAGTTGTCCAGCCAAATGCTTCTCTATGAATGTTCACCTCATTTAGATCAAATGCACCATATACTGGAGTAAAGCTCTTTCTCTCAACCATATAATCTTTTATACTTATTTAAGTATATCCCCCTTTTTTTTATTAATATTAAATTGAATGTGTTTGTGGATTTTAAAAACAAAACCTGCGAAGTTATTCTATTAATCTACGCAGGTTTGTTCATTTCTAAATTTCTCGTATATAAACATATTTCATATACTTTTTGCCTTCAGATATAGAAACCAACTTCCAGCCATCTGCTCCGGCAACATTTAATTGTTTTTCTTGTTTTTTACTATCATCAAATAACCCTGTAATTCCACCCTTAATTACTTCTACCTTGTATTCATATTTCAAAATAAATCCCTCCTTCCCCCAAAAAATATTCAAACTTAATTATATGAATTTAGAAATACAAAATTATTTCTAAAAATTCACCTTTTTTTATATTTTGTCGTCGCTCTTCAATTTTGAACAACAAAGATAGCAAACTAAAGTAGAAAAACTTTTTAGGTGTATTATTTTACTGTTTTAACGAAAATAAATTTAGTAATAAATTTTAATTAAGATCATTATCATAATTTCATTAATTGTATGTTATAGTTTTATTGAATTATAGCATACAGTATTTGTAATTTTATAGAACTTTTTGTAAATACATAAAAATTTTTTATATTTATAAATAATCAGTAAATGCTAAACTTTATTTCTATTCCAAAAACTTCATATATAACCACATATCTTGACTTTTACCATGGTTTTCTCCAATAAATTATAAATTCCTACTTCAAGTTCAATTTATTAACTAACCAATCCAATCGTTAATATTTTTTTTATTTATTACACTATAGAAATAACGTGGTCCTGTAGATAAATAATAAAAGCGACTTTTGAAAATGAACCAGACTAATGGAGATATCATAGTTAAAAGGAATTAAAGATGCACCATAATCAATTAATTTTAAAATTTTCTTTATTTTCAAATACTATTTCATATGCCATGAAATCAGATTTTTCTACATTTAAGTGAACAAAACCAAGTATAACAATGCCTTTTATTCTATATATTCCTACAAAAATATTTCAACTGGTTTTTGGTTTTTTTTCGAAACGGTAATTAATACGTATATATGTTGAGGCTTTTGCGACACCTTAAATAAGAAATCCCAAAAATCTTTCTGGATTCTTTCTTAACTGGGGTATTTAGTAATATGATGTAAGGCTATTCATGCGATTTCTTGATAGCCCTATATTAAATTATTCAAATTAAAATTTGCTTGTTTTATTGAAAATGCTAACATACATTTTTTTTGAAAGATTGACTAAGAAGGTAACATTTCATCTACTTTATCTTCAACCTAATATTCTTATTTTATGATACCTATGTTTTCTTGAATTATTTTAGCTTTTTCGATTTTTGGATTTTTGGATTTATTGTCAATAGATACTTTAAAATGTTGTTCCCATATTCGAGAAATGTATTCGTATAAAAAAAATCAGATATTTTGACGATATCTGATTTTAAAGATAGAATACTCATTACTCAAGGCTTATGTAATATGAAAAGAGACCTAAGCCAATCAGCTTAAATCTCTTAATTCAGTTTATTGGATTTTCTTTACCAACACCAGTTGACAAAGAACCGATTTTTACTGTTTTGTCCATTTTACCCCAAGCTAAGGAAGAACCCTTTTAGGAGACAGCTCTTTATTTGTAATGAATTAGTGAGTATTGTCGCCACTATCAATATTAGGATCTGTTATTGCGCGAATTTGTAAAACATATGTATCATCAACAGTTTTAACGACAACACCAGCATTATTTTTTTGTTCAATAGTTACATAAAGTGTTATATAACCTGATGCATCTGCTTTTGTATTAAATGTATTGGTTGTTGTGTCAAAATACGCTAAGAGATTATCAGGATCATCATAACTAAATGTCATTGTTACATCATCTTTAGTTAACGTACTTGGATCTAATTTAATATAGTCTTCGAGATATTGCTCATATCCTTGATAAACTTTAATCGTATCTAATGCAGGGTCAAATCCTGAATTATCAGTCAAATTATCATATACTTTGACAATTAGTCGTGCTGTTGCGGTATTTGGTAAATAAGCTTCAATTACAACAGTTCCAGGACTATGAGGAGTAAGTGCGCCAGTCACTTCATCAACAGTTGCGATAGATTCATCAAGTGATCTCCATCTTACATCACTATTGTGAAATGTATCTGAGTGTACTTCTACGTTAGCTGCCATATCACTACCTGCGATTGATTCATCAACAAATGTTGACATTTTGTTATTATTAAAGTAAATATCTAAGTGTTCATTTACAACGAATGTCACTGTAGTTGAAACTACATAACCATTACTATCATAACCATAGAATTCATATGTTGCGAATCCTACATTTAAACCAGTAACATCATATTGATTTCCATTTTTTTCGATATCAACCACGTCCACATTTGGTGTTTGATTTACTAGTGTTTTTTGAATATTACTTGTATCTACATCAAACGGTAAAGTAACTGAATCACCCACATACATAGAATGATCTTGTATTTTAATATTTGAAATTGGTACGTAAGTTATAACATTAAATGGCTTTTTGACCACATTACCAAAAACATCAGTTACATCCATTTCAAAAGCTTGCTCACCGACAGTTTTAGGTGTTAATGTATTCCCATCTAAAATAAATTTGTCACCATCATCCGTTTTATGGAAAGTTATTGATTGAATAGAAGCATCATTACTAATCGTAAATTTCTTTGTTAAATCGCTAATGCGATCATCACCAAACGGAATAAATAAATAATCAGTGAATATTGGCGTAACCATTGAAGGCGTTAATGGTTTAATTGCTTGGAAACTTACACTTTGATTCTGTAATTGACCAATATCATTTCCAAATCCATCAAAAGTAAGGGTAGCAGGGCTAAATGTATAATTACCTACTGAGTTTACTGTAAATGGAACTGTTAAATTAATTGGATTATATGGGTCTGGTATATAAGTGTTACCTACTAAAGTATAAGTATAATCTCCTAAATCCTTCGTTAAATATTGATTAACAATAGGATAATTAATATCATCTATATGGATATTATCTGGAATTTTTTGTTTAAAAGTTACATCATGAAGTGTTATTGTTTTAGGTAAATGTGCGGGGTCTGAATCACTTGCCGGAATATTACCTAAAGTCACTTGATAGTTATTTGAATATAACCCCGATTTACTTACTTGTAAAAAATTCTCATCAGTAGGTTTCACACCATTCAGTACAGTTGGAACCAGCTGTATACTATAGGAGTCTAAATTAGCTACGTTGACATAGAAACTATAAGTATTTCGTTCATGTTTACTATTACTAATCACAACAGAGACTAAAACTTCTTTAATTGCGCCTATATTTGGTGATGCTATATTACTTAAATCGACATTGACTAGTTGATTATTCGTTATAGTATCACTTTGTATTTTCTTTGAGTTAGCAGTCACTGTATAACTATAAGTATCAGCTTGATTATTAAAGACAGTAAATGCGAAATTAACTTGATCGTTTATGTCCACTATTTTATTTTCGAATGTATTTGAATAAGAAATAGAAAATAAATTATCCAATTTTTGATTTTTCGCATTATCTTGAACATATAAATTTACAATAGAATCTACTAATAATTTATGTTCAATATCTTTATATGTATTAAATGAATTGTTACCAACATTTAAATACACCACATTATTATTTTTCGTATAATAGTAATTATTGTAGGAATCATATCTGTCGTATAATGTATTTGTCGAATTATACATATTCATTAATGGTGTCATAGTCGCATTATTAATATTCATTTGATAAGCTTCATTTAAGGCGTAATTTAAATCCTCTGGTACAAGTAGTTGCTCATTATTCATATTAAATGGATAAGTAACAAAGCTACTATTATTTACAATTTGTAACTTATCAACATTACTGTCTAGTTTATATAG
This sequence comes from uncultured Haloplasmataceae bacterium, assembly GCA_963824615.1. Lineage (GTDB taxonomy): Bacteria > Bacillota_I > Bacilli_A > Haloplasmatales > Haloplasmataceae > CAWGPU01. The sequence continues at coordinate 737,402 of CAWGPU010000008.1, read as the reverse complement.
ATCAGTTCTATAATCGCTCAATGACATGTCATCACTAAAATAATCAATCCATTTACTATTTCCCTTAGTCACAGAACTTGTGAAAATCACCGGTTTTCCGTTATCAATTTGTTCTTGAAGCGAATTGTAAACGTGTGTATTCACTGATGTATCAAAAATATCTTGCCCTAAAAGTATGACATCATAATTATCCATGACTGTATAATGTGAGCAACCCCATTTAGGATTATTTTTAGAAAAATCATTTATCGTTATACGATCTACAGTAATGTTATAGTCACCATTATTTTGAAAATACTCACTATATAAAGTTGGATCTAATAAGCCATCTTTATGATTTACCATATCTGAGACTATATTTAACACTTTTATATTTTTAACTTCGCCTTTAACATTTAAAGTTCCTTCATATAACGAGGATTTGTCATCACTCGAGACAACAATTTGATATTTGAGTAAACCGCTATAAACAGTAGGAAGTTTAAAACTAAAGGAGTTTTCACCTTTTTGAATTATTAATGTATAAGCTAATTCGCTATCGTCTATCTTTTCATTTTGATTAACGTCGACATAAAACATTAAATCAGCATTATCTTTATTTGTTAAATTAAAATCAAAATTTATCATTTCATTAGGTTGATAACGAACGGTTGCATCATCACTAAAATCAGTTGGTTTTTCATTAAAAGTAATCGATGGTTTACTTGATGACAATTCTGTTATCTTCATAATTGAAAGTGCTGTATCAAAATCCATATTATCACTACTATTATCCGCTTCATAATTTGTCAGATAAACATTAGAATAATTTATATATTGATGGAACTTTTGGTATAATACACTGTATGAATCAGATAAGGAACCGGAACTAAAAAACACTGGTAATCCTGTTTTAATATAATCATTTATAATTTCATCAGCTTTTAGCGCTGTAATATCATTTAAAACATCGCTATTAGGAATACCATTAGGACTTTCTTCGTTATGGAAAAAATATCCCCGATATTTAAAACTTCCGTTTTGATCCCATAAATCTCCATAACCGTAATAATCATCATCTCTCCATTGCCCTTGATATGTTTCTCGTTTGTTTTGGTCAAAACTTTTACCATAACAACTTCGTTTACCATCTTTCCAACCACCCTGGTATCTTAAGTTACCGTTTTGATCAAAGTACTGTCCATTCTCATCATTATATTTACCACTTTTATAATAACCTTTATATATTGGAGTACCATTTTGATTATACATTTCCCCATAACCATTTGGTATAATCGAGTCTAATGTTGACCCCAATTTAGTCGAACCACCAGTATAAAGAAGATGATGGTTGCGATCTCTTATTTCTACATGTATAACAGGTAGAGAATCAGGCATATAATCACAAGTTTCTACTTGATTAGTGGTATAATCTCCTGCATCAAATACAATAGCATCATATTTACCATCTAATTCATCACGATTATCAACTAACTCTTTCATAGTCATTGTATCAACTGTAAAATTCTTCATGTTTGAAATAAAATAATTACTTGTGTAATCGTTATTATGGGTAATATCTTGATAAATATTTGTCAATTTAGTTAAATTGGCATTTATATCACTTACACTTGCTGCAGTATCCGTATAAGTTCTTGGCGTAATTTCTAATATTTTATAATTGCTCTTTCCTGTTACGAGTTGATTAAATTCTGCCGCGGCAATATCAAATTTAGAAAAATTGCCTGAAATAATATTCTGTATTTGTTGATTATAATCATTCGATTCAATGATACTATTAATCAATGCGACATCAGGGTCTGTGTCTTCGGCATAAACCTGTTTAACTTTAAGATTAGTAACTATCAACGAGAAAAATATAAAAATAACAATGAAAAACAAAAATTTAGTATATTTCCTCATATACTCACCGCCTTTATTATTTCCATTTCACTTCTTATAATAATTATACTACAAATTTTGGAAAAAGATAAATATATTAAACTATTTTTTATAATTTATTGACAATATTTGTATAATCCGGGTCATTTGGATATTGAAGAAGCATTTCTTCAGCAAATTCTTTCGCTGTTAGGTTATCTTCATCTGTTTTGGTTTTATCAATTGATGAATTTTGTAGAAGTATGTCGAGAGCATCCACATTAGCATATTCGACACATATATGAAGGGCAGTTTGTCCATAATCGTTTACCGCATTAATATTTAAATCAGGTAATCCGACTATATATTCAACAATATCATCATTACCAGCGGCTATCGCACTCATCAGACAATTATCACCTTCATTACCTTTGTAATTAATATCTCCCCCTTTATCAACCAACTCTTGGATAACATCTAAATTGTCAATTCCTAAAATACATGCATAACTTAATGCTGTTTCATCATTATAAACTTTATCAATATGAGTGATGTATTTTAATATTTCATCAATCACCGTTTTGTCATTAGTTGTTATTGCGTTAATTAATAATGAATAATGATAGGAGTCATCATTTTCAATCTCACCTTTAACTTGATCGATTAAAGTAATCGCTATGTCATCAATCATAGGTGTATTAAAATCATGATTATAAGAAATAAGACTGGTTATAGTATCCATATGATTGTTATCAACTTTTGCTAAATCAAATCCATTATCCATTAGTTTTTGAGCATTCATCAAATCATTTTCTTGTATTAATAATTCTAATGGTGTTTTTCCTTTATCAGGCCCTGTTTGAAATGCGAAACTTAAATCAGCTCCGTCGTCAATATATTTAGTATAAATATCAGTATCTTTTGTAATAATAGCTTGATATAAGTCATTCTTATCAAGTGTTGTACTGACAGTTGCTTTATTATTACTATAAAAATTGTACAATAAAACACCCGAACCAGTTAAAATAACCACGAGTGCACCAATTAATAAAATTCTCAATGTGTTGTTTTTCATCATATCACCACTCTTTACTCACTATAATATGTACTATTCACTTCCATTATATAAAATATTGCGATAATTTACAATATTTTACAATTAATTATCTCTTAATTTTTTATTTTATTACCAAAATAGCTTATAATTTAGCTTTTACTATCACTTCGTATAATTAAATGTAAGTTCACTCATAAAGTTCTCTTTTATAAATAATTAAATTTTATCAAATCTCTTTTTTAATATTTTGATACATAAAAACCGTGTCCTCACTCATTTTATATCCGTTTTTTATATAAAATTCATATTCAGGAATCATTTTTTCTGTTAATAATAAAACTTTGTCAACATTTTCTTGTTTGAGGATTTCTATCATATAATTGTTTAATAAACTACCCATTCCTTCATCTTGTGAAACAGGATCAATAAAAAATTCCTTCACAAAATATTCATCACTGCGCCCTCTTTTAATAATAAAACCAAGCATAACAGCCACTATCATCGAATTTTTATAGGCGATATAGCCTCTAAAACCAGGTGTATTAACAATACTTAACAGATAATGTTTCGTGTTTTTAAACGATGAATCGTTCCACTGATCTTTTTCATAGACACTTAAAAATAAAGTGACATAATGATCGATTTCTTTTATGCTAAATTCTTGTAATTCAACATTCATTTAAAATACTCCTCTTTTTTTATATAATTATATAATTATATAAGAAATATGACAATTTACAATCATTTACATGTAAATTGTCATATTTCTATTTATAAATTAGTCAAAATGCCTGTTTTTTCAAAACTCTTGTTCCGAAAATTATTTATTTCTTCTAGATATGGAGGAAATACATTTTTTTCATCTACCGAAACAAACGGAGTTTCTAATATTTTGGGTATTGACATAAAATCTTTATGATGAACAATGTTGTTCAATGGTTCAAAACCAATATAACCAAATCCGATATTTTGATGTCTATCTTTTCGTGCTCCACTAGGGTTTTTACTGTCATTTATATGGAAAACAGAAATGCGGTCTTTACCGATAATTTTATCGAAGTCACTAATAACTTGATTAAAATCTTCTTTAACTGGGTACCCATAATCATGAGTATGACAAGTATCAAAACATACCGATAGTCGTTCATTGTTCGTGACACCTTTGATTATTTGTGCCAATTCTTCAAATGTTTTCCCAATTTCTGTCCCTTTACCTGCCATAGTCTCAAGGGCAATTTTCACATTTGTATGGCTTGTATTTTTCAATACTTCATTAATTCCTTTGATGATTTGTCTAATGGCATCACTTTCACCTGTCCCTACATGCGCTCCTGGATGTAATACGATTTGTTTAATACCTAAAGCGTGAGTTCTCAATATTTCTGAACTGAGAAAATCCACCGCAAATTGATACTTTTTGGGGTCTGGGTTCGCTAAATTCATAATGTAAGGTGCATGAACCACTATATCATCTAATGAAAGGTTGTTTTCTTTTAAATATTCATGAGCTTCATTTATTTTCATTTCTTCGATATTTTTTCGTCGTGTATTTTGCGGTGCTCCTGTATAAATCATAAATGCATTAGCGCCATATGATAATGCTTCTTTAACACTTCCTAAAAACATCTCACTCCCACTCATGTTTACATGAGACCCTAACTTAACCATAAACTCACTCTCCTCGTCTCTTTATTTTTTAAAATCTTTTTTCAGCTTTTTTTTATAATTAGGTTTAATTGTTTTATGAATTGGCGCTGTTCCTTTATTTGAATATGAGATAGCTTGTTGAATAAATTGTTTACGGCTATTTCTTGATTTAGTTTTAACAAGTTCGCCTTTACTAATCTCTACATGATGAAAGGTAATTTGTTTAGTTTCCAATTTATTTAAATATTCATCATTATCAAAATCATAAAAAGAATAAACTATTCCTGATAAATTATTTCTTGAAGTTCTCCCACAACGATGAATATAAAATGATTCATCAAGAGGTAGTGCATAATTAATAATATGTGAGACACCTTCAATATCAATTCCACGTGCTGCGATATCTGTTGCTACTATATAAGTATACTTCAAATCACGTATATCACGCATCATTCTTGCTCTTTCACGACTCGGTAAATCACCATGAATTTGTCCAACTTTAAAATTATTTTCTTCTAAGAATGCGGCAATTTCAATAACTTCTTTCTTAGTATTACTAAATATAATAGCTAAATAGGGATTTATCATATCGATTAAGGATAATAATATTTTCTTTTTATCCTTTCCTTTAGTTTTGATTAAATAATGGGTTAACTTACGCGGTGTTCTATTTTCTTTCACTAAATTAATATAACTTGGATTTATCATATATTTATTTAGAAATGGTTTTAAATTATCGGGTATGGTGGCAGAAAATACACACATAATTAAATTAGTTGGCATAGTACCGGCAATATTATCAATTTCTTTTAAGAAACCCGAATCTAGTGTCATATCTGCTTCATCTACAATAAAATATTCAGTTTGATGAATAAGTAATTTTCGTTCTTTAATCGCATAATCCCAAACGCGTCCTGGTGTACCAATTACCATATCTGGTTGATTATTTTCTAACCAAATCAATTCTTTTTCGCGGTTTGTTCCTCCGACATATAACTTAATTTTATAGGGCTCATCGCTAAATTTAGCAATTTCTAGGGCCATATCATAGATTTGCTTAGCAAGTTCTCTAGTTGGAGATGTGACAACAACTTGGACTTTACCAATTGGAGCAATTTGTTGAAATAATGGTAATAGAAAAGCATGTGTTTTCCCAGAACCCGTTTCTGATTGACCTATAACACTTCTATGTTGTAATATTAAGGGAATGACCTCTTCTTGAATTGGTTTAGGGTTTGTAAAATTTAATTCTTCTAATGATTTATCAATAAAAGTTTTAAAATGAAACTGTTCAAAACTCATTTATGTTGTCTCCTTCTTTTTTATAAAAAATACATTATAATATTATCTTATTATTTGAAAAAAAGCAATTTTTTAGTATAATTAAAGTGGTGATTTAAATGAAAGTTATAAAAATTACCCCTCGTGGGTTCTGTTTCGGAGTCGTTAGTGCTCTAAAAATCGCAGTTGACGCTGCAAGAGATCAAAAAATTCCTCGTCCTATCTATATATTAGGCAATATTGTTCATAATCATTTTATATCAGAGGCTTTAAACGAAATTGGTTTAATTACAATTGATGATAAAACCAAAACACGTTATGAATTACTAGATTTAATTGATAAAGGAACTGTTATATTTACTGCTCATGGTGTATCTGATAACGTTATTCAAAAAGCACACGATAAAGGTCTCTATTTAATTAATGCCACATGCAAATTTGTAAATAAAACTAATGATTATATAAAAGATAAGATTAACAATGGTTATGATGTGATCTATATTGGTAAAAAAAATCATCCCGAACCAGAAGGTGCAATTGACATTAATCCTAAAAAGGTCCATTTAGTTGAAAATATGGAAGATATTCAAAAGCTAGTAATCGATAATAAAAATATTGCGATTACGAATCAAACAACAATGAGCTATTGGGATATAGAAAGTTTAGCTAAGAAAATTCAGGAAATTTATCCATCTGCAGAATTTCTAAATGAAATTTGTAATGCCACTCAAGTAAGACAAGATGCTGTATTAAATAATGCTTTTCAAACAGATATTACAATTGTTGTAGGAGATCCACTTAGTAATAATTCAAATAAGTTAAAAGCTATTTCTTTATCTATGGCACAAACAAAATCTTATTTAATTGAAACAGTGGAGGATATTGATCCTACATGGTTTAAAGAATGTAAATCAGTAGCCGTAACAAGTGGTGCATCAACACCAACAGCTATCACGAATGAAGTGATTGAATTCTTAGAAAAATTTGATTGTAAAGATCCCTCTACACATTATCAGAAATCAAATTTAAGTTATTTAGAAATTCTGTCTATTACTAATAAATAAGTAAAGTATTTCTAATAACCCCTCTATTCTAGATATGTCGCAATCTAATAACCCTAACGATGAAAGAAATATTAAAAAGATGACAACAAAGGCTGTTGTCATCTTTTTAAATTCTTAATTATTTAAAATAAATTGCTTTATTTCTTTAATCTCTGTTTTTATTCGTATTTTATTTTCATGGTTATTTGGTATATTTTGAATGATTTCTTCATTATGGATAAGTTTAGCTTGCCATTTTTCTAAAAATATGGCATCTTTTTGTATTAATAATTTTGGTCCGAATTTAATTTCTTCATTTGTATAAACAATCTTCTTATTCGTTTTATCAGCCACAATAATTTCATAAAAAATATTTTCTTCTTTTAATATTTTTTCTTCAACAATTTCATAATGATTCTCACACAACCAGCTTCTTACTTGACCTTGCTCTAAATTAGCTTGCAGTATTAACCTTTTATTTTGGGTTAATAACTGAATTCCCTCTGACAAAATACCTTGAATGAGTCTTCCGCCCATTCCTGCGATAATTACAACATCGGCTTTATCAGAATCTGTAATACTCGCTAACCCATCACCTAAGCGCACATTAATTTTCTCATCTAAATGATAAAGTTGAACATTTTTTTTCGCTTCAATGACTGGTCCTACATTTATATCCGTAGCAATTGCATCGCTAATAATATTATTTATGACTAAATAGATAGGAACTAAACAATGATCAGTCCCTACATCAATTAAATGTTTGTATGGAAAAACGTAAGAGGAAATGGTTTTTAACCGATTCGATATTTGAAAAGCCATTATTATTCTTCCATAAAATCTCGTAATTTTTTACTTCTAGATGGATGTCTCAATTTTCTAAGTGCTTTAGCCTCTATTTGTCGAATTCGTTCCCTAGTTACACCAAATTCTTTACCTACTTCTTCAAGTGTACGTGTTCTTCCATCATCTAGACCAAAACGCAAACGTAAAACGCGTTCTTCTCTATCGGTTAATGTTTCTAAAACATCATTCAATTCTTCTTTTAATAATTCATTTGATGCAAATTCATCAGGTGAAATAGCATCCTCATCAGCGATAAAATCACCTAAATTAGAATCATCTTCTTCTCCTACTGGTGATTCTAAAGATATAGGTTCTTGTGAAATTTTTAAAATTTCGCGAACTTTATCAGATGTAGTTTCCATTTTTTCGGCGATTTCATCAGGAGATGGCTCACGACCTAATTCTTGTGTTAATTGACGTTGAAATCTGACTAATTTATTAATTGTTTCAACCATATGAACAGGAATACGTATTGTACGAGCTTGATCAGCTATCGCACGAGTAATCGCTTGTCTTATCCACCAAGTGGCATAAGTTGAGAATTTATATCCTTTTGTATAATCAAATTTATCTACGGCTTTCATAAGACCCATATTTCCTTCTTGAATTAAATCCAAGAATAACATTCCTCTACCTACATGACGTTTCGCAATAGAGACAACCAAACGTAGATTTGCTTCTACTAATCGTTGCTTAGCTAAATCACCACGATAAATCGCAGATTCATAATCATCAATTTCCTGAGCAGTTAAAAGATCACGGTTTTCTAATTGTTCTGATGCAAATTTACCATATTCAATATATTTTGCATAATCAATTTCATCATCACCGGACAATAATTCAACTTTTCCAATTTCTTTTAAATACATTCTAACTGGATCATTAATCTTAATGCTTGTTGGTAATGTAATATCATCTCTTGTATAATGTGATTCTAAGTCAATGTCAATGTCAAGGTCTAAATAGGGATCATCTAGTTCATCAATAGATTCTTCGTCGGTATCTTCTTCAATATTTTCACTATCATCTACTTTAATTAATTCATCAATATCGATGTCATCAGCATCTTCTGGTTCATCAACTACTTTGATTTTTTCTTGTTTAAACAAGTCTAAAATATCTTCGAAGCCTTCTGGGTCAATATCAAAGGAACTTAACTGATCTTGAATATATTCATTGTAAAGATATCCTTGATCCTTTCCTTTTTCTATTAATTTGATAATGGTTTTTTGATAATCGGCATGTTCCATTTTACCACCTCATTATTAATTTTTAACTGGATAATTTTCTTCATTGGATAATTTTTGCTGTTCAAGTATTTGTTGAGCAATACCTGCTTTTTCAACTTGGTCTGTCGAATTACTCATCTTAAATTTTAATTGATCGACAGTAACAGCGATTAAATGATTAACGATAACCGCAAAACATTGTTTTAGATGTAAATCATTATAAGGTCCTTTAAATTTTTTATATTCAGAATAGATTTTCGGAAAAAATATTTGATAAAAATCATCATCTGTGACATTTTTCTTCAAAAAATCTTCTTGATTGAAGCTATCATATTTATTATAATAATCATTTAATTCATAAAATAATCGTCTAAGCTCAGAATCTTTAAACGCAATTCGTTGGTCTGTATTAATTATATTAACAAACTTCCGATTATATAAGCAATAAAAGATCATAATTTTTTGTGTTTCTAACAATTTCTTAGAGGAAGGGTCTGATCTTTTTACCCCTTTTATAATTCTTTCTTGCATGATTATATCATTATTACTTGGTTCATCTATTTTATGAATATATTGCGTATATTGATTATAATCAAATTGTAAAGTTGACATCGAAACATGAATATCATTACTAAGTTTTTGCAAGAAAAGCTCTCGTTCAGTTGGAGTTGATGTGGATATTAATTGAAATATCTTTTTCTTAAACTCATCAATTGTTGAGATATTATTAAAATTAACCATAGAGTAAGTTAAGGAATATAAATATTCTTTATAACTTTTTTGATTAAGGTTAATATAATCGTTATACTTGTCTTTACCAAACTTATTAACATAATCATCAGGGTCTAACCCCTCAGGTAATGTCACGACATTAATTGCTAATTGATGTCTGTTTAGTAGTTCAATAGCTCTTTTCGTTGCTTCAATACCAGCATGGTCACCGTCATAACAAATAATAACGTTTCGTGTCAGCTTTTTTAACATTAAAACGTGTTCTTCAGTTAAGGCAGTCCCCATTGTTGCGACACTTTCTAGAATGCCACTTTTTACCGATGCGATAACATCCATAAAACCTTCAAATAAAAACACACGTTTATTTTGTTTGATGGTTTTTTTTGCTTGGTTTAAATGATAGATAATCTCACCTTTTTTAAAAATAGGTGTCTCTTGAGTATTAATATACTTAGCTTCATTCTTATTTTTGTCGAGATAACTTCTACCACTAAATCCCACTATATCTCCATATTCATTAAAAATAGGAAACATAATTCGATTTTTGAACTTATCATAAAATTGATCGTTTGCTTTCGTGACATGACCTAATTCTATCATCGATAATTCTGTGTATTGATTTAATTTTAAAGCAAGATATAATGAATTAACACTATCAGGAGCGAGTCCAATTTTAAATTGTTTAATTAAGTCGTCAGTGATATTGCGTTTATATAAATATTGTAATGCTTCTTTACCTTCTTTCGTATTAAGTAAAGCAAATTGATAATAATCTAAAACAAATTGGTTGATTGAAAAATACTTTGATTCTTCAACACTTTTATTATCGTCAAAATAATTGTCAATATGAAGGTTTATTCGAGAAGCTAATTTTTTTATACTATCAATAAACGATAAATTGTCAATTTTCGATATGAACTGAGCAACATTACCACCTTCACCACAACTAAAACAGTGAAATATTTGTTTTTCTGGCGAAACAGAAAATGAAGGTGTTTTTTCACTGTGAAATGGACATAAACCGAAATAGTTCCTTCCCTGTTTATCAAGTTTCACATGCTCAGAAACAATTTGAACAATATCATTTCCATTTATAACCTGTTCAATAATATGATTAGGAATTTTTACCATATACCCACCTCCTATTATTGTATCATGAAATTAAAATTTTAAACGTTCAGTAAAAAATTCATTTAATTCAGAAATTTTCACTCGAACTTGTTCCATTGAATCTCTATGTCTAACTGTGACAGTTTCATCATTTAATGTATCAAAATCAATAGTGATACAAAAAGGCGTTCCGATAGCGTCTTGTCTTCGATATCTTCTACCTATATTACCTGAAACATCATAATCTGTCATAAATTCTTTAGACACCAAATCATAAACTGCTTGTGCACTTTCATCTAATTTTTTAACGAGTGGTAAAACAGCTATTTTATAAGGTGCTAATGCATGATGCAAATGAAGAATTTCCCTCGTTTCACCATTTGAAAGGACTTCTTCTTCGTAACTATCTGCAAAAATGGCTAATAATAAACGTTCAACCCCAACAGAAGGTTCGATACAATAAGGGATGTATCGTTCATTTGTTTGTGGATCCAAATATTCTAAGCGTTCACCTGAATGATTAGAATGTGCTAATAAATCAAAGTCTGTTCTATCAGCAATTCCCCATAGTTCACCCCAACCAAAAGGAAATAAATATTCAATATCAGCAGTTCCCTTACTATAATGGCTGAGTTCTTCTTGACTATGTTCTCGTATTCGTAAATGATCATCTTTAACACCTAATGATTTCACAAATTTGAAACAAAATTCTCGCCAATATTGATACCATTCTAAATCTTCTCCAGGCTTACAGAAAAATTCAAGTTCCATTTGTTCAAATTCACGAGTACGAAAGATGAAATTCCCAGGAGTAATTTCATTTCTAAATACCTTTCCAATTTGACCAATACCAAAAGGCATTTTTTTTCTACTAGTACGAGCAATATTTTTGAAATTAACAAAAATACCTTGCGCTGTTTCTGGACGTAAATAAATAACTGATTTTTCATCAGATAAAACACCTTGATGTGTTTTAAACATCATCTCAAATTGTCTAATTTCGGTAAAATCTTCTTTTCCACAATTAGGACATTTGATGTGATGGTCTTTAATATAAGTTTCTAATGTTTCATTAGACCAGCCACCAGGATTTACTTCTTGATTAGTTTGGTCTTCAATTAATTTATCCGCGCGATGTCTTGTATTACAAGATTTACAATCCATTAATGGATCACTAAATCCGCCAACATGTCCACTTGCTACCCATGTTTCAGGGTTCATTAGAATAGCTGCATCTAATCCTAAATTTGTTTTAGATTCTTGAACAAATTTTTTCCACCAAGCTTTTTTGATATTATTTTTTAATTCAACACCTAATGGTCCAAAGTCCCACGTGTTTGATAATCCACCATAAATCTCAGAACCTTGGTAAACAAAACCAAATGTTTTGGCATAATTAACGATTTTTTCCATATTTAACTTCGTTTGATCCATTATAATCCTCCATATTTTATAAAGACAAAAAAAATTCTCTTGCCTACACCTAAAAAAATAAGTATAGGGACGAGAATTGTTCCCGCGGTTCCACCCTATTTACCAATCATCTGAAATGACGGTCTCTTCATTTTAATAAACACTCAAGAGTTCCTTCATTTATGTACATTATCTAGCTCTCACCTATCTAGAATCGCTGTTGAAATTTCATAAATTACTATTCTCTCTCATCGCATGTCTATAATATTCCAAATATATTATAGATAAATAAATAGGTTGTGTCAAGGTTTTAAGTAAAGTATTTTGAAGAATTCGTTTTCATTCCTAAGTGATAGGAAAAATAGTCATTTAAGAGAATTCTTAAATCCTGTAAAACATTGTCAGTAACAGAATAATCGATTGTTTCAAAATCTTGATGATACAATTGGTAAAGTGTTTGTAAGGCATCTATTGAAAAAAATCGACTGGTTGGATTTATACAATTCTGACAAACAAAACCGCCTCGAGAAATGTCAAAATTTGCGATATTCTCCGTAGAACCACATTCGACACAATTTGACATCACAGGAGCAACTCCGATAAAATGTAATAACTTTAATTCAAAAAATAAAGTGTTGAGTTTAACAACATGGAAATCAGTTGTTTCCTCAATCGTTTGTATGACATTCAATAATAAATCATATAAGTAAGGTACTTCTTGATGTTGTTCGATATTTTTCATAATTAATTCGAACATATGATAAATATAAATATTCTTATTAAAATCAATTTTTAATGATTGAAATGATTTGAATCATTTCTCCATTATAACAACTTGATAAACCACTTGAATAGTTGATATTAAAAAAAGCAGTACTAATCGGTTGGGATATCGCAAACGTTGAACTTTTAAAATTATTTGCTCCTTTTAAATATACGCCAATTAGTCCATGCTCTTTTGAAAAAACTTGTAAAATTTTACTTTTTTCCTGATAATCACTATTCTTTAGTACGATCCCTTGGATTGTTTCTACCATGATTATCCCTCTTACTATCTTTTATAATAACTTCTGTACCCATTTCATTTAAATATTTTTTTTGTCTGTTTTTATAATTTAGGTAGTCATTCACACTACCTGAATTAATAAATTGTTCCCATGCTTCTTTTTTCATTTTCCAATATTCCTTTCTCCTATTTTCTATTAATTAGGATAGGCAAAAATTGAAAAATTATTTATCATTATATTGATTAATGGATATTTTCTTTGTAACCCATTTCATTTAATAAATGACTACGGTTTCTCCAGTTCTCGATGACTTTTACCCATAATTCTAAGTACACCTTACTACCTAATAAATTCTGAATATCAAGCCTTGCTAGAGAACCTACTTCTTTAAGCATACTACCACCTTTACCGATAATAATTCTCTTTTGAGATTGACGCTCGATAACGATTGTAGCCATAACATCGATTACTTCACTATCTTCTCTTTTTTTGATGTCATCAATAACTACTGCGACTGAATGTGGTATTTCTTCTCGTGTTTTTTGTAATACCTTTTCTCTTATCAATTCACTAATGATAAATTGTTCAGGATGGTCAGTAACGACATCATCAGGGTAGTAGCGTGGTCCTGCTTGTAAATAGGATTTAATGACTTTTATTAGATGATCAACATTATTATTATTCAGTGCAGAGATAGGAACGATTTCCGCAAAATTCATTTCGTTTTGATATAAATCCATAGTTTTTAGGATACTTTCCTTGCTCATTAAATCGATTTTATTAATAATTAAAAATACAGGTGTCTTTAGATTTTTTAAATGATCCATGATATAACGATTTCCTGTACTTAAACTTTCATTTCCACTAATCATAAATAGAATCACATCAACTTCGTGAAGCGCATGTAATGCAACTTCATTCATAATTTCACCTAATTTATGTTGCGGTTTATGAACACCTGGTGTATCAATAAAAACCATTTGTGCGTCATTTGCATTATATATTCCTTGGATTTTATTACGTGTTGTTTGTGGTTTATCACTTATAATCGCAATTTTTTGTTTCAAAATTTGATTAATAAAAGTAGATTTTCCTGCATTAGGTCGCCCTATAATTGTGATAAAACCAGACTTAAATTGTTCCATGCTGCCTCCTATTTTTCCATGTCTTTATCGGTAAATCCGAAAGGTAATAAATCATATTTATTGACGATTTTAATATCATTCTTTAGATTTGTTAAAATAATTTCTGTATCTCCACTTACTAATTCGCTAATAACTTGTCTACAAGCTCCACATGGTGAAATGAATTTTTCTGTATCACCAACAATAACCATCGAAACGATATCATCTTTGCGATATCCTAGCGAATAAGCCGCAAATAAAGCACTCCGTTCTGCACAATTAGTTAACCCATAAGAAGCATTTTCAATATTAGCGCCACATACAACATTGCCGTTTTTCATAAGTAAACTACAGCCAACATTAAAATTTGAATATGGTGTGTAGGCTTGTTCCATTACATCAATTGCTTTTTGTATTAAATCTTGTTTTTCCATTTTATCTCCCTTTATCTTTTAATATTAAGTTTATTTAGGATATCCTCCTGCTTTTGAAACATGATTTTTTCATCACTTAGAAACATATGATCATATCCTAATAAATGTAGTAGGCCATGACAAGCTAAAAAAGCCATTTCTCGCAATTCACTATGTTGATATTCTAAAGCTTGTACTTTCATTTTGTCAAAACAAATGAATATATCTCCTAAAGTGGTAATATTTGACTCATCTAGTATTATATCATTTTCTGCGGTTTCGTCAAATAAAGCAAACGAGATAACATCCGTTATTTTGTCGATATTACGATATTGTTTATTAATTTCTTTTATTTTTTCTGGTGAAACAAAAACGACACTTACTTCATAATAATTTTCATTTTTTTCCTCTCTCATTGTTTCTTCAAAAACAGATGAAATGAGTTCTTCAAATTTTTCTGTATCCTGATTTATTTCATTTACAAATGCGATATCTAACATTACTATCCCTTCTTTACTTCATACTTTTCATAACGGTCAAGTACTTTTTGAACGAGTGGATGACGAATGACATCAGAGACATCAAAATGACAAATAGATATATTGTCAATGTCTTTTAATATATTTATCGCAGTGATTAAACCAGAGTTAACACCACGTGCTAAATCAATTTGCGAAATATCACCAGTCACCACCATTTTTGAATTGAACCCTAAACGAGTTAAAAACATTTTCATTTGTTGCTCAGTAGTATTTTGGGCTTCATCTAATATCACAAAAGCATCTTCTAGTGTGCGACCACGCATGTAGGCAAGTGGTGCTATTTCTATCGTTCCTTTTTCAATTAAACTTTCCGTATTTTCTTGACCAAGGGTATCATGCAAAGCATCATATAAAGGTCGTAAATAAGGGTCTACCTTCTCTTTTAAATCCCCTGGTAAAAAACCTAAACTCTCTCCTGCTTCAACTGCAGGACGAGTTAGGATAATTCGTTTCACATCTTGAGCTTTTAGAGATGTAATGCCTTTAACAACAGCCAAATATGTTTTACCCGTCCCTGCAGGGCCTACACCAAATACTAAATCATGGTCGTCAATCGCTTTAATGTATTTTTTTTGATTAAAGGTCTTAGCACTGATTGGTTTACCTGTATATTGTTTACCAACAATAATTTTATTACTATATATGGAAATTAAATCATCTAATTTATCTTGTTCTAGCATGCGAAAACAGTATAAAATATCACGTTCATTAATGTTATTTTCATATTTAATAATGGTTTTTAAAGTCTCTAATACTTTTAAAAGTTGATTTCGTTTTGCTTCCTCTAATTCATTTGAAACGAGAATAGATTCTCCACGAGTGATAATTTTCGTTTTAAAATAGTCTTCTAATAATTTGAGATTCCTATCATGTGTTCCTATAATGGTAATAGATTCTTCAATACTGTTAAATTTAAAACTAAGATTGATAAAATTACTCATTCAGTGTTCTCCTTTGAAATATTGCGATATTTTCATATGTTTTAACAAAAATATTAAATGTAAATTTCTCATTATCTTCACTTTGTGTTAATAGCTCAATATCTAAAATTTTATCACCCTCTGTGAAGGTTTTAATCATTTGATATCTAATTTGTGAAGTTGCAAACTCTAAAGCTGTATTAGCATCATACATATACATTATATCATTCTTTTCCAAATAATGTATTTTTTTTATCCCAATTGGTAATTTTATAGAAAAAATTTTTAGCGGTGAATAAGTTACTTCTGTATCATAATTTTGATAGTTTTTGGTGATTGTTTTATATTTTATATCTAGACCAAATAATGAAAAAGATTTTTCTACTTTGATCTTTCCTGTATATTCTGTTGCCATCAACTCTTTTTTAACTTCAATGGTCTTTGTATACCATACCTCAGCGTAAACTTTTCCATCAGCTGGTATATAAAATTCACTTTCGTCGGCATTATTATAACGTAAATTTCCACTAACTAATATCTGTCCTTGTTTGACAAATTGATTTAATTCAATAAGCGGTATTCCTTGCTTTACTTGAAAGAATTTAATCATACCATCTTTTGTTGCGACCAAATCTCCTGAACCCTCAACTAATTGTTCTTCTTTATTGATAATGCTTGGTTCTAGAATTGTCACATATAAGTTGCAACCAGTTTTTTTAACACTAATCCATTCATAATTACTGAATTCTTTTCGTAATAATAAGTTAATCTCATTAATATCGGTATTTAAATATTTTATATTATGGTAGGAAGTAAGATGTTCATTTATAATAGCGGAAATCTTTTCGTTATCTTTAGTATATGTAGAAAATGAAATTTCTTTAATCGTAAGCGTATTTCCATATATTATTAAAACAAAAAGAATGATGCCAATTATGATGCTTAAATGTGTTTTTATATGTCGAAATAAATGTTTTAATCCCTTATAAGCATAAATTTGATAAATAATTTTGGCCTCATCTAGTAATGGTAAATCCTTTTCTAATAATTGCAAATAAAAAAAATCATGATTTTGGGTAATGATTTTCACTTTATAGGAAAATAGTTGATTAATTTTCAAGAAATTTTCTTTATTGATTTTAATAACGACAGAAAATAATAACATTTCATTGTCCATTCGAAACATCTCCTAAACGAATATCTAAAATCTGCCCAGTAATTTCCACAAAAAATTTACTAATAGAAACGATTTTTAATTGTTTTCCTATTATAGTAATTTTTGTAAGTTTAATTAAAGCATCACTGATTTCTATTATCTCTTTGTAATTTTGAATAAATAATTTGTTTCGATTAATTATTGTTATTTTTTCTATATTTAAAAATAATGCATCATTTGTGTTTTTTATTTTTGAGAAAATATTAGAAATTTTTTTCATTTTTATCACCTAAAACATTATATGAATTTTTTTAGGCAGATAAAACAAAAAATCCCCAACTAATAACTGAAATTTAAGTTATCATTTGAGGAAAAGGCTATTTTAATCCAATTGAAATACATAAACCGATTAATACGATGACTAATATCAAAGCTAGAATGCGGTTTTTTATATTTCCATTTTTCACCTTTGGAATTCCAATAATAAAAGAACACACAAACCCCGCAATAAGTGCACCTATTAATGATACTAAAGTAGTAGTATCATTTAATGTTACAATCAAAAATAAGAAAAAAAGATTAAAATATAGGATTCTCTTCATCGTTCCTGCCAAAAAGCGTCTAAATGTGAGAATCACATAGATAAATGAGCCCACATAAGTGAAAACAATTGGTGTAAAACCAACTAAATAGTAATCTGAACGAATAAATGCAAATAAAATAGTATTTGAAAAAATCATAGTTAATAGTATAATCCCCAGATATCTAAATGAACCATAAACCTTTTCTAAACGAATACCAAATGATAGGATCAAAAAGATGCTAATCGCAATAGAGAATAAGCTATAATCGTACAAATTGTTGGTAAAAAACGTATAGTAAGCATAGTGCAAAATATTAGACTTTGTCATCAAGATACTGCTTTGGAAGTTAGTTAATTGACTTACATAAGGTGTTAACAGATTCAAAAAATAAATGCATAAAATTGCGACAATTAGGAAAATGTTAATTCCAAATTGTTTTTTATTAAAAATCGCACTGACCTTTTTAGCATAAGCCATGCTTAGAACATTTAATTTAATAGATAGTTCCTCAAAGTTTAGTTGAAGTGGATAATGTGTTAAATCAGGAAAAATTTCTTGAATAATTTCATTTTTTAAACCTGTGTCTCTATCTGTTGCGTTTAATACATCCACGTTTTTAGGTATATCTATCTTTGAGAAATCAAGTGTACAATTAGTCGCAATCACAAGAATTCGAGCATTAAAAACAAAAAAGTTTTTCCGCAATCGCTTTTTAATTATATCTAATTTTTCAAATAAAGTTTCCACATTAACATCATTGATTAATGGAGATGAATAAACATAAACAATATGATAAAAATCATGATTAAAGTTTTCTAATATTTTCTCTTCAAAATTAAAAATTGAATAAGATTGTTTATCTAAAAAATAATGGACAATATTAAAAGAATAATTTTCAAGTTCTGTATTTTCAATAACAAAAGAACTTGATACATGGTTTATTTCCATCAAGTCACCTCCTTAAATCTATTGATATAACTTTCGACATTTATTTAAAAATTCGGTAAAATAATTAGGGAGTGGGGATTCAAATTCTAAATACTCCAATGTGGTGGGGTGAACAAATCCCAAAATAGCAGCATGTAAAAATTGTCCATGACTTCCGATTACCTTTCGGGGACCATAGCGGTCATCTCCTACTAAAGGATACCCAATATAGCTCATGTGAACACGAATTTGATGTGTTCTTCCTGTTTCCAATTTACAACAGATATATGTATATGGTCCTAATCTTTCAAGTACTTCAAAATGAGTGATGGCATTTCTTCCTCCAGGAACAACTGCCATTTTTTTTCGATCGAATTTATCACGCCCTATTGGTGCTTCAATCGTGCCTTTGTTATGAGCAATACTCCCATGACAAATAGCATAATATTTTCTTGTTGTTGTTTTATCTTTGAATTGTTGAGCTAAAAATTGATGTGCCAGGTCATTTTTAGCCATCACAATCAAACCAGATGTATCCTTATCAATACGATGCACAACTCCCGGTCGGCAAATTCCATTAATTCCCGATAAATCATCACAATGAAAAAGTGCGGCATTCACTAATGTTCCTGATAAATGTCCATTAGCAGGATGTACTACCATACCACTAGGTTTATTAATGACAATTACATCTTTATCTTCATAATAAATGTCTAAAGGAATTTCTTCTGGTGTAACCTCTGATACTTCTGGGTCCTTTATATGAATAGAGATAATATCTCCCCAGTTAACTTTATAGCTTGATTTTTCTAGTTTTTTATTCACTAAAACCAATTCGCCATCTATCATCCTTTGAATTTGATTGCGAGAAAAATCTTTAAATTTATTTGGTATCAATTTATCTAATCGTTCACTCATATCTTCTTCTTGAACGATGTATATTAAAGTTTCCATTCTATCACCATTATTCTTTTGTAAATAAAATTGAGATTGCAAAGCCAATCGTTCCTAGTGTCAATAAAGTATCAGCAACATTAAAAACGGGAAAATTATATTTAAAAATAACAAAATCTAAAAAATCAATTACTTCTTTACGATATATCCGATCAATAAAATTCCCGATTAATCCAGCTATTATAAAAAGCATTGAGAAAGTAAATAATTTATTTGTAGCGAAATTACCATCTTTTATCAGCCAATATGCCAAAAAGGCCAACATGAATGTAGAAATAATATAAAATAATGTCATTTGCCCTTCAAATAAACTCCACGCAGCTCCATTATTTCTAACAGAGGTTATAGAAAAAAAATGTTGAATAACAGGAATCGATTGATGCAAATTCATAGAATGAATAATGAAGTATTTTGTCAATTGATCAATTATAACAAGAAATAGAATAATGACAATGTATAACATGTTAACCTCCGCTTATACGTAAAATGATTTGACATATAGATATAAGTATATAAGTAATATTGAAAGAATAAGTGTTTCAATGAATAAATAAATATAAACTGCTTTTAAGTTTAGTTTCACTTCAATAATTGGATGATATATTAGATATTGCTTATATACATATAAAAAACTGAGGAAGTAACTTAAAAGGGTACTAAAAATAACAAGTGTTATAAATACAAATTCATAAATCACAGCAGATATATATAAATTAACAAAAAAAGCAATCAATAACGTATCTATCGATAGTACAATAATTCGACAATAATTAAGAATGTCCCGAAAACTTTTATTTTGATACGTATTTTGATAAGCGATTTTAAAAAAACTAATCAGCGTTTCCATAATTTGTATTTAAATAATCTACTGCATCTTGAAATGTATTCACAGGGACAATTTGAATATCACATTTCATCGTTTCTTTAGCTTTTAAGGCATCTTCATAATTATTATAGCCAGTAACATTTGGAGTAAAGAAAATATCTACGTGGGTTTTCGCATTACAAGCACCATATACTTTTTGAGTAATGCCTCCTATTGGTCCAACTATTCCACTCTCATTAATTGTACCTGTACCGGCAATAGTTAATCCATAGGTAATATCCTTTGATGTTATCATATTATAAATGCTTAATGTTTGTAATAGTCCTGCTGAGGGACCATACCCAGATGTGTCAGCAAAGCTAAATTGCGGATTTGATGTATTATTATCAAAAGAATAATGGGTGTAAGTATTCCCATCTTGCGTAAATCCATTTTCTGGAGCTGTTGAAATACCAAACATACACGCATCTTCACTTTCAACATAAGTTTTTTCTACCGTTAATGGAACCTCTTTATTATCCCTTAAAACCGTGAGACTAATTGGAGAATCACAACCAACATCTGTAATAGCCGTTCGCATATCATCGTAATCTGTTATGGTTTGCCCATTTGCTTTTTGAATAATATCTCCTACTTTAAGCACATCAAAAGCTTTAAATGAAACATATTGAGCAGTTGTATCATTTGGTCCTTTTATATATAAATTGCGGCGTTCTATAACTAGCCCATCAGCTTTATAATTAAGAGTTTGACCTGCCGCATTATATGCTTCTATAACTGCATTATCAATTGAACTTAATTTGTCTAATTGGTCGGTTTGACTCATTTCAGTAAGAGGTAACTGGCTATCAACAGGTCCCATTTTGTAGAACTCTGCTTTACTATTTAGTTTAGCGAGTAAATATTGAAAAGGACTTGGTTTTGTCACGACGGATACATAAGTTGAATTAAATGTTCCACTTGAAGGATATGCATTTTCAATCGTCACAAAATTTTGGGCACTTTCAATACCCCCTGGTAAAAAGATATAATAAGATAATTGAGAAGTAAATGATATCATTAATAGAATCCATACCAATACATATAAAAGAACAAGTTTAAAATGGTTTTTTAACCATGTCATATTCATCACCTATTTTTATTTTAATCAAATTGTTTGTTAATATTTATTTCAATGTTAGTAAATAATCGATATTTAACAAGACTCGCATCGAGCATCCTTTTCGAAGCAATAATTGATTCTGTTTCTTGATACTTATCTTCATAATAGACAAGTTCTTTAATACCACTTTGAATAATCAATTTTGCACACTCATGGCAAGGAAACAGGGTCACAAACATTGTACAATCTTTCAAGCTAGACGTTGAGTTTAAGATTGCATTAGGTTCTGCATGGACAACATATGGATATTTTGTGTTGAGCCATTCACCTTCTCGATTCCATGGAAACGCAGTATCTTCACAGCCAAAAGGAAGCCCATTATAGCCAATTCCTACTATCCTCTTGTCAGGATTTACAATACAAGCACCGACTTGTGTGTTTTCATCTTTACTTCGCTTTGCAGATAATAACGCTATTCCCATGAAATATTGATCCCATGATAGATAATCTGTTCGCATTTCTTCACCTCATTATTATAGATTATATCATAAATTGGTAAAAGTTTGAAATAATATGTTCATTTAAAATATTTATTTCTTTATTAATTATACTCTAGGAAGAATAATATTATCCGAAAAATTTGTCAGCGATTGTTTAAATCTTATAAAAAAACCTATCTAATTAGATAGGCTTCTTTTAGATATTTATTCAATACTAATGACTTGGTATCCGCAATCTACAACCGCATTTTTAAGTTCATCATCATTTACATCTTGTGATAATTCTACTATTGCAGTTTTATTTTTTAAACTAACATCCACCTTGTTTACACCTTTTACCTCTTGTAAAGCATTTGTAACATGCATCACACAATGATTACAGCTCATACCTTCAATTAATAATTTTTTTGTCATTTGAACTTTCTCTCCTTTTATGTAAATTTTATTAGCTCACTAAATATTGGGTTTATATTTTTTTAGTCTCAAAGCATTTGTTACAACAGATACAGAACTAAACGCCATTGCGGCAGCGGCAATCGTCGGGTCAAGTCTTGGAATCCCCAATTTATATAATGCTCCTGCAGCAATTGGAATTCCTAGTATATTATATCCAAAAGCCCAAAATAAATTTTGTTTAATATTTCTGACTGTTTTTTTACTTAAATCAATTGCTGTTGAAACATCCATTAAATCACTTCTCATAAGGACTATGTCTGCTGATTCCATTGCTACATCTGTTCCTGACCCAATTGCTATTCCGATGTCTGCTTGAGCTAAGGCTGGTGCATCATTAATACCATCACCAACCATAGCCACTTTAAAACCTTCTTGTTGCAGTTTTTTTACTTCGTTTGCTTTATCAGCAGGTAATACTTCTGCAAGCACACGGTCTATTCCAACTTGTTTTGCAATTGCATTAGCCGTTTTTTGATTATCACCTGTTATCATCACCACGGTCAATCCCATTTTATGTAGTTTTTCAATTGCTTTTTTACTATTTTCTTTAATGACATCACTGACAGCGATGATACCCGCAAATTGATTATCAATTGCGATAAACATCGGTGTTTTTCCTTCACTAGCTAACATATTTGATTCATTAAGTATTGGAATCACAATATTTCTTTCAGACAATAACTTTTCATTACCTAATAGAATCTGTTTTCCAATAATTTCAACTTCAATTCCATGACCTGGAATTGCTTGAAAATGAGTAGGTTTCAATAATGTAATGTTTTTATCTTCAGCTTCTCCTACAATTGCATCACCTAATGGATGTTCAGACCCTTTTTCACTAGATGCAGCTAATTGAAGTATTTCCTCTTCTGTATGATTATTATAAGTAATGATATCAGTGAGGACTGGTTTTCCTTTAGTAATTGTTCCTGTTTTATCAAAAACGACCGTTTTTATTTTATGGGCAATTTCTAGCGCTCCACCACTTTTAATTAATATACCATATTCAGCACCTTTACCTGTACCCACCATAATCGCTGTAGGTGTTGCTAACCCTAGCGCGCAAGGACAAGCAATGACAAGGACAGCAATAAAAATTGAAAGTGAGAAAACTAATGGATCTCCTACATTTCCAAAGAAGAACCATAATAGCCCTGAAAGTAAAGCTATACTCATTACGATAGGGACAAAGTAACCAGCAATAATATCAGCTAATTTCGCAATCGGGGCCTTTGAACCTTGAGCATCCTCCACTAATTTAATAATTTGCGCTAAAGCAGTATCTTTCCCAACTTTAGTTGCTCTGACCGTAATGGTCCCATTTTTATTTATACTAGCACCAATGACTTGATGTCCGATATTTTTTTCTACAGGGATACTTTCCCCTGTCAACATTGATTCATCTATAGAAGTATGACCTTCCACCACTTCTCCATCAACAGGTATTTTTTCACCAGGTTTTACTAAAATGAGATCACCTTTTTCAACTTCATCTATAGGAATCACAGTTTCTTTTCCAGCTTGCAAGACAATAGCCGTTTTAGGTGTTAATCCCATTAACTGTTTTATCGCATCACTTGTTTTACCTTTTGAAACGGCTTCAAAATACTTTCCTAATAAAATTAATGTAATGATAACACCAGCAGTTTCAAAATATAAATTGTTTCTATAATCATTATTTCCCATTATAATTTCAATAATTGAATAAATACTATATATAAATGCCGATGATGTTCCAACCGCAACTAATGAATCCATATTAGGATCTAAACGAAATAATTTACTAAACCCAATCGTATAGAATTTATAACCCGCAGCAATAATAGGAATTACAAGAATAAGTTGTGTAAGACCAAAATTTAATGGATTTCTGTCAGGGTTAATAAAAGCTGGTAAGGGCGCATGAAGCATATGTCCCATTGTTATATATAAAAGTGGGATAGCAAAAATGATAGCAGTAACGAACTTCACCAATAAAGTGTTAATTTCTTTTTCATGGCGAAGCAATTCATAATCTGTGACATTATTTAAATCATCAATTGCTTCATAGCCTGCTTTATGAATTGCTTCTTTTATTTGTGACATTCGTACAATTGATGAATCATATACAACTTTAGCTTTTTCAGAAGCAAAATTAACACTAGCTAAATTAATACCCTCTAGTTTTTTTAAGGCACGTTCAACCGCATTTGCACAGCTTGCGCATGTCATTCCGGAAATAGGTATGGCTATTTCTTTATAGCTATCTTCTTCAACAATATCATAACCTGCTTTTCTAATCGCTAATTTGATTTGATTGATATTTAAATTAGTTTCTTCGTACTCAATAGCCAATTTTTCAGTCGCAAAATTGACATTAGCGAAATCTACACCATCTAATTTGCTGACACTTCGTTCAACTGCTCTAGCACAACTTGCACAGGTCATCCCAATAATTGATAATGTTTTCTTTTCCATCTCTTTACCCCCTCTTTTATTTTATATAAGTATCGATAATATCGATAATTTCTTCAATTTTCTCATCACCTTCACCTTGAGTAATGGCATCAGTAACGCAGGTTTTAATGTGATTTTCTAATAATTTTAGATTAGCTTTTTTAAGTAATGCTTGAACCGCTAATATTTGTTTAGAAATATCAACACAATATCTATTATCTTCAATCATTTTTAATATTCCTTCTATTTGTCCTTTAGAAGTTTTTAATAAATTCTCAATATTTTTATCTTTTATCATTAATTACCTCCATCCCCACCCTATAGGGGGGTCATAATTGTATTTTAATCCTCTTTTATCTTTTTGTCAATAGGAATACATAATTTTAGTATTTCCCTAAAAAATGGGCTTAAAACAAAAAAGTAACACCTCAATTGTGTTACTTCTTTAATATGCTTTTTTTATTTTGATATTCATCTTCAGAGATTTCACCTTTTACTAATCGAATATTAAGAATATTAATTGCTTCAATTAATTTCTCATGATGCATCCGCGAAAAAATGTGGTAACCGAAAATAATAATCACTATTAATATAACTAACCCAATTATTTCAAAACCAGAGCCAGTAAAGATTCCATAATAACACATACTAAATCAAGCTCCTTTTTGTTATTTTCTTGTTAAAATATCTTTTTTTCGCAAATAATCATCTTCAGATATTTCTCCTTGAACATATTTAGATTTTAAAATATTCAATGAATTATTAGATTCATAATTACTATGTGTTCGGTAAGAAAATAATTTATATAAAGCATAAACAATTATTATGATTAAAATTAATGGGATGATAAACCCATAGCCATTATTAAAATACCCCCCCATCATTCTATAACCATTATTATCTTGAAATCCATAACCATACATCATACTATCATTCCTTTCATTCTAATTATTCGTGATAATTTGTTCTATTGTATCACTTGAAAACTATACTTGCTATCTCCAAATTATTGTTATTTAAATATTCATTTACTTCTGTTTTGAGTGTATCGATGCTCAATTTATTATTATTTTGTATGTTTTGACCTGTTGTTGCGTCATACCCGTAAAATGCTAAAGCACCTATAGATAACTCAATGATAATAGCCTATTTCAGATTTTACTTCAATATTCATTTTCCTTTCTATCAAGTTTCTTACTCTTTCATTTTATCGCATTATTGTGGATATTTTATGGAGATATGTAAATTAGAATAAAATTTAAATTGGATAACCATTTCTTACCGCATCTTCTAGCATAGCTAATTCTTCATCTGTCATTTCATCATTTTCTTCTAAAGGCTCAATTTTATAGCCAATATCATTAACAATTTTAATTACAACATTAGAATTTACATCTTTTAGAAATGTTAAAATACTTGATTCCATGTCAATATCAAACTCTTGATAACCCTTTTTTTTAAGTTCATCAGTAATTTTCCATTTACAAGCTGTACACATCATCGTTAGTTCAAATCTTTTCATATAAAACAACTCCTTATCTATTAATATCATAAATCATAAATGTGTAGATATGATGAATTTGTAAAGTTTTTTTGTCAAAAAAGAAAAAAAAGGGGCTGTAAAAAAATAAACGGCTCTTGATAAGTAAAAAAGGAACTAATCCTAGATTAATAAATCTGGTATATAGTTCCTTTTTTTAGTATAATTTAAGTATGGTCGAAACACTTAAATATATAGATAATTATACAACAAAACAACTAGTTTTGCCAATGGATATTCAGACAATTATTCCGTTTGATGATCCAATCTATACATTTGACGAGGTAATGAAAGGATGTAATTTAAAAAAATATCTAATAACTGCTCCAATAGATCCAAGAGGTCGTATTGGTTATAATTTAGTCACAATGTTAGAGGTAATACTATTTGCTTTTATGGAAAATGGTTACAAATCATTAAGAGGTATCGAAAAGCTATGCATAAATGATATAAGATTTAGATATTTATTAAGATATGAAAATGATTTTCCTACCTTCATGTCAATCTCTAACTTTATTAATAAATATTTAAAATCTAATATTGAAGATATATTTTATGATATAAATAAATATATATTCGAAAAAGATAATGTTAATTTAGATATCGTATACATAGATGGTTCAAAATTTGAAGCTAATGCGAATAAATATAGTTGGGTATGGAAGAAAGCTTGTTCAACTAATAGAGATAAACTCTTTAAAAAAATAACTGATTTATTAGATGAAATTAATTCTACTATTCTAAACTATCAAATGACTAGTTATACAACACGAGAAGTATATGAAATTGAATATTTAGAATCAATTTTTTATGATTTTGAGAAAAGATTTAATATAGATACATCTACATTCGTTAGTGGAAAAGGGAAAAGAAAGAGTGATACTCAAAGGTATTACGAAAAATTAAAGCGGTATTTAAATAAATTAAAAGAGTATGCTGACCATATCGAAACATGTGGAGATAAACGTAATAGTTATTCAAAAACTGATAAAGATGCCACATTTATGCGTGTCAAAAGAGATTATATGGGAAATGATCAACTATTACCAGCTTATAATATACAATTAGGAATCTCAGATGAATATATAAGCGTATGTGATGTATTCCAATATGCTTCAGATTCAGATTGTTTTCAACCTATATTAGAAACATTTAAAACTTACTATGGTAAATATCCTACCTTTCCTGTTACTGATGCAGGATATGGGAATTATAATAATTACTTATATTGTAAAGAAAATAAAATAGAATTATATCAAAAATTCTCTACTTATAAAAAATTAACAGAAGATAAGAAATATGTAAATAACCCTTTTAAGCCTTTTAATTTTAAACAAAATGAAAATGGACAATTAATCTGTCCTAATAATAAACCATTTCATTTTTTAAAAACAAGAACTGTACCTGGAAATAAGTATGGAAGAACTGAAGAATTATATCAATGTGAGGATTGTAGTGGATGTCCTTTGAAATCAAAATGTCATAAAGCGAATGGAAACAGAATTATAAAGCTTAATGAAGAATTAACTTCTTTACATCAAGAGGTCATTAATAATTTAAAAAGTGAATTAGGTATTGAATTAAGAATGAATAGATCTATTCAAGCTGAGGGTACTTTTGGAGTTATAAAATACGACCGTTGGTACAAGAGAACTGTCAGAAGAGGGCTAAATCCAGTAAAATTAGAATTATTTTTAGTTTCGATTGGTTTTAACTTGTATAAATATAACAACAAGAAAAATAGAATAATACAATAATTTAAATAAATTAATATTTTAAAAAAGGTTTTCTTTGAAAATCCTTTTAAGTGTGCTTATAAATGAGCATTTTTTTTTTTATATCGATATTTTGTCAAAATAAAAAAGAGCTGTAAAGCTCAATAGTTTCAAAAAACTATTTTTTTACAGCCCCTTTTTTATAGTTATTTTTTTGCTTTTGCTTCAACAATTACTTTATCTGGGTCTTCACCGTTTAAAATTGCTTTAACTTTTGCATAAGTTAATGCATTTCCTGGTGTACAGTTGGTAACATTTGCTTCCCCAGCAAGTAATCCATTAGCCATACCAGAGCACCCTGCGTACCCACAGGCACCACAGTTAAATCCAGGTAAATTGGAAACGATTAAATCAAAACGAGGGTCTACTTCTACATGGAAGATTTGACTCGCAAATGCTAATACGACCCCAATGATTGCACCAATAGCACCAAGGATTCCGGCTACTTCTAATACCTGAATCATTGTATCAGTCATTTATAACACCTTCCCCACTATTATTTTTTTTAAGACTATCTTTAATTTCTTTTTTTAATTCTTGAACACGATTACTTTCTGAATATGAACAACTTGTTGATACACAATGTTCACATGATAAAGAAGGAAGATCACAACCTTCTGGTAATGGTGTTTTCTTATTAAGGTTTAATCCAATTGCATAAAAAGCGCCTAAGCCAAATACTACTAAAGCCATAACTAAAATATTTGAAAGATTCATTTTATACGATACCTGCAAATCCTATGAATACAATAGACATAATTCCAGCAGTAATAAATGCAATTGGAGTACCTTGAAATGCTTTTGGTATATTCGCATTTTCTAGTCTTTCACGAATAGTAGAGAAAACATAAATAACTAATGTGAAGCCGATAGAAATTCCTAATGTGTATACTAACATTTCTGGATAACCAAATTCCTTTTCAGGTTTAACGTTAATTAAGGCAATCCCTAAAACGGCACAGTTTGTTGTTATTAATGGTAAATAAATTCCTAACATTTTATATATAAATGGAGCTGTTTTTTTAATAAACATTTCTACAAATTGAACAACACCTGATATGACAAGAATAAAGACAATGGTTTGTAGATATGTTAAATCAGCTTTAGCAAGTGGTGCACCTGCTTTTAAAATTAATTCATTAATCGCAAATGTGAGTGTTGAAGATAAAACCATAACGAATATAACAGCAAGTCCCATTCCAATAGCGGATTGACTTTTCTTAGAAACTCCCATAAAAGGACAGATTCCTAAGAATTGTGTTAGGATTACGTTTTGGATTAACATACCTTCAATACCTAATTTTATTAATTCACTAGCGTTCATCTTTTAACTCCTCCTAACTATTTAGCTGTTGTTTGACTATTCATTTTATCTGCTTTTTTCAATTTAAATATATTGATAACACCTAGTAAGAAACCTAATGTTATAAAGGCTCCTGGTGCCAAAGCTAAAATTGAAATTGGTTCGAAAGAAAAATGAATATGGATATTATGAATGAATTGATTGATATAACCAAGAACATCTATTTTGATATTTACATTACCAAATACCAATAGGGTTAATGTGCCAGCTCCAAATAACTCTCTTATAAAAGCTAACATGGCAATGGCAACTGTGTACCCTATACCCATTCCTAAAGCATCAATCGTAGAATCCATTGGGCCATTTTTGCTAGCATAAGCCTCAGCACGGCCTAAGATAACACAGTTAACAACAATTAACGGAATAAATATTCCTAATTGATCATATAAACTTGGTAAATATCCTTGCATAAACAGTTGTACCACAGTAACTAATGTTGCTATAACAACGATATACGCAGGAATTCTGACTTCATCAGGTATGAATTTTTTAATTAAAGATACGATGATGTTTGATAATACCAATACTATAGTAAAAGCAATCCCCATTCCTAGAGCGCCAAATAAAGTAGATGTGACACCGAGGACAGGACACATACCAAGAATTAGAACAAACACCGGATTTTCAGAAAAAATACCTTTTAGAAAGTTTTGTTTTTTAGTCATCTGTTCTCCACCTCTACTCCTTAAAATTTTGATCAAAATAAGTTAAAGCAACATTGACACCTCTTAATGTAGCTGATGAGGTAAAGGTTGCTCCTGAAACAGTATCTACAGTGAAATTACTGTTTTCATCCATAACCTGCGTTTGACCTAAGATACTATCAATAAATGTTTGACTATATTTTACATTAGCACCAGGACCTGATTCGTTAAATTGTTGATAAGTATATCCAACAACTTTACCTGAAGTATCAACACCAACTAATAAAACCATTCCTCCGCCATAACTACCAGCTGCTTTGACTTCAAATACATAACCAACAAGGTTACCATCTGCGTCTTTAGCATCATAAATGTTATTGACATTTTTATCGTAAAGCGGATTATTAGCTTGATTAACTTCAGGATGGTCAGCAGTAGCGTTTTCTTCTAAATTATTAGGTACTGTTGGAAACCAAGCCACCATATTATCATTAATCTTTTTTAATGCGACAGTATGAATTGGGCCTTTAGTTACTTCATTTGTTAAACCTAAAATCAATCCACTTAAAGAAGCGATAATAAGTAATACGAATGTTAACTGAAAATATTTTTTCATTATGCTGCACCTCCTAAATGAATAGCGGCATAAGCAGTTACTGCTACAGCAAGTAAAATAGTTACAATCCAAAGAATCCATTCTTTTCTAGAAATTCCTTTATCTTGACCCATATAGAAACGGTCCATGACAGGAACAAACATATTCATAAATAAAATGGAATAATAAACACCCTCAGGTAAATTACCTAATAAACGAATCGCAAATGTGATAATTGCTAAATAAATCGCAAATATAGCACGTCCACGACGTGTAATTGGTGATGTAACCGGTTCAGTTGCCATAAAGACAGCTCCAAATAATAAACCACCAGTTAATACATGGAAGATAGGGAAATAAAGTTGTAAGGTTTGTAAACTTAAGCTACCATGTAAATTAAGACCATATATTGAAATGGCTACAACCCATGTCATGACAAAAACAAGACCTACATATAGAGTTGGTACAAACCAATCAATTGTTTTCTTTATTGACAAATAAATGAAGGATAAAATAATCCAGAATGATAAACTTTCACCTAAAGCACTAGGATAAAATCCAACCAATAATTTAAATATAGAGCTAAAACCAGTTCCATATAACGTTTGGAACGTACTAAATGATAGAATCGCTCCTTGATGACACAGCTTGTCCTAATGGAGAAGCTGATGTCATCACATCTGGTGATAGAAAAGAAAATACATTTGTATATTTAACAGCGTTACCTAATGCTGTTGCAAATGCAATTGTTATAAAAGCTCTACCGACTAAAGCAGGATTAAAAATATTATTTCCTACTCCACCAAATATTGATTTACCAATGATAATTGCCGCAAACCCACCAATGATAACAACATATAATGGTGTTCCTATTGGTAATGATAAGGCAAATAACATCCCTGTAATTGATGGATAGGTCGTTGCCATACTTCTAAACCAACCTGCAAAATCATTGTATTCTTTATTAACGTATCTATTCCAAATAGATTCAGCTGCGATACAAGAAAATACCCCAGTGAAAATGACTAATCCAGCTCTAATCGCTACATAAATTCCTTCTGTAAAGGTCGCTCCTAAGTACATTGTTACAAATAAAAATTGAATTAAAATTGCAACAACGGCCATAGGGTAAGTTGTAAGAGGCAAATCTAACATATATTTGTGAGTTGAACGACCACTATGTATATGCGGATGTGCCCCTACTTGAATATTAGCCATGATAATTCTCCTTCCCGATCAATTATTTTTTATTTCTATTTTTAGCCATATAAAAGGCTTTTCCCTTTTTAATTGCTTCATTCACTTCAATATGTGATGGACATACATAAGCGCATGTTCCACAACTAATACATTTTAATACATCTAATTTTTTTAATAACGCTTCATCTTTAGCTAAAGAAGCTGTTCTTAATAATGTTGGTTGAAGACCAGCAGGACAATTAGCAACACAACTTCCACATCGAACACAAGGTTGTTCATCTTTTATAAAGAAACGGTCATCATGCTCAGTAAAGTGTAATACGTCTAAAATAACATCTCCAACAGGTTGTTTATGTGGAGTTTCATATTCGTGTGCTCCAAGTAATACCAATATTCCAGAAACAGCAGGAGACACAACAAATTCTTCTTGTTTTTGTGAAACCCCCATCATAGCTCCTCCAGCTATCACTCGTAAAGCGCCAAAATCCGTTGCAATTCCACCTGA
This sequence comes from uncultured Haloplasmataceae bacterium, assembly GCA_963824615.1. GTDB lineage: Bacteria > Bacillota_I > Bacilli_A > Haloplasmatales > Haloplasmataceae > CAWGPU01. The sequence continues at coordinate 704,615 of CAWGPU010000008.1, read as the reverse complement.
TAATTTAATTAAATCAGTTGATAATGTCCCGATACGAACACGATAGTTTTGTGGTTTAATAATACCTTCACCAGTTACAGTAACGATACGTTCAATAACAGGTATACCCTTTGTAATAGCATCACTTATAGCAGCTGCTGTTGCAACATTACCAACAATAACGCCACACTCAAATGGATATGTTTCGTAAGAACGTTTTGTCGTACGATAAACAACTTGTCTTTCCCAACCAGAAGGATATTCATCAGGTACTTCTATTACTTGAATATTGTTGTATGATGAACTACCTTGTACGAGAGCATCAAATGCTTGTTTTTTACCTTTTTTAATAGCGATAATTCCATTTGGGGCATCGGCTATTTTCATCATAATCTTTAAACCGGTAATCACTTTATCAGTGTCTTCAATCATAAGACGGTAATCAGCTGTGATATATGGCTCGCACTCTGCACCATTTAAAATGATCGTATCAACATCTTTAGTATTTTGAAATTTTAGATGGGTTGGAAAACCTGCACCACCTAATCCCACAACGCCTGCTTCTTGGATCAATTCTAATAGTTTAACATTTTCTATAGAATTAATATCAGAAACAGGATGGAACTCAACTGGTGTATCTAAGAAATCATTTTTAATTTTGATACTAACATAAGGAAGACCTGTTTGGTGCATCTTTCTTTCAGTACCAATAAATTCACCACTGACAGAAGCATGTAGTACAGCTGGTAAACCTTTGTCTTTTGCTCTTCTAGCTATCACTTGGCCAAGTTTTACATGCTCACCAGGTTTTGCTAATACTTCAAAATCAGTACCTTTAACTGATAACGGAATATATATATATTCCGGTGAAATATATTTAACAGTCGAAAGCTTCGCTGTAGCATCTTTTTTACCTGGAATATGGATTCCTTTATTTGCTTTAAATAGCTTCATCCTAACACTCCTTTATTTAATTTCATCCTTACAAATTATAACGCTTATACATAATAAAGTAAATAATTGTATTTTTTTTCACAAAGTAGAAAATATGAAAATAATACAATATTTGATTGATACTTGTGAAAATTTAAATAATCTTGACTTTGGTAAATATTGAAATATATCAATTAATTATTGATTTTATCGCTAAAAAGATTAAAATTAACCCGCCAACAATGTTTGCTTTCTTACCAATGAAATTTTTAATGTGTAATCCAAAAGCACTCCCAAAATAAGTAAATACAAAGGTGATAGCTCCAATCGAGAATGCAGCCCATAAAATATCACTATATGATAACCCATAGGAAACTCCAGCTGCGAATGCATCAATACTTGTTGCTGTTCCATATATTAGTAAAATTTTTGCTGTGAGAAACCGATATTCACCAGTATTTAAACATTTGTTTTTCTGACAATGATAACAATTTTCATGTGTACATGTCTCCTTAGGTTTTTCAAATGCATCTTTTAACATTTTCAAACCTAAAATAGCCAGCAAGATGGCAGTAATTACTTTATTAAAAGATTGAAATTGGTTTCCCACTACTGTTAACAGATAACAACCAAGAAGAAATAACCCACCTTGGAAAATGCCGAAAGTTAAGCCTATTTTAATTCTTTCAGTAAATTTTCTCGCTAAACCTGACATTCCTAATGTGATTGATACAGCAAAAGCATCCATTGCAAGTGCTACTGATAACATAACAATAAAAACTACTTGTTCAAACATATTATTGACCTCACTTGTTTTAATTATTTGCCTTTTATCGTAAAAAATGTAATAGAAAATAAATAAAGACTTTTAATATAATAGAAAAATCTACTATATTAAAAGTCTCGCCATGATAATCTGATCATAATAAAGCCAGGATAAACCAGTATGTTGACTTTATTGTCCTTATATGGATAGCTACTCCCTTTTAACGATACCCAAATTATATAAAATATAAAATGTTTTGTCAAATTATTTTAAATAATATCCGCCAAAATTTTGATGATACTTGCACAATACTACCAATTAATAAAAACGTTAGAAGCGTTCCTAAACCGACATTATTAAACGGTTTTTGATGGATAGTACCCATTGTAATCGCAACAATAAAGACAGTACCTTCCGTAATTGTCTTCGCCTTTAGAAAATTTAATTTAAAACGTTTCATTAAACTAATCATAAATATATCAGGTGGTGTTGGAGGAAGTGTTGATAAAACAAGTATTGATATTCCACTTCCTAATAATATAATGCTAATAAAAAACATTGGTATCCTCACAGATAATAAAGTGAAATGAAAATGAAAAATATTACTATACCAAAAATCGATCAGCTTGCCTAAAATAAATCCTGTTATTATAGCTAAGAGATTTTTGGGATGAAAATAAAAAACCTGTGAAATCATGATAGTAACAACACCAACAATAAAAACCCAGGTCCCTATAGTTAAATGATAAAATTCATAAAGGTTGTTATGTAACACATCCCACGAACCAATTCCAATGCTTGCCTTCAAATATAATGATATACCTAAAGCCATTAAATTAAGACCTATAATAAATTGAATAAACTTCAATGTTTTCTCCACGTCTAATTACCTACTACTTCTATTTTTGTCACGTTCTTTATAATATCATATTTCTTATGAAAATCATAAGGAAATTTATAGAATTTTTCATTTAGTAGAAAAAGAAGAAATCATCACTAATTTCTTCTCTCATCCTTATTTTATGGTAATATTTCCCGATGTCGTATTCACCTTAATATAATTTTGTGAGTCACTGTTAACTGTACCAGATTTTTTATGATTATTCATGGTATAATCACCATCCACTAAATATTGAAATTTAATTGAAATATCACCTGAAATAGAACTTGTATTAAAACTAAATGGTGCATCGCTATTAACATCAACGATTACATCTCCTGAAACTGAGCTTAAATCTATTGTAAATAGATTATTCGCTAAAACAATGCCGATATTTCCTGATGTTGTGTGTCCTGAAATGTTTCCTGAAAAATTACTTAAGTTTACATTTCCCGATACAGTATTGAAATTAAGATTCGTTGAAACTGAATCCAATGACACATCACCAGAAGTGGTACTAACAGTCAAAGTTTCGGTAGCATTTATTTGATTTAAATCAATATCACCTGATACTGAACTCATTTTTCCACTAGCGATATTCAAATCATTCATGCTAATATTCCCCGACGTTGTGTAAATTTTAAGGTCTCCTAAAGTTAAATCTTCAACTTTTAAATCTCCAGATACAGTATTAAGGTAAAGATTTTCTTGATAAGATTTGGGAAAATAGACATCCATTTTTACATTATTATTGAATATAAAACCGAACATATAATCATTTGTTTTAAAAGTGATTGTGCCATCAGTTTTTTTTGCTACCATCTTATTAGATATATGACAAATAAAACATTGTAAACTGCCATAATAGTCTACTTTTATCTCATCACTATCAGTAAGAATCAAATTAATATTGCTACTAGTTGATGAAATATTAATTTGATTCACTTGATTCGTAGAAAAAATTTGTTCATAATTAACTTCGATTTTTTTATTATAATCAACACCGTCTGTTGCACTATAAGCGATAAATGCACCAACTAATGAAAAAACGAAGATTAAAGAAAGTATTATTATAATTTTTTTAGTCATTTTTATTTCTCCTATTCACAATAATATTCAAATTTAACTTAAAATACTTTATTGTTATGACATAAAACCATTTACTTAGATATGTAGTTCCAATTGTCCACAATAAACCAAATGAAGCAAGTGCTAAACCAATAAATATTCCTACTAGAGGAGAAGGTACATTTTGAAAATTATGTGGGAAAAACGCTATAACTATCACGAATATTCCACTACACACAATGACAATTCCTGTGAAAAGAAGGGACAATATCGTCGCCGCAACAGCAATAAAAGGTCCTAATATAAAGACTAAATTAAAAAATCCTAATCCTAATGTTGCAATCATCGCTCTAAAGAAATTACCAACAGTAAATGATTCTTCTACTTTAGTAATCATATAATTTGCTTTAATCTCTTTAGCGATCACTTTAGGATTACCTAAAGAAGCGGCTATTTCTTCTTCTAATCGGCCTTTGGCTAATCCGATTGCAAAATGTTCTTCATAGTCATATAATATTTCTTTTTTATCTTGATCTTGTATTCCTTTTAGTTGATCCTTTAAAATGATAAAAAATTCATTTTTATTCATATTGAACACCACCTTCTAACAATCGATTGACTCCTTTAGTAAACGAAAACCACTCTTCTTTTAATTCTATTAAAATTATTTTCCCAGAGGATGTTAATTCATAATATTTTCTAGTTGGTCCCTCTTGCGATTCTTCGAGATAAGTAGAAACATATCTCTCTTTTTTCAATCTTGATAATAAAGGATAAATAGTACCCTCACTAATGGAAAAACTTTTAGAAATATCATTGACTAATTCATACCCATAACAATTTTTTCTATCTAACATGGAAAGGACGCATAATTCTAATACTCCCTTTTTAAATTGTATATTCATTGTGAACCTCCTATAATATATGACTATCATATCACATGGTACCTTGCATTGCAAGGTACCATACTATATTTTATTCATTATTTTGAAATTCTATTCCTTCAAAAGCCTAAAAAAAAAGAAAAAACACTAAATGTTAGTGTTTTAAATCTTTATGCCAAATATTTAAACTTTCAATTTCACCAAAAATATTCGCATTATTAATGACTGTACCAGTAAATGCATATCCCATTTTCGCAAACGTAATGTTCATACCGTATGATAAAGCTCTTGCCATTGTATAAGCCTTCTTAATTCCTTGCTTTATCATTTCCTCTTCCATAATATTCAATAAGTAAAGGGATATGTGATTCCCACGAAATTTTTCTAAAATAGCAAAATCAGTCATCTCCACATAAGATTTCTGATAATTGATTTCACAAGAAGAAATACCAACCAATACATTATTTTTAAAGGCACCAAAATAAATCACATCATTTTCAAGTGAATTTTTTAGATAATCTTCTTCAAATATAGGAAAGGGATATGTTTTAAATACTTTTTTATATACACCTGCCATGTCCGTTATGTTTTTCTCTGATAATTGCTTATAAGTCAACTGTTTATCATTAATTAATGAATTAAAGTGTAGTTTTTTTAATGCAGTTTTTAATATATTTTCAATTTTTGCCTTTTGATGATTAATTTTTCTATCTAATTGATAATATTTAGCTAAAAACATCATATTTTCCTTCCCATAATAAAAATTAGGAATATTTGCTTCTTCAACGTAACCTTTATTAATAAATATTTCTTTGTATTTTTCCGGTACTTTCGCGATTATTTTTGAATACTTATTTTTAGTCAATAGGGCTTTAAAATTAGTAAACAAATTAGGCAGATCTTTTGGGTTTAATTCCATTAAATAAATCCGGTCATTATACTTTCCATGTTGGATAATTGATTGACCTATAATTTCTAGCTTGTCGTACATTTATATCATCTCCTTAAAATAAAAAGTACTCTAACTCGTTTTATAGAGTTAGAGTACTTATGCACACACATGATACTAAATAAATAGTAACGTTTATGACCATTTGATCCTAAACAAGTCCCAGTCCTATAGATTGTTTTTCAATAAAATTTTCATCAAACTTACTCATTTTATCTACTTCACATTTATACCTCACTATATATATAGTATTATATATACTGTTTTATGTCAAGTCAGGCGAAAAAAGCTAATATTAATTAAAAATAGACTGTTGATTAATACCAACAGTCCCTCACTTTTTTAATTAAAATTTCGAGTCATCAATGTTATCTAAATAATTTTTAATAGGTCCCATGACTGATTTAATACATCCATCTTCAAATGGATTTTTTAAATTAGCTAGTTCAATTAATTTTAAGAATGATTCAGTGCCACCTGCTTGACATAGTTTTAAATAACTACTCCATCCTTGTTCACGGTTTTCTCTTGATGCAATCCAATATTGGAAAGCACATACTTGAGCTAGTGTATAATCGATGTAATAGAATGGTGAACTAAAAATATGTCCTTGTCTGAACCAATATCCTCCTCTATTAAAGAAAGCATTGTCTTCATAATCTTTATGAGGTAAATATTTCTTCTCTATTTCACGCCATTTTGCTTTTCTCTCTTCTGGTGTAGCTTGCGGATTTTCATAGACAAAATGTTGAAATTCATCAACTGTCACACCATATGGAATAAATAACACAGCGCTACTCAAATGGTCAAATTTATACTTTTCTTCATCTTCTTGAAAAAATAGATTCATCCATGGCCATGTGAAGAATTCCATACTCATAGAATCGATTTCACAAGCTTCTAAAGTAGGCCAATTGTATTCTGGTACTTCATATCCCCTACTACTGTAAACTTGAAAAGCATGACCAGCTTCGTGTGTTAAGACATCAACATCACCACTAGTCCCATTGAAGTTTGAAAAAATGAATGGAGATTTATAGTTACTTATGTACGTGCAGTATCCTCCACCAGCTTTTCCTTTTTTTGAAGTAAGATCCATTAAATGATGCTCTGTCATAAATGTAAAGAATTCATCCGTTTCTTTAGATAATTCATGATACATTTTTTTACCATTATTAATCATCCATGCCTCATCACCTTTTGGTGTCGCATTTCCTGATAAGAATTTTAAAGGTTCATCATAATATTTTAAAGAATCCAGATTTAATCGTTTTGCTTGTCTATCTAATAGAGTTTGCGCCACAGGCACTAAATCTTCTAAAACTTGTTTGCGATAGTTCGCAACCATTTCCGCATTATAATCTGTTCTTGTGAGTCTTGCATATCCTAGTTCAACATAGTTAGAGTAACCTAATTTTTTTGCCATTTGATTTCTAATTTGAACTAATTCATCATATATCTCATCTAATTGCGCCTCATTTTCTGTAAAGAAATCACCGATTGCAACTTGAGCATTTTTTCTAATAAGACGATCTTTTGATTGTGAGAAAGGAGTCATTTGTGATAAATTACGCTCTTCACCTTCAAAAGGAATTTTAGCAGATGCTAGTAATTTTTGGTAAGCACTAGCTAATTTATTTTCTTTTTGTAATTCTTCAATAATTTCATTAGAAAAAGTTTTTAATTTTAATTCCGCTATGTCAAATAAATGTTTCCCCCACTTTTCTTGTAACTGATTTCTAAATCTTGAATTAACTAATGCTTGATAAAAGTTATTAATTTGTTCTTCATATAATGGACCATTTTCATCAAAGAAATCCATTTCCTTATCATAGAACTCATCTAAAGTATTAATTGAATGTCTGATACTTACTAATACTAGCATCGTTTCAAAATCGTTACGAAGTTGAATAATTTCCATCATGGATTTATTCACCTCGTCTAAAGATTTAGCTTCATTAAACTTCATCAGCAATGTCTCAAAATTGGTTTTTAACTTGACCATATCTGGTCTTACATATTCAAAGTCTTCGAAATTCATACTGTACCCTCCTAATTATTTTTAATTTCCATTAATTATAACGAAATAAAATTAAATAATTTGATATATTTTATCATATAAAATATTATTACTATTATATCATAAATGGATAAATTTACAATTATATAGCTATTAAATAAGTAAAAAATTGGAAAATAATATTTACGATTAATTAAGATTGTTATTTTTTTATATTAATAATACTAATTCATCTACATTTAATCAAGCATTACCTGGTCAGAAGTTACGCAACTCCTTCCTAAATAAAATCCACTTAAGATCGAGTTATGTTAACTAGTTTAATCATTCACAAATCTTCTATAACAAAAAAACCTAAATTAATATTAATAATAAAGAAATTCTCTTTATATCAATCATTTAGGTAAAATTAGTCGTATTTACAGCCAGCCTACACCTTTTATCTCTTTTTAAATTTAACAATCCGACAAATATGAAAATAAAATAACAATTGAAATGAAGAATATCAAAGCCACTGCACTACCATATCCGAATACAATAAATACATATTTTAGCAAATTAGTCGTGAAAAATTAATTGCCACTTCTTAATTTTTATTATATATAATTGTATGAATTGAATGTGGTAAACTCTCAATTGCTGAAACTTCACCGTTTAATTCTACTGTATAAGAAATTAACTCATCTGTTTGATTTAATACTATGACTACTATTTCTTTATTTGGATTTAAAAAGGCAATAGTTTGTAATCTATTATCATTAACTTCGCTATCAATTCTTATTGCTTTTGGTAAAACATATTTGCTAAAATGACCAATATAGTAATAAGAACTATTATAGATAATTTCATTTGTTTTTGTGTTAACAATGATAGGAGCATCACATAAATTATTAACGTGATTCGGTCCTCCTGTTTCATCTAAACAGATATTCCAATCTAAGTATCCTTCACAATATTGATTCATATCGCCTATCATATTTCGAGCGTAGCGTTCTCCTGTGTACCACTCCCCAATTTTACATCCACCTTCCTGACAACCTTCTGTAAATAATAAGTGTTTATCAGGAAATAACTCATGTACTTTACCTACATTTTCAAATGCTTCTGATACATACCAATGGAATCCAGTCCCCCAAACATATTTAGCTGCTTCTTTATCTTCTAAAACAGCCTTTGCTCGTTCAATTATGATATCACGATTATGATCCCAAATTAATATTTTTACATCTTTTAAACCCTCACGATGCATAATCGGTCCTAAATGATTTTTAATAAAATCACATTCTTCTTCACCGCTATAAATACAAGAATCCCAAGTTTGTACTGCTTGTGGTTCATTTTGAACCGTGATTGCTTTTATATTTATTCCTATTTTTTGATAAGCCTTAATGAATTTAGCATAATACATTGCCCAAGTATCAAAATACTCAGGTAATAGCTTTCCACCATGATTCATCTCATGATTTGTTTTCATCCATCCGGGTGGGCTCCAAGGAGAAGCTAATAATTTTATATCTTCACCACGTTCAAGATTTGCATCCTTAATCAAGGGAATAATCCATTGAAAATCTCTAGAAATATTAAATGTTTTTAATTCTTTATCATTTTCCTCAACATAAGTATAGTTTTCTAAAGCGAAATCACAACTATGAATATGAACACGACCAATAGAATAATTAAGTCCCTTTTCTTTATTGAAATAAGCTTCTATTACTTCTTTTCGTTTGTCTTCTGTGACCTTTGATAATGTATAAGCTGCAGATTCAGTTAAAGCGCCACCAAATCCAATAATCTCTTGAAATTTTACTTTAGGATTAACGAGAATCCTAACATCTGATTTTTCATTTTGGTTCATAATTAGTGGATATTGATTAAATCTTTCTTTTGTTCCTTTAGAAGTAACTATATAATAATTTTTTCCCATTTATTTTCTTCTCCTACCGAAATCATTTTCGAATTATTTTACATAAAACAAACTGTGTTGTCTATTTATTATTTAAAATTGTATTGATTTTTGATAATTCATCATCAGAAAAAGTTAAATTATTTAATGAATTTACATTTTCTTCAATCTGCTGTGGTCTACTAGCTCCTATTAAAGCGGATGTAACTGCTTTGTATCTTAATACCCAAGCAATCGCTAATTGTGCTAATGATTGACCTCTATTCATAGCTAAATCATTTAATAGATTTATTTTATCTAATTTTTCTGAAGTAATATCTTTAGTATTTAAAAAGACGCTACCTCCTGCAGCCCTTGAGTTTGTGGGAATTCCTTTCAAATATTTATTGGTCAATAAACCTTGTGCTAAAGGCATGAAAGCCATAATTCCGATTCCTTCGTTACTACAAACATCTGTTAACCCATTTTCAATTGAACGGTTAAACATGGAATAAGCTGATTGATTAATTAAACAAGGCGTACCTAGCTGTTTTAGAATATCCGCTGCTTTTTTAGTGTCTTCAGCATTGTAATTTGAAATTCCTACATATAAGGCTTTGCCTTGACGAACCATTAAATCTAATGTATTCATGGTTTCTTCAAGTGGTGTATTATGGTCAGGACGATGATGATAGAAAATATCAACATAATCTAATCCCAATCTTTTTAAACTGGCATCCAAACTTGAAATTAGGTATTTTTTAGAACCAAAATCTCCATAAGGTCCAGGCCACATTCCATATCCTGCTTTCGTAGAAATCACTAATTCATTTCGATAAGGATTCAATTCTGCTTTTAGAACTTTTCCTAAGGTTTCTTCAGCACTACCTGGATTAGGACCATAGTTATTCGCTAAATCAAAATGAGTTATTCCTAAATCAAATGCTTTTAACAACATGGCTTTCGCATTGTCAAAATCATCGACACTACCAAAATTGTGCCATAATCCCAAAGATATAAGCGGTAATTTTAATCCGCTATAGCCACAGCGATTGTATTTCATATTTTGATATCGATTATTGTTTGGTTGATAATTCATATAATTCCTCCACTAAAATCGTTTTCGAATATATTACACATTATTTGGCTATAATGATAACCCATCTCTTTTGCGGTTTCTAAAATTAGTTTTTTAGCGTTCTGACTAATATCTTTATAACCAGTTTTCTTCGAAATATCTTTTATAGTTACCATTTTGCCATCACCTCTATTTATGAGTTAATTATATCATTTTAATTGTTGTTTTCAAGTTTTTGAAGCCAATATACTTCCACTTTACAAAATCTACCTAACTTAACATTAGATAGATTTTTGTCAACAATATATTTCCTTTTTAGCAATATTTAAACGACTATTGATATCTTGATTTAAATTTCGCCCACAATTGCGACAACCAGATTCTCTTTCGATGGATCTTTATTTGATACAAGGCAAACAGAAGTGTATTGATTCCTAAATAATCTTCTTTTTGGGAAGCAAATGTCAAATATCCACCATCAAGGTAATAATTCTACTTAGTTGATTGTCTCCTCTATTCGAAAACGATTTAGTTCTCATTGTAAATTAGTATGTTGTCAATTTTTATTGAAAATTTTCTAAAATAAAAATCCGTTTGTTAAACGGATTTATTTTATTCCTCAATTATTTCTTTACGATTTCTTCTTCGTTCTAATAAAGTTAAATGTTTTTTTCTTAAACGAATATCATCTGGTGTAATTTCAACTAATTCATCATCATTTATAAACTCTAATGCTTCTTCTAAAGTAAAACGTTTAGGATTTGATAAACGCATTGATTCATCACTACTAGATGAGCGTGTATTTGTAAGTTTTTTATTTTTACAAGCATTAACCGTCAAATCAAAATTTTTACTACAAAGTCCAACAATCATTCCTTCATATACCTTTGTACCTGGTGTAATAATTATTTGTCCTCTATCAGTGAGATTAAACAATGAATAAGTCATTGCAACTCCAGCTTCTTGAGAAATCATAACACCATTGATACGTTGTGGTATTTCTCCATTATATTCTCCAAATTTTTCAAAACGACGTATTAATGTTCCTTTTCCACGTGTATCATTGATAAATTCACTTCTATAACCTAGTAATCCTCGTGTTGAAACTAAAAATTCAATTTTAGCATATCCACTTTCAACGTTCATAATGACCAAGTTCCCTTTACGCAAATTCAACTTTGTGATGACAGCACCACTATATTCTTCAGGAACACTACAAATTACTTTCTCTATAGGCTCAAATAATTGATTATTATGTCTATGCATAATGACTTCTGGTTTTGAAACTGCAAGTTCATAACCCTCTCTTCGCATATTTTCTATCAGAATAGATAAATGAAGTTCCCCTCGTCCTGAAACTTTAAATCCTTCAGCATCATTAATAGGTTCAATCTTTAAACCAACATTAACTTCTAATTCTTTTTCTAAACGACTTTTTAAATGACGTGAAGTGACATATTTACCACTACGTCCAACAAATGGTGATTTATTAACTAAAAAATTCATTGATAATGTGGGTTCTTCAATCTTAATCATCTCCATAGGGATGACATTATTTTCATCACATATGGTCTCTCCGATTGAAATATCACTGATACCAGAAATAACAACAATATCACCACTATAAGCAACTGGTACACTAACTCTTTTAAGCCCTGAATAGTTAAAAATCTGTGATATTTTTTGTTTAGTAGTACTACCATTACTTCTAAAGACAGATACAATTTGGCCTTCTCTTATTTGCCCTTGGTAGATTCTTCCGATTCCTAAACGACCAATATATTCATCATAAGCAAGTGAAGAGACTTGCAATTGTAATGGTTTATCATTTAAATCTGGATAACTGTTTACATGTGCAATAATCGTTTCAAATAGCGGTTCAATACTCGTGTTATCATCATTCATATCGTATTTTACAATTCCTTCACGAGCAATTCCATATAAAATAGGAAAATCTAATTGATGATTATTGGCTTTTAATTCCACAAATAAATCAAAAACCATATTGACTACTTCTTCAGCTCTTTGGTCTTTTTTATCAATTTTATTAATAATTAAAATAGGTCGCAACCCTAATTCTAATGATTTCTGTAAAACAAATCGAGTTTGAGGCATAGGACCTTCACTTGAGTCCACTAGTAAAATTACTGTATCTACAGTTTTTATAATACGTTCAACTTCCGAAGAAAAATCAGCATGTCCTGGTGTATCTACAATATTTATTTTATAATCTTTATACATGACAGAACAATTTTTTGAATAAATTGTTATTCCACGTTCTCTCTCTAAGTCGTTACTATCCATTACACAGTCTATAACTTCTTCATTTTCTCTAAAAACACCACTTTGTGAGAGAAAAGCATCTACTAATGTAGATTTTCCTGCATCAACGTGAGCAATTACTGCAATATTAATTATTTTTTGTTTTATTTCCATGATTGTTACCATCCTTTTTTAAACACAAAGTTTATTGTACACTTTATTTTCTTTTTAATCAATGTTTTTTCATATAATGTTTATCTATTTATATTTTTTACCTCAAAAAGTGGTCATGTATAACTTCGTTATAAATTCAAACAATAAACAATATCTTTTATATTATACAACAATATCCCCCTAAATAGCCAATTTCCTGATGTGAAACATAAATATTTAATTTTTTTAAGGAAAAAGTTGAGAAAACGACAAAAATAGTTTAAAATTATAATGTTATAATAAAAAATGAAAGGTTGATTTTAATGGGAAGAGCATTTGAAGTACGTAAGTCTGCTATGGCTAAAACAGCTGCGGTGAAAACGAAAGTTTATTCACGTTTCGGAAAAGAAATATATATTGCAGCAAAGGCAGGCGTTCCCGATCCTGACATGAATTTATCTTTAAAACACATTATTGATAAAGCAAAAAAAGCGCAAGTTCCTGCTGATATTATCAAACGTGCACTTGAAAAAGCTTCAAGTGGTGTTACTGATACTTATACATCGGTTCGGTATGAGGGGTTTGGTCCTGGGGCAGCAACATTGGTTGTAGATTGTTTGACAGATAATGTAAATCGAACATTTAGTGAGGTTCGTCATTGTTTTACGAAAACTAAGAATAAACTTGGTGTTTCTGGCTGTGTATCCTTTATGTATAATAGTCGTTCTATTATTTCTTTTACGGGTTTAACAGAAGATGAGACATTAGAAGCTCTAATTAACGCTGAAGTAGATGCTGATATTGAAACTGAGGACGATATTATCACACTTTATGGAGAACCAACCGACTTATATAAAATCAAAACAGCATTAGAGGATGCCAAAAGTGAATTGAATTTTGAAATTGAAGAAATTTCTATGATTCCAATGAGTTATGTAAAACTTGAAAATGAAGAAGAAGTTGGAAACTTAAATCGTTTATTAGATTTATTAAACGAACTAGATGATGTTCAAGATATCTATCACAATGTAGAATTAGACTAATATAATAGACCCTACATAAAAAATAAATATACATAAAAAAAGGTTACTAGTTAAATAAAACTGGTAATCTTTTATTTTGTATTCAAATGATACGTATTAACTATGATTCTAATAATTGCTTTAAAGTCTTAGCATCCTCAAAGAATTGATCAACACTATCATCTTTCACATGTTCTATTAATAAGTATACATCTTCATTTTTCTCTTTGATGATATCAATATACTTTTTCCATTCATGAATTCCATCACTTAATGGATATCTAGTACTACCTATCCAATAGAAAGTATGGACTTGAGTAACATAGGGTAAAACTTGCTTTAATCCCTCAATTCTTTCATCTAGATTCATAATTTTACTAGGTTGCCAATGAGTGATTACATTCTCATGATTAACTAAATTCAATAGTCTAATTGCACTTTCATTCGTTTCTGTTAATGTATTCCAATGGTATTCATAAGAAATTTTTATTCCTTCTTTTTTTGCTAACTCTGCGTATGCTTGAGATTCGTTAACAACTTTTTGATAAAATTCCTCTGTTGCCTCACTTGGGCTTAATCTACTAGCCCATACCCGAATCACTTTAGTACCTAGTGCTATTGCTGTTTGTAATATTTCCGCAAATAATTCGTCGTTATTTTCAGACATTCCTAATCTTAAATAAGAACCATAAGCTGATGTTACTAATGAAGCATCACTCATCATTTGTCTAACTTTTTTGGCCATTTCAATATTTCCTGGAGGAACATGAACATCTCCTCCCCATTCAATGGCATCTAATTTTGCAATCTTTGTTATATTAATAATTTCTTCAATTGATAATTTACGAAAAGTAATAGATACTAATCCTGTTTTAAACATTTTACAGCTCCTTTTTATAATCATAGTATTATGACTTTAAACTTAAATATAACCAAAAAGGTATCTTTTGTGCTCTTTTTTAGACAACGATACCTTTTTGAATTATTATTTATAAACCAGAGGCTTATATTTCAATTTTTTAAATATTAATGAGTAAATCCTTGTAAAGCAAGTTGTCCGTCAACAATTGACCAAGTATTTGTGAAATCCCAACTTGGTAAATTTGTAGTAAACCAAGTTGAATCAGCTAAATTAGAGGCTGTCACTTGTGTTCCACCAACACTTGAACTACTGCTTGTTGTCACACTAATTGAATCTAATTCAAATAACGAAGTACCAAGATTTATAGAACCATAAGAAGAAATTGAAACATTACCAATGATTGTGTTAACATTACTATTTCCGCAATCGATAGTTCCATTAGCAGCTATTAATTGATCTGCAGTTGCTAAATTTGGAATGGTTGTTGCACGATTTTGGGTAAATCCAATGACACCACCAATTTGCTTATTAGTTGTAAGTGTAGAATCAGTATTAAGATAGATATTACCATAAGCAACAGCTCTAATCACTGTTATCCGTGAATATCCGATAACACCACCAATTGAATCGTTACCGTAAACATCACCATAAGCGACTAAATCAGATATTATAGTTTCACTAGCGAAATCATTAGCAGGATAATCAGCATGTCCGACAATACCACCTACATATTTACCACCTTTTACAGTGACATCAGTCCATACCTTTGATATTGAACCTTCATTAAATTTACCAACTAATCCTCCAACACGTGAATCGTCATAACGATTAGAAGCGACAGTTCCACCAGATACAGAAACATTTGTTACAGTTGCTTTACTATAACCAGCTAAAGTACCTGTTGAATTTCCACCTAATATATTGACATTTGTAAATAAAATGTTTTCAATAACGGCTGTTCTTGTTAATTGTGCAAATAAACCTACATTTGTTGTATCAGGTAGATTAATATATAAACCATTAATTGTATGTCCATTTCCATCAAATGTGCCACCAAATGTAGCGATTGGTGTCCATGATGCTAAATCTACTCCATATACTGTTGATAAATCAATATCATTAGCTAATTTATAAGAAGCAGTGCTTGTAAAATCTCCTGGTTGAGGGTCATCACTATCTTGAGACCCTATAGCTTTTAAATCATTTACTGTACAGATTAACAATGGATCAGAAGCAGTTCCTGTTCCACCACAGCCATAATTTGCATTACTTGTTACAGTGAATGTTTGAACATCAGTAACGCTTGTTCCATCCTCTGCATAGTAATATACATCATATAGAGTGTCGGCATTTCCCATTAAGATATCTTTACTGATTGAACTTCCATTTCCACTTTTTAATACGGTAACACTTCCATAATCAGTTGCTGATTTAATTTGAGCAGCGGTTGGTGCGACTTCACCATTAGCAACAATAACATAATATACAGTTGCCGTATCACTACTTGCACTTAAATTAATATTAATTGCTTTTATATCTGTCCCTTTATCTCCAGAACCAAATGCCATAATTGGCAAACCATAGGATATAGCTAATCCATCATCGCCTGAATTAGTTAATACAGGTCTTGTTGCATCTGTTGGGAATGTCCATGTATTTGTGAAATCCCATGAAGATAAATTTGTTGTAAACCAAGAAGTATCATTAAGATTAGCACTTGTCATCGCTAGTCCATTATCACCTGATAAGGTATCTCCAGAGAAGAATACTTTATTTGTGTCTAAACTATAATTATTACTAAGAACTGGTAAAGGTGTATTAGTTATGCTAACACTACCCGCAATAGAACCAGCAGTACTATCAGTTTTTGATAATATTTGTGCTAATACAATACTATCTGTGATTGTTGGATTAATAGGTGTACCTGAACGTGTTTGTACGAAACCAGCAATTCCACCTACTCTATCATTAGCCACAATAGTTCCTTCGACGAAAGCTCTATCAATTGTAGCTCCACGAAGATAAGAAGTGATTCCACCTGCTTTATCAGTTGCTGAAGTAACATTTCCAATGAAGGCAACATCACTAATTGTTATATAAGTTATCGTTGTTGAAGCGATATCGATAAATCCAACTAAACCACCAATTTCTACATTTCCTGATACATTTCCTTGTACATAAACATTAGAAATTGAACCAATATCATATATGCGACCAATCAAACCACCTGCTCTTTCAGCAGTTGTTGTAACATTAGTATCTTTAACAATTACATTACTAATTGTTGATTTACTGTAACCTACTAATGATCCAGTAATCGCTTTCGCTTGTATATTAACATGATTTAATGTTAAATTTTTTATAACTGAACCTGGGTCAGTATCACCAAATAAACCTTGATCAGTTAAATCAGCAGTATTGATATATAAGTTAGAAATTGTAAAACCATTTCCATCAAATACACCTTGGAATTTATTAGTTGAATTTCCAATAGGAGTCCAACTTACACCTGTTGTAGCATTATATTGAGTTGATAAATCAATATCAGCCATTAATTTATAATTGGCATCTTTACTCCATGTCAATCCACTATAATCTAGACCAGAAGCAACTCTCTCTAAATCACTAAGATCTTCAACTAAGAATGGATCCGAAGCAGTACCTGTTCCTTTAACATCCACTGGCACGCTAGCTTTAGCGGTTACAGATCGTGTGATGACACTTGTTTCTCCACCGTCATTACTAGCAACTAGTGAAACATTATAATTTTGCCCATCTGTTACAGTTACAACTGTATCAATTGTATTATCCGCATGACCACTAGCAGCCATTGTTACACTGTCATAATCTACACCAGCAATAATTTGGTCTTTAGTTGGTGTTGCATCACTTGCTAAAGTGACAGCATAGTAAATGGTTCCTGTTGTTACAGTATTTATTGAAGCACTAATATTAATCTGCCCCACATCATCTCCTGTTGATACAAGAACTGAAGTAAATTGAGGTGCTACTACTTGTACTGTCGTTGTTGTTGAACTAGTAGTTGTTGAACTAGTAGTTGTTTGTTGTGTTGTTGTCGTTCCATTTGTTGTTGTATTATTGACACAACCAGCAATTAAAATTGTGAGCATTAAAATTAATCCTATTGAGAAAAATTTTAATAATGATTTTTTCATTTAATATCCTCCCTATTATTTTCTTCTATTTAACATTTGTAAGCATTTCATTACCTACTTCATTATTGAACTAATTATTTATAATTGGTAATACAAAAGGCCAATCAATAAAATTTTGTGTAAAAAAGTTACTTGTTAAATCTTGAGAACTAAAGAAATTTTCATAATTAGGACCTACTTCATCAGTTGTCATCTCATGCAGATTATGTGCACCTAATGTAGCATTTAACCATAATCCTTGGCCGTCTTGTGACATATCAAAAGGAGTTGTAGAATAATTAATTCCTTCTGGAATCGTATTTGATACTAAACCTAAAGATGGGCCGTAATATAATTCATTTTCAAATGTCTCATTTGTCATAGGATTACTTAATTTTTCTGTCACAGAAGAATAATCTGATGAGTATATAACATTATCTTTAAATGTAATATCAGTTGGATTATGTAAATATTTATATCCATATAGGATACTTTGTTCATTATCATAAAACGTATTATTTTCGATTAAAACATTATTTGCTGTCCAATGACCATTTAAAGCTGTGGTTTCAGTTATTAAGTTATCACCAGAACCAATTGTGATTCCACCAAAAGTATTTGATGATGAACGGACACCTTGAATATAATTATTTTGAATAACATGACCACCATCATAAACTCTTATCCCACCAGTACTATCTATACCATCTTGTAAAATAACATTATTTTCGAAATAATTATACTTCCCATGACGAGAAGTTAACATCCCTTTAGAATCGATAACTGTATTGCCTTTTACGAGATTATGCCCTGATTTTATAGACACAATTTCAACTTCACCATTAAGATTTTGAAATAAATTATTTTCAATAATAGAATAAGAATCTGATTGAGAATTGGTACTTGTTCCAACACGAATAGTCTCAAATCCATTATCAGCTACTTGTCCATGTGAGTAATCCTTAAAGTAATTATTATGAATATATTCATAATTTGGAGTGTTATCATTACGCCAAATAGTTAATAAAGACCCAACTGTAGATTTACCGGTAAATAAATTATGATCAACTTCAGTATATTTACCTGATAATGAAACCCATTTCTTGTCATTTCCATTGTAAGAATCTACAGTATTATTAGTAAGACGATCATGATCTCCTTCAACAATTAAACACCCTTTATCCGTTGTAGGTTCACCATCTTTAAAATATAAACCATCAACTATGACATAGTCACCCTTAATTTCAAATTGAGAAGTTCCAGATATAAATACTTGTCCATAATTTTCTGCCTTAATATAAATTGGGGCATCTTTTGTGCCACTAGCATCAATAATAACATTTACATTTCTATAAGTGCCATCTTGAATATAAAGTGTTGAACCTGCTTCTAATTGAAATGCCATTTGTTGAAATTGACTTGCATCGTTTAAATAAAGATCCTTAGACAAGTCGGTTGTTGTAATTTGCATAGTTGTCGTTTGTAATGTAGTAGTTAGTAACGTTGTAGTTGTATTTTCTTTTGTTGTCGTGCTATTACTAGAACAAGCTGATAATCCTACTAATAACATAAAAGTAAATAGAAAACACCATTTCTTCGCCATAATCTCCCTCCTTAACATCTGATAATAATAATTATGACATCCTAAAAACGTTTACATCCGGTATGAAAAATTTAAGTATATGTCTGTCTCACATATACACATATATTTCATATAAATAGAACTAGTCCAGATGATTTTAATACCCATATTTTATAGACGTTTATTATCAAGATACATCTAACTTCCTAAGAATTTTTTAGGGAAAATTAAAGCGTATAACAAAGATATCCGCATATGCGATTCCAATTTGTTAGATGTTTTAATAAAAAACGCATATGCGAAACAAATTCAAATATGGTTAACATTATTATAATTCACTTTATTATCAATGTCAACCAAATATTAACTATTTAACCCTAATTATCTATTTATTTAATAGATATTCAACTATGATCCTATATAAACTTTGACATTATTATATCCCATTAATTCATGCAAAACAAAATAAGTAAAGCTTGCTCTACTCCCAGTTGAACAGTAAATATAAACCATGTTTTTATCAGGAGTTATTCCCCGTGGTTCGTAAATACTTTGCAACTGCGCAAATGTCTTAAATAATTGTTCACTATTTAACGCTTCATAATAGGGAATATTAATTGCGGTTGAGATATGACCTTTTAGATATTGCTCAGGAGGTCTAACATCTAATATCACTTCATTCTCATTATTCATTGCTTCATTAATATTTTCAAGTGTAGCGATCATATCTTCATTTTTATCATGTGCTGAATAGATTTTTTCTTGAGGCATAGGAAGTGTTTTTATAGTTAGATAATTTCCTCTTAACCATTCATTTAACCCACCATTTAATATCTTGACATATTCATGACCATATACTTTCAAAGTCCAATATAATTTTGTCGTATAAGTACTATTTCCCAAATCATAAATAATTACCGTATCATCATCTTGAATTCCCGAAATACTGAGTATCTTATCAATTTTTTCGTTAGGTGCAAGCATAGTAATATTATTTTTTACAGTGATTATATCACTAAATTTTATAATGATTGTATTAGGGATAAAATTTAGTGGTAACCCATTAGATTCAATAAATATTATTTTTACATCGGAATTATTCACTATTTGTTGCAAAGAACTTGCAGAAATAATGCTATTTTGTATAACATAATTATTATACTTTTCAACTACATCAACTACTCTTCCTTGAAAAATTATCGTTCTTAAAATTATGAAAACAACAAAAACTAAAAAGTATAATCGGCACAATTAAAATAATAAAGCGTTTACTCATAATATTTCTTCTCCTCCGTCTTTATTATTTTTAGTATCGGAATCCCTTAACTGATTAATGCTTAACAGTATTTAGGTAAAAAAAATACCACAATTAATGTGGTATCTAAGGTCAAGTGCTGCTAATATTATCTTCCTCCGTAGCATGCACACCCAATAATCGCTAATAAGATAAATAGTACTAAAATGATTACATAACTATTCCCACCATAAGATGGTTCACATACAGATCCTTGCATTTTTATCCTCCTCCCAAATAGTCGTACTATATCATATGCCCTATTATTATAAATAACCTATTATAAACGTTTAGAAAATGAATTAATTTTCAATATTTTAGTAGATTGATTTATAAAAGTCTTTTAAATTTGGGAATTGATAAACTTCCTCATAGGTATGAGCTGTTAATTTTCTATCTTTAATTGTTAGAATATTGTCAAAAATACGTTCTACGTGATTAATATCATGTGATGATAGAATTACTAATTTTTTTTCTGAAAAACATTGAATTATCTTTTCTGTGATTTTTTGCCTGATCATTAAATCTAAACCAGAGAAAGGTTCATCCAAAAGATAAATATCCACATCACGTGCGATGGTTAAAGCAATTATAGTATAAGTTTGTTGTCCTTTTGATAATGCAGTAAATTGCGATTGGCTATCCAACTTATTTTCTAATAATAGCGAAATATAAAACTGATAATTAAAGTCTTCAAAAAATTGTTGGTAACAAAGTCCTAATTCTCTTAGAGAGAAAGGATAATATTCATCTCTATCTAAAGTAATAGCGATTTTTTTATTAATTAAAATTTTGCCTTTTGTTGGTTTCCGCAAACCAGCAATGAGCCTTAATAATGTCGTCTTTCCACTTCCATTAGGACCGATTAACCCAACTATCCCAGTAGATGGAAACTGATATGAAATATCATCGAGTACTAATGTATTAACATATTTTTTTGATACGTGTTCTAACGAAATCATATTTCCCTCCTATATTTCTATTTTTCTAAATAGTAAATAACTCATATATAAAGCAAAAACATCGGCAAACGTATTCCACAAATATCTTATATAATTATATTCAATGAGGTTAAAGAAATAGAGTGATAAAATTACATAACAAGTAAATAGTGTCATTATAATCACAATCTGTAAATATGGAATACCTTTTTTTATATATTTTTGAAACACGAATAGAAATAACAATGAGCAATTAAGAAAAATAATATAGTTAATTGATGTAATAATCCCAAAATTGTTTAAATATGCAATCATGATTAATAAATTAATGACAAAGACTAAAAATGGTAATGTAATTTTGACTAAAAAAATCTTAAATCTTTTTTTTGTCAACATGAATAAAAATGCATAAGTTTCATTATAAATGGATTGGAAAAACGCTATAAACAAGATAAAAAATAACGAGAAATACATGATATTCAATATCACCGAAGATCTTTTGTGAAATTGACCTTGAAAAATGATTTCTAATATAGTGAAAATAATAACTTCACTAATCATTAATAAACTTCCAGATAAATATAAAATCCTGTTATTTTTCCATTCTAATAAAAGTAAGTTTTTCATATTCCCTCCTAATGTAAAATACAACCGTTTTGTTTTAACTCATCTAATATTTTTTCATTATTTCCAAAAGATACAAAAGATGTATCACAAGAAAATTCATTCAATTTTTCCATTGAATTTAAAAGAGTTAAATCAAAAGATTCACTGTTGTATATGTATAGATGATTAATTCCCTTTAATTTAATCAGTTCATTTAAAATGTTTTCATCGACATCACTTAAGTTTAAGCTATAAATAAATAGGTTCTCTAGGTTATCAAAAGAGATGTGATTAGGCGTATCAATATGAACTGATAAGAATGTGCTATCATTTACTTGGTAATTTTTACTTGCAATAATATTTTCTACATTATTAAGATATAAGTTAATTGTCCCCGAGTAATTCGAAATGTTTACAAAATCAAATTCATTGACTTTATTTAATATAATTGAAATGTCTTTATCCTGCATCATTTCATTTAGCTTATCTGGGTTTATAATGTTGACATTATATAATTGTAAAAAGTTTAATTTAAAATGGTTTAATGTTTTTAAATCAATGTCTACTTTTTCAGTGGAGTTATTAAAAATACTTAGAGAATGAATGGTATAAGGATAATTTTCTACAGATTTGAGGATATCACTATCTTGATTATGTAAATTTATAGATAAGTGATTAATTTCTTTAATATAGTTTAAATCATTACAAGAATCCATGTCATCACTTAACTGAATTGAATCTACATATTCATAAATTTGTTTATAAGATGTATTTCTGTGATTACCATATGATTCTTTAATATTATTATAAATTTGTTGGTCACAAGAAGAGTTAGAAAATGGTTTGTAGTTAGTAGGCATAAAATTAGTAATAAGTAGACTTATTATTAATATGACAAAACTTGCTATAAACAAAATATAAATATTTAACCAATATTTTCTCATTTTATATTACCTACCCTTGTTAAAAAATAATCTATTAAATCAATTCCCGTCTCATTCAATTCCCCCATTGTTTTTTTGTCTATGATATGTCCATTAGCTAATATCACAAATTCATCTATTAAACGTTGAATTTCACCTATTTCATGTGATGAGATAAGTAATAATTTTTCACTTGTATCAATAAATTGAACAATATTATCGAGAATGAGCTCACGATATTCCAAATCTATCCCATCAAAAGGCTCATCTAAAAAATATATTTCAACATCTCTTGATGCTGTTAATGTAAAATTTAACATGACCTTTTGACCAATTGATAATTGCTTAGTAAATAAATTAACATCAAGTTTAATCTTACTTAAAATATCTTTGGCTTTATTTATATTAAAATCTTTATACATCCAAGAGGTTATTTCAAGTAATTCTAAAATAGTGACCGAATATAATTTGAGGGAATCAGGAAAATAAGAAATATAGTTAAATGGATTATTATTTATTCTATTTCCTTTACTTGTTGTAATAATATCTTCATCATTAATTACCATTTTACCTGAAAATAGAGGAACTAAACCTGTCATTGTTTTAAACAAAGTTGTTTTTCCGCTCCCATTTGCTCCTAAAATTCCGATAATTCCCTTATTAGGTAAATTGAGATTGAGATTATGAAATACGATTTCATGAGGATAAACTTTACTAAAATTTTCAATTTTAATCATCAAGATCACTCTCCCTCACTTCTTTAACGATTTCGCTTTTTTTTAGGCCCATAAGAATCAGCTTATTAATAAACTGATTCACTTCTTCTTTAATAATTTTGGATTTTAAATGATTAATTAAGGTTTGGTTTGAAGTCACAAAACTTCCTTTTCCACGCTCAATTGTAATAACTTCTTTATCGACTAATTCATTTATTACTTTTTGTATGGTATTTGGATTCACTGTATAAAATACTGCTAATTCTCGTACACTTGGCAATTGATCACCTAAAGCGATTCTTTCACTAAATACTTTTGTTAAAATGTCATCTACAATTTGTATGTAAATCGGTTTATCGCTCGTAAATTTAAACATCAAATATCAACTCTTTTCAATAATTTTTCATTGAATATCATGATTAAAATACTACATATAAACATAAAAACTGTCATTAATTGAATCAGAGTAAGAGAAATGTTCATAACGTAAAAAGAGATTGTAAATGAACAAAATAAAATTACAATACAATACACAAATAAAATGAATAATTGTAAGAGCATTTTGATGTTCGTGTGAAATTTTTTTAAAACCACGGAAAAAATCGCGAAATTATGGATTAAATCAATCGAAATTAGATAAATCCAAAGAAAAAGAAGCAAATTTTTAGGAAACTGCGAGTTGAGATAATGATCCATATAAGATTCTATAGGGATATGCCCTATTTGAAAAAGATCATTTAGTATCATCCAAATTAAATATAAGATTATTGTGATAAATCCATAAATACAACCAAGAATAAATTTAGAAATAAACAATTTTTTTGAACTGATATTTAACGAATATACAAATGGATAATTTTCTTTTGTAAAAAGCAAATAATTAAATAAAATAAACAATCCGATTTCAATAAAAATTGTTAAGGAGGATAGAAAAGTTGTTTGAAACACTAAGATAGGAATGACTTTCCATGGTTCAATTTTACTGAGTATGATAAGAAACATCATACAAAAATTAATCAATAGATAATAAATTAATGTAATTAATATAAACTTCTTAAACACAAGTAAATCTTTTTTAATTAATTTCATAAGCCCACCCTTTCTCACTGTACTATTACAATAGTACAGTACTACACTATTACTATACTCGATTTATTAAATTATGTCAATCACTAATTTGGAAAAAAAGTTATTTTATGCTATTATAAAGAGAAGAAACTTGAAAGGATCATGATGATGAGTAAAACATTAATCTTAGCTGAAAAACCAAGTGTTGCTAGAGATATCGCAAGAGTATTAAACTGTCATAAAAAAGAAAATGGTTTTATTGAAGGAAATCAATATGTAGTTACTTGGGCTTTAGGTCATTTGGTGACTTTAGCGAGCCCTGAAAAATATAATATGAAATTTAAATCTTGGAATTTAGATGATTTACCGATATTACCGAATGAATTAGAACTAGAGGTTATTGCGCAAACGGGTCGCCAATATTCAATTGTTAAAAGCCTGATGTATAGACAAGATGTCAACGAAATTGTCATCGCAACGGATGCAGGACGTGAAGGCGAACTTGTTGCTAGATGGATAATTGAAAAAGCAAAAGTGCATAAAAAACTGAAACGTTTATGGATTTCTTCTGTGACTGATAAAGCCATTCGTGATGGTTTTAATCAATTAAAAGATGGGCGGTTGTATGAAAACTTATACGCATCCGCTCAATCAAGAGCGCAAGCAGATTGGTATGTAGGAATCAATGGAACAAGAGCATTAACCACTAAATATAATGCTCAACTTTCTTGTGGTCGTGTACAAACGCCAACTTTAGCGATTATCGCAAAAAGAGAAGAAGAAATTCGTAATTTTAAGCCCAGAAATTATTATGGAATAACTGCGCTATCTGATGCTATAAGTCTTCAATGGCGTGATAAAAAATCAAATGATACGAAAACCTTTGATAAAGATTACTGTGATAAAGTGATAGGCTTGGTTCAACATAAAAATGCAATGATTACTAATATAAATAAAAGTCTTAAAAAACAATTTGCTCCCAATCTTTATGATTTAACTGAATTACAAAGAGATGCAAATAGAATCTTTTCTTTCTCCGCAAAAGATACCTTATCAATTATGCAAACTTTATATGAACGCCATAAGGTTTTGACGTACCCAAGAACAGATTCAAGATACATTACTGCAGATGTAGTAGGTACATTAAAAGACCGTTTACAAGCTATTAAAATCGGTTCCTATGCCCCTTATGCCCAAAATTTAATGAACCAACCTATTAAAGCAAATAAGTCATTTGTCGATGACAGTAAAGTATCTGATCATCATGCAATTATTCCAACAGAACAACGTGTGAGCCTCAGCCAATTAAGTGAGCGAGAACTAAAAATATACGATTTAGTGGTTAAACGTTTCCTAGCTGTCTTATACCCTCCTTTTGAATATGAACAAACGACAATCGAGGCTAAAATAGGAGATGAAACATTTTCCGCAAAAGGAAAACGAGTTTTATCATATGGGTGGAAAGCCATTTATAACAATAAAATGGATGAGGATGATAGCGATGACCAAATATTACCGGATGTAAAACAAGGTGATACCTTGTCAATTCGATCAATTAAACAAACATCCGGACAAACGAAACCACCTGCTTTATTTAACGAAGCTACACTACTTACTGCTATGGAAAATCCTGTTAAGTATATGGAAAGTTCAAATCAAAGTTTAATTAAAACAATAGGTGAAACAGGCGGATTAGGGACTGTTGCTACACGAGCTGACATTATAGAAAAATTATTTCATATCTTTCTAATAGAAAAAAAAGGAAAAGATATTTATACGACTTCAAAAGGAAAACAATTATTAGAATTAGTTCCAGATGAATTAAAGTCACCTCTTTTAACTGCTGAATGGGAATTAAAACTATCTAAAATCGCAAATGGCCATTTAAATAAAAATGAGTATATTAGTGAAATGAAAGAATATGCTGTTGCTGTAGTCAATCAAATTAAAAATAATGCACAAAAGTTTAAACATGATAATTTATCATCAAAAGAATGCCCAAATTGTGGAAAATTAATGCTTGAGGTGAATGCGAAAGAAGCTAAATTACTAGTATGTCAAGATAGAGAATGTGGTTATAGAAAAACAATTTCTAGATTATCGAATGCAAGATGTCCAGTTTGTCATAAAAAGTTAGAAATTTACGGTGAGGGTGATAACCAAGTCTTTATTTGTAGTTGTGGCCATAAAGAAAAATTGTCAACATTTACTGAACGTAGACAAAAAGAAAAAAGCAGTTTATCAAAAAAAGATGTTTCAAAATACATTAACCAAATCAATAAGGAAAATGACGTAACTGTTAACTCAAGTTTGGCAGATGCTTTAAAAAATTTCAAAGTTAAGAAATAATATCAAAAAAGCTCATCTTATAATGAGCTTTTTTGTAGGTTATCAAATTAGGATAAATATTCACCATTGTATTCCACTTTTCATACTATATTATGTATTTATAGAAGGAGGAATAAAGTGGTTTATTTTAGAGAAGGAAATTATGAAATGATTTCTAAAAGTATTTTACCAATGCTTAATAATTTAAGTGGTCTCATTTTATCTATTGAAAAATTAAATGATTCTTTACTAATGAATAAAGATTTTAATCAAAATAAAAATTTTTTAAATTATATCCAACATTTCAGTAGTGGTAGATACTTTCACTTTCGTAGCCAAGGTTATTTAGAGGCTTTATTACAAACAAATGTATTTTCAAAAGAGAATCTTTGTTTCTGGTTAAATAATTTAGTTTTCCCAGCACATTCTCACTTTAAAGAAGCAATTATCGCCTTCGATTTAGCACAAAAGGAACTTAGTTCATTAAATAATAGTGACTTCCAAAAGCTGACCTATCTATTAACTGAATTTAGACGAGTCGGAAATGGAATAATGGATTCAATTAAACAATATAATATTAGTTGTACATAAAATTCTCGGTTCTTTCTTAAGTAAAGGTATTATGTGACATGTTTTTGGGCTATTCGTACATTTTTCGAATAGCCCTATGTATTTATTCGCTTTTTATCGGTAAATAGAATATCAGTAATTCATCTATGATTATTCACATTTCTTTTTTCCGTCTTAAACCATCATTTTTTAATATCTGATTATACTATTTTTCCCATATTACCAAAATTTAAGGAAGAACCCACAACTGTATGATAAAACGTATTCTAACTCTTAAATATAGCGCAATTTTAAAAAACCACTTATATGGGTTACTTTCGTACTAGTAACTCGACATACTCGACGTGTTTACTAAGTATTAATCAATTATCAAATCTTTTTATCCAATCGCTTAACTCATCATCATCCTTGGTTGTCCTTTATTTATTTTGCATAGATTTAAAGATATTACGATCATATAAAGAGTCAATCAACACAAAGGAAGTGTAAGTGACATATTAAAACAATTATGTAGTTATACAGGAGTAGAAATAATAGAAGGACATTTGATGCCAGGCTATGTACATATGTTGGTAAGCATTCCACCCAAGATAAGCGTATCCTCTTTTATGGGGTATCTTTATAGAAAGAAAAATATTATGGGAAGTTATTTATAAAATTGCAATTATATTGGAAAGATTAATAATATTTCTTTCCATAATATTATTATACTTATGGAGCTTATTGATTAAAAAAGGAAAAAAATAAATGGAAATCATAGATTAAAAGGCTATCCATGAGATAAAAATGATATTAAATTTTATTATTTTTATAAATTATTATGGAAAGATATTTCTATAATAATTTAACTACAACTTCATTATTACTTATTTCTTTTCATAATTCAGGACTTTCCATAAATATCTGAAAGGTAAAAATGCGTTAATGTTATGTGATAAACATGCGAATTTGAAATATAAATTCGGTAATAGGCATTTTTGGGCAGAAGGATATTATGTAAGTACAGTAAGTTTCAATAAAGCAACAATAAAGAAATATACCCAAGATCAAGAAAAACATGATATCATGTTGGACAAATTAAGTGTCAAAGAATATGAAGACCCTTTCAAAGGGTAGCAAGTAGTACGTCCGTCCCTACAGGGGCGGCAAAAGAGGCAAAGGTATAGTGGCTTGAACAAAGTGAAAGCCAGCGTCTTTAGGCGCTGGCCGGTAACAGAGGCTTATAGTCTCAGAGCAAACCACCCGTTGGACAGGTGGTCATGATTTGAAAAAAGGTTTAGTTTTCAGTACTATCTTTTTTACATATATTTATCTATTTCAATTTCTTCATATTTGAAAAGAAATGATAAAATAACTCCACAAATTATCGTCCAAGTTATTATTAATGCTAATGCAATTGCTGAAGCTATTATTATTCCGATTACTATATCAACCTTATGCAAAATACCTAATTTTGGGACAATAAAGGTTGGCATAAAAGGTATAGGAACAATTTCGATAATTCTTAAAACAGTCCTTGAAAAAAATGTCATGCTATAAACTTTATGACAATTATCACACTCAATTATTTGAAAATTTGGCAATATAGGACCTAAGGTAATAATTTTTATAATTTCTTTTAATTTAAATTTTTTAGAACAGTTTTGACATTTAATTATCATAATTAACCTTCTTTCTAGATATTATAAAGCAATATTCTAATTATTATAGAAATAATGAACTGAGTTACTTAGTATTGTTTATCAGAACTCGCTGAATAATTATAATTGAAAATATATTTATAATTATAACTGTTTTGATCCCAAGCCCCAACTATAAAGGCCATTTGATGTCCTGTAGTTCCATTACCTGTTCGAATTAAGGAAACATAAACAGGTCCGCTAATGGCATCTACTTGAACACATGCTTTCGAAATAACAACTGATAATTCAAAACCATTTATAAATTGAATAGGACCTAAAAGACCCTGCGTTAAAATCGACCAAGACGCCTGATTAATCATTTCATGTGGATCAATATTGAAAGTGTTAAGCCAAAGCTTTGCGTCTTTAAAATCGTAAAAATATCCTTCATACGCATCGCCTAATATATCACTATAATTGTATACTACATTAGACGAAAATGTGCTATCATCATTATTATTATTAATTATTTGATTTCCAATATTATAAGTATAACTTAGTGTATAATCCCCAGTTGAATTACTTGTAATGTCAATTTTATATGTATGTCCGGTTTTGACAGGTGTAAATAGATTGAAATGTGATTCTGTATTACTGATATTATCGACATAAGAGATTCTATTATTATTGCTATCGTCAACCCAACCTTCTAAATCAGATTTATATGTAGAGTATATTTTAATTATGCCATCATATGCAGGAGTAATAGTATAATAATCTGCATCTCTAATATAGTCAATTGATGAATTAATATAATTAGCAGTTCCAAATGGTTGTGGATGTTCCACAACATTAATATCATCTCTAAAAATACTAAGTGTTGCATGGTTAATGCTCAAAGAATAATTCCAATTTTCCTCGACTACAATATAATATTTTGTACCAGATTGTAAATAATTTTCACCTAAGGAAATATCTGTATATGGACCAGCTGGACCACTTATGCATTTGTGGACTATTGGGTCTGCAAATGAATCCTCACCTAATAAATAAACATCTATTGAATCACTATCGTAAAAAAGAACATCTATATCATAATAACCTGAAGCATTGGGTGTAATGTACTCATAATAACCAAATTGACCCTTACTAAGAGTCATATTACGCTGATAAGTTGTTCCAATATATAAGTAGGAAGTCGGTATACCAGACGCATACTCAAAATCATCATTCGTTGGTGACCCTCCTCCTGGGTCAGTCATATTTGGTACAATTAGACCTGCTGGGTGAGATACATCTACAATTAGACCAGCTGCTTTAGTAGAATATGAAAATGGTAAAAGTAAGAATAGCAAGAAAACAATTGGTAAAAATAATATTATTTTTTTCATTAAAAAATCCCTCCTTTTCAAATTAACTAATTATATCATATTTTATCGAATATATGTAGAAATTTATAAAAAGTATGAAATCTTGTCTCTTACGACACTAGATTTCATACTTTTTATACGTTTTTGCTGTTTTTATAATTATGCATTGAATTTTTCGCCTACTTTTACGATAAAAATTTGGTATAGACAATATTTTAAAACGACATCATCATAATAATGAAGGTGGAATTTTAATGACTAATATTTGAGAGATAATCGGTACAAACGGACAAAATTTTCAAGTAAGGTACAGATTAAATGGTAAAGAAAAAGCAGAAACATTTAAAACAAATGATTCTACAAAACAAGCTGAAAAAGACGCTCATTGAGCAGTAAAAACAGTTATCTAAAGAAATTTATATTAATGAAAATCGGTTCTTCTCGAATGAAGACGGTAGTTTTGTTATATACACCGCCTTTAAATCTTATTTAGAACGATTAGACGATAAAACAGGTGTCAAACTTCGTCCCCATTAATTAAGACATATTTTTGCTACTATGATGCACGGTATGGAATTAAAAGATCTACAACAAATGGGCGGTTGGAAACATGTTGACACTTTAATTAATGTTTATCAAGAACATGATGATAGAAAGGCTGGATAATGCTTCCAACCTTTTTCATTGCTATATTTAATTAATTATGGTTTTGGTAATAAGACTCAAACTTATAACCTCTTCCTTACCATGGAATAAACGCCATATATATGGTTATAAAGTCATGTAAATGATTACTAAGATATATATAGGTTATTTCATAATTTCAGTAGTGTTTTTTGACTTTTTCTAGCTATACTTTTATTACTATTTTTGGATATTTTGTTTTAAAAGTGTTGTAAAAACTATTTATGTAAATAGATGATAAATTTAAAATGTACTTAATTTTTATTCCAATTAGATAGTTTATAATTATTAGGCTAATTGCAAGAATAAGTTGAACTAATTTGTGTTTATGAGTAATTTCTTAAGATACCCAGCTAGCTGGGTATCTTAAGCTGCGTAGATTAGATCCAGTTGCTTCTCGAAAAGTTCTTCAGGTGTCTTATAGGCAATGTATTCATCCATTCTTCTATAAAAGCAATGTCTGATGCATCGTAATCCGACATCCGTTTCCCCTTTGGTATAAAACGCCGTATTAACCCGTTATGACGTTCATTCGTTCCTTTTTCAAAGGATGAATAGGGATGAGTAAAATAGACAAAAGTGTTTGTATCTGTTTCTATAGTTGACAAGTCGGCGAATTCTGATCCGTTATCGCCGGTTATTGTTTTAAAGACTTGGCTGAACTGCAGACCAAAAATCTTTCGTAGTTTTCTTAGTTCACTCATTACTGCCTCGGCTGTTTTAGACTCAATCGGTCTTATAATAGCGTTTCTGGTTTGGCGTTCTACGATTGTCAAAAGCACACTGTCATTCCCTGACTTTTCACCAATAACCGTATCAATTTCCCAATGGCCGAATTCTTCTCGTGTTTTTATATCGGCTGATCGTTCTTCGATACTCTTACCTAGTTTTTTCTTGTGTAGTCTTACTCTTGCGGGTTTCGTATTACGCCGCAATTTTAGTGGTAAATCCATATTTCTAATTGAGAGTAAGCCTAAGTCTATATAGTTATATAAAGTCTTTGTACAGACCATCTCAGAGCGCTTAAAACGCTTTGATTTAAGGGCTTCTCCTACACAGGCATCTATAGACCAGGGCTTGTCATTTAGTATATTATCAACAACGTATTTGATAAAGTCGTTGCATTCTAAGCGTTTATAGGTTCTGCAGGAATTAATCCGATGTTTTTTATAGATGGCTTCTCCTGTATCAGCTAAATAGACCTCTGTTTTTTTACCTTGAATGATTTGCGCAGTAGTACCACGCTTAATTTCATTCAGAACGGTATTGATTGGCCGGCCTAACTCTTTAGCGATTTTATAAGGTGTAAATCCATCTTTACGACGAATTTGAATTGTCATGCGTTCTTCATAATTTAGGTGTTTGTTTTTACGTAAATTTGTGATATCATTTGAGTAGTCCATAGTGCGATTATCCTCCGTGTTGGGTTTTGTTTCCAAATTAATCATAACACAGAATAATCCGCTATGGACATTTTATTTAGTTCAATTTCATTATACAATTAACCAAATATATTTATTTTATTGAAAAGAATAATTTCCCAAATAGGATTCCGATGAATTTTAATAGAATAATGGAAAAAGTATATCCGGAAAATGTGATAGTGATTAAAAGGAACGACCTTATAAAGTATAAAAAGACAAAATAATTCAAGAAAACATAGGTATCATAAAAGAAAAATACTGGGTAATGAATAGAGTAGAAGAAATGTTTCATTCTTTTCATTCAATTATCATGGGAGATGATCCTAGTAGTTTAGATAACTTTATCAAAAAATATCAAGACTAAAGAATAGGAAATTTTTGTGAAAGCATAAAAAAAGATATCACCTAGGTCAAGAATGCGATATCTTATGAAGTAAGTTCAGGATTCGTTGAAGGAAACAACAACAAATTTAAACTCCTCAAACGTATTGTATACGGAAGATCCAAATTAGTCACTCTTTCAAAAAAATGCATGTCAGCATTTTCAATAAAACAAGCAAATTTTAATTTGAATAATTTAATATAGGGCTATTCAAAAATCGCATGAATAGCCCTACATCGCATTACTAAATACCCATAGTTAAGAAAGTACCGATATATCTTTTAGAGATTTTTCTAAATACTACTGAATAATAATATTAGATTAAGTATGGTTACAATTATAGCTACTAACCAAAGTAATATTTTTTCAATCCCTTTATTAACATATTTACCCATAACTTTCTTCGAAGAGGTAAGATATATTTGAACAAAAACTGTAATCGGTAATTGAATACTTAGTAACATTTGAGATATTAATAAACCTTTAAAGGGATTTGAAATAAATAATATAACAAGCATAGCACCCAGCAAAGTAATCGCAACACCAACTTTTGTATGACTATCATGTATATCATATGGTTCTTTATAAATTCCAGCATAGATGCTACCACCTGCCATACCAGCTGTAACAGAAGAAGAAATACCCGCAAATAATAATGCTAATGCAAAAATGAGTGCTGCTGCATTTCCCATTAAAGGTTTAAGCATTTGTTGAGCTTGGTCTAATCCCGTAATAGGACTTCCTCCTAATTTGAAAAAAGTAGCAGCAGCAATTAAAATCATGGCACTATTAATTGCCCAACCGACAATCATTGAAAATAAGGTGTCAGAGAACTCATATTTTAATTGTTTTTTTATGATAGCTTCATCCTCTAAATTCCATTTTCTACTTTGGATTACTTCTGAATGTAAAAACAAGTTATGAGGCATGACAACTGCACCTAACACACTCATGAGTAATAAAAATTGATCCTGTAGGAAATGAAGGTTTGACCCAACTTAGGAATGCTTGATTCCATTCAATATGAACCATCGATAATTCGATAATAAACGATAGTCCAATAAGCGATACAAAACCAATAATCCACTTTTCTAATTTTTTATATGAATTCGTAAAAAGCATCCACATGACTAATAATAATACTAAAAATGCTCCTATTTTAAGTGGAAGACCAATTAGCATATTAAGCGCAATTGCCCCTCCTAATATTTCAGCTAACGCCGTTGATACTGAAGCAATTATCGCAGTATATAAAGTAAATTTACTTATAAATGGTTTTAAATGGATAGTAGCTGACTCAGATAAACAATTACCAGTTACTATTCCTAAATGAGCTGCATTGTGTTGGAGTAAAATAAGCATTATAGTTGATAAAGTAACAATCCATAATAATTTATAACCAAATTCACTTCCTGCAGCAACATTTGTCGCCCAATTCCCTGGGTCAATAAAGCCTACTGTCACAATAAGACCTGGTCCGATATATTTAAAAAAATCTAATGCCATTAATTTTGGTTTATGTTTTTTTTATTCCATGCCTTCACCTCTATTTGAAAATCTTTCTTGGTAACATTATATCATTAATATTAATTTTTTGCTAAATATCTGTCTTTTTATTTTGTGCATTTAATTAAAAAAAATCAAAGGTAATCCTTTGATTTTTAATACATAGGACGTATCACTCCACAAGCGATTCGTTTTCCAGCATTACCTGCTGGTTGACTTCTGAAAATCATCAGGATTTTCATGAATGATAATTGCTTTATTAAGTACTTGATCAACTGTGAATTTATCAGTAAAAAATGATAAGTAAGCGGTACCATTATTAGAAAATAAAACAGGAAAATCACCGGCATGGTTGCCATGCGGTTGATTATTTGGAT
The DNA here is from genome assembly GCA_963824615.1 of uncultured Haloplasmataceae bacterium. Lineage (GTDB taxonomy): Bacteria > Bacillota_I > Bacilli_A > Haloplasmatales > Haloplasmataceae > CAWGPU01. The sequence goes on along the minus strand of CAWGPU010000008.1, from coordinate 669,329 downwards.
TAAAATGGCCTCCTGCAGCTATAAAAGGATTTGTCTCATCCCCTACTGCACAATCACCATTTTCATGAATGTGAAATCCATGAGGTCCAATTGGTGGATTACCTGGTTTATAATTAGGTAATCCAGTTATATAAGCATAAACCATTACACCACCTGGCACCTCCTCTAAGTACACTTCACCATTAATATTAGGATATTGTGGGCTTCCTTTGATATTTGCATAAGCAACATTAGGAGTATATTGATATTCCATCCTATCACCTCATAATCATGATATAATAGTTTATGATTAATTATTACAAAATGATTTAAAAATCAATTTTTAGTTAGCATTGTATTACTAAATTATCTGTTTCTAAAATTTATATCATTATTAACAGATAAGCTTTAGGTATCGATAAATTAATTTTTATCGAAATATTTAAATAATCTATCCATATAATTATTTTTTCTAATGTCAACTTGATGAGTGTATGGTAAGCGATAAACCTTAAACGTTCTATTTAATAATGTACTATTAACATTCGTAAATTCATTTGTTAAATTTTCATTTCCTTTAAAGCAATATATTTTTAAACATTTGACTATTTAAAACTATTTATTTAAAAACATCATTGTCTTTAATCTGATAATTATGATAAAATAATAAACGAAAATAAGACAGTTCGAGACCATCCTGTCTATAAATAAAACTACGGCAAAAAAATATTTAATTATTTGAGGCTGTCTGCCTTTTTTTTATTATTAATTATAATATGCTAAACTTATAGACATATCTCCTACACCTTATTTTAAAGACAATAAAGGAGAGACTATATGAATAAACAAAATATTTATATCAAAAAAATCACTATCTCAGCACTAATCATCGCTATTTATATCGTCATTATGATGATTACCCAACCTATTGCTTATAACTTAATACAAGTACGATTTGCAACATCCCTCTATGCCCTATCTGCCATATTCCCATTTCTCATTATACCGTTAGGGTTAGCAAACTCGCTTGGAAATGTTTTAGGTGGATTTGGTTTACCTGACATTATAGGTGGATTTTTTGTTGGAGTTATTACCTCCACTTTTATTTATCTAATCGGAAAGTATAAATTAAACAATTGGTTTATGTTATTGCCACTTATTTTAGGGCCTGGATTAATTGTCCCTATATGGTTACACATTATCATAAATCTTAACTATTTTTATGTGGCATCATTTCTTTGTATTGGACAAATTATTCCTGCAATATTAGGAGTACTTATTTATCAAGAAGTTCTGAAAAGATTTAAATAATAGGAGGTTTTATTATGGAAGGAAGAAATGGTAATGAATTAAATGGAATTACATTGCTAGGAAACCAGGAAGTGAAGTATCATAGTGACTATAATCCTAATGTATTGGAAAATTTTATTAATAAGCATCCAAAAAATGATTATTTTGTAAAATTCAATTGTCCTGAATTTACAAGCCTTTGTCCAAAAACAGGACAACCTGATTTCGCAACCATGTATATATCATACATCCCAGATATGCTTCTTGTAGAAAGTAAATCGCTAAAACTCTATTTATTTAGTTTTCGTAATCATGGAGACTTTCACGAAGATGTCGTCAATATCATTATGAAAGATTTCATTAAACTTTTAGACCCAAAATATATTGAAGTTTGGGGAAAATTCACTCCTCGTGGTGGAATTTCTATCGACCCCTATTGTAATTATGGAAAACCTAATACTAAATTCGAAAAAATGGCAGAAAAAAGATTGTTTGAACATGATATGTATCCTGAAAAAGTAGACAATCGCTAAAATATAGATTATAAAAAAAAAGCCTTATTACTATTTTAAAAGTAATAAGGCTTTTGTCATTAATTTGCTTTATAATGATCTCTAATATATTGTTTTCCTGCTTCAATAGCAGTATCATTAATCTCAATTAGGTGTGCTTTGGCATCACCAAATGATTTTTTCAATAGCTTTAGGATAATTTCTTTTTCAAATAAGTTTGTAATTTCTAAGTATGCACCAATCATAATCATATTGGCTACTCTGCCATTTCCTAAATCTACAGCCATTTCATTCACAGGAATATAATAAGCATTAATATCTTGTCGATTAATCTTTCTTTCAACCAAAGATGAATTAATTAAAATTCTTCCACCAGGTTTTACTTTATCTTCAAATTTATCTAAAGATGGATTATTCATGATAAAAATACTATCGGCTTGTGAAATAACAGGAGAATTAACTTTAGCTTCAGAAATAGTGACAGAACAGTTTGCTGTTCCACCACGTGTTTCTGGTCCATATGATGGATACCATAATGTATTTAAATTATTTTCGTTTGCAGCATATGATAATAGTTGTCCCATTAGCATGACACCTTGTCCACCAAAACCTGCACAAATTACTTTTTCATTAATCATTTTTAGTATCCTCCTCTGGAGTTCTAAAATTTCCAAGTGGATAATATGGAATCATATTATCTTTAGCCCAATTCAATGCATCTTGAGGTGCTTTACCCCAGTTAACTGGACAAGTCGAAATAAACTCTACTAAAGAGAATCCCTTACCTTCTATTTGACACTGAAACGCTTTTTTAAGAGCGCGCTTAGCTTTTCGAACATTAGCAGGGTCATGAACAGATACACGTTCAATAAATGATGCACCTGGAATAGTAGCTAATAATTCACTCATTTTAATAGGTTTACCAGAATGCTTTACATCACGACCAAATGGAGATGTAGTTGTCTTTTGGCCAATTAATGTTGTTGGTGCCATTTGACCACCTGTCATACCATATATCGCATTATTTACAAATATCACGGTAATATTTTCTGAGCGATGGGCAGCGTGAATAATTTCAGCTGTTCCAATTGAAGCCAAATCACCATCACCTTGATATGAAAAAACGATATTATCTGGTCTAACACGTTTAATTCCAGTTGCTACTGCAGGAGCTCTACCATGAGCAGCTTGTTGCATATCACAACTAAAGAATTCATAGTTCATAACAGAACAACCAACAGGTGATATACCAATCGTTTTATCAATAATTCCTAGTTCTTCGATAACTTCAGCCACTAATCGATGAATAATTCCATGTGTACATCCAGGGCAGTATGAAAATTCTTTTTTTGATAATCCTTCTGATCTTTTAAACACAACGTTGTCCATTATTTCAACCCCCCTATCATTTCTTTAACTGCATTTACAATTTCTTCTGGTTCTGGAACCATTCCACCTGTTCTTCCAAAGAATCCTATTGGTAATTTACCATTATTAGCGATTTTAACATCGTCAATCATTTGACCTGTACTTAATTCACAAGTTAATAGTCCTTTTACAGATTCAGGTAGTTCTTTAAATGCTTTTTCAGGGAATGGCCAAATTGAAATTGGTCTTAATAATCCTACATGAATGCCTTCGTTGTTTAATATTTCTAATGCGCTACGAACTATTCTTGACATAGTACCATAGGCCACAATAACTAGTTCTGCATTTTCCATATTTACAAATTCATAGCGTTGTTCATTTTCTTTCATGGTATTATATTTTTTTGCTAATTTCCAACTATGATTTTCTAAATCTTGTGGGTCTAAAAATAATGAATTCACATTAACCGCTGAACGTTTACCATAGGTTCCTGTTGTTGCCCATGATTTTTCTGGTAGATCATATTTTGGAGTTTCTTTATCTAAATCAACAGGTTCCATCATTTGACCAATTAACCCATCAACAGCAATCATAACTGGATTTCTATATAAATCAGCTAAATCAAATGATTCTTTAATGATATTAACAGTTTCTTGTAAGTTTTCAGGTGCAAACGCTAATACATAATAATCACCATTTCCACCACCACGAGTAACTTGTTTATAATCAGCCTGTGAAGGTTGGATGCCACCTAAACCTGGTCCACCTCTCATTACATTTATAATTAATGCTGGCAGTTCTGCTCCTGCCATATATGAAATACCCTCTTGTTTTAAGGCAATACCTGGTGAAGATGAAGAAGTCATTACTCTAGCTCCTGCTCCACTAGCTCCGTATACCATATTTATTGCTGCTACTTCAGATTCTGCTTGAAGAAATACGCCTCCGTATTCATGCATATGTTTTGCTAAATATTCAGGAAGTTCACTTTGTGGTGTTATTGGATAACCAAAGAAAGCTCTGCAACCACCTTTAATAGCTGCTAACGCCATTGCTTCATTCCCTTTCATCATAACTTTAGCCATGACTATTCACTCCTTTCTATATTAAAATTTTTCAACTGTGATAACTACATCTGGACACATAAGTGCACAATTTGCACAACCTATACATTTTTCTGGTGAATGAATTCTCATCGGTTGATACCCTTTTTTGTTGACTACTTTAAGGTCTAGTTCTAATAAATTATATGGACATGCTGCAATACAGAGTCCACATCCTTTACACTTATCAATATCAACGATGATTCTACCTTTTGCCATTTATTTTACCTCCCTTTGATTTACAACCAACCAGTACGAAGTGAAAGATTTAAAACAAACCTTTCACCTTGTACATTATTAGGTAATTGTTGAATTATCTCTTTTAATGCTGATACATATAAAATGGGAACTTGTGTTAATTCACTTACCTCTTTTAATATTTTATCAGCATATACAATATCATCTACCGAGGTTTGTCTAATAAAATTACTATTATTGATATATCCAGTTACGGACAATCCATTTTCATTTTCTAACTTATTTTTCATATCAATGATTTGTGTTACTTGGCTTGTTTCTGGACGATATACGTTCACAATCATGTACATTTCATAATCACGTTTAATGATATCTTCGTAAAATTGTTGAAGAACGCGAACTCCGACTTCATCTCCACCACAATCTAGAATAAGATTGTTCTTATTATGAACAATTTGACCTTTTATGGCAGGGGACAAATAAGGCATATCTAATCCTTTAACCGAATTTAAGGTATCCGAAACGACTTCAATTCCTAAATCGGTCAACTCAGTCCGGGATTCACGTGATCGGAAATAAGTATTAATAATATCTAAATCAGCTAAACAAACTTCTTTGTTTTCATTTTTTAATTTTTTTGCAAAATTAACTGAAAATTCTGATTTTCCGCTACCGTAATGTCCAACAATGATATATAATTTATTTTCCATTTTCACCAAATTCTTTATCTTTTAATATAGTTGCTTCTAACGTTTTTCATTGTATTGATACGTTTTTCAGCCATTTTATCAGCTGCCTTAGCAGTAGTGATATTTTCTTCTTTAGCGATTTTATACACTTCTAATAAACGGTCATAAATTTTGCGTGTTTTATTTAAAGCTTCGCTTTCATCATAGCCTAAAATTTCTTGATATACATTAATGACTCCACCAGCATTAATAACATAATCTGGAGCATATAAAATTCCTTTTTCTTCTAATACAGTTGCATGGCGTTCTTCTTTTAGAACATTATTAGCAGACCCAGCAATAATTTTACATTTTAATTGTGGAATTGTATCATCATTAACAGAAGCCCCTAATGCGCATGGTGCATAAATATCACATTCTACACCGTAAATTTCATTTGGACCAACAACCGTAACATTAAATTCACTAGTGATATGATTGATATTATTTTGATTAATATCAGTAATAATAACTTCAGCACCTTCTTCAATAAGATGTTTTACTAAATAATAACCAACATGTCCTACACCTTGAACTGCTACTTTTAATCCTTTTAAAGAGTCGCTTCCGAATTTTTCTAAACATGATGCTTTAATACCATAATAACATCCATATGCAGTAAATGGAGAAGGATCTCCAGAAGTCTTTCTTAAACCAGTAATGAAATCAGTTTCCATTGCAACATAATCCATATCTTCAACACCAGTATTAACATCTTCAGCTGTAATATACCGACCATTTAAAGATTGTACATATCTACCTAAAGCACGAAAATATGCTTCTGATTTAACTTTAGTAGCATCACCAATTAAAACTGTTTTTCCTCCACCAAGATTTAACCCAGCAGCAGCATTTTTATATGTCATACCTCTAGCCAATCTTAAAACATCGGTCACAGCATCCTCTTCAGTTGCATAATTCCACAATCTTGTTCCACCTAAAGCAGGACCTAATGTTGTATTATGGATACATGTAATCCCTTTCAATCCTGTTTCCTTGTCGTAAAAATAAACTAATTGTTCATAACCATATTTAGCCATATAATCGAACTTATTCATTAGAAATTCCTCCTGTGTATTTATTTCTATTACAGATTAGATTATAGCACCATTCAATAAAAAAAGAAAGCGTTTTCTTCCTACGATTTTCATAAATTTTTATTAGTTTAAATATTTTTTCACAAACTTTATTTGAAAAAAGTGATGAATATAACTAATATAATTGTATATGCCTAATCAAATCTATGTCTATCATCATATTTTACCATGTATCCATAATAATTAAAAGAGGGAGTTATATTTATCATGTACAACAACTTATATTATCCTATGCAAGGACTTGAAAATAGAGAAGACGATCGCTTTTTACCTTTAGCATTAGGACTTGGATTTGGATATCCATTTGGTTGGGGATTTGGTGGTCCTTTCTACGGTAGAAGATTTGGTTGGGGATTTGGCGGTCCTTTCTATGGACGAAGATTTGGCTGGGGACCTGGATTCTACGGAAGACGTTTTTGGTAATGTTAAAATTGAAGATTTTTTATATTTTAAATTAATTTAAAATATAAAATATATGAGGTTATAACTTAATTTAAATTAAGTTATAACCTCTTTGAAGTTTACTTAAATATTAAAATTTTTCCTACTGAACTGTCTTTACTTTCACCTATAATTCTAATTTTCAAACCATAAGTTGGTATATTACGTCCAGAATCAGGAGTATTTGGGTTTGTATAATCTTTTGAATCATCGAATAAGACATTTGCTTTTGTATATCTATCATACAAGACAAATTTGTAACCATAAAATTCACTATAATCAACAAACATCTTGTCTGTTTTTTCTAAACTAAACGCTGCATCATGTATTTGGAATGGTGTCGAAGCAAATGTACCAACGTTCCAGGTATTTGTGTGTTGATCAGCATCTACTATTCCAAGAAAACCTTCACCTGGATGATTACCAACCCAATTATCAACATATGATAAGTCAACATACCAAATCAACATTCCTCTTGAAAATGATATTAGATTTCCAGACATATTTACATGTTGTAACCCTTTATCGATACCTTGATAATTTCTCCATTCTACTAAATAATACTGTTCTGTATCAGTTCAAATTGAACTGATTTTCTACATATTTTCTATTTCCCGGATACTTGTAAACTGCTAATTTTAATGGATGGAGAACCGATTTGCTCCATCGTAAATGCTAAATCATCACCTACATATTCTACAAGATTTAACATATCAAGGAAATTACCGGCAACAACAATTAAAGTTACAGGACGAGAAATTTTCTTGTTTTCAATTAAAAAACCTGATGATTGCAAACTAAAATCTCCTGAGACAGGGTTGACCCCAGCATGAAGCCCAGCTACACTTGTGATTAATAATCCCTCATCAATAGATTTAATCATTTCATCAACACTAGTTGTTCCATTTTTAATCATTAAATTACTAGTATGTACACTAACCGGCCCATTTAAACCATCCTTAAAACCATTACCAGTAGATGTAGTATTCAATGCCTTGGCTGTTTTAAGATTATGAAGAAAAGTATTTAATACACCATTTGAGATAATTTCTTTTGTATAACAACTTACTCCTTCATCATCAAATGCGTTTTGGGAAAATGCCTCAGTTGATAGTGGGTCATCAATTAATGTAATCTTTTCACTAACAATTTTTTGTCCGATTTTATTTGTTAATAAAGTTAATTTCTTAATGACAGATTCTCCAGAAAACATCGATGAAAACGATTTCAATATCTCTGTAAAAACTCTATTTTCAAATATAATAGGATATTTTTTAGATTCTACTGGCGTAGCATTTAATAATGCAACCACCCGATTTACAATTCTGTCTGCTAATCCATAAATATCTATGCTATAAAAATCATTCGTAATTATGTAATCACCATGTGATTTTACATCATCATTATCTTTAGCTACAGCTGATGCATAGATAAAACAATAACTTTCGGATTTCATTAAATTTAATCCCTTAGAATTTTGAATCATCGTATCAACTACGCTTTCTTGATACATACAATAACTAATATTTGTGATGCGAGGATCTCTTGATTTTATCGTTGTTTCTAATTTTTTTAATAACTCTATTTTTTCATTGGGGTCTATGCTTATAAAGTCTGTCTTGACTGGTTTTATTTCTGGGTAGGTTTCAGAACCTTCAAAAATGAAACTCATCTCATGACTTGTCAAGGCACTTGCATTATCCTTTATTTTAGTAATAATAAAATCCATATTATCATCATCTAAATTTTCAACACTTACATATCCCATTTGATTCTGGTACATTCCTCGAACCGCTAATCCTGTTGTATTATTCATCTCATATTTGTCAACTTTATGATTAAATAAATTGATATTTAATCCTTGCACATGTTGTGAGTAAATCTCTATTTCATTAATTTGCGCTGCTTTTGCTTTTTCTATTAATAAATCAAAATTCATTATTTTTTACCCCCTCTTCCACCAACCGTCATACTGCTTAATCTTATTGTTGGTTGACCTACATCAGTGGGAATAGAGCCACTAATAGACCCACACATTCCATGACCCCGTGATAAATTATTGCCAATCATATCTACTTTCATTAAAACATCCGCTCCATTTCCTACTAATGTTGCTCCTCTTACGGGACGGGTAATTTTTCCGTCTTCTATCATATAGCCTTCATTAACAGCGAAATTAAATTCTCCTGTTGTTGTATTAACAGATCCACCACCCATTTTTTTTGCGAAAAAGCCATATTTAGTATTAGCGATGATTTCATCAAAAGTAGATTCGCCATTTACAAAGAAAGTATTCGTCATCCGTGATGTTGGAGAAAAACGATAAGATTGGCGTCGTGAGGAAGCTGTAATATCACATTTCATGATTCGAGCATTACGTTTATCAACTAAATAACTTTTTAAAATCCCTTTATCAATTAATACATTCCGTCTTGTTTGTGTCCCTTCGTCATCTATATTTAATGAACCCCAAGCATTAGGAATTGTACCATCATCAACTGCAGTCACAATATCACTTGCAATTTTTTGACCTAATTTACCCGAGAAAACCGATAAACCTTTCGCAACAGATGTTGCTTCTAATGCATGCCCACAAGCCTCATGTAAAATAACTCCACCAAATGCGTTATGAATAACAACTGGTAACATTTGACCAATCATTTCTTCTGCATTTAACATTGTAATAGCGCTAAATGCCACACTTTCCGCAAATGTCTTTAATTCACTAGTATCAAAGATTTCTAATCCTTGATTACGACCAATTGAATCACTTGCACTTTGCATGATGCCATCTTTACCGGCAATAACTCTTAAAGATAAACGGACATGACTTCGAGTATCAGAAACCATTAACCCATCTGAATTGGCAATCGTCACTTTTTGATTATGTTCCCACAATGAAGCGATAGCTTGGGTGATATTTTCATGATAGGCTTTAGCTGTTTCATATACCTCTTTCATATATTTTACTTTTATTTCATTTGATGTCTCTGTCGGATTCACTAAAACACTATGTTTATTATCAATTTGTTTTTCAATTAATTCAAATTTAAGATTTAAATCTTCAAAATTGAAAGATTTCGCTAAAGATTCTGCTAAATTTAATAACCCTTTCAAATTAACATCATTCGTAAAACCATAAACCTCTTGGCTTTCAAGTAAAATTCTGATACCGGCTCCATAAATATTACTAGTATTGGTTTTACTTATCTCACCACTACTCAACTCTAATTCATTTAAAACCGTATCTTCCAAAAAAATTTCTGCAAAATCACCACCCGTCGTTAAGCAAGTTTTTAATACCTTTTTAGCATCTTCTTTACTTATCATCCTAATACTCCTTTTCTAATTTAATTTCACATATCAAGTATACACTTTTTCCCAATATATCTCAACGTTTCAATTAAATATTATTGATTTTATCATGAGTGTATGTGTTAATCATATCTATAATATGGTATAATAATAAATAAAAATTAGGGGGTCTACAATGAGTAAAATTACAATAACAAATTTCGTTGCACCATTAAAAATAATCAATGCGACAAGCATTGACATTAGCTATTTAGTAGAAGGAATTGTCATTTTTATCCTATGCTTAATCTCTTTTCTAGCACCTGATTTCATGTGGAAGCTTTCCCACCCACTTCAATCTTGGGTAGATAAAACGAATTCTCCATCTGATGCCTATTATAGGGTAAATAAATTCATCACAATTATCGGAATGCTTATAGGTGTAGGTTTCTCTATATATGCATTTATTTAATTATTTAATACCATATAAGTAACATTATATGGTATTTTTTGCAACTTGGGATTTTTATTATGTAATATAGGAAATAATTGTTTTAATAAATTGCATTATTTTATATAATGATTAGGCAGTGATGAGGGATATGGAAATAAAGGTCATGTGCAAAAAAGAAAATTATGAAAAATATACCAACATGCTTGAAAAAGCCGATTTTACAATCAGTACCGATGCAGATTTAATATTTAAAGAACAAAATTATATTCAAGATCCAATTGTTGGCAAATATAACAATCGTTATGAAATCATTCACTATTCTAATATTGTTTATGTTGAATCATATGGAGGATTATTTTGGTAATATCCTACCAATGACTTCAAATGTTACGAATTAATATAATAGATCTGTGAACTTTTCACAGTCAAGTGGGCAGTATAAAAAAAGTTAATAATTTATCGATTAAAGACTTAATTCCGATATTCTACCGGAGTTAAGTCTTTTAATTTACTTGAAATCATGATTATCGTAAAAATCTATAGATTTATGAATCGCGTTCATTAATTTATTAAATTGGTTTAAATAATACATTTCAGGATTTACTGCACCGCTCTACAACATCTACCTAAAACCTAACATCAGATGGATTTTCTCAAAGATTACTTTTATCATATAAATCAATAATCGCACTTAAACCAAGTTTCTTATTAATACCTTTTTATAGTTATAAATCCATATTCTAAAAGATTTTATATCACATCCTATATCATATGCAATTTGATTCATAGACTTATTCCCATCATAATAATCCATAATAGCTTTTAATTTTACTTCTTTACTGAACTTAACTTTTCTCATAAAAAAAATTCCCTTTATTTTGATAGTTCATTAATTTATTTGAACTGTCTATTTAAAGGGAATTAAGAGAATTTCAATTAATTATGCAATAGTATTTTAAAAATTGATATCTACAATCTGTAATGTCATATTATAATTTATAGGTATGTAAAAATCTTCATCAGGAGTAAAGTAATTCATAGGTTTTACAACTAAATAATAAGTCCCCGCATTTAATGGGAATTCACTATAACCATTTACCGTACCTAAGAGTTTTTTATTGATATCGTATAATTCAATATCGACAGGATCAGTTGTCATGACAGCAAGATATGTAGGACTATCGAGTGTTAATTTAGAGATGTCTAGGTCTGAATAATAATCAAGTATACCTGTGATTGTAGATGGTACATCAATTAAAACAGCATCTTCAAATATATCACAATAGTCATCATTTATAAAATATCCATTTAAATCACACTGAATATTAGAATTAATAAAATTCATTATAACATTATAATTATCCGATTCGTTAACTAAAGTAATAGGGTTTCCTAATAAGTTGACATATTCAAGATAAATTAATGATGAGAGTGGTGATATGTCAGTGACAAGATTAGTTGTCAGATTTAAAACGGATAAATTTATCATAGTCCCTAGTGCTGAAATATCAGCAATTTTGTTATTTTCAAGATTTAGTTCTTGTAAATTTGTGAGAGTTGATAAGGATAATATATCTGTTATTTGGTTATTTTCTAGATAAAGTTTCTGTAAATTTGTTAGGGTCGACAGCAATGAAATATCAGATAGATTATTATTGGCTAAATTAAGTTCAGTAAGATTTGTCAATTGTTCAATTCCTGATAAGTTTGTGATATTTAAATTTTCTCCATCTAGTTTAGTTATGGAAGCCAAATCTTCTATATAAATCGTTCCATTAGGTCTATTAATTTCACCTCTGACCGCCTGTTCTAATGATGTATCTTGAAAATTAACTTCTTTAGTATATCTGTGGATGTTAATTATATAGTTTTCCAAACCTCCACTAGCTTTAAGATAATAGGTCCCTTTTTGTAAAGTGATTTCAAAATTATTCATGTAATCAAAATAAGCTATTTGATTAAATGTGTCATTGTATAAATTACAATATAAGAAGTATCCCCCCGTATCAAAATCGAGAGTATATGTGTCATCTAATGTAAACATAAAATCATCAATATCATTGTAATAATCATTATATCCTTTTACTTGTGAGCTGTTGCTGATATCATATGCATCTTCAAATGTATCCGGGTAATCATCATCAACATATATTCCTGTTACATCACAATTTATGTTATGTGCTATAAAATATTGGAGAACGGCATAGTTAGCAGAATCATTGGAAAAATCAATTGGATTTCCCGATAAATAAACGCTTTTTAAACTAGGTATATTTTCTAGAAGTGATATATCAGTTATGTTATTATTTTGCAGATCTAATCTTGATATGTGTAATTGATCAAGTGCTGTTAAATCACTGATTGATTGATTAGAAAGATTTAAATCAGATATGTTATCTTGATTATTATCAATAACCTCCTGATTAATTGGTCCTGTCGGAATACTTAAAGCATTTCTAAGCGCATTTTCTAAATTTGTATCCGGAAAGATGTAAAGATCACTATCTAAAGTAAACTGATAATTTTCCCTTGAACTGCCCTCCTTATCAGAAATCTTGATGTAATATGTTCCTTTAGTAAGTGGTAATGAAAAATTTAATAATGGATCTGTCACATTGCCGTTTTCATCATATAGGTAGAAATATATATTTTCAGCAGTAGATAGATAAACTTTCGCATCATAAGGGATAACAAACTTATAATAATCAATATCATATAAATAATCAAGTGAACCAGTCTGATGTGTGTTTAACGGAATCGCCTTAGCAGTAGCTTCTGTATCCCCGGCATCATCAGGGATATAAGCACCGGTAATATCACTTGTTACACTTAAGGAAATTAAATAGTTGATTGTAGAGGCATTCTCGTCTATATCAATTGGATTTTGGCTTAATAAAACAACATTTAATTGTGTTAACTCGCTAAGTGGTGATATATCGTGTATGTGATTATTTTGTAGATTAAGGTCAGTTAAATCAGTAAAATATTCAATCCCAGATAAAGAACTTATATTATTATTATTTAAATCAAGGTCCGTAATTCCTTGTGTTTCATCTAAATAAATAATATTCGTACCTAATATATGATTAACCGCATTTAGAAAATTAGAACTTGATGAATCGAATTCCTCTCTTTTACTTATTGAAAACTCATAACTACAAAGATCATCTGCTTTAATGACAATATAATAGCTCCCTTTGTTTAAATTAATACTTTCCATAGCCTGATAGTTTCCAGATTTAAAGACATGATTATTCACATCTTCAATTATAAAAGTAACATTCGTTGTTGAAGAATTAATATTGACAAGTGCATCATGTTTTAAGTTAATTTCAAAAATATCTTTATCATATTGATAATCAATATTACCGTTAATAAGTGTATCCATGCTTACTTCGTCAGCTTGATTTTCTATATCGGTATAATCATCATCTATTAATAATCCATTCAGATCACAAACAATATTATGGCTTATAAAATCATCAATAACATTTTTGTTAGTCTGATTATTTATCACATCAAGAGGATTACCTTCTAAATAGATATCTTTTAATTGCGTTAGTGAATCTAATTTACTGATATCGGAAATCTTATTATTTTGTAGATTTAAATCAGACAGATTAGTTAAATACTCAATTCCTGATAAATCACTTATATTTTTATTCTCCAAATCTAATTCTGTAATTATTTTAAGATTATCTATAGTAGAAGGTTCGTTATTTAAAGCAGTCTGTATAGCCGCTGATAAGTTAGCATCATTAAATATGATAATCGGGGTAGATTGAATTTTAAACTGATACCCTCCTATAAAATAATCATGATATCCTTGTATCAATAAATAGTAATCACCAGGCTCAAATTCAAATGAAAGATATGGTGAACTATAACTAGTTAATAAAATAGAATGATTTTCATCGTATAAATAAAATTCTATATCATTTGAAGTTGACAGATTTAATTCCATTTTCTCTGTCAATGTGAATTTAAAGTAATCTATATCTAGTGAATAATCGATATTTCCCGAATTGGTTATATCTAAATTAATTGGAGTTGCTTCATTGAAAACGTCACTAAAATCATCTTCAATCAATTGGCCGTTTAAGTCACATTGAATTTTATGATTGATAAAATATGATATTACAGAATAATTATCGGACCCCTGACTCAAATCAATTGGATTATTAGCCAAATAAACAGTATTAAGATAAACTAAATTTTCTAGTGGAGTAATATCTGTTATGCGATTATTACTTAAATTTAAATAATTTAAATTTAACAATTGATCAATTTCCGATAAATCAGATATACTCTGTGTAGGAACATAAAGATTTGTAATTAGTACGATATCATCTAAAAGAAGTGGTCTATCATATAGATTAATTTCTTTTCTAACCAAATTTTCCACATCAGTATTGCTAAAGGTAACTGATATAGGATCATCTTGGTTTTCTAAAATAATATGATAAGGTTCTTCATAATAGGGATTTACAATTATATAATAAGTACCACTTGTTAATGAAAGCTGAGATTTTGTTACATCATATTGGCCATCAGTTTGCGACAACTGTGTATCTATCTGATGAAATTCATTATCGTAAACTCTAAAGAAAACGTAATTAATCGTTGTAATCGAGATATTCATATCTTGATTAAGTGTAAATCTATAATACTCACGATCATTTTGAAAATTTGCATTAACAAAATTGATTGAATTCATATCTATTTCCGAAGCATTATCGATTGAATTGCCAAAATTTATATCAATTGTCACACTATCGTTTAATAATTCATTATAAGCATTAAGATTTGCAGGTTGTGACAAATCAAGTGGATTTCCTAATAGGTTTACTATCTTAAGATTATATAATAAATTTAATTGTGAAATATCCGTGATTTCATTATTTATTAAGTCTAATTCCCTTAAACCTGTCAATGCTTCAATACCGGTTAAGTCATTAATATTACCATTTTCAATACTAAGTTTTGTTAAATATTGCACATCCCGGTCGGTTAAAGGAGCAATCGGTATATTTAATGCATTTCTTACTGCCTGTTCTAAATTAGGATCACTAAATGTTACTGTCTGTGGTTCTTGATAAACTTTAATCCCAAAAACATAATCTGTTAATTGAGAGACTACTTCAGAACTTACAATGATATAATAAGTACCTGGATTTAAATTTATATCAAAATCTTTTGAAGTACTGTAGTCCACCTTTTTAAGCTGAGTAAAAGAACTGTTTTCTAGTTCTATTTTAATCATGTCTGGTGCTAATCCATAAAAATAAATATGGGTGCTTTCTGTTAAGGTAAATTTAAAAGTATCCTTATCAAACGGATAATCTATTTCTCCGTTAACAAAACTTCCTACATCAATCACATTAGAACTTGATGCATTATTACTGTAATCATCATCCATCAAATGTCCATTTAAATCGCACATTACATTATTGTTAATATAGGACTCAATAATTTGCTTAGCAGTCTGATCAGTATCTAAATCAATAGGATTGTCTTTAAGTAAAATTAAATTAATATCTGGTAAATCGTTTAAAACACTAATATCACTTATTTGATTATCTGATAAATAGAGTGTTGTTAATTTAATTAAATTTTGTAAACTGCTGATATCCATAATTTGATTACTATCCAAAATAAGCTTATTTAAATTACTCAATCCCTGTAAAGGGGTCAAATCTGTTATTTGATTATCTGATAGCCACAAATCATTAAGCTGCGTCATAGATGACAGCGGACTTAAATCAGTAATTTGATTAAAAAAGATATCTATCTGAGTTAAATTATGTAATTCAGTTAAAGGCGATAAATCACTTATCTGATTGTTCCATGCCGCTAAATATTGCAGATTTGTCAAGTCTTCTAATGGACTAAGATTACTGATATGATTATAGGATATATCCAAAACAAGTAAGTTTGTTAAATTTGAGATAGGTGAAATATCTGTAAGTTTATTACTATTTAAATGAAGTGACTGTAAATTAACCAAATTTTCAATTCCTGTGAGGTCTTCTATATTCATATATCCTGCATGTAAATAGGTCATACCGGATAAATCATCTTGTGTTAATGCTCGGTTATTAATACCTGTTTGTTGTTTTACAGCCTGTTCGAGGTTAGGGTCCTTAAAAAATCCTTTTACATGGACTGTTCTTTTAATGCTTAAATTATACTCAGAAACAGAATAAGTAATCACATAATCTCCACAGGTATTCGTATCAACATTACCGGTTTTGATGATATTTTCCATAGGTTGTAGTGTGTTGTCAATCATATAAATTACACCTTCGTCCACATACTCATCACCTTCATTAATGGTAATTTCGTTGTCTCCGATAAGTTCTAACTTTGTCGTCGTAGATTCTTCTGTAGTCTGGGTACTAGTCGTTGTTAAATCTGTAGTCTGGATATTAGTCGTTGTCAAATCTGTAGTAGTTGTTAGTTGGTTAATTGTGGTTAAAAAACTGGTTGTAGTACTTAAACTGTTGTTTCCACAATTATAGAGTAAAAACATATTAAGTAAAATCAGTAAATAAAATCCTATTCTTTTCATCACAAAACTCCTTATATATATTCATAATTAAATTATATAAATATATTTTGTCGAAGTTTGTCGAAGTCTGTTGAATTTAATTATTTCCATAAGAATAAAAAATGTACTCAACATTAAACTGAACTAGTCCCTGTCAACCTCTATCACTATGGAATAATGGTTTAGCTCCTAGATTGGCTTCCATTTTTATTAAATAGTATTAAACATCAATTGGTTATCGTTAGAGAAACCCATCACGTATGAAATTATACTTTTTTCACACAAATCAATAATCGCACTTAAATAAAGCTTCTTAATTGTACCTTTTACTTTGAGTTCTGTGGTATATGTCAATCTTTTCATATTAGCTCCTAATGCTTCGAAATTTCTATCTAAGCTATTTTCTGTTATTTCTTCCGGATTTGATTTGTTTTATCCTTTCTTACTAGACTTATCTTGAACTTGATTATCATAAGTCCCATTAACCTTCTAATACATTTTACATTTTATTACCGAGTGATAATTTCCCATTTAAATAATCATTAATATCGGGTATCTTTAATTCTTTATAATATTTTTTGTTCTTTTTTCTTGTGTTTTTTCACACATGAAACTATAGTTATTAATCCATAAAAGCTATTTTTCTTCTTTACTAAACTTAACTTTTCACATAAAAAAAAATTCCCTTTCTTTAGATAGTTCATTTAATTTTTTGAACCGTCTACTTTAAGGGAATCATATGATTAAAATCTATGAGTTTTAATGTTTTTATAAACTTTTTAGATATTCTTTTTTAACATACTGTGATGTCATTAACTGTAGTAACCCTCCATAATTCATTCGAAAAGAAATGATATCACCCAATTGATAATTAGCTTTTGATATATCTATTATTAAGTGGTCACTACTAGCTCCTAAAATATGTATAGTGTCATCTATTGGCCAAATGTTTGATGGATAAACATCCTGTTTACCCACTGCTACAATAGCTCTTTTTATAAACCCTACATCCTCATACTCTACTTTTTTCCCAAATGCATCCACACCAGTCTCCCCTACTGGAAGGGATGGTTTTGTTTTCAACTCGATAATTTGTGCTTTTAATGTAAAAACATCTTGATAACAAGCTTTGATATCTTGTTCATAGGCCGTTTCCCGTCCTAAATAAAAGGCTTCACCAATACGTAAATTATTGATTCCAACAGGCAAACTATCGTTAAATAATAAAGGTAAACTTGAAGAATTTCCCCCTGAAATAATATCAAGTTTAATATTAAATCCATTTTCTATTTCTTCTTTAATTTTTATTAATTGAGTTAAGTTAGTTACTGTCGGTATAACTGCACCATAACAAGTTAAATTAGTACCAATTCCAATTAGTTTGATATTTTTTAAATCGATTATTTTTTTAATCACGCTCATATAATCATCTTGAAACCAAATTCCTTCGCGTAAATCCCCTAAATCAAACATCAAAATAATTTGATGGATTCTATGTAAGTTAGACGCTTTTTCATTCAACTTGATTATTGTGTCTATTTCAGAATTCAAAGATATATCAGCATATTTAATAACATCGTCAATTTCGCACGCCATAGGAATTCGTAATAACACTTTTGGTAATGAATAATTTTCAACTATTTGTAAATTTTCAATTCTTGATTCCGCAATATGTGTTATACCAGAAGATACCACCGATTCAATTGTTTCTAAATCACCAGCTAATACTTTTGTTACACCAAAAATATGACGTATACCAGCTTGTTTACATGAATCAACTATTGTATGAACATTGTGTTCCAATTTATTCAAATTAATTTCTATTTGTGGGTACACGTTATCACCTACAATCCTAAACTCTTTAAAAGTAATTTTAGGGCTTGGTCAGGATATTTAAAGGATAATACACCAAGTGAAGCCATAATATAATCTTCATCAATTAATATAGTAGCATTTTTAGAAGGCATTAACTTAGTTGGATCTTGTTTTAATATTAAATCGGTCAATAGTTTCTCTCGATTTGGAAGTCTCGTTAAGGCCCCGCCTGTACCAACCACATATTTTACATTTGTTAAATCTTTTCCCTCTGCTACTCTTAAACGACCTTGTGATCCATATAAATTTCTGTATTGGCCACAATGTCTAACTAAGGCAATTGATAAGGCTTCTTTTGTTAATCGTTCAACGAGCTTAATTTGCGCTCCTTTAGGAATAGCTTCATAGTGAGCAAGTAAAACTTGTATATCATCTAATGTCATATTTAAATCTTTCGCTAATTGTTCTATTCCTATCATTTGAATAATATTTTGACGATTAATAAAAACGCCTAAATCCCCTTCCACAGTTCTTTTAGCGGCTGGTTCCGGACTAATTAAAATTCGATTTACTTCATCACTACCATTTGTCACGGAATGTAAATCTGTCGTTGCCCCACCAACATCAAATACGATTAAATCAGACAATTCTTTTTCTAATAATTTAGCAGCTTCCATGACAGCTCCTGGTGTTGGAATAATTTTTTGGTCAACAATCTCTCTTACCTTATTCATGCCAGGTGCATGAACAATGTGCTCTTCAAAAACATCTTGAATGATTTTATGAGTTGGAAGAACGTTTAGTTGGTCAATTTTAGGATAAACATTCTCAGTAATAGTCAAATAATTATTTTGTCCAAATTCCTTGAATATTTCGCGAATTTCATCTTGTATCATGCAGTTACCTGCATAGATAACAGGAATATCGAGGCGTAATTGAGCTATTTCATAAGCATTATTTAGAGCAGTCTTTTTCTCTCCAAAATCCACTCCACCGGCTATTAAAATAATATTAGGTTTTATTTGATTTATTTTATTAAGTTCTAATTTCGTTAAGTTGCCACTAGTTACTAAATGTATATTAGCCCCCGCACCGAGTGCTGCAAATTGTGCCGCTTTAACAGTCATATCATAAACTAAACCGTGCACAGTCATTTTTAAACCGCCAGCAGCACTACTAGTAGCGAATATCTCTTTTATATCTAAATCATTCTCTTCTAAATTGTTTTTTAAATTTCCAATAGCTTCATTTAAACCAATTGTTACATCCCCTTTTAAAACAGAAGTAGGGGCTTGTCCTTGTCCTAAAAATATTGGTTTATTTTCATGAATACCAACAAATGCATTCACTACTGTTGTAGTACTTCCAATTTCCGCTACTAAAACATCAATTTTCATTTCTCTAATTCCTGTTTTCTTTTAACTAAGAAAGTAGCTACATTAACACCTTTTGTACCTCTACCAAAACCAGCATCAATTCCTTGTGATTTTGCTATTTCAGGTGAGACTTGTGTTCCACCACAAATTATAATAATATTTTCTCGGATTCCTTTTTCTATGGCTACTTCATGAAGCTTTTTCATATTTTTATAATGAAGATCATCATGAGAAATAATCGTTGAAGCAAGTATAGCATCTGCATTTGTTTCAATTGCGGCATCAATTAGTTTTTCAATTGAAACAGATGTGCCTAAATAAACACATTCAATTCCATATTTTTCAATACCACCATGTTTAATGTCGATAATTTCTCTCATTCCAACTGAATGCTCATCTTCACCAACAGTACCAGCAACTATTTTTAATGAATGTTCTTTCACATAATTTCTGATTTCGTCATCGGACATTTCTTCAGGTTCTTCTGGTATTACTAATGAATTTAAATCAATATCAAAATTAACTTTTCCTTTTAATTGAATTCGTGTCCCTTCAGATACATGTAAAATTTCTTTATGAATCACTTCAACATTAGATAAATTCATTTTTTTACCGATTTCTAAGGCTGCAAATTCTGCATGCCGTTTATCTGTTGGGAGAACTAAATCAACAACAACTGTGCCATCACCTAACCATTCTACCTCTGGTTTAACAAGTGAAGTTAAACGATATTTTTCTGTTTCATCCATTCGTTATATTCACATTGTCATTTTCGTCTAATTCATCGATAAAAATAATTTTATCATGTTTTTCAAATGTAGAACCATCTATTAGTATTGATGGATTATCTATGGCGTTTTTGTCATATTGACTTACATTATTGTATCCAAAATGCGCAGTCACAG
Organism: uncultured Haloplasmataceae bacterium; assembly: GCA_963824615.1. Lineage (GTDB taxonomy): Bacteria > Bacillota_I > Bacilli_A > Haloplasmatales > Haloplasmataceae > CAWGPU01. The sequence goes on along the minus strand of CAWGPU010000008.1, from coordinate 648,219 downwards.
GTGCAAAATAATCTTCATCACGGCTATAAACCGTATTTACACCCTCACCACCATCTATTTTACGAGCGATTCCATCACCATTACGTTCTGGATAAATTCCTGAATCAATGAAATAGCCTTTTTCTACGGCCTCAAAATAACCACCAGTAGAAATCATTTCTTCAAAAAACAGAACAGCACGTTCTTTAATTTCTCTTGCTTGGTCTCTTAAAAATCCGATATTTTTTAATTCAACCATTTCCATTAACCCGTCCATACCCACTAAAGCTTGTTTAGCTGTATCACAGGCTTCAACATTATACATATGCCATGGTACATTACGACCTTCATCTGGCGTAATAGTAGATTGAATATCAGCACTAGTCAATTTTGAAATCAGAATATTTAAAACATGCGTCACAGTCGCTTCACGTGTCGATGATTCCATGTATTTGGTATTCATTTGTGCCCGCATTTTATACTCAGTAAAAAAATCTCTTAACGCCACTGCATATGGTAAATTAATCTTTAAATCTGGCGCAGGAGCGGCAATTGGAGGAACAGTTGATAAAGCAATATTTTCTTTTTTCATCCCTGATTTTCGTTGAAAATGCGCAATTTATCGCATGTTGCACTAATAATTCCGGCATCACTTTCCATGCTTCTCTAGCAGTAGCATTAGCGTTATGAGCACCATCTATTTGTAACATATCTGCCCAAGCCATAATTTTCTTTGATTCAGCTGCATCAACAAAAGAACGAATCATATTAATGTTTCGATATAACACATTATATTGCGGATCTTGATGTGCTCCATTAACCCCTTCTTCGGCAAACATAACCGCAATATCAGGACCAGCTACTCCTGATACATAAGAATGATAATTAATTGGACGTCCAACTTCTTCCTCTATTAAATCTAGTGCTTTTCGTTGAAGACGCACTTGTTTTCTAGTAACAGGTACTCCCCCAACACCTTGAGGAGTTCCTTCAATAAGACCATCGATATGCGATTGACCAGCTGAACGAATGACCATAATATGATCTGCACCGTGCCATGCTGCCATTCTCATTCTTCTAATATCATCTTCAAAACGGCCCGAAGCTATTTCTGTTGTGATAACAGGCAATGGTTGAGGGTCTATTTGATTAAAATATTTAGCGGCTGGTAATGGAATATTATTTTTTAAAGGTGAAGAAACTTCACTATAAGTATATCCATTCATTTTTAAATTAGGAAGATGATTTCTCCATGTCCAACCTCTTCGTTTCGGTTCATAATGTTCTATGTCCTTCATTATTTCTCTAATATCTAATTTTTCATTTGGATTTAACTTCATCATTTCACCACCCCAAAACTGATTAATATATCTTCCCAATACATTCCCGAAATTAATTTTAAACCAGCTTCACGGATTGCTATATGTTTTAATGAAGCAACTCGATATACAACATGACCGGCTCCTTTTCCCATAAGACCATGGTCGATAACTTGATCAACAATTGCCTTTGCTTCTAGACTTGAAAATCCCATTCGTAATAAAACGGAACGTTCGATTGCTGGAGTCGTTTGTGTTTTGGCAAGTTTAATGAGTGGGTCTACAGCTTCATTAGCTAATTTCCAAAATCGTGCTTTAAGTTCTTCATCAGTCAAATTAGCTATATGTTTTCTTCTATTATCAAAATCATCTATACGTGTCATTAATTTATCCAAAGTATCACCTCATTATTTGATCATAATTCCAAGTTCATTTAAATATTCATAAACGAATGTTCTATCTTCCTTTATTTCAGCCATTAAAAACAAAATATCATTTTCTGTTAATGGGTTGCCATTATTATTTTGACAATGATTTTTTATACAAGATTTTTTAACCTTTATTAAATCAATATTTTGTACTTTAATTTGGTTTGGATGCTGGGGAATGATGATGTTTTCTCCCGGAATTTCATCACAAGGATTGCCAAATTTAACAATTATTCCATTTTCTTTCGCAAAAGATAATTGTGCACTGTGATGTTTCCCAGCTCCTGTGTATTCAGTTTCCTGAACTACAACTATTTTATCTTCATCTAACTCCTGAGCTATGCTAAATGCTGCAGCAAGTGAGGTATTGCCTGCAGGCCCTCGTTCAATACCTTCTAAAATAGTTAATGTTTCAGTAATAAAAAATACTTCACCTTGATTAACAGTTACATATCGGTCCATATATCGAAGTGGACGTGCTGCAGAACGCGGTACATCAGATCGGTCTGGATTTGTTGCAAATGGAATTCCAAAACCAGTATGACCTGTTGTAAATGATTTTCTATTAAACTGATAATCACTTGCCATATGCAATCCTTTTAAATTAACACTGGCACCAATAATTTGTACTGATTTATCAGTAGCTCTTTTAATTCCTCGAGCAGTACCAGTTAAATTTCCACCACCCGCATTCGTACATACCACAACATCCGGAGTTTTACCTATTTGCATTTCACATTGTTTAACGAGTTCATATCCTAACGTTTCAATGCCAAATATTCCAAATGGAGTATATAAAGAAGCATTAAAATAACCTGTTTCCTCTAAAAGTTTCAAATAAGCATAAAAAAGTTCTGGGCCCACTGTTAACTGTACCACTTCAGCACCAAAAGCTTCACATTTTCTGGCTTTTTCAATAATTTCAGGTTGACCAATTTCTCTAGAGTCAAAACATTCTTGCACAATAATACATTTTAAACCATATTTAGCTGCTTGGGAGGCAACAGCTGCCCCATAATTACCAGATGTTGCCGCCATTACACCCTTATATCCTAGTTTTTTGGCATGATAACAGCTGATGGCAGCTCTTCTGGCTTTAAAACTACCAGAATCATTTAAAGCTTCATCTTTTATGAAAATACGTGCACCTTTTCCTTCAGGAGCTAATTTCCGTACCAATGCTGTAATATTTTTAAGTTCTTTTAATGGTGTATTACCTACACCATTCTGATTTTGTATCTCTTTAATTTCCTCAAATGAATAAGGAACATCTTGCATCATTTTTTCATAGTCAAATCCAATTCCTAAATCTTCATATGCATCATAGTCAACGCCAACAGATTTTTTCATGATCTCATTTCGACGAGACATCACAGCTGCATAAGACATATCCTTATTCATAGAACTCATCTCCATACATAAATTGTTTAACGATTTGATCAATTTTTAGAATTTCTGGAACATAATGCCCATAGTTATGCTTATAGAATGGGTTCACTTGAACTAAGTTCGCCTTCTTCTAATACGACCAGTCACAGTTTTAATATGAACCCAATCACCAATATTTCCATAATCAACTAAAAAGCCTTTTACCCACATTTCAAGTGGTACCTTTTTCGTATCATCAGGTACTTGAGGTGCACGTTCCTCTTTTTGTAAAACAATTTTATGAATTTGAACCCATGATCCAATTTCAAGCATTTTACTCACCCTCCTCAATCATTTCTCTTACATCACCCATAATTGCACGTGGAACAGGAAGGTCAATCATCGTTTTTAATCCTGGACGGCTGTTAATGACATGGGGAATCATGTTGACACACATTGCGATTGTTCCCATACCACCATCTATTTCCGGATTAATTGCCATATTCACCTCTGGATTTCCTTTAATATGGATATAATCTCCTGTATTTACACCACCTAATTGTGGCTCTATTTGTTGAGGATGAATCATTTCAATTTTAACCTCTCCATTTACATAGCCTTGTCCAGTCATATTTACGCCACATACATCATTTGCTTTCGCAAATCCATATGGAGATTTTCTGTCAACATCGGTTATAATGGGTTTCATCTGTTGTGTGAATTTATCTACATCCCATTTGAGAGCATCTGCAATCATGTGAATGCTTTCAGTAAAACCAACATGGCCAGCTAAAGTATTGTTCTTTAATCCTTCTTCAAATTCCGCGACGCTAAGACCTACCCCTTGTTCTTCCATTACAGCATGTCCAAATGGTGATAAACTATTCACACGTTTCACTTCAATATTTTCTACATGTTCCATAACTCCCGTGAGACATACCACTAATAAATCCATCATCATTCCAGGATTAATACCTGTCCCTATCACGGTGACCCCATTTTCTTTGGCAATTTTGTCTAACTTCTTTTGTTAAATCGGGATTTTGTGCTTTTGGATAAGCCATTTCTTCAGCAGTTGATATGACATTGACTTTTTTTTCTAGTAATAATTTTATTTTAGGGAAAGCATTTTTAGTAAATGAATCTGTCGCTAATAAAACAAGATCACATGATTTTTCATATACCACTTCATCAATATTTCCATTTACTATAACATCAGGATGCCCATTTTGGGCAACATCTAAAATTTCAAAAATGTTTTTCCCAACATAATTAGGATTTCGGTCACATATCCCAACAATTTCAAATCCTTTTTTCTTGAGAATCATTTTTGCCATTCCACTTCCCATGGCTCCCAATCCCCAAATTGCTACTTTTATCTTTCTCAGTTCTCACTTTATCAACTCCTCTATAAAGTTATTTTAGTACCACTTTTACCTTCTAATGCTTCTTTTGCCTTTTCTAAAGAGGCAATAACAGCGACTCTTCCTTTTTTTGAGGCAGCAAAATTTAATGATGCCTCAATTTTAGGCAACATACTACCTTTTGCAAATTGATTATTAGCGATATGTTCTTTTGCTTCTGTGACAGTTAATGTTTCTAAATTTATTTGATTTGGTGTATTATAGTTAATTGATACCTTTTCAACTGCAGTCAAGATAAAAAGAAAATCAGCCTCTAATATTTCAGCTATTTTACTACTAGCAAAATCTTTATCAATGACAGCAGGAACTCCTATTAAATGGTCATTTTCTTTTACAACAGGGATTCCGCCTCCCCCAACTGTAATCACAATATGGCCTGCATCAACTAAAGTTTTTACAATTTCTTTTTCAACTACATCAACTGGTTTAGGACTAGGTACAACACGACGATATCCCCGTCCTGCATCCTCTTTAAAGATATATCCTTTTTCTAGTTCTATTTTTTCGGCTTCTTCTTTACTATAAAAAGAACCAATTGGTTTAGATGGATAAATAAAAGCAGAATCGTTTTTATCAACAATGACTTGAGTAACGATAGTTGCAACTTTTTTATCAATATTTTGTTTATTAAGTTCTGTATAAATAGCGTTTTGTAAATGATAACCAATATACCCTTGACTCATAGCACCACATTCAGGAAATGGCATCTCTGGTGTTTTAGCTTCACTTAAAGATGCGCTTTCAAATGCTAAATTAATCATTCCAACTTGAGGACCATTTCCATGGGTAACGATAACTTCATTTCCTTTAGCAATTAGTTCAACAATCGATTTCGCTGTACTTTTAACTAATTCTAACTGTTCATATGGTGTTTTGCCTAATGCATTTCCACCTAAAGCAACAACAATTCTTGACATTTTTTTCCTCCTATTTTATATACCAATCGTAGCTTGCATAACTGCTTTAATCGTATGTAAACGATTTTCTGCTTCATCAAAAACGACTGAATGTTTTGATTCAAATACTTCATCTGTTACTTCCATACTGGTTAGTCCAAATTTCTCAAAAATTTGTTTCCCAATAACCGTTGTTGTATCATGGAATGCTGGTAAACAATGCATAAAGATGACATATTCATCCGCATTTTTTATCATGTCCATATTTACTTGATAAGGTTTTAATAAATTTATCCGCTTTTCCCAAACCTCATCTGCCTCACCCATAGATACCCAAACATCAGTATAAATAACATCTACATCTTTTGTACCTTCAATAACATCGTCCGTTAGTGTAATTTCAGCATGTGTATGAGAGGCAATTTCACGACATTCTTTCACAAAATCTTCATTAGGCCATAATTCTTTAGGAGCAACAGCTCTAAAATCCAAGCCCATTTTTGCCGCTCCAATCATTAAAGAATTTCCCATATTATTTCGGGCATCCCCTACATAAGCAAACTTAATCCCTTTTAAACGACCTTTATGTTCTAGTATCGTCATAAAATCCGCTAAAATTTGTGTTGGATGAAATTGATCAGTTAGACCATTCCAAACAGGTACACCTGAATATTTGGCTAAATCTTCAACTGTTTCTTGCTTATAACCACGATACTCAATTCCATCATACATTCTTCCTAAAACTCTAGCAGTATCCGCAGCACTTTCTTTTTTACCCATTTGACTTCCTGTTGGTCCTAAATAAGTCGCATGCATCCCTAAATCATAAGCTGCAGTTTCAAAGGCACAACGTGTTCTTGTCGAATCCTTTTCAAATAATAGGACCACATTTTTACCACTTAATCTAGGTACTTCATACCCGGCATTTTTTGCTTTTTTTAATCCAATAGCTAAGTCTAATAAGTATTTAATTTCTTTTGGACTGTAATCTAATAAAGTTAATAAACTTTTTCCTCTAATATTAACCGGCATTTCTTTTCCTCCTAATTTTATATCTAATTAAACATCCTCACGTAATAAAGGCATCGACATGCATCTAGGACCACCGCGCCCTCTAGATAATTCGCTTGAAGCGATGGCATGTACTTTCACACCTTGTTTCTCTAATATGGAATTAGTGACATAATTTCTTGCGTAAACAATGACCTCTCCTGGTGCAATCGCTAATGTGTTAGCACCATCACTCCATTGTTCTCTACCAGAAATAACCTCATCGCCTCCTCCACATGATATCAAACTTACATCTTCGTTTAAATAGTGTTTTAAAATCGTATCTAAACGATCAAATATGGGTTTAACACGTAATTTACCCTTTCTTAAAGGATCCTTCGTTAACTCATATACTTTAAACATATTATCAACTTGATTATGTAAAGTAAACTTATCAAAATCAACTCGTGTAAACACCGTATCTAAATGCATAAATGCTCTACTTTTCGGAATATCAAACGCTAAAATTACTTCAAAAGAAGTAGGATAATGATAAAATAAGTTTTTAGCTAATATTTCAATCGCTGTAGGATGAGATCTTTGACTCACTCCGATTGCGAGTACTTTATCTGATAATACTAAAATATCTCCACCTTCTAATGAGTTTGTTTCATTGCGATTATAATAACGTTCGATCGTGTTTCCACCATATAATTTATGATGTCTAAAAATATAATCAGCATATATGGTTTCTCTACTACGCGTTAAGGTAAACATTTTACTCATTGAAATTCCATTCCCAATTGAGCTAAATGGATCTCGCGTGAAATATAAATTTGGCATCGGATCACAGACAAATGGATAGTCCCCGATATAATCGGTTAAAGTTCGTTTCGTCCAATTTGGTACCTCAATTTTTCTAATTCCTGCCATCGTTTTTTCAATCATTTCTTTTGTATCTTGAAAAGAATTTAAATAATCCACCATAACTATTCTTAATGTCTCACTAGTCACATGTGCTTCATTAAGAAATTGGGTAATAAATTGTTCTTTAATCTCTTTATTTTGATTCAATGTTTCCGCTACTAAGTCTGCTAGATACAGAACTTTAATTCCATTATTACGAAATACATTAGCGAATTCATCATGTTCTTTTTGAGCAAGTTCAAGCCATGGAATATCGTCAAATAGTAGTCGTTCTAACCACTCTGGTTTTAAATTTTCTAGCTCTTTTCCAGGCCTATGTAATAATACAGTTTTTAGCTTGCCAATTTCTGAGGTTACATGAACGTGGTTCAATATATCAACTCCTTATATGATTAAAATAGTATGTGGATTTTAGAAAAAAGATGATTCAAATTAAAAAAAACCATTGATCTAACTATTCTTTTTGTAAACGCATACATTATAATTATACCATCATTTTAAATATTAAAGAATATCTTTAATCATTATTTTACAAAAATAGGATTTCTTTTATTTCTTTTAGTAGTCGATAAAATGATTCCTAATGCGATAGACAAGAAAGCAGCCATAAGTACACGATATTCTTCTCCTAAGCAAAAGGTAATCGTATGAGCTGGTATCCAAAAGAAAGGGATTGTTTTTAATACGATAAACTTTATAAAATGATTCCAATCAATATTTGATAGGACTTCATCCCCTTTTATCTTTCGTATCTTGTTAAATTTTCCATCACCTAACTCTATGTACATGTCAGTAATACGATGAAACGCCATGAATGTGGGAGCAAAAATTAAATTCATTATTGTACTCGTTAAAAAGGCGAATAGTAATGTAGAGTCTTTTATGTACGGTAACAAATGATGTATTTGGGCATTAGTCACACCAGATGCAAATATCTGAAATACTAAAACAAAACTACATCCAATTAGCCCCCAGATGATGAACTTATATTGAATTCCTTTTACACGGTAATGGTTCGTTAAAATTCTTGCAGCTAATAATTCTCCCATTGTCGCAAGAATTGCAGTTTTAATAAATCCCATTAAATAGGGATACTTAGTCGTTAAATCAATAAATAAATCTCTAGATTGATTAAATACCAAGATTAACAATATTAATAATAATATAAAAATCCAGAGAAAATCAGCTAATTTTAATTTCATATTATACTTCCATATTTTTCAAATTTTTAGAAATAATTAATTCTGCTTCTGTATTTAATTGAACTTCTTCTAAAGTAAATAACGGATTAATTTCAATTAAACGCAACCCTTCAGGTATCACTTCCATGACACCCATTTCAGTGAAAATCATGTCTACTTCTCCTTTAGCAGTTAAAGGCAAAGTACATTGTTTTAAGATTTTAGGTTTCCCTTTATTGGTATGACTCATCGCAACAATAACTTTTTTAGCCCCAACTAATAAATCCATTGCTCCCCCCATACCAGGAACCATTTTCCCAGGAATAATCCAATTAGCAATATTGCCTTTTTCATCAACTTCTAGTGAACCTAAGACTGTCAAATCGACATGTCCACCACGAATAATAGAGAATGAAATAGAACTATCAAAAAAAGCACCACCTGGTAAAAGAGTCACTAATTGTCCTCCTGCATTTGTCAAATCCGGATTTTCTTCATCTTTAGTAGGCATAGGTCCTAAATTGATTAAGCCATTTTCTGATTGAAAATAGACATTTATACCTTCAGGAACATAATTAGCTACTAATGTTGGTAACCCTATCCCTAAATTAACAACATCCCCATCATCTAATTCTAAAGCGACTCGTCTAGCAATAATTTCTTTAATCTGTTCATTATCCATCTATTCTCTATCCTCCTTGACTATAAAATCTACAAATATATGTGGAGTCATAATATAGTTAGGATCTAACTCTTCAACTAATTCTTCTGGCCAAACAAATACTTTATCACAAGCCATCGCCATTATTGGATTGAAATTTCGTGTTGTTGCATTATATATGATATTTCCATATTTATCAACTTTAGACCCGCGTATGATAGCAACATCGGCTTTTAAGGGTTTTTCAAGTAAATATTCTTTATCATCTACAATAATTTTTTGTTTACCTTCTTCAACAAGTGTCCCTATTCCTGTTGGCGTTAATACCCCACCAAGCCCAGCACCGCCAGCCCTAATTTGTTCAATTAAAGTTCCTTGTGGTATCAGATTAACCTCTAATAAACCATCTGACATAAGTTTACCCGCAATTGGATTTAAACCGATATGAGAAGCTAGGAGACGTTTTACTTGGTTATTTCCAATTAATTTCCCGACTCCTTTATCAGGGAATCCAGCATCATTACAAATAATGGTTAAATCCTTTACATTTGCTTCTAATAAAGCATCAATTAATGGCTCTGATGTCCCTACAGACATAAATCCACCTACCATAATTGACATGCCATCTTTGAAATAATCTTTAAACTTTTTGATGTCAATTAATTTCATATTATCCCTCCGAATTTTATTTGTTGTAGCTATAAAAACCAATCCCCGTTTTTCTTCCTAATAAATTAGCCCGAACCATTTTCTTTAGATAGGGGTGGGGACGATATTTTGAATCCCCAAATTCCTTAAATAATACTTCCATTATCGCTAATACTACATCATTACCAATTAAATCAGCTAAAGCTAGTGGTCCTATCGGATGATTCGCTCCTAACATCATAGCTTTATCGATATCCTCTTTTGATGCAACATTTTCTGATAAAACACCAATAGCTTCATTAATCATTGGTATTAATAAACGGTTAACAATAAATCCTGGTGCCTCTTCAACCATAACGGGTTCTTTTTGAATACTTCTCACAAATTTTTCTGCAAAAAGTTGAGTTTCTGAACTTGTTCCTAATCCTTTAATAATTTCCACTAGTTTCATGACTGGTGCAGGATTAAAAAAGTGAATACCAATTACTTGATTACTTCTTGAAACGGACGCTTGTAATTCAGTAATGGACAATGAGGAAGTATTCGTTGCAAGAATAGTATGAGGTTCCATCACTTCATCTAATTGAGTAAATATTTTCTTTTTGATAGTCATATTTTCTATAGCAGCTTCAATGACTAAATCAACAAAACTGGCGTTTTTAAGGTCTGTACAAGTCGTAATTCGATCTAATATGGTATTTTGTTCAACTTCTGAGATTTTTTGTTTATTAACAAGTTTAGCTAAATTTTTAGCAATTATTTGATATCCTCGTGCTACGAGTTCGGATGAAATATCATTTAAAATGACATCATGGCCAGATTGAGCTATGGTCTGCGCAATACCACTTCCCATGGTTCCACTTCCAATAATTAAAACTTTCATTCTACTCCTCCAATTTTTGAAAATTTGCTTGTCTTTTTTCTAAAAATGCTGTCATACCTTCTTTTTGATCGGAATGTAAAAAACAACGTGCAAAATAGATATTTTCTAATTCAATTCCATCTTCTAGTGGTGCTTCAATTCCTTCGTTAACTGCCCGTTTTGTAAGTAATACAGCATTCATTGAATTTTTAGAAATAGATTTAATAAAGCTGTCTACTGTTTCATTTAATGACTCATATGATGTCACTATGTTGACTAAACCAATTTCATGAGCTTCCTCTGCATCAATTATTTTACCTGTAAATAATAATTCTTTCGCTTTAGAGACTCCTATTAATCTAGGTAATCGTTGTGTTCCTGAAAATCCAGGGGTAATTCCTAGAGTAACTTCGGGTTGGCCAAACCTTGCCTTATTAGAAGCAATGCGAATATCACATGCTAAGGCTAGCTCATTACCTCCGCCTAAACAATAACCATTAATAGCGGCAATCGTCACCTTTTCCAATAATTCAATTTTATGAAAAACTTCTGAACCAAATTGCGAATATTGTTTTGCTTCCTCATCAGAAAAATGAACTATTTCGCTAATATCAGCACCTGCGATAAATGCTTTACCCATACCTGTAAAAACAACAATATTAACACTTTTATCCATTTTTATATTATCTAGTAACGAATTTAATTCTATTAATATTTCCCGATTTAAAGCATTTAACGCTGTTGGTCGGTTAAATGTAATTAACGCCACATCTTCATTTACTTCATAAAGAATTGTCTTCATAAATTTCCTCCGTTATTTTTCTATTTCCTAAAGGCAAACGATGAACTAAATCCCTTTTAACTAGTTCACTTACAAAAAATGAAGCAACATCTTCCGCGAATTTTTTTACACCAAAACCAGCATCAAATCCTAATTCTTTCGCTAATTCATGAGATATTCTGGGTCCGCCGACAATAAGGATTACTTGATCTCTAATCCCCTCAGCTTCAAGTAATTCAATTAAATTAGTTAAATTTTTAACATGGACATCTTTTTGGGTAACTGTTTGCGATACTAATAAGACATCTGCATTCATATCAATTGCTTTTTGAACAAATATCTCATTTTCTACTTGACTTCCCATATTAAAGGCTTCAATTCCATGATAGCGTTCTAAACCATAATGACCAGCATAGCCCTTCATATTCATTATAGCATCTATGCCTACTGTATGAGCATCGGTTCCTGTTGAAGCACCAATAACGACAACTTCTCTTTTAATATTTTCCTTGATATAATTTTCTATTTCAAGCATATCCATTTTTTCATTATCAATCGTCTCAACATAAATATCAGTATAATCTACAGTATGCATAAGACTTCCATATATAATATAAAATGAAAATTCTTTATCTAATGCTTGACAATGTGCAACCGCCGGGTCTAAAAGACCCATTTTTTTTGCTAACTCTTTTGCACAAACTTCACCTTTTTCATCACATGGAATTGGTAAGGTGAAACTTACCTGAACTTTTCCATCGTTCATGGTATCACCATAAGGTTTGACATTTGTCAAATCTAATGTTTTATCGAAATCTTTTTTTTCTAATGAATATCCCATATTAATCCTCCTTTAATGAAGAAATCATGAATTCTAATATTAGATTAAAATAGGCTTCTTCCTTTTTGAAGACATTACTAAGTCCTTTACCTCCATTTTGAGGTCGCTTAATACCTGCGAAGATTCCTTTTTCAATAGTTTCAAAAATACCGGTCTTTTCAATTTGAGAGAGCAATTTATTGGCTTTTTCTAATACTTCTTGCGCCCTTTTTTGAATAATACCATCCGTTTTAAATTCAATTTCACCGCTGATATCTTTCATGGTTTTAAAGATATAATTAGCATTTTCTATTGCTAAGGCTCTATCAGACATAAAAGGGGTATGAATCGCTTCTGTCATCATTCCTAATAAATGAATTTTTTGGTTAGTTAATATCGTTGTGATATTAAATAATGCATCTTGAACATGACCTCGAAAAATATTGCCTGTCATAAATTTAGTTGGAGGCATATATTTTAAAGGTGCATTCGGAAATATTTCGCGTGCCATTTGAGCTTGTGCGAGTTCATACAAAAATCCATTTTCAATATTTGGATTAATTTCAAAGGCATGACCTAATCCTTGTAATTCTTCGGGAAGATGAGCTAGTAATGCAAATTGTTCGTTAATAAATTGGGAAGCAAGTACAGTGTGCGCTTCTTCTATAGCATCTGATGTTGTTAAATAATTATCTTCACCAGTATTAATAATAATACCTGCATATGAATTAATGACTCGAGAGAAATATTGATCGACAAAGGTCCGTTTCATATTAATATCCCGAAACAAAATCCCGTATAAAGAATCATTTAACATGACATCTAATCTTTCTAATGCACCCATCGCAGAGATTTCTGGCATACATAATCCAGATGCATAATTCACTAGTTTAACATATCTACCTAGTTCACGACTCACTGCATCTAACTCCTGACGCATAATTTTGAAATTCTCTTGCGTTGCGAAGGTTCCACCAAACCCTTCAGTTGTCGCACCGTAAGGTACATAATCTAATAAAGATTGACCTGTTGAACGTATCACCGCAATGATATCAGCACCTTGTTTTGCGGCAGCAACTGCTTGTCGTACATCTTCATAAATATTACCAGTAGCAACAATAACGTATAACTCAGGTCCTTTTTTAGCTCCATATTCATCTATGAATTCCTGGCGTAACAATTTATTTGATTTAATAAAATCTAAATATTGCATAACGACTGGCTCTAATTTCACCCTGATATCCTGGATATCATTTTTAGGTAATTTTGTTATATCTAATTCATAAGAGGCAATTTTTTCTGCTATATCTTGTGGTAATAATCCAGTTTCAATCATCGCGTTTCCTAAATAATAACAAACACCTAAACCAATATTACCTTTATCTTTAATGTGGTCTACAACCACGTTAGGTAAGGGCACACCTAATTCATTAACTCCATCAATTCCAATTAAACGACATATCGATCTTTCAACCGTAACTGTCGTATGTTGATCAATAAATTTTTGAACATCTAAAGCGATTTTTTGTGCATATATTCTAGCATCACTTACCATATTTAGATCTAAATTCAGTTTACTCATGATATCACTCCTCATAACATTTGTCCAAAAAAACTTTAAAATCTTGATCTATATCCAGCAGAACGGATACTTTATAAGCTTCTTTTGGAACTAAATGATTTTGTGTTACTTTTTTTAATGAATAATCCATATATCGATGGATATCACGTATTGAATGAATAGCGCTCGCATTTATTTCTTCTTCTTTTAAACCAACGATTTGATAATGATTCATTTCTTTCGTGACAACACCATCATAATGTGTAGCAAGTATTGTATAAGATGGATAGAAATTTGAAAACTGAGCAAAAGCTGATACAAATTTTTGACCTTCGCTCGGATTTGTTGAGCGAGCAAACTCATCTATACAGACTAAATAAGTAGCTTTTTTCATTCTATGTATCGTCTCGTTAATCGATGATATTTCGAGCCCAAAAGAAGAAAGTCCATGGATGAAATTTTCAGTTTCTCCTCCAATATATTCTATACCTGAAACAAGAGGGATTTTTGCGTTTGAACAAAACACATAAAATCCTAAGTGTGCTAAGAATACATTTAAAGCAACTGTTTTAATAACTGAGGATTTACCGCTCATATTGGCACCTGTTAACACGGTAGTACCTTGGTGCATGTCTAATGAATTTTCTGTGTACCCATTTCCTAAATGCTCTACTTGATATTTAATCATCGGGTTACTCATTTGTTGAAAATAAAGTTGATTTGCTGAAATAATGGGTTCTACCCCATGATATAAAATTGCTAATTTTGCTTTAGCGATGAGAAAATCAACATGAGCTATTTTTTCAATATTTCTTTCCATGCATTCAATTAAAATAGTCAGTTTTTTTGATAATTTCTTTCGAACTTGTAATTCTTCTTCTCGCTCTAAAATAACATATTTCGAACGTAATGTTTGTAATTTCTCTCTTTCTTTATCATTTAATTCAAAAAAATGATATTCAATTTTCCTTTTTTCCTCTCGAATCTGTGTTAAATGTTCGGAATAAGAATTATAAATATAAAAATCAGCGGTAATTTGGGTTTCATTAGGCGACAATAACTGAATAATTTCAAGACAATCTTCAATGAAGAATTCCTCGATGTTTAATACGTTAGAACAATCTGCTAATTCATTCATTGTAATTGCTTGCATTTTTATTTCATATAAGTCGACTAAATCTAAAACTTCACCTTCACGACAATTTTTAATTGTACTACAGATATCCTTTAATTTATGTAAAGTAAATTCTACTTTTTCTAATTCATTCTTATTAAGATGTTGAATAAATATCGCAATTAATTGATATTCCTTCATTAATTGTTCTGGGTTTGTAAAAGGTTCTAAATGACGCAAATAAGAGATGCCATAAGGACTATTAATCGTTAATTGCTTAATTAAATAATTAAATCCGATCATTTCTTTTACTTTTTCATCCATAAATTGATTCATTGTTTTTCCCTCATTACATTATAAATTGGTAATTTCAGATTAAAATTTTTCAAGAATTGTGCTTCATCAAATGCATATCCATAAGGAGATGTTGGATTAATCGAAACACAAAGTAAATCAGTTTTTGTTAAAACTTGAATGTCTATATGGACTTTATTTAATAAGTCACTTGTATTTTTATCGTAAATACATTTAGTGGCATGTTGAATAATAATTGTCAAATAATTAAATTTATCACGATTTTCAATGAGTAACATAAGTAATTCTTGCGTCAATGCACCTCTTAAAATCAAGTAATCTACTTCTTTTGTTAACTTATCTGTAATTTGTTTAGCTGAATTCAAAGCAGTTTTCAAATGAAGTTGCTGAACACTTTTATCTTGTAAAACAAGGGATATCGGAGCATTATTCATCAAACGTTGAAATGTTAGCTTTAAGGCTGGCTGCAAAACCTCTTTTAAAGTGAATAAGTGAACAAAATGTTCCGTATCTTCGATAACGGTTTTCATTTGACTCGAGTAAGCAGCACCTGTACATAAAATAGTTGCCTCACTCACATCAAAATCAGCTAAACCTTTTCGACTAATGGCACCATCTATTAAAGTAATATCCACATGATATGATTTAAAAATGGCTATTATTCGTTTTATCTGCTGATTAAATGATGGCCCTGCCAAATCGACATAACCATCACTTAAAGCTTTAACAATCACCACTTCCCCTAATGGGGTATTTATCCCTGTTGTTTCTAAAATTTGTTTAGTGAAATCAGAATTATTTAAACAAACCGTTGTGGTCGCAACAATTGTTCCGCTTTCAATATAAATTTTAGGTTTAGGGGTATTCGTTACCGCATCTAATTTTTCACCATCTCTACCAATTGAAGTCAAACCTACTTTTTTCTTATGATATAGATGGCTTAGAATATAATTGAGTGTGGTCGTTTTTCCCACATTTTTGGCCATACCAACAATAGATATGACCTCATAACCTTCAATCAATTCCATCATATTAACTAAATTGATCTCCTTGAAGTAACCGAGATATCCCTATAGTATCGTTTTCTTTTTCTGAAGTGCAATATTCACATTGACAATTTTCTTGATAATCGACGGGCTCATAATAAGTTGAAATTTTCCCTTCAAAATTACGTAAAATAACTTTTCCTGGCGATTGAGAAATTAAATATTGTGGCATAACTGGAATCTTGCCACCACCACCGGGAGCATCGACAACAAATGTTGGGACAGCAAACCCACTTGTATGACCTCTTAGACCTTCAATAATTTCGATTCCCTTAGATACAGGTGTTCTAAAATGTTCAATCCCCATAGATAAATCACATTGATAGATATAATAAGGACGAACACGTATAGCTACTAAATTTTGTACTAGTTCCTTCATCACATGAACACAATCGTTTACACCTTTTAATAATACTGTTTGATTCCCTAATGGAATTCCCGCATCTGCTAGTTTAGCAATCGCTTTTTTTGATTCAGGTGTTATTTCTTTCACATGATTAAAATGAGTATTGACCCATATCGGGTGATATTTTTTAAGCATATTGACTAAGTCATCTGTTATTCGCTGTGGCATAACAACTGGTGTTCTGGTGCCAAAGCGGATGATTTCTACATGTGGAATAGCTCTTAATTTTTGTAAAATGTATTCAATTCGGTCATTACTTACTAAAAAAGCATCTCCTCCAGAGAGTAATACATCTCGCACTTCAGGGTGCTGTTTAATATAATTGATCCCAGCATCGATGCGTTTTAAAGAAACTTCATTATCATTCTGACCAGCGAAACGTCTTCTAGTACAATGTCTACAGTACATAGAACACATATCAGTAATTAAAAATAATACACGGTCAGGATAACGATGTGTTAATCCTTGGACAGGAGAATCTACCTCTTCATGAAGTGGGTCTTCAGAATCATGACTCCCTATCAAAATCTCATTAATTGTTGGGATAGCTTGCATTCTAATTGGACACTTTGGATTATTAGGATCCATTAATGTTAAATAATAGGGAGTAATTGCCATCCTAAATTTTCCCAAAACTTTTTCAATTGCTTCTTTTTCTTCATCACCTAAATCAATATATTTTCCTAATTCATCTAAAGAGGAAATTCGGTTTTGTACTTGCCAGTGCCAATTATTCCATTGTTCATCGGTTACTAATGGAAAATAAGCCTTTCTTCTCTTTAAATATTCTATATTTGTTTTTAACAATTAAATTCCTCCTAAAGGTATTTATTTTCAAATACTTTTCGAATTTTTTCAGACTCTCTAACAATATCTAGTGTGATTTGGTCATGATTTTTTGAATATCCATTTCCAATTAGCATTGTCACATCGCTACCAATACCTTCTGCTCCTAATGCAGCTTTAGTAAATGATGTTGCCATTGAGAAGAAATAAACAATTCCCGTTTCTTTTGTGATTAAAATACTAGACATTTCTGTATTAGCTACATTCACGACATTAATAGTAACATCGACTGCTTCCCCACTATTAATTGCTAATACTTTCTCATAAACATCGATACCATTTGTAGCATCTGCTAAGACAACATCGGTAACAATGCCTAAGTCTAATAATTCTTGCTTATGTTTCTCACCTCTCACAATAGCAATCACTTTTCCATTAGGACCAGCTTTTTTCATTGCTTGATAACAGCATAAAATACCGGATTTTCCAGCTGCACCAATAATAGCTACACTATTTCCCTCTTTAACTAATTTATCTACTTGTGCAGGTGCTCCTGCGACATCTAATGCGGCAAGTGCTAATTTTTCAGGCATATCAGATGGAATTACAGCATAGATTCCTGATGCGAAAAGAATAGCTTGTGCTTTTACATCCACTTGGTCTGCATCTAATTTAATATTTAGAATTTCAGCAATTTTAAGAGGTGTTAATGTAAGAGATACTAAAGTTGCAATTTTATCGCCAACTTTTAAACTTTTATCTGGAAAATCCGGACCAATCTCTTTAACAACTCCGATTAACATTCCACCAGACCCAGTTACGGGATTTTGCATTTTTCCTCTTTTTGAAACAATATCTAAGATCATAGTTTTCATTTCTTCTTTATCACTATGACACACTTGTTTAACTTGTGTAAAACTTGCAGAATCAATATTCAATGTTAAAACATCAATTAAAATTTCATTACTATAGATTTCCATAGTATTATCAAGTTTTTGTGCCGCTTGTGGCAATACACCAATCGGTTCAATAACACGATGAACTCCAAACTTATTTCCATTTTTCATTTTTTATAGTCCTCCTATTTATTTATTCCTAATATTTTACGGGCTTCATCTGGGGTAGCAATTTCTCTACCTAATTCTTTAGCCAAACGAACCACTTTTTCAACTAACTCGCCATTAGATTTAGTTAATTGCCCTTTTGTTAGATAAATATTATCTTCTAATCCGACTCGGACATGTCCCCCTGAAATAATTGCTGCTGTTGCAAGAGGAAATTCATAACGTCCAATACCTGCAACAGAATAAGTTGTATCTCCAAGAAGGGATTCTTTCATATATAAGAAATCTCTTAATTCTCCACTCATCCCACCATTAACACCTAAAACAAAACTAAAATGTAGAGGTCCTTTTATTTTCCCCTTTTTATATAACCTCATTACCATGTCAATATGACCTTTTTCAAAACATTCTAATTCAGGTTTGATATTTCTTTCCTGAATTCTCTTAGCAAATTCAATGATATCATTTTCAGTATTTATAAAGATATCATCACCACCAAAGTTTAAGGTACCACAATCTAATGTTGCCATTTCTGGGTTCAATTCTATTGGTTGTAGCCGTTCATCAATTGTCATACCAACTGCTCCACCTGTTGATGGTTGGATAATCACATCTGGGCAATGTGCTTTTATCGCATCAATCGCTTCTTTAAACCTTGCTTTATTTTGGGTTGGAGACCCATCATCATTTCGAACATGTAAATGGATGATACTAGCACCTGCCATGTAAGCGCCATATGCTTCCCTGACAATTTCATCAATTGTATATGGCACTGCACAACAATTTTCTTTTGTGACCTCAGCTCCACATATTGCCGAAGTAATAATTAATTTTTCCATTAAATATCCTAACCCTTTCGTATTTTTTCTCTAGGAACAACACAAGTACCAATGGCTTTACAAACAATAATCGGTTCAATTAATACATCACATGCAGAATCATTGATATCATATCTTGGAATAATGACTTTTCGTGCTTCAAACTCCATTTTTCGTGAAGTATTTCCAATTTTAACGATACGACCCACAGCTTCAATATAATCTCCTGCATAAACAGGGTTTAAAAATTCTACTGATTCATAGGCTCTAAAAAGACCTTCATCCCCGTCATTACGTATTAATAATTCCGTTGCCACATCACCAAATAATTGAAGCATACGAGCACCATCAATAAGCCCTCCTCCATAATGAGCATCATGGGCACTCATTCTAAGTCTGATTATCACTTCATTCATTTTTTTTCTTCCTTTCTATAAAACTAAAAAAACCGGTTAAACATAAAAAAATAATTTATGTTTAACCGGTAGCGCTCCATTGATAAAACCAATGACAGAATTCTTCCATACAAAGAAATTCCAATGAATAATAGGTTGGCACAATTATTCATTTCGGCATTAATAATCTTTCATAATCCTCACTGGTGCCAAACCTCCGATTATGTATACATTATAAATGCGCCTCTACCCACTTAAATATGTAAGCGTTTTCTAATATAAATTTTAGCATTTATTTACCATTTTGTCAATTCATTTCTTTTAAAATCG
This sequence comes from uncultured Haloplasmataceae bacterium, assembly GCA_963824615.1. Classification (GTDB taxonomy): domain Bacteria; phylum Bacillota_I; class Bacilli_A; order Haloplasmatales; family Haloplasmataceae; genus CAWGPU01. The sequence goes on along the minus strand of CAWGPU010000008.1, from coordinate 628,100 downwards.
AGTACTGTTTAATTAATATTAGTAAATTTAATCACAGATTACATAATATAAACTTATCTAAAAAACAAAAAAGAGATATTTTTATATCCCTTAAGTTAAAATATTTTTCATTATATTAGTTTTTATAAAAATAGGATAACAAGCTTTTTTGTTTTTGCTTTTTTGTATCAAACCTTAATAATCGGAAAAAGAAATGAATACAATACCCAGAAATTAGGGCATTAACAATCGTCCCTACTCCAAATGCTCCTTTTAATAAAATACCTGTAATAGTCGCAACTAATTCTATGGCTGGTTTTGTATATTTAACACTAATTCCCGTCATTTGTGTAGCACCTACAAATAACCCATCACGAGGACCTGCGCCTAATCTACAACTAATATAAACAGCAGCTCCTAACGAACTACAAAATATTCCTGAAAATAAATAGATAGCCTGAATACCAAGATGAGAATTGTTATTAAACACACTTACAGCATTATTAAGTGAATCAACAAACCTCATCGATTTATTAGTTTGATCAAAATTAGCTAACAGGTGTAGATTATCATTTATTTTATTAAATTCATCGTATAAAAAACCCACCAAAATTACATTAATAATAGTACCTATACCAGGAATTATCTTAACAAATATAATAGATAATACCAAAATAATAACTCCGGCAATTTGCACTACCTCACCAAATGTTAATCCTGTCACATTTGCTATACCCGTATGAAAAACTCCCCAAGGTAACATACCAAGACCTGACCTTTTAGAAAACGTTAAACCCAATGAAACAAAAATTAGACCTAATACTAATTTCGGAATTTTAAATATATCTTGTCTAAATAAATTTGTGTTTACTTGTACATTCATTATTTTCAACTCTATTCACATTATTTTTATGTCTTTCTATTTCGTATATAAGAAATAGATTTGCTGTTATTATATTATCATTCATATGATATCTAAGCAAGTATTTTTTCTAAAAAAAACTGAATAAAAATTTCCTTGCAAAACGAATTTCATACTTCTGCAAATATAGTTCATTTTTTAAAATATTTTTATTAAATGCCAATAGATTAGTTCATTAAAATTAATGATAAGTCATATGCATGAAAATATTACTCTAAAACATAAAAATAAGCTACCCTTTGATTTAGTCTAATCATAGGTAGCTTATTCATTTTATTTTATTGGTTTTAATCTAGCAGTAAAATGACGGAGTACAGGAGGCTCATATTCAAAATCAAGTCCAACCAAAGTTTCACGACGGTTGTAAACAGCAATAACGGCATCCGCAACAACATCTAAATGGGCATAGGTATAAGTACGCTTCGGAATCGTTAACCGCATGAATTCCAATGGACTTTCTAAATTTTCTTTTGTATCTGGGTCACGTCCTAATAAAAATGAACCAATTTCAACGGGTCTTACACCAGCTTCTAAATACACTGCGTTACAAACAGCTTGAGCAGGAAACTGTGAATAAGGAATATGAGGGCATATTTTTTTGCAATCAACAAAAACAGCATGTCCTCCTATAGGGTATTGAACGGGTACTCCAGCTTCCCTTAATTTATCACCCAAATAACGGACTTGGTCCATTCGGTGACGTAGAAAATCTTCTTCTAATGCTTCTTGTAACCCAACGGCTAGTGCTTCCATATCCCGGCCAGCTAACCCGCCATAAGTTGGAAATCCTTCCATAGGAACAATATAAGTGCGACATTTCTGATAAAGATCAAAATCATCTTTAATAGCGATTAATCCACCAATATTAACTAAACCATCTTTTTTGGCACTCATTAATAAGATATCGCCATATGTAAATAATTCAAGGGCAATTTCTCGAATAGTCTTATTTTCGTAACCTTGTTCTCGTTGTTTAACGAAAAAGGAATTTTCAGCATATCTAGCCCCATCGATAATGGTTTTTATATGATATTTATTCGCTATTTCTTTAACTAACCGAATATTCTCCATACTAACCGGTTGTCCACCAGTAGAATTATTGGTTACTGTCATGATAATTCCTGCAATATTTTCTGGACCTTTATCATTGATTTCTTTTTCTAATATTTCAAGATCAAAGTTACCTTTAAATGGATGATAAGTTTCAGTGTCAAAGCAAGCTTCAATAACAACATCAATCGCTCTAGCGCCTGCCAACTCAACATGTGCCCTTGTAGTATCAAAATGTGTATTACTAATAAAATACATACCCTTTTTTGTCACTAATTGAGGAATTACTACTTGTTCAGCACCACGCCCTTGGTGAGCAGGAATGACATATTGATAATTAGTGATATCTTTAACCACTTTTTCTAACCGATAAAAGCTTCTACTTCCTGCATAAGCCTCATCACCTTGCATTAATGCTGCCCATTGATAATGGCTCATAGCTCCTGTTCCACTATCGGTTAATAAATCAATATAAACATCTTCACTTTTTAACGCGAAAGGATTGTAACCTGCTTCCTTTAACTTCTCAATTCTTTCTTCAGGTGTTGTCATTTTTATTGGTTCCACCATTTTTATACGATAAGGTGGGGCTACATAATTTTTATTCATTTTTCTCTTCCTTTCCTTAAAAACGCTTTCATTAACATTATAACAGAAAAAAAGAAAATATTTAATATCTAGCATCAAATTTTTTCTTTTTCGTGATTGATTTCACCAATTTTAAGATTTATTTCTTTCATACTTTTTTTAATCATATACAGTCCAAGAAAACCAGCTAGCAAATAAACTAGCGGTTTTGTTAAAAACACACCTAATTCACCAAAGAAATGTTCCATTAGTAAAAAGACTGGAATTAAAAGAATAACCTCTTGAAAAAGAGTTACTACAGAAGATGAAATTGGTTTTCCGATTGATATATTAAAATGGATAGCAACTGAACTAAATGCCACTTTAAAAGGAGAGACTAAATAAGTTAAAATTACTCCTAAAGTAGCTAAATAAACAGCATTATCATTATCCTTAATAAAGATATGTACAATTGGTTTTCCTACAAAAATGAGGGATACACCAAGGATTGTGGCGATGATAAATCGCCATTTGACTGATTCCATAATTGCTTGTTTAACACGTTGATATTTTTTAGCACCATAATTATAGCCAACGATAATCCTCAATCCTTGGTTAAAGCCAATGACAAATGAATCATACATCTTCGTTAATTGGTTAACAATTCCCATTGCAGCAAGAACACCGCTACCGTATTGTGATGCTAAATTATTGAAAAGTCCTGCCACTACATTCTTCAAAGTATCAGATAAAGTTGAGGGAATACCAAGCATCAATAATTGTTTTAAAATATTTGGGTAAATTCGCATATATTTCAATTTAATTTTAATAAAACTTCTTTTTGTTAAAAAATAAATTAAATAAATAAAAGTTTGAGAAAAATATGCTAAAACAGTCGCAAATGCTACTCCAGTTATACCCCAGTTTAGTACTAAAATAAAAAAAGCATCTAATAAAGCATCTAATACAGATGAGGTAATTGAACTCGCCATCACTAATTTGGAGTTTCCTTCACTTCTAATCACATTACTTAACATTTTATTAATAGCCGAAAGCGGAATAGAATAAAGTAAAACACTCATGTAAAGGAATGCATAGTTATAGACCTCATCAATCGCTCCATATAAAATTAATAAATGACTTAAAAATAAATATGCAACAAAAGTAGCTGAAGTTGACATTATAATGACAATTAAAAGCGACATGCTTGCTGTTTTATCTGCTAATTTCTTTTCATTAGCTCCTAATAATCGTGAAATATACGACCCAGCAGGAGGTCCGAACATAGCGGTTATTGCGCCAATTGTGTTAGTAAGAGGAAGTGTCACCGCAACTCCAGCAATCGCAGTAATTCCTAAATAACTTACGAAAAATGTATCAATCATGTTATAAACAATATCTGTAAACCGAGCAATAATCATAGGAATTGATTGTGTTAGCAATAATATTGATATTTTCTTTTCTTCTAGAAATTGTGCCCTATTTTTGTTTCCCACTAATATCACCTAGATTCGTAATTAAGAATTGAATTCAATATTAATATAGTATCATTCAATTATTATTAATTCAACTTTTTTTCAAAAGAAAAAACAGTTATTTTTTCAATAACTGTTTTCAAAATTTATATGTAATTCTTTATCTAATTCATTAAATAATTCTATAATTTGATAATTAGTTCGTGTTCTTTTTATGTTTTGTTGTAATGTTTTTATGTGACGACTGGCAGGACAATGTAAATTTTTTGTTTTAATTATTTGAATTGGTAAATTAAATTCTTTTACAACATTTTTAGCGGCAAAATAAGCTGTTTCACCCAAACATATTACCATAGATAAACCATCTAATTGATTTTTGATTCTTTGTAAATTATTTAACTCTTTTATAACTGATTTATCATACATTTGATTAGAATCATAAGCGTTGGTTATTTTATAATTTTTCCAATTAGTAAATGGAAATAATTCAGGGTATTTGCGATTTAACTTTGATAATAGATGATTAAAATTAATTTCTGTTAATCCACTAATTGGTTTTTGTTCCTGGATTTCTTTATACCCTTTATAAGAAAAAATAAAACCCACTATTTTCTCATCATTTGTCAATTCCCCTCACCTCTTTCCTGTTTAATTCTTGCTTGAGCAGCAGCTAGTTTAGCGATTGGTACCCGATAAGGTGAACATGAAACATAATTTAATCCAAGTAAATGGCAAAATTCAACTGATTTAGGTTCTCCACCATGTTCCCCACAAATTCCTAATTTTAAAGATGGATTTGTTTTTTTACCCAACTCCACTGCAAGCTTCATCAATTTTCCTATTCCCTTTTGATCAAGTTCTTGAAAGGGATCTTTTTCTAATATGTGCTTATGTAAATACTCTTTAATAAATTTATGACTGTCATCACGTGAAAATCCAAATGTCATTTGCGTTAAATCATTAGTACCAAAACTAAAAAATTGTGCGTCTCGAGCAATGTCATCAGCTAATAAACAAGCTCTGGGAACTTCTATCATTGTTCCTATTGTATAATCAATCTCGATATTATATTCTTTAAATATCTGTTCTATGACCTGAATTAATTCATCCTTTATTACTTTAAACTCTAAGACATCTGCAACAAGAGGGATCATAATCTCAGGAACCACTTGAATTCCTTTTTGGTGTAAACGAATACCAGCTTCAATAATTGCTCGTACTTGCATCATATATATTTCAGGATTAGTGATAGCTATTCGGCATCCTCTATGCCCTAACATCGGATTAAATTCTTTCAAATCTTCAATTCTTTTTTGAATTTCTTCAATTGACAAATTCATTTCCTTTGCGAGATTTTGTATATCTAATATATTAGCCGGTAAGAATTCATGTAAAGGGGGATCTAAAAGTCTAATATTACATGGTCTACCGTCCATTTCTATAAAAATGCTCTCAAAATCTTTAATCTGCATTTTCAATATTTGATTTAATGCAATCATTCTTTCTTCAAATGATTTCGATAAAATCATTTTTCTTACTTCTAATATTCTATCTTCTGCAAAAAACATATGCTCTGTCCGGCATAAACCTATCCCCTCAGCTCCTAAAGCAATCGCTAATTGAGCATCCTTTTGTGAATCTGCATTAGCCCGAACACTTAATTGCCTAAATTCATCAACCCATTCCATAAATATTGGAAATTTTTCTGTTGTATTAATATCAATTGTCTCTATGAGGCCTAAATATACATTGCCGGTGATTCCGTCTAATGAGATGTACTCACCTTCTTTAACATATATATCACCCACTCTTAATTCTTTTTGCGATTCATTAACTTTCATGTCCATACAACCAACGATACAACATTTACCCATACCACGTGCTACAACAGCTGCATGACTTGTCATACCACCGCGACTTGTAACAATCCCCTCTGCATAAATCATCCCTTCGATATCTTCAGGTGAAGTTTCTTGACGAACGAGAATGGCTTTTTCATGCCGTTCTTTCGCTTTAAGTATGTCTAACGCATTAAAATACACTTTTCCGGAAGAAGCACCAGGGGAAGCAGGTAATCCTTTTGTTAAAACCTCAGTTTTACTCAAATCTATTGGATTAAAATTAGGATGTAATAATTGATCTAATTGTTTAGCATCGATATTTATAATAGCATCTTGTTTGGTGATTTTATTTTCTAAAACCATGTCAACGGCGATGTTAATCGCAGCTTGAATAGTTCTTTTACCATTTCGTGTTTGCAATAAAAATAATTTTCCATTTTCTATAGTAAATTCTATATCTTGCATATCATGATAATGATTTTCTAGCTGTCTTGCAATCGTATTTAATTGTTCATACACATTAGGCATATCAATTAATAACGAAGCAATATCCCTAGGTGTTCTAACGCCACTAACAACATCCTCACCTTGGGCATTTATTAAATATTCACCAAAAAGACTATTTTCTCCTGTTGAGGGATTTCTTGTGAAAATAACACCAGTTCCACTTTTATTTCCCATATTTCCAAAAACCATGGATTGAATATTTACCGCAGTTCCTAAGTCAGTGGGAATATCATTAATTTTCCGATAAATAATTGCTCGCTCATTATTCCAAGATTTAAAGACTGCTACAATCGCTAAAAATAATTGTTCTAAAGGATCACTAGGGAAGTCAGTTCCTCTATCATCTTTGTATATTTTTTTAAACTCTACCACAATATTTAATAAATCTTCCTCTGTAAAATCTAAATCAGATGTATATTGCTTTTTATTTTTAATATTATCAAGGACATATTCAAATTTATATTTAGGAATTTCCATGACCACATCGGAAAACATTTGAATAAAACGCCGATAACTATCATAAGCAAAGCGAGCATTATTGGTCTTATGTGCCAATCCCAAAACCGTGTTGTCATTTAATCCTAAATTTAATATCGTATCCATCATTCCGGGCATTGATACTACAGACCCTGAGCGAACAGAAACAAGTAATGGATTCAAAGAATCTCCAAATTTCTTTCCCATCTCTATTTCAAGTTTTTCTAGTTCAGTTATGATTTCTGTTTTTAAATCTGGCCATAAATTTTGATTCTTTTCATAAAACAAATGACAAACTTTTGTTGTAATAGTAAAACCACTAGGTACAGGTAATCCAATGCGAGTCATTTCAGCCAAACCTGCACCTTTTCCACCCAATAATTTTTTTTGTTCTTTAGAACCTTCTTTAAAGTTAAAAACATATTGACCCATGTGTTTCTCTCCTTTTTATAAACTGTCTTTTAAAATTTTAAAGCCATTATTTTTAAGTATATTGATAATCAATCCTGCTGTTTCCTCTATTGCTTTTGTTGATACATCAATAACCGGACAACATAATTTTTTCATAATCCCATCACTATATTCTATTTCTTCTAGGATTCTTTCCATAGAAGCATAACTAGCATAGCCTGAAAGTCCCAACGCTTTTAATCTCTCTTGTCTAATAATATTTAATTTTTCAGGTGAGTTAGTTAAGCCAATTATTTTTTTGATAGATATTTGATACAATTCTTTTGGTAGTGGAGTTTCAGGAACTAACGGTACATTTGCAACTAATAAATTCTTATTAGCTAAATACATACTTAAAGGAGTTTTTGATGTTCGTGAAACACCGATTAATACTAAATCTGCTTTTAATATTCCTCTTGGATCTTTTCCGTCATCGTATTTAACCGCAAACTCAATAGCCTCAACCCGTTTAAAATATTGCTCGTCTAATAATCTATTGATGCCTGGCTCTCTCAGTGGTTTCAAATTAGTTCTATATGCAATCGCGTTGAGTAATGGTGTTAATAAATCAATATAAGGAATAGATGCTTCCTCACAATATCGATTCATATATTGCGATAAGGCCTGTTCAACTAAAGTATAGATGATGATAGAATTTTCCTTTTTAGCATTTTCTAATATCTCTTTTAAATAATTTATTTCCAATACATGTGGATATTTCCTAATTTCATAATTTTGTATTTCAAATTGACTGATAACACTTTTTGCAACTTGTTCGCCTGTCTCCCCAATCGAATCTGAAATGACATAAATAACTAAACTATTCATCATGCCCTCCTCTTATTCCCCTGATAATTCTACAAATAATTTTGTTATATGGGTTTTAGTCAATCTTCCAATTACCTTAAAACATTCCTTATCATCAATCATTTCTGCACTTACAACAGGTAAGCAATCTATTTCATGATTTATTAGTTTTTTAGCAGCTGAAATAACGGTTTCTTCCCCAGTAATGAAAACAATGTTTGGCATTCGAGTCATTACAACACTTACAGGTATTTTATTAATATCTCCACCGCCAATTGCCGCTTTCAATAAGTCCTTTCGCGAGACAATACCATAAAGATATCCTTTATGGCTCACGATGATTGTGCCTACATCATTTAAAAACATTGTGACGATTGTATTATAAACCGAAACATCTTCACTTACTACAATAGGCAAACCCATGATTTCATCCACATTTTTTTCTTTCAATTTTTTAGAAATAAGAACTTCCTCATCTAACCCGATGTAAAAATAACCAAATTTTGGTCGGGCGCCTAATATTCCTGACATAGTTAAAATGGCTAGGTCAGGCCTTAATGCTGCTCTTGTAAGATTTAAATGAGTCGCAATTTGTTCTCCTGTTATTGGTTGATTTTTCCTTACAATTTCAATGATTTGTTTAAGTCGATTATTTAACTGTATCAATTTATCACCTCGATATATGTGTTATACTATTTTATATAGTATATTATATAAATTTTTTTAGAATTTGTAAATACAAATCTATAATATTTGTCGATTTTTTTCCTTAACATATCATTCAATTTCAAATAACTTATATGTGCTACACTAAATAAAAAAACATTTCCCCAAAGAAAAATGTTTTCTCATATTTTTATGAATATTTTAAACGATTTCTTTTTTTCAATATATCAATTGATCTTTTTTATTAAAAGTAATTTCAATGCTTCTATTAAATATCATATTACCAATCATTAGTTTTATAAATTCTTCTTCGATTTTTTTATTTTATGGCTTCTACTTCCATATAATCTTGAAGAAAAAACTGTAATAATAGATAATACGTCATCTACTATCACCTCATTTAATTTCACCAATTTTATTTATTTATAAAATCATTACCTTCATCCAAATCCTCGCTACTAAAAATACTGCACCGACTACCATAGCTTTTACTTCAAAGACATAATTATAAAAATACATTAAAAAGAAAAGCGATAATGCATAAACCATATTTTGACCTAATCCTGCAAATCCATATGCTAACTTTTCATTTGCAGTTAATTTTCGATTCATTAATACTCTCTCCTATCTCAACTAAAGTTATCGTATCAAAAAAAAGAAATTATTCAACAATAAATTGAGATATGAAACAAATTACCTGCAACAAATACATTTATCGTCATTGTTAACTATTTCTAAATAACATTTGACATATTTAACTGATTATTTATTTATACTTGACTCAATTCTATTGTTGTATTATGATAAAAATTATAAATAGAACTTTTTTAGGAGGAAACAGATGTTTAATAATAATCCCAGGTCTTATCCCTATCCTTCTCAAAGGATGGCAACTTATGGGAAAAAAGGAATGGTAGCAACCTCCCAACCACTTGCTGCCCAAGCAGGGTTAGACATTATTAAAAAAGGAGGCAACGCAATTGATGCGGCTATAGCAACCGCGGCTTGCTTAACGGTTGTTGAGCCTACTTCAAATGGAATTGGGAGTGATGCCTTTGCCTTAGTATGGACAAAAGGAGCGCTTTACGGACTAAACGCAAGTGGTAAAGCACCAATGTCACTTTCGATTAATGCATTAAAAGAAAAAGGATATACTGAAATACCCAGATTCGGGTTTGTACCTGTAACAGTACCAGGAACTCCTTCAGGATGGGCAAAATTATCCAAGAGATTTGGTAAACTTCCCTTAACTGAAGTGTTAGCCCCTGCGATAGCCTATGCTAAAGAAGGTTTTCCTATATCACCAACCTTAGGATATTATTGGGAAAATGCCTATAAAATATATAAAAACAATTTAAAAGGTGATGAATTTAACTATTGGTTTGATACATTCGCTCCTAATGGTAAAGCTCCAGAAATAGGAGAAGTGTGGAAATCTTCGGGACATGCACATACATTAGAATTAATCGCAAATACAAACGCAGAAAGTTTTTATAAAGGTGAATTAGCAGATAAAATAGCTGCATTCTCACAGAAATACGCTGGGTTTATTCAAAAAAGTGATTTAGAAAGCTATCAAGCAGAATGGGTGGAACCTATTCATGTGAATTATAAAGGCTATGATGTTTGGGAAATCCCTCCTAATGGACAAGGATTAGTGGCATTAATGGCGTTAAACATACTTAAACACGATACATTCTCTTCCCGTGATTGTGTTGATACATTCCATAAACAAATTGAAGCGATGAAAATTGCATTTAGTGATGGATTGAAATACATCACAGAACCTCATTATATGAAATCAACCGTAAAACAACTATTGAGTGAAAAATATGCAAATGAAAGAAGAGCTTTAATTGACGATGTAGCAATTCAACCAGCACCAGGTACACCTCAACAAGGAGGAACTGTTTATTTAGCAACGGCCGATGGTGAGGGTAATATGGTCTCCTATATTCAAAGTAATTATATGGGTTTTGGTTCGGGGCTAGTTGTCCCAGGAACAGGAATCGCTCTTCAAAATCGCGGGCATAATTTTTCTTTAGATGAAAACCATGATAATGCTTTAAAACCAGGTAAAAAACCTTATCATACAATCATTCCAGGATTTCTTACTAAAGATAATGAAGCAGTAGGACCATTTGGTGTCATGGGTGGGTTTATGCAACCTCAAGGTCATATGCAAATAATCATGAATTCCATTGATTTTTCTTTAAATCCTCAAGCAGCATTAGATGCACCAAGATGGCAATGGATGCATGATAAATTAGTTACTGTTGAACAATCCATGCCCAATGATATAATAAAAGGGTTAGCCGAAAAAGGGCATCAGATACGAGTCGAACATAATTCAGGCGGATTTGGCCGAGGACAAATAATTTGGCGCAACCCTAAAACAGGTGTATTAGTCGGTGGAACAGAACAAAGAACGGATGGTGCAATTGCTGTATGGTAACATCTCCCGCGAAACATTACCAAATCTTTTTAACAATCCTTAAAATAGGTGTTTTCGGCTTCGGTGGAGGACCAGCCACGATTCCCTTATTTCATAAAGAAGTGATTGAAAAATACAAGTGGTTAACAGATGAAGAATTTTCTGACATGTTAGCAATAGCCAATACTTTACCCGGACCTACGCAAACAAAATTAGCTGGTTATATCGGATATCAATTAAAAGGTATATTAGGCATGTTAAGCGCTTTAATTGCGATGATACTTCCTAGTTTATTGATCATGCTTTTCTTTATTACCTGGATTTCTAATAATTATGATAAACCCTGGGTAAAAGAAGCAACTAGTTCTGTGCTCCCTGTTGTTACAGTTATGATGTTGGCATTAACTTGGCAATTTTTAAAAAAATCGAATAAAGCATTAGGTTTAAAAAATCATTTCATCTTACTTTTTATCGCTATTATCGTACTTGCAGTTTTTAATATACATCCAGCTTTTCTCATTATTTTATTCCTAATCGCTGCTTTTTTACCAAATATGAAAGATTTGAAACGTTTCCTATTTATCGGAATTTTCTCTTTACTCATGATTTTATTTGTCATATTTAATTTAGACCAAACGATTTCTCAAATTTTTCTCAATCTCCATATCTTTCCTTACATTAATAATGGAGCTCAATATTTACAAATATTCTTTGCTTTTTTTATTCCCGGTATTATTGGATATGGCGGAGGACCAGCTTCAATATCACTAGTTGGTACCGAGGTTATAGAGCATTTTCATTTCTTAACAAGTGATAGTTTTGGTCTTTTTAATGGTGTTCAAGCAGCTTTACCTGGAGTTACTGCGACAAAACTAGCAGGGGCTATAGGCTACCAAGTAGGTGGAGTACCTGGTGCTTTCATAGGTGTATTTGCCTATGTAGCTCCTTCATTAATATTAATGATTTCTTTATTAAAATTACTTAATAAATATAAAACATCCCCAGTAGTTAAGAGGTTAACTTCTTATGTGGGTCCAATCATCACAATTTTACTCGGTTTATTAGTTTATAAATTTTTCCATGGATCATTACTAGGAATAGGCTGGATTCAAACTATCTGTATCTTAATAGTCAGTTTTATCCTACTTCAAAAATATAAAGTGCATCCCTTCTTTGTCATTTTATTAGCCATGATTTATGGTAGTTTATATGGTGTTTTTATTATATAGAGATATTATAAAAGGAATTAACAAGATAATCTGTTAATTCCTTTTTATTATATTTATAAATTGATATTCTTTAATAATGGTTCTAAGGACATTAATCCTAATGCGGTTAATATTACCGTTATAATAATGCCTATACTAATGCAGATAACCGTAAATGAAATCACAAAACGTCCAAACGGTGTAAATCCATTTTTGTCATAACATAATAATGCGAGTACAACAACGACCATAAAACAGAGTACTAATACAATATATGGTAACATATTTCCGTTACATAAAATCTACTAAAAGCTAATCCATATTTAAAAAAAATTTGGTTTTCTATTTTTAGTTTTAATAAATTTATAACGGTTTTCACCTTCCTTTCCTTCTCAGGTTTCAATCATATTTTCTAAAAACATGTCTTTACTCAATCAATATGATTATTATAGCAAATTTTAAGATATTTGTATATATTACGATAAAAATCTAAGAATAAACAAATTTTTGTCAAAAAAAATTAAAATTTATTTTACTAGATATGCAAACATTATATAAAATAGATGTTCTAAATGAAATTATTGCGTTTAGTTTTTATTCCGGTATATTTTTGAATACAATCCTAAAGCCTGTTATTTCTTTAGTTTGAAAGGTAAATCTCTCATATATTTGTACATGTACTTTCTTAGATTCTTCAATTACTTCAATTGATAATGCATTCAAATTATTATTACTATTTTGCAGTAATTCCCCTACAGTTTTAATATTTAAAATAATGATTTCTTTTCGGCTATTTAAATCATAAATTTCATATGCTAAAATCTCTTGATTATTTAACTTGTATATTCCTTCAAATTCTTTTAAATTTATTTTTTTCTTGTATTTAACAGAGCCTCTTTTAAAATACTGAAATTTAGTATTAACTGATATAATTATGAAATCATTTAAATTTACAATTTTTTTAATTTCCTCATCAAATAGATTTTCATCAATTAATTGAATTTGTTCTTCTATTTGCTCAATAATCACTTTGTTTATACTTTGAACAATGTATTTTCCAAAATAAAAATCAGATTGATATTGTTTACATTCATTGTTAAAAAAAGTAAATTTATTTAAGAAGATATTAATCCCAAATTTCTTATCAATCATTTTTTCTGTAACTAATCCATAATAATTTAAGATATTTTTTATACTAAAAATTATCTTATAATTATTTAATACACTCGTTTTAAATAAATTTATTGTTACTTTATCAACCTGTGTCTGATTTATTCGCTCCTGTTCCTTATCAATAAAATCTCTTTTTATTTCATTAAGTAAATGAATGAATTTTTCAACATTTTGCAACGCTTCATTTGATAGAACAAATTGCCATTTTTGAGGACTTGTCTTTATTTCATTTAAAGTCCTCATTAATTCACTTTCCTCATTAATAAAAGATACTAAATCCTCTGATATCTTAGAAGTTTTCAATTCGTTTAACTTATTAACATTTATTTTTTCTAGTGTGGAAAAGATATAAAATTGACTTAACTTATGTAAAATATGAAAATTGTAAACCTCGTGACGTTTGTATTCTTCCTCAATCCATTTTTCTAAACCCCAAAAATAAGCAGTTTCTAAATCATGTAATTCAATAAAAACAGAAGTGAGAGATTTAATATCTGTAGGTAATTCTTTTAAAATGCTTGTAAAATATTCTTTCAAATCATTAGTATTATTTTCAATAATTCTAGCTAAAATCCAACTCCCCACTCCAAATAGAACTTGCATTCGTTTATCATCTAATTCTTTTTGTAATCCTTTATGTTCACGATATATATTAAAATTATATTTTCTGTCAATATTCTCAAATAATTTTATTAATTTGTTTAAATAATATTTAAAATTGATTAAATCTAGATTATCAAAACTAGTTTTTAGTAAATTTTGATAAACTTTTAATAAATAGATAGAGAAATCCTTAAAATCATTTATTGAAAAATAGTTATCTTCTCTATATTTAATGATTAAATTGAAATCAGATAATTCATTTATATATCTTTCCGTGCTCGCATAGAGAAATTCTGCGATTTTAATATTATCTCGTTCTCTTTCTTTAGCTGATTTATACATTAATTGGGTAAAATAGATATATTCTTGAAAAACTAAATGATCTTTATATTCAATTGCTTTTTTTGCAAGTGATATAGGCATATAAGCAACAATCATAATGATGTGTATATTGTTAGTTGCCATTCCTCTTTCAACAATTTCCTTTAAATCATTAAACAACCATTCCACTGGTTTAATTTGATGATTCGCAAATATTATCTTTGATTGATTAAATACACTACCATAGGATTTCATATACTTATATAATTCAATAATTAAATTTTCAAATGTTTTGATTAATTTTTCTAATTCACCTGTTCTTTGATTATAAATTGCTGCGAAACACTTATCTTTCAATTTAGATACTTCAAATCTTGCTTCTTGTTTATTATAATCACTTTCAATCGTAAAAATAGAATTTAGTTGCCCATATAAATATTCATATAAATTTGGTGTATAATCTATGATATCTTTCCTGACCTCTAAAAGAATAGACTTTTCTGATATGGAACTATATGCCATAGGGTGAATGATTATTTTTGGGGGTTTCCTCGAGAAATTAATGGAAGTTATATTTTCTTCATCGATATGAGTCCCATCTATTTCTTCTTTAAGAGGGACATTCTGAATATATATAATTAATTTTTCTAATTGCTTAAAATTAATATCTATAAGTGTTCCTTCTTTAAGCGCATGTACTTGAATATATTGTTTATCAATTGATAATAGAAATGGATTGAATGTTACTATTCCATTATATTTGTGTTTGTAAATTTCATCGAATGATAATAGGATTTGGTTACCTATATGCTTTTTTATTTCTAAATTTAATATTTTTATATAATTTTTTCTTAAGATATCAAAAAAAACTTTTTCCTTAGCAACATCAAGCTCACTTGCTTTTATTAATATCATAACAGTCCTTTTAAGTGAAATGATGGTTGAAAACCCTAAAAAGCTCATAATAGCGATAATAAAATAATTCAATTGACCAGATAACAGAAGTATAAAAATTAATATATTCATTGTTAAAAGCGGAAAAAAAGAGCTTTTATATAAAAGGACTCTCGCTCTGTCCGGATCTCTGTTATCCATCAAACTTTGCGCCACAAAAAAAGTAATACCCACTAAAATAGCCCCAATTCCTGTATTAATGGCGATTAAATTTTGATATTTATTGCTTTCGAATGTGATAATAGGTGTCTTAATTTTAAATACATCTAAAAAATTAGTTCCTATATGAGATAAAAGACCCAATATTAAAAAAAGGATAATAAAAAGGAGTATTAAATTTGAAGAAGGTATCCAAAAAGGTTGATGAATTCTTTTTAGTAAATTCTTTCTTTTTCTCATTTTTATTTTGACTAATTGACTTAAATTTGGTGTATCTCTCATATTTTTAATCCTTACCTAACAGTCATATATAAAATATTGTGTGCATTTTTTCGACATTTTAATAAGAAAAGGTGTTTAAAAATTTTTTAAAGAGTGCCATTATAGAACTATTTTCAAAATGGGAAAGTAAGTTTGTATTCTATGAAACGCTGCAGTCATAAATAATTTTCAATGTTTATTTGCAAATTTTTATTTAAGTGTTAGAATATTTCGATTAAAGAAAAATGAAAAAAGAGCCTAGATTATTGCCATCATTTTTGGTGATGAAAAACAATTGAAACAACTGTTTCGAAAACAATATTAGACTCTGTACATATTTAAAAAAAGCGATTTTTACCGACCAAAGTCATATCAAAACAAGTTGATTGTCTAAAGGCGGTAAGAAAGAAATAGTAAAATCATTTTGGAAATTTATTATAATCTATTATTTTTCCCACTCATATAATAGATATTTTGTTTCACCCATACCTAATTTATTATAGGTCGCTTGTGCCGTTTTGTTTTCTCGTTCAACATATAATCTTAATCCACAAATAGTTGAGTCTGAAGATACCAATTTTTTAACATGAGAATATAATTCTTGAAAGATACCTCGTCTTCTATATAATTTTTCTACATATACACTTTGTATCCACCAAAAATAACCATTGCGCCAATCACTCCATTCGTAAGTTACCATCAATTGACCCACAACTTGTTGATTTATTTCATATAGAAAGTAAATACCTTTAGTAGAATCGGATAAAATCGCGCTTACTCCTTGTTTTACTCTAGCTACATTTAATTCAAGACCTTCTGTTTCTAATGCGATTTTCGAATTGAATGAAGAAATGATCTCAATATCGTTTATATTCGCTTGCCGAATCATCTTTTTCTCCTTTTTATTATCTATATTTAATATTCTTTAGTGATGCTGACAATATTTTTTAATTTGTTTTCTTTTAAGTAAAGCCGGATGTTCATGATGATTTCATCTATCACTAAGTTCCTTGTCACATCGGCATTCCCGGCACAATGTGGTGATAATAAAACATTATCTAATTCATGAAAAGGAAACGTAGATGGATAAATTGATTCTTTATTTTGTGGATATTGATACCATACATCAAGCGCTGCTCCGCTTAAGACGTGGTTCTCTAAAGCATGATATAAATCATCTTCTTTTATTAAATCACCTCTTCCAACATTCACAATATATTTCCCTGCCATATTTTCTAAAATAGATGAATCAATAATATTTTTCGTGTCTTTAGTGAGTGGTAACGAAACAAATACAATGTCAGAATTTTCACATACTTCTGAAATAGTTGAGTAATAAGTAACATCATTTAACCCAACACATCTTTTCTCATAACGTTTTAATGTGACAATTTTGGCATTAAATGGTTCTAGATATTTGACTAAATTTAAACCAATTTCACCCATTCCAATCATACCACAGCGCATATTAAGAAATGAATACCAAGATGAAGTATTATCTATTCCAGTCCATTTACCTTGTTTCATTTCATTATGTAATTCCACTACTCTTCCTAATAATGCTAATCCCAATGTAAATGCTCGTAATGCAACAACTGGTGCATGTCCATGAGAATTAACCACTGTAATACCCCTATTAGCTATGCTTTTTAATGGAAGATAATTGACTCCCGTATAAGGAAAAATAATAACTTTAAGTTGATTAGCTGTTTCTAATTCAGTTTCTGAAATAATACCTGATATTAATACATCAATATTTTCTAAATTTAATGGTCCATTTCCATAGTGATAATAAATATTAAGTTCTTCATACTCATTTTTTAATGTATTAAGTTGAATTTCAAAATAATCTTCTTTTTTACTATTTCGTAAACAAACATTCATGTTAAACCTCCTGAAATATTTTCTTTTTTATTTTATCACATTCTCAACAATTTCTTCTGAAAGGACTTTTATTTTATGAATATATTTGGAATTGTATAATAGCCATGAAGGCCAGATATGATCCTATTTTTACCAATTCTTGTATATAAACCACAAAACTTTTCATTATAGATAAATAAACCAGTAATACATTTAAAAGGACTTATCATTACTTGATCATTGTCAAATTGAATAAAATTCCGTTCGTATGGATTAAAATACTCTTGATATAGATAATCATTATTAAAACATTGTTTTAAATTTTCTTCCCATTGTGTTTTTGAATAATCTAATCCTACATAAACACCTCGAGAGCCATATAAATCACATGGTTTAATAATATAAAAATCTTTATTATTTAACACTTCTTGGTAGACTTCGTATCCACCTGAGAACCTTTTTGTAATTGGAATATGTTTTTTGACAAATTTTCTTTCTTCTTCATTTAAAAAGTCTAGTGTCTCTTTATCATGTAAAATTTCAAAAATAATTTTATTGTGTAAAATTTGTGATTTAATTGGGCCTACAACACATACGGCTTTATCTTTATAAGCTGATATAAAATCTTCTATTTCTCTACTTCTATCGATCATTTCTTTCGTAACGATTCTTCTGTAAACCAAATCAATAGTCGTTCCTTCATAGGTAAGTTCTCCATTGATATATTTTAAATCACGCACATCACATATAAATGTCTTGTAGCCTTTTAATTCATATGCTTTCTTAAATTCAATAAACTCAGCTGTTGTAGCGCTTTCTTTAAAATCCACAATCGCAACAACTGGTTTTTTATTTGTTTTAGTATATTCATTATATAATTTAATACTTTCGTCAACTAAAGGATTGATACTATCAAAATAATCACAATCATATTTTTCCTTCATATTCTTCATTGCTTTTGAATCAAGTAAAATTCTCGCTAATGTATTGTCTTCGTTCATAGCAGATGATCCATCTGTATTAAATTCACAAAACTTAAAATCATCACCATTATAAAATATGTCAAATCTTCCCACAGGAATATTGGTTTTATAGCCATGATCTACAAGAATAAGCTCTTCTAATAAATGAGAAAACCCAAATTTAATACGATAAGACTGAGATTCTACATATTTTTGAACCACTTTATTTCCGATTGACATTAACATTTTAGTAATATATCTAAATTGTTCAATATCTTTTTCAGTAAAAAACATCGGATGATATAGATAAGGAATTGGTTTTCCTTTATATAATGCACTCGAATTTTTTACTTTTTCTAGTGTTTTTAAATAATCTTCACTATAATTTCCATTTTTAATTAATTGTATATATTCATTGTTTATATGGCTTGCATCCATTTAAAATCCTCCCCAAATAGTGATTGTTGTAACATACACCATTCTAACGCTTTTTCTTTTCCTAAATTCATTTGATTTTTCGTCAATTGTTGTGGTGTCATTCTTAATTGTATTAAATTAGACAGAGGAGTGAGAAATCTTTTTTCTGTCTCTCCTAATCCCTTATAAGAAAGTGTTAATAGGTATTTCATCATTTCATAAATACTATATTCATTTATCCGTGTTTCTATCCCTTTTATAACGATTGTATTTTTCAGTTTGAGTATATCTTCTTGTTTGAATTTTAATACTAACTGATATAATTCATTTAAATTCGATTCATCATAAAATAACCCTTTTATTAAGGCGACAACTGCTAGATTTAAAGGATATGGCATAGAATCCATCATTCTGATTTCAAGATACTGTTTCGTACGTATATCTGGAAAAACCATTGATAGCGCATGTTCTAAATCAGATAATTTACTTGGATTATATAAATCTTTAAATAAAGTGTTTCTAAGGTAAACATCATCTTTAAAAACAATCTCTTTATTTAATAAATAATTGGCATAGGTTGAATAATCAAAAGAATCCGTTAGTGCTTCTTTAATGATACCGCATCGATTATTATCACAAGCATCCCATATTTGCAAGCGAATACCGTGTTTTTGATATAGCTCAGATTCAAAAAACGGCGCATTATCAAAAAAAGCATAAAATATTGGTGATAAACTGTTTAATATTCGATTTTTTTTATGATAATCTAATTCATTTTCATAATCAATTGATACTTGTGTAGATGCAGTTTGTTTCATCATATTATGTGCATATTGACCACACTTTTTGAAATAATCATACATATATTGATATCTTCTTTTAGGAAGCAATACGATTTCATTTATAGGTGTCTGTACCTGGTAACCTGTTGCCATTAATACTTGATTTTTCTTATCAAGCGCCATCAATACATCTGTACAAATTGATTTATATTCTTTTTCTAATGCATTTAAATCAGCCTCTGGCTTTACACTTATTTCTAATTGACAGCCTGGTTCTAATGTAATGGTTGATTCCCCTTTTTTTAACCCTAGTAAATGATTTCCTTCATAAATACCCTCATATCCTTTGGATAAAAGTTCTAACAAGGTAGTTAATACTCCGTTATTTCCCTCATATGCAATGGCATTTAATGTTTTTTTATCCACGACAAAATATTCAAATTCAGCTCCGATTTTAAAATCTTTTATTTTTTTTTCATTTCTTTTAAAATAATTTATTATAGTTTCTTGTTGCGTATTTTCCAGTTTTAACACTCCCAACTTTTATAACATGACTCTATCTATATTATACCACATTTTTACAAAAAAAAGTTACAGATGATCTGTAACTAAAATCCATTTAATTAAAAACTATTCATAAAATTCTTCTTTAATAAATTGATGTGCTGCTTTATAACCTTGTTTATATAAATAAATTAATTGTTCCTTATTAATATCAAAGTCAGTCATTTTAATTAATCCATCATGATGGATTGTAATCATCCTTTCGAAACTAGTAACGTCTTTTTTTATATAAGTAGTATTTTTAATGTCATCAAATAAATTGACCCATTTATTTCCTTTATCTTTAATTCTAAATCTCAGTGTTAACTTATTTAATTCTTTATTTTTATTTACAATTGATGTTGGTATTTTCCGAATGACCCCACCATCAATTATATAATTTGTTTTATTCGTTTTTAATTCATAAGGGGTATAAAAGAAAGGAATCGCACAACTCATTCGAATTGCTTTCGAAACTTTAAAAGTTTTTGGATTAATTCCATATAAAGGAAGATCATCCGGAAGCAACAACATTCGTTTGTTCGTAAAATCAGCAGCGATGATTTTAAGTTTACTCTCATCTGAAACCATGAGATCACTAAATATTGAAACTCCTTTTTGTAGTAAAATTTCTTCCATAAATGTTTCAATAACTTCACTATCATAAATACCTTTATTTAATAATATAGATAATGGATTTCCTATGTATTTTTTTCTTGCAGTTGTTGTTTTTTGTTTAAAAAAATTAAAGTTTCGGTAGACATTTAAAATATTAATTAAGTCATTTGCGCTAAAACCTGACATAATAAGCGATGCCACCATGGACCCAGATGATATACCAATCGCATTATCAATATAAATTCCACTATCCATTAAAGCCTTACAAGCTCCTATAAAACTGATTCCTAATATACCCCCACCTTCAAAAAAAGCATCAACCTTCATTCCTATCACCTCTAGCAAATTAATACTTTATTATATGTTGTGTTAATTCATTTGTTTAATGAATTAATATCCCAAATACTTCCAAATATTAGTCTTTGCATATAAAATTACAATGTAACAAAGATTCTATTACGAATATAAAAATTTCTATTTCAAGATAGGAACAAGTAATAAATAAGTTAAACGATTAAATAGAAGGTATATATTTTCCTTATTAATCAATTTAGTTCTATTTCAATAGCTATTTAAGTTAATATATTTGAGTATTTAACTCATTTTTAATGAAATGACTGCCAAAAGTCACTATTAATATCTATGCAATCTATTATTTTATCAAATGGAATTTTGATAGTTCTGAACCCATCAGAATAAGGGGCAATTTCATAAGGTTTAAATATAATATAAAGCTGATTCATATCCACATAAAATAATGGTTCCTCTTTTATCATAAAATTTTCATCAATAAAAGGAGCTGTTTTTTTTGTTGTATGTTCTTTTACCCATTTAGCAATTAACAAAAGATAATCACATTCATCTTTAAACAAATCATTTAATGTGTAAAAAACACCAGTATTATAATTGAGATGCACATATTGTCGATATGGAAAACCGTGGGCAGCACCAAACGGATATTTATAGCCATCTATTTCTATCTCTAGTAGTAAATTTAACACATAAATGACGGTAAAATCACCATAATATTCATATTGTGATTGCATAGGAACTGGTTTAACAAGTGATAAAGCTTTTAAGGCATCATTTACCTCATATTGAATGGGTACTTTTTCAATTTGAGGGTAATAAACTAGATAATTTTTATTAGGTTTATATTTATTAATAACGACATCGACACCATCGTTAATTGGTATCATATAGTTTGGATAATTAATTATTTTCCCCTCATCGTCTATATAATAGAGCTCAGAATCTATATGAGCCTGAATTATTTTTCCTAAGTATTTCAACATACCTTTTCCCGCTACGACAGGTAATGACTGCGCAAATTGACCTTTTAAATCAATAAAAAAGGTCTTGTCTTTTTTAGTTACAGAAGCCAAATGGTTTTCATAAGGGTTAACAAAGTCATAAATAAAATCTGTTAATAATTTTCCTAAATCATCAGCTATCGCATAATATGAGCCTATATAAGGTTGCTTCATATTTTTAGCTTTGCCTAATGCATACCTTTTATCACCTAATGCTTTGATATCATTATAAATCGGTTTTATGATTGTGTTTCCCGCTAAATCAATTAACCCATATTTATCGGCATTTTCTCCCATATAGGTGACGATTGCTAAATTATCTTTAAATGCTTGACAATATTCATAAAGTGGTTTTACCATTACATCTCCTAATTCATTTAAATAACCACAATGTGTATTATCATTAAATACTAATCGGAAATCACTATAGTTACCTACATAAGGATATTGATATATATTAATACAATCCCCATTTAAATTGATTAACTGATAGTTATTTTTCTTTACTACAGCTTTTTCTTGATGGAAATCACTTGCTTCCTCATATTGAATAGGAATTACCACTTCGCCATTTAAATCTAAATATCCCGATAATAAATGATTATCTATTTTTTCTTTGCATAATGCTCTCTCATTATTATATGAACTAATAAATGCATAAGGCTTTTCAGTTAGAATACTTCCATTTTCATCTATTACGCTATATCCTTTATCATCCATTACGATTGCTCTATTTTCATGGAAAGGATATATCATAAGATAAGTAGGTAACACTATAAAATTCCCAGTTTCATCTATAACTCCATACAAATCATCATATTTAATAATGGCTCGTTCATTATGAAATGCTTTCGCTTCACTAAACCTGGGCTTAATCATGAATTTTCCACTTTCATTAATATAACCCCATTTTTTCCCACCCACAGCATGAATATAAGCTGGATAAAGTTTAATGCTATTTGTATTAAAAATAACCCATTCATCGTTCATATACTTCAACACAGTCGAATAGTCTTCGAGATTGTGTGAATACCTGGTAATCATTTCATCGATTCCATCATGATCGACATCTTGAAAATAAACCATTAGATGCGTTATATCACCTGTGTTTCGGGTTTTTGAAATCGCTTTTTTTGCTAAACTTAGAATATCGTTTTTATTCATTGTACACTTCCTCTCCTTTCAAATTTTTATTCACTAAATTCCCGATAGATTCTGTAATAATCTTCTATAGTATCAATATCAACTAAAATACCCGCATCATTTACTTCAACTAATTTCTGATCCTTTTTAGCAAGGTAATCACGTAAATTGTGATGCGCATTATCTTTAATAATATCCTTAATAATTGATTGACTTAATAAAATAGGATGACCCTTTTTACCTTGAAAAGTAGGAATTATAACATTGCCTTCCTGCTTTAATAAATTTTTATAAGTAGATTTTTTGACCAATGGATAATCACCAGGAATTAAAAATACTTTCGAAGCATTCAGTAGTTTAAGACCCTGTTTGATAGAGACAATCATCTCTTTATGATAATCTGAATTATATATCGGCACGACATTATAATAAGACAGGGCGATTTTTTTAATAATCTCCTCTTTATACCCACAAACTACTACTATTTTCGAACAACTATCAAGCATTGCCTCAATACACAAAGAAATGATGGGCTTACCACCTAATTCTAATGTTAATTTATAATCTTTACATCGTGAGCTAAGACCGGCTGCTAATATTAATCCTTCTATGCACATAATAAAATTTCTCCTATCCTAAAAACACTCTATTTTTATGATCCTTTTTTCAATGTTTATTTAGAGGATATACTACCTTGTAACTTGTAAGATTAGATTTTTGTAAATTCTTTGTACCCCTTTTTAAAATTATATTATTTATAAAATTATATTATAAAAAGAATTGATTCATACTAAAATTAGGCAATTAATTAAAGGAGAAATAATTATGACAAATGGAATTGGTAAAAATATTCCAAGAAAAGAAGCCTTTGACAAAGTGACAGGGAGCGCATTGTACACAGGTGACATAATACCACAACGATTGTTACATGCCAAAATTTTAACGAGTCCGCATACTCATGCGCATATCTGTGCAATTGACGTAAGAGATGCTAAAGCAGCAAAAGGTGTATTAGCAGTCATCACAGGTGATTTCTATCCTCGTTTAGTAGGTACATTGTTAAACGATAGACCTCCTATCGCTATTGATAAAGTTCGTTACTATGGTGAACCCGTTGCTCTCGTAGTCGCAAAAAGTGAAGATGAGGCAATGCTTGCACTCAAATTAATTCATGTTGAATATGAATTACTTCCAAATGTTAATTCTGTAAGTGATGCTTTAAAAGAGAATGCCCCTTTAATACATGAAAACCTCACAGATTATAATAAAACCGTGACAGATATCTATCCACAAAACCATTCAAATATATGTGATCTCATTAAAATTAGGAAAGGGGACATTGCACGTGGATTTAGTGATTGTGATGTTGTTATAGAAGAAAAGTTTTACTTACCACAATCAGACCATGTGGCGATGGAAACAAGGAATGCACGTTGTGAAATTTTACCTGACGGTCGAGTATTTATTGATAGCTCTACACAATCTCCTTTTGCGGTTAAAAAATTAATTAGTGATACTTATAATATTCCCGAAGGAAATGTCATTATTAAAGTACCCTTTGTTGGAGGTGGCTTCGGTGGGAAAGCACCTATAACTATTGAAATTCTTGCTTACTTAGCTAGTTTAGCAGTCGGTGGCAGACTAGTTCGTGTCGCTAATAGTCGTGAAGAAGATATTAAAACATATCCATGTAAAATGGGACTTGAGGCAACGATAAAGTTAGGAGCAACACGTGATGGGTTTCTTAAAGTTATGGATTGTCAATACTTAGTCGATACTGGTGCTTATTCTAATATTGGCCCACGTCTTGCTAAGGCAATTGCGGTGGATTGTTCTGGACCCTATAACATTGAAACAATTTCTTGTGATTCTTTATGTGTCTATACTAATCACACATACGCAACCTCTTATAGAGGATTTAGCCACACTACTTATACCTTCTGTTTAGAAAGAACGATAGAAAAGTTAGCTAAACAAATTGGAATGGATTCATTTGAAATTCGTTTCAAAAATTTATTAGTAGATGGAGACCAAACACCTACTCAAGTAAAAGCAACAAAAAGCAATATTGGAAACTTAAATGCTTGTTTAGTTAAACTAAAAGAAATGATTAACTGGGATGAGGGAAATAAACTAGATGAGAATGGCTACATCAAAGCCAAGGGTATTAGTTGTTTTTGGAAAACCTCCGATTCTCCTACCTCTGCCATTTCAGGAGTCACACTCACATTTAATAGTGACGGAAGTATTAATATTAACTGTGGAGCAGTTGAAATTGGTCCGGGAACTAAAACAACAGCTTGTCAAATTTTAGCTGAAAAAATGAAAATGGAGGTCAACCGAATTTTTATTAAAATGGAGGTTGATACAGAAATCTGTCCCGAACACTGGAAAACAGTAGCGAGTATGACGACTTTCATGTTAGGTAGAGCCATACTTAAAGCAGCTGATGATTTAATCCGCCAATTAAAATCCTTAGCAGGCACTATTCTAAAATGTCCACCCGAGGATTTAAGTATTAATGAAGAAAAAGTATATGTAACAGATAGGTCTGATTTATTTGTAAATTTCAAACAATTATGCCATGGATATAAATATCAAGATGGTTCAGCAGTTGAGGGACAAATTATCGGGCGCGGTAGTTTCATTATGCGGCATCTTACTTCACTTGACCAAGAAACCGGTAAAGGAAAAGCAGGTCCTGGATGGACGGTTGGAGCACAAGCAGTGGAAATTTTGTACGATCCACATTTATATACCTATCGTTTAATTAGAGGCCTTACAGTTATTGATGCAGGAAAGGTTATAAATCCTAAAACCGCACATGGGGTTATCACTGGTGGAATGTGCATGGGGTTTGGTTTAGCAACTAGAGAAGAATTTCTATACAATAATGAGGGTAAGTTACAAGATACTTCATTAAGGACTTATAAATTAATACGTTATGGTGAACAACCAAAATATGAAGTAGAATTTGTGGAAGAGCCGCAAATTGATGCCCCTTTTGGGATTCGAGGAATCGGCGAGCATGGTATAATCGGCATCCCGGCAGCGTTTGTTAATGCTTTATCTCTCGCAACTGATTTTGATTTTAATTATATTCCGATTACACCAGAAAGAATATGGCAAGAAAAGACAGGTGGAAAGCTATGATCCCGATGGATTTTGATTATTATAAACCTGATACTATTGATGAGGCCATTCATCTTTTTCAATTTTTAACAGAACTTGGTAAGAATCCAGTCTATTATGGTGGTGGTACAGAGATTATTACTAGAGCACGTGCTTTCGATATAGAAATAGACGCTGTGATTGATATAAAAGGTATCCCTCTTTGCCAAAAATTTGAATTAAATGATAACAAGTTAATAATTGGTAGCGCCATAACGCTAACTGATATTGCTGAAAAAAATATATTCCCACTCCTCAGTCTTACGGCAAAACGAATTGCCGACCACACTATTCAAGACAAAATTACATTAGGTGGTAATATGGCTGGTACTATTATCTATAATGAGGCAGTTTTACCTCTTCTAGCAGTAGATAGTGATGTCGTGATAGCATCATCAAATGGCCAAAAAACGATACCAGTAATGGATTTGTTTGATCAAGGAATTAAATTAAATAAAAGTGATTTAATAGTCCAGGTAATCATAAAAGAGGAATATTTATCTATACCTCATATACATGTAAAAAGAACAAAAAATGATAAAATTGCTTATCCGCTTATCACAATGGTTGCTATAAAAGATAAGAATCATTACAAAATTGCTTTCAGTGGTCTTTGCCATTTTCCATTTCGATCTTTAGTTGTTGAAGATATCTTAAACGATGAGCGTTGTTCACTTGAAACTCGTATTGATGAATCGCTCAAACATTTGCCTGATTTTGTTTTAAATGATATTGAAGGTTCAGACAAATTTCGAATGTTTATGTACAAACAGATGATTTTGGAAATCTTTAATAAGTTAGGTGGAGAGTAGAATGTTAGAATTTAAAGAAAAAACGGTGATTACACTAGAAGTGAACAACGAAATGGTAGATGTCACCATTAAACCTAGTGATATTTTATTAAATACATTAAGACAACAACTTGGACTTACAGGAGCAAAACCTGGTTGTGAGAATGGAGACTGTGGGGCTTGTACAGTTTTAGTAGATGGATGGCCAATAAAATCTTGTCTTATGCTAACGGTTGAAGCGCTAGGTAAAAAGATAACAACCGTAGAAGGTCTAAATGGCGCACCTATCCAATTTGCATTTGTAGAAAATTGGAGTTTTCAATGTGGATACTGCACATCTGGATTTTTAATGGTATGTCATGCATTAGCCAATATTCACCCTGATGCAAACGATGAGATGATTGCAGATTGGTTACAATCAAATTTATGTCGTTGTACTGGATATGAAGAAATACATACAGCAATTCATCAAGTCTTAGCACAAAAAAAGAGTGAAATAGAAATTTAATGGACCCCTATTTCATCGAATAACAATACAAAAATACACATGGAAAATGTGTATTTTTTATAAACTACAGTTTTTAAAATATAATGAAGGAAATGAAATTTATTTTACCTAAAACACCAATCACATGAGTTTATGTTTTATGAATTAAATAACCATAACAATTTCACAATAAAAAAAAGTGGTCAAAATTTATAACCACTTAGATGAACTTTTTGGTTTATATAGCGTTTTATTATGTTTTTTCTTATATCTTTGAGATGATTGATTGACTATTTTCAAACACAATTTTATGCAAATAAATAATTAGTTATTGACTAAACCCATGATTATTCGATCTTCAAAGGTTTCAGTCGCTTTGTTATAGGCACTGTGTCGTAATAAACCTTCCATTAAAAATCCTAGTTTCTCCGCTAGTTTAATTGATGATATATTATCAGGATGTATAGATACTTCTAATCTATGTATTTCAGTATTATTAAATATAAATGAAATCACTTCATTTAAGCTTTGATTCATTATATTTTTATGCCAGTATCTTCTATTCAAAATGTAACCAATTTGTGAACTAAAGTTTTTGTAATCAATATGATGTAATGCGATTAATCCAATAATTTGTTTGTTAGTTTTATCTTCTATTCCCCATCTGATAAAAAATTTATTTTTATAACCATTTAAGATATTTTCAATGTATTTTTTTGATTGTTCTTCCGTTTCTATAGGTTCTATTCCTTCATATTTTATCGTTTCTGCATCAGAATATATCTCAAATATTTCTGTAAAATCTAAATCTTTCAATTTTCTTAATATATAGTTTTCTAATTCTAGTTGCGGAAAATTTTCAAATAATTTATATAGTTTCTTCATTTTATCATCTCCTTTATTTTCTTATATATATAACTATTATATAGTAAATCATATTTTTAAAAAAGGATAATCAAAAAATACCTCCCGTAAAATAGTTTCGAGAAGTATTAATAATTCTTCATTAACATGATGACAATTGAAAAAATTAAATGAAGTAAAAATAAGAATATCCCAACTTTAAATAATATATTTAATTTCTGTTGGAAATTCCATTTGACTTAATTTATCATTAAAAAAATTTGTTAATAATTCCATATCATCCGATTGATAAATATATTTCCCATATCCAAATTGACCATATTTAAATTTTCGTTCTTCTTCGTTCATAGGTAATGTTGTCTGAGGAAAGACCTCTTGAATTCTAGATTTTGCACGTAAAGTGTAACGATGAGAAATGACTTCAAAAGTGATTATGTTAACATAATCTTTAAATTTTACATTCAATTTATCGATTAATTTTTGATAACTTGCTTGCCAATTCTCATATAAAAATACTGGTGCAATAATAAATCCCAATTGGTATCCATGATTCGCTATTTTCTTAGCAGCCTCTAACCTCTGATCTAATCGGGATGTATAATGTTCATATTCATCGATCACATAATCACTATTTATACTAAATCGAATATCTGTACGATTTTTGTGATCAATCATTAATAAAGGTTCGATATTATGATATTTAGTCACAAAACGAAAATGCCCTAATGGTTCATTCGAAAAGAATTTGATTGCTTTTTCTAAACCATGTGTATAAGGTTCAACAGGTAATGGATCACTTGTTGCTGCTCCCTCAAAAATGGTATATTTTCCTCTTTCTTCTATATAAGCTTTGGCACGTTGTAAAACCTCTTCTGTATTTATATATGCTCTTACATAAGGTTTATCACCAAGTTGTGTATTCAAATAACAATATTCACATCTTCCCATACAACCTGTTGCTAGTGGAATTTGATAATGAGCACTAGGACGGCAGCTCATGAAATTCATGGAGCTCCTCACACTAAAAATTAAAGTTTCTTTTCCATAATGAAATTTTTCTTCAATAGTTGTTATTTCATCAAGAACCGCTCGACTTGATTTTAATACAATTACATTTTTATGTTCATTCGTTAACTGTTCAAATAAGGATTGTCCTAAAGGATAATCTAACGCTTTTTTTTCAAATACATATCGTTTAGGTATAAACATAAAATCACCTCATATTAATAGGGTTCTTAATATTATTTTTTATATACTTTAAAATCATTATTGGGTCCTTTATATCGATATTTACCTCGGGTAATTTTACCAATTTGAATTGCTTCATTAGGACATTGATGGATACAACGCATACATAATAAACAATGGTCACCAAATTCAACAGATAAGTTAGTAACAGTAATGTTACTAACAGGACAATTTTTTTCACAAAGATGACAATGAACACATGAGTCATCAACATGATATTTATGTTTAATTTTATTTTCAAAAATGCGATAAAATCCTTTCATTAGATAATAAACTAGATAATTCAAAGGATTAAACCACATTATTTCTTTAGTTTGGCCAGTCTTTACTTTTTCATTAATCCAATTATCCAATTTTTTAATATGATGAAAATCTTTATTTATCATTTTTTTAAGCATTTTTGAATCTTTTTTCATCATGGCTAATCCATCACTACCAGGCATTACTAAAGATATCTTACCAAATAAGATATAGCCCTTTTTCTTTAGAATTTTATAGGCGTTTTGTAAAGCATTCCCACTATAAATACCTTTAGTGGCAAATAAATATAATTTTTTCTTCTCATTAGGAAATTGTTTTAAGAATGATTTCATTATTATGGGAATATCACAAGCATATACAGGAAATCCAATTATAAACTCCTCATATTGGGAATAATCAAATTCTTGCACCATTTCTATATTAAATATTTCTGATGATATCAATTTTTCATGAATATAACGAGCAATGTATTCAGTATTACCTGTTCCGCTAAAATAAAATATAGCTGTTTTCATTTTTCACCAACTCCTTCTCTATTTACTATTATAATATTTTCTTGTGATAAATTCTACAAAAAAAGAGGTGTTATGCACCTCTTTATGAATGATTTTATCGATTGACATTTCCATGTCCTAAATTTTTCATAAAATTTAATATTTCATCTTCGCTTAATATACAAGCATCACCTTGAATCGTATGCTTCAAAATAGAGGTCACTAATCCAAATTCAGTAGCATAATAAAAATTATTATAATCTTGAATTAACCCGTGAATGACCCCTGAAACAAAAGCGTCTCCACCACCAATTCTATCTACTATATTAAACTTATAGTCATTTGTAAGGTATAGTTGTTTCGGTCCATAAGCATAAGCTGATAAACTATTTTCATTAGATGAATAAATATGACGAACTGTACCAAATATGTAAGACACAGGATAAGTCTTAAATAATAAATCAAAGACTGCTTTTCTATGTTCTAATACATCATCAAATTCTTGTTCTACTTTCAAGCCTAAAATATTTTCAATATCATACAAACTAGCGAAGCATACATCCACATAAGGCATAATCCGCAAAATTCCTTGATGAGCACTCTCAACAGTCCATAACTTTGCACGGTAATTAAAGTCAAAACTAACAATGACATTTTTTTCTTTTGCACGTTTTAGAAGTTCTACAACCGTATCTTGAGCCTTTTCACCTAAAGCTAGGGTAATACCACTAACATGGAGCCAATTTGTATCTTCTAAAATTCGTTCAAAATCAAACATTTCATAGCTGATATCAGTAAAGGCTGAATGTTTTCTATTGTACAATACTTGAGATGATCTTCCGCCAAATCCCATTTCTAAAAAGTAAATTCCAATATTGTCGCCATCTAAAACAATGTCATCAACATCAACATTATAACTACGAAGGTGTTTTAAAGCACTTTCTCCTAATTGGTTTTTAGGAAGTTTTGTAATAAATTTTGATTTATGTCCTAATTTGGCTAATGAAATTGCTACATTAGCCTCACCACCACCATAGATTGCATTAAAAGTATTGGTTTGTTCTATCTTGTTGTAATAAGGTGGTGATAATCGTAACATGATTTCCCCAATTGTACATATTTTTTTCAATTTAACACCTTATTTCAAACGAGCTAATCTAACTTTTTCAATGAATTGTTGTGCTCTTTCAGTAACACCCGCATAATCTCCTGTTTTAGCTGGAGCAGATAAATCTCCACCAACACCAACTGCTACACAGCCATTTTTAATCCATTGATCAACATTATCTAAGCTTACACCACCGGTAGGCATTAAGTTAACTTGTGGAAGCGGTCCTTTAATCGCTTTGATATAACTTGGACCAAATGCGCTTCCTGGGAATACTTTAATAATATCAACCCCTGCTTCCATAGCGTGAAGCATTTCAGTAATTGTCATACACCCAGCCATGTAAGGTACTTGATATCTGTTACATAATTTAGCGGTTTCTAAATCAAAACCTGGACTGACAATATATTCTGCACCATTTAAAATTGCAATACGAGCAGTTACACTATCAAGTACAGTTCCTGCACCTACAATTAATTCTTGAGAAGAAAATTTTTCTTTTAAAGAAGCAATTACTTTTTCAGCACCTGGAACTGTAAAAGTCACTTCAATAGCTGGAACCCCACCTTTAATACAGGCTTGAGAAATAAGTTCTGCTTGTTGTTCATTTTCAGCGCGAACAACAGCAACAACACCTACATCCGTTATTCTTTTTAATACATCAAATTTTTTCATATCATTACACTCCTTATAATTTAACTTTAAATACAGCTTTATTGACAAAAACATTATCAACAATTTTAATTTTAGGCATATGAACATCTTCTGGAAAAACAATTGCGAAGGATCCATCTGTCATTTCATAAACAAATTCAGGCTTTGCATTATATTTTTTTACATCTTTTACATCATTATATTCGTCGGTCACGATTAAATTTGGATTATTAAGATAACAATATCCAAATCCTTCTTTCCCTTTTAAAACGATTTGAATGTCTAAATATTTTTTATGTGCTTCAAAATAACATTTTTTTATGTCTCTTGGTTCATAATCTTCCCGAATTAAACTAATATTTTCATTTTCAATCGCATATTTGCCTGGTTCTATAGTTAAAAGGTCGTGACTTAAAATAAATTGAATCGCAAAATCCAAATTTTTACTTATTCCTAAATAGGTTTTTAAATCACCTATATTTTTACCTAAAATCATTTCATCCCTCCTAATTCGCATATACAAAGTATCTTCGTATTTTATTATACTTCAAAACATAGATATTTTCAATAGCTAATTGATAGAAACAATAAAAAACATAAAGTTACCAATTTTAACATTGATAACTTTAGAAATCTATCCTTTGATATAACCTAATTTTAGCGATATTTGATCAGCTGTATCTCTTACTAATGTGCCCTCGTATTCTACATTTGTGTTGATTTTTTTAATTGCTGAAACACTAATAGAAGCAATTACTTTATTAGAATAATCAAATATAGGAGCCCCTATACATAACATATTTTCCTCTAACTCTTCATTGTCTACAGCATACCCGCGCTCTTTAATTTTTTTCAAATCCTCAATAAATTCAGTTTTATCGGTAATTGTATTTTCTGTTATTTTTACTAATGTTAATTTTTCAACTTTTTCCTCAATATCATCAGAAAACGCTAAAATAGCTTTTCCTAATGATGTTCCATGTAAATAATTTCTTGTCCCGATATTTGCCATCGTAATTAGTGCATTAATAGGTTCGTACTTATTAATGTAAAGGATTTGGTTCTCAATTTCTTTTGCTAAAAATACTGTTTTATGCAATTTTTCAGCTAAATCAATCATATATGGTTTTGCGAGATTTATAACATCATAATTTTTCAAATATTGTTGCCCTATTGCCACTGCCTTTGGCCCTAAACAATAAAGTTTTGAATATTCATCCACTACATCTAACATTCGCATGTATTTTAATGTGTGAATGATATCAAAGGCACTGGTTGTCGGTATATTCAATTTATTGGCTATTTCATTTAAAGTTATACTTTTCGGCTCTTGCGAAACTAATTCTAAAATATCAATAGCACGTTTTGTAGTTCTATTTATCTTCATACTTTCTCCTTTTCCCACTCTTCCTTAATTTTATTCGGAAATACAAAATTTGTCAATGAATACTAATAAATATATCAAAATTATAGATTAAAATAACGAAGTGCATTGTAATAAGAAATGTTTTGGATGATTTCACCTAAATGTTCTATGTCATTAGGATATTCTCCATTTTCTACCATTTCACCTATAAAGTTTGCTAATATTCGTCTAAAGTACTCATGGCGAGGATATGATAAAAAACTGCGTGAATCAGTTAACATTCCTACGAATTGACTTAATAATCCCACTTGGCTAACAGCCTTCATTTGTGCTAGCATCCCCTCAATATGATCATTAAACCACCATGCAGCTCCCAACTGCATTTTTCCAGTGATTTCATCGTTTTGAAAACTACCTAAAAGCGTTGCTAATAGTAGATTATCATTAGAATTTAAAGAATAGACGATTGTTTTTGGTAATTGTGAAGATAATTCTAAACTATTTAAAAAACCTTGTAATTCAGCAATAGGTACACCAACATATGCCACATCATAACCTGTGTTTGCTCCTATTAACTGATACATTTTTTTATTTACGTTTCTAAATGCTTGCATATGAAGCTGCATTACCCATTTATATTGGGAATACAATTTTCCTAAAAATTCTAAAATGTATCCTTTAAATTGTTTAATTTCATCTAAAGTTAAATTCTTATTTTCTAATTTTTTATTCAAGATAGCTTGTGCCTCTAAAAAGGTTGATTTCTTGTACATGAATTGGTCTAGCCCATGATCTGAAACTCTACAACCTGCTTGATGAAAGTAATCAACTCTCATTTCCAAGGCTTGACATAATTCAGTTAAGCTTTTAATTTTATGTCCAAAAACGAGTGACAATTTATCTAGATAGGTATTAAACCCTTCATTTTCTATGTTTATCGCCTGATCAGGTCTAAAAGCCGGCAATACTTTTACTTTATCATATTCTGTTTTTAATAACAGATGATATTCTAATGAATCACAAGGATCATCTGTTGTACATATCACTTCAACTTGGCTTCTTTCCATTAGTTTACGTGGAGTAAAATCGGCAGTTTGAAGTTTAGTATTACACATATTATAAATTTTTTCTGCGGTATTCACATTTAATATTTCATATATATTAAAATATCTTCTTAATTCTAGATGTGTCCAATGATATAATGGATTTCCTAGACAATCTTGGATGGTTTTTGCGAATTGAAGAAATTTTTCATAGGGAGGCATATCACCTGTAATAAATTTTTCACTTACCCCATTAGCCCTCATCAAACGCCATTTATAATGATCGCCTCCTAACCAAACTTCAGTAATGTTATTAAAATTCTTATTTTCGTAAATCTCTTTTGCAGTTAAATGACAGTGATAATCAATTATTGGCATTTTTTTTGCATAATCATGATAAAGTCTAATCGCTGTCTCAGTTTTTAATAAAAAATTATTATCAAGAAATTTTTTCATTATTATCCTCCTCTAAAATTAACAATAATTAACTTCGTATATAAGAATCAATTTTGTTTTTTTATAGTTTATCACTTAAAATAGAGAATGACAAGTGTTCTAAAAAAAACAATCTTGTCATTCTCTAAAAATTTTTATCCACTAAACCATCAGTATTATTTAATATTTCTTTTTTGTTTACTGTTTTAAGGCTTAATATATGTAAAGTCAATAAAATTACAATCACTACAGGTATTAATCGAAGATACAATGCTTTTATTATAAAAGCTTCTGTAATCACTGAAGGTATGAACAATAACATTAAACTGGAAATTTTAAATTGTTTGGTAACTTCTTTTCTTTCTATATAACTTTCAATAGTTGGTCCGAAATACTTTAATTTTATAAGCCATTTATATAGAGTTTTGGAACTATTGATATAGCATATTCCAGCAATAATTAAAAATGGAATGGTAGGCACGACTGGTAATATGATACCAATAATTCCCAACAGAACAAAAATTGTTCCTATAATCATTAAAAATATTTTTCTAATTTGTTTCATATTATCACCTATAATTTATTTTATGAGACAAATTAAAAACTCAAAGCTCATAAAATTGTACTTATTGGATTGGTCTTTTTATTTCATTACCTTCTTCATCGACAAAAACAATGTTATCTAATCGTTTGCGAAAATTTTTGCGAAAATTCGCTAAATATTCTTCTCTTAATTTTTTTTGTTCGATTTTTTCTTCTTCGGTTAATTCTTGAGTTTTCGCTTTTTCAGCTAATTCATTGATTCTTGTTATTTTTTTATCCATAGACATAAAACACCTCTATCATCATCTAATTATTATTATATTAGAAAATAAGATTGAGTCAAATACTCAACCTTATTTTTTACTAATTATCCAGGATTATAATCTTTTGGCTCTAGAATATCTTCTTCTTCAATAGCTTCATTTACGATTTCATACAATTTTTCAATTATAATAATTGTCTTTTTTAATTTATCAATTTGTTTCATATATTCTTTTTTCACTAATTCCTCAATAAATTGATTTTTATAAGAATCTTTATCGTGTATTGAATAGCTAATAGACAGAAAAAGCACAATTATTATTGGATAATATAATCCATTAGGTAAACACAATTTTTCAGTTAATTTAAATATTTCTTCTACAAAATAGATAAATAAAGCTATGCTTCCTGATATTGCCTTTTTATTAATACTTAACCATTTCAATAATTTATTCATCACCTTCACCTCCTATTATATATTTATAATATTGAAAATTATTTTTTTTGAATAACCAATAATAATAAATAAATAACAATTGATAAAAGTGTATTTAATTAAATAATATATATAAAGTTACTTTGTCCTTAAATCGAATAAGCAGAAAAACCACCATCTATTGGTAAAATAACTCCATTTACAAATGATGCTAATTCATTGTCAGCTAAAAATAAAACAGCTCCTATTAATTCTTCTGGTTTACCAAATCTCTCTGATGGCGTATGATTAATTACTTTTTGTGCTCTTGCGGTATAATTTCCATCATCATCAATCATTAATTTTTGATTTTGTTCTGTGATAAAAAAACCGGGAGCTAAAGCATTCACTCGCACATTTAATTTTGCGAAATGAACTGCTAACCATTGCGTAAAATTAGAAGTAGCTGCTTTAGATGCACTATAGCTAGGAATTTGAGTAAGTGGTGTAAATGCACTCATTGATGAAATATTAATAATATTCCCTTTTGTTTTAATAATATCTTCACCAAATACCTGGGAAGCAATAAAAGTTCCCATAAAGTTTATTCCAAATACAAACTCAACACCAGATGTCTCTAAATCAAAAAAAGATATTTTTTCAGCGTCTAATTGGTCCTCTTCAGAATAAAATTGACTAGACGTTGTTCCCCTCGGATGATTACCACCCGCTGCATTGATTAAAATATCACAAAGGCCTAAATTTTCTCTTATTAAATCGCGACCTTTAATTAGTGCTTCTTTATCTAGAATGTTACAAGCATATCCATATACTTCGGCGCCTAACTCGCTAATCTCTTCCACCATTTTGGTAACTTTAGCCTGTCTTGATCCTAATATCGCAATTTTACACCCCTCTTTAGCGAGTGCCTTTGCCATGACGCCACCTAAAATTCCACTTCCGCCCGTTATTACCGCAACTTTTCCTTTAAATTTCATCTTTTACATCTCCTTTAATTTTTATTAATGTTTCCCATATTCCATTCATATAAGTTGCTCCTAAAGCACGATCATATAACCCATAACCGGGTTTACCGGTTTCTCCCCAAATCATTCGTCCATGATCTGGTCTTATATAACCATCAAAGTTGTTATCAGCTAAAGCCTTCATGATAGCGACAATATCTAAATCACCTGATTGAGAAAAATGGCTGACTTCCATAAAATCAATTTCATTCACATATTTAATATTCCGAATATGCATAAAATGAATACGTCCCATTTTAACATATTTAGCAATCATTTGAGTCAATTGATTACTTCTTGATGCGCCTAATGACCCTGTGCAAAAAGTAAGTCCATTGGCTTTACTATCAACAATTTTTAAAAAGCGATCAATATTTTTTTCACATGTGATTAATCTTGGTAATCCAAAGATATTCCAAGGTGGGTCGTCTGGATGAATTGCCATTAATACTCCATTTGCTTCGGCAACAGGAATAATTTCTTTGATAAAATATTCTAGATGAGACCACAATTTTTCTTCATCTATAGATTGATACTTATTAAACAAATCCTGTAATGAATCTTTTGTATAAGATAAGTCCCAACCTGGTAAAGTGAGTTCACCCGATAATTGGACTCATTTGATTGACATCTTCTTGAAAATATACTAATGTTCTACTATTATCTGGTAGGATATAATCTAATTGCGAGCGTGTCCAATCAAATACTGGCATAAAGTTATAACAAATGACTTTAATTCCTGCTTTTGCCAAATTGACTATATTTTGTTTGTAATTTTCAATATATTGACAACGACTCGGTAATCCTAATTTGATATCTTCATGAACAGGAACACTTTCCACAACTTCAAACTTTAGGCCATTTGCCTCTACCTTTTCCTTAAGTTTATTAATTTTCTCTAACGGCCACACTTCTCCTACCTTTACATCATATATGGCAGATACTACACCTGACATATTAGGTATTTGTGCTATTTTATCAAGTGTCACGAGATCATCTATTCCATACCATCTGAATGTCATTTTCATTTCAACACTTCCTCATAATTCATTAAATATTCTAAACTTTCTTGTGCACATAGAAAAGGATCACGTCCTTGACAAAAGTCTTGTTCAACAAATGCATATTTCACATTTGTATTGATACATAAAGAAATAACCTCTTTCCAATCCAAGTTTCCTTTCCCGATAACATCCATTAATTGTTTATCCCAATCAATAATTGTCATGTCCTTAAAATGAACGATGTCCATTCTCCCACTTACCTTTTTTATCCATTTTTCTGGTGATTGACCGCCTTTTTGAATCCAATAAGTATCGAGTTCAAATTGGACATTATCATTAAATGAATCAAAAAGATAATCCATTCCTAATTTATTTTCAAATTTTCTAAATTCAAAAGCATGATTATGATACACCAAATGTAAATCATGTAATGATAAACGATTGGCTAAATCATTCACAATTTGAATGAATTTATCAAAACCTGCTAAACTTCCGCTATAATCTTTAGGCATCATTCCAATTCCAATATACTGGCAATTCCACATTTTATGAACGGATACGATGTGATCAAATTCATTTAATAGTTGCTCAAAGCTAACATGTGTGGCGATAATTTCTAATTGATATTTTTCACTAGCTTTTTTTATTATTTTTGCCAATTCATTTGTGATAAGCCCAATTCCTGATACTTGAACTATATCATAACCCATATCCTTGACTTTTTTAAATGTTTGGTATATAGATACTTCGTCTTGTAAATAATCTCTTAAAGTAAAAAGTTGTAAACCAATTTTCATTTTGACCATCCCTTGTTGATGTTTATTAATTTATTTTTTCATTCTTTTTTGTAATTCTTGATAATATAAATCTTCATCAAGTGAATTTATATCAATTGTTTGATTAACAAATGTCGATAAAAGCATCGCATTGGCAATTGTTAACCCTTTTATCCCTTCAATACCAGCAGCTATTAAAGGTTCTTTTTTCAAAATAGCTTTTGTAAAATTAATCATGATTTCGTTATGTTGATTACCCCACAGATTAGAAGCAGAAAATACCTCTTTAATGTGTCCTGGATTCGCCCATGGTTCTTTATTATTTTGATTAAAAGTGGACTCATTTTCGTTTAGACGATTAAAGATTAACTCATTATGTTCAATAATAATTTGTCCTTTATCTCCTGAAATTTCAAATCTGTTTGTTCCAGGGTATTCGAAAGTAGAAGTAATAAAGACACCAGTTGCCTGATTAGGATACGTAACAAACGCAGTCACATCATTTTCAACTTCAATATCACGATGTTTACCAAAAGAGCAATACGCTGTAATTTTATCTGGCATGCCGCATATCCATTGCCACAAATCGATTTGATGTGGGTCTTGATTTAATAAGACACCTCCACCCTCTCCTTTCCAAGTCGCTCTCCACCCTCCAGAATTATAATAGGCTTGTGGTCGATACCAATCAGTAATCAGCCAATTTGTCCGTCTAATTTCACCTATTAACCCTGATGAAACAATGTCCTTTGCCTTTTTATAAATTGGATTCGTTCGTTGGTTAAACATGATTCCAAATGTTAATTCAGGATGTTTTAAGGCAATTTCATTCATTTCACGAACTTGTTTTGTATATACACCCGCTGGTTTCTCAACCAAAGTATGCTTATTGTTTTCTAATGATAAAATTGCCATAGGAGGATGAAAATAATGGGGAGTTGCAATGATTATGGCATCTATCGCAGTGTCCTTTACCATTTCTTCAAAATGTTGATATCTTTTTACCGCATCACCAAATTTACTAAATGCCATTGCTAATTTTTTAGGGTCGATATCACAAACAGCCTCTAGAGATGCATCTGTGATCTTATTTTCAAAAAGTGACTTTGCATGAACACTTCCCATATTTCCTATTCCAACAACTCCAAATCGGATTTTATTCATGGGATTCCTCCAATTGATTTAATATTTTTTGTAAGGCTTGATAAGCATTACTAAATTGATAAAATTTATTTTCTAATATAACATTACTTTTTTTATTAAGTTCTAATTCATTCTGTCCAACAAATTCCCATAAATGTGGTTCTAAAGAAAGAAAGCCTTGATAACCATTTTGAATTGCTTTTTTTAGAATCGGTTTAATATCTCCATCTCCTAATCCAACTGGCACGACTTGTTTATCACTGAACCTAGCATCCTTCATGTGAAAATAGATAATTTCATCTTTTAATAATGAATAGGCATCTAATGGATTATACCCACATTGAATAAAATTTGCGAAATCAAAAGTGATTTTAAAATTAGGGCTATTTATTGTTTGGATTAATTCTAAACATCGTTTAGGTGAATCACCATAGATATCTTTTTCATTTTCATGTAGTAAAATGATATTGTTTTCTTCAGCAATTTTGGTAAATATTTTTAATCGCCGAACCACTTCCTCCTTATAATCACTATAAAGATGATTAGGGATATAAAAACTAAACATTCTAATGTATTGGGTTTTTATAAGTTTCGCTATATCAACTGTATGTTTAAATAACTCTAGATGCTCATCAAAAGGTTCAGTAATAAATATTTTACCAATTGGGGAAGCTAATGCTGATACATGAATTCGATGCGCTTTAATTTGTTCATAAAAAGAACTGACTTCCTCTAATTTATAGAATGTAATACTTTTGCCATTAACACCGCGTATTTCTATATAAGGAATTTCTAATTTCTGTAGTGATTTCAGTTGAATTTCTAAATCCTCATGAATTTCATCTGAAAAACCACTCATAAAAAATTGATTCATCAAAATCACCTTCTCATATTATTCTTTATTATTATAGTAGATAAAGTCAAATAATTCAATATTTTCCATTTCTTAATTCTTTTTGCTTAAATTTTTGGTACAATAATAATTGATTATAGTATTTATTATTTTCTTGAAAAATAATAATTGGTTTTAGTCTTATTATTTTCTTGAAAAATAATAATGGTTTTAGTCTTATTATTTTCTTGAAAAATAATAATAGGTTTTAGTCTTATTATTTTCTTGAAAAATAATAATAGGTTTTAGTTTATTTTCTAAGTCATAATTTATCTTTAATATAATAAATTCAAGAGGTGTTTTTTTATGTACGATGTGATTATTATAGGCGCAGGTCCGAGTGGCATAATGTGTGCTATTCAGGCTGGACAAAATGGAAAAAAAGTTTTATTAATAGAAAGAAATGAGTCATTAGGTAAAAAAATGCTTTTAACAGGTGGTGGACGATGTAACATTACGAACTTAAAGGAAATTAAAGATTTTATTAAAAGTTTGCCTTTAGAAAATGGTCGCTTTTTATATAGTGCCTTAAATCAATTCAATCCATTTGATATTTATCAATATTTTGAAAATTTGGGAATAGCATTAAAAGTGGAAAAAGATGATAAAGTCTTTCCTAAAAGTGATGATTCTCGTGATTTTATCATAGCTTTAAAAAATGAATTAGTAGCGGCTCATGTCACGGTAAAATACCTATGCGAGGTCGTGGATATCCAGATTATAGATGATAAAAAAATCGTCCAAACAAAAAATGGCGACTTTACAACAAATAATGTTGTAATCGCTACAGGTGGGAAAAGTTATCAAAATACAGGTTCAACGGGGTTTGGATATGCGATAGCTAGAAAATTCCATCATACTTTAACTGAATTATTTCCAACAGAAAGTCCTGTGCTTTCTCATGACCCTCTCGTAGTATCTAAAGAACTACAGGGATTGTCTTTTTCAGATGCCACATTATCACTTGTCGATGAAAATAATAAAATAATTAAATCGCATACTAATGATCTGATAATTACCCATTTTGGATTAAGCGGACCCGCTGCTTTAAAATTAAGTCAATTTATCTATTTTTATTTACAGTCACATAGTGATGCTAAACTACAAATTGACATTTTACCACAAACAAGTTTTGATGAATTAACAACATTCCTAAAAAATAAAAGGACAACAGATCCTCAAAAAAATTTCAAAACCATTATCAAAGAATTATTGCCTAATCGTTTAGTGAATTATTTTTTTAATCATAAATCTATTAACGAGGAATTAAAGATGGTGGATGTATCCAATAATCAAATAAACGAAATCGTCAATTTCATAAAAAAATTGACGATAATTGTCCATGACATAAAACCTATTGAAGTGGCATTTGTAACAGGTGGAGGAATATCCTTAAAAGAAATAGATCCAAAAACCATGGAATCAAAATTAATTCCTGGACTTTACTTCATTGGCGAAGTATTAGATTTGCATGGATATACAGGGGGTTATAATCTCACCATCGCCCTATCAACAGGTTTTACTGCCGGTATTAATATAAAATAAACATTGTAAAACTTCAATAATCATTTATTTTCATTGCGTCTTATATATTGTCTAAATTGAATAGGCGTCATAGAATTCTCTTTTTTAAATGTTCTAATAAAATGACTGACATTGTGAAAGCCAGATTCTGAACTTAATTTTGTAATCGAAAGCTGGGTATTCTTTAATAAAGTTTTTGCTTTTGATAATCTCAATAAAATAATGTAATCTAATAAATTATATCCAATAATTTCTTTAAATAATCTTGACAAATAGGCTGGGCTTACATAAAACTGTTTAGCTAATTGTGAAAGTCCAATATCTTCTAAATAATGTTCATCAATATAATATTGGATATTGATGATATCCTGATGTTTAGCCTCAATATTTTGAAAATGATGGTGGTAGTATCGGTATAACAGAACAAAAAGGTATTGAAATATGCCTTTAAAAGCTATATATGCCATATCACTATCTTCTTCATATTCTTGATTTAATTTCTGAATCAAATCATAGATTTGTTTTTTTTGTGCAACTATTTGAATGACGTGATTAAATGTGTTAGGTCTGTAATGAAAAATAGAAAATAAGATTGGGTCATCTAATAGTAATTTAATCACTTCTGGTTTGATAATAATATATATCGTTTTATAAGGTGTTTTCAATACTTGCATTTTATGAGACTCAAACTGATTTAGAAAAATAAGTGAAAATGGTTCTACTAAATAAGTCTTATGGTTAATTTCAAATTTTGACTGCCCGTCTAATACTATAATCATTTCATAAGCATTATGAAAATGTTCTTGTAGAAGGATTGTTTTGTCTTCGTTACGATTAAATATTTTAATGTTTTCTGTTAATAAATACATAATATCATCCTTTTTTCTACCTTTACTTTACCTTATTTTTATTCTCAGGTAAAGTAAAAAAACAAATTATGCATATTGTTTGATAAATTTCGAATAGAAATATATATAATTTTACGGTATGATAAAAATATTAGAATGAAAGGTGTGATGAATTTTTGAAAAAAATTAATCAAATGACCTTAGAAGAACTAGGTAATTTTTTAGATCTTTCGGTCAGTAAAGATGTCAGTGAATTAAAAGAACCGATAGATTTACAAACCATAATAGCGAGTAATCGAATGGTTATACAGCCTATGGAAGGTAATGATGCTACTTTAGAAGGCAGTCCATCTGAATT
Source organism: uncultured Haloplasmataceae bacterium (assembly GCA_963824615.1). GTDB lineage: Bacteria > Bacillota_I > Bacilli_A > Haloplasmatales > Haloplasmataceae > CAWGPU01. The sequence continues at coordinate 583,894 of CAWGPU010000008.1, read as the reverse complement.
AACCTATAGACGTTATGAAAGATACGCTAAAGGTGGAGCCGGTTTAGTATGGATTGAGGCAGTAAGTATCGCCGAAGAATCAAGAACATCGCCTCATCAATTATGGATTCGTGAAGATAATGTTAATGATTTTAAAGCTCTAGTTGATTTCATGAAACAAAAAAGTAAAGAAAGTTTTTCTCATGATTTCAATCAAGCCTATATCTTACAAATCACCCACTCAGGAAGATATAGTAAACCGAAAGGAACTCCCGAGCCCATTATCACACATCATAATCCATACTTAGACACTAAAATGAAAGTACCTGCAAACACACCAATTTTAACAGATGAAGATTTAGAACGGTTAGAAGCACTATACGAAGAAAAAGCTGTACTTGCTTATCAAGCTGGATTTCATGGTGTTGATATAAAATGTTCTCATCGTTATTTAATATCTGAATTAACATCAGCTTTTACGCGTCAAGGGAAATATGGCAATGATTTTGATGGTAGGACACGTTTCATATTAAACGTGGTCAAAAGAATTAAAAAACGTTTAGGTGACAGTTTAATGATTTCTGTTCGTTTAAATTTATATGACCAAATTCCTTATCCATATGGATTTGGTGTTTCAAAAACAGATGTCAATGAAATTGATTATACCGAGCCACTAAAATTAATTCAATTACTTAAAGAAAATGGTGTTCATATCGTTAATATAACGATGGGGACTCCTTATTACAATCCGCATATTAATAGACCTCACAAAAACCAATTAGCCTCAGAGGACCCATTAGTGGGAGTTAAAAGATTAATTGATGGAGCTATTACCGTTCAAAAGACTTTTCCAGATTTAGTTGTAGTAGGGACTGGTTATAGTTATTTGCGTCAATTTGCGCCTTATATTGCTAATAGTTTAATTAAGGACAAGTTATTAAGTATGGTTGGTTTTGGTAGACTTGCTTTTTGTTATCCTGATTTTCCAAAAGACATTTTAACAAGCGACCAATTTGTCAAAGAAAAATGTTGCATCTCTTGTAGTAAATGTTCAGAATTAAAAGGTCAAGGTGTGCCATGTGGTTGTGTAATTAGAGACAAGGACTATTTATTTACCAATTTACCAAAAGTACTTTTCAAAGGAGAAATAACATGCTGAATAAAAAAGTAGCGATTGTGACAGGTGGAACACGAGGGATAGGAAAAGCAATTGTGTTAGCTTTAATAGAGGCAAATTTTATGGTTGTTAGTGTAGGGACAAAGGAAGCCTCTTCATTTGTAGTAGCCAATTTATTTTATATTCAAGGGAATATCGGCAATGAACAATCACGAAAAATGATTGTAGATACAACTTTAGCAAAATTTGGTCGAATCGATGTTTTAGTCAACAATGCAGGCGTTTCTCCATTGACAAGAGTGGATATATTAGAAACAAGTGAAGAGAGTTTTGATTATGTCATGGATATTAATTTAAAAGGGACGTTCTTTTTAACACAATATGTGGCCAAACGCATGATAAAATTGATAGAAACCACTCACTTAAAACCGATTATAATAAATATAGCTTCTATTTCAAGTAATACATCCTCTGTAAATCGTAGTGAATATTGTATTTCAAAAGCAGGAATCAGTATGGTCACACAATTATTTGCTGATAGGCTAGCTGAATATCCGATAAATGTATATGAAATAAGACCAGGTATTATAATGACCGATATGACATCTCCAGCTAAAGAAAAATATGATGTATTAATAAAAAATGGCTTATCACCGATAAAAAGATGGGGAAAGCCTGAAGATGTAAGTCAGGCAGTTGTTGTCTTAGCTGAAGGTAAACTCCCCTTTTCAACAGGAGAGGTAATCTATGTTGATGGCGGATTACATATTAGGAGGTTATAGTTGATGCAAAAAGAAACCATATTATTTAACGGGCTAAAACTCCCTCTATATACGCTCAATACAATTATCGTCGGGTCAGGAGTCAGTGGCTTTAATGCAGCTGATAGTTTATATCAATTAGGAATAAAAGATATTGCCATTGTAACAGATGGAATAAACCGTGGAACATCTAGAAATACGGGTTCTGACAAACAAACTTACTACAAATTATCTTTATCGGGAAAAGAAGAAGATTCCATTTATCAACTTGCAGAAACATTTTTTAATGGTGGTTGTAAACATGGAGATATCGCATTAGTTGAAGCTGCTTATTCAACACGTTGCTTTTATAAATTAATTGAATATGGTGTTCCTTTTCCTTGTAATGAATATGGAGAATATGTAGGTTATAAAACGGACCATGACCCTTATATGCGAGCAACTTCATGTGGCCCTCTCACTTCAAAAATCATGACAGAAAAATTAGAAACACAAGTTAAAAATAAAAATATTGCCATTTTAGATAGCCATCAAGTCATAGGAATCTTAAAAGATGATTCAAACATGAAAAGTATTGGCTTAATCACGTTAGATAAAAATCTTCCTGAAAACCATGGCTTAACGTTATTTAATTGTACCAATATTATTTTCGCAACAGGTGGCCCTAGTAGTATTTATGAAGCTTCTGTATATCCAAAAAGTCAAAGTGGTTCCTTAGGAATTGCCTTTGAAGCTGGCGTTACTGGCGTCAATTTAACAGAATCTCAATTTGGAATTGCATCAACAAAATTTCGTTGGAATTTATCGGGAACATATCAACAAGTAATTCCTAGATATATTTCTGTTAATCAAGATGGTCAAGATGAATGCGAATTTCTAAATGACTATTTTGCAGATATAAATGTTTTATTTGATACCATATTTTTAAAAGGCTATCAATGGCCATTTGATGTTAATAAAATTGATAATTATGGTTCTTCCTTAATTGATTTATTAGTTTATCAAGAAATCTATCAGAAAAACCGACGAGTATTTCTTGATTATACAAAAAATCCTGCATCATTTGATTTTAAAAATCTCAATACTGAAACTTATTCATATTTAGAAAAATCAAATGCCTTACTTCCCAAACCAATTGATCGATTAAAAAAAATGAATGAACCTGCATATCAATTATTCTTATCTCATGGAATTAATCTAGATAGAGACTATTTAGAAATTAATGTTTGTAACCAACATTGTAATGGTGGTTTACTTGGAAATGATTATTATGAAAGCAACCTAAAACATTTCTTCCCTATAGGTGAAGCTAATGGATCCTTTGGTGTGTATCGTCCGGGAGGGTCCGCATTAAATGCGACTCAAGTTGGTTCATTACGCGCAAGCGAATATATAAAGTCTAACTACTCTTATAAACCGATTCCTACTAAAAATTTTATAGAAATAGCAGATGAGCAAATTTACAAAAAAGTTAAGCTAATTAACACATTTATACAGCCTAAAGAAAATGGAATTGAATTAAATCAAGCAATGAAAAAACTTCAAAAAAGAATGTCACAATCTGGGGCCTTTATAAGAGACAATAAGTTAATTAAGGAAAGTATTTTTCAATGTTTGAAAGATTTAAAAACAATAGATTCGATTCAGCTCAATTCTTCGTTTAATTTACAAATGGCTTTTAAATATTATGATATGCTTTTAACTCAATTAACTTTTTTAAACGCTATGGGTGAATATATCGATAAAGGAGGAGCAAGTAGAGGGTCCTCATTAGTATTAAGTAAAGATGGAGTTTTGCCCTATTCTAATATTAGCGAATTCTTCCGTTATTTAAAAAATGAAAATACTTATTTAGATAAAATTTGTGAAGTTACATTAATTTCTTTAGAGTGTCAATTTAAATGGGTACAGGTAAAACCCATTCCCAATAGCAATCAATGGTTTGAAAATGTATGGAAATCTTATATAGAAAGAAGAGATCATATATGAAAATCGCTGCTTTTGTCAATAATAACCCTAAAAGATTATTATCTATTTACAATGAAGATATACGTGCTGACTTAAAAACTATATGTGACTTGTACGATGAAATCATCACATATGAAAATAAAGATCGACATATACAAAGGTTGAAGGATATTGAAATTATCTTTTCTACATGGGAAATGCCACCTTTTAATGAAGAAGAAATAAAAAAATACCTGCCTAATCTAAAAATCATTTTTTATTGTGCAGGAAGTATTCGCTATTTTGCACATCCTTTCTTAAATTTAGGTATTAGAGTGGTTAGTGCATCTGTTGAGGTCAATCGCCCTGTTGCTGAATATGTGATTAGTCAAATCATTCTTTCAAACAAAGGTTTTTTTCAAACAGTACAGCATGTTAAAGAAACAAGTTTTTCTGATGCGAAAAATTGGACTAAACAATATCCGGGAAATTTTCAAGTGAAAGTTGGCATTTTAGGTGCTGGTAAAATCGGATTATTAGTGATTGAAATGATGAAGGCTTTAAACCTTGATGTAGAGATCCTCGTTTACGACCCTTATCTTTCTCATGAAAAAGCAAAGAAGCTTGGTGTACAAAAATGTGAATTAGAAACAATTTTTACGACTTGTACAACTATTTCATGTCACATACCTAACAATCATTTAACTCAGGGTATCTTAGATAATAGCTACTTTGATTTAATGTTACCTCATGCGACATTTATTAATACGGGACGTGGAGCGCAAGTTATTGAAGTGGATTTAATAAAGGCTTTAAAAGATATTCCAACTCGCGCTGCAGTATTAGATGTCACATGGCCTGAACCACCTGAAAAAGATAGTGAACTATATACATTAACAAACGTTATTTTATCTCCACATATGGCAGGATGTTCTGGTCATGAAATTAATCGAATCGTTCACTTGATATATGATGAGTTCCTTAGATATCGGCAAGGAATCCCATGTGAACATGAACTTTCAAAAGATATGCTTGAAATTATGGCCTAATAGCTAAAAACAGAATGAATCGAAAGTTCATTCTGTTTTTATTTACTAATATTTGCTCTATATTTATTTGATGTTAAAATACCAGTAATATAAGACATAGCCAATAATAACTATCAATAAACTAAGCAAATTACCTAAAATAAAATAATCATTGTTTTTTTCTCCATTATTTTGATTTAATTCAGGAAATCTAGCAATAGATTTAATACCTATAACCGCAATGATAATTTCTGGATGTCCTAATATAAACATTAAAAAAATAATAGTTCTTTCAATTTTACCAATTAAACTACCTATGCCTTTTATTTCTTCCTCACGTTTAGCATAATTTTTAAGTTTTATTGCTTTAAATGCTTTTCGTATAATATGGTCTCCTAATAAAATAACTCCCATAAATAGGGCAATGATAAAATACAAATGATTTGTTTTTTCACTTAAAAAATAGTTGATATTTTCCAAGATAAGGATTGTCCATACTATATGCAAAAACTGATCAGCAAGGAACAACCAGAAATCAGCTTTATCATCGTTTTTCCATTCTTTAATGAGATAACATTTAAATGCATCTATTATAAAATGAAGTATCACAAGAACTAATATAGAAATTCCTAATTCATAAAATAGAGTAAATTTTCTTACTTCAATAAAAACAAGTGAGAATGTGAAGACATAAACAAGTAACACTTGAAGAGCGTGATATAAATTTCCTTTTAGGATATTCTCATTTTTTAATTGAACACCCTTCTCAGATTGAAAAATGAAATCCGCTAAAAATAAAGCAATGAGTCCTAAAGAAATCATAGATAATTCTCCTCCCTTAACATTTCATTCAACATTGTTTCTGTTTGTTTTATTTTATACCAATTTGATCTGAGAATTTTTTTGGTCACGTTAATTCGCATTTTAAGAATTTCAACATCTGTAACGCTTTTTTTGTTGCTTTTTAAAATCGCTTCAGCTATATCAGAATGGATAAGTCCCTGTTCTTCTAAGAAGATAATATCATATATTTCTTTTTTCCATTTTTTCAAATCATCATCAATATAACTATAGATTAAACTGATTCTGTAATCTAATTTGTCATTTCCTGTTTTAAAGTAAACAAAATAAGAAAAATTTTTCTTTCCTTTCCCTTCATCCATTAAATCAATCGCATCTCGTGCTTTAAAAAAGGCTGGCCCATTGAGTTCCCAAGAATTTTTAGAACTAATCTCCTCATCCTCTTGATAAATTTCATCAATTCCAATCCCAATACGCAAGTTATACGGCATAAACATAGCTTTAAGAAAACGAATAATTTGAAAAATAGGTGCATCTAATTCTAATACACCTTGAATTTCATCACCCTTTAATATAGAGAACGGAACATATACATGTTGTTTGAAACTTTCGTTTAATAAATTCATTTGTTTACTAAAAATATTCTTTGTAAAATGTTTACTTCTTGAATTAATAATATCAGCATCAATCACGATATACTTCATTTTATCACCATCACCTTATGATTCCTATTATAGCATCTATTTTAATAATGTGCCACTATTTAATCACATATTAAATTGTTCCCTTATTTTCATTAATGGTTTTTAAAATTAAATCGATGATGACTTTTTGTTTTAGCAATAACTATATAATTTTATATTATTCATAATGCTTCTTTTATCATTTTATTAACACAAATATATAAGGTGGCATAAAAATTTGGATTATTAACTCTATTAAGATTGTCAGTAATCAAAATTAAAAATTAATGGATAAATTAAAATGTTAAATTTATAATAAATGCCTTTTTATAAAAATTTTTATTGGTATAATAGCATTATCTAATATTTTTATGATTAAAGCTCGTTTTGAATTCACTAGTTATGGTATCCTTTAAATTAGAAAAATACATAGAATAAAACATAATATATAAAACTCCGATATAAAAGGAAATGTTTAATCAGATATTAATAACTTAGGAGGTAAAGATATGAATTATTATGAAAATCTTAATATGGACTTAGATAAATTATTAAAAAAGAATTATGGTATTGAAGCGATTCAAATTGAAAAAACACATTTCGGGAGTGGAAATACCTATTATATAAAGACCATGACTGATGAATTTTTAGCGAAATTTAATAATCGCAAAGAATTTATAGCTATCTACGAAAAAATTGAGCCATTACTTACTAAGGAGAACTTAAAACAAAGTAAAATTATTAAGACAAAAAGAAGCCAAAACAGCATCGATAATTTTGTATTATATGAATATATAAAAGGAGAAACTCATCAGAAATTAACTGAAATAAAACTAAATAATGCCATAATTTATATGAAGAAATATCACACTATATTAAAAAGATTCCCTTTTAAGCAAGAAGATTTACCTATAAACACTGCTTGGGATAAAGCAAGATTAGATGATTTTATTAAAACAGATGATTCTGACATTCGGATTGGACTAGAAATATTAACGAAACAAAGAGAATTGATAAATGTACTACCTAAGCAATTAATTCATTCCGATTTAGGACCAGATAATTTCCTCTTTATTGAAAATGAAGTGGAATCTATTATTGACTTTACACCATTTTATCATCATGAATATTATGCCTTAGCACAGTTTCTTTATTGGAATTATTTGTGGATCAATCCAAAAATAAATAAAGAAGAAATAGATCAGTATTTATTCATTTATCAAAACGAAGTTACTAAAAGCCAACAACACCTATTTTATTTACTAATTCTTCAAGTTGCTATTTACCGTATTCATGGAATTATTTTGGAAAATAGTGGCAAATCTATTCAAAAAAGACTCATCATTTTAAAGCAAGTTTTAAATTTAATTAAATCTGTTTAACCTAATAAAAAAAAGCAATGTATAATCCTGTATAATATAATGTACCCTGTAAGATAAACTTTTTTTTAAAATTGTTTATCCTACAGGGTACATTTTACTGTGTAAGGGATTTACAGCGCTTTTTTTTAATCCAGGTATTCAAATAATTCAATTCGTTCCCCGCTTGGTCCCCTTAAGAAAATCACCTGTACTCCATTGAAGAGTTGAGAAACCTTTATTGGTTCTTCAGTATCAAATCGAATGCCTTTTAAACGTAATTTTCCAACTATTTGCTTCAAATCTTTTACTTCAACCGCAATATGTTCAATCCTTCCATCACCATTTCGAATTGCTTTTTTTTCAGATGGTTGTACTAATTCTAATATCATTCCATTTAAATTTACCATTGAAATGTTCAAATATTCATTATTAGGTTTAGGAACTTTTACTTCGCATAAAAGCTCAAACCCTAGATTTTCAATATAAAATTGTCTTGCTGTCAAAACATCTTCTGTATGTATTCCAATATGTGCTAATCCTTTAAAATTATTATTCACTTAAATCACCTCTATATTTAATATATTAATAGTATATCATATGAATCGCTTGTGGTATTGAGCAAAGAAATTACCAAGTGATGACCGTTTCAAATTATTGTCGTATACCATCAGAAGTCATTGAATGAGTCTACGAAAATAAAACTTATCAAGTTACTGTTTTATGTTCTAACGGGTTAAATGGCTATAATAGATTTACAGACAATCATCATTTTGAACATAAAGTAATTCCAGTTGGAAACTGAGCTGGCGCCTTAATTAATCTCTTACAATATTGATAACTGATTTTAGTAATTTACGCAAATAATTATACACTATCTAAAAAAAACTCCACCTATAGTGAAGTTCTTTTAAGTATTCTTATTTATCCCGAATATTTAATCCTATATATCCCGAAACAAAGATAGAAGCTCCCACAAGAGTTGGTGGTATTGATGAAACTATATCAGTAGCATTTGAGTCAACGATTGATATAATTGCTATTGCAACCATTATAAATCCACCTAGAATCATAACTGCTGTATTAATCTTATCCCTAATTGTAATTTTTGTCCCCTTTTTTTATCAAATTTTCAATATATAGTATCATTTTTAGATTAACATGTAACTACGAATTAAAAATGAATTCTTTGCTAAACAACAACATTATTTCCCAACAAAGCGTTACTTTAAGATAATTACAATTAAATTTCTATTTATCAATTGCATGTTGTTGATATAAATTTATATTTTCCAATACTATTTTTACATGATAATTATAGACAATATCAATTTCTGATAAATTTTCATGTAAAGTTTCCTCACAAGAAAATAATTTATTGATTTTTATACAATTGTCTTCGTTTAGTTTCCCATTATACATTTGATTAATGACTTTAGTATGATCAAATATTTGATAAATAATAGGTATCAAATTCTCTGCCGATATCCTTTTATATTTCTCAAATTCAAATTTAAATTCATCTTTATAATTTTTAAAATGAATTTTAATAACTTCAACCTTTTTTTCTAATCCTTCCACATTAACCTTTCTTTTATCGCATATGATATTTTTTAATATAAAAAGATTTTTATCGTACGCATTTTCACACATTTTGAATAAATACTTATTGGGATTGACTCTAAATAGAACATTATTCACTAAAAAAGCGATCAAAATCCCCACGAAAGTATCTAATAGACGTATCCAACTAAAAGATATCGGTGTTTCATTCATAAAACCAACAAAAATAGAAATAAACATTAAGGTAGCAATGGCTGTTGTATTGCTAAGTTTAATTAACTTATTAAGATAAAATATGATTAAGATTCCTAATCCACTTAAAACGGCATCTCCTCTTTTAATATAAGATAACCCTATTCCCACAATACCCCCAATGATGCTACCAATAATGCGATTACGCCCTAATGTGATGGTTTGAAAATTATCTTTAATCGGAATTAATGCTGGTAATGCGAGAAAAAATGGATATTTCAAATTAAAAATATCGGAAACGATTATACATAAAAACACAGCTAGACTCATTTTAAACGCTTGAAATTTATAAGACATATCATCACCTAACTATAGTGTGGATATTTTTTATATTTTTAAATAAAAAAAGGTGAGAAATTTATATAAATTACTCAACTTTTAAATTTAATTATTCCGGAAACCAATGTTTAGTATGGTTTGCTATATTAACAAGGATAAGCATGACAGGTACTTCTACTAAAACACCAACAATTGTTGCGAGTGCAACGGGTGAATCAGCTCCAGATATGGCAATAGCAACAGCAACAGCTAATTCAAAGAAATTAGAAGCTCCAATCATTCCTGCAGGAGCAGCTATTTCATGTGGTAATTTAAGTAATTTACTTGTTGTATAGGCGATAAAGAAAATTAAGAATGTTTGAATAATAAGTGGTAGGGCAATTAAAATTATATGTAATGGATTATGTATTATGGTGCTGCCTTGGAAAGAGAAAATAATAATCAAAGTTAATAGTAACCCGATTATAGTTATATGGTTAAATTTATGAATAAAATTATTTTCGAAATAAGTGATACCTTTTTTGCGAATCACAAGTACTCTAGTTAATATTCCTGTGATTAAGGGTATTACGACAAATAAGATAACGGAAAAAATAAGTGTATCCCATTGAACAGAAACATTACTAACTTTCAATAAAAATCCCACAATAGGTACAAATGCTATTAAGATGATCAAGTCATTAGTTGCCACTTGAATAACAGTATAAGCAGGATTTCCTTTAGTTAAATGACTCCAGACAAATACCATAGCTGTACATGGTGCAGCCCCTAATAATACAGCTCCTTCAAGATAGTCCTTTGCAAGTTCATGGCTAATTAATCCTTTAAATATTACATAGAAAAATAAGGATGCAATCCCAAACATGGTAAATGGTTTTATTAACCAATTTATCACCCATGTAACATATAGACCTTTAGGGTTTTCGCGAACTTTTAGAATACTTTGAAAATCAACTTTCATCATCATCGGATAAATCATTAACCAAATTAAAATTGCGATGGGAATTGAGACATTTGCATATTGAAATTTATTTAAAAAATCTGGAATGAACCGCAAATATTGGCCAATTACAACACCTATTACCATGCATAATAAAACCCAAAATGTCAAATATTTTTCAAAAAAACCAATTCCTGGATTCTTATCTGTTTGCATTTTATATTTCTCCTTTTTGAATTCTTTCAATTAAATTTTCTACTTTAATTTTGATGATATCTCGTGTTTTTTGAAAATCTTCAATGGGGCCACCTGATGGGTCCTCTAATCCCCAATCCTCTCGATATTTACAAGGAACAAAAGGACATGAAACACCACAACCCATTGTGATTAATATGTCAATATCACCAGGTATTTCAGATAGTAACTTAGGATGATGTTTTGACATGTCAACACCTATTTCCTCCATTACCGCTTTAGCAAAAGGTTTAACTTCATGATATTTTTCAGTACCTGCTGAATAGGCCACTAATATTTCTTTTCCTAAATAATTTGCCCATCCTTCAGCCATTTGAGACCGACATGAATTGTGAATACAGACAAATGCGACTTTCTTCATATTTTCCTCCATATTATTTTATTTGACAATGATTATGATCTTTTACTTCTTTAATTAAAGCATTAAATTTAGCACTTGATAATGCTTTCTCTTTCAGATAATTGATTAAAAGTTCGTTAGCTTTAACAAAATCCTCGTTTATTCGGTAATAAACCCATTGTGCTTCTTTTCGTGAATCAACGATTTTTTCTTTTTTTAATTTCATCATATGTTTTGATACATTTGCTTGTTTCATGTTTAATATTTCTTCAATATCACAAACACAAAGATCTTTAAAAATAAGTAAGGTCACAATTGTATTTCTATTTTTATCTGCTAAGACTTTAAATATTTCTGTTTGCATTATTTAGCCTCCTGTATATTACTGTGCAGTAATATACTCTTATATTACCATTCGGTAATATAAATGTCAATCATTAAAAAACATTAGTTTTTAGCTAATGTTTTTTAATCTTATTCGTTATTTATTTTCAACTAACCACTCTAAAGCTAAAGCTGCATTTGATATTGTGGTTGCTCCCTTCGCAAATTTAGCTAAAGCAAATACTTCCATAATTTCTTCTGTTGTTGCACCACTTTTTTTAGCTAATTTTGTATTATTTAGGATACAAGCTGGTGAATCTAGGGCAACGGCAGCACTTAGCAACATTAGTATTTTATATTTAGTGGGTAATCCACTTTTTGACATCACAAAATTTTTATCTTCCATATGGTTAACCACTAAACTTTCATCTAAAGAACCTAATAATTCAATAGGTTTAGGTACGGAACCATTTTCTATTTTAATTTTTTCAATAATTGTTTGGTAATCCATTATATCATTTCCTTTCATCTATCAATATTTTTATATAATTGTTCAATTTCTTGAGGTTTAATCATTTTTGATAAAATATAGGCAATAAAGATAATTCCTGGGATGTCGATTAATAGCCTAGTAAATGCAAATTTAGGTCCAAGGGATGAAATTTCAAATAAGATCATTGGAATCTTTGTTGTAGACCAAGCACCAATGAATATCAATATATTTGAAAATTTAACTCCTTTTTTCATGAATATTGCCGCAATAGGAAAAGCGCCATATAGTGGTCCTGCTGCGGCAGACCCTAGTAGAATCGCTAAAATTATTCCTTTTAAACCTGATGATTCTCCCATAAATTTAATCATGGTTTCTCTAGGAATCCAGACATCTAATAATCCTAAAAGGATAAAGATTGGTGGAATAATGAGTGCCATTTCTTTAAAACTATATGCTGATATACTAAATGATTTATAACCTAACTCTTTATTAAATATTGTGATTATCCCCACTAAAACAACAGCGATTAAGAAAAAACGATATCTTTTTAATATTTTTTTCATTTAGCTAACCACCATTCCAATGATTAATGCGACGATAAAAGAAAACAAAAATGCAAGTAAATTACGTAACAAGGTTAATTTTTTACCAAAATAACGTATTTCAACAGGCATAGTTACAACACCAACCATCATTAAAGTTGAAATAAAAGCACCTATTTGCATATAACCAGCACCATTTTTTAAAAGCATCGCTGCAGTCGGAAAAGCTACAAAACCTGGAATTAAGGTGATAGCACCAACAACTCCTGATATTAAAGTTCCATACCATCCTGAATTGGTTCCTATAATTTTAGATATAACTTGTGGATTCAATATTGCTAACAAAATGCCTACGAGCATAATGACACCTAAAAAATCAGGGAGAATATTTTCAAATGATTTCCATGCTTTTTTTAAAGCTTTTTTTGTTTTTTGTCTATCTTTGAAATAAGAAATAATCATTAAAATTGCTGTTAAACCATAAAGAAAATAAGTACTCATCTTATCACACTGTTTTACTGTCAGCAGGAATTAATAATTTTCCATTAGCTATACCAATAATGGTTCTTATTAATGTGATAACCCAAATAATCACTAATAAAATAATTAAGATAATAGTAAATATAAATATGAATTGTACTTTTGTATATTGATAAATAATTAAACTAGATAATGAATATGCGGCAAGTGGGAAAATGAAAGCCCACCAAGAAAGTGAAAAGGGAATTTTTCCTTGTTTAAGATATTTTATGGTGACTAAAGAAATTAATCCAAAAGCCCATAATCCAAATCCCCAAAAAATCATTGCCAATAATTTTATGCTATCTGAGGATTGAAGCAATCCAAGTAATACATTTGTATCAGCAAGTCCCATTAAACTAATCGTGCCAACACCTATTGGTCCTAAAATAATCCAAAATGTCGGTAGAACCATCGCTGGTGGCATCTTATAATAAATAAAGCGATGTAATACAATACTACTCAAAATAATAAATAATGTAAATCCAATCCCGAAGAAGTTTAAATTAATTAGATTTATAAATTTAGCAAGTGGTAAATTTATAAATACATAATATTTGACTAACATATTTCCGAGTAAAGGGATGACAATACTAGCTACAGGTGTGATAAACCAAGAAAAATTCGTAATTTCTGGTTTCATATTTTCTGACATCATCATATTATAGGTGATAAATATGCCTAATATTAAGGCAAGAATAACCCCAATACACCAGAAGACTAGTGATAATGTCGTAATAAATGGCATACTAAAGTAATCTTTTCCCATAATAAAGAAGTTTGTACCTAAAATAATTCCCGCAACTGGCATTGTCACAAAGAAATTAGACATAATAGGGTGTTTGATATCTTCTTTTAATTTGTCTAAGTGGAATACCCATCGTAATATCCAAGGGATTAAGAAGCTGATAAACATGATTAAGTTTAAAACTCCTAATATTTGCGCTATTGTCTTTAATAATTGACTATTGTTTTCTAATTGGTACAATAAATTAGCGAGGCCCCCTGTTCCCATTGAAGCCGCAAACCAAGCAGGTGAAAAGTGTCTAATAATCATTTTGGTATTTTTTGTCTCTGACATCGATTTTCTCTCCTTACATCATTGATTTTAGTTTAAAATCAAAAATATTTCTTCAATTCTTCTTTAGATGGTACTCTCCCAGAGAATTTTACTTCACCATCAACGACTAATGCAGGTGTGCTCATAACTCCATAAGAAACGATATCCTTATAATCAGTCACTTTTTCAAAAGTCGCCTCAATTCCTAATTCAGCCACCGCTTTTTTTGCGTTCGCCTCTAGCCGCTCACAATTTGGACAACCTGAACCTAAAATTTTAATATTCATTGAAATTCCTCCTTATATAATTTAGTAATTTTATATTAAATGAAGTAGTTCTAACCCATTAAATAGGTACCCCATTATTAATATTCCAATTGTTGTTATCGTGATAAATATCCATATTAATTTCATTTTAATGACTTTTCTTAATAACATCATCTCAGGTAATGAGAGTGCTGTTGTTGCCATGACAAATGCCATCGCTGTTCCAATTGCCATTCCCTTCTCAATTAAAACACCAGCTAGTGGAAGTGAACCAATCGCATTTGAATATAAGGGTACAGCCACTATAGTCGCAATAATAACCGCAAATGGATTATTTGGCCCTGCGAGATTTATTAAATAATCCTCAGGAACCCATCCATGCATGATGGCACCAATGCCAATTCCGATTAGTATCCATAAATAAACTCTTTTAAAGATGTTTTTGGTTTCGGTATAGGCAAAATAAAATCTTTCTTTTTGGCTCATCGATAAAACAACCGTTTCTGACGGATTAATTTCATACACGAAATTTTCAACATATTTTTCAAGATGCAATTTACCGATGATATAGCCACCTAAAATACCGATTATTAAGCCAACAGCTACATATATAAGTGTTACTTTCCAACCAAATAAAGTTAATAATAATATAAATGCAGCTTCATTTATGATAGGTGATGCTATTAAGAAACTAAAGGTTGCGCCTAAATTAACTCCAGTGCTGACAAAACCGATGAATATCGGAACACTTGAGCAAGAACAAAATGGAGTCACGACACCAAGCAAAGCACCTAATATATTTCCTTTTATTCCTTTCACTTTCTCCAATATAAGTTTTGTCTTTTCTGGAGGGAAATAACTTCTAATATAAGATATTGTGAAAATCATAATCGACAACAGAATGAAGATTTTTATTGTATCATAGATAAAAAATTGGATACTGTCGCCTATTTTATTAGTTAAAGATAAACCAAGTATATTTTCAACAAATAAATTTATTAAATGATCAAGCCATTTCATGATGAGTAATTGATTAGTTAACCAATTAAATACTTTTGTGATGATATAGTAAAATTCACTTAGCCAACTCATAAATTTTAAAATTAAACTCATTTTGTAAAATCCTCTCTAGTAGTTTTTGAATATTTGAAATCTGTATTTGTTTGTTTAAAATTTTCTAAATCATGTATGATTAAAGAACTTATCTCTTTAGATTCAATAATATCTTCTAATATTCTTAAATTAATATGATTTTTAAAAGATAAGTTATAAAATATAAATTGTCCCTGACGTTCATCACTTATAAGTCCAATATCTCTTAATCTTGCTAAATGTTTAGATATTTTTGGTTGAGATTCATTCATAATAGAGCATAATTCACAAACACATAATTTTCTGTGATATAGGAGAATTAGTATTTTAAGTCGTGTTTCATCGGATAATATCTTAAAGAAATTGATTAATTGTACCATGATATCCTCCTTATTCTTATATTCCCATGTGCGTATATAAGTATTATATGATTGTTTCATATAAATTGTCAATGAAAAATAGAAAAAATTATTAATTTTTATTTTTACAATAACATTCCCATTTCAATAATTGTTTTAACTAATGTAAAACCAATCATTTTATTCAAATCTAGTTCGCATAATTAATCCTATTTGAGAGATAAAGGAGTATCTCGCTAACAAAACTTTCTTAAGGAATCATTCTTTAGAAACATTCAATACAAAGATATATTTTTCAAAGCTAACTATTTGTTAAGATTCAAATAATTATTTATCATAAAATGGAATATCTTATGCTATATAATAAAAGCACTATAATATTATTATTATTATAATACCATAGCGCTTTTATTATTTAATTATTCATACTTGTGTAGATTAAGATTGCATCTCTTAAGAATTTGGCTGTGCCTGGTTTTTCTTTATCATAATAGGCAGTAAATCTTTCATCATCAACATACATTTGTGCAATTCCTGCATGTGCTTCTTTAGAATAATCATCCCAGTAAAAAGTTAACCATTGTCGATGTAAATCAGCCGCTTTTTGTGCTAATTCACATCCTGGGTCGCCAATTTCAAATGCTTGCTTTAATGTTTCCAAAACTTCATTACTTAAATTAGTTATTTTATCATATTCAACTTGTGTCATATTTTTAAGTTTGTTATTGGTATTATTAATAACATTATCACCATATTTTTCACGGATTTCTTTACCATATTTTTTTTCATTATCATCAATTAATTTTTGTTTAAATCCGCTAAATTTTTCAATATCACTCATCGATATTCTCCTTTCTGTTGCATCAATTGATTTGCTAACATTTTCAATTAATAAATCCAATTGGTGCCTTTTTTCAAGAAGATTAATCTGATGTTCTTTTAGTGCTTGCACGCTATCAAAACCAGGGTTAGACATTATGATTTTGATATGATCTAAATCAACATCTAATTCTCGGTAAAAAAGAATTTGCTGTAAAATATCAACTTCCTTTTGACCATATATTCGATATCCTGATGAATTTATTCTTGCCGGCTTAAGAATTCCTATTTCATCATAATATCGAAGTGTTCTAGTACTAATACCTGCTAATTTAGCGATTTTATTTACTGTGTATTCCATCAAATCACCTCCTGATATTTTTAGTATATACCTTCACGTAACGTCAATGTCAAACAAATTTCTTATATTTATTTAATCTTTCATATCACTAGCAATTTTAACAACTCTATTAATTGTATTCCAATTCCGTATAGTAATCGGAACATCCAATTTAGATAGACAGTTTGCAATTTTAGAGTTCCTGATACTGTTACGAATTAAAAGATAAACCTCTCTTCCTTCAATGTGAAAATCTTCATTTTCGTTTTTATAATTATTTAATTATTGGATTTTATCTTCTGAAGGAAGATGAAGTAATAGAGCTACATAAAAACACTCTCCAATAGATGTCATTCTCGCTTTAGATATTTCTGTTTCTTTATATGGACTATTTTCTATTATCTGTTCTAGTTCAGGTAATGTTCGCAAGACAACTTTTACATGGAAATTAAAAATTTTCAATATTTCTAATTCAATTTTTCTTCTAAGAGTGTCTTCATCTTCATTTGATTTAAAGAGAACATTACCACTTTGAATATATGTTTTGGCATCAAATAGTCCTATTGAAATAAATAAATTTTTCAAATCTATCATTTTAATCACATTATGTCCACCGACATTAATTCCTCGTAACAGTGCGATATAAATTGTCATATCTGCTATACTCCTTTTTTATTTCTTATCATTTAAATTTCTTAATAATGCTACACGATATGGATATAATTTGGCTTTCATGAGCCCTTTTTTAACGGCTGGGTCATTTTCCATTAGTTCTCGGGCTTCTTCTAAAGAATTAACCTCTAGAATTACGATTCCATTAGGAGCTTCAGTCAATGTTCTTCCTGCTAGTATTAATTTCCCTTCATTTAGAAGATTTTGAAGTTTGTTAAAATGTTCTTCAATAATAGCATCTTCAATATCCGTCCAATTACTAGATATTAAATAATGAGGAATAAGTTCTAAAAAGTAAATAAATTGTTTTATTTCATCCATGAGAATCTCCTTCATTTTTTCTAATATTAACACCATTTATTTGTTCATATTCACGTGTTTTATTTTTTTTTACTTTATTATTTATTTCATTGTTCAAGTCATATCCTAATATTTCGGCAAGACCGTATAAATAAATAGCAACATCTGCTAATTCCTCACCCACTGTAGGTAACTTTTTACGATAAGCTTCAAAGG
The DNA here is from genome assembly GCA_963824615.1 of uncultured Haloplasmataceae bacterium. Lineage (GTDB taxonomy): Bacteria > Bacillota_I > Bacilli_A > Haloplasmatales > Haloplasmataceae > CAWGPU01. The sequence goes on along the minus strand of CAWGPU010000008.1, from coordinate 565,589 downwards.
CTTCCGCTAATTCTCCTTGTAAATAACAAAATTCTAATTCTACATTCGTTGTATTGAAATTTTTATCTAACTTATTCTGAAATATAACTTTTTGGATATTTTCCATATTTATTCCTCCTATCTATTTAATTTATTTTAACATCTACTAATTGTAATGTAAATAAATGGGAAATGTTTCATGATATTCTCTATACAAATTGCCTATGTTTTATATACTAATTCGCTATTTTAGTTTATAATTTACTTAATTACTATTGGAGGTTAAAAATGAAATATCCTAAAATATTAAGAAATGATGCGACAATTGGTATTTGTGCACCATCATTTGGCGTAACAGGTCGATATAGCGATCGGTTAGATAACGCGATAAGCCAATTAAGCCAATTAGGGTTTAAGTTTATTGAAACAAAATCCGTTCGACAAAATATTAAATTAGCAAGTACGACTAATAAAAAACGGGCAGAAGAATTCATGGAATTATATCTTAATGATGAGGTTGATGTTATCTATCCACCTGCAGGAGGAGAAATATTACTAGATTTGTTACCTTATCTTGATTACGAAATAATAAAAGCAAAAAGACCAAAATGGATTATTGGCTTCTCTGATATTAGCACATTACTTTTTTGTTTAACTCTAAAATGTGATTTAGCAACCGTTCATGGGCCTACTTTATTAAGCTTTGGTGCAACACCAATATATGAAAGTGATTTAAATTTATTAAAAGTTTTGCAAACAACTAAATTTGAACAGAAAAATCTAAAATACTATCAAAATTCTTGGAATGATATTAATCAAGATACATTCTATACCTACAAATTAACAGAAAAAGTAGCGTGGAAAATTCTAAATGGGACAACATGTCAATTTCAAGGACGATTAATTGGTGGTTGTTTAGATGTTGTGAGGGAATTAATAGGTACTGAATTTGCTCCTGTAGAAGCATACATAGAAAAATACAAATCTGATCAAATTATTTGGTTTTTAGAAAGTTTTGAAACTAGTGCTGCAGAATTATATCGAACTTTATGGCAAATGAAAATGAATCATTATTTTGAAAATTGTGCAGGCTTTGTGTTTGGTCGTCCTAATGATTACCATGATACAGATGATTTTACGTTTACAGATGCCCTTACTGCTGCTTTAGGTGATTTAGAAGTTCCGATCTTATATGACATCGATTTAGGCCATAAAGAGCCCCAATTAACTTTTATAAATGGAGCTATAGCGACTGTTATTTACAAAGATAATCAGGGAAAAATAATACAAGAATTAAAATAAGGAGGTTTCTCATATGAAAAAAGAGATTCATCAATTGTCATCAGATTTTTCAGTATCTTTAAATTACTATATATATTTACCACAAGAATATGATGCACAAAAAAGTTGGCCACTTATTTTATTTTTACATGGTGCAGGTGAAAGAGGCGACAATTTATCTGATTTGGAATTAGTCACAAAAAATGGTCTTCCAAATTATATAGAAGACCATCCTGAATTTCCTTTTATAGTTATTTGTCCACAGTGTCCTATAAATTCATATTGGCCATCACAGGTTGAGCAATTAAATATCTTATTAGAAAATATAATAAAACAATATAAAGTTGATGATGAAAGAATATATCTTACAGGATTAAGTATGGGTGGATATGGTACATGGTATATGGCATTTAGTCACACAGAAAAATTTGCGGCAATTGCACCTGTTTGTGGTGCCGGGATTAAATCTAGTGCACAAAAATTAGCGAGTTTACCAATATGGGTATTTCATGGTGAGAAGGACCCTATTATTCCATTTTCTGAAAGTGAATATTTAGTTAATGCGATTAGACAATGTGGAGGGGACATTAAATTCACTGCTTATCCTGAAGTCGGACATGATAGTTGGACCAAAACATATCAAAACAAAGAGTTATATGAATGGTTTTTAAGTCATAAACGTCAAAAAAAACAATTAGTTTAAAGGTTATGGGCTATAACCTTTTTTTTCTCTAAATAAGTAGAAAATCTTATCAATAAATTTTTTTCTAATGATTAACAATAAAAATTATTTCCCTTTAGAGTTTCATTAATATTAAATTTAAGGTGCTCTGAACTAACATCATTGTAGACTCTATTTCATTAAAAAAATCGACTTAATATAAGTCGATTCATTTTGTACTAATATTCCATTCATAAATTTAATATTTTCTTCTATTTTTCATGTTAGTAATTTCCATTTTATTTTACTTCATTTAAAATTTTTTGGAGTAATTTCGTTACTTCATAAATGTTGCTTTAAGATCATCAAAACCTAATTAATGCGCTAGGTTGTAAACAAATAATCTTGACTTCATTATTTTGTAGATAGACTACCACCCTACATGGTAAAAAATAACCCATTTCTATTGATAATACTTCATTAACGATACGTGGTATACAAGCTTCAAATATCGTAATATGGGAGTCTAAATCATAAATTTATTGTTAAAGTCTTTTCACAAGTGCTTGAGATACACTATCAATTGCTTCTATACATTTTGTTTGTTTTGACTTCATATTATATTTCCATGTTTTTCTCCAAAATTACTTATTTTATAAATTGTACATTATTTACAATTTAAATCAGTCGATTAACTTAATATTTCAATTAATTAGCAAGTTTAACTATGTTATATCATCATAAAAAATGAGATTAATTATTAAGATCTTTTATTTTTGTAGGTAATTATTTTTTAAATTTCTTTATAATTTCGTCTAATTTATCTTTTAATTTTCCACTCTTATCTTGGTAATAAATCATCATTGAACCACTAATTATTAATAATGGGCCATGGAAAGAGAATGGGTTCGCAAATATAGCGATTGAAATACAACGTATAGCACTAATAAGATATTTTTGTTGATTAATTTCTTTTTCTGCTACTTTTAATTCAATTAAACAAAAGATCAAAAACAAATCATATAAAAGACGATATTGGCTAATTGAACTAACATCACCATTGTAAAAATGATATATAGTTAGATAAAGATAATAATATTGAAAAATTAAATAGCCCATGAAGAAATATGTTCCTATTTTTAATAATAATTTAGGAAAATAATATTCTTTTTCAATCACATCTACTTTTATTGATATATTTTTACCTAGGCGTATATTTAGATTATAAAGCAAATAATAATCATAAAATGCAAGTGGATTGATTAAACCTAAAAGAATTGAATGAATGATTAATAATTCTAATAAGTCATTAAAATCTTCTTTATATAATTTTAATTCAATTCTATTATTAATACGCATAATTAGACCAATCCATACTAGTATTAATAAAGCATAAAAATCTTCACATAAGTAGTTTATTGATTGTTCCTTATAATAGTAATAAGTACCATGAATTAAAAAATAACAAAAAGTGAAAAAAAGAAAAGTGACAAAAATTGTATTTACCAAATTAAGATATTTTGCCATGCGAGCGTAACTTTTATTCATCTTATCCCCCTAATATTTCTTGATATTTCTATTATAATTACAAATTTAGGAAATGACAACATTTTATTAATAATGATTTAAAAATAGCTTACTTAATACATTAATAATCATAATATCACAAATAAATCGAAATTATAAAAAACTATATTATCAAGATATTGTTTAAATATTGAACGAGAGGAATAATGCTTAATTTAAGTTGACGATAAAGCTGATTGGTAAAATCTAAAATCGAGTATGATTTGAATATAATTCAAGTATATAATACTATTTATAATTAGATAACTGAGCCCATACATTAGTGATTATAGATACTAAAAAAAATACCGACCTAATGTAGGCCGGTTATTTTTTTTATTTTAAATTTATAAGATTGAAAATGACATGCTGTCATTTTATAATATATTAACTAATCTCAGGTGAATTTATCTCAAAATAGTATTTTGTTGCTAGTAATAAGGGAAGCAAAAAATATCTTAATGGTCTGTATTGTTATACAAAAACCAATGAGTCTGACCTAAACACTAATGATGCTCATTTTATTATTAAGGAAAGTGAGCATAGGAAAAATACATTTAGAGAATGTGATAAAATTTCAAAATAATATTAAATAATATTAATTGAACAAAATTTTTCATAACTATTAATATAACTCTCTAAGTCCTAAATATTCACTAATACATTCTTGTCTAATTTGATTAATAAAATTAAATTGTTTCGTTACATTTTTATCAAGATTCCTCAAAATACATTCTATATCATCCATAATTCTTAAAATTATATGAATCATATAAACAAAACTGAGAGGGATATTTTTGAAAAGATATGACTTTTTTAAGTGGAAACATATTTACTATTTGTTTTATTCTAAACAATGTAAAAGTAAAGGCAATAAATTTATTCAATTGGATAAAAGTCATAATTATACAAAAAAATCGACTTAAATTAAGTCAATTTTTCATTATTATTAGATTTAGTTGAAATTTGGTTTTTTAATTAAATATTTTACTTTTAATAATCTTATATTCATCTTCTGTAATAACATCTGCATCTAGTAATGATTTGTATTTTAATAAAGCAATAATCAACTCATTATAATCTACTTTTTTTTCAATAATCTTTATTTTCACCTTTTCTACTTTAATTACTACTTTAGACAATATTAAAAATATAGCACCTAGAATAGACAATGTTAAAAAGGCAAAGACGATAGCTGAAATTTTCTTTTTTAAATTTCCACCTAGGAGCTTTCCATTTTTAACGATTGATACTATACTAAACAAAATAAAGACAGTTGATATTGATACAGTAATCATATTATCAACATTATCTAGTAAATCAAATATATTTAGATAAATATAAGACTTATCAACTAAGCAGCCATAAAGAATAGTAATAGATAATACAATTATTGCTAATGCAAAAATGATATTTAATATTGATCCAACTATCCCTAGCCAGCTTATTCTTTTCCATTCTTTCATTTAAACACCTAATTTATTAATTTTCTTTTTAATTCAGTAAATTCTACTTCAGAAATAGCTTTCAAATCAAATAATTCTTTAAGCTTCGTCAATGTATCAGCTAAACTATGTTCTGTAACATTTTCTGAACTAGCTACTTCATCTTTAGATATAGTTAATAAAACAGACCCTAAAACTGATAAACAAATAAATCCTAAAACACTAGCTACTTTTTTATGTATTAATTCTCCTGCTAACACTTTCGCATTAAAAACTAATGCGATAATAGATATTGTACTTAGAGCTAGTCCGAGTAACAAATATAGTAAACCAATAGTAAAATCCACTATAATCACTAATCCTGCAATTATTAAAAATACAGCAACTAAAGATTCAATACTCAATACAACGACATTCACGATAACTCCAGCTAATCCTAAGCTGTCTAATTCTTTTTTAATCATCCTCATCCCTCACATAATTAATTTATTTTAACACTATATATTATAAGTATTTAAAAACGCTAATAATGTCGGATTTCCAGTTAATAGTAATGTTTTGCTAATTATTTTGTTTTTATATATCATGTAACTTTATATTGAATTAACTATTCATAATAATCATAATTTATTTTATGAATACACTTATATTTACATCGCAATTTGATATCACGTCTAGTGAAGCATGTCGAAAATCATACTTCTTTTTTTTCTTTACTCTTTATTTTGAATATTTAATATACAAATATATTTAACAAGTGAAGAAATAAATACATTACATATTAATTCTTAAAACAGATAAAAAAATTAACAAGTTTTCTAATTATTATATTCATTATAATTTACAATAATAATTGATGGATTTTTAGAGCATAATTAAAATTATCTTTATTATCCTCTATGCAATGATAAAAGTTTTCAAACACGCCAATATATTGATTTAATAATCTTTCACGATTATTAGATTCAAATAATATTTTTGTTTGTCCATCTTTTACAAGATAAACTCGCTGTTCACTATGATTTAATATAACTTTGATTTCATTAAAAAATAATGTTGTAGATTTATGGTTTGAATCGAGTGTCCAATCTGTTTTAATTATTCCTGTATGGCGTTCTTCAGAAAAAATAAATTTAGCTATACCCTTGGTATTTGATTCATTGATAATTTTTTCTTGACGCATTATGTCATTTGTATTTATTAATTCACCTATCACACTTAATGCATTTACACCACTGTCAATCCAACTACCTTCTAAACCAATTGCCTTATCAGTAATGCAATTGTTAATGACATAAGGGTCATAGAAATTACATTCAAAACCAGTTATATCACCAAAATCAGTTATAAACTCTGTATTATATTTTTCTTTAAACCATACTAAATCAGTCGCAAATGCAGCATGAAAAGCCGAAACAAACATAACATTCTTATCTTTATAATTATTTAATAACTCCATTTGTTCAGGGGCTAAAATAACTGGCTTTTCTATAAGTAAATGTTTTTTATTGCGTAAAACGTCCATAGCAATTCCAAAGTGGGTATTTGGTGTGGTTGATACTAAGATGCAGTCTACATTTGCATCAAGAATTAAATCTTTGTAATTTTGATATTTAGTTGCATTAGCTAATGAAAATGAATCTAATTTATTCATGTCTATATCACATACGGAAACAATATTAAAATTATTTAATAAATTTAAAGCTTTATATTGCCACTTCCAGATATTTCCTAAACCTATGATACCAATATTCATTATTTTCTCCATAGATTAGACCAAAATTCATTCAGAGTATTTTGAGTTTGAGGAAAATCTAGCCAGTTGCACATAGATTCAACTTCCACCAGATTATTTTTATTAATAAAAATCATCTTAAATTGATACACATTCAGTGTTTCCATTAATTTTATTGCCTTCTCGGATATTTCTATTATTGAATTTTCTTCTTCGGTATAGAATCTCAAATAAGCAATATACTTTGCAATTTCACCAAATAGCACCCCTGATAAATAGCCTGTCTTATCTTGGATTAAGCTACTTGTGACAGCACTCTCAATTGCTTCTTTTTTATTACCGAGGACACTATGTGCTATGCTTAAAGCTGCATAAGTTTTTCCTAATTCGATATCGGAATTTATCTTTTCATTAATTTCGATAGATTTTTTCGCATAAATAATTGCTTGTTTTGGGTTTAAATAACAGTTCGTTTCAGCTAAATTATTATATATTTTTCCTGAAAAATTTAAGTTGTTTTGATTTCCAAACATTTCAAGAATACTTTGATATATTAAATTAGCTTCATCAAACTTCAAATTAAATCTAAATATATGCCCTTTAACCCGCATAGCTTCCGCTTTACTGCTTTCGATTAAATCTTTCTGATTCAACACTTCATCAATTATCGTAATTGCTTTTGTAAAATTACCTTTCAGCATTAATAAATCTGCATATTTAATGGTAATAATGTTCGTTGAATAAAGATTGACGAAACCATTCAACATTTTCATTTTATTTCTTAATTTCTCGTATTCTATTAGAGCATAATCGTAATGTCCTGTAAGATGCATTAAATGAATTTTAAGAAATTCAAAATAATACTTGTGTAATCCTAAATTATCTTCATTAAAGGTAATTGTGTTAATTAATTCAATGCCTTCTTGTAATTTAGATGTTCTGCGATAATAGCGTAACTTAGTATAATAATATATTGAATCATAAGGAGCAGCTTTATTCTTTAAATAGCACTCAATTATTTGATTAATTTCTTGCGAATATCCGAAATCAATTAGATTATTTATTAAATCAATTATTTTTTCTATAGAATCCTCATTGTTACTTTCAATGCTTATTAAATAAATTATTTGTTCAAAATATTGTATATATAAATTATCAATTATTTTGTTTTCATTTATCAAATAATCAATTAAAGAATTAATTAATTTATTAGTTAATTTTTCTTTGTTGTCATATACAATATGTGCTCTAACGCTTTCATCAATTTTAATTAATTGATTCATATCATCAATATATACAAAAATTGATTTACTTAAAAAACTTTTTAATTCTTTATTATTAATAGCTATGTTATATTGAACAAGTAAAAATTCAACAAAATCAGTTTCGAAATAATTTAATAGTGCTAAAACTTCAACCGCATATATTTCTTGTGAAGATAAATGTCTCATGTATCTATCAATAATATTATTTAAAGGTATTTTAAAAAATTCATGTGAATTATCTACATTGTTATTTTTATTATGTTCATATAAATCAACACACATATCAAGGTACAGTGGAATTCCTTTTGCGGTATCAATGATGCTCGTAATTATAGAATCATCTTCAATAGGAACTAATTGTAAAAAATAGTTAGAATCTTCATCTGATAACTTTTCAAGTATATGCTGATCAAAATAAATATTCCACTCATCATCATGCTCATACCATCTGATTTTTTCTCTGCAGCCAATAATCATTAATAAATTCTCGGATGAAATAAATAATTCTTTTATCCACTCTTCACTATCTTCTCTAACCGCACTATTATTCAATTTAATAATCATACTCTCATAAGCATCAATGAAAATAATAACTTTAATGTTTTTCTTATTTAAATCATTAATTCCCATAGATAAATAATACGGCAATCGTTCATATATATCGAATTCAGTTAATTCCTTTAACTCATTAATCAAATCATTATGTTTTCTATTAAACTTACTTTTCTTGATTTTTTCAGATAAATTTTTCATATAGCGCATCGGAATAGAAACATCACCCATACCTAAGGAAATCAGATCCCCTAAAATGTTAAATATCGGGCTTTTTATTTCCCCGATTTTTTTAACTGACTCAGCAACTGTTGAGCCAATTTTAGTAAAATATTGTAGTAATGCATAATCAAACAGTTCACAATCATAACCTAGTTGTTTTCTAATACTTAATAAAATAGTTATAGGATTGGAAAAATCATAAGCATCCAAACTTAAGAATATTTTTATGAAACTATGTTTATTATTATTTATTTCTGAGTTATTATTGTATAACTCTTGTAAAAACTTAGTTTTACCGATTCCGCCAATCCCATAAAATACGATAATTTTTTTTTCAAATTTACAGTTAAAATATTCATCAATTGAAGTCTCAAATACTTTTGATGGCTCTTTCCTATCTGTGAATATTTTTGTAGCTTTAAATTTACCCTTATTTTCAAATTTACTTTTGAGCATAATGCTTTCCTCCCTATTTTCGACTTTTTTTTTAATTATATCATGTACATATATCAAAATATACGAATTTTTTCCCTAAACATGAAATAATTCAGTAATATTGCTATAATTTATTCACTTCAAAACATTATATGTTTTCCTTTATATTTACAATAATTACCGATTTATGAGGAATTAAACTCCATTCCTTGGAAATAATTATAAAACAGGTAATACAAATTGAATTTCTTAAGAATCACAATTTTTGCTTTATTCTATTATCCACTCAGGAAACCTCGTACTTTTTTCTTTTAGGTAAAGCATTTATAAATTACTCTTATAAAGGTACATTAAAAATATATTATTTTACACTTAAAGGCGTTAATAATTGAGTTATGTTAATAAATTGAAAATCACAGTCTTTACTTAAATAATCCAATAAGCTGGTAACCATGAAGTGATGAATCATTTAAAAGTGCAAATGAAGAAGATAAATCCATTCTCTTATCTATATGTTATAGTACTTTCTCTTGGTGTCTTTTATAGAAAGAAAAATCGACCATAGTCGATTTTTCTAATTAATTTCATTTTTTATTTTTTCTATTTTCTCAATTACTTTTTGTGCACGTTCATTTGTTTGTTCTATTATTTTTTCTATTGACATATGCTTTGTTTTTTCGTAATGTTCAAACCTTATTTTATGTATATACTCGATGTTTGCATCGTATATGAGATCATCATCCTCAATTAACATTGGAGGAGGTATAATGTTAATATCTTTATATCCTAGTAATTTATTTATACCATGTATTTTATCTATAGTTCTAATATTAACCAAATGTTTGAAATTCCAACTTAAGATATAGTCACAATTATTTATGACTACGAGAGAGACGTGACGTGAATCATCTAATTTTTTTTCTGATAATACACCGTGATTTAAATAATCTTTAACTAACATTTACATTATTATATAATTGAAAAAAATTATAATCAATATATTAATAAATTAGCCAAATTATATTTATTCAACTTTTGACTATATTCTATTTGACATTCATCTAAACATTTTATTAAAAACTTACTAAAGTCACTAATCAAAGTCCAGTCATTAAATAACTTGTTCAGGATGATTTACTCTAATACACAAAGAAAAACCAATTATTAAAGTCGATTTTTTATTTTATTTCATTTTTAAAATTTTATCTATTGTCTTTATGCATTAAAATTTGTTTTCAATTTAATAGAAAAAATATGTCAATTCATGTCGATTTTTTTTTAGTTAAATATTTCTGCCATTTGAGCTAAAAAGTTTTTATTTACTCCAATAATAAATACTATTTTTGTACCTTCTTTGCTTATAATAATAAATTTTCTACTTAGACCTAAGAATGCTGATTTTACGGTAGCGGATTCGACATTATCTTTACTATAATATCCGATAACCCTAGGTTCTTTATTCACCATTGTAGATTCAATAAGTTCATTTCCTTTAACAGATAAAATTCTCATATTCTCCAAAGTTGACATTACTACTCCTGCTGTATTACAAGGGCAGCCTAGAACCTCTGTCTTTAGAATTTGTCCTTTAACCCACAATTCTCTTTCATCTACCAAATTTTTTTCTTTTAAAGATACCAAAATTTTTCTCATTGTTTACCTCACTTGCTATTAAGTAGTCAGGCCCATCTCTGAGCCTTTCCCTAACTTTAAATATTCATTAATTAATTTTTTACTTTCTTCATTTTCATCACAATAATAATACTTTACTGATTTTACTAAATTTAGCATATTTGTTCCTTTTGGTTCAAAACATTTATTAATTTCATTAATAGTACATTTGATAAATAAATTTCATATTTACCTGATTTAATATATTCTCACATTTGCTTTGTTTCATTCATTTTATCAAGAGCATCAGGTGCATCCAAATGACTAATTATAGAATTTTCTAAATATATTTTTAATATTGGCATCTATTACACCATCTCATTTTCTTGAATTACATATATTATTATACTACTAATTAGATTTTTTTGAAATAAAAATTAAATTTTAAGTCTTCGTATAATGTATATTTTATAAGCTGAACTTTGAAATTTCCACTTATTTCTTTAATAGTCGATTGTATTCTATCTAAAACTTGGTTCTATAAGTTGCTTAAATAACTATCGGTAGATAGCTTTTTTTGATTATGACTTTATTTCTACTTAAATTACTAATTAAAAAGTCATTTGTTTATAAGGTTCTATTTTTTATTGTTAGTTTAATATGTTATTTAGTTACTTATCTAATAACTAATATAATTCCGCTACAGTTAAGAACAAAAAACAAATAAATTAACTTCCATTTCTTTTTAAGATTATTTTCGTTATGTGTGTCAACGATTTTATCGATTAAACACAAGTAAAACAAAAATATCATGATATAACCAATAATATAAAGAACAATATCTAAATTATCCTAACTAATCACTCCTAAACATTCAATTTGCTGCTATATTAGCATCATTAAAAATGTTTGTAAACTGAAAAAAAGAAAGACCAAACAACAAAATTAAACTTACCTTGTGCTATTTTACTTTTAAGCAAAACATTTTATATCTTCTACTATAAAGGGTAAAATAAAAATATATATTTACTAAAAAGGATTTGACAATATTATATCCGAAATAAAACAATATTTTTTATTTACCTCTTGACATAAAAAATCCAAGTGTTAATATATAAAATATACAGTATGAACACATGTCACACTATAAACAAGCACGTATGACAGGGGGCGATTTGTGTGTTGACTATCATTATCAAAAACTCATCTGGAATGCCAATTTATGAGCAGATTAAGGAACAGGTCAAGGAGGCCATTCTGAATGACGAAATGAATGAGGGTGACATGCTTCCATCTATTCGGCAACTTGCCAGAGATTTGAAAGTTAGCGTCATCACAACCACTAGAGCCTACACCGATTTGGAGCAGGAAGGATATATAATTAATATCCAAGGCAAAGGTTGTTATGTTGCCCCGAAAGACAGCGACTTAATACGTGAGCAGCTTCTTCGCAAAATTGAGGCTGGCTTCAATGCCGCGATAAACGCCGCTCGGATTGCGAAACTGCCGCGTGAAGAATTACAGAAACTATTTGAATTTACATTGGAGGAAAATCAATATGAGTAATGCTTTAGAAGTACAGAATCTCAATAAAACCTACAGCGATTTTACACTGAATTCAGTGTCCTTTTCATTACCCGCTGGATACATTATGGGTTTTGTCGGACAAAATGGCGCTGGTAAAACGACTACCATCCGGTGCATTCTGAACATGGCTGCAAGGGATAGTGGTGAGATCAAAATCTTTGGGTTAGACAATGTGAAGGATGAACTCACGGTTAAGCAGGAACTGGCTGCCGTGTTCGACGAGATTTTTTTTGTGGACACATGGCGCGTGAGAGAAGTGGAGAAAGCCATCCGGGGCTTTTACAGCGCTTGGGACAGCAAGTTATACGACGAATTTATCAAAAAATTTAAACTGTCGCCCGAAAAGCGCGTGAAAGAACTGTCGCGCGGCATGAAGATGAAGCTGATGCTAGCAGTAGCGATGTCCCACGGCGCTAAGCTGCTAATCCTCGACGAGCCGACGAGTGGACTCGACCCTGTTGCCCGCGATGAACTTCTTGACATTTTGCGGGAGTATATCGCTGATGGGGAAAAAAGCGTATTTTTCTCGACACATATCACGTCCGATTTGGAGCGCATCGCGGATTACATCACGCTAATCGACCAAGGCAAGATTTTCTATACCGGCACGAAAGACGACTTACTTGAGCATTTCGGTATCGTCAAGGGAAGCAAAACCGATTTGACCGATGACATGAAAAAGAAAATCATCGGCTTATCAATTACATCCACGGGCTTCACCGGGATGCTACTGGCTTCGGATATTAAAGGGCTGCCAAGCGGTATCGTGACGGAATCACCAGACATTGATGAAATACTGATTCACATCAGCAAAGGGGGAACAACTCATGAATAGAATCTTAAACGCAACAAAGCTCGACTTTTACGCGGGCAAGTCGACCTTAAAAATGACAGTCATCCTGCTGCTCTTAGCGGTTGTGATTGGCGCGCTGGCGAAAGGGCCAATCTATACAATGATATTTATGATGGTATTTGCCGTAACCTCATGCGGAACGATTTTCTCCACGCATGAGAAAAGCCATAGTGACAAGCTCTACGGCATTCTACCGCTCAAAAAGTCCGAAATGATTATGGGCCGGTATCTGTTCGCGCTGATCATCGGCGCGGTTTACGCCGTGATCTCCGGGATCACTGGGCTTGGTAATGTCGAAGATCACGGGTGTAAGTTTGGATTCTTTCTCCTTCTGGACCACGCTCATGCTGGCGTTTATCTATTTCAGTTTCGCCGTGGGCATCGCCTACCCGATGTACCTTAAGTTCTCCTTCACGAAAGCCTACGTCTTCACGATGTTTCCGATGTACGTCATCGCGGTGTTGATGTTAGTCCTGACGAAAAAAACGAATTTCATCAGCAATTTAGGACAAACCATCCGGTTTTTCTCAGACAATCCAGGTCTTGATCCCCGTATTTGGTATTCTGATCGGGCTGATCCTGCTCTCAATTTCTGCGCTTATCGCAAACCTAATCTACACTAGAAAAGAAATCTAACATTGATACAAATTTATAAAGGAGGAATATCCTATGCCAAGATATATATATATTATCGCCCTGGTGGTCGTCATCATTATCTTTTCCTCGATTAGACTCGCAATCAAATCATCCAGCCATCATTTTAAGTGCCCAGGATGCGGTGAGAACTTTCAGGTGAGTTTTTCTAAATATATGTTCACAGCCCATAGCATAGCTGGAGAGTGCAGCGTTACATGTCCGAAATGCGGAAAGACCAACATGCTGCCGCCGATAAACGGGAAGAAGTAGACCAATATCTATTTCAGCTTGTCACTGGTGCAACGACGGTCAAAGTATAATTTATAAATTAACTCTTTTTTATAAATATAAAAGAAACAACGACTACATAACAGAATGAAGTCGTTGTTTTTTAGATTATCGATTTTTTTTTAACTCCTCAAGTTTATCAATAATAATTTGTGCTCCAATATCAGTTTTTTCAACAAGTTCTTGAAAAGTCATGTTCTTTGTTTTTTCATAATTATCGTATCTAATCTTATGAATATAATCAATATCGGGATCAAAAACAAAGTCATCCTCTTCAATTAGCGAAGACGGTGAAAGAATATTTATATTTTTATAACCCATTAATTCATTAATTTCTTGTATTTTCTTAATTGTTTTAAAATTCACTAAATGTTTGAAATTCCAACTCAAAATAATATCACATTTATTAACCACTGCTAAAGAGATATGACGTAAATCATCTTTGCTTTTTTCATTTAATACACCTAATTCTAAATACTTATTTAACAAAAGCAAACTTTCCTCATTTTCTTTAATAAATTTATACTTAATCTTTGATAAATAATCGAGTAGTTTTGTTTGTTTTGGTTCTTTACAATCATTAATTTCATCAAATGTAACTTTTGATATATAAATTTCATATTTATTAGCAATGAAGTAGTTCCAAACAATTAATGTTTCATTCATTTTTTCTGGAGTCTCGAGTGCATATAAATGGCTAATAACAGATGTATCTAAATATACTTTATTAATAGACATATAAACACCAACTTTCTTTAATTACACATTTATCCCAAGTATATAATACTAAGTATTTTTTTTCAAGAACTTTTAGTCCTATTTATAATTAATATTTAATCCAAGTTTATGTATAAACCAACAGGGTTATTAGTTAATTCTATACCACCTTTTCAATTCAGCAAATCTTTTACTATAACATGGATTAAACTACAAATCCATTTATCTCAAAAATAGTAACTATCAATTATAATTGTACCTATTATAACTTTAAGCAAAACATTTTATAGATAATATTTATAAGGGTACAATAACATTGACTAAATTTTAAACAATAAAGGAGATTGATACAATGCAACTGTAGCCAATAGACTAATTAAAGAAAAGTCTCCTTACCTACTCCAACATGCGCATAATCCTGTTAGCTGGTTTCCTTGGAGTGAAGAGGCTTTTGGAAAAGCTAGGAAAGAAGATAAGCCAATCTTTCTTTCGATTGGTTATAGCACTTGTCACTGATGGAAAGAACACACAGGTACCCAATATAAATGTAAATTATAAATAAAAAAACCGACTAAATATCGGTTTCAATATCAATTGTTTTTTAATCTGTTAATTTCATCAATTACTTTTTGCGCACGCTCATTTGATTGATTTATTATTTCCTGTAGTGACATATGTTTTGTTTGTTCATAATGTTTATATCTAATTTGATGTATGTATTCAATGTTCGCATCATAAACCATATCGTCTTCCTCTATTAACATAGTAGGAGGTATAATTTTAATATCTGAGTAGCCAAGCAATTTATTTATTCCTTGGATTTTATCAACTGTCCTAATATTGACTAAATGTCTAAAATTCCAACTTAAAATATAATCACAATTGGAAAGAACTGCAAGTGATACATGACGTAAATCGTCTATACTTTTTTGTGTTAGTACTCCGTATTTTAAATATTCTTTAACCAATAATTTGCTTTCCTCTTTTTCATTGAGAGAAGTAAATGTAATTTTTTTTATTTGGTCTAACATGAAAGTCTTTTTAGGTTCGCTACACTCAGTAATTTCATCAAGTGTTACATTTGATAAGAAAATGTCATATTTATTTTCTATAAAATAATCCCAAAGTTTTAAGGTATCTCTCATTTTATCTGGTGCATCAGGAGCATCCAAGTGACTTATAATGGAGGTATCCAAATATAATTTCTTTAATGGCATATTTACACCACCTTTATTATTTAATCTTATATATATTATACTACGTTATAGATATAAATTAACCTTTCATTTTTAAATTTTTATTTATTATTACTTAATGAATTATCGGTTCGTATTAAACCAGTAAAAATCGAACATGCACGTTTTATACATAATATTGCCAACTAATAAAGAAATTATTAAAATTTTTTTGTGATAAGCCATCAAACCTTAGTGAATGGCAAATTGCAGTTAAAGAGTGGTTGAAAGATAAAGATGAAAAAAATTTCATTATCTTCAAAAAAGAAGATAGAGTTACTATAGGTTGGATTGGATTGAATGGCTTACAGTCATCTGATGGCATTGCTTGGATTAAAGTATTAGCGATACTTCCTGAACATTGGGGTAAAGGCTATGGAAGTGATTCTATAAAAGCAATAAAAGAAATTTTAAGGGAAATGGGCTTTAAAAAAGTTCGACTTTGGACAGATGAAATAAATACGAGAGCACGAGTTTGTTATGAAGTAAATGATTTCAAAATTATTAATAAGAAACTAAATGCAGTTGGTACGTTAGGAGTTATCAGGGATAGAATATTATTAGAGTGTAAATTATAACTATGTTCAATAAAAGTAATATTGTATTATACGCACAAGGAAATCTTGTGCTTTTTTCATGTTTTCAAGCAAATCATTTTATGTAATTTTACTACAAGGGTACAATAAAATTATAAAACAGACAATAAAGGATGTTGATGATATGAATGAATCTAATTATATAATGATTTAAACGTTTATTATTTATTTTCATATATATATATTTATATTATACTATGCTTTAAATACTATTTGACATAAAAATGAAACTTATATTGATATTATAATTTAATTTCCATAATCTTAAATCTTATCAGCAAAATATGATTTTGCTAATTTTTTTTAATAAGTATGTGATTAAAAAAAGATATGTTTTTATACTCATCTATATTAGATACCCGCATTTCAATATCAAACATTTTATTTGCCATTCAAGATTATTCTTTATTTCATTATTTTGTTGTAAACCCCAAAATGTTCTAATACCTAAAATTTTTTCAACTGTAATATTTATTTTAGTATCAATAATATCTTTTATATCATAGTAATTTACCTGACCAAAATTAAGTACATTTATTGGACCACCATTTAAAAGTGAAATTGCCTCATCAATATTGGTTTCAAACACTACCTTTGCATTATCCTGCCTGTATGATTATGTTTAACTAAAGAAATAATTCCATTTTTGAGGATACGATAAAACTCATTAATATATCCTTACGTTCTTATATTCCAGTACATTATGACAAACTACTAGTCAAATGAGTTATCAGATAATGTTCTTAAGTGTTTAATATCACCTATTACTTGATTATATTTATTTTCACTTATTCTCATTTCAACCATATCTGCATTGGGTTCTATTGCAGTTACCTCATTATGTAATGCAAAGTGATTTGAGGTAAAACCAAAACCACTACCAAAATCAAGTATTTTTAAATTATTCATATGTGATAATTGTTCCCAAACTACCCTATAGAATAATTTACCCCAGGGTTTTTGAATATTTTCCAAATAATTTAATAAGTCTCTTTTCATATATTTACCTCCTTTATTTCAAATTATAGTTTAATAAATATTAGTTGTCAATAAATAATTCTATTTAAACAATCAAATAATCTTGTTGGTATTCTATATTACAAATAAAATAAAGTAATAATATTAGTAGTTGGGAAGCCTTATGCTTTTTTATATTTAAGCAAAATATTTTATATAATTTTTATAAGGGTAAAATAAAAAATGAATTAATATACAATAAAGGAAGTTGCTTTTTGTTTAGTTCTAATTCCTCTTTATTGAGATTTAAAGTTTTATTTAAGTTTGATAAGTTTTTTATTGTAACAATTAACATAACTAATGTTGCTATCCCTGCTAAACTTGAAATGATATAGTAACCAATTTCAGCATATTCTTTAATTACAGTTATCCCCATATATAAGTTCCTTTCTTAACGGTTCTCTTTGTAAATATAATATCATAAAATTGCAACTTTCGCTATTAAATGCTATAATAATGCAATCATATCCTAAAAAGAAATCAAAGAAAGAAGTGATAACATTGTTAACAAAAATATTAAAATTTATTGAAGATGTTACAGGTTTAATTTGAGAACTAACTAGTATAAACATTTTCAACATCTGACATTGAATTATGTTCTACTTGCTCGGCTATACCGTAATGCCGTACTAAATTTTGTAGAGAATAACTATCAAGTTGTTGGTTAGAATTTCTTAAAGCCCTCATGGAACAATAGGCAGGATAGTCCTCTTTAATCCATTCGTAATATACAAGAAACTTTCTATCAAAGGGACAGTTATGCGCAACTAAAGGATAAGGATATTTTTTTAAAAAATCCTTAAAATTGTTCATGTAATTTATGTCCTCACTTATATCATAAAATCCATAACCATAGCCCTTTATACCTTTATAATTTGGTATTTTTTTACCTAAATACAACTTATCTACTATCTCATAGTTTTCAACTACTAAACAAGCTACTTCATAAATACCTGATTTCACTGAAAAATCTTGTGTTTCTAAATCGATCAAAATCATCTTATCCATATTAAACATTTCTTTCAGTCAATTTACATGAACCATATTTGTTTTTTATGTAAATCTTAACATCCTCTACACTATTGAAGTCCAAAGATTTTTCGTCCGTATCTATATAATTTATCTCATTATCGTTAATACCTTTTCTTATTGTAAATGATAATGTCCTATTTGTTTTCTTTTCACCCGAAATTTCTTTATATTCTATGGTTCCTTTTATAATTGGTACATATTTGTATCTTGCCGTCTCAATACCATCATGTTGTATAATTACTAATGTATTATCTTTTAATTTGTTAAATTCCAATACCTCATCAGTACCAAATAATCCTTGCCCTCCCCAACATTTACTACCTTTTAAAAAGTCTACATATCTTTCCTCACTATAAAAATGCCAAACATATATTTTGTTGTTGGTATGATTTAATACAGAACAAGCAAACTCATTCAATATTTCTTGTAACAAATTACTCAAAATAACCCCCCCTTTTTTTATTAAATAAACTACAGAATTTTAAAAGCATTAATGAACTGTTATTCTAATTATAACAATTAAATTATTTTATTACTAGGAAAATTTTGTAAAATAATGAAGTTCTTTATAAACAAAATTCTGTGATATCAGCCTTAAAAATGGGTCAGAAAAGTGTGTAGCATGGTTTGCTGATAAATCTGTATATTCATAATGCTAGTACTGTTGTAAAGCCTAGTTTAAATGGAACCTTTTCAGGTCCTTATTTTTTATCTATATTCATGTTTTGATTTTCGTATATAAATGAACTCACAACGAAAAACAACGTAAGCACTACTGATTTTTATTTTTAATTTGAAAATCAAAATGTAAGTATCTACCGTAAACCCAACATAAATATAGTATAAGCTATAATTACAATATAACTGCTAAATGTAAACAATTTATAAAGCTTTCTTATACAGCGATAATCTCCTACATGCCTTGAAAATTACAACGTAAGTATTTACTGTAATAACTGCTATACTGTTAATCTAACATGAAAGAATATACGTCATTTCTTTAACAAGCTCTGTGAAATATTTGTTGTCACAAGTACTGACCGCAATCTTATAGAGATTAACTGTTAAAATATCGAAAGAAAAATGGACTGCACATGTAGCCAATTATTTAAAAAGATTTGAAATTTATTGTTTGTTCGATAAGTCTAACTGGAATTTACCTTTAATTAAATTTGAGTCATCAAGGTAAAACAGGAATTTCTTTACGTAACTGTTTAACGAGTTCCACAAGAAAACCAACTATAATAGCTTTAATCCAATCCTCAGTAAGTGAAAATCGATCTATTTTTTCAATGACTAAAATGTTTAATTCTTTTTAAATACTTGTTTTCATACCATCCCCCTTTTTTATTTGATTATAGGAACAAAAGAAATATTAGTCTAAAGTCTATAGATAACTTTTGCGCTCAAATTTTTGTGGCGTATTTTTGTGAAGTCTGACGCTAATAAAATACCCCTCCGCACAGAAGACTGCGCTAATAAATTTTTAACAATTAGTCATGATATATTAAGTTTTGGTGTTCTGTGCGATAGAAAAAGTTTTGAAATCCGCAACAAGGAGTTAAAAAAATACGTTGACCATGTATTATACCGTAATGAACCGTTTTCTCTTGAGGTAGTATATACTCCAGAGGTACAAGAACTTATGGCTCTCTTCCCATAGGATAAGGATAAGAAAAAGAAAAAGAAAAAGAAAACAAAACAAAAGTCAATTAAAAATGAGGATACTCCCGCTTGAGAGTATCTTTTTTTGTTGTTAATAAGCATATCTTTTCATATTTTACCGAATTAACGTAGACTATAACTAGAATACACTTATAAAGGAGGTTGATGCTATGAACAACGCAACTGTAGCCAATAGACTTATAAACGAAAAGTCTCCTTACCTACTCCAACATGCACATAATCCCGTAAACTGGTTTCCTTGGAGTGAAGAGGCTTTTGCTAAGGCTAGAGAAGAAGATAAACCAATCTTTCTTTCTATTGGTATATAGTACATTGTCATTGGTGTCATGTCATGGAACATGAATCCTTTGAAGATAATGAAGTAGCTCATTATTTAAATGGACATTTTGTTTCGATAAAGGTTGATCGCGAAGAGCGACCAGATATAGATCATATCTATATGGAGGTTTGCCAAGCTCTTACAGGCAGTGGTGGTTGGCCACTTACAATTCTTATGACTCCTGATATGAAACCATTTTATGCAGGCACTTATTTCCCGAAACACTCTAAAAATAATTATCTTGGAATAATGGATTTATTAAATACAGTGAATACACAATGGAAAGAAAATAAAAGTGATATTTTAAATTCAGCTGAAGAAATTACACGTGTTGTTAGGGAAGCAATTGATGATTTAGAACATGGTGAAATGGATGACCATATTTTAGAACGTGCCTTTAATACCCTAGAGATGTCTTTTGATAAGAAATATGGTGGTTTTGGGACAAGTCCTAAATTCCCATCTCCACATAATTTATTATACTTATTGCGATATGGCGTTTATAATAAAGAACAAAAATCCATTGATATAGTTGAAAAGACACTCATTCAAATGTATAAAGGTGGTATATTTGATCATATAGGATATGGTTTTTCAAGATATTCAGTAGATAAAAAATGGTTAGTTCCTCATTTTGAAAAAATGCTTTATGATAATGCATTATTAACTATTGTTTATACCGAAGCTTACCAATTAACACATAAGGAAATTTATAAGAGTATCGCTGAAAAGATAATTACTTTTATGTTAAATGATATGCGAAATGAAGAAGGTGCTTTTTATACCGCAATAGATGCAGATTCAGAAGGTGTCGAAGGGAAATTTTATTTATGGACGAAAGATGAAATATATCACCTATTAGACCAAAAAGAGGCTGATATTATTTGTGATTATTTTAATATCACTGATGAAGGTAATTTTGAATCGAAAAATATCCTAAATCTTATTCAACATACAGATGTTGAATTTGATAAGATCAACCCTGAGATGATTGAAAAAATACGAATTAAATTATTTAATGAAAGAGAAAAAAGGATTCACCCGCATATTGACGATAAAATATTAACATCAATTAATGCGATGACTATAGCCGCATTAGCTATTGCTGGAAAAGTTTTTCATAATGCTGATTATATTGAACACGCAGAAACAGCGTATGGACTTTATTATTAAAAACTTAGTCAGTCAAAATAGAAGAATATTAGCACGATATCGGGATGGCGAAGCAAAATACTTAGGTTATTTAGATGATTATGTTTACTTCATTTGGGCTTCTATCGAATTATTTCTAGCAACAGGCAGATGCCGATATATTAAAATAGCAATGGAATATAATGTTCTTACTTTAGATTTATTTGAAGACGCTGAAAACGGTGGTTTTTATCAAACTGGTAAAGATAGTGAAGAATTGATCATGAAAACAAAAAATATCTATGATGGGGCTATCCCTTCTGGAAATAGTGTAATGACAATGAACTTACTTCGATTATCTGAAATAACAGATGACATCGGACTTAGCCGTGTAGCACAAGAACAAATTAATTATTTCGCTAGTAAAATAAATGATGCACCTAATGCTTATACTCATATGTTGTCAGCTTATATGTTTAATAAAATTCCCAAACGAAAAATAGTGTTAGTAACTGATAAACAAAATAAAGCATTAAATCGCGTCCTAGAAGTTTATAATAAAAAATATCTTCCATTTACTACAAATGTGGTATTATTTAAAGGTACATTGGACAAAGTTGGTTACTTTGCTGGTTATGATAAATTTACCGAGGAAATTGCGGCATATATATGTGAGAATTTCCAATGTAATGACCCATTATTTAATGAAGAAGAAATTATCTCGAAAATAAATGAAATGAATGAATAGCCAAGGTTACTTGGCTATTTTTTTTCTTGCAACCATTAGTTGCATTCAATTCAAATAACGCTCGATTGACATATACAAAGTATTTATATATAATTATATCATCAATATTAGGAGGAAAATTATGGGAGAATTAAAGTTAGGGCCTTATATTACCTTATTACGTAAAGAAAGAGGATTAACACAAATTCAATTGGCCGAAAAATTA
This sequence comes from uncultured Haloplasmataceae bacterium, assembly GCA_963824615.1. Lineage (GTDB taxonomy): Bacteria > Bacillota_I > Bacilli_A > Haloplasmatales > Haloplasmataceae > CAWGPU01. Next base: position 542,787 of record CAWGPU010000008.1, on the reverse strand, counting down.
AATGTGACACACCAAGCAGTTTCTAAATGGGAAACAGGAGAAAGTATTCCAGATATTAATATTCTAATGAATTTAGCTAAACTATTTAGTGTGTCTGTTGATGAATTACTCGCAGGTAGTAAATCAATCACTCCCGATACTGTCATCACAAATACTACAAAACAGAATCCTTACCATTTATTAAAATTAATATTAGCCTGTCTCATGTTATTATCATTTTGTTTTAACTTTGTAAAATTGACAACTACAGTCAATAACATAATACCTGGTTGGATGGGTGATTATACTTCACAAAATCAAACGGTTACAATCACATTAAGCGGGTTTAAGACTTTATTCAATTCTAGTGGTGGTTTATTTCTAGGCACTTTCTTATTATTTATCGGTACATTAGCACTCATCATCTTCTCAACTTTAATATTTATAGAGGATTTTGATGTTCATACACCTGTTTCTATGGTAAATTCAAATAGTATATGTTTAATTAACCGGATTATTTGTGGTGTATCCGCTTTAGGTGCTGTGATTGTTATCTTGTACTTTTTCCAAGCTGGTGGTTTTATAGCTTTATTATTCATCATTTCATATTTTGCGGTTGATTATCAAGAAATGACGTTACATCAAGCATTATAAGTAATGAATACCAGACTATATGTCAATTAAAGTGGCTAATTCGCCACTTTTTTTAATTCAAATAATTAATATATTAAGCTATTATTGACAATTATGCTTATACCTTATATGATAAATATAACATGTAAATTGGAGGTATTTCATGAAACATATCGTCATTACTGGCAGTACAAGAGGAATAGGCTTCGGACTCGCAAAAAGATTTATTGAGAGAGATTGTAAAGTGACTATTAATGGAACGAGTGAAGCGCACGTCCGAAGCGCAATTGAAGAGTTAAAAAATAAGTATCCTAATGCGCAAGTCATTGGATATAAAGGTAGTACAGCGAATTACGAAGACATGGTGAATCTATGGAACAACGCCTACAAAGAATTCGGTAATATTGATATTTGGATTAATAATGCAGGAGTCGATCAAGAACGAAAAAAAGTTTGGGAAGTAAATGTTAGTAGCTATACACAAGTAATTTGTGTAAATGTTATCGGTGTAATGAACGGCTCAAAAATAGCGTTTAATCAGATGTTAAAGCAAGGGTATGGCCAAATCTTTAATATGGAAGGCTTCGGAAGTGATGGAATGAAACAAGATAAAATGGCGATATACGGGACGAGCAAACGTGCAGTCCGCTATTTTACACAATCACTCTCAAAAGAAGCCAAAGGTACACCTATTAAAGTAGGAACTTTAAGCCCTGGGATGGTACTAACCGATTTTTTATTAAAATCAGTAAAAGAAGATAATGAAGATGCGAAACAAGCTAAGAAAATATTTAATATTCTTGCTGATGATGTAGACACTGTGACAACATTTCTTGCAAAAGGAATATTAAACAATGACAAAAATAATGCACATATTGCTTGGTTGACAAATACAAAAGTCACTTTTCGTTTTCTAACTGCAAAATTGACTAAAAGAAAAGTCATTGAATAAAAAAAAATACACTTCACAATTTGTGAAGTGTATTTCATTTATAAAAATATAAAATGAATAAAAGAGTCCCAAGCATATAGGATGACTTTTAATTGCTTTGAATAGAAAGTTATTTATTATTAAAAATTTTTCCATCCAAAATTAGATTAAATCAACTTTTTAAAACATTATTTTACTTTTTTCATAAAATTATTAATTAATAAAGGAGTTAGTAACAATTCCAAAATAAGTTGTTTTCCAAGTGAGATGTTATAATAATCATATAATCTAGTAAAACGGATAATAAATATCCCTCTCTTTATAAATTAGCAAAAAAAGGTACTAAGATGGGTACTAGTAAACTTAAAAGTGCCCCATGTATAAAAGAAATGACCGCAAATTGTTCATTAGTAGATTTTGAAACAAGTGGTAAAGTTGTATCCATCGTCGTTGCTCCACCTACACTAATCGCAGTATAAGGTGATAATTTCTTAGCTAAAATAGGAATTAAGATAAAAGCCAGCATTTCCCGAAATACGTTTGATAAAAAGCCAATGGTTGCAATATCTGCTCCGGCAAATCGGTTTAATATTCCTGCAGAGATGCTGTACCAGCCAAAACCAGCTGAGATTGCTAAACTTAAACTGATGGAACGATTAAGAATAATTCCTGTAACCAAACCACCTAATAAACTCCCTAAAATGGTTCCCATCGGTAAAATAAGTATTTTACCACCTATTTTTTTTAATTCAATAAAAATTCTTTTATTTAGCCCAATGCCAATCCCAATAAAAAATATTGTGACATTTAACGTTATATCTATTAATAAATCAATGTGTTTCTTTATTTGTTCTGGCCCTATTTGGATTTTATTATTGAATATATGTAAGGTGAAGACCCAGACTTGATCAGATATTAAAAGATAACCTGCCATAATTCCGCAAAATACAACGATAAAGATATAGATAGTCATCTTCATTTACTTTTCCTCCGTAATATTAAACTTGTAAAAACATAAACAATAATAACACTACCCAAAACAGAAAAGAATGAATAGATAAACCCAATAAGACCAAAAGTCCCTATATTATTAATGATGTCTTTATTAATACCAATACTAATTCCCATCACAAATAATAAGGAAGAGATACCAATTAGTGTAAAAAGATCATTATGTTTTTTTATTTTTTTAGGTAAAATATTTATAGCACCAATTAAGAAACCCATGCATAAACTAATATATATAAACCACATCGCAATTCTCCTTTAAGAGAATTATAAACTTTTCAAGAGAGTATCATTTGATACTCTCTTTTCCCTTTATAATTCTTGAAGTCTTTTTTTAATTGTTTCATATTTTGTTTTATAATCCACTAACTTTTCTTTTTCAGAAACTACTTTTTCTTGTGGTGCTTTATTAACAAAATTAGGATTTGATAACATTTTTTCACATCGTGTGACTTCATCCGATAATTTACTTAGTTCTAATTGGAGACGATTCACTTCAGCTTCTATATCGATTAATCCTTTTAATGGCACCAATATTTCACCATTTGTGATTACTGCCGTCATCACTTGTTCATTAACTTCAATTTGACTTGAAATTATTAATTTAGATGTGTTACAGAATTTTTCAATATAAGCACTATTTGTTAATAAGTGCTTTTCTAAATTAGGTTCACTAGTTTTAATCATTAGTTCTATAGATTTAGATAAAGGCGCATTGACTTCACTTCGCATATTACGAATTGATTTAATGACTTCTTGAATAGCATTCATAGTAGTAACTTCCGCATCAAATTGATAGTGTTCATTTATAGTAGGCCAAGCACTAATAGTGATTGATGTTTCTTTATGGGGGATAGTTTGATAAATTTCTTCAGTTACAAATGGCATAAATGGATGTAAAAGCTTTAATATCGCATCTAAAACATACAGTAATACACTTCGTGTCGTTTTTTTAGCACTCTCATCATTACCATAAAGTGGTAATTTACTCATTTCTATATACCAATCACAATAATCATCCCATATAAAATTATACAAGTGGCGACTTGCTTCCCCAAATTCATATTTTTCGTAATTGTAATCTACATTTTTAATCGTCTCATTTAAGCGTTTTAATATCCATTTATCACTTAAATTTAAATTATTGATTGATAGTTTTTCAACAAATTGTGTATCTTCTAAATTCATAAGAACAAATCGAGATGCATTCCAAATCTTATTAATGAAATTCCAAGCCGATTCCACTTTTTCTTCCATATAACGTAAATCTTGCCCAGGAGCTGAGTTTGTTGTTAAGAAATAGCGTAAACTATCACAACCATATTTATCAATAACATCCATTGGATCAATCCCATTACCTAATGATTTACTCATTTTTCTTCCTTCAGCATCGCGTATTAAACCATGCATTAAAACAGTCTTAAATGGTTTAATATCCATTATCTCTAAGGATTGAAAAATCATTCTTGCAACCCAAAAGAAAATGATATCATATGCGGTAACTAAAACATCATTAGGAAAATATTTTTTTAAATCTTCGGTCACCTCTGGCCATCCTAATGTTGAAAATGGCCATAAAGCACTAGAAAACCAAGTATCTAATACATCCTCATCTTGAATGTAATTCTCAATATCTTTTGGTGGTGTTTCTTGAACAAGAACATTACCTGTTTCTTTATGATAATAAGCAGGAATCCGATGACCCCACCAAAGTTGTCTTGAGATACACCAATCATAGGCATTTTCCATCCATTGATTTAATGTTTTTTCAAAACGTTCTGGGAAGAAATTAACTTTTTTATCTTCATCTTGTTGATTTTCAAGTACACGGTCGGATAATGGTTTCATTTTAACAAACCATTGTTTAGATAAGTAAGGTTCAACCATGACACCTGTTCTTTCACTATGGCCAACTGAATGAATATGTTTGTCAATTTTAAGAACAAGTCCTTCATTTTGCAAGTCCTCAACTAATTGTTTACGACATAGAAAGCGATCCATTCCCTGATATTTTAACGCCAATTCATTCATTGACCCATCTGGGTTCATACAAATTGGGCGGGTTAATTGATGGCGATTTCCTATTTCAAAGTCATTAGGGTCATGTGCTGGTGTTACTTTAACAGCACCAGTCCCAAATTCCATTTCTACATATTCATCGAATATTATAGGTACGGGCAGTTTATTTCCAGGAACCAATACTTTTTTCCCTACAAGATGCTTGTAACGAACATCCTTAGGATGAACTGCAACTGCTACATCACCAAACATAGTTTCAGGACGAGTTGTAGCAACCTCAAGATAGCCACTTTTATCTTCAAACATATATTTAAAGTAATAAAACGCACCCTCAACTTCTTTATGTTCAACTTCTATATTCGATAATGCTGTTTTCGCTTGCACATCCCAATTAATAATGCGTTCACCACGGTAAATCAAACCTTTATTATATAATTTAACAAAAACTTTATTGACCGCTTGATTGAGTCCTTCATCTAAAGTAAAACGTTCACGTGAATAGTCTAGTGAAAGTCCCATTTTTGCCCATTGTTCTCTAATAAAATCAGCGTATTCTTTTTTCCATTCCCAAGCAACCTCAAGGAATTTTTCTCTTCCTATTTCATATCTAGATGTTCCTTGTTTAACTAACTTAGCATCAATTTTAGCTTGCGTTGCAATACCTGCATGGTCCATACCCGGTAACCATAATGCATCGTAGCCTTGCATTCTTTTACGACGAATAATTATATCTTGAATGGTTGTATCCCATGCATGCCCTAAATGGAGTTTTCCTGTAACATTAGGTGGCGGAATAACAATCGTAAATTGGGGTCTATTTGATTTAACATCAGCTTTAAAATAGTCATTTTTGACCCAAAATTCGTATTTCCCCTCTTCTACTTCATGATGATTGTATTTTTTAGCTAATTCGTTTGTATTCATTTTTATTTCTCCTTTCTTTTATAACGATTCGAATAATAGTTTTCTAAGATTTCTAATTTGACGTGAGAATGTTTTTATAATTATAAACAATCTTAATATGAGATAAATATGTGTTGACAATACCAGTAATTTTCTATTGGAGTAATCTAAGCCCTTTTTATAAAAATTGCGATAACATTTCTATTAAACAATTACCTAAAAAAAATAAAAAAAGTCGCTCCATAAAGGAACGACTATTATCGCGGTACCATCCTAATTGAATTAATCATTAATTCCAACTCAAATCCTTAACGCGGAAAACGGATATTACTACTTACGTTCATAATACCAACTCAACAAGCTACCTTCAAAATAGGACCCTAGAACTTTTCACCTATCAGTTCTTCTCTTTAAGGATAACTATTTTTACTCCTCTTGATCACTGTTGTTTACATATTATTTATATTGTACACAACTTTCGCTTAAATTACAATATACATTATCTTAATTCTTAATAAATATTATTTTATTTCTCAATAAATATTATTGAATAAAAAAACCTTTTTTATTCAGTTGTCATAAAATAATATATAACAAATTCTGAAAGGGGTTTTCCTAAATGTTTCGTCGGGGATTTAACATTTTAAGTTATTGCATCGTCTTAGGGATTTATCAATTTTTGTTAATGTTATTTTGTTTCACTTATACTATGTTTATTTTATTTATTATCCACCTTGCTATTATTATGTTAGTCTTGTTCTTCAGCAGATGAATGCGCTGATTCATATTTTTGGTATAACTCTACTGCTTTAGCAGCTACATATAGATTGTGAATCATGATGTTAATCGATTCATAATTTGAATTATTGGCTAAAAATGTAATTTGAATGTTTTTTATCATATAATAGAGAACATTAAAAATAAAATAATAAAATTCAAATTTAGATATTTGATCATTAATAATCAAAGTCATCCAGTCGACCTCGTACTCACTATAATCAATAAATAATTGAATATAATCATGAACTTTTAATCCTATTGTGCTATGATCAAAACTGATTAAATAATTTCTTTCATTTGTGACAACAAAATGATCGATACTAGGATTATTATGAATAATACAATAATCATAATTTTCAATTTCATCTATTAATCCATCAATTTGCGATTTTAATTTAAGTAAGATATTTTTTATATACATTATTTCATTATACTTAACTAAATATGTCCAATCAAATACTGACTTAAATGTTTTGTTCTCACATTCTACTATGTATAATTCTAAAAGTTGAAACTGTCTATCTAACCGTTTTAACTTTTTTTTATATAAACGATTAAATTGTGATTTATTAAAAGCTTTTCTAATAATAGTATATTTGTGCAATTTGTATAATAAATCAATGTAATCAATTAATTTTTTTTCAACCGGATAATCGATATTATCGTAATAAGGAATAAGATAATAAACTTGTTGATTATATGTTGTAAATAGTTGGTTATTAATGGTTGGTTCAGGCATGATAAAATTAACGAATTTTTGAGATATTAAAAAATAATAAATATCAATTACTTCTCTTTTTTTAACTTTTTTTAAAATATAACTTTTTTCTTGCTCTGTCTTCATTTTTAAAATTTCATTTATAGGAATAATTTGCGCTATTTTAATGTTATAATTTTTTTCAATGTGTTCAACGAATGATTGATTAAAGTTTATCATTTTCAATTTTTAAAACAATTTTATTATCAAATTGATATTCCTTACAAATTAATGCTTTTGATAAATTTCTTGTATCTAGCAAATCATCTAAACTTTCATTATTTTCAATGAGTAAAATTTTATAAGTTGTAAATTTATCATTATCTCTTGGTACAAACCCTGTATCAAAAGAAGTTGCCATAGATTGCATATTCGTGGTCAATATAAAGTCATCTGGGAACTCCTCATGATACTCTTCTTCTAGTTCCTGTGTTTGTGGAGTTTCTGATAGTTCTTCTTGTGTCTCTTCTGGCTCTACTTCAATAGTTTCAGGTCTCAATTTTTCTTTAGTTATTATTTCTTCTGGTTCTTCTTCAACTGTTATTTCTTCTTCCTCTTCTTTATTTTTATTACGATTATTTAATACATGATCTAAATTTTCGTCAATTTTTTCTTGAAACTCTTTAATATCATCCTCATCAGTTTTTTGTCTTGTTTTATTTTTTTTGTTTTTCGTCTTTGGTTTTTCTAGTATGTCCGCTTTTGTTTCCTCATTTTCTCGTTCAACAACTACTTCCTCTTTGACTTGTTCAGTTAATATAACATCTAAATCAAACATAACTTGAAGTCCTCGTCCAGGAAGTAATTCATATTTAAAATTTGAAATATTAATTTGGGGTGATATTTTGTCATCATCAATTAAGAAAGTGACAGGGATATCGTGTCTAAACTCCATGACATCTTGACTATTATCAAGCAAATAATCACCTGATATCATAACTTCACCTGTTAGTTCTTTGGAATCATAAAATAAATTATCCGCGTTAATTCCAATACTATCAATGTTTTTTATATGAGGTAAAGTTATCTTGTCATCATATGGTATGGTGTATTTCATACTTTTCATCTCCTATATTTTTATTTATCATTATAATTTATGAAATATAAATCATTAATATGATGAATGTTTAACCATTATTTATTTTATGATATAATTATTTATGAGGTGCCTAATATGAAATTAAAAGATGAATTTTTAAATAAATATCGATTGCTCTTTAAGGATGATTTCACGTCCTTTATAAATGGATTTGATATGCCTAGAAGTTATGGATTGCGATTAAATTCACTAAAACTCACTAACTATGAAAATAACAGCTATTTAAAATCTATCTTGATACCTAATCCTTTAGTTCAAGACGGTTATTATTATCACGAGTCTACTCATCCCGGTCGTCACCCCTATCATTTTGCTGGTGTTTATTATATACAAGATCCTAGTGCAATGATGGTTACTTTAAACGCTGATATTGCTTTAGGGGATGTCGTTTTTGACATGTGCGCAGCCCCTGGTGGTAAATCTACGCATATTCTCTCGAAATTAAATGGAACAGGCTTATTGATAACTAATGAAATCATCTCCAAACGTGCTAAAATTTTGTCTGAAAACATAGAAAGAATGGGTGCTACAAACGCACTTGTTATTAGTTGTGATCCTCAAAAATTAAATAAAGAATTTTATGGTTTTTTTGATAAGGTGATTGTTGATAGTCCTTGTAGTGGAGAAGGAATGTTTCGTAAAGACGAACAAGCGATTACAGAGTGGAGCCAAGAAAATGTCTTATCCTGTTCAATTTTACAAAAATCCCTATTAGATGTTGCTTATCAACTAGTTAAGAAGGATGGTCTTATTCTATATTCTACTTGCACTTTTTCACCAGAGGAGAATGAAGAATCTATTCAGTACATCTTAAAAAAGTATCCAGATTTAGAATTATTACCAACAATAAAAAATGACAAAATTAAAGATGGTCTTAATAATGATACTAAAAATTGTAGTCGATTCTATTTTCATGAATTTAATGGTGAAGGGCATTTCATCGCTAAAATTAAAAAACATAATTTGACTGAAATGTATAAAAAACATACCTCTAAATCATTAAAAAAAGCTTCTAAAGACCAACTAGACTTATTCTATAAATTTAAAGATAGTTATTTAATCAATTTTAATATTACTAATGAAATTTACGATTTTAATCAAAATTTATATACTTTGAATTCAAATCAGGTTTTACCCAATTTAGACACTATTTCTATTGTTCGTTATGGCCTTCATTTAGGTGAGATAAAAAAGAATCGATTTGAGCCCAGTCATTCTCTTGCACTTGCTTTAAAGCCTGGTCAAGCTAAATATGTAATTAATTTTTCAAGCGATGATGCCGATGTAATCAAATACCTATCTGGGGAAACCATCACTTACCCAGGAAATAACCATTTCACCCTCATTACAGTTGATGGATTCCCTTTAGGATGGGTAAAGCAGGTTTTCAATGTATTAAAAAATTATTATCCCAAAGGGTTAAGAATAAAAAGATGATTATAGTAAGATAACTTAATCCATTTCTATGTAAAGTGTACCTAGTTCATCTAGTTCCGCATACATTACATCCTTTATAGATTTGACACCTAGTTTCTTCAATTCCTCAAATATAAAATTTTCAGTTATTTGTAATTCTCTTATATTCCTTCTTAATAAATGTCCATTTATGATAACCTCAGTAGGAATATAAAGTGGATTAGGTGCTATAATTTTCATATCTTCTTTAGTCACGTTTTGATTTAAAACATTCTTTAGAACACTTAACTTTCCGTTGTGTTCTAAAATGGCATAATCAATTTCTCTTATAGTAAAGATTTTTTGTTCCCTTAACATTAATTTGAGATCTTCTAATGTGAGCCGTTCTTTGCTTAAGGCTTTTTTTAGTAATTTTCCATTTTTAACCACGATAGTGGGATTTCCATTTATTAAAGATTTGAGACCTTGAATTTTAAAAGTAAGAATTCCAATAATTGCTGTCAATAAGCACCATAGTGTTAAAACCATCATTCCTTGATAAAATGAATAATCAGTTTGAAAAATGGTACTAGCAGTTATTGTTCCTATGACAAGTCCAGTAATGTAGTTGAAATAAGTTAATTGGCTCATCTGTTTTTTTCCTAATAATCGAGTATATATAAATAAAATGAAAAAGGTAATAATTGTTTTTATAATTAATTGATTTGTTTTATCCATAAAACATCCTACTTTTTATTAATATAAGTGGTTCTTTTTCTTGCACTATTTTCTTCAATAGTATTTGATTATCTACTGTAGATATTCGAATGTACTTATTATTGATAAAAATAACACTAATGAGTTTATTGATTACAAAAACTAAATAATTATAAAAATTTCTTTTGAATATAGAAAAAATGAAATAAATATCCAAAATTTATTATAAATAAAAGAGTTATGATTCATCAGATTATTTTATTGAATTACTAAATAGTATAAATACTAAATATATTGATTTAATTAGAGGTGGGAATTCCACCTTTTTTACTAGGAATAGGAAAGTAAGTCCTGTTTTAATATTTCTTCAAATATTTGCCTATAAAGGCAAATCATTGAAAAATGAACTTTTAAATTTTTATGATGATATGGCTTTACCAAAAGATATATCTCAGTGGGGTTTTACTAAACAACGATTTAAATTTAACCCCGAGGCTATAAAGGCAATTAGTTATGATTATGTCAAAAATTATTATGAGAACAGTAGTAGAGATGTTAAGTTAAATGATCATTATATACTCGCGATTGATGGGAGTGATATTATCGTACTATCAACAAAAGAGAACAAACAGACATTTGGGGTTTGTGGAGGTAAAGGAGAAATTTTACCAGCTATGGCTAAGGCTTCTGTAATATATGATTGTTTGAATAAAATAATTTTAGATGTGCAGTTGAATACAAATAAATACTCAGATAACTCTTTTCTTATGACCTATTAAGTTTCACAACAATATACTACACTCGAACATTACATTTAACTAATTTGAAGTTCCTGGTGTTGGAGTAGACGTGCTGGTGTCACTCCAACTACCTCCATTAGGTATACGGTACCAAGATTTATCATATCCAGTACTTCCATATGTGAACTTATCAATAACTATTCCATCAGCCTTTATTAATCGAACATCGTCACCTGAGTTGTTAAATACATTTACAAAGTTCAAAACATAATAGCCATTTGCCTGGATAATTGTACCTTGGGCAATTGTAATTGGAGAACTCCCTCCATTTTCAATATCATCAATTACATAGCCACTAATATCTACGTCTTTTGATGTAGGATTATATAATTCTACCCATTCTTGTGAATAAACAGTTTTAGGAGCAGGCAGAATTTCATTAATTACAATATCTTTATTATCATTTGGATTATTGGAAGCATTAGGTGTAGGTGCGTCAGTTGTTGTAAGCGCCCAGGCTGCTCCGTCTGATACTCGATACCACGATTGTCCATAGGTGGTACTTCCATATGAAAACATGTCAATTAACGTTCCATCAGGTTTAAGTAATCGAACATCGTCTCCGGAATTATTAAAAATATTTGATGTTAAATAATATACATAGTACCCATTAGAAGGAATTGTTGTGCCTTGAGGTAGTGTCTTTGGTGCACTTCCTCCATTTTCAATATCATCGATAATATACCCACCTAAATCCACAGAACTACTAGAAGTATTATATAATTCTACCCATTCCTTATTACCAGTAGTAGGTGCTGGTAGGATTTCATTAATGACAATTGAATCAGAATTTAAAGGTGGATTAACGTTAGTGTATGTCGTTGTAATTCCATCTAGCATCGTGTAAACAGAAATATCACTGCCATCAGAACTCACTATGACGGTACCTTTTTGATCAGTACGATAAACATCCACATTATTAGCTGTTAATCTATCAAGAACATCTTGATTAGGATGTCCATACATATTGTCAACTCCCACTGAAATCACGCCAATTCTTGGCTCTACAGCATCCAAAAACGCTTGGGTAGTTGATGTAGTAGAACCATGATGTCCAACTTTAAGAACATCTGCATGTAAATCAACCCCACTTGCAATCAATTCATTCTCTACTAATGCTTCAGCATCTCCTACAAACAAATAAGAGGTGTCACCGTAAGTTAACTTAATGACTGCAGAGTAATCATTAATAGCTGAATATGAATCATCGATAGGAGCAATCATGACTGCTTTTAAAGTCATATTATTAATTTGAGTATTAAAAAGGGTAATACCTGCTTTTGCCTGTGTAATAGTTAAATTTTTAGCATTTATGGCACTAATAACATCTAAATAGGTTTGAGTTGTTTGTGTTTTATTAGGCAAGTATATTTCACCTATATCAAAGGCATTAATAACATTATCAAGACCACCAATATGGTCTTCGTGTGGATGTGTACCAATCACGTAATCAAGTTTTGTGATTCCTGCTCCTGTCAAATAGTTGACAACAGTTGGTCCATCAGCATTGTTACCAGCATCAATTAACATATTTTGCCCATTAGGCAATTGAATAAAAATACTATCTGCTTGACCAACATCAATATAATTGATCACTAAATCCATCGTTATAGTATTGCTTAACATCATTTGATTATGACTACTAATTGTATTGTTTATTTGTATTAGTTGATTTGGATAACTATTAGGAACTTCATAATTAATTTGTGCATTTTGTGAGTATCCAAATAAAACTAACATAAATAATAAGGTAAATAAATAACTAATTTTTCTCATAAAATAAAATCCTCCTCTTTTGTTATTCATATAATACCATATTATGACATTTTTTTAACTAAAGAAGACATTTCTGACAAATTTTTATGAGAATTTGATGTTAAAAGTGATTGACAAAAATAAATATGAGTAATATCTAAATTATTACTCATATATTTATAAAAATATTCTATTTCATTTATTAGTTGAGTTAAGTGCGTATTCATCAGCATTAAATTTTAAGAACACAGGTATAATTAAATCTAAAGCAAATGCACATTCGACTTATATTTCAGATAAAGTAGTTTCTGTTGGATATGTTAAATTCCATTTTCTTCTCATACCATCCATCATTTCTAAAATTTTAATCGTCATATCCATAGGATTTACATCACTTTCTAGTTGATGGTTTTTAAGACATTTATTTACGTTCATAATTTCATATTCATAACCATTCTTTAAAAATGGTGCTTGAAATTCTTCTTCTAATTCGTTACCAACATATAAATAAGCTTTATCAGACATCCAAAAGTATGGAATGACGATTTTTCCCTTACTACCAATGATAATTGCATCCTTAGCAGTATCAGTACTTACAGCACAACTTAATATAGCTAACTGCCCTTCTTTATACTTTAATATCATCGCAGCTTGCTCATCAATACCCGTTGGACCAATATAAGCATCACTTACAATATTAGTGGGTTTAAGTCCTAAAAAAAGAGTTGAAAAAGTCAAAGGATAGATACCTACATCTAATAATCCGCCTCCACCTAAAGCTTTATTAAAAATGCGATTAGTTGGGTCAAAGCTACTTTGAAAGCCAAAATCAGCTCTTATCATTTTGATTTCACCAATTTCACCCTGGTTTACCCATTCCTTCGCCTTTTGAATAGCTGGTAAGAATTTGGTCCACATGGCCTCCATTACAAATAATTTTTTTGATTTTGCGACCTCATAGACTTCTTTGGCATCATTTGCGTTTAAAGTGAATGGTTTCTCGCATAATACTGATTTATTAGCTTGTAAACATAATAAGGCATTATCTTTATGAAAGACATGTGGTGTTGCTATATAAATAATATCAATAGTTGGGTCATTCACCAAATCTTCATATGAGCCATAAGCTTTGATTTCTGGATTATCTTTCAAAAATAATTTAGCTTTTTCTAAAGATCTTGAAGCAACAGCATTTAATTTGGCCTCATTTACTACACTTAGTGCCTCTTTAAATTTAAATGCAATTTGTCCAGTTCCAATGATGCCCCAATTAATCATATCAAATAACTCCTTTAATCTTCAATTTTAGTTCTCACAACATTTTGAACCATTTCAGCAAGTTCTTGTGTACTCATATCTTTATAGACCTCATATGGAATCGGTTCATGAAAATACACATTAACGTTTGTTGCTCTCCATGGAAAATGATGTTTTAATTTATGAAGATGATTGGTTGTTACTGGCAAAATATCGACTTTTGTTTTTGTAGCCATTTTAAAAGTTCCTGGTTTAAAGTTATTCATAGTAGGCGAAAAAGATCGTTTACCTTCAGGAAAAATAATCACACTTTCCTTATTGTTTAACTTCTCCTCTACTTGTTTCATAATGGTTATTTGTCCCCGCATATCATCCTTTTTAAGATATAGACACCCCATTAAATCCATCCAATGGTTTACAATTGGAATTTTAGAAATAGAATGTTTAGCAACAAACACAACGGGGTGTTGAAACACTTCCATCATAATTACAGCATCGGCGTTACTTTGATGATTCGGTGTAATTAAGTAGTTTTTACTTGGATCAAATCGCTCCATATTCTCTATATTGATATTAATTCTTAATATACCATCTACAGCGACTCCAATTTTATGAATCATAAAATGGATTTTTTCTTTTGATATATGTTTTCCATTTTTAATTAAATGTTCATAATGAATCACAACAACATATATTACTAAAAGTTGTCCAATAATCACCACGATGATAGATAAAATCAATACCCATAAAATATTAAACCAAGTCAATGTTTTTAATGAATATAAAATAATAAATGTTAAAATAAATATTTTGGGCATTAAGTAGATTTTATTCATGTGCTTTCACCTTTCTTTCATATATACAAAAATTAAGATCACCATTTTTCTTTTGACTGACCAATTCGAAAAAGTTTTTATTATAAAGAGGGAAATAAGTATCCCCACTAAATTCTTGATTAATATGAGTAATGTATAATCTATCAACAGCATCAATAAATTGTTGATAAATTGACTTACCTCCAATTACAAATATTTCATCAGTTCTATTTTGATAAACATCTAAAAAATGTTCCACACTATCATAACATTCTACATCCTTATATTTATCTTTTTTAGAAGTAATCACAATATTTTGTCTATTTGGCAATGGTTTATGCAATAAGTCAAGAATCGATTGATACGTACGACTACCCATCACAACTATTTTTCCTGTCGTAATTTCTTTAAAATATTGAAAATCTTCAGGATAATACCATGGCATTTTATTCTCTTTTCCAATTAATTGATTCTTATCAAACGCTACAATAATTGACAACATGTTATACACTTACCTCTCCTTTAATGTGTGGGTATGGTTGATAATTAATTAATTCAAAATCCTCGTATGAAAAATCGAATAGCGATTCAACTTTTGGATTCAAAATCAGTTTTGGAAGTTCTCGAGGCTCTCTTGTTAATTGTAAACGAACTTGCTCAAGATGATTGTTGTAAATATGAGCATCTCCAAAAGTATGAATAAATTCTCCTGGGGCCAAATCACACACTTGTGCAATCATTAATGTTAAAAGGCTATATGAGGCGATATTAAATGGCACTCCTAAAAATATATCCGCTGAACGTTGATATAGTTGACATGATAATTTGCCATCACTAACATAAAATTGAAATAAAATATGACAAGGTGGTAATGCCATTTTATTTAAATCTCCTACATTCCAAGCAGATAAAATCAGTCTGCGAGAATTCGGATTTGTCTTTATTTGATTGACTAATTCACTCAATTGATCAATGATTACCCCTTCAGGTGAGGTCCAATTTCGCCATTGATGCCCATAAATAGGTCCTAAATTTCCAGCTTCATCTGCCCAATCATTCCAGATTCTGACTCCATTTTCTTGTAAATATTTCACATTAGTATTACCAGAAATAAACCATAATAATTCATATATAATTGATTTCATATGTAATTTTTTCGTCGTCAACAAAGGAAATCCAGCTGCTAAATCAAATCGCATTTGATACCCAAATGTAGAAATTGTGCCAGTCTTTGTTCTGTCATCTTTAGATATTCCCTTTTCTAATACATGTCTACACAGCTCTAAATACTGTTCCATTATTTCCTCCATTATACATTTATATTTTATTATAACATATGAATCAAAAAGAAAAAAACAAAAAAATAAAAAACAAAAAAACTGTATTATCTCTAATACAGTTTTCAAAACTATTTTGGTAAGATGATTTTCGTTGTAATGGCTTTTTCATCAAAAAACGGCAATACTTTTTCTATATCTTTTAATGTGATGGTTTCATAAGTGTTAATAGCAGAAAACATATCCATCTCATTAAATTTAAATCTCGTGAAGGCATTTGCGATTGCTTCAGGAGAATTTAGGGATTTAATCGATTCACCAAGCAATTTGTTTTTAATTTTCGCAAATTCTTCTTCATTAATCTTAAGATTTCTTGCATTTACTAAAATCTCGATTAATTTTTGTTTAAGTTCATCTGGTTTCTTGGTATCACTGCTTATAACAGCAAATCCATAAGAATACTCAATCGTTAATTCATAGCTAAAACTATTATTAATTAATGCTTCATCTAATAGTTGTTGATAATTATCAGAACTTTTACTGAATAAATAATCGAAAATAATGTCTAAAGCAATTTCATAGAGCATTAATTCATTGCCTTGTAATTTTGATTCATTATTCTTAATAGCAACGGCTACTTTTGGGCTAGAAACATCCATTTTCGTGACATCTTCTTTTTTAGCAACTTCATTAGATTCAAAAATATATTCTTTTTGTACATTTTCAAATTTCTTGAATTCTTTTTTATTTTGATTGTTACGAATGAGTTCCATGGTTTTTTCTATATCCATATCTCCTACAACAAATAATAACATATTAGAAGGATGATAGAATGTGTTATAGCATTCATAAAGTAGGTCTTTATTAATTTTATAAATTGATTCCTTTGTACCCGCAATATCGATTCTAACCCCATTTTTCTTAAACAAATTTTCTATTGTGCCAAAATAAAGTTGCCAATCTGGGTTATCATCATACATGCTGATTTCTTGAGCAATGATATTTTTTTCCTTTTCTACATTTTCATCAGTAAAATAAGGATCTTGCACAAAATCTAGTAACAAATTCAAATTCTCAGCAAAATATGAGGTACATGAAAATAAATAAGCAGTCCGGTTAAATGAAGTAAAGGCATTTGAATTAGCAGCATATTCGGTAAATTTATCAAATGCATCACCAGTTTCACTTTCAAACATTTTATGCTCTAAAAAGTGGGCGATTCCATCAGGAACAGTAATATTTTCACTTTTCCCTATTGGAATAAATTGATTATCAATTGATCCATATTTAGTAGTAAATGTAGCATAATATTTATTAAATCCCCGCTTAGGTAATAAATATACACTTAACCCATTCGCTAATTTTTCAAAATACAATTCTTCTTTAAGATTCTTATATTCAATTTTTTCCATTACTTCTTCACCTCTTCCTGTGTAAGAAAGAAGATAGTGTCTTCTTTTAATTTTTTTGCGACATTTTGAATATCTTCTTTATTTATCGAGTTAATTTTTTTCTCTATTTCATCAACATCAAATGTTTCCTGATATAACAAATGTGCAAATTCACTCGCTAAAAAGGCAATTGGATTATCACATATTTGAAGCAAATCATTAATTAAAGCCTTACGTGAATTATCAATTAAATCATCATCGAAATCACCATCTTGAAGCTTCTTTATCTGTTCAAGAGTAATTGTATAAGCTTTTTCATAATCATCCTTATTAATTCCTGCATAGATAATCATCACGCCTTTAGCCTTATCTATATTGCTAGATATATAATAACATAAACTTTCTTTTTCTCTTACATTTCTAAATAGGAGAGAATGTGGATAAACACCTAACATGGCATTCATCAAGAGTAAAGAATGAAAGTCATTATCTTTTCCTGTTGTATTCGTTCTAAAACCAATGTTAAGTTTTGCTTGTGATATCTCTTGAGATTCAACAATCTTATTAACTTTTTCTATTTCTTTAGTTTGTGTATCAACTACATCTTGAACTTCTTCACGTTGTGCAAATACAAGATTCTTTTCGATTAATCCTTTAAGTCGGTCATAATCAATATCACCAATAACTAATAAATCTACTGTATCATTTTTAAGCATATCTTGATAAATATGATATAAATCATTAGCGTTTATTTTATCAACATCTTCAATATTACCTATTGCTCGTATACGATAACTTTCATTTTTACACATTTCAGCTATTAATTTATCATATGCATAACGAATTTTATCATCATACAACGAATTAAAATGATCTGTTAATAATCGCTTTTCTTCTGAAACAACTTTTTCTGAAAATACACCATTTTCTAATTTTGGATTATAGATAATCTCCTTTAAAAACGCAAAAGCTTCATCTAATAATGTTGATGTGTTTAATAAATAAGCATCATTTACAATTGATACTCTAAATGAAACAATTTGTAGTAAACCTTGTTTATTAACCGATAAACCTAAACTAGCACCATATAATTGCTCTAATTGTTGATTAATTGCTCTCTTATTAGGATAATTTACAGTTGCTGCCTTCAATATGTAGGGAACTAATGCTTTTTTAGTTACCGTATCTATATTTAAATAGTTACGAAAATTGAGAATAAAATCGGTTGTTTTAAATTTATCTGTTTTTATGAGGATGACATTTAATCCATTAACCTTATAATTTAAACGTTTCATTATTTCACCTCTCTTATTGCTATTAAATATTATTTACAAATAAATTGTTTTTACAATATATAAAGGTTGGTAGAAGTTACCAACCTTTAGAATTTGTGATATTTAAGCTAACTCTAAAGCAATTTCCATCATTTGTGTAAATGCTGTTTGTCGTTGTTCAGAAGTGGTTAATTCATGTGTGACGATCGAATCCGAAACAGTTAATATCGTCAATGCATTTACTCCAGCTCTAGCAGCATTTGCATATAAAGCTGCAGCTTCCATTTCAATTGCTAATATTCCCATTTTAGCCCATTTCTTCCAACTCTCTGGATTTTCATCATAGAAGACATCACTAGATAATATGTTACCTACATGATATTTATATTGAAATTTATCGGCTAATTTGACCGCTTTATTCAATAACTCATAACTACAGCAAGGAGCAAAAGTCCCTGGTAAGTTATATTGATGTAAATAGTTTGAATTGGTAGAAGCACTCATTCCAATGATAATATCATATAAATTAATATTTGGTTGTATAGCACCACAAGAGCCAATACGTACTAGATTTTTAACTCCGTAAAAATTAATGAGCTCATAACTATAAATTCCAATAGATGGTATTCCCATTCCTGAGCCCATAACGGAAATTTTCTTCCCTTTATAAGTTCCTGTATAACCAAACATATTACGTACAGCATTAAACTGTACCACATCTTCTAAGAAAGTATCAGCGATAAATTTCGCACGTAACGGGTCACCAGGAAGTAAAACCGTTTCTGCAATAATTCCAGGTTCTTTTGTTTCAATATGTGGTGTGGGTATTGTCATTTTATTTCCTCCTAATAATTAGTATCTTCAGATATTTCTTCTGTTTCCATAATTTTTACTATACTAGATGCGCCTATACGAGTAGCACCATTCTCTATCATAGTCAAGCAATCCTCTTTATTCCGAATTCCTCCTGATGCTATAACTCCCATCGTTTCACCAACTGTTTTTCTCATTAATGTAATATCTTCAACAGTTGCTCCCCCTGTTGAAAAACCAGTTGAAGTTTTAACAAATGATGCTTTAGCATTCTTGGCTGCTTTACAGCATTGAATTTTTTCATCATCTGTTAATAAACACGTTTCTAAAATCACTTTCACAGGTTTTCCATTGCTACTTTCCACAACTGCTCTAATTTCTTTTTCAATATAATCAAAATCATTTATTTTAACTCTTCCTATGTTAACAACCATATCTATTTCATCAGAACCTTTAGAAATAGCATCCTTGGTTTCAAATACTTTCGTTTCAACAGTATTAGCTCCGAAAGGAAACCCAATTACCGCACAAACTAAAACATCTGTCCCTTTTAACAATTCTTTTACATGTCTAATATGCGTTGGATTAATGCAAACTGATTTCAAATCATATTTTTTAGCTTCTTCACAAAGACGCACGATATCGTGAACCGTCGTTTGTGGTTTTAAATTTGTATGATCAATAAACTTATTTAATTTCATGTCCGTCCTCCGTAAGCAATATTATACCATATTTTTCCATTTGTTACATTATTTTAGGGTAATAAACCATTTGATTATTAATAATAACACGATTTCTTCCTTGATATTTAGACTTAAATAACGAAGAATTAGCTAATTCAATATAATCATCGATATTCCTACTATCTATTTTGCCATAATAACCACCTATAGATACAGATAAATTAATTTTATTATTCTCAACGATTATATCTTTTAATTCGATATCTAGTCGAATTCTTTCAACAAGTGTCTGAAGTAATTTTAATTTTTCATCTATAGCGATAACACAAAATGTATCACCATCTAAACGGTAAACTGTTCCATAATCATCTATAATTTCTTTGATACTTTCGGAAACAATTTTGATGGCTTTATCACCACAAAAATCCCCATACAATGCATTGATGTCTTTTAAACGATCTATATTAATTAATATAACCGAAATATTCATTTTTTTATCTTTCAATAAGCGATAAGAGTGGTTTACAAGACAATAGTAGTTTAAAGTATTTGTTCTTTTATCAGTAAAAGCAATTTGCTGACTTTCAAGTAAATTCTTGTACTTCTTAACATAATAAATAATCAAATAAATTAAAATACTCCATACAATAAAACATGATAGATTATATATTAGATAGTCACCTAGTCTTAAGTGACTAATATAGATTTCAATGTTCAAAAAAATAAATGATAAGAAATAAGCGATAAACAGCCTAAAATAATAATTTTTAATCCATTTTAACATTAGATACGAAATAATGATCATCACAAAATAGGCAAATAGCAATTTTATGTTAAAATCAAACAAAATATTTCCTATCACAACGAAAAAATAAATAAACAAAACATTCCCTATTCCTACGTACATAATGGTTAATGCCCATATAATGATAAAAACAGTAAAATAGTGTGATATATTAAAATAATACATAATGCTCATCATAATCCCAACTAGTAGGCTAATAAGCAGTTTATGTGAAATTAATTTCTTTAATGTGTTAAATTCCATATCGCTATAATAATAGCTTTGCGCTAAAACTAAGAGCAAAAGTGTGAACATTTGATAGATAACAGATAAAATTGAACTAAAATACTGCATTTTATCACTCCTTGTATCTAACTTTAGACTAAATTATCCTCTAAAGAGTTCTATACATTATGATTATAGTATATTTTGACAGCATTTATCAAGAAATGTCACGTTTTAATGAAACAAAAATTTCGACATTTTTTTTAAGTTTTCCTATTTTGGAGTATAAAAAAGGCGCTGATTACTCAACGCACTTCGTTATTCAGAAGCCTCTATTGAAATAACTTCTTTTCCATTATAATGTCCACATCCTGAACAAACATGGTGTGGTTTTACAAATTCACCACAATTTGGACATTTCACCATTCCTGGAATGTCAATTTTCAAATGACTTCTTCTTTTACGTTTTGCTGTTTTCGATGTACGTCTAAAAGGTACAGCCACAGTTGAGCACCTCCTCTATTTTTTTAATAGGTCCTTTAATATAGAAAATCGAGGATCAATAATTTTCTCCTGATTGTTTTCATCAACTATCTGCCAATTGTCACCTTGTCTTTTCACTCTTTCATAGGCGTTTTCACTTAAAACACGAATGGGAATGTTAACGACAATGTTTTGCCAAACTACAGGTGCTAATTCAATAAACTTCGCTTTGATAATATTCATATCATAATCATAATCTTCTTCTTTAGCGTTTTCTTTAAACGTAAAAAATTCTTTTGTATTAATATCCATATGGTAAGGAACATCATCTAAAGTTAAAGCACAAGGTAATACGAGGTCACATTTAATGTTTAAATCAAAAATGACATCTTCACCCATTAATTGTCCTTGACCTAAAATCTGTACAGGTGATATTTTTCGTATCTCGTGATGAAGTGAAGCAACTGATGAGAAATCTACCTTTTCGTTGATTTCAAATGGCATTTGGCCACGTTTAACCAATTCATTGATATAATATTTCATGATAATCACCTCTATGCAACATTAAAATTATATATTTTTTATACGAAGTTGTCAACTTTTTTTAGAGAGTTCGTACAAATTTATACTTTTTTATTATAACACATCTAATTGGCTTTAATCTTATTAAAAAGAGATTAATTAAAATTAGTTTAAAATGTTTACTATTAATTAATATAATATTATAATGATAAGTAAATGTATAAAAAGTGTGGTGAGACTATTGAATATTTGTGGTATTATTGTGGAATATAACCCTTTACATAATGGACATTTATATCATATTGAACAGATCAAAAAAACTTGCCAATGTGATTTATTAATCGCCATTATGAGTGGTAATTTTGTACAACGTGGTGAACCAAGTCTAATCAATAAACATCTAAAAACCCAATTAGCTTTACAAGCAGGAGTTGATATTGTCATTGAATTACCATACTTTTATGCTGTAGGACATGCTGATTTATTCAGTTATGGTGCTATATCATTGTTAAATCAATGCGGTGTCAATGAAATTATTTTTGGGAGTGAATTAAATGATTGCCATGCTTTAAAGGAAATTGCACAATGGATAGACAATCCACTGTTTAATGAATATCTCAAAGTCCTATTAAATGAAGGTTATAGCTATCCTTTAGCATGTAGTAAGGTACTTACTAAATTAACACATCATACAAATACTATCCAATCAAATGATCTTTTAGGCATTCAATACATTCGCAGTATTCTTAAGATTAATCCTACCATTACTTTTAAGACGATTAAAAGAATCCATACTAATTATAAAGACACAAAAATAGACCATGATAATATTGCGAGTGCTACAAGTATTCGAAATGCACTTCAAAAAAACCAAGATGTTTCAGCATATCTTCCTGAATATACATATAATAGCTTAAAAAAAGCGCATTTACACTACTGGGATGATTATTTCCCTTATTTGAAATATCAAATCATGAGTAATCAAAATTTAGATACTATTCATGATATTAATGAAGGTTTAGAGAATGCGATAAAGGATCGGATAAAAGAGGCTAAAAACTTTGATTTCTTAGTTCAAACACTAATTTCTAAACGTTATACAAAAGGAAAAATTCAACGTGTATTGACACATGTTTTAAATCAAGTCACAAAAAATGATATCACACGATTTCAACAAGGACCTAATTATTTAAGAATATTAGGGTTCAAACAGGATAAATCATCCATTATTCAACAGATAAAGAAAAATACGGTTCATCCGATTATTACTAATATTAATAAACACAATTATCCTTTATTAGAATTAGATTTAAGAACTAGTGAAATCTATCATATAGTAGATGATAATAAAGAAAGAAAAATCCCAATCATAATTTAAAGAGTATTTTGGTTTATTTTTAAAGATTGAAATGATAAAATAAAATAGAACAAAAAGGAAAGGATGATACAATGGTTTCCAAAGAATTATTACGTGAAAAAGTTGAATTGATGCTAGACCCTACTTGTAATAAAACCCTTAAAGAGACAAATGGTATTCGTTTTGTAGGTATCGATGAAGAAAATGATAAAGCTATCTTAGTAATCGGTCTTCAAAAGAAGGATGAAAATGAAGTCAAACAATTTAAAATAGACTTAACCAAATTAATTAAGTTAGATTTAGGATTTACAGGGTTAAAACTTGAACTAGAGGATTTAAATCCTAAAGAAAAAGGAACTGTCTTAGATAAAGAAAAACATGTACGCTATATAGGAATTGCTTCTGGTAAGGGGGGAGTAGGTAAATCTACCATTACAGCTAATTTAGCCGTCACCTTCGCAAAACTAGGACACAAAGTTGGTCTTATCGATGCTGATATATATGGACCATCGATTCCTAGTGTCATGGACCTTGAAATTAAGTTGCCAAAAGGAACCCAAGATGAAAAAATTGTTCCTTTTGAGAAATTTAATGTTGAAGTCATATCAACTGCTTTCTTCATAGATGATAATAAACCTTTAATGTGGCGTGGACCAATGCTCCATAAAATGCTCGAACATTTCTTTTATGATGTTAATTGGGATAAAGATATCGAATATATCTTTATTGACTTGCCACCAGGAACAGGTGATGTCGCATTAGACATACAATCCATTATTCCTCAATGTGAAATCATCGTTGTGACAACCCCTCACCCTACAGCAAGTACAATCGCTGTAAAGGCAGGATTTGGTGCTAGACAATTAAATCATGAAATTATCGGGGTTATTGAGAATATGTCGTATTATAAAAACCCTGAAAATGACCATCCTGAATTAATATTTGGTGAAGGTGGCGGCCATGATGTAGCCAAACAATTAAATATTCCACTTTTAGGAAAATTAGAAATTGCTCAACCAATCAATGGCCATCATTCTATTTATAGCCTAGATGAGCCCAATGGATTAGTTTACATTTCAATCGCTAAACAAATCTTGCAAAAGAAATAATCAATACATATATTTTGAAAAATAAGGTACCTTAATAAAGAATATAATTAAGGTACTTTTTTTATTAAGGGTGAAAAAATGAAGCAAATAATATTGATTATTTTAGCTATTTATTTTATCAATTTTTTTTATGGACTAAAAGTGTTATTTAAATGTAATTATAATTTATCTAATGTGGTTTACACATTCGTCTTAGTGATTATTTTCCCTTTTTTAACTCCTTTTGTTTATTTATTTACTTTTTTTGATGATCAAATCAGAATTCAATTAGTCAAAAAAAAATTATTTGATAAGAATAATCAACCTGATATTAATCAAATCTCAATTACTCAACATAATGAATTGAGTTTTTTTAGTAACGGTGATTTATTATTCGATGATATATTTGAAGAAATTAACCGGGCTGAAAAATATATACACCTATCTTTTTTTAGCTTTAATACCGATCAAATCGGGAAAAAATTGATAAAAAAGTTAGAAGAAAAATTGCTGCAAAATGTTGAAGTAAAAATCTTATATGATCCATTGGGTTCATATAAAATAAAAATGAAGTATTTTAAAAATTTTAAAAAACTCGGTGGTGAATTGGTCCCTTTTCTAAAGATAAAAAAGAAATATTTTAATATAAACTACCGTAACCATCGAAAAATTCTCATTATAGATAATAAAATATCTTATATAGGTGGCTTCAATATAGGTGACAAATACCTAGGAAGAAATCAAAAACTTGGATTATGGGTAGATAGCGAACTAAAAATTATTGGTCAAGCGACCACAGAAATTGAAAAACGTTTTTTAGCAGATTATCTGTTCGCAACAAAAAAAGAATTAAATATTGAAAGTTATTTAATTCCTTATCAATTTGATGGTAATAAACAAATTGAAATCATATCAAGTGGAGCAGATGTCCATGAAATCAATTATATTGAAAATAAATTTCTCGAACATATTTATCATGCCGAACAATACATTTACATACAAACGCCTTATCTCATCTTAAATGATGCCATGATGCGTGCATTAAAATACGCTGCTTTAAAAGGTGTTCAGATTCAAATCATGTTACCAAATAAAAACGACCATCCTTTCGTGTTACAGGCAACAAAAGCTTATGCTAGTAATTTAGTTGAAGAAAATATTCAAGTCTATTTATTCAATAAGAATGCCTTCTTACATTCAAAAGTTTTTATCTGTGATGATCATTATATTTCTATCGGTACAACCAATCAGGATATTCGTAGTTTTAAATTTGATTTAGAAATTAACTCTTTTATAAGTGATAGACAAATGGCACAATATATGAAAGAAGTTTTTCTTAAACAAATTACTTATTGCACTCTTTATACAAAAGAAATGATTTTAAAAACAGGTCCAATAAAAAAACTATATTATAATATGTGCAAATTATTATCAACCATATTGTAAAAAAATCTGGTAAGTCAATTAATTTTTAGACTTACCAGATTTAAATTTTTAGTGTTTCAAAGAATTCTAATAACTTCTGTAAAGAAATAATGAGCAATTCATCATCCTTTAAATGTGATGTTTCAAGTACTTTATTAATCATCTTTTCATGAAAAGTTTCGTGTATTTTTAAAGCATCTTCGCCTCTTTCTGGTAAAGATAAGAGGACAACTCTTCTATCCTGCTCACTTCTTTCACTAATGATGTAACCTTTTTGAACTAGTCTGTTGACAGAAGTTGATAAAGTTCCAACTGTCACCATTAATTTAGAGGCCACCTCTCCCATTGAAGGAGTGTTCACTTTACTAACTGCTTCAATTATGTGAACTTCTGTAATCGATAAATTATTTAACCCGTGTGTTTTTAAATTTCTTTCTTCGAGCATTAATATATGATTAAATAATTCAACTAGTAATTCGTTCAATAATTTTCGATTATCCATATGTACCACCTCAATATTCTATATTATACCATATTTCACTTTTAGTTAAAATAAATTAGTCTATTAATATAATAATATTTTCATATCTTGAGGTAATTCACAAATTATTTCTTTTTTTATGAATGTTCTAGGTTCTATAAATGCTAAATAATGAGCATGTAATGCTAAGCGACTAATTAGAGTGCAATCCTTTGCATATAAAGAGTCTCCCAAAATATGGACACCAATTGAAGCCAAAGAAACGCGAATTTGATGTGTTCGTCCTGTTTTTAATTCGCATTCTATTAATGAATATTGATTATATTCATACAGAACCTCATATAACGTTATAGAAGCCTTCCCCTCATCATTTACTTCATATTTAATATCGTCATCACTTTTTTTTATATTCGTCTCTATGACCCCTATTTTTTGTTTTAAACACCCAGAAACAATAGTTAAATATTTTTTGGTAGTTTGATTCCTTTCAAACTGTTTCGATAAAAAACTATGGCAAAAAGCATTTTTTGCAATCATTAAGATTCCACTCGTGTCCCTGTCTAGTCGGTTGATAAATCTTATCTTCCGTTTTAAGTTTATTTGTGTATAATAAAAGGACACGGCATTAGCTATTGTATGGCATGAAAAATTTTTAGTTGGATGAACTAATATATGCGGTGGTTTATTAATAATCAATAAATCATCTGATTCATATAAAATATCTAGGGGAATATTTTCAGCTTCATATTCGTTCTGCTCATCTTTAAAATGTATCGAAATTACATCACCTTCGCAAATGTTCCTATTTTTAGTAACAATCTCATCATTAACAAACAAGTCATTTGTTTTAATAAGCGAGTTTGTTTGCCTAAAAGATAAAACTAAATGACTTTTTAAATAATCAAAGAGCTTCGTGTTTTCTACTACTTTATGAGAAAATTGGTGTTCATTATTTATTAATTTCATACTTTAACTTCCTATATTATAATATTTTGTATCTTTATTATAACAAATCTTCGTCATAATACCACTTAACTAATGAAAAAACGAACTAATAATATTTAGAAATATAATAAACACTCCCTCATGCTTATAAAATGATCATAAAATATCCAGTTATCATTAAAATAACTAAATAAATTAAATTATAAAGAATAAATTTACCTAAAAAAGGACGATTGTAGACTTGTTTATATAAACGATATGCAATTAAACTCGCTAAACTTGCTATTAAAGTGCCGAGGCCACCAACATTTACTCCTAATATAAGTGGTCTATAGTATGTTGTGAAACTTGAAAATAAAATAGCTGTCGGTACATTACTGATAAATTGACTAGATAGTATTGACAACATAAAAACCTTGATGTTCCCATTCATGATTTGCCCAATCCATTCTGAAACATTTGGAATTTGTGATATATTTCCAATAAAAATAAAGAAACAGATAAAAGTTAACAACAATGAATAATCAACTTTTTTAATAATAGAACGATTAAAAATAAAAGTAAAACCAAAAATTATCACAAAAATAATCCGGTAGTCAAAAATTCGTAAAATTCCTAATAAAATTAATAAAAATAACCCCAGATAAATTAATAGTTGCTTTTTATTTCGAATCTCCTCGCTTTCTAAAAATAACTGTTTATTTTTAGGACTAAAACGGAAAGTATTAAAACATAAAAAAACAAGTCCAATTAATGAAATTGGATAAGTGATTAAAATGAAGTGACTAAAGGATAAATGATAAAAATAATAAAGAAATAGATTTTGTGGATTGCCAATAGGTGTAAGGCTAGAACCAATATTAGCTGCTATCGCTTGTAAAATAATTGTTTCTTCAATATTTATAGTTATTTTGCGACTTATAATTAACGCAAAAGGGACGAGCGTTAAAAGAGCTACATCATTTGTTAGAAAGATGCTAAAAAAGAAGGCCAATAAAATTAAAAATAGGACAATTCCGCGTTCACTGTTGACTTTATTAATCAGTTTTATAGCGATTATATCAAAAGTGCTTTCTTTTTCAAGTGCTTTTATTACAATCATTAAATTAAACAAAGTTAATATAACTTTAAAATCAATATAAGAGACTTCAGGGACATTTAAAAAGCGAGGATACTAGTGCAAGGACAATCGCGATAAATAAGAGTTTATCCTGATATAAACGTTTCATATAAAGCATTCTATCACCCAGAAGATTATATCATTTCTATAGATAATTACAATATAAAAAATAGTTGTTTGAAAAACTAAAAACCAATTCTTAATACAGTTAACTAATAAGGAGTTTATTATAAAAAAAATCACAAGAAATCTTGTGATTTTTAAGTTTATTGTTTTAATAAAACATTCATAATAAGCATCCAGGCATCTTCTCGTCCTTCACCTGTTTCAGATGAATAACGAATAAAATAATCTCCTTGAGCAAAATTCAAAGTTTGCTTAATGAGTTTTTCATGTTGCATATAATGCGTTTTACCAACTTTATCTGATTTTGTCGCAACCACTAAAGTCTTAATACGATAATATTTCAAAAAGTCATACATTAAAATATCATCTTCACTTGGTTCATGACGAAAGTCAACAAGTAATACTGCTAATCTGAGTTGTTTCCTTGTTTTTAAATAACTTTCTATCATTTGACCAAACTCTTCTCGTTGTTTTTTACTAACTTTAGCATACCCATAACCAGGAACGTCAACAAAATACATAGTGTCATTAATATTATAAAAGTTTAAGGTTTGTGTTTTTCCTGGGTTTCCCGATATATAAGCCAATTTGGTTCTTTGCACCATAGAATTAATAAATGATGATTTTCCCACATTTGAGCGACCAGCTAGTACGATTTCTTGTAAATCTATTTGAGGAAAATGCGTTTCATTCGTCCCCATTGCGACTAATTCTGCTTTTGTGATTAACATATTTTCACCACCTAAATATAGGAATTTTAATCATTTAATAATGCGATATCGAATACTTCGTTCACTTCAGTAACTGGAATAAATTTTAATTCATTACGAACTATTAATGGGATATCGTCTAAATCTCTTTCATTATCTTTAGGAATCACAATTGTTTTCAAACCAGAACGGTGTGCAGCGATTGATTTTTCTCTTAATCCACCTATTGGTAGCACACGGCCTCTTAGGGTTATTTCACCCGTCATTCCTACTAAATGATCCACTTTACGATGTGCTAATGCTGACATAATCGCTGTTGCCATCGTTATCCCCGCACTAGGACCGTCTTTTGGAATAGCACCCTCAGGAACATGAATATGGATATCATTATCCGAAAAGATGTTCGTATCTATTTTATACTTTTCTGCATTAGCTCTTACATAACTAAAAGCTGCTTGAGCAGATTCTTTCATGACATCGCCTAATTTACCTGTCAACATTAACTTACCATTTCCTTTAAAGTAAGTCACCTCAATAGGTAAGGTATCGCCACCATAAGGTGTATATGCTAGTCCATTAACAACACCGATTTCATTAACTTCTTCGCTTAAATTATGAAAGAAAATTTCTTTTCCTAAATAATCTTTTAAATTTTCAGCTGTAAAGGTAACTTTTTCAATCTTTTTCGTTAATATCTCTTTGGTCGCCTTACGGCACAAAGAACCAATATTTCTTTCTAAACTACGAACGCCTGCTTCACGGGTATATGAACGAATAAGTTTTGTGAGTGCTTCATCCGTAATTTCTAAATGATGTGATTCTAACCCATGCATATTTAGCTGTTTTGGAACCAAATGATTCCGGGCAATATGAAATTTTTCAATTTCAGTATAACTACTTACTTCAACAATTTCCATACGGTCTCGAAGTGGTTCAGGAATATTTCCTAAATAATTCGCAGTTGAGATAAATAATACATGTGACAAATCAAAAGGATCTTCTATAAAATGATCACTAAACAAACGATTTTGTTCAGGGTCTAATACCTCTAACATAGCACTTGCTGGATCACCTTTATAATCACTTGATAACTTATCAATTTCATCTAATAAGAAAACTGGATTATTAGTGCCTGCTATTTTCATCTCTTGAATGATTCGACCAGGCATTGCTCCTATATAGGTTCTTCTATGGCCCCGTATTTCCGCTTCGTCTTTGACACCTCCAAGAGATGCTTTTATGAATTTGCGGTTTAAGGCATGCGCAACAGATTTAGCGAGTGAGGTCTTACCAACTCCAGGAGGACCAACCAAACATAAAATAGTAGGTGGTGTTTTACCTGTCATTTGTTTTACTGCTAAATATTCTATAATCCGTTCTTTTACTTTTTCTAGACCATAATGCTCAGCAGCTAATATTTTTTCAGCATGGCTGATATCATTATTTTCATCACTTGATTTTGACCAAGGCAATGCGATTAGCCAATCAAGATAAGTTCTAATTATATTTGATTCGCTTGAATAAGCGGGTATTGATTCATATCGACGTAATTCATCTAATGCTTTATGATTGGTTGTTTCAGGCATTCCAGCATTTTCAATTGCTTCTTTGAGCTTTGTAACTTCCGTTTCTCGGCTCGCTTTTTCACCAAGTTCATCTTGAATGACCTTCATCTTTTCACGCAGAATATATTCACGTTGATTTTCTTCAATATTCTTTTTTACTTCGGTAGCTATTTTCTCTTCAATTTGCGATACTTGTTTTGCTTTTTCAATGTCCACTAATAATTTTTCCAAACGATCATTTATGTCGATCATACTAATGTATTTAAGCTTATCATTTTCAGAAGTCTTTAAACTAAATGCGACGATATCTGAAATTTTATCTGCCGTTGTATTCCCTTGAATACTAGCGATTACTTCTTTTGGTGTTGCAAACAATAAATCAGCATTTTCAACTACCGTATTAATTAACATCCTAATTAATGCGATTTCTTTATCAGCATCATTTGTGATAGATGGTAAAGTTTTTACATGAGTAAAGAAGAAAGGATCTTCTTGAAAATATTCTTCGATAGAAGCACGTATTAATCCTTTTACTTTAACCTTGTAATTATCATTTGGTTGCTTAATTTTCATTAATAATTTACATACGATACCAAATTTCATCAAATCCTCAGGTTTTGGATTATCGATTAATGGGTCTTGTTGATTAATTAGTACGATATGACCGTCAAAGCGTTCTGAATCCATTAAAGCTTTAATACTAGATTCTCTTCCAACTTCTAATCTGATTTCATTATTAGGTAAAATGACTAACCCTCGTATCGCAATTGCTGGAAGACTTAACTCTTGTACCTCATTGAACTTAATCATTTTTATTCCCCTCCAACAAATTAATTTTATTTGTTTATAATTATTTTATACTCTAATTTGGTAAATTTTGCAAGTTAAATACATTATTAACTTGTTTTCTTAATTTTTTTTGGTTCAGAGTATTTTTCTTGAAAAACATAATTAGGCTCTTCATTATTTTGGATGACTTCTTTGGTAATGATACATGTTTTTACATTTTCTTTTGAAGGTAATTCAAACATAATCGCATTCATCATGTTTTCAATAATACTTCTTAACCCACGAGCGCCTGTTTTACGTTTAATTGCTTCTTTTGCGATTGCTTCTAATGCATCATCTTTAAAAATTAGTTCAACATTTTCATATTTAAATAATTTTTCATATTGTTTAATAATCGCGTTTTTAGGTTCTTTTAAGATTCGAATTAATTCTTCTTCACTTAATGGATTTAAAACACCTAAAACAGGTAAACGACCCACTAATTCTGGAATTAATCCAAATTTATGTAAATCATCATGTTCTATTGCTTGATAAATAGCCATTTCATCTGCTTTTGTGTTAGATTTATCAGTATTAAATCCAATCACTTTTCTACCTAAACGTCTTTTTACGATGTCCTCAATACCATCAAAGGCACCGCCACAAATAAATAAAACATTTTTGGTATCAAATTGAATGAATTCTTGATTAGGGTGCTTTCTTCCACCTTGTGGGGGAACATTAGCAACCGTTCCTTCTAATATCTTTAGTAATGCCTGTTGTACACCCTCACCACTAACATCTCGTGTGATTGATGGGTTTTCCGATTTACGAGCTATTTTATCTAACTCATCGATAAAGATAATACCTTTTTCAGCTTTATCAATATCATAATCTGCCGCTTGTATTAACCGAAGCAAGATGTTTTCAACATCTTCACCAACATATCCAGCTTCTGTTAAGCTAGTCGCATCACTAATCGCAAAAGGCACATCTAAAATTCTTGCTAAAGTTTGAGCCAGTAGCGTTTTTCCACTACCTGTTTTACCAATCAAAATGACGTTACTCTTTTCGATTTCTACATCACTTGACTCATCTTGATTATCTAATAGACGCTTATAATGATTATACACAGCAACAGCTAAAATCTTTTTCACTTTATCTTGACCAATGACATAATCATTTAAGATATCATATATTTGTTTAGGTTTTAAAATAGCATCCTTATCAATAACATCTTCCTTAATTCCGTAAATGTCATCGATTTTTTCTTTTTTTAACATATCTGCGCACATATAGACACATTGATCACAAATGTACACGTCTTCACCATATATAATACGGTTCACTTCATGAGTTGAACGTCCACAAAACGAACAAGTTATTTCTTCATTAACTTTACTCATTATAACACCTCACTATGCATACGTAGTAATTTTGAAAAATAAAGGTACCAATGGCACCTTTCAGGTGACATTAGGTACCTTACTACTATAATCTGACTGAATTTTCAATTATAAATTCAACTGCTTTACGAGCTTTAAGATCTTCTTCAATATCTTTTGTATTAGGGAATGCATTTTTTACTTCATCAACAGATATATTGTACATCGTCGCAATTTTTTCGAATTCACTGTTCAAATCTTCTTCAGTAACTTCGAAATTTTCTTCTTTCGCGATTGCTTCAAGCGTTAAATTATAACGCAAGCGTTTAACTGCATCACCTTTAAACTGTTCTTTTAAACCTTCTTTAGTACTTCCTGTATATTGTAAATACAACTCTAAGTTAATTCCTTGTTGTTCTAAACGATGAGATGCATCGTGTAACATTCTTTCAACTTCTGCATCAATCATTTCCTCAGGAAGGTTAATTTGTGCATTATTTGCGGCTGTATCAACTACGGTATCTGTGATATGATTCTTTGCTTCTGTCGCCTTTTGCTCAGTTAATGTTTTTTTAATATCTTCTTTTAATTCATCAACTGTATTAATGTTTTCGCGGTTTAGTTCAACTACAAAATCATCATTTAATTCTGGTATTTCACGTGTTTTAACTTCATGACAAATAACATTAAATTGTACTGCAGCACCTTTTAAATCCTCAGCATGGTATTCCTCAGGGAAAGTTACATCAAGTGTTTTATT
The DNA here is from genome assembly GCA_963824615.1 of uncultured Haloplasmataceae bacterium. GTDB lineage: Bacteria > Bacillota_I > Bacilli_A > Haloplasmatales > Haloplasmataceae > CAWGPU01. Next base: position 508,757 of record CAWGPU010000008.1, on the reverse strand, counting down.
TTCTCCTGCTTTAATACCTACTAGTAATTCTTCAAATCCAGGAATAAAGCTATTAGACCCTAAAGTAAGTGAATGATTTTCAGCTTTTCCACCTTCAAAGGCAACACCATCTTTAAATCCTTCATAATCAATTACAACAGTATCGTTTAATACAGCTTCACTTTCTTTAACTACCAATTCAGCATGTTGATTTAATAACTTACTAATTTCATTATCAATATCTTCATCAGTTACGTCTGTTGGTAATTCTTTAACTTCAATTCCCTTATAGACACCTAATTTAACTTCAGGTTTCACAACTACAGTTGCATAAAAAGTTAATGGTTTATCTTTTCCAATATTTTCAAAGTCAACATCAATTTCTGGTTGAGCAACTGGGTTTATTTGTGCTTCAGTAAGCGCATCAGGATAAACCTTTGGTATTAGATAATTAATTGCTTCTTCATATAAAGATTCGATACCATATTTTTTTTCAAACATACCTCTTGGCATCTTCCCTTTACGAAAACCAGGAGCGTTAACTTCCTTAATAACTTTTTTAAAAGCTTCATCTAACGCTTTATTAAACTCATCCGCTTCTACAGTAACGGTTAGTTTCACTTTATTTTCTTCAATTTTTTCTGATTTTACAGTCATTTGTAAACCTCCAATTTTATATTCATACAATGTATTATTATAACATAAATCTTCACAATGTAAAATATTTACATATCAAAATAATAAAATAATCTTTTTGATGCGACATCATATAATTGACAGACATCATTTATATTAAATGTTATCTCCAAAGCTTTTAATAATAATACATGTAAAACTGCACTTCCTAGGTTTATTTCATCTATTAAATGCGGATAATGTTTAATACAAAAATCCAACCAGATATTTTGAATAAACTCTTTTGCATTTGAATATTCATGTTCGACATTTTGTAAAACAAGTTGAATTGGTGTAAAGTATCTTTCATCGTTTAATACATCTATAAATGTAGTTTTAGTTAAAAGTGATTTTTCTTGATAATAATTAGTATAATATACTTGTTTAAACAATTCATTTTCCATTAAATATTTTAATAAATTATATTTAATAAAGGAATCGATTTTCGCATTATTCAAAAATTGTTTAATTTCTAATTCATATTTATCAACATTCAATTTTTCTAAATTCAAAATGATTTGAATATGATCCTCAAAACGATCACTTAAAAAAAAATTCAGCATATTTTCTTGGTTATTATTCTTTTGATTTAATTTTTTATCAATAAAATATAATAATTCATCTAAATACTGTTTTAAATCATTTGAGACCTCTTTATTTTGCTGATAAATTTTAATGATTTCACTGGCTTCAACATATTGTTCCTCTAAAACCATAGTGTATAAATATTTTTTTAACAAATATTCTTCTTCTACATTTTTATCTACAAATTCATTTTCAATCATCTTATATACCTCTTCGAAGTTATGTAATTCAATATGACAATCAATAAGGTATTTTATGCAATCTTTTTTCAGATATTTCAAATTTATCGCTTTTTCAAATAACACTATTGCTTTTTGATAATGGTTCTCTTGAAAATATTTTTTGCCTTCATTAAAATTTCGAATTTCATTTTTTGGAAAAAGAATAAATCTTTCCATAAACTAATACTCCTCATTTACAGATTTTACCATCATTTATTATTATTCATTTTTAATATTTTCATGAGATATTAGACAAAAAATGTGAAAAAAAGAACCCAATGTAAAAATAAATTGAAAAATATTTTAATTTTTGTATTTTTAAAATACTAGATATAACAGAACTAATCTTAATTATTTTGTATAATAATCAACAACTGTGAAAAAATATATTAAAAGATATTGCTTTTAATGGCGATTTATAGTACAATATCCTTTGTCTAATGGGGCGTTAGCTCAACTGGATAGAGCAACGGCCTTCTAAGCCGTCGGTTAAGGGTTCGAGTCCCCTACGTCCCACCATTAAACAACCTATTTAGTAGATATTATAATTTGTAATATGTACTAAATAGGTTTTTTCTTTTTTGTTTTTTTAAAAACAGTTTATATTAAAATGAGCATTTATTAAAATTCTTCTGAAATAAAAGTATCTTAAAACTCCTATTATACTCAAGATACTTGTTAAAATATAATTCAAAAAAAATAGACACTAAGGAAATGATAATATATAAAGAAAAAACCTACTTATTCTTTAATAAATAGGTTTTTTACTTTGTGTTTATTTTATTAATAGAAACTATTTTGTCTTCCATAGAAATCAATTAAATTCTTACTTTGTAATATTTCAATAAATTCTAGTATATCTTGATGTGCCATTACCTCTGAGATATAGTATTTTTTAAGCATGAATTCAACTAAATCTCGCACATCCACCTCCTGTTGCATTTTATCCCAAAGAAATTTACCGCTTGGATTTAAGGTAATAATTGCTTTAAGATTAAACAACTCTTCGCCTTTAGGCACTACCTCAAATTGATTTGCGACTTCTCGCAGAACATATCCTTCTTTAATTTTCATTTTTACCTCCTTATATAATTTATTATTTAATCCCTTAACTATTTTGAAAATTCCTTTAAAATATTAGGAATACCTTGAATAATATCTGTTGCTACTAAAGAATATTCTCCCATTTCCTCTTTAGCCCAATTTCCCGCTTTTGAATGGAGAACAACACCTAATTTACAAGAATCTAATAAACTTAATCCTTGTCCGACAAGACTTGCAATCATACCAGTAAGTACGTCACCACTACCTGCCGTAGCCATACCAGGATTTCCTATATTGCAAAAATACATTTCATCTTTATTAGCAATAATTGTACAAGGGCCCTTTAATACAATGGTCATATGGTATTTCTCTGTTAATTCATAAATCGCAGTTAAAGGATTATTCTTAATATCTATATCAGACAATGCAGCCATTTCACCAAAATGAGGAGTAATAATAATATTTTTACCATCAAGTCCATTATGTAATAATTGTTTAAGGTAGTACAATCCATCAGCATCTATAACCAGAGGTATATCCATTTCAAGAAGTCTTGCTAAAATATTTAAATTAAGATTACCTTCTCTTCCAAGTCCTGGGCCAAAAATAATGACATTTTTCTTAGTAGTCATATTAAATACATCAGCTTCACATTTATACGTTTTTATCAAAAGTTCCGGATAGATTGAATTCATATACTGCAAGTATTTTTCATCTAGAGCAATTGTTGATAAACCAGTTCCTGTTCTTAGTGCAGAGTAGGCGCTCATTAAAGGAGCACCAGTCATTCCCTGACTTCCTCCGATTGTCAATACACTGCCATAATGATATTTATGGGTATTATTTTTTCTTTTTGGTAATATACCAAGCACTTGATTGTCTATCAATAAATAACGATTTGATTTAATTTCATTCTGTAAAATACCAATATCAATTATTTTACTATTTCCATGGTAATCTTTAGCATCATTTAATAAATTACCAACTTTATAATTTTGAATTATCGCAGTAAAATCAGCTAAAATAGCGATGTTTGCCACATTACCATTATTTCCATTAATTCCAGACGGGATATCAATACTAAACACAAATGCTTGACTGTCATTTATTTTTTCAATTACTTTATAAGCCATACCTTCAATATTTCTATTAAGTCCAATTCCAAATAAGCCATCAATTACGAGAGTTGAATGATCGATTAATTGACTAAATGAATTAAAGGTTGACGTATCCGTTAAAAATAGGATATCGGCTTGTAAAGCAATTAATCTATCTAATATAGTTTGGTTTTCTATCGTTAAATGGCTAGTGTTCCCAACTATTATTATCTTAACATTATAGCTGTGTTCTAAAAGGTGACAGCCCACACATAGACTATCACCTCCATTATTCCCTATGCCGCTAACAATACAAATTTGATCATTCATTTTATCAAGCTGGTATTCATCTAATAAGCATTCATATAATTTTTTTCCTGCTTGATGCATTAATTCTAATGAAGAAATTCCTTTATATTGACATGTACATATGTCGAGATTTCTCATCTCATCTACTGTTAAAATCTTGTTCTTTCCCATTTTTTAACACCTATCCGTTCATATTTCTAATATTATACCATTAATTCAAAAAAATATCTAATTTAATCTATATATAAACATTATCCATATTTTATTGATTACCTCAAGATTTAAGTTAGACATGATTCCTCTTGTTGCATATCTTGCACCCTTAAAAGCATAACTCATCTAATCACCACCCTTACATTTCATAATTTATTATGTTAAAACTGTATCCTCTAATGCTTTTTACTCCTATCTAATATTTTTTAATAACAAATTGCAGAAATAAAAAAAAGGTGTTAGTTCATAAAAACTAACACCAAAACCTATTTTTATAGAAATTTATAATACTTCAATTGTACAGTCAGCTATGAATGATTTAGAAACTTTCTCTCCTATAACTTTAACTGTTTTTCCATTTTTATGAGCAATTACTGCTTTATCATAATCATCTTTTGATAATTCAGCAGTTATTGTTGATAATTTATCATTATTGATATATTTTACTTTAATAATACCTTTTTCCCTTTTAGTTAAATCGGGATTAGATTTTAGATCACTAATTTTCCCTATAAACTCTATACTTTCTTCCTCAGTAATTTCTTTATAGCTGTTTACCTTTGTTTTGATTATGTCGTAATAGTCATTTGAAATGGTTATTAATGATTTATCAAATCGATTTTGATGAACGGTAGGAGCCCATTTTACGCTTATATCTATTTCACTATTTTTATGATCTATTCCGATATTCTGTAAAGCATCTAAATAATTAATGCTCACAAAATCTTCCTTACTAGGATTAAGCAATTCATTTAAATCACCACCACTATCTATTTTCTCTTTAACTTTCAGGGTAGATTTCATAAGTTTATTAACGACTCTTCTAGTAAATGAATAAGCAGTTACCTCCTCATCACTAAACAAATTGTATTGTTCGAACTGATTATTCTTTTTATTCCCTAAAGGACAAACTAAATTAATTACATAACTACCTAATTCGGTTTGTCCAAATCTACATTGATCTATAAATGTCTGAACTTCTTCCGAAACTCTGCCTTTATGATATATCTTCGGAGAAGATATATCCATAGCAGTAGCTGAAAGTAACCTTTTAGAATTTTCAAATAATTTAATTGCATCTTCAAAGAGTATACTTCCATTTTCGACATTTTGATTATTTAATCTAAATCGAAATATATCACACATAGGATTTAATAATTCTAATATAACTTGTTCTACATTCTTCTTCTCAACTTTAGATAAAATTTCTACGACACTTAACATAGCCCAATTATAATCAACTAATTTTTTATTGATTGGTATTTCAACCTGAATGAATTCATTGTATTCTGTATACTGAAATACTTTTATATTCGGATTTCTATGATCCAAAAATTCATTCCAGCCTAAATCCTTCAAGTATTTACATACATTAATATGATTTAATTGACCAGAAATTTCTAAAAAATTCGCTGATAATATCATAACATTTTTCCTTCCGCAACATCTTGTAATATTTTAATTAAAGAAACAGGTGTTAAAATAGATTGTTTAGGAATCGGTATCCTTACCGTAGTTGTATTATTAGTATCAATAAATCCCTTTAAATATAACCAGTACATGCATTTTTTAATTAATAATCTATCAATATCGTTATGAACCCAAGTCGATTCTTCCTCAGGTAAAATTAACAGCCCAAGAATTATGGGATTGCTTCTATCTGAACGTAAATCATTATAGTTTTTAACTTTTAAATCATAATAAATATAATTTTCATCTTCAGAATAATTATTTTTAGAATAAACTGATTTAAGCTGTACGCTTATTTTACTAATATATTTTCTGCTTAATAATCGCATTTCTTTAAAAATGGGGAGAATTATGTATGGAGACTAAATATCAATCTGAAATTAGTGTGAGTTATTTGCATGCTGTAGCGTCGATGGCTGAAGCTAGTTTTGAAATAATCAAAAATGATGAAGATAGTAAAGATGTTGTAATTAAGATCATAGCTCCCGCTATTTCAAATATTTCAATTTTATCTCTAGAAATAATCGTATATTCCATATCATCTAATTCATAAAATTGATTTGTTTCCCTTAACATGGCCATGACATCACTACCCACCATATTGAAACCTTCACCTTTACCAATTAACAAAGGTGATTTATTTTTACCTGCATAAAATACATTTGGGTTCTCTTTATCCATGATGACTAAAGCATGAGACCCATGAAGTCTGTTCATTAAATGTCTGATTGCGACATCTACTTGTGTATATTTTCCTACATAATAATTTAGTAATTCTACTATCAATTCTGTATCAATTTAACTGATAAATGGATGACCTTTAAAATACTTTTCTTTTAAATCCTCATCATTTTCAATCACACCATTATGTACCAAAAAAAATCTTCATTTTGACTCATATGAGGATGTGAATTAATTTGATTAGGCACACCATGTGTTGCCCAACGTATATGACCTATTCCTAAATAAGCCCCATCATTTCCGATGATCTATCGCAAACGATTAATACGGCCCTTATCTTTATAAGCGACAATTCCTCCATCCGTATATAAAGCTACTCCTGCTGAATCATATTCGCGGTACTTTAGTGTTTGTAAACCATAAGTAAAATTTCCTTTATATCCTTTTTATCGATATATCCGACAATTCCACACCAATATTTTAATTAAAGTGTGTGACACAACTTCATCCTACTATTTATTTGTCCCAAAAGCCACCTCGTGGTTTTGAAAATAGTTTTTAGCGTAGATGAACACTAGAAGGCATCCGCCGAGTCTTTCGCTAACCTTCTCATCGTCAACCCAAAATTTGACTCCAAGTACTTACTAATGATAACCAAGTTATGCCATTATAGTAATCCATTACTATATTTCTATTTTAATATAGGGCTCCACGCTAATTTGTGTGGGCAACACAAGGTAGCGTGGAGCCAATATTCTTATTAATAAACATTAATCCATGTATATTAAAAAAAACTCAATTTAATTGAGCTTTTAATATTGCTTATTATTTAAATGTATATGTGCTTACTTTGAATACCATATATACCTATTTTTCTCAAGTCATCTTAAGTTGATGGCATTATGAATATTGACATATATATAGTTTATTTAGATAATCCTAAACATAAAAAATGGAGCGAGCGAAGGGAATCGAACCCTCACAATCAGCTTGGAAGGCTGAGGTTCTACCATTAAACTACGCTCGCATGATTTTACAAGCTAGGCAACGTCCTACTTTTGCGTGAACTATCATCGGCTCTAAGAAGCTTAACTTCTGTGTTCGGGATGGGAACAGGTGTTTCCTTCTTGATATTGCCACCAAACTTGCATATGTATTATATAAAAAAAATAATATTTTGTAAAGTCTTTTTATTAAAAAAAGCAAATTATTTTATTTTACTAAACAAACTAGTTATAATATACATAAAGGAGTGATTGATATGTTAAAGATAGGCGATTACGTCAATTTTATATTACCAGGCAGTGATGGTTTAACCCATCAAACAAACGATTACGAAGGAAAAGTATTAGTATTATACACTTACCCTAGAGATAATACACCAGGATGCACAATTGAGGCAAATGGGTTTAAAACATTACATGATGATTTCCTAAAAAATAATACCATCGTTTTAGGTTTAAATAATAACACTTTACAATCTCATCAAAAATTTATTAATCAGTATTGTTTACCATTTCCATTACTCATTGATAAAGATTTACAGTTAATTGAAGAATTAAACGCTAAGAAAGAAGAAAATAAAGTTTTTAGAAAAACATTTATTATTAATGAAAAAGGTCAACTTGAAAAAATATATGATACCGTTACTGTTAAAACTCATGCCGAAGAAATACTCAATTATATAAAAAGTCGTACTTAACAAAAAAATTAGAATGGGGTGCCATTCTAATTTTTCTTATTATTTTTTATGAACAATATGTTTAAATATTGTTTTCATTTCTTTTTTATTTGTTTCATAATGTATGATACGAAACATGATTAAAATGAGAAATGGAACAATAATAACTAATATAGGTAAATAATGTTTATAAATTGGTAGTGCTATAACTTCTTTTACAGATTCAGTATAAAATAATTCGATAATACCACGAATAATTATCGATATAACTATTCCTATAATAATAGAAAAAAAGGCAATTTTTAAAAACTCTTGTGATAAAATTTTACATTTATTATTCATTTGTCTACTCTTTCACAATATATTCTTCATGAGTTATAGCATCATAATGTTTTACTTTTATTTCATGATGGTTAATATCAATTACTGCATAGCTTCTTCCTCTTATTCCTCTATTAGCCAATATACTACCAGGATTTACAAATGTAATATTACCCTGCTTAAGGACAATTGGATAATGTGTGTGTCCAAAAAGAACGATATCAATTTCTTTTTCTAAAGCGCACCCTAATAAATTACTTAAATCATATTTAACACTATGGTAATGTCCATGTACAACTAGAATTTTATTATTTTCTACCTCTAATATTAATTCATTAGGGAAACTATACTCATCACAATTTCCATTAACCGCTTTATATATTTTAAAAATAGGATGGTTTTCATCCATTTCACTATCGCCACAATGAAGAAAATAACTGGCGATATCTTTATAACGAAAATATATTTCTTCTAATTCCTTAACCAGTCCGTGGTTATCACTTACAACAACAATTTTAGTCATTTTCTAAAATCATCGCTAACTTCGTCAATGCAGCACCTCGATGGCTTATCTTAGCTTTTTCCTCATTAGTTAATTCTCCATAAGTTTTATTTAACGAAGGGATATAAAACAAGGGATCATAACCAAAACCATTGTTTCCTCGCAGTTCATCTAAAATAAATCCTTCACAAGTTCCACGGACAATTATTTCTTTACCATTAGGATATACAAGTGCTAACGCACAAACAAAATGTGCACTTCGTTTTTCTAAAGGAATATTTTTCAATTGTTCTAATAATTTTTCATTGTTTGCGACATCGTTTCCGTGAATACCCGCATATCGAGCAGAATAAATCCCTGGCTCATTATTTAAAATATCCACTTCGAGTCCTGAATCATCAGCAAGAACAGGTTGATTAATTAAGCCACATATCGCACGTGCTTTTAAAAGCGCATTTTCTTCAAATGTAGTCCCTGTCTCATCAATTTCTATCGCTTCATTTATATCGAGAAGTGATTTTATTTGAATATTTTTTTGAAGAAAAAAATATTCGAATTCTTTCACTTTTCCTTTGTTTTTGGTCGCTATCACCATATCCATTTTATTCACCAAGGGCTTCTTTTTGTGCTAAAATCAACTCACTAATTCCCTTTTTTGCTAAATTCAACATTCCCATTAACTCTGTTTCACTAAAAGTGCTTTCCTCACCAGTTCCTTGAATTTCCACAAATTTACCACTTTCAGTCATAACAACATTCATGTCAACATCAGCTTTTGAGTCTTCATCATAGGCTAAATCTAAGATAATGTCACCCTCATAAATACCGACTGAAACTGCAGCTAAATTTTCCTTAATAGGATTTTCCGAAATCAATCCATCTTTTAACAACTTATTAATCGCTAATTTCATCGCGATAAATCCACCTGTAATAGATGCGGTTCTTGTTCCACCATCGGCTTGAATGACATCACAATCTATAATAATTGAACGTTCACCCAATTTTGTTAAATCAACTACACTTCGTAACGCTCTTCCGACTAATCTTTGAATTTCCATTGTTCTTCCAGTGAGTTTTCCTCTAGCTGCTTCACGTGGATTTCTTGAATTAGTAGCGCGTGGTAGCATTGAATATTCTGCTGTCACCCATCCTTTATTTTCACCACGTAAAAATGGAGGAGCTTTCTCATCAATCGAAGCAGTACATATAACTTTTGTTTGACCAAAACTAATTAATACAGAACCTTCTGCATGTATGTTAACATTTAAATCAAACAATACGTTTCGCAATTCATCATTTTTTCTACTATCATTACGCATTTTCATCATCCTTAATTTTTTATTTTCTTCTAAATTATACCACTGTTTAAAAAATATATCTATTATTACTCAAATACAATTTCATAAAAATTAATGTCTTTGATATCGATTGAGTAATTTTTATTTATGATATTGTTTTCAAAACAAGTTAAATAATATTGATAGTATGGTAGTTTTTCTTGAAAAATATCACTATTTACAATTTCTTCGATATTATTTGTATCAACAAAAGAAATTAGGGGGATATTGAAGGTTTTCGTTAAAAGTAGTGAAATATTCTCCTTTTCTGATAATTCATTAGTTTCTACAATTACCGTTGTAGGAACCAAATAATAATTATCATTAATTCCTGTAAGATAATATAAATTATATTTTGTTGAATCATTAATGTTTGTAGTTTGAAAATATACGTTTAAGATAAAATCATCTTTTTGGAAAGTATCTCTAAAATAATGTTCAAATTGAATATCATTATCTTCACTAACTAATTTAACTGTTTTAATCCCATCTATACTTGTAAAGGTAAAAGTTAATATTTTTAATAATTCTTCTTCATTAGCTTTATTATAATTTAAAAAATCTTCAGAAACAGTTAACGTTAATATTTCATTCTCTAAATTATAACCGACTAATTTGGTTGAAGGTGGAATTTCTGTTTTTACTCCCATAGGTAAATAATTACTATAGTTCGTGAGCAATGAAAATTTCATGTAAATCTGATCATCTAAACCATTTTTAATTTGTGTGTCATAGTAAGACATTTTAAAATTTTTAGGTTTTGAGGTAATAATATTTAATGGAAATATCGTATGATTAAAATTTGATACATAGATTAAATATTCAGACTTACTAGTGTCATTCAAAATTGTCATTTCATCACTTACATATATTGCTAAATGAAATACATTCCGTTTAGCATCTATAATTAAAGCACATAAAAACAGCATTAAACAAAATAAAACAAATTTAAAATAAAATTTATGGGCCATATTTATCACCTAATCAAAAAAAATAAGTACACTTCATATAAAGTGTACTTATTTTTTATATTTTTAATGACTGAATTTCAATATTTTTTAAGTCTTTAAACAACTTCTTGATTTTCTTTGCATAACTAGCTTGATAATCAGTTAAATATATTTTATTTTGATTGCAGTTTAAACATAGATTGCTATCTTGAAAGTGTTTTATTAATGAATAACCAGAACAAATAATTGGTATTTCACCATTAAAGTAATCTGAAATTGCTTGTTGAATGATATTAAAATGGGTACAACCCAATATTAAAGCATCAATCTTCGGATCTTTAAAAATATGAAAATGGCTTTTAATATATAAAAGAATTCCTGATTGATCATTTTCCTCGCATAATGTCACGAGCTCACTAGCAGGTAAATTAGTCGTTTTAGTCGTAAATTTTTTTAAAATTAAATCTGTATATATATTTCTTGATACCACTTGGTTAGTAGCTATAATACCAACCTGATTAAGTGGAGTAATTCCATACAAATCATTTATAGTTGAATCAATAATAGATATGACTTGAGCATGATATTTATATTTTAAATATTTTTCATAAATTAACGAAGCTGTATTACATGCTAAAATAACCAGTTCGTAATCATGATGTAAAAAATAATAAATAATCCGATCAATTATATTAATTAGTTCAGAATCAGTTTTAGTTCCATACGGAAAATATTTATTATCAGCTAGGTAAGTAATACCAGTAAAACGCTGTATGTATTGATTAAAAATGGTTAAACCACCAATCCCTGAATCAATAATCGCAATTCTCCCTTTCAATAACTCACCCCACATTCTCTTTTTACTTTAAATGATGTTTAATCAACGCACTGCTAAAATCAAACTCTAAATCATTATACGCAATATCATAGAATTTGTTGAATATTAAACGTGTAACTCGTGCATCATCATATGCATCATGAAGTTGGTTTCCACAATCAATGTCATAAATTCTTGCTGTTGTAAATAAACCGAGTTCATGGTTAAAATTATAAAACATCTTTAAAACCTGTTGCATATTAATAAAATCTTCATTGACAAATATCGGAGATACCTTATTAATAGTATATGATTTATCTAGAGCATACTTGTCATTATTTCCCCAAACTACAACACTTGGTTTATAGTGTAATAAAATTATTTTAAAATCCTCATAAAATTGTTGATAGCTGATGCCTTGATAAATTTTATCTTCATCGATACTTAAAAATTCAAGAGTTCTATGTGAAATAGAACCAATTTGAGTAGGGCGAAGATATTTATTATAAGTTAGTACTTCCTGATCATTATTATCAACTAATATAGCCCCTATTTGAATAATTTCTTCACTTTCTTGCTTTGACCTTTGTAATGTCATTTCTAAATCTAAAAAAAGTCGGTAATTATATTGATTAATTCTATCGATAATGCTATGCTTGGATATTTTTTGATCGAAATAAGAAAATTTACGATGGTATCTATTGCCAATTATTTTTTCAAACGCGATAATTCGAGATACAAATTTTTTTCGTAATTTAAATCTCTTTTCATCACATGTAAAGACAACAAAAACACCTCTATATAAATAACTTCTAAATTCTTTCACAAATCTAGGTTGTAAATAGAAGAACTCTAATTTATTTACGATTTGAATGCTAATTAATTTATAATCTCGCGATACATGGTGTATCTGTCCTTTTATTTCTCGGTTCATCTAATATCAACCTTTCTTTCACATATATATTTTAACATCAATAGTAAAATAAATTCAATACGAAAAATGAAAAAAATGTTAATAAAACTAAAATGCACCAAATTCAGCTATTAAAACACATATTACATTTTGTAAACAATAATCAAATGAAGCAACATAATTGTATTCCTATTATGAAATTAGGAAATGATATTAGTCGATCATTTTGATTTTAAGTTGCAAATATCATCATGAAAAAACCACCTTAAAAAGGTGGTTATAATTTAATCTCATCCATTTTGATTAATTCAACAATTGCCTGGGTGCGGCTTGTTACTGACAATTTTTGAATCACATTTGATATGTGGTTACGAACTGTCTTTTCACTAATAAATAAATCATTAGCAATTATCTTAGTCGTTTTGTTCTGGATAAGTAATTCAAATATTTCTCTTTCACGTTTCGTGAGAAACTGTTGTTTATTCCCCTCCATAAGTCTACCTCCTAGCATGAAGGTTTACATTCTCACTTTATCATATGAATCAAAGAATTATTTGTGAGTGATAATTATCATGTGTTTTTTAAGTTATTGTTATTTTTTTTGTTGTTTAATGATATTCTCGACTATATTTTTAGGTATTCCAACTTCTATTAATTCTTCATTAGTCGCCTCTTTAATCTTTTTAATAGATCCAAAATGATTAAGTAATAATTTCTTTCTTTTAGCACCAATTCCGTCGATATCATCTAAAAATGATTTTGTCATTTTTTGATTACGTAGACTTCTGTGGAAAGTGATCGCAAAACGATGAACTTCTTCCTGAATATTCATTAAAAGCTGAAACATTTTAGAGTGTTTATCTAAATGAATAATTTCTAATGTATCACCATCTAACAAATCACTAGTTTTGTGTTTATCATCTTTGATTAATCCAATTACTTTTATCGGTAAATTTAAAGCATTTAAAACCTCTTTACAGATGTTTACTTGGCCTTTTCCACCATCAATAACTATTAGGTCAGCATGTGGTAAATCGTCCTTTAGAACCCTAAAATAGCGTCTATAGATGACCTCTCTCATATAACCGTAATCATCACCATTTAGTTCATATTTAATTTTATATTTCCGGTAATCCTTTTTACTGGGTTTACCATCAATATAACATACCATTGCAGAAATGGCTTCACTACCCGATATATGCGAGTTATCAAAAGCTTCTATGCGTGTTATCGGTCCCATTTTTAATAAATCACTTAATGTAGAAAGCGCACCAATCGTTTTCTCTTCAGTTTGAAGTAGCAATATTAATTTGTTTTCTAAAGTAATTTGGGCATTTTGATTAGCTAATTGCACCATTTTATATTTTTCTCCTATTTTAGGTGTCAAAACTTTCACCTCAAGAAATTGATCTAAAAGTTCATAATCTAAAGTATTAGGAACAAAAATTTCTTTAGGCAGGATATTATTACCATTTTGATAAAACGCCACAATAAAATTCAAACATTCTTCCTCAGGGTTATCAAAATATGGTGTCACAAAAGCATCACGTTCGATAATTTTACCACTTCGAACATAAAAAACTTGAATGCTTAGATAACCATTTTTATAGAAGTACCCAAAAATATCTCGGTCAAGGAAATCATTCATCACAATTTTTTGTTTTTCAACTGTTTTGCGAAGATAATCAATTAATTCTTTATATTCTTTGGCTTTTTCAAATTGCAAATTATCAGCGGCATTCATCATCTTCTGGGTGAGTTCTTCGATAATAACAGTCGCATTTCCTTTAAGGATTTTTGTAATATCGCTTCGATATTCCTCATATATGGACATATCGTATTCCTTTTCACAAGGTCCTAGACATTGTTTAATATGGTAATATAAACAAAGTTTTTTTTCTAATGGATGACATTTACGTAATGGATATAATTTATCTAATAGATTTTTAGTTTCACGTGCTGCCGAAACATTAGGGTAAGGTCCAAAATAATCCCCTTTATTTTCTTTTAAATTTCGTGTAATAATTAAACGAGGATGCTTTTCTTTTGTGAATTGAATATAAGGGTAGGTTTTATCATCTTTTAACATGATATTATATTTAGGATCATATTGTTTTATCAAATTAATTTCTAAAATAAGGGCTTCAATTTCACTAGTTGTTATTATAAATTCAAAATCAACAATTTCACTCACAAGTTTAGTTGTTTTAGCATTATGACTTCCTGTAAAATAACTACGTAAACGATTACGTAATTTTTTTGCTTTTCCAACATATATAATGGTGTCATTGGTATCTTTCATTAAATAACAACCTGGTTCAAAAGGAACTAAATTTAATTTATTTATTATATGTTCACTCATTGTATCACCTTTAATCTATTATAACATTTTTTTTAAAAAAGGGAATTTTAAAAATTAGGTTACAAATTTTGACAAAGTGTGATAAGAGGTATAGAATGATATTGTTCTTATGTACAATAAAGATACAGTTAAAGAAAAAGGGAGTATAAAATGGAAAAAATAATTTTTAACACGGATGACACAAAAACTATTTCAAAAGAAGAATTATTTGAGAAATTAGCAACCAGTAGTAAAGGGCTAACAACAGAAGATGTGCAAGAAAGATTTGATCTTTATGGCCCCAATGAAATATCAGAAAAGAAAAAAAATATTTTTCTTAAATTTTTAAGTTATTTTATTGGACCAATACCATTTATGATTGAAGCTGCTGCAATACTATCTGGAATTATTGGTAAATGGTCTGATTTTGCAATCATCACCATTTTATTAGTTTTTAATTCTGTTGTTGGTTTTTTACAAGAAAATAAAGCTGAAAATGCGATAGAATTATTAAAAGAAAAATTATCCGTTATGGCACGAGTTCTACGTAACGGAAAATGGGAACAATTACAAGCTAAAGAACTAGTTCCTGGTGATTATGTACGTATTCGCCCTGGTGATAGTGTTCCTGCGGATTTAAAATTACTTAAAGGGGACTATATCATGATTGATGAATCTGCTTTAACTGGAGAATCATTACCCGTTGAAAAACATATTGGTGATGTTATTTATGCAGGTTCTATAGCTAAACAAGGTGAAATGGAAGCCTTAGTCGTGACAACAGCAATGAATACCTTCTTTGGTAAAACAGCCAAACTTGTTTCTGAAGCCAAAACAAAGAGTCATCTTCAAGAAGCAGTAATGAAAATTGGTAATTTCTTAATCGTAATAGCGATTATCCTTGTTTTAGTAATTTTCATAGTTCAAATTTTAATACGAGGACAAGCGATAGGAACTACATTACAATTTGCTTTAGTATTGACGGTAGCAGCTATTCCTGCAGCGTTACCAGCTGTGCTATCTGTAACTATGGTTGTTGGTGCCATTGCTTTAGCTAAAAAAGAAGCAATTGTCAGTCGACTTCTTAGTATTGAAGAAATGGCTGGAATGGATATACTTTGTTCAGATAAGACTGGTACCATCACTAAAAATGAATTAACAGTAGCTGAGGCCATTGGATTAGATGGATTTTCTGAAAATGATGTCTTATTATGTGGTACTTACGCTTCAAGAGAAGAAAATAATGATCCCATTGATAATGCCATCATTCATATGGCAAAAGAAAAAGGCGTGCTAGAAAATCAAAATTATGAAACGCTTGATTTCCAACCTTTTGATCCCATATCTAAACGTACAGAAGCAGACATTTCTGCAGATGGGACAAAATTTAAAGTAGCCAAAGGCGCTCCTCAAGCAATCGCATCTTTAACAGAAGAAACGGTTGATATTGAAGAATATGTTAATAAATTTGCGGCAAAAGGACATCGTGCATTAGCAGTTGCAAGAACAAATGCGGCTGGTAAATGGATATTAGTCGGAATGATTGCTTTGTATGACCCGGCAAGAGAAGATTCAGCACAAACCATTAAAATCGCTAAAGAGATGGGTCTTGATGTTAAAATGGTAACAGGTGACCATACAGCGATTGCCAAAGAAACTTGTAAATCTATTAATTTAGGAACAAATATTATAAAAGCAGAAACCCTCCTAAATAAATCAGATAAAGAAGCAGCTGAAATGATTAAGCAAGCAGATGGGTTTGCGGAAGTTTACCCTGAGCATAAATATCGCATTGTTGAATTACTACAAAAGAATGGTCATATTGTCGGTATGACAGGAGACGGTGTTAATGATGCACCAGCATTAAAGAAAGCAGATACCGGTATTGCAGTAGCAGGGGCAACAGATGCAGCTAAATCAGCAGCAGCAATTGTGTTAACAAAACCTGGTCTATCTGTTATTATTGATGCAATTAAGCAAAGTCGAAAAATATTCGAAAGAATGACTAATTATTCTATCTATCGTATCGCAGAGACAATTCGTGTCCTCATTTTTATGACATTAGCGATACTTATTTATAATGATTATCCTGTTACAGCATTTATGATTGTCTTATTAGCATTATTCAATGATTTCCCAATAATGACAATAGCATCAGATAATGTTTATTATTCACAATATCCAACGAGATGGAATCTAAAAAGACTATTAGTAATTGCTTCATTCTTAGGAATTATAGGTGTTATACATTCATTCTTTATGTTATTCCTAGGTCTAAATTGGACATGGTTAAACTTATTTAATGTTGATCCTGCAACAGGCAATCATGTAGCTAAAGATGCTCTTAAAACATTCATTTATTTAAAATTATCTTTGGCAGGGCAACTTACTATTTTAGTAGCAAGAACAAAGAGTCACTTCTGGAGTGTAAAACCATCAAAACCATTATTAACTGCAATAATAGGTACACAAGTTGTAGTCTTTACTCTTGTATTAACTGGAGTATTTGGTAATGCATTACCACAATTACCTATTCATGATGTCGTGTTCTTATTCTTTGAAGTTATCGCATTCTTCTTAATCACAGACTTTATTAAAGTCGGATTATATAATATTTTAGAAAAACGTAATCATAAAAAAGCTTAATTTATTAGGGCTGTAAAATGGATCATGTAGGATAAATAATTTAAAAAAAGAGTTTATCTTTCAAAGTACATTATACTGACTTAATCAAAAAAACTGTTAAGTGCAAAACTTAACAGTTTTTTATTTATCTTATCTTTTACGCAAATACATGAATGTAATACCAGCGCCGCTTGCTAGCATTACAACAATACCAGCAATAATATACGGTGTATAACTAGCTTTTTTTTCTGTTTCAGCAGGTGTTATAACAGGTGCTTCTGCAAAGACATTACTAGAGACTGTTGCAAGTGTTTGCACAGATTTTTCTTCGCCAAATAAATCATAATTATAGGTAACTTGATATGTATTTCCTTCTTCAATGTCATTTTCAAGCACTAAAGTAAATGTTTTATCGGAACGAACTGTAGAATCAAAATTAATTTCAGAAATAGGTATAATATTATTATCTTGGTCAGTTACCATGAATTTTGTAATATCTGGTCCCGTTTCATCATAACTGATATTTTGATTAAAAGATACAGTTATTGATTTAGTATTAACAAATGATGCTTCAGGAAATTCAAGTTTAAAAGCTTCTGCTTTAAATTCATCAAAATCTTCAAATAATGTTTTGACACCATTAATAGCGAAAATAAATTTGAAACCAGCACCTTGTACATCCGTCACATTTAGTAAACGATCCCCTGTAGTACTATAAGTATGACCATTTAAATCTGTTTCATTCGCTGTTAAATTAGCATCCCAACTAACATCTTTAATGGCCCACATATTGTCTTTTCGAGCTGTAAAACCAATTTGATCGGTAGCAGCTGGACTAATATTAATAATTCCCACGCGGAATAGATTTGCATCAGTTCCACCATTTAAACCTAAACTGTAATCAAGTGGTATTGAAACTCCATCGCTATTAGTAGACTCATTACCCCAAGTCCAAATATCATTCCATCCATCATTTCCACTAGGGTTATAATAGATAACAACAACATTCCCGTAATTTGGTTTGCCAAAATAATTAGTTTTGAGTGGGTCTTGATAATAAACCTCATTAGAGCCTTCTATGATATAGACTTGTTTTGTATTAGAGGTTCCTTTTAAATCAGTGACATCAATCGTTTTATTATCAATATTTCCATCTTGATTAACATCTAAACCATCTTTTATCCAAGTACCCGTTTCTTTTAGAACAACTCCGATTTGATTTTTAGCATCACTACAAATATTAACTATGTATATAGCACCAAAGCTATCTGTACTATTTGCAGAAGATGTAATAGATGCTTCACTATCTTCATAATCCCAAGTATATAATTCGTGATTTTCATAACTATTATCAAAACGATGATAATGAATGATAACCTTAGCATTGCAAGCATCTTGCGCGCTTGCCTTATTAAATGTAAGAAAAGTACTAAAAATTGTTAATAATACAAGTAAAGAAAAAAGTTTTTTCATTTTTTCTTTCCCCCTTATGTTTAAAATTATGGAATATACATCCATTTATCATTTTTTCCATAATTATCCTATTTATGCATAATTTAACAATTCTCTATTTAGTAAAAAAATACACCTTTCATTTTGAAAAGTGTATTTCTAACCATATTTTTTCAGAAAATATTATTCTTTATTTTCTGTTTCTTTGATTTTAACAATTAATTTATCAATTTTATTACCATATTCTATTGATTCATCAAAGGAAAAAATAAGTTCTGGTAATTTACGCATTTGTACTCTAGTTCCTAACATAGTTCGCATAAAACCTTTTGCCTTGTCTAAGTTTTTAGCGACTGCTGCTTTTTTATCCTCATTACCTAAAACTGAATAATAGATTTTCGCAAAAGATAAATCTTTAGTCAAATCAACACCAGTAATCGTAATAAAACCTATATCGTCATTTACATCATTTAATAATATATGAGATAGTTCACGTTCGATTTGTTTTTCTAATTTTTGAATTTTTACATTTGCCATAATTTTACCTCAATAGTGATTATTTTCTCTCTTTTTCTTCCATGATATAGCATTCTACTACATCACTAATTTTGACATCGTTATAATTTTCGATTGTCAATCCACACTCATAACCTTGACTTACTTCTTTAGCATCATCTTTAAAACGTTTTAATGTTGATAATTTGCCTTCAAATATAACAACTCCATCACGAATTAACCGTACACCACTATTTCTTCTAATTAGGCCATTTGTCACCATACATCCGGCAATTGTTCCGACTTTAGTGACCTTGAAAGTATTTCTAATCTCTGCATTTCCAATTATTTTTTCAACAAAGACTGGATCTAATAGTCCCTTCATGGCTTTTTCGATTTCTTCTATCACATTGTAAATGATGTTATATAAACGTATTTCTACGCTTTCTTCTCTTGCTAGTTCACGTGTTTTTCCAGTTGGTCTTACATTAAAACCAATAATAATCGCACCTGATGCCGTTGCTAAACTCACATCTGTTTCTGTTATAGCACCAACACCTGACCTAATAATATTGATTTTTACGCCTTCAACATTTAACTTTAATAATGATGATGTTAAGGCTTCTAAACTACCTTGTACATCTGCCTTTAAAATTAAGTTTAATTCTTTTAATTCGCCTTCTTGAATTTGAGCATAGATATCATCAAGAGAAACAGGTTTTGTTGGTTTGTATTCTGCATCTTTTGATTTTTGCTCACGCACCTCAGATATTTTACGAGCTGCTTTTTCATCAGAAAAGACCATAAAATTATCTCCGGCCTTAGGAATTTCATTTAAACCAATTATTTCAACTGGCGTAGATGGACCTGCTTTTGCTAATGGTTGGTTTAAATCATCATTCATGGCACGAATTTTACCAAATGTGTTACCAACAACTATGGCATCACCAATACGAAGTGTTCCATTTTTGACAAGTAGTGTCGCAACAGGACCTCTTCCTTTATCTAGTTTAGCCTCGATTACTGTTCCTGATGCCAATCGTCTTGAATTAGCCTTTAAATCTGCCATTTCAGCAACTAAATTAATCATTTCTAATAATTCATCTATTCCTGTATTTTTTAAAGCAGATAACTTACAGAAAATTGTATCTCCGCCCCACTCCTCAGGAAGTAAATTAAATTCAGCTAATTGCTGCATAACACGGTCAGGATTAGCATTTGGTCTATCGATTTTGTTAACTGCAACAATGATAGGACATTTAGCCGCACGTGCATGTTCAATTGCTTCACGTGTTTGTGGCATCACGCCATCATCAGCAGCAACAACTAAAATAGTAATATCGGTAACTAAAGCGCCACGTGCTCTCATCGCTGTAAAAGCCGCATGCCCCGGTGTATCAATAAAAGTAATTGTTTTACCATTTTTCTCAACTTGATAAGCACCAATATGCTGTGTAATTCCTCCAGCTTCGGTAGTTACAACGCGACTATGACGAATCGCATCTAGTAAAGTCGTTTTACCATGGTCAACGTGCCCCATAATGGTGACAACAGGTGGTCTATTTTCTAAATCTACATCAGCATCATCAAAAACAATTTTTTCAAATTCTGTAGCATCAGTGATAATTTGATCTTTTAGTTCATACCCTGCTTCATTGGCTAATAATTCAACAGTATCACGGTCTAAAATTTGATTAACTGTTGCCATAACCCCTAACATCATTAAGTTTTTAATTATGTCAGCTGCTTTTTTATTTAGTTGTTCGGAAATAATACCAACTGTTATATTGTCATTATAGTAAATGACATTTTTATTTCCTTCATCATTGATGACAGGGATATTTGAAATTCGTTCTTCTTTATTCCCTTTAGATTTATTTAGATTAGAACCTTTTTTCTTCTTTTTTGTTTTGATATTGTCTTTTTGAAATTCTGATTCCCAGTATTCATTATCTGTTTCTTTTAAATGTTTTTTAATTTCATTATCAAAATTCTCTTCTAAAAAAGTAATTGCTTCATCAGTCAAGAGTGCCATGTGATTTTTAATATCATACCCTTGTTTATTTAAAGCATCAATTATATCTTTATTGTGTATATTATATTTTTTTGAAAATTCATGTACACGCATAAAATTCACCTCTATTTTGTTATTTTTGCGAGTAACCCTTTGGCGAAACCTTTATCACATATTCCAATAGCGACCCGATTGTTTTTTCCTATCGCATGAGATATATCATTAACGGTCCCACTTTCAACATTTAAGACTTCATAATAAGTGCATTTGTCTTTATATTTCTTTTTTGTATTATCAGATGCGTCTGTAGCCACTACTACCATGTATACTTCATTATTACGCATTTTATTAATAATGTTATCTTCACCAGTAATTAATTTACCAGCCCGATAAGCCATTCCTAAATAATTTAACCAATCACTCATGATTTTTCTCCTATATTTAATAATGAGTATAATTCATCATAAATATTCTCAGGAACATTAATTTCTAAATGTTTATTTAATATTTTCGTCTTTTTAGCCTTATCTATGACTTCTTTTTTTAGTTGAATGTAAGCACCGCGCCCATTTTTCTTTCCAGTTAGATCGACAAATACTTCATTCTCGTTATTTTTAACAATCCGAATCAATTCCTTTTTGGGAAAACACTCGTTTGTTACAATACATTTTCTCATTGGAATTTTTTTTTGTTTCATTGAAATCACCTCTTATGATTTAGTTAAATCAATAGTGAATTAATATTCAATATTTAAACGCTGTGCATCTTTTTCTGATTTAATATCAATTTTCCATCCCGTTAATTGGTGAGCAAGTCTTGCATTTTGCCCTTTTTTCCCGATTGCGAGTGATAATTGATCATCAGGAACAATCACTTGTGATTGTTTATTTTGTTCGTCAATAATGTTAACAGCTATTACTTTAGCAGGAGCTAAAGCTTTTGCGATAAGCACTTTAGGGTCACTACTATAAAGTGCTAAATCAATTTTTTCTCCTCTAACTTCCCTGATAATATTACTAATTCTTGATTGAGCTGGCCCTATACATGCTCCTATAGGATCGACATTTTCATCTTTTGAGTATACAAGTACCTTAGAACGATCTCCTGCATCTCTTGCGACAGCCTTAATTTCTACAACACCATCAAATATTTCTGGTACTTCTAATTCAAATAGGCGTTTAATTAAAAGTGGACTTGTACGAGATAAAAAGATGATAGGTCCTTTTGTGGTCTTCTCAATCTTACTAATAATTACCTTGATTCTAGCGTTAGGGATAAATTCTTCGTTAGGTAATAATTCCTTAATCGGTAAGATTCCATCTACCCGGTCTAAATTAATATAGATATTTTTTTCATCACGGCGATTCATTAATCCTGTAATGATATCTTGTTCTCTATCAACAAACCGATTATAAATAATTTCTCTTTCAGCTTCAATAACTGCTTGTTGAACACGTTGTTTAGCTGATTGTATCGCAATTCTTCCGAAGTTTTTAGGGGTTACCTCAATTTCCACCGTATCGCCAATTTCATAGTTTTTATTCAAGACTTTCGCTTCTTCTAATGAAATTTCATTAGCTTGGTTCGTTACTTCTTCAACAACTTTTTTAATTCCGTAAACAACTATTTTATTGGTTTTTTCCTTGATGTCAATACGTACCTCTGCAGTTTCTTTTCCATAATTTTTTCGATATGCGGAGATAATACCTTGTTCAAAAGCTTCAATGATTACTTCTTTTGGTATCCCTTTTTCTTTTTCAATATCTTCTAGTGCCTCAAAGAACTTTTTGCTAATCACTTTCTTTCTAGACCTCCTTAAAATTTTATAGCAAGACGTATTTTTGAAATTTGTTCATAATGTATTTCAATCGTTTTAAATGCTGTTTTTACCTGATATTTAATCGTTAAAATATCACCATCAAACGCAATTAAATCGCCTTCGAATTCCTTAGAATTAAGAAGTGGCGCATATAATTTAACATTTACATATTTGTTAATGGATTTGATAATTTGTTCTTTCGTTTTTAACGGTCTTTCAGCACCAGGTGAAGATATCTCTAATACATATTCTTCCTTAATTGGATCCAATTCATCTAATACAAGACTTATTCTTTCACTTATAAGAGCACACTCATCAATATCAATGCCATTATCTGAATCCACAAGGTAACGTAACACATAGTTTCTTCCCTCTTTAACAAATTCAACATCTACCAAAGAGTAGTTTAATTCTTCAATAATGGGCTTTCCTATTTCAGAACATGTATCTAATACTATTGACACTTTTAAAACACCTCGAATTCTAATGATAAAAGAGTGGGACCGCCCACTCTTTTAGTCTATTTTTGCATTTATAATTTTACCATATATAAAAAATTTATTCAATATAAATTTAATATTTTCTGAAATTATACATAATAATTGCTGCTGCTATCGCGACATTCAATGACTCGCTGGCACCATTCATCTCAATATATAGGTTATTATGAGTTAGACGTAAAAGTTCTTCTTTTACACCATTTCCCTCATTCCCCAAAATAAATGCCATTTTTTCATTACTACTAAATTGGCTTAACTCTTCACCAATCAGTGAAGTACCGTATACTAAAACTTCATTAGACTTTAATAATTCAATATAACTCGGTATGTCAGCACGGAGCATTTTTACGCGAAATATAGCCCCTTGAGTCGCTCTTACCACCTTCGGGTTATAAACATCTACCGTATGTTGACTCATCACGATACCGTCAAAATTAAACGCATCACAGGAGCGGATAATTGTACCTAAATTTCCTGGGTCTTGAATATCATCTAATATTAAAAGACGATCAAAAGTTTGAAAAGAAGTGATATCGCTTTGCTCACACAAAGCAATAATACCTTGTGGAGTAATAGTATCACAAATTTTTTTCATCACTTCATCAGTTACATAAATTTTTGGAATGCCTACATAATGGTCAAATTTATCTTGTGATATTATTAACTCTCTAACCACTTGAGCATTCATAGCCTCTTCTACTAAATGTTCACCTTCAACAATAAACAGTTTTTCTATATCTCGTTCTTTTTTACTATTCATGAGTTTCGTCAAATATTTTACCTTTTCATTGACTATAGATGTAATCATAAATTCACCACTACTTTAAATAATCAGGATAATTTTCTTCTAATGTTCTTTTAATAACTGGGCAGGTAGGAAATATTTTTTTATTTTTTTCTTTAGATAATTCTACAAAGCGCTCAATTAATAACGTTGAATAACCTTTACCACGCATATCAGGATTTAAGTAAATATAGCTTCCAACGATATAGTCATCTTTCTCATCAAAGAGAATATAACCTATTTTTACATCGTCTAAAATAAAATTAAGATTGTTACTCGTTATTTCAAACATATTGTCATCTCTTTCTAAGTAATTAATTTTATTATTAACTAAATTTCTCTATATAATTATAACATATTCCCAATAATTTTCCTAAAGAAAAGCAAAATGAGTGAAATTTTCACTCATTTTATTCAAAATATTCATTAATAACAATTTCTTTAATCAAATTTTGAGGCACAAAAATTATTTGTGAAGGTTTAATTAATTTCGCAATTGCATCTGCAGTTACAATCAAATCATATATATTATGATTAAAAGCAATTCTTTCATTTAAATCTTGGTGAAAGAGTTCCCATATTTTATTGTCATAATTGTATATTATTCTTAGTTTTATCATTGCTACCACCTCTTGATAAAATGATATCACTTATCAATATACAATTATGTCAGTTTGTGTACAATCAAAGTTTTTTAATATGTTTTTTCAACTGCAACAATATCAGGATATTTTTCACCAACTATTGTATCTATTGAAACTATAGGTGATAAACCAACAGCCAATAATAACCCAATTAATAGTAAAATAATAAACGTTTTCATATTTCCTCCTTATATAGATGAATAAGTTTTGTATTCATCTTTTAAATTTATTATATTTTTATATTCATTAATACAGTCTTGATAATTTTTGTTTTCTTCTAGTAATAATGCATATTCTTTTCTAATTCGATTTTTCTAATGTCTTATTTTTTATTTTAGAACTATATGGTATAAAATATTGTTTATATGCATTTATCTTAGATAATAAATCATTTTTCTGTAATTTTAAATCATAATATTTAATGTAAAATTCATACTTTCTAATTGATACTTTTATTTCTTTTAATTTTAAATAATATTTTGCTGCCTCTTCCTTTTTTGAAAGAATAAGTAATAAATCTATGTATTCAATATAAACGTTAAATGTAAATTCAGAATCATTAGAACATAGCTCTAATAATTGTAAAAACTCTAACTCTGCTTTTTGTAAATAATTTAATTTTTTCAACAATAAAGCCATATTATATTTACTCATTTTATAATTGTTACTAAAATTGTGTTGATGTGATACTATCATTATTTTTTCATATATTAACATTGCCCTATCAGGAAACCACTCACTCATTTTAATTGCGCTTAACATTTTACATTGTATTGACCTATATACATTATTATTAATTGTAAAAATATCGATCTGCTTCTTCAGCATACTCAATGCATTTTAAATCATAATGTAATTTGCCAAGTATCCATGCATATTTATATAATATTAATGGTTTAATGAAATTAAGCTTATCAAGTAATCTTAATGCTAAATTAAGAACTTTCTCTGCGTTAATATAATCATGATGAAATAAATGAAAATTACCAAGATTCTCCAGATAGATTAATAGTTCTTCATTATCAAAATGATCTTGTAATGGGTGCAATTTTCTTATTACGTTTTCAAGAAGATTCATATTCTTATGATAGGTATGGTATACCAAATCATACAAATCTTGGTTTATATCTGACATAGTCGTAATTTTTTGATATTCCTCTTCAACTAATTTGTCATTCCTATATTCAATCGCAGTTAAAAAATTATAAATAATTTCTTTTTTCAGATGGTTATCTACATTGCCTAGTTCATGTGGAATTGGTTTATTTAATTTTTTGAAGATTTTGCTGATATATAGTGTTGAAGGAAGTACTTTATTCCTTTCAATACGACTAAAATAGGAAACAGAACATATGTCTTTACAAACATAGTCTTGCTTTAACCCTTGATTTGTTCTTTCTTTTCTAATATAGGCGCCAATTGATGTTTGATTTTGTTTAAGATCTTTTTGATTAATTCG
This sequence comes from uncultured Haloplasmataceae bacterium, assembly GCA_963824615.1. GTDB lineage: Bacteria > Bacillota_I > Bacilli_A > Haloplasmatales > Haloplasmataceae > CAWGPU01. Next base: position 481,829 of record CAWGPU010000008.1, on the reverse strand, counting down.
ATATAAAACAGCCTTTTCAGATATTTTTATGTTCATGAACACTTTCACCCCAATTACATTTTATCAAATATTATGGTATAAATGGAAAGGTTTTCATTTGCGCAAATAAAAATCTAATATTAATTGTCTAAAAAGTATAAAAATGCGATATATAGTCGGCAATATGTCAAATAATCAACCTATATTTAATAAAAAAAATGCTCACAATTTGTGAACATTTCTATTATTTTGTTCTATTTGCGCAAATTTTATTTTTTCCGATAATATTTTAACTATTTTATTTAAAAATTACCCATAAACATTAATGTTATTTCTTTTTAGAGTTACTATTTTTATTTTCTATAATTTTTTTATACATTTGGGCGTAATTACTTTCTGGCTTTTCTTTTATAGCTTTTACCGTCTTATAATCTTGCTTTAATATATCTTTTACTGTGTTAGTTGTCATAGGCTTGTCCTCCTTATTATTATCACTCATAAAAAGCACCTCTATTATAGTATGCCTCGTGATTTTCTATTTTATTTATTTTTAGCGGAAAGGAATTTGCGATTTATTAATGTTTATTATTAAATTTTTGTTTTTATAATTCAAATATTCCTTAAATCCCTTAATAACTAAATCTGAATTATTTCTGGGTCCTACTATAATTTCTTCTAAATTTTCTAGTTGGATTGGAATACTAATATAGGGAATATAATTATCTTTTGCACATCGAAAAGATACTTTTTGATTATATAAATCTTCATCTAAACAAAAGACAAATCGATATTCTTCTTCACAAGAGAAATAATTTACTTTCGCAAATAATCTTCTTATTAAAGTCAATTCAATTAAAATACGTGTAACGACAGATTCAATGAGAATTTTACTATTTATTAAATGGAGATCTAGGGTTTTTCTATAATCTGAAATTAATTGTTTTTTAATTATTTTCAAATCATATAAAACTTCTCCATAATAAAAAGTTGAGTATAATTCCTTATCTTTATTATAATTTTGCTTGATAAAATAAAGAAATTTGTTTTCTTCTTTTTTTTCATTCAGAAATGTTGTTATTTTATCCTTATCAAACAAGAGATTTATACCATTAAATTCAGTGTAATTTCCCCATAATGATAGTGAATCTTTGTTTTTAGAAAATGATAATACAAAATAGTAACGTTTAATGGTACTTACTAAGTATTTTTCATTTTCACTTAATATATTATAATTTAGATCACCAATAAAATAACTAATGATTTTTTCAACGATTTGAATTTGGTTTCTCATAAATACAATTTCTTCGTCATTAAATTGCGGAATTTTATTGTCGTTAAAGTCATTTATTATTTCTTTTAATACATTATTAATATATTTCAATTCAGATTTATCGTTTAAAAAATCATGTCTTGATACCCATAATTTTTCTTTATCTAAAATGTTAAAAGACTTTTCGATACTCGTATAATGACTCAAAAATTTTAATGAATCGTCAACACTAAATATTTTAGATGCTGTTTTTTCACAAAAATAATTAAAATCTTTAAAATTTAAATCTTTAATTAAGTTCTCAAACATTAATTTTGAACTATTATTGTCTGCTTTAGTATAAAAATAAATGTCAATTTTATTCAATAAATCATTTAATATTGAATTTTTTTTATGTGGTAAAATTTCTTTTCGTAATTCTTCTAATTGAGAATCAATATTTTCTGTTTTGTGAAAATATCCTGCTAGAAAAATAGCGTAATACCTTGCTAATAAAACTTCACTACTATATTTAGATTTCGCAAATTTATCTAAATTTTCATATATTGATAGACAATTTTTGGCGTTATCTAAAACCATATCAAATTGTTCAATATTAATATAAATCAAATTAAGTATGTAATATTTATAAAATTCTTCTAATAAGCTATCGGTCTTTAATTTCATAATTCTGTCTATATACTCATGTGCATGATTAGTATTTTCAGTATATTCTTTAAAAATTTCATCAATCGCACAATCGAAATCAAAAAATTCCTCACTCATATAATACTCCTCACTACACATTTTCTAGACATATTATAATTATATAATAAAAATACCTATATTTCTATATCTTAAATCGATAATTTTAGATATTATTGTTATTTCTAGTGTATAGGATGAAATGAGTTCTTCTAATTTTGGTATTTTAAGGTTTATAATTTGTTATAGTATGAAAAAAAGTCCACATTTTGTGGACTTTTTAGTTATTTTGTTTTATTTACGTAAAATTGCTTGATAATTTGTTTCAAGGTATTTAATAATTCTATCATAAGCCTTATTTACTTCTTCATCAGTCAAAGTTTTTCCAACATTTTCAAATACTAATGAGAAGGCAATTGATTTTTTATTTTTTTCAACATGACTTCCTTGATAAACATCAAAAACCTCAACTGATTTTAATATTGAATTTCCTTTATTAATAATTGCTTCTTTCAATGTTTGAGCTTTAATATCTAAATCTACGACAATTGCGATATCTCTTGTAACCGAAGGATATTTAGAAATTGGTGAAAATCTCATTTCTTGTGGTGTAACATCCAATATTGCGTCTAAATTAATTTCAAATACATAAGTATCTTTTAAATCAAATTCTTTTTGCGTATTTGGATGAAGTTGACCAACTATCCCTATCAACTGATTATCTAAAATAATATTTGCCGTTCTTTTCGGATGGAAATCAACACTAGGGTTATCTGCTTGAACAAAGGAAATTTTATTTAAAACATCTAATTTTTCAAATATGGTTTCTACGACACCTTTAACATAGAAAAAATCAACTAATTCGATTTTCTTTTGCCATTTGGTTTCATGGATAACTCCCGTACAAGCTCCCGCTAATAGGTTTGTTTCTTGTGGTAAGTCTTTTTCTAAATAATATTTTTTCCCAATTTCAAACAAACTTACATCTTCTATATTACGAGCATTATTATAACTGACTACATCAATTAATCCGTGAATTAAACCTGTCCGCATAATTGAACGGTCCTCACTCATAGGCATCGCTACTTTGATGGGTTTCTCTACTTGTTTCTCATTATACTGAAAACGAACTGCTTGCTTTTCATTAGTTAATGAGTAGGTAATTACTTCATCTAATCCACTAGCAATAAGCGATTGTTTAACAGCTCTTTTCTTTAATTGTTTCTCTGTTAATGCTCCCACAGTATCTGTTTGAGGTAATGTTTTATTAAGATGATAATATCCATAAATTCTAATAATTTCTTCAATTAAATCTTCTTGAATCGATATATCTTGTCTTCTACTAGGGATAGTGACAACAAATGATCCTTTTAATACCACAAAATCAAATTTTAAACGTCTAAAGACATCAATGACGTCTTTTTCAGTTAGAGTTATTCCTAATACGTGATTAATTTTAACTAAGGTTATATCGATTAATTTTTTTTCTTCTTTTAATTGTTGTTTCATTGATAATTTATCATCAATCTTACCAGATGCTAACTTTACTAACAACTCACAAGCACGATTTAATGCATAAAGCGTTTTGTTTGGATCAACTTGTTTTTCGTAACGGATACTAGCCTCACTTCGTAATCCTAATCTTGTATAGGTTTTTCTTATCGTCAATGGTTTAAATACAGCACTTTCTAATATCACATCAGTTGTGTTATCATCAATTTCCGTATTTTGTCCGCCCATGACCCCTGCTAAAGCTATTGGTACTTTACCATCTGTAATCACTAAATCCGTAGGAAGTAAGTCACGTTTAATGTCATCAAGAGTGACAATGGTTTCACCATTTTTCGCATTTCTTACTAGTATTTGGGGGCTATCCAATTTTTTAGCATCAAAAGCATGAAGAGGTTGTCCTAATTCCATCATCACAAAATTTGTCACATCAACTACATTATTAATGGGTCTTATACCACATGCTATTAGTCGAGATTGTAACCACTGTGGTGATTTCTGAATTTTCACATTAGTTATTTTTTTCGCATAATATAACGAACAATCCTCTGATTGAATGTTAACTTTAAATTGATGATCAATTGAAAATGGGATTTGTTCACCTGCAGGTTTTATAACTTCTTTATCTAAAATAGCAGCTACTTCATAAGCAATTCCTAACATAGATAAACAATCAGAGCGATTTGGCGTTAAACTTAATTCTAATATAGTATCATTAAACCCTAAATAAGAAATCGCATCAGCTCCAACAACTGCATCATTTGGGAGTACGGCAATCCCATTTTGAAACTCTTGCGGTACTAATTTATTTTCAATTCCTAATTCTTTAAATGAACAAATCATTCCATTAGATTCTACACCACGTAATTTAGCTTTTTTGATTTTTATTCCACCAGGAAGTGTTGCACCCACTTTAGAGACCACTACTTTTTGACCTTTTTCAACATTACTAGCTCCACAAACAATTTGTGTAATTTCATTTCCTAAATCTACTGAACAAATATTCAATTTATCTGCCTCTTGATGCTTTGTTTTTTCCAAAACATGTCCAACAACACAATGGGTCGCATCAGATAATGAATATATTTTTTCGACTTCAATGCCTGATAATGTTATTCTTTTCGCTAATTCACTTGCGGTAATATCAGATATATCAACATAATTTTGTAACCACTTTAATGATAATAACATGTTTCTCTCCTTTTTATTTTATATTAAATTGATGATTAAATCTAAGATCATTTGTATAAAATTGGCGAATATCATCAATTCCATATTTTAATATCGCTATTCTTTCTGGCCCCATTCCAAAGGCAAACCCTTGATATTTTTCAGGGTCAAAACCACTCATTCGTAATACATTAGGATGAACCATTCCTGCACCAAGAATTTCAATGTATCCACTATCCTTACACATAGGACATCCTTTGCCACCACATTTACTACATGTAACATCTACTTCTACGCTTGGTTCGGTAAATGGGAAAAAAGAGGGACGAAAACGAATTTCACGTTCTTCACCAAATATTTTCTTCACAAAAAATTCCAATGTTCCCTTTAAATCTGACATAGAAACAGCCTCACCAATCACTAATCCTTCTATTTGAAAAAATTGATGTGAATGTGTCGCATCATCATCATCACGACGGTACACTTTCCCAGGACATATGATTTTTACAGGACCTTTTCCTTTATGTTTTAACAAAGTACGAACTTGCACAGGTGAAGTGTGAGTTCTTAATAAAAGATCTTCTGTAATGTAAAATGTATCTTGCATATCTCTTGCGGGGTGACCTTTTGGTAAATTGAGCATTTCAAAATTATAATGATCATACTCTACCTCTGGTCCTTCTGATATTTCATATCCCATTCCAACAAATAAATCTTCAATTTCTTCCACTATTTGATTGGTTAAATGAGCTACCCCTATCTTAGGTTTTCGTGACGGGAGTGAAACATCGATTGCTTCGCTTTTCATTTTTTGTTCAATAATTGATGATTCTAATATTTGGGCTTTGTTATCTATTGCTTCCGAAATCTCAGTCTTCGTTTCATTTGATACTTGTCCTAGTGTTTTTCTTTCTTCAGGGTCTAAGTTTTTCATAACTTTCATCGCATCTTGAATAGGTCCTTTTTTTCCAAGATATTTTACACGAATATCATTCAATTGTTTCATATCTTGGCAATCGCTAATTTCTTTTAAAGCTTCATGGCTAATTGATTTTAATTTTTCTAACATTGTATCACCTTTCTTTTTTTTAAAAAAAATAAAAACGTCCTTATAAATAAGGACGCTTATAACGTGGTACCACCCTAATTGTGAACAAAATGTTCACCACTCGATAACAATAACGGATTTCCCGGATGTAATTAACATCATTCAAAAGGTGAATTCATTAGTCTTCATTATAAGTATACTTACAGTCAATGGTATACTCTTCCTACATAATTAGTGTCTAATTACTACTCCTTTATCAGCATTTTATTTTATTCTTTCCATATTATACTGCATAATATAAATAAATGCAATATTAAGATATGGATACATTAATATCTAGCAACCACCACATTGAATATCTTGACATACATGCTCTTGTGAACATGTATATTGAGGTATATAGTGATGGCGGTAAATAGTATGATTAACTACATGAGTGTGGTGTGGATCGATATGTGGTACATCACGATAACAATAACGATGCACTACGCAACATTTTGGTGGGCATTCTGGTTGAGGACAACATCCCATCGGACGATTATTATACACTAACGTCACCCCCTAATAATATTCGAGTCAATAATATATTATGATGTTTATAGAAACTGCCTTATAACAAATGCCCCCTTATTAATATTTATTTAAATTCTTTTTGATTAATAAATGGTTAGGTTCAATCATACCAAGATAATTGTAAAAATCTCGCGAATGATTATGATGAATAAAATGTGTCAATTCGTGATAAATCACGTAATCAATACTCTTTATATCATATTTCATTAAATATATACTCAGATGTATTTTATTTTTCGCATAATAACAAGTTCCATACCGACAATTCATTTTACGAATTTGAAGTAAAGGAAAGGTAATGGGTTTAAATTGACAAAAGTGGTCAAAACAAATTCTCAATCGTTCTGGTAAAAAGTGTTGAGCTTCTTCTTTATAAAATAAATCACGTGTCTCAACATTTGAAAAGGGGGTATAAAAAGTAATGTTATCTGAATTTATCTCATAAGAAAAATGATTTTTTCCTATCATTTTCATCTCGTATATCTTCCCTAAATATACCAGTTGATGTGGTAAAATAAGATTTTTTTTCTTATTATGAACAATTTTTAATAGTTTATCTTGATGTTTTATAATTAGTGCTTCTATTTGTTTCGTAGTAGCATATTGATTTGTACTTACTACAATATTCTGTGCTTCATCAACACGTATATAGATATTTTTAATTTTTTTTCGACGCACGACTACAGAATAACGTGCTCCTTTTAATGTGATTTCTTTCATTTCGTTTTTTATCATTTTTTGCCTCGTACGTATAAAATTAGTAATAATTTAAAAACTATATTTAGGAGGTTTTTACATATGGATATAAACATAAGACGTGCAGTTTTACAAAATATGAATAATTCATCATTTGATGATGTGAAATCAACAATAATGGATGCTATATCAAGTGGTGAAGAAAAAATGTTACCTGGTTTAGGTGTTTTATTTGAAGTCTTATATAATGCCAGTGATGACTCAGGTAAGCAAGAAATTATTAACAAACTCGTTAATGGGTTACAATAAGTTTAAAACCAACACATAATGGGTTGCAATAAGTCTAAAACCAACACATAATGGGTTGCAATAAGTTTAAAACCAACACATTTGTGTTGGTTTTTTTCTTATAAACCGAGTTCTAAATATAATGCTTTAAGAATATCTGGTCTATCAGTAATGATCCCATCAACACCCATGTTGATTAATTTTTTCATTTCCTCTTTGTCATTAACCGTCCAATATTGAACAGCCATATTATGACGATGGGCATCATCCACAATAGATTGTTTAACAATATTGGTATAATATGTATCATTTTCTTCATCATAAGTAGCAACTTGATTCGTAATAAATTTTGGAATTTTCTTAATCATTTTTATTTGTGAATCTGATAAAGTGTCTTTGTATGGTAATAATAAGGCACCATCTTTAGGTCTATAAAAGAAATCAACTCTTAAAGTACTATAGATGACAAAATTAAATGAATCTTTTGTAGCAGTTGAGGTCATCACTGTATTGTTTGATTCGCTTTGTATTAAATGGGTAACATTATCATCAAATGAAGATACAATTACCTTATCCTCCATATGGTAATCCTTTATGAGAGAGAGTAAAGTAGAGACTGCATCTTTAAAGACATCTTGTCCACTATTTAAAACGGTATCCTTTAATTCTAATATATATTTTTTATTAGGATAAGCTTTAAATAAGTCTTCAAGAATTGCTGGTCTTAACTCAGGTAATAAAGATGCATCTGGGTCTATAAATGGATGGATATCATCTTTCATAAAATCAACCGCAAAGTTTTGTTTTTCTTGAATAATTTCATCATAGGTCAAATCATGAATTCTTTTTTCTTCTCCTAAATCATTAACAAAAGTCACATCATGATGGGTTATCAATATATTGTCACTAGTTAAGCTCAAATCAATTTCAAAAACATCATAACCATCACTATTCAATTGATTAAAAGAATAAATCGTATTTTCTGGATAAAGTAATTTAGCCCCTCCATGTGGAATAATAAGAGGTCTATCTCCTTTTTTGACAATCCAAGGATTATTACCAGCATATGCAGGTGCTGTCGGTATAACCTCTAAAAATAGTCCTACTGCTAATACGATTAGTATAAAGATAAAGATTGATTTTAAAACTTTCATCCTATCACCTCGCAAATTTAACATTTTTATTATATCATATTAAAAGAGAAATGGCATAAAACATTATGCCATTTACATGATTAATCAAAAGTAATTTGATTAACTAAATCTCTATTTAATCTTTTGATACATTCTACCATTAATTTTACCGCATTTTCATAGTCATCACGATGAATCATAGATGTATGAGAATGAATGTATCGAGAAGGAATACAAATACCAATAGAAGGAACACCTTCATGAGTGACATGCACGGCACCTGAATCAAGACCTCCACCTGCCATTGATTCAAACTGATAAGGAATATTCAATTCATTAGCAACCTCTAATACAAACTTTCTTAACCCCACGTGCCCTACCATTGATGCATCATATAAAACGATTTGCGGTCCTTTTCCTAGTTCAGCATCAGCTGCATCACCAATACCTGGTGTATCTCCAGCAATCCCTACATCAGTAGCGAAACAAAGGTCAGGATTAACTTTAAATCCAGATGTTTTAGCACCCCGTAGACCAACTTCCTCTTGAACGGTACCAACTGCGTATAATGTAGAAGCATGTTGCTCGTTTTTTAATTGTTTTAAAACTTCAATTGCGATAGCACAACCAATACGATTATCCCATGCTTTCGCTAATAAATATTTTGGATTAGCCATTGGTTTAAATTCAATATATGGTGTAATCATATCACCAGGTTTAATACCTAATTTTTCGACTTCCTCTTTATTAGCTACACCTAAATCAATGTACATTTCTTTAATGTCAACTGGTTTTTTACGCTCTTCAGCAGTTAAAATATGTGGTGGTTTAGACCCAATAACACCATGATAAGTATCGCCTTTGCAAGTAGTAACAGTAACTTGTTGCGCAAGCATGACTTGATTCCACCATCCACCTAAAGTTTGAAACTTTAAGAAACCTTTATCGGTAATTTTCGTTACCATAAAACCTATTTCATCAAGGTGACCTGTTACCATTATTTTAGGACCATTTTCTTCCCCTTTTAATATTCCAATTATTGATCCTAAATTGTCGTATGTTATTTCATCAGCTATAGGTTCTAAATATTTACGCATCACTTGACGTGGTTCACGTTCATTACCAGGAACACCATTAGCATCGGTAATTTCTTTTAATAAAGTGAGTGTTTCATCATAATTTCCCATTTTATTCCTCCTTTAATATTTAATTCTATTATACCTAGTAAGTTATTAAAATTCAAATCATTTTCAATAAAAAAAAATAAAGTCAAATGAATTCGACTTTATTTTATGCATTAAAGTTTAATTTATATCTATAGATGGACGATTGTCATCATTTGGCTCTTCAATTTTTTCTTCAATAACTGGTTTCGGTTCTTCGATTTTTTTAGGATTAATTTTTTCTTCAATTGTTTTTGGATCTTCTATTACTTTTTTTTCATCCTTTTCTAAATAGTCACCCATTTTTAATGAGTTACCTTTTTGAATTCGGTAATGATTATAGCCGTTATATGAACGATAAGTGAAATAAACGGCTAATAAGATAGATAGAATGATAATTCCATAAGCAAGATTCTTTTGGTCAAGTTGGTTGCTGTATAAAAATAAGAAACCAAATGACATAAACACAACATGTACGATAAAAGAAATGATATCATGCATTTCATATCTTTTAGAAGTCGTCCAGAAATGACAAACCCCACGAATAAATAATGCAAGACCTAACAAACGACTGAAACTAAAAATATCACTACTTTCAACGTATGTTGAAGCTGCCAATAACATGATACCAACTGCGATATCAAGCAAAATTTCTACAAACATGACAAGTACATAATCTTTCTCGTTTCTTGATGATATGATTGGTTTCACACGCATAAGTGTAAAAAACAATATACCCAAACCAGTGAATTGAATGACAAGAGTACCTACCTGATCAGCACCATTAATAATCATAAAAATGAATGCTACTAATAATAATAATGCAGCCAACCCATCTAAAACCCATGTGTAATCTTTAAATTTAATCATTTTTAAACCTCCTCTAGGTTATTTTTTCCTAATAAATTTTATTAAATAGGATAAGAAAATGATTAAGGATACTTCTTCAATCGCAAAGATACCGCCAAATATTCCATAACCTTCAAGTTTACGAAAGTATTTACTTCCAAAACTATCAAATAATACTTTTATTTGTTTAGGTTCCATTGCGCTAATTTCACGAACAGTCACTTCTTTAAAATCAATTGCCTTTAACAATTCTAATAAATTTTGTGCAACAACATCATAAGTTGAATCGATAATTACATTAACGATTTCTTGTTTTAATTCTAAGTCTACTAAATCTATAAAATCAGAAGTAGTTAGTGCAAATAAATTTAATATAGCTTCATTAATCACACTCTCAAAGTGGCGATCATTCGATAATTTTTTAATTAACTTTTTAATATCTTGTTTTAAGAATAATTCATCTAATAATTCATTTAAAGGGATATTGACAAAATGCTTGAACATTACATCAACTAACTGTGTGATATTTTGTTTTAAGAAGTCATTTTGATTAAGTGTTATTAACAATCTATCTACAAAACGACCAATTTCATCAGAGGTTATCCCTAAAGTCAAATTTCTAACCTTATTAGATAATATTTCTTTAGTTATAAATTTATTAATTAATAATGAAACATCAAAGACAATTTTATCTTTTCGATTATTCAAGGTAGTATAAGTTCCATTGTTAACTAATAAGAAAATATCATTATAATGAGTTATAATATCCTGCGTATTATGAATATCTAGTATATCACATAGTTTAGCAGTTTTAAACCCATAGAAATAACTCATTACAACGTGAATGAATCGTCTAGTCTTTATCTCAATTTCTTTACTCTCAAATACCTCAGATAAAAAGTATTGTAATTCTTCCTTTCTTAGCTCTAAGTTGGCATCTTTTAATCTTATTTTACCCAAATTATCAAAGAAATTAGTAAATTCATCATTCAATGTAGCCATTTTCTTTGAAATAAATTCAGGTATCTTAAATTCAACTATCCGATAAACCGTTTCTTTAATAAGTTTATCACCACTTATTGCTTTATAACCAACTTGCTGAATGGCGGTTAAATCTTCAATAACTTGTTTTGTAACCGATTCATTGATTTCATCACGATAACTAACTAACCAATTTCTCACTGTTTCGTCAATTCTTTCTAAAATCGTCGACATATTGAAATTAACGAGCTCGATAAAACGTCCTCCGAATAATTCATCAATACTATCATTATTATTTAAAATTGTCGTAATTTCCGTAATAACATAATTTGATAAGGAACGTTGTTTTTCACGTGAATATAGATAATTAGATACAAAATTGTACAAGAAATTTTCAATACTCAATTTTGTAGTATCAGGTAATACCTCATCTATTTGTTTTTGAATAATGGTATCGATTTTTAAACGATTTTTATCCATTAAAGAAGATAAATAATTATTATTATTAAACTTTTCGATAAATTTCAATAATTCATTTTCAATTAAAGAATTTATTTTATTTTCGACTGTATTAATATTTAATTCTTCTGATAGTTCTTTTATTGATTTACTTGATTTAAATTTAGTAGATAAGTAAGAACCAATTGAGTCCTTAGCATCATTGATTTTATCGGTAAAGATTCCTGCGAAAACTTGCGTAAATATAGTCGTTTCTACATTATTTAAATTAAATTTTAAAGCTTCATCAGTAAACTTAGTCGCTAAAATTGCATTATTATCCTTTAAATTCTTAATGATATAATGAGTGGTTTGTTTAACAATCCGTTCACTATTTTCATTCAAATAGGTTTTTAATACCTTATAATCATCGCTTTCAATGTTTTTCACAAATTCCGTTTTCAACTTTGTTTCATTATTAATAATCATATTATTAATACTGTCCTCAGACAAAAGATTATTAGATACAATATTTCCCATTGCCTTCGCTAAAATTGGTATTTGCTTAGGAATAATGCCTTGCAGTCGTTTAATCCCAAACAGTGGTTTAAATGGTCTAAAGATAAAGAAAATAGCAATGACATTCGTTAAATAACCTAGTATTGCATAAGCACAGATGCTAGCTAATAACACAGGTATATCCGTAAAGTTTAATATCGTATGATAATTAAGTGCCATTGATAAATATAATCCTAAAAATAATCCAACACCACTACCTAAAAATGCACCTACTATTGTTAATGGTTTTAACTTCGTTCCCATAAACTGTTGCATCATTTCAAGAACTTCTTCATTACTTAAACTTTTGATATTATCTTCAACTACTTTTGCGATATTACCTTCTAAAACATTACTTAAACCATTATCTAGGTAATCCATAATCGCATTGACGACGTTCACACTTAAATTATCAATTGAATTGACTTTATTAAATAAATCATGAACTTTATAATCGTAAACATCCTCTAGAAAATTATTTAAAGATTTAGTGATGACATCAATTATGACATCACTTTTAAATGAAACATCTTTATTTTTATTGATAACTGTTGCTAAATTATGGTTTGAAAAATAATCATCAAGATTTTTATAAACCATGCTAAGAATTTCATCATGGTTTTTGTTGAATTGTTTACTAATGCCTTCTTGAAATTTACTAGCATAATCAGCTACTTTAGATTCTAAGATAAAGGTGTCTATAGGCATTTTAGTTATGCCTTTTAAAGAATTACTGATTTGTTTTTTAACAAAGGCTAATGCGTCCTCATTGTAAATAATTTGTTTCGTGATGACAGAAATCGTTAAATTATTGATAAAAGGTTTAATATTCAATTTAAATAATTCCTGAATAGTTTTATTTAAAAAATCAGCATGCTCAATATCTTTTGATAAATAACGTTCACATAAGAAAGTTAAGATGCGATGGACTTGATTTGCGATTAATTTAGCAGTTAAGATACTATTTGCTTCAAGCTCTACGATAATACTCGCAATACTTTTTTGGTGTAGCAAATCAACGACTTGCGCCGAAATTGTCTTTGACAAATCTTCAATATCAATTCCTTTTAACATTTCAACAATTTTATTGATAATATCATATTTTTGCGTAAAGTTTTCTATTAAAAACATCCGTATTGCTGATAAAATTAATCTTTTAATTGTTTGTTGGTCATATATGGTTTGATCGATTGAAGATTCAATCAATTCTTCTATTTCATGACTATTTCTTTGTACAATCTCAATCAAACGGTCGATAATACCAGGAAGTTGATTCTCTAGAAATTTTTCAACTTCAATTCGTAAATCACCGGTAAATAATTCAATAATCGGTTTTTCTATTTTCTTTAATGCGATAAGTAATCCTTCACAAAAAACTTCAATTGATTCTTTTGAATTAGGGTTTTTTAAATATTCAGTAAATAAATCATATAGTTTTTCCAAACTTTTTTCTGATAAAAAATAATTTAACTTTTTATTACCAATATATTTTTCAAAGGTCTCAACAAAAGTATCAAAATCTAAATCGCGATACAATTTACTAATGAGCAATTGAATATCATGATCATTTTTATATTGCATTTCGTCAAATATATTATTCAATAATTCATTTAAATTACTAATAATTTTATTGGTAATTTCATCGCCAATTAATTCATCTAATGTCACTTCATGATAATTATGATATAAATCAATCATGATTTTTTCTAAAATACGTTTATCTTGAATGAGAGATAAGATTTGATTAGTAATAGACACAGATAAATTATAAGCTTGTTCACTTGAGATAACATCGTTTAATTCAATACTTTTACTCATTTCAACGAAAGTAGCTGTTAAATTATTTTCTAAGTACTTTTTTAGGAAAACAATGACATTATCAGTTGTTTTGCCAAAGCCTGGTAAATCACTTAATTTAATATTTTTTGAATTCTTAAAAATAGACTCATTAAAGAAAGAAATCACTGTTTTAGAGACTGCTTCTTTAAGTTCTTTCTTATGAAATTGGCTTTTTAAAGTATTATGATTAATTATTTCTTTTTCAACTAATAAAGAAAGGTTTTTTTCAAGGTCTTTACGCGTTTTTATTATCACGCCACCAAACTTAAACCTTCCTATACCGTACTCACGAAACAACATCTTTATTGCGACATCATTTGTTATATATCCGGTCCATGCACCGGTCAAAACCATAATTATTATAAATACTGGAATCCATAATTCAACCATGGGATGACACCCCCCAAAATAATATGTTACTTATATGAATTTTATCACAAAATTAGGCTTTTTTCAACAAACTATTCTTTTATTGCCGATATTTACCATTCATTTTTTTGATAATGGGACCAGTGTTTTGGAAACAACTTTAAATATTCGTAATTTAAGTACCGTTCGTCAATTAAAAGAGCAATTCCTTTATCTTTTTCACTTCTAATCACGCGTCCTACGGCTTGTAGTACCTTATTAAAACCAGGATACATATACGCATATTGATAGCCCATTTGATATTCGGTATTAAAATAATTCATTAACTCGCTTCTGAAATCATCAAACATCGGAAGCCCTACACCTACTATACAGACTCCATTTAATTTTTCACCTTGCAAGTCGATTCCCTCGGCAAATATACCACCTAATACCGCAAAGCCAACGATGTTTTTATCACTTTCATCAAATTGTTCGATAAAATTATTTTTCTCGTGCTCTGTCATATTTCTAGTTTGTTTTATTATATCCGTATCTAATTCATTTATTTTATAAAAAACTTGATGAACCATTTCTAAATATTGATAACTTGAGAAATAAACCATGTATTTCCCA
This sequence comes from uncultured Haloplasmataceae bacterium, assembly GCA_963824615.1. Taxonomy (GTDB): domain Bacteria; phylum Bacillota_I; class Bacilli_A; order Haloplasmatales; family Haloplasmataceae; genus CAWGPU01. The sequence continues at coordinate 466,667 of CAWGPU010000008.1, read as the reverse complement.
CCATTTGCGATTAGGTCAGTAATTTGATAGGCGATTTGATATTTTGTATCATCGCGATTATTATATTTAGTCGAAATTTGATTATTCACAAATAATTGTAAATGTTCCTGTTTAAATGGGGCCTCAAGCAACAATTGCTCGCTTGCTGAATTTCCTCCTAATAAGGAAACATAGTAGTTGATAGGATGCAAAGTTGCAGAAAAAAAGATGCTAGCTAATACCGCCTTCGTTCTTAATGAGACCAATTCCCGCGGATTTAAACACGTAATTTGATAATCTAAGGTCTCATAAGTACTAGTTACCCAAATAATAAAATCTTCACTATAATATTCCGAAATTTTCAAGAAATTATTTATCTCAAAATAACGATTTAATAATATTTCATTAATCTCAATATCCTTATCTCGCTGTTTATCAAAATACTTTTCAAGTTTACTTAATAAAGTAGCCATATCATTTAATAGAACTTCATCGATATCAACAAATTTCATTGATTTCTTTTTTGCCGCTTGCAAATTATTTTGATATTGCTGCAATTTCAAAAGCAAAATTTGCGCTGATTTAATGATTTCTTTTTCTTCTCCGACATTATCTAAAATATCATGAATAATTTTAAAATTGATACTTGAGGTGAACATATTACATACTCTATCATACATATTATGTGCTTCATCAATTAATAAAATAAAATTAGAAGTATCAAAATCAAAAAATCTTTTTAAATAGACTCTAACATCAAATACATAGTTGTAATCACAAATAATGACATCAGAAATAAGCGATAATGTTAGTTGATATTCAAATGGGCAAATTTGATATTTCTTTGCATATGACAGAATTTGCTCAGCATAAAAATTATCGCAATTTTCAAAAATATCAAAAACAGCTTCATTAATATGATTATAAAAATCCTTAGCATAAATACAATCTTTAGGATTACATTTTACACAACTATTAAGACATATTTTTTCCTTAGCGGTTATAACTAGCGATTTTAATTTTAACTGACTGTTATCGCGTAGTAAATTTACCGCATTGGCAGCAACATCCTTAATCATGGATTTGCTGGTTAAATAAAAAATCTTGTTTTCTTTTTTCCTAAGAAATTTAATGGCTGGATAAAGTGTTCCTAAACTTTTACCTATCCCTGTTGGGGCACAAACAAAAAGACTTTGGTGGGCTGAAATAACATCTTCAACTTTATTGATAAGTTCAACTTGTCCATTACGATAAGTTGTGAAAGGAAAGACTAAATCATGAATACTTTGTAATTTTAATGTATGAAAATTATCGACCATTTTCAAAAACTTGAGATATTCTTTCGTTGTTTCATAAAAAAATGTTTCTAATGTCAAAAACGAATAATTTTTAGAGAAAAATTTCTTTTCATAATTATATTTATTGACATACATCACTGATATTTTAATTTGAGAATTTCTATCTAAATGATAGTGATGAAAAAGCATATATCCATAAAACTTAGCTTGCGCAAAATGAGCTAAATATGTCGTTTCAGTTAAATGCTCAAACATATGTGTACTCTTTATTTCAATCAGGTGATAAGTATCATCTTGTTTTTCTAATAAATCAATTCGACCTTGTAATAGTAAATGATAATCTTCGATATCTTGCTCAATTTTCACATAAACTTCCTTTTCGCATTGATACGATTTTTGAATATCTATGTGAATTAAAGTCCCATCACGCATGTTATTTTTTTGCGCCATAACGGGAACAATATCACCTTGTGCAAATACAAAATCGACGATATCATGAACAGAAGCATTTATTTCTCTTTTCATTTTAATCACCAATCTTATCTTATCATATTTGTTTAACATAAAAAATAAAAATTAGAACAAAAATGGTTATATAAATTTATATAACCATTCGATTCATTATTTTTTTTCTCTATCTAAGTCTTCTGGTAAGACATCTTGTAATGGTTGATTGGCATCATCAAGACTTGGATGTTCAACATTTTCAAACATCGGTGTCGCTATTATATGCTCTGGATCATTAACGACCTCATTACCTAAATTTTCTTCTGAAATTTCTTCTTTGTAATTAAATGTTCTTGGATATTGACTAGATAAACGATTGAAATATTCATCTGGGTCAAAATCATCAACATCATCCTTATCATGGCCTTGTCTTATTAAATCGCTGATAAATACAATCATTAACAAAAAAATGATTATACCTAATATATAATATCCCATATGATTACCTTTCTTTCTTATTTTTAAACGGTATTAATTCACATTCTTTAATCAATAAATTTTTAACATACTTTTTTTTCCTTTTTATACTATCAATGAAATAAAATAGGATACAAGATATCAATGTTCCTATTATTAAATAGATATAAATCACTATTATCACCTACTCTTTTATTTTTGTCTAGATAACTAATTTTATACAAAAAGAGGGCATGATGATAGATTTTATCTAAGTAGGATCTTTTTATGTAAAAAAAAGCCGATATTATATCCGCTTAATTTAGATATTGATGCAAAAAACAGATAATTAAAATTACCTGTTCTATGAATTAATTATCAAACGTCTCTTTTATAATCACATTCTTTATTCTCACAAATTATATTCTCACCATTATTGCTTAAGATATTTCCACATTTCGGACAGGTTTCATTAATTGGCATATTCACAACAATATTTTTACATTTAGGGTAATTACTGCAAGCATAAAATTTTTTGCCTTTTAATTTACCCTTTTTGGTGATTCTTTCTACAAAATGTCCTATATGACATTTAGGGCATTCTATGTCTAAAGAAATGAGCTCATTTTCTTCTGGATTTTCTTTTTTAATAAATCTACAATCAGGATATCCACTACACCCGATGAATTCACCATATCTTCCTCGACGGACAACCAGTTGTTTTCCGCATTGTGGACAAAATTCATCAATAAATTTAGGTGGAATTTTTTCCATATTTTGATTAGCATAATCAACAATTGGAATAAAAAAATCATAAAATTCTTTTAGTTCCTCGTACCACACACGTTCACCTTGCGCTATAGAATCGAGATTTTCTTCCATTTCTTTTGTGTATGATACATTAATAATTTTATTAAAAAATTCTTCTAATTTATCACTTGTGATAATACCTTGTTCTGTTGGGATAAATTTTTTATCTTGATTCACTACGTAGTCTCGAGCCTTTAACGTCTCCATAGTTTGCGCGTAAGTCGATGGTCTGCCTATCCCTAACTCTTCCATTTCTTTTATTAATCTTGCTTCTGTAAAACGATTAGGCGGTTGAGTGAAATGTTGCGTCGACTTAATCTGTGCTAAATGTATCAATTCATCTATGATTAAATTAGGAAGTATATTATTTTTAGTATCTTCATATTCTTTATAAACTTTTAAATAGCCATCAAAAATTAGTTCTTGTCCTGTTGATTTAAATAAGTAACCTTGATTTTTAATAATTACTGATGTCTGATTAACCTCAGCTGGTGTCATTAACGATGCAAGCGATCTATAATAGATCAAACTGTATAATTTATATAAATCTGGGGTTAAATATTTTTTAATCGATTCCGGATTTCGATTAATATCTGTCGGACGAATAGCCTCATGCGCATCTTGCGCGTTTTTATTGACCTTAAATTTAGGATCATCAATGGAGTAATTACTCCCAAATGTACTAATAAGATAATTTTTTGCATCTTTCACAAATTCATCAGAATAACGAACAGAGTCAGAACGCATATAGGTAATTAATCCTAATGGATTTCCATTAATTTCAATCCCCTCATAAAGTCTTTGAGCTAAACTCATAGTTTTTTTCGCATAAAAATTTAATTTAGTTGAAGCCTCTTGCTGTAGGGTAGAGGTAATAAAAGGTGGTTTGGGATTTTTAGATTTTTTCTTTTTATCCACACTCAAAATAACATAATTATCATCTAATGATTCTAATATATGAGTGGCTTCTTCTTGAGTATTTATTTTTATATTTTCATTGTCTTTACCATATAAATTAGCATCAAATTGGATATCATCTTTTTCAAATATGGCATCAATTGTATGATACTCTTCAACAATAAAGGCATTAATTTCCTTTTCACGATCAACAATCAATTTTAATGCCACTGATTGTACACGTCCTGCTGATTTAGATTTTATTTTAGCTTGAAGTAATTTTGATAATTTAAATCCAATAATACGGTCTAAAATTCGACGAGATTCTTGAGATTTCACTAAATCGTAATTAATATCACGTGGATTTTCAATCGCTTTTAAAATTGCGCTTTTCGTGACTTCATTAAACACAACTCGGTGAATATTTTTCTCCTTCTCGTTGCTTAAATTTAAAACATCATATAAATGCCAACTAATGGCTTCCCCTTCACGGTCCGGGTCAGTTGCAAGAAAGATTTCATCTGCGCTAACTGCTGCTTTTTTTAATTGATTAATAATTTTTTTCTTTCCTGTAATAACCGTGTATTTTGGCTCAAACTTATTTTCTACATCAACACCTAATCCACCTGGACCTGATTTAGCTAAATCACGAATGTGACCTACACTTGATAATACCGTGTAGTCTCCACCTAAATATTTTTCAATTGTATGAGCCTTTGCAGGCGATTCGACAATTACTAATTTTTTCCCCATTTACTTCACCTTATATTCTTATTTTATTTTCATTAATATATTATGATAGAAAATCAAAAAATTTGCAAGAAAATATTATTTAAAATTTTCCAAAATATCTAAAACATGGGTGACAAGCTTGGCTCCTTGTTTAATTAAGTTGTTAGTTCCGACGCTTTTCTCTTCATATATCTGATTAGGAATGACAAAAATGTCCTTCCCTTGGTCTAGCGCATAATCACAAGTGATTAATGTTCCGCTTCGCTCTTTTGCTTCTATTACGAGTATTCCATCCGATAAACCACTCACAATCCGATTTCGAAAAGGAAAATGGGTTTTACGCGCGTAAGCTGTTGGCGGATATTCACTCATCAATAAATGATTTTCCCCAATTTCTTCTGCTAATTTTTTATGTGTACTAGGATATATTTGGTTAATACCAGACCCTAATACCGCAATTGTCTTCCCATTTGCTTCTATACAAGCAATGTGTGCAATCGTATCGATTCCATAAGCGAGTCCACTCACAATATGAAATTCATTTTTTACTAATTGTGGTACAAATTTCCTTGTCACATTTTCGCCATAGCTCGAATATTCTCTTGCACCAATGACTGCAAGTGTTTTTGCTTTCAGTAATGTTAAGTCACCTTTATAAAATAATACTAACGGTGGCATAAAAATATTCTCTAATCGCCTTGGATAATGTTCATCTAATATGGTCACATATTCAATATTATGTTGAACTAAATCTTTTTTAATACGTGAACAATCTAATAAATCGTAGCAAGATTTTTTTTTCTGTAGTACCAGTTTAAGGACGGTAGAATCTATTTTAGGGAATTGATTTAGTTTTTGTAAAATTGAATATATTTCATTTATCTCTAAATCTAAATAATGAAGTTTGAGTAATATATCTCTCACATGTTTCACCTCATTATTTATATACGAGCAATTCTTATAGATTAAATAAAGAATTTTCTTTTTCAAGCATTGACTTAACAGGCTCAAATGACTTCCGGTGAACTGGTGTTACACCATACATTTTTAAAGCATCTGTATGCTCTTTAGTACCATATCCCTTATTTTTACTAAAATGATATTCAGGGTATAGTTTATCAAGCTCAGCCATATAACGATCTCGTGTTACTTTAGCAATAACACTCGCTGCGGCAATAGAAACACTTTTTTGATCGCCTTTAATAATACTTGTTTGGGGAATATCAATTTCTAATTTCATGGCATCTATTAATAAATGTTTAGGTTTAACCGAAAGATTTAAAATTGATTTTATCATCGCTATTTTTGTACTATTATAAATGTTAAATTTATCAATATCTGAAGTATCGATAATTCCAACACCATAACTTACTGCATTTTCAACAATTTCATCATAATAATAATCTCTTTTTTTCGGAGTTAATTTTTTAGAATCATTTAATCCTGGTAGATAATAACCAATAGGTAGAATGACACAAGCAGCGACAACAGGACCTGCTAAAGGACCTCTTCCGGCTTCGTCAATCCCTGCAACCACTTTTACTTTACGGTTAATTAAATCATTCTCGAATGCACTCATTTCTAAATACTTACTGTACAATTCATATTCTTTTACATCTGTTGTTTCATTGTTATTATTTATGATATCATTAATCAATTCATCTAAAGTTAATTGTTTTACCAATTTCATTCCAACCACCATTTTCACAAACATAATTAAAATTATAACACATCAAAACAGGTGTGTAAAATAAAAGTTTGAATTCATCTCATTAACAAATGATATAATAAATAATTATTTCATATACTATTACTGGTGATGTAAATGAATAAAGATTTTAGAATGGGCATATTAGAAATGGTTATCTTGTTAATATCCTCAAAAGGTGATATTTACGGATATGATATTACTCAACATGTATTTAATTTACTGTCGATAAATGAGGGAATTAGTTATCCCTTAATAAAAAAATTAACAAACGACGGTTTTTTGGAATCATATTATGAAAATTTAAATAATTTAGATTCAAAAAAGTATTATCATCTAACAGAAAATGGTATAATTAAATTACAGAAGTATATAACAGATTATCAAGAAATTACAAACAGAATAAATGATTTAATGAAAGGAAATGAGTCTAATGAATAAAGAACGATATATTATAGAATTACGTAAACGATTATCACTTCTTGCTCCTAAAGAAGTAGATGATGTTGTTGTGGAATATTTAGATTATATCACGCAAAAGCAGAATGAGGGTATGACAGAAGGATTAGCACTTGAGCAACTCGGAAATGTGAACGATCTAGCTAAAAAAATATTAATTAGCTATAAATTATCTGATAAATATATTAATCTATTTATCGGAAAAGAAAAAGTAATCGATGAAATTAACGATTTTGTAGAAAAATTTTCCGATGTTTCAAGCACAGTTTATCTTAAAGTAGAAGAAACTGTCACAGATTTTGCCCGTACAACAGGCCATATTGCGAAAAATGTATACAACGAAACCATTAAATATGGCGAAGAAAAATTAAATGATGTTAAAAATATTTTGAAAAGAAACATAAAAAACAAATCTAAAACACAAATAGATGTGGAAGATCAAACCGATTTTGACAAAGAAGAATAAAATCATTACAAAGACATTTTCTAATTATTTATAGAAATGTCTTTTTTTAACTGAATTTATCGCAAATTAAAGTAGAAATTTGTTATAATAGAGTCAATAAATAATAGAATTAGGTGGTATGATGAACTATTGTCCAAATTGTGGAAAAATACTTGTAGAATCATTTAAAGATAATCAAAATATTAAAACATGTACATGTGGTTATATCGATTTTAATAATTGGGTATTTGTTTCTTGTGTAGTTTGTGCCTTTAATGAGAAAAATGAATTTTTAATGGTCCGTTTAAAAGGAAAGGAAGAAGGAAAAATTACTTTTCCTGGTGGTTTTAGAAACTTAGGTGAATCATTAGAAGATGCTGCCAAAAGAGAATTTAATGAGGAAACAGGATATGAAATAGATACTCCACATTTATTTAAAGCCTACACAAGAGATGATTTACGATTAGTCTTTATGGCTTATACAGCTCACATTGTAGGTGGTGAGTTTAAAGAAAATAGTGAAACAAGTGAAGTCATTTTCTATTCTAAACAGAATCCTCCATTGTTTCATGAATTAAGAGGAAATTTAACGACAGAAGTCGTATTAGAAATGATAAATTAATTAATTTGCATAATTGATATTTAAACCTATCTTAAAAAAACATAAAAATAGAGATTTGATTAAAATCTCTATTTTTCTATATCACCTGGAATTTCAAATGTCAATTTTCCTAACATTTCATTCCTAATCTCATATAACAAAATATCTATTACCTTATCATAATTAATTTTATTTCCCGGTAATAAACATCCGCGGTTTCTTCCAATCATTTCCATGATTTCAATATTGCTATCACTAAGTTCTTTCAATTTATACCGCTCTTTTAATTGTTCAGGGTAATTCATCTTTAAAAAATCAAGCGCATACACTGCTACATCATCAAGTGGTAAAATATTATCTTTAATAGCACCTGTTACAGCAAGCCGTGAACCTACCAATTGGTCTTCAAATTTGGGCCATAAAACTCCTGGTGTATCTAATAACATCATTTCATTTTTGACATTAATCCATTGTAAATTTTTGGTAACACCTGGTTTATCACCTGTTTGAGCCACCCTTTTTTTAGCTAAGGTATTAATAAGAGTGGATTTGCCCACATTAGGAATTCCAATAATCATTGCTTTTATTGGACGTTCTTTAAGTCCTTTTTCTTTTTCCTTTTGCATAACAGGCTTCAAAATCTCATTAGCATAAGGAATAATTTGATCTACATTATAATTGGTTATTGAATCAATTGCTAAACATACTATATTTTTATCTTTATAGTAAGAAATCCATTCATTTGTTTTTCTTCTATCGGCCATATTTCCTTTATTAAGTATAATTAATCGCGGTTTGTTTTTAATAATGGATTCAATTTTAGGATTACTAGATGAGTAGGGAATCCTACAATCTCGTAATTCAAGTACAATATCCACATATTTTAATTTCTCTTCTACTTGTCTTAAAGCTTTGGACATATGACCAGGAAACCATTGTATCGTCACTTCTATCACCTATTCAAATGTTTTTCCGAATCGACTAAACGGAAAGAACACAAATTCTGCTTTTCCTACAATTCTATCTTTTGGTATTAACCCAAGATAGCGACTATCTGAACTATTATTTCGATTATCTCCCAAAACTAGATAGTATCCTTCAGGGATTTGAACTTTTCCATCAATATTACAACTGATATTTTTAATTGAACAGATAGATTGTAAAGAAAAACTTACTATTTCTGAGGAATTATTCACATCAGTAAGTTCAGGATTTAAAAAGGGCTCTTGAATGAGTTCACCATTAATGTATAATTGATAATCAATCATTTCTACATCATCACCAGGTAAACCTATGACACGTTTTATATAACGATCATCTTTAAAAACAGCTGGCTCTCCTTTTTTAACATTGAAAACAATGACATCAAATCGTTTAATTTTACTTACACGTGACACAAATATTTGATCACCATTATAAATCGTGGTATTCATTGAATCACCCACAACATTTACTGGTAAAAACAAATATTGATGAATAACGGTAGCTAATAACAACGCTATCACAATTAAAATGATATAACTCAGCAATTCTTTGAGTATATTAGTTTCTTTCCTTTTATGGCGATTAATCGTAACATCATCTAGTGAGATTTCAGCCTTCTCAACTGTATCCAATATATTAATTGGATTAATATCTTTTTGATTCTCATTCATCATTATCACTCTTTCTCATTTATATATATATTATGGCACTATATCTGAAAATAGACACCTAAAAATTCATTTTCATTTCATATTATAACATAGATTGGAAGATAATGGTTTAAAATTCATATGATAAAGAAAAAAGAACTCCTTAAGGTATGTTACCATATCTAGAAGTTCTTTTAACAAACTATCTAAGTTCTTTAATACGAGCAGCCTTAGCTGACAAGTGACGGATGTAGAATAATTTCGCTCTGCGTACTTTACCATGACGCACCACTTCTATTTTTTCAATAAATGGTGAATGAATTGGAAAAGAACGTTCTACACCAACTCCATAAGAGACTTTACGTACAGTGAACATTTCACTGACACCACCACCACGGCGAGAAATTACGAGTCCTTCGAAAATTTGAACACGTTCTCGTTCACCTTCTTTAATTCGTAGGTAAACCTTAACATTGTCTCCAGGACGGAATGTAGGAATATCATTTTTCATATAATCCTTTGTAATTTCGTTTAATAATTGTTGGCTCATAGTCTCAACACTCCTTCTATATCCGATGTTCTTAAGATATGTCCGAGTAATCCCAGCGGAACATGGTCATTATGGTTAATAAATTATATTAACACGCAAAATATAATACCATATTTTTTAATGTTAATCAACTAGTTTTTATCATTTTTGCTTTCTTCTGCCACTATTTCAGTTAAATATTTTTTTTCTTGTTTATTTAATGTATATTTTTCAAGTAAGTCTGGTCTTTTTAAATAGGTATTTCGCAAAGATTCCTTTAAACGATATTGAGCAATTAATTGATGATTACCAGAAACCAAAACATCAGGGACCTTCATTCCGTTAAATTCAACTGGTCTTGTGTATTGTGGATATTCTAATAATCGGGTAGAAAATGAATCATCTTGATGTGATGCTTCATTAAGTACTTCTGGTACTAAACGGCTGATAGCATCAACAATGATTAACGCAGCTAATTCTCCTCCAGTTAATACATAATCACCAATTGATATTTCTTCATCAACTAAATGTTCTCTTACTCTATCGTCAATTCCTTCATAATGTCCACAGATAATAATCAAATGTTCCTCTTCACTTAATTGTTCTACTAACTCTTGGTTTAATTTTTTACCTTGAGGACTGGTTAATAATACTTTTGATTTTGGTTTTCTTTCTATTTTTTCTAATGCATCATAAATAGGCTGAATGCCAATAAGCATCCCGCTTCCCCCACCAAATGGATAATCATCCACTTTTTTATGTTTATTATTTGAATAATCACGGAAATTAATAACATTTATTTCAATTTTATTATTATTAATAGCACGTCCAATAATCGATTCCTTAATAACCGATAAGATGAGTTCTGGAAATAAAGTCAATATATCAATCTTCATTGTTTATTAATCCTTCTATCACTTCAATTTGAATTTTTTTATTTATAATATCCACATCTAAAATAAAATCATCGACAAAAGGAATCATAATTTCATGATTATTAACATCCTGAATAATTAATATATCACTTGCGCCGTAATTAACTACATCAGACACTTTCCCAATTAACACCGACTCATGATAAACTAGGCAATCAAATAATTGATGGTAATAGAATTCTTCATCTGCTAAATCTTGAATGTTTTCTTCATTAACATAGACTTTACACTTTAAAAATTGCATTATAGTATTGATGTCATGATAACCCTCAAAGGAAACTAAATCAAAATTTTTATGGGGCCGATAAGAATCAACTTTAACTTGAATCATTTTCCCAGCTTTTTCAATATATAATGTATTTCCCACTCGATATCGGTCTTCTCTAAAATCAGTCGTGGAAAAAATTTTAATTTCCCCTTTTAAAGCATGAGTCGATACGATAGTGCCTATCGCATAATATTTATCCATAAAAAAACTCCTTATCTTTATTCTTCATTAATATACACTAAAACATTATTTTTTTCAACGTGTTATCTTAATCTTTATTAATAGATATGATATAATGTTATTTAAAGTAGGTGAAACCCATGAATTCGGATAAAAATATGAAGAGAATATATTATTTGATTATTGTTGCACTCAGTATATTCATCCTTTTTTTAATAAAACAATTACTTCAGTATCCTTTTTATCATCGTTTAAAAGACGCCATCTTTAATGTTTTTTTTCCCTTTTTTATTAGTTTTGTGATAGTTTACATTTTTCATCCCGTATTATTTTGGTTTGAAAAAAGGTTTTCAATTAAAACTTGGGTATCTACTTTAATTCTTCTTATCACATACGCTTCGCTATTAGTAGTTTTAATTAATGTTATATTTCCTATTTTAGGAAATCAACTATTAAATCTCTTTTTAGAATTACCAAAATACTTAGATCAAACACAGCTTATGTTAGAACCACTTAAAATAAAATACTCCTTTTTAAATAACGCCAATGTCAATAAAGCAATCATGTCTTTAAAAGATTTAATAACTACTAAAATAGGTACATCGCTCGTTGATTTTATCATTAATGCCATTATTTTTTCAGCAAAATCCTTATGGTTATTAATTATGATTCCTATCTTAGTCTTTATAATGATGAAGGATTATGCCAACATACATGATAAATTATCTGGTTTCTTAATACGCAATCGTAAAAGTGAATGGATTCAATTATTAAGAAATATAGATAAAAAATTAGGAGCATATGTCAGAGGACAATTCATGATTATTGGTTATATGTTCACAGGAACTTTTATTCTTTTACTTATATTAGGTGTGCAAAATGCCTTTATATTCGCTATTATTATTGCTTTTACCAATGTCGTTCCGTTTATTGGTCCTTATGTTGGTGGTCTACCACTTTGTATATTTTCTTATTTTCAATCACCACATTTACTGATAGGGGCTTTAGGCGTCATCTTGTTCATGCAACAATTCGATGGTAACATTGGACAACCGCTTGTTTACGGTACACAACTTAAAATTCACCCACTAATTATCATCATTGTTATGTTGATAGGTAGTGCTTTTGGTGGTGTCATCGGAATTGTCGCATCTATTCCCATCTATATTATTGCCAGTGAAATATTTAACTTTTTTAAACCAAAATTAATTAAAAAATCAATGCAATAATAATTAAAACTATTCTATTCTATTCTTGATTTTCTTTATCTTAGTTGAATTAATAATATAATACATAAAAATACCCTATAGTGCTCAGACATTTTAAATTGCCTTCTCTATAGAGTATATTTTAAATGTTTTTATTTTAAAAATGATCAATATTAATACGAATTCTTTGTTTTCTCTTCATAGCCGCTGCATAACAAATAGTTCTAATTGATTGTGCTACACTTCCATGTTTTCCAATGACTCGACCAATATCTTCTTTATTAACCATTACTTCATATACAACATATCCGTCCACATCTTCTTCAAACTGTTTGATATAGATATCTTCTTTATGATCAACTAATGGTTCAATTAAAGTTTTAATCAAATTTTCTAACGCCATTACTACTTACCGTGTCTTAAATTATGGTATTTTTCCATAATTCCTTGATTTGAAAATAATGAACGTACTGTATCAGTAGGTTGTGCTCCATTTGAAAGCCAAGCTAAGACTTTTTCTTCGTCAATTTTGACAACTGCTGGTTGAGTAACTGGGTTGTAAGTACCTAAGATTTCTAAAAATCTACCATCACGTGGAAAGCGACTGTCAGCAGCGACAATACGATAAAATGGACGTTTTTTTGAACCAAAACGTTGAATACGTAATTTTACCATTATTTATACCTCCTTAAGATTTAATGTTAAGTATTTATACTTAACACCATTATTATAACACAAAATCAGTTTTTGTCAACATAAAATAATATTTCCGCTAAATTATTTACAAAAAGAAGAAGGCTAGGTAATACAGCAATCCTGAATAATAAGTTCTCATTTATACCATAATTAGGTAGAGTAAAATTTTTTTTATGATTAATTCTAAAGAATAAAACGCAAGTATCTATACACATTAAGTTTAGACGTGATATAATGTCTCAGTAGTAGGTGAAAGAATGAATTCAAAAATGTCCTTAAATATTAAAATTTATTATTTAATCATTATTACACTTAGTGTATTTATTTTATTTTTAATGAAAATATTATTGAATTATCCATTTTTTATGCAGATAAAAAATGCTATGTTCAATGTATTTTTTCCTTTTATTATCAGTTTTACAATTGTTTATATATTACATCCAGTTTTATTCTGGTTTGAAAAAAATTTTTCAATCAAAACTTGGGTATCTACTTTGGTTCTTTTAATTATAAATGCGGCTGTTCTAATCCTATTAATTAATTTTGTGTTACCAATTTTAGGAAAACAAATATTAAATATTGTTTTAGAATTACCTAAATATTTTGATCAAACAGAAGAAATACTAGCACCGTTAAAAGCAAAATATCCGTTTTTAAATAATCCACAAATTAGTAACGGCATTATAACATTCAGAGATTTCGTCGTGAATAATATGGGATCTTCTCTGACCAATTTTACTATTAATACGATAATATTCACATTTAAATCATTGTGGTTATTAATTATGATTCCAATTATAGTTTTTATTATGATGAAAGATTATACGCTTTTACATACTAAAATATCTACTTTTTTAATCAATCATCGTAAAAGCGACTGGATTCAATTAATAAAAAAAATAGATAAAAAATTAGGTATTTATATAAGAGGGCAATTCATAATTATGGGATATATGTTTATCTTATCATTTTTCCCTTTACTTTTAATCGGTGTTCCTAATGCTTTACTTTTCTCTATTATTATTATTATTACTAATATAATTCCTTACGTTGGTCCTTTTATAGGGGCTATCCCCTTGGGAATTTATACTTTATTTTTATACCCTCATTTATTGATCCCCTCAATGCTGCTAATATTAGTGATTCAGCAATTGGATGGAAATATAGGGAAGCCACTACTTTTTGGTTCTCAATTAGATATGCATCCGCTTATAGTTATCGTAGTTTTAATTCTAGGTGGTGTCTTTGGTTCAACTATTGGTATCCTACTTGCATTACCAATTTACATAATTATTGGTGAATGTGTAAGTTTTTATAAAGAAAGCCTCATAAAAACATAAACAACTATTTTTCATTAGTTGTAAATCTAAATAGAAAAGAGCATTTTATTAAAAGTGCTCTTTTTTCTTTAAAAAATCGCAATCATTTGTGCAACAAAGTTCATCAGAAATTTATTGTCTAGCCAAGATTATCGAATAATATTTATTTTTACATGCAAATAAAAAAGAAGGAAAGAACTCCTTCTTATAAACTAAATGTAAAATCTGACATTTCTGATAATGACAGTTCTACTTTGATAACACCATTAATTTTTTTAATATTCTCAATTGCCGATTTAACGTTTTTTTCATCAACATATAAATACGCATAACGTAATTTATTGGAATGATAAATCAGATTTCCAAAACTGGTAATTTTCTTAAGACAATTTTGGTTATTATAATAAACGATAATTAACTTTCTTGCTATTTCCACAATTCATCACCCTATCTATAAAAAGTTTACATTAATTTTTCCGTGTTTATCTTTAATATTAACCACTTCTTTTAATTTATGTTCGATTTCAGTAATATATAAATTAACTTTTTTTTCATAAATTTGAAAAGATTTAAATAATTGATGATTCATTAATTCCATTTTTGATTGCTGATAGTTCATTTTAATTTCGTCAATTCCTGGATAATAATCTTTATACTCATAAGACTCTTCAAATTTAGCTTTATTTTTATGAAACACAATCAAAAGTTGTTTTAGAGAATCATCCTCTAAAACTTTTTTTTCATAATCTAAATAAGATAGATAGGTTTCACTTTGCTTTATTGTATCAGTTAACTCGTATGTTTTGTCAATAATTGATGCAAATTTCATGATGTCACCACACTTTTAACTCTATTATACAATAATTTAAAAATGTAGTAAACATAAAATGAAAAATTTCACAATATTATCTGTTCATATATTCACTTATTAAACTCAACAATTGAACCTGATTTTTAAATCGATCAATTTTATGATTCAATGTTATTTTTAATTCCTCTTTAGCAACTTTCGTATATTGCTTATATAAATCAGGATGTCTATGTAATGTTTTATACCATTCAGGATGGGTTCTTAAGTAAAATAACATATCATTATTTTTATACAATTCTGTCATCAAAGTCTTATTCATCGTAATCATCGTAACGTCTGAATAATGGGTCTACTCTTCTTCTAGGTGCAAAATTCGTATTTTGTTTTGATTTACTGCCACCATTAATTGATTGTACAATTCCAAGAACTTTTTGTATCGTACCGACTGTTTTGGTGATATCATCGGGATTTATTTTTTTAACATATTGAAGAGCATTTTTCAAAAATTCTTGCCCTTCTGCAGAATTTACAGCAGGTGCTACACTTTCTTTATATGTCTCCCAGCTTCCATCATCTCCTAATAACGTCCATTCTTCATAAATAGATTGCCATGTACGTTTGCCATCTCTGACTTCAAATTTTAATTTCGGATAACCTTTCACGAAATTTTTAAAATCATCAATAGAATTTGCCATATAATACCTCCTTATTACTCTTCTATTAATAAAATATAGAATAATATAAAAAAGGTGCATACTATAATAACTTTTCAATAGAGATAACCATTTTCTGGGCTTTTACATATATTATAAAAGAAAAGTATATAAAAGGGAGGAATAGTATGTATTATAATTACTATGAAAGACCGTTAGATAATGGAAGAGGTTATTTATATGCACTTGTACTTGTTTTATTTATTCTTTTGGTTATCATTGGGAAAACTAATTAATAAGTTCCTTCTCGAAAATGGATAAAAACACATTCATAATGAAATTTATCCCATATATTAATAGTGACAAAATTCATAAAGGAGGGGTGTTCATGTATTACGGTGGATATGGTTATGGAGCTGGTGCTGGAGCTGGATATGGTACAGGTGGATATGGTACAGGTGCAGGTGGATATGGATGTTGTGAACCAGCCAATTATGGATGTTGTAATCGTGGAGGATATGGGTACGCATTAATATTAGTATTATTTATTCTTTTGGTTATTATTGGATGTAGCTGTTATAATCCTTGTCCTCGATAAATGTAAACAGGGGAAGCTCATATGCTTCCCTTTTTTTATATTCGTGACAAATGTACACTCACGATAGGGGAATTAACCATATACTATCATTGACTCAACGTTAAGGAGGGATATTTATGTATGAAGCAGGTTATGGTGGAGCAGGATGCGGTCCAGTCGGTTACACGCATGGTGGAGGATTTGGATATGCATTAGTATTAGTTCTGTTTATTTTATTGGTTATTATTGGCTGTACTTGTATGAGATAATATCCTTAAATAGGGAGCTTTTGCTTCCTTTTGACTTAAATTAGGTGAATTAAACACGCAAATAATTAGACTAATTCATATATTATGAATGAAATCATTGATAGGAGGGATTTTATGTATTACGGTGGCTTTGGTTATGGTACTGGCGCTGGCGCTGGGTGCGGTGGAGGATCTGGATTTGGATATGCATTTATTCTCGTACTATTTATCTTATTAGTTATTATCGGTTGTACTTGCTGCCCTGGATATCGTGCATAATAATACCTAAAAGGAAGTACTTGCTGATAAATGCAAGTTAACTTCCTTTTCTTTTTATCTATAATTTGCTATAATATTGAAGAGAATAATAGATGGAGGAACAAATGATGTTAACCATGAAAGATATAATACGTGAAGGTCACCCAACTTTAAAACAGATGACTGAAGAAGTGGCGCTTCCCGTATCAAATATAGATAAAAAAACTTTATTCACTATGATGGAATTTATTAAAAACTCTCAAAATGAGGAAATAGCGGAGAAATATCAGTTAAGAGCTGGTGTTGGTCTTGCAGCACCACAAATTAATGTCTCAAAACGGATGATCGCTATTCATTCATATGATGAAAGAAATGAAAAGCTATTTAGTTATATGCTAATTAACCCAAAAATAGTGAGCCATTCGGTTGAGCAAACCTACATAACACCTGGGGAAGGTTGTCTATCAGTTGATAGAGATGTACCTGGTTATGTCTGTCGGTCTAAGCGCATTACTGTAAAAGGATTTCAATTAAAGGACAATGGTGATGTTGTCCCAATTTCGTTGCGTCTAATTGGCTATATTTCCATCGTATTTCAACATGAAATTGACCATCTTAATGGAATTTTGTTTACCGACCGCATTAACAAAGAAAACCCATTTTCAGTCCCTTATGAGGTACAACCAGTTGATTTTGATTAAAAGGATTATATTAATATTTTATAAAAAAAAGACCCTTTATGATGCTATCATATAGGTCTATTTTTATTAATTAATGATAGTTTTATCGGTTTCATACATGTGATTTATAGCGTCTTCTAAATATTTGTCTGGTTTAATTTGATAAGCTTGTTCATAATAATCTAAAGCTAAATGATTGTTTTTTACATGCTGTTCATAAATACTACCAATAACAAAATAGAGATGTGATAAATCATCAATATTTAGAGATTGTGGTTTAATTTTTAATAAATATTCTAGTGCTTGTGTTGAGTCATGATAAAATTGAAGATAAATTTGAGCAATGATAAAATGAATTATAAAGTATTCCTTACTCAAATCTGCAATTTTTTTAAAGTAATCTAATGCGGTGTCAATATGTTCATTATTCATTAAATTATAAAAACCAATAAATGATAAAGCACTTAAATTACTAGGGTTCAATTCAATTACCTTTTCAAAATACATCAATGCTTCATCTTTATTATCATCAAGCATGACCTTTAAATATCCTATCATTAGCAAGGCTTCTTGACTTTTTATTTCAAAGGCTTCTGCCCTCTTAAGATATTCTTTTGCATCATTATATTTACCGAGAACAAAATAAAGATTTGCAACATATCCATAATATATTACAGTTTCTGGATAAAACTCAATTGCTTTTTTTAATACATCAATCGTTGTGTTAAAATCCTTATAATGAATGATTAATAATTTTCCATATTCGAATATCAGCAATTCATTTAAAGTTTCCAAAGCAAAAGCTTGTTCAAATATCTTACGTGCTGCATCATAATTTTTTTGTAAAATATATAATTGACCTAAATAAGTATAAGCTAAATCATTTTTGTCATTTAGTTCAATTGCTTTAAGCAAATTTTTTAAAGCTTTATCAGAATCTTTATATTTCATAAACTCAATATAAGCAATTTGTGTATAAATTTCACTATCCTCTACATATTTTAAAGCTTCACAAACCACAATGTAACTAGTATTTATATCATCAAAGCGTTCAAGATATAACCAGGATAAATTAAGATAGCAATCAACATATTTCGGGTCTAGTTCAATTGCTTTAAGATAATGTTCTTTTGCGTGTTCATATTCTTGGAAATTAAATTCTAATATTACACCAAAATTATAATGAACAGAAGCTTCATTTGAATCTAATGCTAGGGTTTTTTCATAATATTCACGTGCTTTTTCATAATTTTTGTAGTAATCAGCATAAATAACCGCTAAATTATTTAAAGCTTTCGTATTCTCTGGATTCATTAATAAAACTAGTTCATATAGTTTTGTTAGTTCTTCGAACTCATTGATAGAATCAAAATATTCAATCAGTTCGTCTATTGCATCTATGTCGTGGTTTTCATCCACTAATTTCTGTAAATAGTCTTTTCTTACATCATCCATACACCCACCACTTTCTTATATTAATTTTATTCTTTTTAATGCTTTTTGTAACCCATCCTTTGAAATATCATCTGTCACAAAACTTGCCACTTCTTTTAATTCTTTTTTCGCATTCCCCATAGCAATTCCAATATGTGCATATTGAATCATTTCAATATCATTTGTAGAATCACCAATAGCAACAACATCTTCTCTCAGTATTCCCAGTTTTTCGCAAATTTTATGCATTCCCACTGCTTTAGAAGCTTGAATAGGAATAATGTCAGCACCATTTCCTAACCATGGAATAAATTTCACATAACGTGTAAATTTTTGCGAAAAATATAAATGCATTTTGTTTTCAAAAAACAATCCTTGATAAATGTCCTTATTAAAATCAGTTTCGTTCATTAACCTTGGTACTTTCATTTTAAAATCTTGAAAAGCTTTTAATACACTTGGATGATAACTTGATACAAACGTATCATCATCTGTTAAAAACCCATAGTCAACATTTTGTTTTTGACATTCTGTGATAAATTCTTGAATAAAGTTTTTATCTAATGGATTTTTATAAATTAATTCATCATTAAATACAACATATTGCCCATTAATAAATACATAACCATCAAATATTAATTCATAACGTTTAAATACTTCTTCTCCTAATGATTTTGATCTCCCTGATGCGATACAAACTATTACTCCATTTTGTTTTAATTGTTCTATAGCTGTTATTGTGGATTGATGGATCATATCATGTTCATTATCAAACAGTGTTCCATCAATATCAATAAATACGATTTTTTTTCTCATTACTGCCTCCATATTCAATAAGTGCCTTCTTTTATTATAAATTAAATTATTTTTTTTTACCAATAATTTAGACAAAATCTAAAGAAAAGTTTATAATATATACAGTTAATATTTTTTATAACAATGAAAGGATTGATGCATAAAATATGAACAACAAAAATTTAAAACCAAATGAACTTGGAATTTTTGCACTTGGCGGGCTTGGTGAGATTGGAAAAAATACCTATTGCTTACAATTTAATGATGAAATCATTATAATTGATGCTGGAATAAAATTCCCTGAAAGCTACTTATTAGGAATTGATTATGTGATCCCTGACTATCAATATTTAATTGATAATCAAGAAAACATAAAAGGATTATTTATTACCCATGGCCATGAAGACCATATTGGAGGAATTCCTTTTTTATTAAAACAAGTTAAAATTCCGAAAATCTATGCAGGAAATTTAGCAATGGGTATTATTAAAAACAAATTAGAAGAGCATCGGCTTTTAAAATCATCAGACTTTGTCACTTTTAAAGATAATGATGTGTTTACATTTAAACACATGAGAGTTTCTTTTTTTAGGACAAACCATTCTATTCCAGATTCATTTGGTATTGCAGTGGAAACCCCTGTTGGCACTATTTGCCATACAGGAGATTTTAAATTTGATTTTACACCAATAGGACCAATAGCTGATTTTGCGAAAATCGCAAAATTAGGCGAAAAAGGTGTTTTATGTTTATTATCGGATAGCACAAATAGCGAATTACCTGAATTTACAGTTAGTGAACGAGTTGTAGGAGATAGCATTAAGGAAATATTTAGACGTATCACGGGTCGTGTTATTGTCGCTACATTCGCATCTAATATACATCGGGTTCAACAAATTGTCGAGGCTAGCGTTGCTACCAATCGGAAAATTGCCGTTTTTGGTAGAAGTATGGAATCCACATTAAAAGTTGGATTAGAATTAGGATACATCAAATGTCCTGATGAGACGTTTATTGGAAAAGAAGAATTAAAAATCATGGATGAAAACCAGGTGACAATTCTTTGTACCGGTTCTCAAGGAGAACCACTCGCAGCATTATCAAGAATTGCCAATGGGACTCACCGTCAAATATCGATTATTCCTGGTGATACGGTTATTTTCTCATCATCACCAATTCCAGGAAACGCAACAAGTGTGGGTAACACCATTAACAAACTATTTAGAGCAGGAGCAGATGTCATTACACATAATCCATTAACTGATACACATACATCAGGACATGCAGGTCAAGAAGAATTAAAACTCATGCTTCAACTGATGAAACCAAAATATTTCATGCCTATACATGGTGAATATAGAATGCAAAAAATTCATGCACAATTAGGCGTACAATGTGGTGTACTACCAGAAAATATCTATGTGTTAGATAATGGACAAATTCTTGCATTCTCTAACAAAGGCCCTAGAATGGCAGGAGAGGTACAATCAGGCGCTATCTTTATAGACGGCAGTGGAATTGGTGATATCGGTAATGTGGTCATTAGAGACCGTAAAATCTTGTCTAACGATGGATTATTAGCTGTTGTTATCAATATTGATGCAAACACAAAAGAGGTCATGAGAAAACCAAATATTATTTCCCGTGGTTTTATTTACTTAAAAGATTCGCAGGAACTAGTCAAGGAAATTGAAACAGAAACAGTTGAATTTATGAACGCTATTTTAAAAACAAGAAAAAATATCGTTCAAATGAAAAATGATTTGACAGATTACTTAACAAACTTGATTTATGATAAAATACAACGTAAACCAATGATTATTCCTGTCATTATGAACATAAAACGTCAAAACGGATAATTTTAAAGAGAAACTTTTATTCATAAAGGTTTCTCTTTTTATCCTAAATTCCCGATAAATTATAATATACAAAAAAGGTCTTGAGGTAAGGTACAAAAACATAATTAAAGGATAATTTTTTATATATGAACAGCCTCTTAATTAAATGTTTATTTTTTTCAATCTAATGTTAATATTATCCCACTTTTAAAATAAATATAAAGCCAAAAAACACTATACCCGTGCATTAGAATCCAGGTTTTAATATAGCTACTTTATCAAAAAAAATAATTAAAAAGATAGAATATATAAAATATTTATAAGCTTCTAAACAAAATGTAATGGGTGGATTAATTATTATAAAATAACGGGCCTGAACCAACTATTGATAAAAGATTTAAATTACTTATGAACTAGGTATGACAAGGGATAATGCATGGAAAAACGCAAATACAAAAAAAAGGCTAGATGCATGTCGCATCTAGCCCTATTATTAAAACTAATATTACTAACGAAAGACTTAAACGTAATGGTTGAATATTACGTTTCCTTGAAATACTGAAGCGCCGTATACCCAAAGGTTTTACGATAGCGTGAGAAGGGATAAATAAATAAAATAATTATTTAGCTTCTATTCTATTCAAATATTGTTTTAATTCTTCTACTTTATCAAGTTTTTCCCAAGGTAAATCTAAATCGTTACGGCCAAAATGACCATATGCTGCTGTTTGTTTATAGATAGGACGACGTAAATCTAACATTTTAATAATACCTGCTGGTCGCAAATCAAAATGTTTGCGGACTAATATCCGTTAATTGACCATCTGATAATTTACCAGTTCCAAATGTATCTATCCAAATACTTGTTGGATGAGCAACACCAATCGCATATGATAATTGAAGTTCACATTTGTCAGCTAAACCTGCAGCTACGATATTTTTAGCTACATAACGAGCTGCATAACAAGCACTACGGTCAACTTTTGTATAATCTTTACCAGAAAATGCCCCACCACCATGGCGTGCATATCCACCATATGTATCAACAATAATTTTGCGCCCTGTTAATCCAGAATCTCCTTGTGGACCGCCCACAACAAATCTTCCTGTAGGATTTATATAAAATTTTGTTTTTTCATCTACTAATTCTTTTGGTAAAACGGTTTGAATAACTTCTTTTTTAATATCTTTTTTGATTGTTTCTAAATCTATATCTGGTGAATGTTGTGATGAAACGACAACCGTATCAATTCTAACAGGTTTATCAAATTCATCATATTCAACTGTTACTTGCGTTTTACCATCAGGTCTTAAATAATTAAGTGTTCCATTTTTTCTTACTTCTGTTAATTTTTGTGCTAGTTTATGCGCCAAAACAATCGGAAGTGGCATATATTCCTCAGTTTCATTTGAAGCGAAACCAAACATTAATCCTTGATCTCCTGCCCCGATTGCTTCACTATCACCAAATTCATCTGTATGCTCACGATGTTCTAAAGCATCATTCACACCTTGGGCGATATCTGGTGATTGTTCATTAATAGCCACTAATACAGCACATGTATCTGCATCAAAACCATATTTTGCACGATCGTACCCAATTTCGCGAACAGTATCTCTAACAATTTTTTGTATATCAATATATGTCTTAGTTGTTATTTCTCCAGTTACTAATACTAAACCCGTTGTAACACTTGTTTCACAAGCAACACGTGCAAATGGGTCATCAGTTAATATCGCATCTAAGACTGCATCACTTATTTGATCACATATTTTATCAGGATGCCCTTCTGTAACAGATTCTGATGTAAATAATTTTCTATCGTTCATTCTATACCTCCTATGATATTAGTTTTATATATATAATCCTTGATATTCATTAAACAAAAAATAAAAATCCGCACAAGAAGGCGGATTTAAATTCCACTTCCTTATTGATGAAGCTTTAGCTTCCTTGAACCAGCACCTTCCACAAAAGGGGTTGCTGCGACTTCATTGGGTTCTAACCTCCGTCGCTCTGAATAAGGACCATATATTTTATTTGCACAATTATTATACAGTATATCATAGGTTTTGTCAATTTTTTAATAAAAATTCATTAACTTCTTGTTCTTTCATAAATTATTTCAAATTCTACATGATTTTCTAAGAAATTAGCCAATAATTTTTCATCAAAGAAATGGTTAAATGTTTCTGCGATTTCTTTTATTGCTTTTATATGAGGCAACGTTTTTTTATAACTTTGCTTGTCTCTTAACATTATATACATTTCACATAATAAAACAATTTGGTTTTCTATGCTTGAATCTTCGCCTTTAATTTTTTTAAAATTTTCAGAAACAAACCATGATTCATAACGACTTCTAACCATAGCTTCACATTTAATACGGATTCTTGTCCGTCTTAAAAGCATACTGCCAACACTTAATTTATATCTAATTTTACTATAATCATTTAAAATATCTTTTTTTTCATCTTCGTTATAACTAATATTAAAATCATAATTTACACCGATTACGACAGCGAAATTAAATAAATCCTGGGATTTCTGCTCATCAAATTTTAATAAGAATCCCAGTCTTTTCGCCATTAATGCTGATATATATTCAGTAGTTAATTCATCATTTTCGGTTACTTGAGAGAAATCATCAATTGTATCGAATACATTCCATAATACATTTTGAAATTCACTCTCTAATTCTTCTCTTTTTTTCAATTCATGTTTACGTTCTTTATCCATGTATTCACTAAAAAACACCATAGATGTTATAACAAACATATATAAAACTAAAAACATCGTATAAACCATAATATCATGTAAAGCATTTTGTGGATTTGATATTAATGATGGGTTATCATTACTCATTTCATGTATATGAATATAAGTCGCAACTGAAAAAATCAAGACATCACCTAAAATGATTGCATGACGATTTTGAAATAAAGCGATAATGACTAATGCGATGTAAATAAAAATATATGTATAAGGTTCTGGGTATAAAAAGAACAATCTTAATGCTATATAGCTTACTGATAAAACTGCCATATACATCCCCATAATTTGTTTTTCGTCATCTTCACGTTGGCTAGAAACAAAATAGGTTATTAATATATTAATTAATATTGTAGGTAGAAGTAACGATAAAGTCCGTGGAAATCCTATAGATTTATAATACATCGCTACAAAAATAGTTATTAGAATATTCGTAATTAACAATAATCGATTTACGATAATATTTTTTCTTCTTAATACTTCTGTAGAATTTAAAATATCAAATCCATCTACTTCTAGTGAAAAAAAACGCATTATTTGAGAAAAAATATTCGTAATTAATTTATTCATAAAAATCACATCCATTTTATAATATCTCTTATTTTAACACAGATTTGAATTGATTAAAACAAAGAATAAGATAAAAATAAAGAACCTCAATTATGAGATTCTTTATTTGATTTCAATTATTGAAAAATCGTTATGTTTAATTCCGGTACTTGATAAGTGCTCTTATTAAAATCAATCATCATGTCCCCTGGAAAACTAGAAAGTTTCAATAAAGCACTTTGAATAGTATTATTATGCATCATTGCCACCCCATCAGGTAAATCCAAATTAACAGTAGACCCTTCTGTAATATGTATATATGCAGCTCCAACCAAATTTTGGGAATCAATTGATATTCCACTACCGATAATTATTTTACCATCTAATAATTCTTTATCATCATTTGTTGAGTAAGTTCCTTGTTCATCTGCTGCGCTTAATAATATATTATCTCCATTATATAATTCATATTCATCATAATATTGAGTATCTGTGGTTTTCTTTATTTTTGTCCAACCTGATAACTCATTTAAATTCCAAGCACTTCCTGCATAATTATATGCTTGTGTCCCAGTTGAATTTCCATAATAATCATTTGTTGGAATATTTAAAGCAACATTTCCACCGATATATAAAGTCTGTCCTTCATTATCAAGTACTGTAACGGCATTTAATGCTTCAGAAGGGATATTATTGCCATAGAAATCCGAATCTGCTACGGTTCCATTAAGATAGACAGTTGCTCCATTGTTATCAGCTAGTAAATGATAATTTATTTCAGCTGTGTTTAACATATCTGATGCTACTTTATAATCAGCTACAATTCCATTAGATTGTTTGATTAATGAAAATGATGATTTTGTTTCATTCGTTTGATTCACATCATTTACCGTATTTGAGAGAAAATTAATATTTAAATTTGAGTCAATGACACTATTAATAACTACTGATTTTCCATCGACTGCATTCATTGAATAACCAATTGAATAGTTAATAGAACTATCTCCAAAAGAAAAATTATCCATAGACGCAGAGTTACCCGTTAAATCACAAGTTAAATAAAATTGCACTTCAACTGAAGATTGGCTTGCTGAAACTTTCAAATATAAACTAATAGTTCCAGTAAAGTTGCCTTCCGTATTATCAGAATACGAATAATCATCAGTTGTACTGACTAATATAGAAACTTTATTTCCCTCCGTAATAAACTTAGCTTTTATATCATTTAAATCAAGTTGATTACCTGTCAACGGGTCTGGAATAGAAGTAAGCTCCGACCCTGGAACTGTTATCACTGTATTATCAAAGGCAATTGTTCCATAATCTTCTAAATACTTATTCATAGCTTCTATATATTGTAAAACGTACTGAACACTTGCTAAATTAGAATAAACAAAATCAACTGGCCCTGTAAAACCAAGATTTTCTGATAAATTACTAAAATTTAAATTGGTTAAATCAGACGCCAAAATTTCTGGTTTATCCAGAACTTGAATATCAGGGTTAATTATATTAGCATCACCATTTACTTCAGTGTTATAGAGGTTCATAAAATCTACATTACTATACTTCTCCACTAAATTCTGATCATAAATACTACTAGGGAGTAAATTATAATAAGTTTTTGCGTAAATTGATTGAAAATCCTCATAAGTCAATGGTTTTTGACTCTCGATATTAAGTAAGCTACAACTACTTAATATTATTAATGATATGCCAAATAATAATAAACTAACTATTTTTTTCATCTCTCTTACCCTCCCTTATAGGAAACTCCTATTATAACTTGATTATACCAAAAATTAACAAAAAAACAACCGACGAAATGCAATTTTCAACTATTATTTTCAAAACCATTATTTTATGATACTATAACATTATCGTATGTCAGATATTAAGGGGAGGTTATATCTTGATTAAACATGTTTACAAAACACTTCAAAAAGATTTTATTTTATTTTTTTTAATTACAGTACTCATCTTTATATCAATTACTTTATATGTTTCATTAAGTGTTACATCTTCTTCTTTAAAACAAAATTATCTTGACTATTCAGCGACACAAAATAAAAATCAATTTACGATTGTCCCTGATTATAATAATGTGGATCAATTTATTCAATCTGTTTCATTTTACGACTTCGATCAATATGAAGGTGCCTACTACAATACTGAATATTCTTTAGATTATGATAATATAATGAATGTAAAAAATTCAACTTATTTAACATCTGATCAGATTACGTTTATAGAGGATACAATTAACGATGATTTTATTAATCGTATAAAAAATTCAAATCGGCCTTCATATGTAATTTATACTCCTATTGAGCAAAAGATTTATAATGAATTATCCAACTTACCAGAAATATACAGAAACCAAATTGCTTCTGAGGAAGCTAAACTATACACGAAAATATTATTGTTGTTAACATTAAATGAAGGCAACTATTTAAAATTTATGGAATTTTCTTTAGATAGCCAGTTAATAGCGAAAGATGCTAATAATAACTATCTTGCTAGTACAATCGCGTATCAATATAATTTAACTATTGATAAAAACATTGTGAATACAATAAATACTCAGTTAAATAACAAAGATGTGAGTTATTACTTATCAAAAATACAAACTACTTTTAATACCCCTTATGTAATTGAATCTTTAAATAACGAAAAAACATTAAATTTACAGAACCATGAAATCGCAATCTATCAAGAATTTGCCTTAAAAAATAACATAAAATTAGGCGATCAAATTCCTATAAATAATCAAAATTATAAAGTAGTAGCTTTTGTTTATACACCTGATGCTATTTATCCTATCTTTAATTCAAGCCAATATTATTATTCACCAGATGAGGATACCCTTGTTTTAATGAATGATACTGATTTCCAATCATTTTCCAATACTGATTTTTATTCAATCGTCTATACAGCTAAATTTAATACACCAACAAATAATCTTGATGCATCATTAAAAAATTTAAGTGATCAATTCAAAAAAAATAATATATTATTAATTCCTCAATATAACAACAGTGATCAATTACTAAATACTAACATTCAAAATTTAACCATTTTATCCTATGTTTTATCTATCACTATACTTGTCATTTCAATACTATTTATCTCATTATTACTTTTACGTAAACTGAATCAAGATCAGAAGCAAATAGGGATATTAAAAGCATTAGGTTACCATACCAGTGAAATAATGATTCCTTATATTATGCCCTATATAGCTATCATTACTTTAGGTTCAACCATTGGGTTTATTTCCGGTCTTATATGCAGTAAATGGATATTGTTTTATATTCATACTATTTTTTTATTACCTTTAAATAATATGCATATTACTTTTATGGCAATTGTCGGTTTATCTGCACCAATCATCATTACAACTATTGTCAACTTAATCATTTTAAAGATTAAATTACATGAAAAAACCGTTAAATTGTTAAATGGAGTAGATACGATTAATATTAAAAAACGAAAAATATCACTTCAAACTAAATTAACCATTTTTATTATTTCCCTAACCATATTAATAACATCTATAACAGCATATTTCACAAAAAGACAAGAATTATATTATATAACTATCTTCTTCATATTGATTTATTTCCTATTTTATTTTATTAATCATAAAAAGAACTTCATTTATCACATTACAAAAACAATGGGTAATATTAATATAAAAAAAATAATTAGTTTTAATATCACCATATTTATGACAGCTTTTCTATTCTTATTTATCTTCTACGCTAAAAATGTTTATTATGATATTTATCTTTATGTTAAGGATAACAACACTTATGCTGAATATTTAAAATACCCTAATTTTTTAAATCTAACTGTTAATGATTTGAATTCATGTGATAGTAATTGTGATGGATTTGTCACTTATACATTTGATGTATTAACTTTGAATAATAAAGAAACGAATGTTAATGTATTCTTTGGTGGCTATCCTAATGCAAAAATCATGCTTAAAGGCATTGATACTAGTCTTTTAAATAATTCTAATGTGATTATAACCCAAACATTAGCGGATAAATTTCATTTAAAAATAAATGATACCATGACTATATTAACTAATATTCAAGACAGTACTTCGTCTGTTAGTTGCCAATATAATAAATTAGAAAGATGTCAAGTAGTAACTATGAGTATAGCCGATATTGCTAATAATCCAACAGGTTATGCTATTTATGGGAACATGGCTATTTTAAATGAATGGTATTATGGTGATACAAAGCATGATAACCACATCAATGCCATTTATTCTTCAACCTACTTAACAAATGATGTTCAATTATCACAACATGTTCTAGTATCATATCAACTAAAAGACATTTTAGGGGAATTAAATCATCTTTTTTATACGATAGTATTAATAACCAATTTCTCTTTTATATTGATATGTATATTAAGTATTATCATTATGTTGTTGATTATGGAATTGACCATAAAAGATAATGATAAGCAAATTGCTTTATTAAAATCCTTTGGATATAGAAATAATGAAATAAGAAAATTGTTATTAAGCCAATATACACCTTATCTATTAATGATGTTCTTCCTAGCTTTACCTATATCCTATCTAGGTGCTTCGCAATTATTTAATTATTTAGGGACAACCATGAATATAACTTTAAATGTTAATATTCACCTATCCTCAATATTTATCAGTTTTTTATTATTAATTTTGATATATTCAATTACTATTTATCTATCTTTATTAAGAATTAAAAGAATCACTTTAGCTAGTTGGTTAAATAGATAATAAATGTAAAGAGCTGTGGCTTAATTAAAAAGTAATTTCTAATTAAGTCACAGCTCCTTTATTTATGGTATGTATTGTTATTAATAGTGAAATATTCGAAAATGAATACAACATAAAATTAAATTTTTAATATTTTGTCTGTATAAAAGTACTTATTTCTTCTATTTTAACCTCATGTTTCTCATCTTGGTTTCGTAGTTTAATTTCAACGAAACCTTTATCTATATTTTTACCAATTGTTATTCTAATAGGAATACCAATTAAATCAGATTCACTAAACTTCACTCCAGGACGTTCTTGTCTTTCATCTACAAGTACATCTAAATGTTTTGTAGTTAAGGTTTTTTCAAGTTCATTTGCGAGTGCCATTTGTCCTTCATTTTTAGGATCGATAACAATCACATGAATGTCAAATGGTGCTAATGACTTAGGCCAAACTATTCCTTTGTCATCATAATTTTGCTCAATAACAGCCATTAAGACACGGCTTACACCAATACCATAACATCCCATTAAAATATCTTCACGCATACCTTCTTCATTTGTGAATTGTGCATTCATCGGAGTTGTATATTTGCTACCTAATTTAAATACATGACCAACCTCGATCCCTTTTGCATGGAGAATCTTACCTTTTCCATCAGGGCTAGGTGCTCCTACAGGCAAATTATGAACCTCAATATTTGAAGCAAAATCAGAAGCATCCGAATAAATAATAGTATCTTCACCGATTTCAGAAAGAACCATAAATTCACATGATTCACTTCCACCAATGTTTCCACTATCAGCCTCAACTGCTCTAAATTTTAAACCACAACGCCCAAAAATATTCATATAGGCTTGACGGAAATCTTCATAGGAATGATTTAGAGAAACCTCATTACTATGAAAAGAGTATGCATCTTTCATAATAAATTCTCTACCACGCATCAAACCAAAACGCGGACGTAATTCATCTCTAAATTTTGTTTGAATTTGGTATAATGCTATTGGTAATTTTTTGTAACTATTTAAAACATCTTTTATTAAATAAGTCACTACTTCTTCATGAGTTGGACCTAATGCAAAATCTCTATTATGACGGTCTTTCATCCGCATCAATGTATCTCCATATTGGTTCCATCTTCCTGTTTCAATCCATAACTCTGATGGTTGTAATGCAGGCATTAGTAATTCTGATGCACCAATTTCATCTAATTCTTCACGAATAATAGCTTCTATTTTTCTTAATGAACGTAATGCAAGTGGTAAATAGGTGTAAATACCTGAAGCAACTTGCTTAATATAACCCGCCCGAAGCAAATATTTATGAGATATAATCTCAGCTTCTTTAGGTTCATCTCGAAGTGTTGGTATAAATATTAAACTTTGTTTCATTTTTTCTCCTTATCTATCCACGAATTCTCAGTATATCATTAAATGTGACAAACAAAAATAACATCATAAACAGTATAAATCCAACAGTATGGATATATCCTTCTACTTTCCTATTAACCGGTTTTCGTACTACACCTTCTATTAATAAGAAAATTAAACGTCCACCATCTAAAGCAGGTAAAGGAAGTAAATTAACAAAACCAATATTTGCACTGATAAAAGCAACCCAACTTAATAAGGAGATTACTCCAGCCATCGCAAATGTCTTGGTCATATCATAAATACCAACAGGACCAGATAAATCACCAACACTGACATTTTTATTAGTAAATAATAAATTTAAAGTTTGGAAAATAGATCCAATCACACCACCTGTATCGGTAAATCCATTGCCAATTGATTTAAAGAAATTAAATTCTGTCTGTTGTCCAATTCCAATTAAAGCTTGCGTTGTATTGTCTGGTTCTAACGCTTTTATAGTTTGAACATTAAAAGTAATTGGGACATTATTTCTTAATACGGTTATTTCAACCTTTTCACTTAAATAAAATTGTTTCATTGTATTCACAATATCTGTCCAATTATTTAAAGTATTCTCTGCTAGACTCGCTTCAACCGGTGTATTTTCCACAGTTGGTGTATTTTTATTATCATTTAAAGTACCTGATATTTTAATGATTTCATCGCCAGGTTTAAGGCCTTCTTTAGCGGCATTAGAATTATTGGCAATTGAACCTATTACGGTATTTGATAAATTATTCGTACTTTGAATGCCAATTGTTGCAACGTAAAATTCTGGTTTCACAACTAGTGGAGTTGGTAATATGGTACCATTTCTTTTAATTATTATTTTAATGTCACCACCATTATAATTCCTCATAAAAGTAGCCAAATCTGTCCAATCATTAATAGATGTTGCTGCCGTATTACCTACAGCCATGCTCACGATTTCATCATTTGGAAGTAATCCTACTAGTTGGGCTGGGGAATTATCTGACACACTACCAATAACTGGTTGGCTTACAGGGACTCCTGTAGCTAAATTGACAATGATATAGATAAATATCGCTAAAAGAAAATTGAAACCAGCGCCAGCAACAACAGTTAAGAAACGGCTGAGCCATGGTTTAGATTCAAAACAACGATCATAAGGTGCTATTTGCAATTCTAAAGTTTTTGTAAATTGATAATAAGCATCGCGAGCGACTGTGACTGAATGTGAAACACCATTTTGGTCTTCATAATGAATATAAAGTTTTTTTCCATCTTTTCCATATAAATCAAAATCAATAACTTGTGCATATTGCACATCAGCCTGTTCAGGATTATAAAGATATATTTTTCGAACTTCATTTCCATTTGTTTGAAGGTAAATAACTTGATCTTTTTTTATTTTTTCTGTTTCAGGTTCTTCACCTGCCATTGTTACATAGCCACCTATAGGAATGGCTCTAATCGCATAAGTTGTTTCTCCACGTTTAATTTTATATAGAGCGGGTCCCATTCCAATTGAAAATTCGTGGCAAAGTATCCCAGCTCTTCTTGCAAATATGAAATGTCCAAATTCATGTATAAGGACAACAATTCCTAATACAAATATAAAGATTATGATATATAATAAAAAACTCATGTATTTATTCTCCTTTCGAATATTTCGATAAAATTCTAGCCTTCGTTTCTTTATCAATTGATAAAATTGTTTCGAGGTCAGGATTTTTAATCAGTTCATGATCCTTTAATGCACTAAAAATGATGTCCTCTATTTCTAAAAATGGTATTTTTTCTTGTAAAAATAAAGCAACAGCTGCTTCATTAGCTGCATTTAATACTGTTGGCATGCTGTGACCCGTAGAGCCTGCTTCATAAGCATACTTTAAACACGGATATCGTTTAAAGTCCAATGGTTGAAAATGAAGCTCTGCAATCTCATATAGTTTAAGTCTTTTATAATGATTTGATTCAACTCTTTCTGGATATGTGAGAGCATATTGAATCGGTATTCTCATATCCGGTGTTCCTAATTGTGCAATAATAGATGTATCAATAAACTCAACCATGGAATGAACGACACTTTCTCTATGAAGGAGAGTTGTAATTCTCTCATAAGGGATGTCAAATAAATAATGTGCTTCAATCACTTCAAATCCCTTATTAATCATGGTCGCAGAGTCAATTGTAATTTTACTTCCCATATTCCAATTCGGGTGATTTAGTGCTTCTTTTAATGTAACTTTTTTTAATTCTTCACGAGACTTATCTCGAAATGAACCGCCACTTGCTGTAATAATTAATTCTTTGATAGTTTGTTTATTTTCACCATTCATAGCTTGAAACAAAGCAGAATGTTCACTATCAACGGGTAATAATTTCACTCCATAAAGTTGTGCCATTTTAACGACTAAATGTCCTGCTGTAACTAAAGTTTCTTTGTTTGCTAAGGCTATATCATATCCTTTTTTTATTGCTTCAATTGTCGGCACCAATCCTATGGACCCAACGACAGCTGTCACAACAAGTGTTTTATAAGGATTATTTGCTTCAAGGGTTGCTGCATGAATTAAACCCTCTGTACCAAATCCAAATTCAATATCATTAAAAATTAGCTTTAATTTGCGGGCATCTTCTTGATTGGTAACACTGACATATTGTGGTTTAAATTGTTTGATAATTTCTATGCCTTTTTCTAAATTCGTTCCGAAAGCAATGCTTATAAGTTTATAATCATCAATATTATTGATAATTACATCTAGTGTTTGGCTTCCGATAGACCCTGTTGCACCTAAAAGTATAATATTTTTCATTTCATCACCTTAAAATAATTTTGTTAATAATTCAGTCGTTAAATAATAATAAACGAGTGAAGTAAATAAGATACTATCTAATCGGTCTAATACACCACCATGGCCTGGAAATAGATTACCATAATCTTTTATTTTATAATGTCGTTTTATCACGGAAGCGATTAAATCACCAAATTGTGAGATTATAGATAAGAATAAAGTCAACCCAATAATATATATCGCTGAATTATTGAATGCAAAGTCTATTTTATGAGAAAAAATAGCATATATCGATACAAAAATCGTAGCGAATATTGTCCCACCTAACGAACCTTCAATTGTTTTTTTAGGACTTATTGAGGGACATAGTTTATGTTTACCAAAAAAAGTTCCACTAAAATAAGCAAAAGTATCTGTAAATATCGCTATTAAAATAATAAAAATTAATTCATATATTCCATTTTCTTTTAAGAAATAATAAACTAAACTCTGAAAAGATAATCCAATATATAAAATAGCAAATAACATGAAACTTGTATCAATAATTTTAAATTGTTTTCTAAAAACCATTACTAACAATAATAAAATAGCAACTAGTGGAATAATATCTATATTATATTTCGTAGGTACTGAAAATACTGATCCGAAGCTTGCATAAAAGCTCATATAGATGACTGATAAATAAGCAATCACATGAACTTCAAATGGAAGTTTCTTCTCTGTCTCTTTCATATTAATCATTTCATTCATAGCAATGACTGTTAATATTAACCCTAAAATATATATGTAATGATTTATATCATATAGTAACTTTGATAAAAAAATGGGAATTAAGATCAAAATAATAATCAATCCTGTTATAATTCTTTGCTTCATAATTATTCTCCTTTTAACCCTCCAAATCGTCTGTTTCTTTTTTGAAATTCTACAATAGCTTTTTTTAATTCTGTTTCATTAAAATCTGGCCAATACTTATTTGTAAAATATAGTTCACTATAAGAAATTTGCCATAAAAGATAATTACTAATTCTCATTTCACCACTTGTGCGAATCAATAAATCGACATCAGGTAAACCTACAGTCATCAATTTTTTCGCAAAATAATCCTTATTAATATCTTCCATTTTAACTTTTTTATTGGTAAAATCTCTTACAATTTGTTTAGTTGCATCAACTATTTCATCTTGTGCTCCATAGTTTAAGGCAATCGTAAAGATCATACCAGTATTATCTTTAGTTGCATCAAGTGCTTCTTTTAACTCCATTTTCATTTTTTCAGGCAAGGGATCAATAAAACCAATGAAATTCATTTTAATATTGGCTTCGTTCATTTTGGGTAAATAAGCCTTAATATATCGACTTGGTAACTCCATTAAATAATCTACTTCATTTTTCGGGCGAGACCAATTTTCAGTACTAAAAGCATATACGGTCATTGCTTTTATACCCATTTCACTACAGTAATTGACAATTTTAAGGAGGGTCTTTCCACCCTCGTTGTGACCGGCTGTTCTAGGTAATCCTCTTCTTCTTGCCCATCTGCCATTCCCATCCATAATAAACGCAATATGCTTGGGAAGATTCTTTGTATCAATGTCTAGGTTTAATATTTCTTTTTTACGTTTAAATAACATTGCTTTTCCTCCAAACAACTTCTCAATATTCTTATTTTATAACAATTTACGTTTTATTTCCACTCAATATTGATAAAGAATTAAATTTTTTTCTTATTTTAGTGTTAGTATTTACTAAATATTGATTATATGATATGATAACTTCAGATTTATGAAGGGGATAGATAAATATGGATAGTAACAATTATCTAGTTGACAATATTTTTGATAATATTAAATTAGTGATGAAAGAAAAGGGAAAATTTATTGTCATTTTTTTTATCATTCAAATTTTCCTAAACATTATTCTCTACTTAATATTCAATGATAGTTTAACATCATACATTACACAAATACAAGATAATTTGAAGAATGGCACTTCTAAAGAAATAATAGAAAAAGTTTTTAATGTGACTTTCCTATTGTTCGGATTACTTACTTATTTAATCACAGTACTGATTGCGGGATTAATTGTCCACACTGCTTTTAAGACTATAATTAATCCTGAAGATAAGAATCATAGAAGAAATATAATACGAAAATATATTAGTTTTATTTTAATGGATGTCTTATATTTCTTATTATTATTTTTTGTCCTTATTGGTTATTTCTTTATATGCATCATCTTTTCTATTATGCCAATTTTAATGATTCTTGTTGCGTTATTTCTGGGAATCGGAATAATTATTTTTGTCTTTTATTACTCAGGATATTACCGCTTTGTAAGCTATATTGGTTTTTTTGAAGGTACAACAGAAACATTTAAAAAATCAAAAAGATACATAAAAGGTCATCTTGGACTTTCTATATTTATGATGATAATCAGTGGTTTATTATCTATGATATTGAGTATATTTATTAAGGATGATAATCATTTTTCTACCTATATCATCACGGAAATTTTTACTTCTGGAATTGTATTTTTCTTTACTTTATTTGATATTACCTTTATTATAACTGGTTATAAAAATATTTATTATAATGACAATAATGAGAAAATAATTGATCCGCTCACAAGAGATTTTTCAGTTTATCAGATGACTGATTATAAAGATTAATTTAAATCTCTAAGATAAAAATGGTAGGAATCATCAAAATTCCTACCATTTTTTTATACATGTAAAATATCTTTTTCTTTAGCTTGTTCTACTTCATCAATTTTCTTTGAATATTCATCAGTAATTTTTTGAACATCCTCTGAATAGCCTTTTAAATCATCTTCTGTAATTTCACTGTTTTTCTCTAATTTTTTTAATGCTTCATTAGCATCACGTCTAATATTTCGAACTGCAATTTTGGCTTCTTCACCATATTTATGAACCAATTTCGCTAATTCTTTACGTCTTTCTTCTGTTAATTGTGGAAACGAAATACGAATGACTTGTCCGTCATTTGAAGGTGTAATTCCTAAATCAGATGCTAAAATTGCTTTTTCTACAGTGTGTAACATTGATTTGTCAAATGGTTTAATGACTAATAAACGTGCTTCAGGAGTTGAAACTGAAGACATTTGATTAATCTGTGTTGGTGTTCCATAATATTCCACCATCACTCTGTCTAAGACATTAGCACTAGCACGTCCTGTTCTAATCGTTGACAATTCATGACGTAATGAATCTACTGCTTTCTCCATTCTTTCTTCAGCATCCATTAATATTGTATCTGGCATTTTTATCTCCCCTTTACTGTAGTACCAATTTTTTGACCTTCAACGGCCTTTTTTATATTACCTTTAGTATTCATATTAAACACAACAACATCGATATTATTATCCATACATAATGTTGCCGCTGTTGAGTCCATAACTTTTAAATTACGATTTACTAATTCTAAAAATGTTAAATTATTATATTTTTTGGCATTAGGGTTTGTCACTGGATCTGAGTCATAAACACCATCTACACGGTTTTTTGCCATTAAAATAGCGTTTGCATTTAATTCAGCAGCTCTTAATGCTGCCGTTGTATCAGTCGAAAAGTAAGGATTACCTGTACCACCGCCAAAAATCACGATTCTGCCTTTTTCTAGATGTCTAATTGCCCGACGACGAATATAAGGCTCGGCAACAGCTTCCATACTTATTGAAGTCATTGCACGCGTATCAACATTAATCGCTTCAAGAGCATTTTGTAATGCCAAGGCATTCATCACTGTTGCAAGCATTCCCATATAATCAGCACTAGCTCTTTCCATTCCCATTTCGCTTGCTGATTTCCCGCGCCAAATATTGCCACCTCCAACGATGACTCCTATTTGAACACCTGATGTGTAAGCTTCTTTAATTTCTAAAGCTATTTCCTTTACTGTGAATGGGTCTATCCCCACTTTATTGGGACCCGCTAATGCTTCACCACTTAATTTCAATATGACTCGACTATATACTTTATTATCCATTGCTTTCCCATCCTTTTAAAGTTTATGAATAAGGCACAAGTGTGCCTTTTTACTATGCACGAACTTGTGCCATAACTTCTTCTGCAAAGTTATCAGTTTTTTTCTCGAGTCCTTCTCCAACTTCAAATCGGATAAAACTTACAACTTGACAATTATGTTCTTTTGTATATTGTAATACAGTTATATCAGGATTTTTAACAAAAGCTTGTTGTGTTAAGCAACTTTCTTTTAACCATTTATTGACTTTTCCATCAACAATTTGAGGAATACGTTGCATTTTTGCAGCTTTTGCTTTTTCATTTGTTTCAGTAGCTAATTCATTTTCAAATTCTTTTGTAAACATTTCTCTTTCATAACTAACATCATTCGGATTAACATTTGTTTCATCGACATATCTAGGATTAATCGCAGCAACATGCATAGCAATGTCTTTAGCCACTTCATCATTATTGCCTTCTAATACAGTAACAACAGCAATTTTTCCACCCATATGTTTATAAGCACCAAAAACTTGAGAATCAGTTTTGTTAACAGTCATTACATGACGAAGCGTTAATTTTTCACCAATTTTAACACTTGCTTCCATAACTAATGTTTCTACTGTTTTTCCATTATCAGTTACTGCTAAAGCAGTTTCTAAATCAGTAGGTTTTGCTTTAATAAGTATATTTCCTAAAGTATCTAATAAATTTAAAAATTGTTCATTTTTCGCAACGAAATCAGTTTCAGAATTTAATTCATATACAACAGCTGTATTGCCCTCTATGCATTACATTACATAAACCTTCAGCTGCAATTCTATCAGCTTTCTTTGCTGCTTTTGCTATTCCTTTTTCTCTCAACCAATCGATTGATTCATCCATATTTCCTTCACAAGCTACTAATGCTTTTTTACAATCCATCATACCTGCGCCTGTTTTTTCACGTAATTCTTTTACCATTTGTGCTGTAACAGCCATATAATTTCCTCCTATATGTTTCATTATTAACTAGTCTTATAAAAAAGGTGATAAAGGAGTTACTTTATCACCACAAGAATTGTTATTATTCTGCAGATTCCTCAGTAGTCTCCTTTGTTTCTTCAACTACTTCTTTAGGCTTACTTTCTTCTCTTGGTCTATATCCTTCTTGTTCTCTTTCTTCATTTAAACGAACAATTTTTCCACCTTGAGCTTCAACTGAAGCGTTAGCCATTATTGTTAAGATTAATTTTACTGCTCTAATAGCATCATCATTTGCTGGGATAACATAATCAACATCGTCTGGGTCACAGTTTGTATCAACAATGCCGAACACAGGGATGTTTAATTTGTGAGCTTCTAAGATTGCATTTCTTTCTTTTTTTGGATCAATAACGAAAAGTGCACTTGGAAGTTCGTTCATGTCTTTAATCCCATTAAAGAATTTTTGTAATTTTTCTAATTCTTTTTTTAATAGAATTTGTTCTTTTTTAGGATAATTTGTAATACTGTTATCTTCAAACATTCCTTCTAATTCAAACAAACGATTAATACGTGTTTTTAAAGTAGCATAATTTGTTAAAGTTCCTCCAAGCCAACGTTGATTAACATAATATTGGCTAGAACGAATTGCTTCTTCTCTAACTGCTTGTTGAGCTTGTTTTTTTGTTCCGACAAATAATATTTTTCCACCGTCTTTAACGATATCAAATACTATTTTGTAACATTCTTCAATCTTCTCTTGAGATTTTTGAAGATCGATGATGTAAATACCATTTCTTTTTGCATAGATATATTTACCCATCTTTGGATTCCATCTACGCGTTTGATGTCCAAAATGAACACCAGCTTCTAATAATTGTTTCATTGAAACTACAGACATTAAGTTTTTTCCTCCTAATTTTTGTTTTGTTTGGCCTCCACAAATTTCAACAAAAACCGCCACTAATAATTAGCACACGACGACTTTCTAGACTTGTGTGTGTATTTTTTTTGCCGCAGTAAAGTATATCATATTTAATACTATTTTTCAATTATTTCGGATACTTTTTTTATTTTATTTATTACTACTACCAAATCCGCCTTTTCGTGAATTTAGATTAGGGCTATCCGAATCAATCATTAAGTATTTTTGGAAAATACCTTGGGCAATTTTATCGCCTTTATTTATTATGGTCATTTGATTTGAAAAATTGTATATAGGAATTAAAATATGTCCATCATTTTTTTCATTATTGTAATAATCTGCATCAATAATTCCAACATGATTGGCTAAGACTAGCTGTTTTTTTACTGCTATACTTGACCGAATATAAATTTTAAGAACCTCATCATCTTGCATATAGGCTTTTAAGCCAGTCTGTATAAGTTTTATTTCATGTGGTGATAATTCAACTGTCTCGAAGGCTTCTATGTCATATCCTGCTGAATAAAGGGTTTGCCTTTGAGGTAAATTAATCACCTTGTCTTCATATCCTTTTACTATTTCAAATCCTCTTAACTTCACTTACGTCTCCTTTGCATGGGGATGTGCTCCCATATAAACTTTTCTTAATTGTTCTTTCGAAATATGAGTATATATTTGGGTTGTAGATAATTGTGAATGGCCAAGTAATTCTTGAACACTTCTAATATCTGCTCCATTATTAAGTAAATGAGTAGCGAATGTATGCCGCAACATATGAGGTGAGATGCTCGAAATTTGTGAAGTACGAAGGATAATTCTATTTAAAATATCGCGAACTCCTCGTACAGTAAGTTTCGTTCCCCGATGATTTAAGAACAAACTATAGGTATTTGATTTTGATTTCATTAATAGTTCTTTACGACTGTTATTCATATAATTATTTATCGCACTTATGCAGTAAATATTCATCGGTACTATCCGTTCTTTATTGCCTTTCCCTTTAACTAAAATGATTTGATCGTCAAAGTGAAGTTGTGATAACTCTAAATTACATAATTCACTTACTCGTAATCCAGACCCATACAAAAGTTCAATAATCGCTAAATTTCGTTCACCTAAAAAATCATTCATGTCAATGCTTTTATATAATTCTTCTATCTCTTTAGGGTAAAAAAACTTAGGGATTTTCTTATCCTTTTTTGGCAATGACAAAATTAGAAATGGATTTTCTTTCACGAATTTTTTACTCAATAAATATTTATAAAACGTTCTTAAAGAAGATATTTTTCTCGCTAATGTAGATTTTGCAAATTGTCGTTTATGTAAAAAAGCTAAATATTTCCTTGCCCATTGATAAGTTATATCCTCAACGTGAAGTTCCTCATATTCTAAAAATTCATAAAAATCTCGTAAATCAATTTCATAATTAATAACGGTATAATTCGAAAAATTTCTTTCATAAATTAGATAATTCTTAAACATCACTAGATAATGTTCCATCTTATCACTTCACTTTATAAGTCATTATTTTCTTTAATTCGCTTTATTTCCTCTAATGCTCTTTTTGCATATAATGATTTTCGTTCTTTTTTCTTATGACGAAAATCCAAATCACTTACAATTCCAAAATTAGCATTCATCGGTTGAAAAGACTTTGAATCTGCTTCTGTAATATACTTACTCATTGACCCAATTATAGTTTCTTTTGGGAAGGTGATTAATTCTTTACCTTGTATCAAGTTAGCCATATTGATACCTGCATATAAACCTGATGCAGCACTCTCCACATATCCTTCAACACCCGTCATTTGTCCAGCAAAAAATAATTTTTCATTATCCTTATACTGATAAGTTGCTTTCAAGAATTGTGGTGAATTAATGAAACTATTGCGATGCATGATTCCATAACGTAAAAACTCAGCATCCTCTAAGCCAGGAATTAATTGAAAAACCCTTTTCTGTT
Source organism: uncultured Haloplasmataceae bacterium (assembly GCA_963824615.1). GTDB lineage: Bacteria > Bacillota_I > Bacilli_A > Haloplasmatales > Haloplasmataceae > CAWGPU01. The sequence goes on along the minus strand of CAWGPU010000008.1, from coordinate 424,671 downwards.
CAGGAAATTTTAAATGAGTTTGAAAACCAACTAAATTATACATCGTCTTTGAAGCATTATCTTGGCGTAATTGCACCACAGCATAAGGAATTATTCCTGTTTTGGGGTCTTCTAATCCCACTGGTTTCATCGGCCCAAACAGTAAGGTTTGTCTTCCTCTTTTTGCCATGACTTCAACAGGCATACATCCTTCAAAAAAGATTTCTTCTTCAAATGCTTTGGGTTTTGCACATTCAGCACTTACTAATGCATCATAAAATGCATTAAATTCAGCTTCTGTCATGGGACAATTCAAATAAGCTGCTTCACCTTTATCATATCGTGATTTTAGATACACTTTATTAAAATTCAGCGAATCTTTGTCAACAATCGGGGCTGCAGCATCATAAAAATAAAAATAATCATTGCCTAGCATTTCTTGTATTTTAACACTTAATTTATCACTTGTGAGAGGACCCGTTGCAATAATTGTAAATCCCTCAGGGATATTTTCTACCTCTTCATGAATAATTTCTACATTGGGGAAATTACTTAACATTTCAGTTACTAATTTTGGAAAAGAGTCACGATCTACTGCTAAAGCTCCCCCAGCTGGAATTGAAGTTTTATCTGCAGCCTGCATAATGATTGAATCTAATTGACGCATCTCCTCTTTTAACACACCTACCGCATTCTCTAAGCCATTTGCACGCATTGAATTACTACATACTAGTTCTGCAAAATAAGGGGTATGGTGCGCCCCTGTTGTTTTTACAGGACGCATTTCATATAATCGTACCTTGATTCCTCTTTTTGCAAGTTGATAACAAGCTTCGCTACCCGCGAGTCCTGCACCTATGATGTTGACAACTGTATCCATGTTTACATCTCCTATTTATTAAGTCTTCTTATATTATAACATGTTTTCATGCATTCATATCATCATAAACTAACTCCCATCCATTTAATTTAATTTTTTTTTAAATTTTTTCCCCATTTTATTAAAATGAGTTTATTTATATAGTGAAGGGAGGTGATAGTGATGATATCAAAAACATTTGATGGACAAACCTTAATTCTTGTATTAGAAAATGGTGTTGACGCAAAAGGAAATCCACTTTATTTAAAGAAATCTTATAAGTATTTTAGTGAGGCAGCAACACCTGAAGAAATACATGAAGTAGGTTCTAAATTAGCTGTTTTATTTTCAAACCAATTATCAAGTATTTGTGTTGACGAGGGTTATGTATTAACAGTGTAATCCTAATTCATTAATTATTAAAAAGGAGGTGAAAAAATGGATACTAAGTTACAACTTGTTTTTATAACAGAAAATAATAAATCTTATACTATAAATATCGATGAACCTGTCTCACCAGTTGACCCAATTGATGTTAAAACCGCAATGGATGCAATTATCACAAATAATATTATTAGTACTAAAAATGGTTCATTAGTCGCTATAAAAGGCGCTTATTATGTAACTAGAACAGTTGATGAAGTTATTCTAGCATAAAAATGAAGGGACTATCAATTTGATAGTCCCTTTTTTACATCAAATGTTGTAATTTTATTTCTGAATTAATATCAAATCAAAATAGATATTATTATAACACATTTATTTATCGAATCGAGTAGAGGCTAAATATTAATTATTTTTGCCGCTCTACAAAATCTAACTAAATCTGTCTAAAACCTAACCTTAGATAGATTTTGCTCAAAGATTTTCCTATCTTTGATTTAATTCATCTATGCAGCTTTTTTAGATGCATAGCCTGTAAATAAGATTCTAGATTTCCTATAATCCCATTTTGCAGTATATGTTACATGAGATAATTCCCATTTAACATAGTCTAAAGCCAGACAATATATTTCCTTTTTTAGCGATATTTATACTACTATTAATATCTCTATTTAAATGTCGCCCACAATTGCGACAAACAAATTCTCTTATCGATGGATTCTTCTTTTCACTATGACCACATATAGAACATACTTTCGTTGTTTCATGTTCATCTACTAACTTAAATTGTTTTCCACTTCTTATCATCACCCATTCTAATATCGTTCTAAATTTTCCTATGATTGTTTGGTTTAACATGCTCCGATGCATCGTTTCGTATTTTGCGGTTTCTAAACTAGGCGTATAATCACCTATTAATACACAATCATAGTTCCTCGCTATATAATTAGATACACCATAACACATTGACTTTATCTGTTCTTGTCTTTTGTGATACGGTTTATCTATTGCTCTATTCAATCTTTTCCACCTTTTTGAACCTTTTTTACATTTATCTCTTTTTGATTTTATTTCATCTATTACCTTATCAAAATATTGAATTTGTGTTATTTTCTCAAATTCAATACTTTCACCTTTATTGTTAATTCCTACAAAGAAATTCTTATGGTTAGGGTCAATTGATAAAAAACTGTTCACATGTTTTGGGACAATATCAATTCGCTCTATACAGAATATACCATAAAATTTTCTTCGTTTTTTACAGATTCTAAAATTCTTTATTTGATCGGTTTCTTTTAAATGTAATGTCTCTTTTAATAAGCCATTTACTTTTAATCGTCTATTATCTTTATCTATTCCTAAATTTATTTGTATTTCTTTATTATTGATTATTTTATATCCTTTGTTAGGTTCATCATAAAATAAAGAAAACCATTTGACTTTCCAAGATTTAAACTTAGGAAACCCTCTTTCATAATTAAAAAAGCCATTAAATGTTGACTTTAATCTAAAAGCTACATTTTTTAATGGTGATGAATAAACACTTTTTAAAAATGGTTTTTCTAGTTTAAGTTTTGGTATTTCATTTCGTAAATTTCTACCTTCTAATAATCCGGATACCTTATCACTTTTAACCATCTCTAATAAATGATTATATAACCAGTTACATATTTTACTTTGACCATCTAATATCAATTGATCTTTTTTATTAAAAGTAATTTCAACGCTTCTATTAAATATCACACTATCACCTCCCCTATATACATTATAGCAAACATTTGTTTGGTTATCAATGAATAATGATTGATATATTTAAAAAAGTTAATATTATCTTTCGGTTCTTTCTAAAATTTGGATATTATTAACAAATCTATTTGAAATCCTGCTACAATTTTAATAGTTAAAATATTATTTATATGATAACAAAAGGACTACTCGAAATTAAAGCGAGCAGCCCTTTATCATTTCTAAAAACACCTATTCTTGAGAAAGAACCTATCTTTCATATTAACTCTTTATTTCATTAGTTTTATAAATTCCTCTTTGATTTTTTTTATTTTATGGCTTCTACTTCCATATAATTTTGAAGAAAAAACTGTAATAATAGATAATACATCCTCTACTAATTCCTGTTCATATGTTTTATCTTCTGTATGATTAATGATTTCGATTTTAACACCGTTTAGCTCACATATATTTTCTATGATTTCATATCCATATCTTATTAGCCTATCTTTATAATTGATGATGATTCGATTGATTCTTTGGCTGCATATTAATTCTATTAGTTCTTTTAATCCAAAGAATTAGAAGATGAATTGATTCGTCTAGGTTATTCCAATGGGAGCATGAAGTTTTATAGAAATCGATGGCAGAAACTCCTTAATTTTAAAAAAATAATATTTTTTTTACAGAACAATTAGGAATTGACTTCCTTGAAACTAATTTTCAAATATTTCAAACGAATTTAAATAAGACCCTATCCCAAAAAGATGCACAAGAATTACGTGTTATCAGGATGATTGGAGATTTTCAACTTCATCATTCAGTCTTAAGAAGATATTATAAGCATCATAATTTACTGTCTGATTCTTACTTTATAAATATTAGCAATGATTTTAAAAATTATTGTATACAAAGAGATTATTCTAAAGTTACTACAGAACATTATGTGAAACAAACAACAAAATTTCTTGACTATCTGATTTCACAAGGAGTTGACAATTGTCAAAAAGTTACCCTAGTATTAGTCCATTCTTACATTAAAACACTTGTAGGTTATTCATATAAGACCGTTGAACAATGCATATGTGCAATACGATGCTTTCTTCGATATCTATTGGAAAAAGAAATTATTAAAGATGACCTTGCTTCCAAAACGCCTATGATTCAAGCGAGAAAACAGACCCGAATACCATCAGTATGGACTTAGGAAGAATTGAATTCACTAATTAAAGCCATAGATCGTGGAAATCCAAAAGGTAAACGTGATTATGCCATTATACTATTAGCATGTGTTCTTGGACTTAGGGTTTCAGATATTAAAAAACTTACTTTCAACTGTTTCCATTGGGAAGATAAAAAGCTTATATTTAAGCAGTCAAAGACAAAAAATATTGTCACACTACCTATACCAACTGAAGTCGGATGGGCTATTATTGATTACCTTAAGTAGGGATGACCTAAAATTGATTCTGATATTATTTTCGTCAGACATATGGCTCCTTTTCTTCCATTTTCAGAAGGTGATCATCTTAATCAAATTATTAAGTCTTATATGACAATTGCGCATCTTCCAACCCTAAAAAAACATAGAGGGATGCATTCATTACTGAATTCATCATAATCAAGATTTGTAAGTAATATTTCCTCTACTTCCTCATCATTAGCGGTCCGAATTGGAATCTTGACACATCTTAATGATAATTTCTTCATTTTTAATAGTCTTTCGCAAAAATAAAAATCCTTTCGGTATTGATTTAATCTGGCACGATCAAAAGTAATATCAACCCACTCATCATCTGATTGCATTAATTTCTGTTCTCTTTTAAAATCGCTTGATTTTAATCTGAACAGAAATTTCTCTTCATTATCGATTAAATTTAGTATTAATTTTATATTCGGATATCCTCTATCAAAAATCGATATTATTTTTTTACCCTTTAATATATCCCGTACTACCAAAAGATGCTCATATACTAAATTAATTTCTGAATATTTATAAGTGTTTCACTGAACATCGAAAATTACTTTATTAATACAATCATACATTGTCGAAATTTTAGCCATAGCTGGACTATTATTGTGTCCTTTTTGATAACCGAATACTTTTTTGTTTTCTTCAGTTAAAGGAACAATTATGTCACTGCCATCGCCAGCTATAGGGATGTAACCTTTAATTGTCTTTATATTAAAACCTTTTTCATAATAATGTTTAATATAATCCTTACTCATGACCTTAATGGCATTAGGATTAAATTTCATCCTTTGTTTGCCAAATCCTGCATTGGTAACATCTTTCGTTTTAGAGATATCCCCATAAAAAGTTTCTAATTCATTCTTCAATGATTTTCCTTTGAAAGCCAATAAAAAAAGGAAAATAAGATTAGGGCTTATTTTCCTGTGTCTGATAAATGAAGATTTATTCTCGCCACGAATGAGATCAATGTACTTAACGTCAATATTGTGAATTAGATCAGTAAGTTCTTCAAATACTTTAAACTTCTTCATTTTTATCATTTTCATCCTCGTAAACAAGCTTAGGTTTCTTTTTGGCATAAGCAGCTTTTAAATAAGGGATTTGTTCCTCAGTAACCTGACCGAAATACAATAGAACTTTTTGAACGACTTTACCGTCGATTCTGTTGTTTTCAACAAGACCAGCATAATATTTAGTACCGTTTTTTTGTTTTTTTTCTAAGATTTTTACAAACAAAATATCACTCCTATCTCACTATATTTTACCATATTATAATAAATATTACAATTTATATATAAACATAATATCACTACATTATTGACAAAAATAAAAGGTATAAACTTTAATTTTATACCTTTTACCAAATCACTTTTGCATATCATAATTAGTATACAATGTCAACAATCCTTAAGTTGATGACATTGTGTAAAAAGTGCTTTTTTTTCTAATAGTCAAAGTCAAATGTAGATAATTAAAGGTCAAGTTTTTTCTTTATTTTTTTAATTGCTTACAACCTAATTTTTTAATCCCGCATATTAACGCCGGGGTGGCATCTTTTTTTATTTTCGAATATTAAAAGAAAAATAATGATAGAAACAAAAAAACAACAAAATGAATAATAAAATATAAATTAATTTATATAGGTATCTATTTTTAAAAGATATTTGCATATATTCTTTTATAATGAGAATCGAATATATAATTGGTATATAAAAATTAAAGTTATAAATTACTAAATAAATAAAAAATAGTAATTCGCTAATTAATGATAATATATAAATCGTTATTCTATAATTATTTTTTTTCCTAAAGATTAAAAAAATAATAAAAATAACCGAACATGCTAGAATTGAATATTTATTAATCACTCGTCTACTTCACTCCCATCAGTTTACTATAAAATCTGCTATTGTTGGTTCATCATAAAGAACAAATAATTTAGGTGGAGTAAAACTCGTTACACAATTATTAGAATATAAAATGCCTAATGCGTCTGTAATAAATGTCACTCTCATTGGACCATCTTCTGCATATATGTTTGAAATTAAATTACTTCTATTGTATTCAGAAAGTCCCCACAAAGCACCTGCAAGAACAGATATTTTAGTTGGATCTAAAGCACCAATAATCACTGCAATTGCAGCTTCTGTCATGTACACATTTTTACCTACACTTATTGAATCTGCAAAAGCTTTAGCACTATCTTTAGTATAAAAATAAATATCAGTTATTTTATAAATATCTTTATAATAAGTAATAGTAATGCAAGTTATATTCGGATTTGTTGCAAAATTATCTGTAAATTTAATATAATAATCTCCGGTATATCCAACAGTACTTCTTACTTCAAAAACTGAACCATCAGGATTGGTTATTTCGTAGATATTATTATTATTACCTAATAAATTTTTGGGATCAGTAACATTAACCGGGGCGTAAACTAAATTCCAAAGATAATCTTTCCATTTACTAACTGATATAATTGATGAAGATTCAATCATAATAAAATTATCACTTGGGTTTTCAAATATATACAAATCCCTATCTCCACGAAAATCGAATTGTGCATTGATAGGTAAGATGATGGACTAACATATGTAGGATTCATCCAAGTATTTGAATCGTTAATATGTTGAATATTAACCTCATAACTACCCGTTGATGTAAGATATTGAATTTCAAGTAGAAAACTAACATCAACAGGGTAATAATTTTCAAGTCTATTCCTTGTTAAACCCAAACTTCCGTCACTATAACATATTAGTTCTTCTGAACCACAACTTAATAATTTGCCGTCCTCATATAATTTACTCTTGACATCTACACCACTTATGTTTATATCATAAAAACCAGCATTACCGTTGTGTGTAAATGTATAATAATCTACATCACCAACAAAATTAATATTAGCAGAAGTTGTGCTCGGGATACTTGTTACATTTGTAGGATTCGTTACATTATTTAGATCATCAATGGTCATTTCAATTGAAAAATTAACAAAATCACTCCAATAAGAGTGCAGTCTAAAATAATAAATTTGACCAAAAGTCAAAGAAATTTTTCCAAAATGAATATAATCGCTCGTTTGTTTTGCGCTAATTACATTTTGATTCGAGTCAAGAAACGTTGCATCGATATAACGATTAGATTCCATTAACATCACATATGTATCATATGTACCTGTAATCGGAGCAGTAAACTTATAATAATAATCTCTTAGCTCATCAAAATAGCCTCTATATGAATACTGATTATCTGGACCAACATTTGTAACTGTAAACTTAGTTGCTGAAGATGGTCTATCGTTTATAGTACCACAAGTTGGGTCGCCAACGAAATAAGGGCAGATTACAACTGCCTTAGCATTAAACGTTGGTTGAAATAAGAATAATAGAACAACAATTGGTAAAAATAATAATATTTTTTTCATTAAAAAATCCCTCCCCTTCAAATTAACTAATTATATCATGTTTTGTCAAATATATGTAGAAATTTATAAAAAGTATTGAATCTTGTCTCCTATGACACTATATTTCATACTTTTTATACGTTTTTTTTGTTTTTATAATTATGCATTGAATTTTTCACTTACTTTTACGATAAAAATTTGTTATAATATAGTTAAATGTGCGTCCTGGAACGGTCTCATAAAATCAACTGATGAAGATGCTGATTTTTCAGAAGACATTTTTGTCAGTTATGTAATCAATAAATATGGCCGGGATATCATGGGAGAAAATCCATCCACCCTTCCACCAAAAGAGTACCGTATATATCACGCTTTTAAAGCGTTGGGAGAATTCCATTCTTGTGGTTCCATATCAGGAACATCAATGCCCGGTGCATCTGTTAGGCAAGTTCTACCGGAGTATGAAAATTTAGTTCTAGAAAGCTATATACTTCATATAAACAACCTAGATTACAGTCTCAAATCTAAACGGTATGCATATGGAATTGTTCATCATTATCTCACTTGCTGTCCGCTTTCAATCATCAGCGATAGTCAGGTGCTTGGATATTTTAATGCCTTAAAAGGAGTATCTAAGCAGACAATAAAGTCGAAGTTTAAAGTTTTAAAACGTTTCCTTGTTTATTGCTTTGAACAAGGATTCTTTGATGTTGATTACAGTGTGCTTTTTTCCATCTACCAGAAAAAGAAGGTATACGGACATCCCTTCAGTTTATACCCCAGATGAAATATCCCTACTTCTTGATTATCTTAAAAGTAATAATCAAAACAGGAAAAGGAATTATGCCATTGCACTATTAGCAGCAGTATATGGGTTCCGCTCTAGCAATCTTGTGGATATGCTTTTAAGTAATATTGATTGGGACAATGGAATTATTCACATTATCCAATCCAAGACTGGAAATGAATTGAATCATCACCTAATACCCCAAACTGGGAATGCTATCATTGATTATCTCATAGAGGAACGGCCAGATAGTAATAATTCTCATATTTTTCTGAAGCAGGATGGCAATAGATTAAATTCTACATCAATTTCATCTATGATTTTTAACGCATTCCTATGTTCTGGAATAGTGATAAACGGCCGTAAACATGGTAGCCATAGCTTACGACATTCCTTGGCTTCAAATATGTTGGCATCCAACATAGGTATACTGGAAATATCAAAAACATTAGGACATACATCTTTAGATACCACTCGGATTTACACAAAAGTTGATGTCCTACATTTGCGTCTATGTGGACTGGAGGTACCTACGGATGGAAAATAAAACCTATTTTGTTATACATCACGTTTCCAGAGTTACCTTGCAGCACAGATTATTTCCTTTGTTGAATATAAGGTTAATGTTGATGGTTGTGTACCAGAGTCGTTTATTCCGATTATGTGCCGTTTTGATGCGCATTGCTGTTTGTATCCAGAAACTGTACCATGCCTGAAACAGGAAACGGTTCTCAGCTTTCTAGACATTAGTAAGATTAGGAATTCCACAGCCAGACGGATTTCCTCCGTCATTCGTTCCTTAGGGAAATATATGGCCATCGTACTTCGCCTTGATGATGTGTATGTTCTTCCGATGCTAATCAAAAAGGGGGGCAATACATTTGTTCCATATGTTTTTAGCCATGATGAAATTACTTCCTTACTGAAGGCCACCGAAGATTACAAATCCAAACAGGATTATACAGTTACTCCAAACATGCTGAACTGTATGCCATGCATCTTTGCCATGCTTTATTGTACTGGTATGCGAGTCTCCGAAATTTCTCATCTTCAAGTAAATCAAGTGGATCTCAAATTGGGAATAATACATATCAACCATGCCAAAAATGATAACAAGCGGATTGTTACCATTTCCAACTCTCTTGCTAAGATCTGCAGTGAATACTTAAATAAATCAAAAGAATCAGTTACCTCCGGTGTCTACTTTTTTGACAATGGTTCTTCCTATAAGCAAGGGAAGATATCGACAACACGAATTTATATCTATTTCAGACGTTTTCTGGAACTGGCCGGAATTGAACATAAGGGACTTGGTTATGGACCAAGGATGCATGATATTCGTTATCCAAACATAAATAAAATCCAAACCTTTTTCAAAGTTGCTTGATAATATAAAGAGCTTAATAAAAAAAGGTTTGGATTTTTTTCTTTTACTTTTTCATTGATTTCACACCGCAGAATTCTGCTAGTCCGTCTTTTACATTTTTCCATTTCTTTGATCACTTTTTTATCATTCTCATCTTCAAGTGTTGCAAGAGCCTTTAATTCTTGCTCTATGGTAATGTCAAGATATACCATTGTTGTCTGGAGCTGTTCATGTCCTAACAGAAAGGAAATCTGTACGATATTCATGCCATCTTCCAACCAGTGGGAGGCCTTGGCATGTCTTAGCTGATGAGCATGAAGATCCATTGGCACTTCATCACACATTTCATGTGCAGCTTGGCATGCTTTTTCAGTTGCTTATTTACTGCAGGTCTGACTCATTTTCCCATAAAATCCAGTATTCCTTGAGATAAAAAACATAAGATTTTGGATTTGGATTATCTCCATGGAATTCTTTCAGGTATTTCTCTTAAATGTGCAACTGCCTTAGGGAAGAGAAATAATGTTCTGATTTTACTTCCCTTTCCAATGATGGTGACATTCGGTTTTTCAGCATTTAAACGCAACTGTTCTATTTTTAAGGATAAGATTTCATCCATTCTGGCGGCAGTGCTGTATATGATAATCATAAGTGCCAGATCCCTTCGCCCTGCTTTTGTAGATAAATCTGGAACAGATAACAATACCTGTACCGCTTTTTTACTCATCCCTTTTACTTTTTTCCGTAATTCCTTTTTTCGTGGAATTCTTGTTGCATCCTCGAAAGATACAACAGAATAATTTCCCTGCTACCTAGATATTTTAGAAACGCTCTTAAGGAAGCTAGTCTGTTATTACATGTTTCTGGACTGCAACCACGCTTTTCCATTAGCCATTTCAGCCATTCCTCTATTGAAACCCTGTTGAAACTTCCACCGCATAGATTTTCTACACTAACTCCTTTTTTTGTCTCTAGAAAACCAATGTATAATGTAAGTGCATACTGATATGATTTCAATGTATGACTACTGTGACTTTTTTGAGAAGGAACATATTCATTCAAAAAGGTATTGATATGACGTGCGATTATAACAGATTCATTCGTCGCTTTCTTCATAATCCACCTCTGGTACAATGCTTTCGAAATCTTTTCCAGTTTTTTCTTCAAGGATGTCAGCTAATCCTGGAACAAGGGAATAGTAATACTTTGTGCTCTCCAGTGTGCTGTGGCCCATGCTTTTACTGAGATAAAGTAGTTTTGCGTCAAATCCGAACCCTTCATCTGTCCAAAGATTAATGTTTTCTATGGCATAATGATGTCTGAGTTCATATGCGGTAGCATGCGAGTTGTTATATTTGTCCCACAATTCCCTGAAGTTTGTCTGTACCCATTTTCTTGTATGGAATGTATTGCCCTTTGCGGGAAAAAAGTAAGCTCCTGTCAGGGTATTGCTTCTGTATTGTTGGGTCGTATATTTTCAAAAGTTTAAGCATGGAGTCGTGAAGTACTACATAATGCTGGTCATGCCCTTTAGAATAACGGATATTTATAACCCCGTGGTGCAAGTCGACATCATCAACCCTTAGCATTCTTGCCTCATTAGTTCGTATTCCACTACTGTAAAGAAGGCGGAAGAATACAGGAATAGTTATCTTTCTGGAACGTTGTTCGGGAGTATGGGATGTGGAAGGCAGGGTGTCGCAGGCATAAAAAAAATTTTCCAGTTCAGTTTCTGTAAAAGAATGAGGAATATATGTGCGTCGCTCTTTCCTTGGAATTTCAGGATCTCATCACATCAGTTTTTCCGCGTTTTCTCAAATATTGAATAAAACTGGCAACAACAAAGATTCTTGATCTACATGAATTGTTGGTTTCCGTGTCCCGTTTATTGCACCATTCATCTACCATTTTCTGTGACAGAAGAACTTCTTCTGAATAGAATTTTTGACAGTACCGGTCAAACAGAACAAGGTTTGGTCATAAGAAGCTTCTAAATGTGGATGCATTATGAGATTCTGAATAAATGGTAGTAATTTTTTTACCGCGTTTCTTTTCTGCTTCACAGTAATAGTCAATAATAGATTTAAACTCTAATGACAACGACGAATAAGCACCTCTTTTGAAAAGTGCATGCCTGCGTATTCCATCAGGGTATCTGCCATGAACATCGAACTGTTCAATAGCTCCAATAATAGTTCGTTTATCACGGAGATAATCAGGAGAATGAAATTTTTTTGTATACTCTAGATATACATCTGTATAGCAGGACCAATCTGCTGAATTTGAATGCATTAGAATTTTTTTAATCTCCCGTTTGAATCTATTAATGTATGTTTCTGAGTAACCTTTGGTTACCAAGTAGGAAATGAATTTAGGATAATTATCCTGTAGATTTTGTATATTCATTTGTATGACCTCCTTTTTACTTGATAAGAAAATAATACAATATAAGACAAAAAATCCAAACCTTTTTTTATTAAGTTCTTTATATTTCAAGCAACTTTAAAAAAGGTTTGGATTTTATTTATGTTTGGATAACGAAAATCATGAATTCTTGGTCCTGTAGCCGTATGAGGAATGTTCGCCATGAGCAGATAATCCCTAAAATGGTTATAAGCAGTACTCAAATTCATTCGCCCCATCTCTAATCCCGGAAAGACAAATGATTTATCATTACTAAAACGGTGAAAGACATTTATAAATGTAGGTAATCTATCTGTTAGACTCTGAACAACAGGAATTAGTCGGTCTTTATTGTTTTTTCAGTGTCTGATAGTTACTATTCCTTCATTAAGATTGACATTCTCAATAGTAAGGTTCAATGCTTCAGATAGCCTTACTCCAGTGCCGTAAAGGAATCGGAAAAGCACTGGGTCGACTGTATTTCTATAAGAATTAGAGGTCTTTGGATAGCTATCTATAGCTAGAAAAAAACGTTGGAGTTCATCTTTTGAATATATATGCGGTATGAAGTTACACCTTGAAAAAATTGTTTTTATTTCTGGAATATAGACCGAATAACCGTGATCATTTAGATAAACTGAAAAGTTTTTCATGACAACTTCTTTATTGTAATGTGAAGTCGGTTTTTCTTTTTCATTATAAATGAATTCGTTCAGCATTGTTTTTGTAATGTTGATACCGTTGTAGCCATTATAATAATAAAATGAATCAAATTGACGAAGGTACAATTCATGACTTTCAAATTTAAAACCTGTTTGTTTCTTTTCTTTAATATATTGAATTATGACATTCGTAAGGTCGCTTTTCCACTTATAGGGTGTCTTCATTTATTGAAACACCTCCTCTGGGTCAAGAGCATATTTACGTAATCCATCTATATCAATCTTAAGATAGATACTTGTAGTATTAATATTTTGGTGACCAAGTGTTTCGGAAATAACAGCTAAAGGTGCGTGTGTTTCAAGCATATTTCTCGCCAGTGAACTCCTTAAAGAATGCATTCCGTGGTGGTTATTCATAGGGATAATCAAATTAGCCTTAACCATATAACGGTGTAGTGATTTATGGAAGGATTCAGTTTCTCCAAAAGCATTAAACGGAGGACGATGTCTAACAAATAGGTTGTCACAAGATGTAACAGGACGACCATTCTTTAAATAATCAATTACAGCCCAACCTACATCATCTAGTAGTGGTAATTCAATATGCTGGTTGGTTTTCTTCATTATAAGTGAAATAGTTTTATGGTTCCAGTTCAATGATGAGAGTTTCATGCTCCTAATGTCACTTATTCTCAATCCAAGTCTAACGATCATCAGTATTATTGCATAATCTCGTTTTCCTTTCGGATCTTCACGATCAATTGCATTAAGAAGTTTCAAAATATCTTCCTTTTTCCATGCGTGAGGAATTGAAGAATTTCTCATCACACGAATTTTAGGAAGTAGAATAGAAAAATCTACCATAGTAAAACCATGCTTATAAATAAATGATAGATAATTCCTTAGCACATAAAGAATTGTACCAACATATTTAACTGCAGCTTTATCGTATAGGGCTATGAAATTATTGATATGATTTAGTGTTATTTCTTCCGATGAATTAATTAAAATTGAATCTAAATAATTCAGGAAAACCTGTACCTTTTGTATATTTGAACTTAAAGTAGAATTTGCATATCCCTTAAATTTGCATTCTTCCAAAAACATTTCGTACTCAATACAGAATCCCTCCGGACATATGAATAATTCTTTAGTCTTTCTTGTCTGATATATGAATTTACCTGTATTTAAGTACAACAGCAGTAGATGTAAAGGTTTCATCCGTCGATTAATGTTAGGTTTGATTCCTTTTTCGTTAAAACCTTGTATCTTTACACTTGTTTTTAGATAAATATAATCCAAACAAACTTTTTCATTTACATATGAAATTCTATTATCATTTAAATACTTTTCAAATACATTAAATGAGTTTCTATAATTTTTTAGAGTGCTAAGTGCTTGTCCTTGTGTTTTAAGTGAAGAAAGAATAAATTCAATTGCCTCATGAATGTTTTTGTTTTCATCCATTGTAATCATGCTCCTTTTTTTCATAATAAGATGACTACAATTATTATGGTGAGTGATTAATAAAAAAACTATCTTAGACAAAAGAAATTAGAGATCAATCACCATTTTTATATACTCACCATAATGGCGAAAATGGAGAGCTCACCATTTTCGTCATAGTAAAGTCATGCATCTATTACAGGCAGGCGTTAATTTAATATATATACGAGATTTTCTTGGGCATGCAGATATAAAAACTACTGAAATATACACAAAAGCAGATACAGAACTTAAGAGAAAAGCCATTGAGAATGCATATCCAGATTTAGTGGATAGTTCAATGCCAGACTGGAATCAGGATTCAGCATTACTTGAATGGTAAAATAAACTGAAATAGTCAATATATTATGCGAAGTAAATCAATGTAGTATCACAATATACCAAGATATTCTAGTTTTACTTTGCATAATAACTTACTTCGCATAAGGCGGCTTATGCAAAGCTTTGCATAATCCACCTTGCGGTGTTCCAATTGTACTTTCTTAATACTTTCCATGAATCATGACACCTGATTTAAGAAACTTACTAATTAGTGCCATCACATCACCATCTTTGATAGTTTTAAAAATGATGTTCATTAATCTATCGTGGTTTACTGTATCAAAGAATCGTTCTAGGTCAATATCAACTATCCAGTCATAGCCATCATTGATTAATTCTAGACTTTTAATAATTGCCATTTCACATGAGCGTTTCGGTCTAAACCCATAACTATTATCACTAAATTGTTGTTCATAGATTGGCGTTAGTACTTGCGCAATTGCCTGTTGTATCACTCTATCTACAACGGTTGGAATTCCTAGTTGTCGCATTTTCCCATTATCTTTTGGAATTTCTACTCTCTTTACTGGTTGTGGCTTATACTTTCTATCTCGTATTTGTTGAATCAGTTTTTCCCGGTTCTCCCTTAAATGTGCTTTAAAATCATCAATGGTGACACCATCGACTCCAGCTGCACCTTTATTACGATAGACTTGTAAATAAGCATCATTGAGATTATTTCTACTTAATATTTCATCTAAAAGTGTCATACTCGTTTCTTTCCTTTCTATCTTGCTGATAGATAGAACACTGTTTCGAATTATCCTCTAGGTACGCCTATACTTTCATTCTACTTATCTAGTTCCTATCCATCCCATCTTTAGTGGTGAAACACTATAAAATGTTCAGTCCTTCATAGATATTTAATTATCTACTATTATGACTTCTGCTGACTTCTTACACTTAACCTTTTTCGACTATAGGAGATTAGATACGACTATCTAATTTTATCTTAAACCTATATGTGTAAGACCTCCAAGGGTAAGACATATAACTTTCCTCTTATACTCGCTAGATTTACATGTTAAATTAACGCTCATCTTTTGGACTTTACCTTGTTTGGTAGTCTCATCCATCTAACACGCCTTAGTATCTAGTTTTTGTTCATCGAGCCAAGATTTTACTCCACGCTTCCTCCAGTTCACACCGCACGATGGATACCTTGCGCTTCGGTAGTGGTTGGTTGATGAGTACCTCCACAGTGGACTTGCATCACCTAGTTATATGCCATGCCTGGCACACCAAAAAAAAGCATCAAATGATGCTTTTTAATCAATCTCGAATTCTTTCGCTACTGGTGATATCACTTTATTTTCAATTTCTATTTTTTGATTTTCAGTTAAAATTAAGTGAAAGAGATTATTAAAATATTTTATTTCTTCATAAGTCACTTGATAAGTATTGATCAGTTGATTTAATGTATCACTTTCTTTAGTTTCATATGCATATAATTGAACACTTGTATTATGAGAAAGTGGAATTAAAACCATTTGATGTTTAATGAACTTTAGATTAAGGATATCATTCATTTTTTCAAATTCTTTAAATGAAGCATTATTTTGTTCTAATAATTTAAAAATCGTATCACCAGGTTTAGTTTTATATAGAATAATCACTATTTCACAATCCCCTTCATTCTCACTCTATATAAAATATGCCTATGGGATAAATTCCGCATAGGCATTAAAATTAGTTATGCACAAAAGTTTTACGATAACATTCTGATTCTCTTAAATAACGCAGTTCTTCATCCTTTTGCATGTATTCATAAAGCGAGGAATCAATGGTAATTGCCTGCTTTAAATCCTCAAGTGCCTTATTATAATCGTTTATTAAAGCGTAGCTACATGCTCGATTATAATATAATACAGCATTCAAATGATAGTTTATTCCCATAGAATAAATCTCTATAGCTTTGTTAATATCTTTTTTATCATCTTTATATATAATCGCTAAATTTAAAAATGTATACGGATAATCATTTGATATATCTAATGACTTAAGGTAACTATCTATGCTTAATTCAATTTTTTGTATTTTTTTATAAACGACACCTAAATTAAAATACAACAAATGATTTTTCGCATCAATTGTTTGTGCTTTAAGCAAATAGTCTAATGCTAGATTATCCTTATTTAAACTTTCATATAAAGCACCTAAATTTAAATATGCATAAAAATAATCAGGTTTTAATTCGAGAACTTTCTCGTAATTCATGATTGCTAAATTAGTTTCTTCTCTAATATCATAAATATTCGCTAAGAAAAAATGGGCTTGATAATAAGATGCATCTAAGGAAATGGCTTCTTTATAAAACGCTATGGCCTCATCATATTCATTCAGATTATCATGAATCGTCCCGAGTCCATAATAAGCAATGGGGTTATTCATATCATATTGTAATACCTTATAATAATATTTCAAAGCTTCTTCATAATTCTGTAATTCATCATAAATTAGTGCGATTTCAATAAATAAGTCCGAAGAATGATGAATCATTTTTTCGGCTTCTAAGTAGCAAGTTAGAGCCTTATCTAATTTGTTATTTTTATAAGCTACTTGTGCGTTTATTAACCAGTCTTTATATTTCATTATTATCACCAATTATTATCATAGCTCAATTAAATATTTTGTCAAGAAAATGAGTATATATAATTTTTTACCAAGATTGCTTATTGTATAATTTAATGTAGGAAGAATAAATGATGTATTTTAAAGAGGACTTTTTTAATAAATTCATTTTATATATCGGAGATAACGAATAATTCAAAATATTGATGAAATATAGATTTGCCATTATACAAAAGTTAAAATGTGATTATGTTTCATCAATCGTAAAGCGGGATTGCGGAAGGCTCTTTCAAGATGTAACTTCAAATCAATATGGTTATTTAATCGGCAGTTTGATCTCTAAATCAAAATATTTATAACATCAATTGTTAAAAAAACAAACAAAAAAACCATAAATAAACATTTATGATTTTTTATAATAAATTAAAAGGAAAAAAATATATAATGAAATACCCTTTCAGATGAATAGTATCCATCCTAATATATAATAAAACATATCTTCACATAAAACAATAGTTTTAAAACTTCTTGCATAAAATTGAGATACTTATGATATGCAACATGGAAATAATAAATTTTATGCAAAAAATTTAATAATTTTAAGTGATAATTCATGATATTTCATATATTGTTGTGTGTCATAGTAATATTCTAATAGTTCCTGAATATAAGTATTTATTTCCATTTTTTCATAATGGTTAGCTATTAAAGGCACAATTTCGCTTTCTATATATTGATAATATTTAATTGATTTACCAATACGGCTCTGAAGATATAGATGTATAATTTTATAACCAAAACTATTTTCATCATCATTATTTATCCTATTTAGAATGTATCTCGATTTTTTAACATCATCTAATATATCATAAATCTTTAATAAATAGTAATAAATATGATTTTTGTCGACAGTATCCTCAATTTGTATTGCTTGATTAAAATAGTCAATAGCTAAATCATATTCATTTAATAAATAATAACAATACCCTAATAGAAAATATAAAATGAATATTTCTTTTAAATTTAAATGTTTTTGTAAATTTTCTAAAAGCTTTTTTATTTCATAAATAGCTTGATGATAATTTTTTTCTTTTACTAATAAACTTATAATAATAGTCTGAACGCGAAATATACGTCGATAATTATTGGTTTCTTCAAATTTTTCTAAAGCATTAACCAAATATTTTAGTGCCAATGAGCGATTATTAAATTTATAATAAAACCAGCCAATATAATAGGCAATTATTTGTTGATCGCATAATTGACAGTTTTCTAAAATATCAATTGTTTTTAAAGCTTTCTGATAATTTGAAAGAATAGTTTCTACCGATAACCGCATAATTAAATATAGCATTTGAGATTGATTGTCGCTAGTTAATACCAATTCCTCTAATTCAGAAATCTGTTCTTCACATGTTTGATAATCATTATCTGTATAACTATAAAAAATTTGAATTATACGATATTGTATTAAGATATTGATTGGTAAATCTTCAATCTCATAAAAGGTTTGTTTCATGCTCATGAGTGTTTTCATATCTAATACATTTAAAGCTGTCATGAATTGATCAATAACTTTTTTGAAATATTTATTCTGCTCAACATAATTTATATTAAAATATTGAAGTGCTAATTCATAAATTTCCATATAAATTGCATCAATTCCAATCTCAATTCGGCTTATGACACTTTGATCACAATTAATTTGACGGGCAAGTTCATCTTGTGTTAATTTTTCATTACGCCGGTAATTTTTAATAATAATTCCTAATTTTTGTTTTAAAGTAAGTGGTAATAAATAGTCCATATTAAAACACTCTCAATTCTAAGAATTTGTCAAATAGATTTTTGTAAGTTGAATATTTCCTTAATGCGTAAATATCATTAGATGCATTATCTATAATCCATTTTATAAATGAATAAATATGATATTTATTAATCATTAATTCTAAATCTTTTAAGGAAGCATTATTAAAAATTTGATAAATATCCTGTTGAAAAATGTCTAATATTTTGTTAATGAATGGAGCATTTATCTTTTGACAAATTTCAAAATAATCTTGAAATTTAGGATTATTTGTTTGTTTTAATGATAGTAGTAAGAAAAAAATAACCGTTTTAGTACGATATTGTTCATTTTTAAATAAGTTTTCTAAAAAATAAATAGCTTTTTCATTATTTCCTTGATAAAAATAAGTTAATGCGAGATTCCGATGAATGGTATAATTATTGTCTTTATTCTGCATGTATCTTACATTACGAAAACAATTTGAAAAAATTTTTTCAGACTCGTCATAATTACCATCATTCAAATGAATCATCCCAATTAAATTAGAGATATCCATAACGCGAATTTCATTATTTTTTTGTCTAAAGTAAATTCTTGCTTTTGCTAGGGCGAGTAAACTAGTGGTAAAATTCAAAAGCATATATTGACTCCATGCATAATGATAATAAAGGAGCCCATCAAGGTTGGTATATTTTTCACAATAATTATAAGCATTTTCAAAATATGATGCTGCGATATCGTATTGATTAAGCATTAAGTTATATATTCCTACAACATGATAATATCTTAATAAAAATAAACCTTGAAAGCTATTTTTGAATGATTCTAACTCAAAAATAGCTTTTTTTAAATCAATCATCCGATAATTCGCCATATAATTATAACTTAACAATAAAAGATGATGTGGATAATCTTCATAATATATTTTCCTTCTACGTTTTGCTTTTTGATAAATTTTCTTAATACTTATGAGATCATTACATTCTAAAGCAGCATATAATTGTGTTAAATACTCTTGATAATTAAATTCTATATTTCTATATAATGATAGATTTAGTCCATTTAAAACTTTTTCATATACTTCAAGAGTAATATTTTGATGGCCTTTTTCTATTCGGCTTACTGTTGCTTGATCAACGCCAACCATATTAGCTAAATCTTGCTGCGGCATGTCTTTATTTTTTCGTATATTTTTTAATGTGAACCCAACTTCTTTTAAATCGTCTATCAATTTTATCACCTAATCTTATATTTATTAATTATCTTTTCTGCAACTTTCATGCCGTCAATCGCGCTTGACATGATTCCTCCTGCATAACCAGCACCTTCACCCGTTGGAAAAAGTCCCTTGACATTCACACTTTCTAAAGTTTCTGTATCGCGAACAATCCTTAAAGGAGAAGAGGTTCTTGTTTCAACACCTGTTAATATTCCATCCTCTAAAGCAAAGCCATGCATTTTATTATCTAAAGAAACAATCGCCTCACGTAACGCAAAAGCAATATTTTCTGGAAACAAATCATTTAAATTACTTAAGGTATATCCAATGACATAACTTGGCTGTACTCGACCTAGTTTACTTGATGTGACATTTTGGATAAAGTCCTTAACTAATTGAACAGGGGCATTGTAATTGTTTCCTCCCAGTATATAAGCCTCCTCTTCCAATTTTTTTTGAAATAACATTCCCGCTAATGGGTGTTCACTATTAAAATCGCTACTAGTAACGGAACAAACGAGGGCACTATTGGCATTTATTTTATCACGTGCATGTTCACTCATTCCATTTACAACCACTGTATTTAGCTCACTACTACAAGCAACAACTGTGCCACCAGGACACATACAAAATGTGTAGACACTTTTATTATTAGATGATTGAAAGGTTAGTTTATATTCAGCAGCGTCTAATTTAGGAAACTCCCAATATTTATGACCATATTGTGATTTGTTAATTTGCACTTGTGGATGCTCAATGCGTACCCCAACCGCAAATGCTTTTTGCTTCATTTGAACGCCTTTCTCATAAAGCATGGTAAATGTGTCCCGTGCACTATGACCAATCGCTAAAATAACATCATTAGCCTCAATATTTTCATTATTAATTTGGAGTGATTGAAGTTCACCGTTTTGAATATTTATCTCATTTAACATTGCATTAAAATGGATTTCTCCTCCATAACTAATAATTTTCTCGCGAATGTTTGCAACAACATGAAGAAGCACATCTGTTCCTATATGTGGATTGTGAACGGTTAATATCTCTTCTGTAGCACCATTATCTACAAATTCTTTTAAGATATAATCACTTCGCAAATCTTTCACTCGTGTTGTTAATTTCCCATCTGAAAAGGTCCCTGCTCCCCCTTCACCAAATTGAATATTAGATTCAGGATTAAGGATACGATTATCCCAAAAATTTTTAACGGATTCTAGTCTTTTATGAATCTCTTCTCCCCTTTCAAATATGATTGGTTTTAACCCCATTTGTGAAAGAAGAAGTCCAGCAAACATACCAGAAGGACCAAAGCCAATGATAACAGGACGTTTATTCATTAATTTTTCTCCATATTCAGGCAAAGTATAGGTTTCATTGGGTGTTTTTCTTAAATGGTCCTTATTTTTGTTAAAAACGATTTCTTCATTAACCACCAACACATCGATTATATAAGAGAAATAAATTTGTTCTTTTTTTCTGGCATCTATCGAACGTTTTACAATGGTGTATTCTATTAATTCTGTAGGTTTTATCTTTAAGAAATGGCATATTTTTAAGGAAATTAATTCACTTTCTTCTACTTTTATTTTTAACGAGGGTATTCTTAGCATGTTAATCACTCTTTCTTTTTAATCCTTTTTATTATAACAACAATTTGCCGATAAATTAAAAATACTATCATTTATTTTTTGATAGTATTTTAATATCATCATTTGTCAATTGGATATTGTTTAACTAATTCTAAAGCATCTTTTAATGGAATAGGTTTTGATAAATAATATCCTTGAATATACATACCCCCGATATCTTGTACATACTCTAATTGTTCTTTATTTTCGACTCCTTCAATAACAATATCACATTGAATATCATTAGAAAACGAAATGATATTTTTTAAGAAATAAGCACTTTTTTCATTTGTAAATACACTATCAATAATACGTTTATCCACCTTGATATGATCGTATATTACATGTGTCAAATTTCGAACTGAAGAAAATCCCATTCCAAAATCATCTAAATAAATTTGAATCCCTAAAGATTGTAATTTATGCATGAGTTCATTTAATTTATCTTCATTAGGAACAAAATATTGCTCAGTTATTTCTAAAGCAATCTTATTTCCTGAAATCTCATATTTATTTAATATTTTTTTCATTTCTTCATACATGTCAACGTGTTCTGCGGTTTTAGGTGTCAAATTAATTGAAAATCTTAAATGCTCAGGAATCATCTGTTCATAAGCTTTCATATCACGTATTACCTTTTCTATTATGTACTTTTCTAATTTAATAATTAAATAAGACTTTATCGCAATTGAAAAAATCTTTTCTGAATCATATGTTTCATCATAAAACAAAGCTTCAACGCTTATGATTTCTTGTGTCTTTATATTAAAAATAGGTTGATAGTGTAGCGTTACTAAATCTTCTTTCATTAGTTTTTCAAGATGTTTTTCAATCTCTTTTTCTTCTAAGAGATCTTTATAATAAATTTTATCAAAATAACTATAATTTAAAAATGATTCGTTTTTTGCTCGATACATACTAATATCAGCATATTTTAATAATGTTAGCTGATTTTTACTATCACGTGGATAGAAGGTAATCCCAATACTAGGTGTGATAATAATCTCGTGATCATGATTATTAAAAGGTAAGACTAATAAGGCAAAGATTTTTTCAATCACTTCATCTGTTTCTTTTTTCTTTGATAAATAGGGGAATATCATCGCAAATTCATCACCTGATAAACGATAAATATCAAATTCAGACATCGTATTCAATTTATCTTTGATTCTTAAAGAAAATTGTTGCAAGATATAATCCCCAAATAGATGTCCAAAATTATCATTTATTACTTTAAAGCTATTTAAATCCAATAAAAATAGCGCAAAAGGAACATGACAATCAATTAAAAATTTCATATCTTTTTCAAAATAATTACGATTCTTTAGTTGTGTAATACTGTCATAGAATGCTAAACGATGCAATTGTTCATCTTGTTCTATATGCTTTGTAGTATTTGTTATTAATGCGATTCGTTGCTCTTTATTGCCATTATTAAAAATACCATGTTCTTTAATCCATATAAATTGATTATTATCCGTCTTATAACGGTATATCATTTCATAAGGTGTATTATCAATTTTTTTCTCATTTAAAAGTTGGATGAATTTTTTTCTATCTTGCAAATTAATATGTTCATAAAAATAATCCACAGACATTTCATCTTCTGCTTTTAACAATTTTTTGGCTTGATTAGATAATGATAGAGATTGATTATTGATAAAATAAATTCCATTTTCGCTCGCATTAATTACTTGTAATAATCCATCATCATAATTAGGATAGTTCTCTTTAAGAAAATGGATGATTTCTGTAGTTCTAACTTCGTTTTCCGACATAATATCACCTTTCTTGTTAATTTATTATAACATAAGTTAGATACTGAATTAAATTCATATAGTTAAAAAAAATGAAAAAATCAAATGTTTTTTTATTTTTTTTGGAAGTTTTACCAATACGTCTAAAAATGCAATGAAACCTAAAAAGAGTTGATAAAATTATTTCCTAGCCATAATTAAGTAATTACTCATCGAAGTAATAGAATGTCTAAATTTAATATTACAGTGCTACTGAGATAACAGGATGTGGTATTTTGCTTGTGAAAATTTATTTACAAAATAATTTAAGACATTTATGATATAGTTTGCGCTTTACTATGATTAAAAGTCCTTTTACAAAGTAGAAGGACTTTTTGTTTATTAATATTTTCTTAAAATTTTATAAATTATTATACAACAAATGTTTAAGACGTTTAATATCAACAGGCTTTGGTAAATAATCACTCATCCCTGACATTAAATACTCATTTATCTGCTCAGAGAAGGCATTAGCAGTTAAGGCAATTATTGGCACGTCTTTATATGCCACCATTGATTTAATGATTTTAGTAGCTTCTATTCCATTCATTCTTGGCATCTGAATATCCATTAATACGAGATCATAAATTTTGTCTTGACATTTTTCAACAGCTTCATATCCGTCACAAGCAATCTCTATGTCTTTTTTATTAAACACTGAAAAGATTTCTTTCATAAAGATTTGATTTATTAAATTGTCTTCGCATATTAAAATACGTTTATTATTTATTTTTTCCATAAATAATTGATTATCAATATCTAGAACACTCACTCCATCTGATTTTTCTTCATTGCTAATTTTAAATTTTGTTATAAAAGAGAAAATTGATCCGACATTTTCTTTGCTCGTTACACTAATATCTCCTCCCATTAACCGAATTAAATCTTTCGCAATTGTTAGACCTAATCCTGTTCCTATGTGCATATTGTTATTATTGTCTACTTGAACAAACGGAACAAAAATATTATCAATTTGATCCTTAGGAATTCCACAACCTGTATCCGTTATCATATATTCTAAATATACAGAATCGTTGGTATATCCAAAGACCTCTACTTCTAATTTAACACTACCGGCATCTGTAAACTTAATCGCATTAGCACAAATGTTTATGAGAATTTGTTTTAACCGAGTACTATCAACATTTAAATATTTTGGTATTTGCGGGTCAAGATAAAAACTAAATTCAATATTCTTTTTAGTCGCTTGAATATTTAGTAAATCATGCATTTCTTTAATTACCTGAACAAGTTGTGTTGGTTTTTCGTGCAATTCAAATTGTTTAGATTCAAATTTTGATAAATCAAGAATATCATTTACTTTTTGCAACAGAATTTCTGAAGAATTATTAATAGAACTAAAGTATTCTTCAACTTTTTTAGTGTTTTCAAAACCAATTTTCTTTGTTAATTGTGTATAACCTATAATCGAATTTAACGGTGTTCGCATTTCATGAGACATATTCGCAAGAAACAATGATTTAGATTTATTACCTTCTTGCGCTTGAGTTAATTCATTTTTAATTCCTTGAATCATATTTTCATAATTGTTCTTATTATATAAAATAATTTTTTTAAATTCTTTTAATATCTGTGAAAACTCTAAATATTCAGTTTCCTTTTCATTTATAGAACTTAAATAATTAAAATCTTTTTCTTCTAAACTTTCAACTTCATAAATAAACACTTCATATGGTTTTTTAATAATTTGATTAATTTTCCGATGTGATAATAAAAATAAGAAAGATAATATTACAAGAGATGAGAGAAATGGTATTAGTGAGCTTAACCAAACTTGTTTGAGAAATAGAGTTTTGCTAATTTGCGTAATCAAATAGTAATTATGTCCAAAAATGGTATCTGTTTGATAATAACCATAATAGCTCCCTTTAAATAGATCTGTAAAACCAGTTAATTTATCTGGGGGAATTACTAGATTAGTTTTATTATTTAACAATGAATAATTATTACTATCCTGAATGAAAAATAGGTTGGTATCAAATATTTCTTTCATGCTGCTTTTACAAAAGAAGTAAACATAATATTGCTCTTCGTTATGTTTATGAATAATCGTTAAATAATTTACATCAAACCTATTTGTTAAAATGGTATCATTATCAGAATTTAGTAAACTAAAGATATCAAAATCAATATTATCACTCACTTTCTCGGGATAAGAAAATGTGATATTTTGATTTTTATCTATAATCATAAAGCTATCAAAAAAATGATTATTAGTAAATAATGTAGTTAAATAATGCTTGTCTTGATCACTTAAAAATGGTTTATTATGATTTAGAGATATAACATCATCAATTTGAAAATTATAAAATTGAAATTGATCAATGTGATTGTTAATAATGTCTTTTTTACTATTATTTGCTAATTGTAAATCTGACTTAGAATCGTTATATTCATCATAACCATTAATAATAACGAATGATAACAAAAAAACAGTATATATTATTATTATAATAAATAGTAAATTGTAATTTAAATGTTTGTAGATACTTCGCATATTAACCCCCGAAAACAACGTTATCTGACACTGCATTTATAATTATATCATCACATTTTGTCGAATTATGCTATAATACAGAAAATATGATTTTAATTTATTATACTAAAAAAATGGAAAAAATTATAGTGATTTTAAATAAAGTTTTATAAATATATGATATAATATAGATATTTATTGGAGGTTATATAATGAATGAGATAACACTTAATCAAAATGATATCCCTAAAAAGTTATTTTTGATTCTTTTTTATTTTTTTACTATGTATGTTATTGGTACCTTAATAGCAGTTGTTTTAATGGTGAGCTTACGCCTGACAAATCCAAATAACCCAAATAATTTATTATTTGTTAGTACGTTAACTAATTTATTGGCTTATACCCTCATGTTTTTTGTTTTTTTATTTGTGATTAATGATTTTTATAGTAAACAAATAAAAGCATTTTCAAATAAAATCGTTTATTTCCTATTTATAGCCTTCATTGCATGGGTGTTCAGTTATATACTAAACATTGTTATTGAAGCAATTATGGAATTAGTGAAATTTGTTCCACGAGCATCCGAAAATCAAGACGCTATTGTTGAGTCATTTAAATATCCGCTATTATCTATTCCGATGATTATTTTTGCTGCACCACTTGTTGAAGAAACTGTATTTAGAGGTGTCATATTTAACTTTGTCCGTAATATAAAATTACCAGGAAAATTAAATATTATCTTGGCATTCTTTCTGAGCTCATGTTTATTTGGAATGATACATGTCGTTCCTGCATTTATAAGCAGTAAAGACCCAACTGAATTAGTACTTGGAATTACCTATGCATCAACGGGATTTGTATTAACAGCGGTTTATTATTATACCAAAAATATTTTTGCTTCTATTACGATGCATTTTATGCAAAATTGTTTTGCAACTTTTGTCATTCTCGTTTTGCCTTATCTTGAGAAACTGATGCCAAACGATTCCACTCCAAAAATAGCTTATATCTTAGCAAAAATGATTCATATTTTCTAATAAACTAAATGTATTGTAAATGACAAAAAACTCTAGGTAAGCTAGAGTTTTTTAATTTTTATATGTTGATGACATTGAGTCAATAATAAAGATTTTAATTTAATTAAAAAGGGATTCAAAGGGATTGACATATTCTACAATGACTTCATCACCAGTTAACTTCTCTAAAGTGATTGTATAGTGTGCTATGGATTGTGAATCGATTATTTTTTTTTGTTCATCATTTTCAATTTGTAGATAAAAAGAAGTGAAATTTTCTTCTGGTAAATTATTTTTAGCTAAATAATTCGTGAAATTAATTAAAAAAGTATAATCATCATTTGTTTTATCTAAAATATAATCATCTGAAGTTAGTGGATAAATTTGACCACTATAAGATATTTCTATTACATAATCTGTACTGCTTAATAACTCAATAAAACTTTCAGATGTAACATTTAATGTAATAGAAGTTAATTTATAATTCTCTAATATATCCATATGGTAACAGTGGATTGAATCAGTTAAGTAGCAGGTTTTAAAATTTTGATCAAATGTGGAGTTTTCCGTCAAAGTGAGTTGGGAAGGATAATTATTATATTGATTAGCTATTTCAAACTTATTAATTGTGTAAATTAACGGAAAAATCAAGATAAGTAATAGGATAAAAAATAAAGTTTTTGATTTGTACACTATAAAATTCTCGTTGAACTCTTCTTTTATTTCAAATTTACTCTTTCTAATAGTTTTAATTTTCGCTTTTACATTATGATATAAATAGTTCCTCCAAGGATTTAACATAAGAGGGAAAAAAAACAATACAGTAGAAAGAATAAAAGTCATATCTAAATATTGAAACATTGGCACATAGGTCATTTGAGTGATCATAATTATACTTCCAAGAATTAAGAGAATTAAACCGCATAGATTAAAGTAATAGAAACCGCTATATTCATCACGAATATAGGGATAATCATAAAATTGCTTATCGATAATAATTTTTTCTTTTATTTCATAGACAAAAATGATGGTCACATACATGGGTAATAAATAAAAAGCATTAAAAAGATATTTATATGTGTAAATACGCACTAATTTCATATCTCTTATTGAGTCATAATAATAGATTAATGATTGGGCATTTGAATATTGCTTATTAATAAGAAAAGGGAGACCGATAACCGTGATTAAGATAATTCCATAAATAATATTAATAATTGAATTATTTGTTTTCATAATTTTAACCCCCTATGCTGAATATTAACACGATATAGAACTAATTTCAATATATTGTTAATAAATAAAAAAGTAGCTGGTTTTAATAACCACGCTACTTTTTTATTGACTATTTAGTTAAAAAATAATAGCCTACTAATAAAACTAATAATATAAGTAGGATAATATAGCCTTTTGATCTTTTCTTCTTACAGCAATCCATTTTATCACCTTTCTAAATAAATAATAGTCCTAATCGATACACCATTAAACTAACCAAATATGCAACAGTGAAAGTAAATAATAATGCATATAAGGTAAACTTTAAGGATTTTGTTTCTTGATGAATAGTTGCTACTGTAGCTAAACATGGTAAATATAATAAGCTAAACACCATAAAACTAAAGGCACTTAACCCAGTAAAAGCTGTAGCAACAGACATTTCACCACCGTAAATGACTATCATTGATGAAAAAATTAATTCTTTAGCGAGGAAGCCAACAATTAAGCTACTCGTTGATTGCCAAGCTCCAAAACCTATTGGTTTAAATATAGGAGCGAAAAAATTACCTAAATACGCTAAAAAACTACTATCTTGAGTAACCGCATGTCCACCTGGCCCCATGTATTGTAAAAACCATAAAACAATCGTGCCAATTAAAATAAATTTTCCAGCTTTCCCAATGAAATCCATTATCATCAATTTCGTTTGCCGATAAACATTTCGTCCACTAGGTATCCGGTAAGGAGGAATTTCTAAAATAAAGTTATTCGTCGTATTTTTAAAAATAGAAAGTGATAATATTTTAGCACATGTTAATGCAACAATAGTACCTATCGCATACATACTTAAAATAACAAGGGCTTTATATTGAACAAAAAACAATGAAGCTAATAACGCATAAACAGGTATCCGTGCCGAACAACTCATAAATGGAATTATAAGAATTGTCAACAATCTTTCCCTTTTATCTGAGATTGTTCTTGTTGCCATTATAGCGGGAACATTACAACCAATTCCTGTCACCAATGGAACAATCGATTTTCCATTTAAACCAAATTTAGAAAGCAATGTATCAAGCATGATAGCAACTCTTGACATATATCCTGTCCCTTCGATAATCGCTAACATTAAAAATAGAATCGCTATTTGCGGTACGAAAACTAAAACACCACCTACACCTGCGATGATACCATCTAACACGAGACTCATTAAAATTCCGTTATCCTGTGCTCCTAAAAGAGAAAGGAAATTAGCTGTCATAGGTGTTAATTGATTGGTTATAAAATAATTAATCACATTACTAATAATAGATCCTAAAAAATCAAATGTCATAAAATAGATGCTAAACATGACCAAAATAAAAATGATTAATCCAAAGAAAGGATGAGTTATCCATTTATCAATACGGTGATTTAGCTGTTTTGTATTATTTTTTTCTGATACTGTTATTAAAGAATCTTTAATAACTTTATCAATGTATTCTCTTCGATAGTTAAAAATAGCACCTTTAAGTGATAAAGCAATATGATTCTTAATAATTTCTTCTTCACAATTAATTAGAATCTGTTTTAATTCTTCACTATCACTAATCTCAATATTTTTAAGAATCCCTTCGTTCCCCTCTAGTAGTTGTATTGATAACCATCGTTTAAATTGTTTGCTATTTTCTTTTTTAATTAAATTCATTAATTTAGAAATGGCCGTCTCAATGTAATTTCCATAATAAAGTTGAAATGATTGCTTATTCTCTACCGTTTGAAGACTTTCTGTTAATTCTTGAATTCCTTCTTTTGTTCTCGCAGATATCCCGAAGACTTGACATTTTAACTTTTCACTTAATTTTAAATAATCGATTTTCTTCCCCGATTGTTTTAACTCATCCACCATATTTAAAACAATAAATAAAGGATAGCCCAATTCTAGTAATTGAATGGTTAAATGCAGATTCCTTTTCAAATGAGTTGAATCCAATACATTTATAATTCCATCATATTCGTCTTGTATCAAAGAATAGGTGACGACACCTTCGTCATCACTGTTAGGAGATACACTATATGTTCCAGGTAAATCAATTAATTGTCCATATTTAAATTTACCAATTTTTTTATCAACTGTAATTCCACCATAATTTCCGACATGTGCGTAGGTTTCGCTCATTAAATTAAATACAGATGATTTACCCACATTCGGATTGCCGATTAATAAATACCGCATTACACTCACCTTTTTCTATTTTTTAATCATTATTTTTTTAGCATCCTTTTGGCGAATGCATATTTCAACGTCATCTACTTCAATAATATATAATTGATGAAAATTTACTTTATTAAGCAATATAATTTTAGCATAAGGAGCAATTCCTAAATCCATGAAACGATGTCTCATTGATTTCTCAACATTTTCCATATTGATAATCATCCCTTTTTCACCTATAGCCATTTCCTGAATTGATTTATATTGTTCCATTCTACCACCTCTAATTGATAATCGTTATCATTTACTATTATATTATAGATATTTTTTTAGATGATGTCAAACATTATCCTAATTTTTTTTTTATTAAATGCATGAGTTATCTTAATTAATTATATACATTAATATAAGAAAAAATTATAGATGGTGATTTGATGATGAAAATTTTAAAAAATTTATTTGTTGCGTTAGTTATTATTCTTTCTTTAATATTTATGATAATTCAAACAGAAAATGTCATGATTGGTGTAAAAAGTGCGGTAATGCTATGGGCAACACGTGTTTTTCCTGTTTTATTTCCATTTTATATAATTAGTTCATTAGCTGTTCGCTATGGAGTAGCACATTTTATTGGTGATTTGATAAAACCAATTACCTCAAGACTATTTAAAACCTCAGCCATCAGTGGCTTTGTTTTTTTCATGTCTTTAATTTCTGGTAATCCATCAAGTGCGATTATCATTTCTCAACTTTATGAAGACCATTCAATCACCAAAAAAGAAGCACAACATCTATTATCATTTAGTGTATTCGTTAACCCTATTTTTTGTATTGGTACCATAGGATATGCTTATTTTCATAATGTAACTATTGGATATCTTATTTTACTCAGCCATATCACAGCTAATGTATTGATTGGATTTTTAATGCGGTTTAGTATTAAGGAGCGAGTTGACAATCATTTATCTATTAAATCAGCTTATTTAAAGATGGAGAATCATAAAAATAAATCTAAAGCTAATTTTGGTGAGACGATATCGAATATTTTACAAAATGGTGTGAATACGATGTTTTTAATTGGTGGGTTTATGATATTTTATAATTTAATAATCGTTATTATTCAATCATCCCAAATGATTACGTATTCATATCATTACTTATCATTTATCTTTAATCTGTTTCATCTAAATTATCAAACCTATAATGCCTTTTTCGTTGGTCTATTTGAAATGACATTAGGTGTTGATAATGTCGTTAAGAGTGCTTTTTCATTACGCGTTTCCGTTACTATTATCACAATGATAATCTCCTTTGGTGGACTTTCTATTCATTCTCAAATTCAAAGCATTTTATTAAAAGTTAAATTACAATATTTTCCATTTCTCTTAGCGCGTATTTCCCAAATGGTTTTTAGTGGCGTAATTGCATATTATTTATTCCCCTATTTTTATAAGGAACATACTGTTAGCACATTTTATTTAATCAAATTTAACATCCCTGAGAAAAATATATTACTAGTATCAATCCTATTCTTGACATTAAGTGTTGTTTTCATTTTAAACCAACGAAAAATAAGTAAAAAAATACAATAACTAGTGGTATGAATAAAAAATAAAAAGAACACTCATCATTTTTATTTTGAAAGTGTCCTTTTATTTATACAAATTATTTTTTTCCTAATGCTTTATAAATTTTTTCAGCAACAAAATCCGGAACAAACTTAGAAATATCACCATCGAAACGAGCAATTTCTTTAACCATACTAGATGAAAAGTATGAATATTCCGTTTTTGTCATCATGAATACCGTATCCACTTCTGGATTTAACAGATGGTTTGTCGATGCCATTTGTAACTCATATTCAAAGTCTGTAACCGCTCTTAATCCTCTTAATAATGAAGTTGCCTTCATTTCCTTCGCAAAAGTCGATATTAATTTATCACATACTACTACTTGAACATTATCATACATCGCAGTCGCCATTTCTAACATGTTTATACGCACATCTATAGAGAATAAACTATCTTTAGAAATATTTTTAGAAATCGCGATATATAACATATCAAAAATCTTACTACCTCTTTGAATTAAATCTAAATGACCATAAGTTAGTGGATCAAACGACCCAGGATACATACCAATTTTATTCATTACTATCACCATTCTTTTTATATATTGTTATTTTAGTTATTCCGTATTTGTATTCTTTGATTAAATGAAGTTCCTTATAATTTTTCAGGAGTTCATCTTCTTTTAAACATTCTACTATTATTGTTCCGTCATCAATTATTAATTGATTATCTACTAGGTTAATCAAAATTTCATTTATTTTTTGTTGTTTATAAGGTGGGTCTAAAAAAATATAATCAAAGTGATACTTTTTCGTTTTGAACATGTCAAGTGCTTTAAATGCATCCATTTTATAAATTTCAGCATTCAAATCAATTTTCAAAGTATTGAGATTATCTTTAATCACTTGTATTGCTTTGTTATCACTATCTACAAATACACACTGATTGATGCCACGACTAATGGCTTCAATTCCTAAATTGCCACTACCAGCAAATAAATCTAATGCCAACCCACCCGAGAAATATTGTCCTAAAGCGTTAAATAATGATTCCTTTACTTTATCTAATGTTGGCCTTGTTGTTATTCCTGGAACGGATTTAACATTTCTTCCTCCTAAAAAACCTGAAACTACGCGCATATCATCACCTGACTTTTTATCATATCCTATTTTATCACATTAATCATTAATTTTAAACATCTTTTATAAAGCTTTAGGTAATGTAACATAGATGTGAAAATTAAAAGAATTAAATTTAATAACCATCACCTTGCTTATATTTTTATTATCATTATAAATTTTGTATCCTGATAATAGGCTTAATAAAAAGAAATATTATAATTTTATATTTTTTTAAAATTAGCAAATGTTAATCAAAAATTTGATATTGACAAATCAAAACATTGAGGTATATTTATAAGTAAAGCTTTTGAAAGAATGGGGTGGATATAATGAAGATAGCTTTAGTAATTGATCAATATGACTCATTAGATAACGGCACGACAGTTTCAGCACAACGTTTTGTAGAAAATTTAAGAAACCGGGGACATGAGGTCCGTATATTAACAACTGGCGTTCAAAGTGAATATAAATATGTGGTGAAAGATAGATATATTCCTTTTGTCAGCAAAGTGGCTAAAAAACAAGGTATGATATTTGGGAAACCAAATGATGATGTTATCAGAAAGGCTTTTGATGGAGTAGATTTAGTACATTTTATGTTGCCTAATTTATTATCTAAAAGGGCTCGAAAAATAGCTGATGAAATGGACCTTCCAAAAATAGCCGCATTTCATATGCAACCCGAAAGCATCACATATGCCATAGGGTTAGGTCGAAGTCAATGGATTAACGACATTGTATATCGTCATTTAAGAAAAGTGTTTTACAATTATTTTGATGATATCCACTGTCCAACAAATTTTATTGCTGGTGAGTTAAAAAGAAATCATTATAAAGCCAATTTACATGTTATATCAAATGGAGTGGACTCTGCGTTTAAACCATTAAAAGTTAAGAAAAGTAAGCAATTAAGAAACAAAATTACTTTATTAACTATAGGACGCTTTGCTAAGGAAAAACGTCAAGATGTCTTGATTAAAGCCATAAGCAAATCAAAATACCGCAATCGCATTCAATTAATAATGGCCGGTCATGGACCATTAGAAAATAAATATCGACGTTTATCAAGTAATTTACCGATTAGAACTATATTTGGATTTTATCATAAAAATGAACTGATAAAAATTATTAATTCTAGTGATTTATATATTCATGCGGCTGATGCCGAAATCGAAGCGATATCTTGTATGGAAGCATTCGCTTGTGGGACAGTTCCCATAATAGCGGATTCACGTAAATCAGCCACAAAACAATTTGCCTTAGATGATAGAAATATATTTAAATCTGGTGATGTTGCTGATTTAGCAAAGAAAATTGATTATTTAATCGAGCATGATGATGAACGCAGTGAATTAGCAGAAAAATATATCGCATTAGGTGAAACTTATCGGGTATCTAACTCAGTTGATGAGATTGAAAAAGTATATCAAGATATTATTAATAAAAAAAAAACATCAAATATGATGAACATATAACACAATCATGGACACCGTTACATAAGACGTTTGATGAAAAGTATGCCTACATACCTACTTCTCGCTTTTTTAAAGTCTTTAGTTTCTTATTTTGGTATTTTGCGATTATCATCTTATTCTTCTTAAATTTATTATGTTTTGGATATTTGGTGAAAGGTCGTAAAAACATTCGAAGTATTAAAGGAGGGATTATAACAGTAAGCAACCATATTCACAACATGGATGCGACGATGAATGCTTTAGCCTCATTCCCACGTCGCCCATTCTTTATTACTCTCAAAAGTAATTTTGAAATTCCTATTTCAGGATTTTTAGTCAGAGCTTTAGGCGGGGTCCCAATTCCTGAAACAAAAACAGCTTTAAGAAAATTTAATAAGGATATTGAAGAAGCCCTAGATAAAGGTAAAATTATTCATTATTACCCTGAAGCAGCTTTATGGCCTTATTATCATAAATTAAGACCTTTTAAAAATGGTGCATTCCGCTTGGCTGTGCGAAAAAATGTTCCTATCGTACCTATAATTTTTACCTTCAAAAACCCAAAAGGATTCATGAAACTGATTAAGAAAAAACCTTATATTAGAGCCATTATAGAAAAACCAATTTATCCAACAGATGACTCAAATACTTTGAAAGAAATGACTTATGAAGTCATGAAAAATGTATTAGAACAATCATGAAGAAATGATTTCAGTCACTCATTGACTTTCACTAATGGGTGTATCTATAAAAATGAACTGCCTTAAAATGACAGTTCATTTTTCTTTATTTAAAAATTTTTTTAATAAATTTTAATTTTTTATCAGTATAAGGAGGATATCGTAGACTTATATCAAAATATTTCCCTTTTTTTAAAATACTTTTTTGATGTGTAAAAGTAGTGAAGGATGCCTTTCCATGATATTCTCCTAATCCGCTCTCACCCACTCCTCCAAATGGCAAGAAAGTGGTTGCCAAATGAATTATTGTGTCATTTATACAACCGCCACCAAAAGAGATGTTATCGATAACATCTTTTTCTAATGCTTTATCTTTAGTGAATAAATATAATGCAAGTGGTTTTGGTTTATTTCGAATAATATCTATGGCTTCATCGATATGTTGAAATTCAATAATAGGTAAAATAGGTCCAAAGATTTCTTCTGTCATAAGTGGATCATCATATCCTACATTTTCTAATAAAGTAGGCGCTATTTTTAGCGTTTCTTCATTATATTCTCCACCATATAAGCATTTCTTATCATTTAACATTTCAACTAAACGTTCAAAATGACTTTTGCTGATTATTTTAGGATATGTATCGTTTAATAATGGTTCTTTACCATAAAACTTTTCAATATAAATAATCATTTTTTCAATGAGCGCTCTTTTTATAGACCGATGTACTAATAAATAATCTGGTGCCACGCAAGTTTGACCGGTATTTAATAATTTCCCAAATATAATCCGTTTTGCACTCAATTCTAAATCTGCATCATAACAAACAATGCAGGGACTTTTCCCGCCAAGTTCTAAAGTTAATGGTGTTAAATGTTTAGCCGCTTTTTCCATAATTATTTTACCAACAGGGACACTTCCAGTAAAAAAAATATAATCGAATGATTCATTTAATAATCGTTCTGTTTCCTCTTTGCCACCTTTTATGATTGTTATATATTCTTCCTTAAAATTATCTTTAATCATTTTTTCAATGATTTCAGTTGTATGTATAGAATATTCAGAAGGCTTGATAATAACCGTATTTCCCCCAGCTATTGCACCAATTAATGGAGAAATGGTCAATTGAAATGGATAATTCCAAGGAGAGATGATGAGAGTAACACCATATGGTTCTGAAACGAGATAGCTTTTTCCTTTAAAGTGAACAAAAGGTGTTCTCACCTTTTTAATTTTACTCCATTTAGGTAAATGTTTAATCATATAATTGATTTCATCGTACAAAATACCAATCTCAGAAACAAATGTCTCATAGTTTGATTTACCTAAATCCATTTTTAAAGCTTGCATAATTAATGTTTCATTTAGTTTAATAACATTCTTTAATTTTTTTAAATTATTTAACCGGAATGAAAGAGATTGTGTTTCATTTGTATAAAAATATTGTCTCTGTTTCGCAATAATTTCAAACATAATATCCTCCTATCTGAAATATATCTATTTTTATTATAATACAAATATATAAAAAAGCATCATTAAGATGCTTAATTTCTTTATTTTTATGTTCAACATCTCTTAGATACTTAATTTTATTCTTCTTTATTAAGTATCTCTTAGATACTTAATTTCTATTCTTCTTTATTAAGTATCTCTTAGATACTTAATTTCTATTCTTCTTTATTAAGTATCTCTTAGATACTTAATTTCTATTCTTCTTTATTAAGTATCTCTTAGATACTTAATTTGAAGTAAGAAACGCTTCCAAGTCCTTAACTGAGGGTCTTTCCTCACTTTGATTCACAATAACACCATTTTTTACATAATAAACTGTGGGTGAGATCGAATATGTGATGTGATATTTATCTAAAAATGCATTATATAAATCTCGTTCATCAATTAATAGTTGATCTTTATAAAGTAAAATCAACTCATTTTGAGAATGTTTACGAACAAATGAAACGAGTGTCTTATCTTTATATTCTTGACATGCTCCACAATATTTTTCACCAATAACTAAAATAAAGGTTTCCTGATTATCAAATTTCTGTTCAGTTTGTGCGATTGTATTGATTTTTATCTCGACAGGTCTAAATAAAAAATAATAAATAATAATGCCAATAATAACAATAATAACTAACGTAATTCCAATCAATTTATTTCTCATCGATAGCTCCTTAGTGTTTAATTCCTTTTTATTATATGGTATTTGCACAAAATAAACAAGATAGCAAAACATAATTTTTATTTACATAAAATAATAAGTATTATATAATACTTATTAGTAATAGATAAAGGAGATAAAAAATGAAGGCAAAATATTACGTAATCGGGACACTAGGTGTCA
The DNA here is from genome assembly GCA_963824615.1 of uncultured Haloplasmataceae bacterium. GTDB lineage: Bacteria > Bacillota_I > Bacilli_A > Haloplasmatales > Haloplasmataceae > CAWGPU01. The sequence continues at coordinate 386,700 of CAWGPU010000008.1, read as the reverse complement.
TTGTATTATTAATTGTAGGAATCTTATTGCTTAATAAAACTACTCCACAAGCTATACCTGCTGCTTTACAAGAAAGCAATGTTAGTCAATTAGCAACAGAAACTTATGGGTCTAGTAATAATTCAGGGGAATATATAGTTTACGTATTCAATCCAACTTGCCCTCACTGTCAAGAATTAATGGCAAGTGATGCATATGCAAATTTTCTTAATAATCCAAAAGTTAGATTGTATAAAATTAGTACTGATGATTCTAAAGCTAGCTCTTTTTTAAATGATATCAATATTACTAGCATTCCTACAATGATTTACATAAAAAAAGTTTCTGATGGAAAATATTTAAAGACCGAAGTTGTCGGTAGTGACAAATGTGAAAATTTACTTGCGAAATATACAAACAAATAAGCATTTTAAATAAGTAAAAGCACTCTTAGATTTAAGAGTGCTTTTTTGTATTAATTCACTTTTAAGACAAATTACTATTGATAAATGAAGTCAATTTGCTAAGAGCTATATCGCCCTCTAAAGATGCAACAACAGTTCCATTCTTTATAATATATGAAGTTGGTGATGCATTGTAGGTTAAATTATGATTGTGCAGAAAAGTTTCAAAGTCTGTTGAATTAGGGAAACCGGTATCTGAATAAGTAAAGTATAAAGGAACAAGTTCATTACCTAAATACTGATTTAATGTCGTTGCCTTATAATCTTGGCAATGTGAGCAAGTTGATTCACCAATAACTAATAAAAAGGTCTTTCCTTGTGAAAATTGACTTTCAATAGTCGATTGTGTAGAAACAGGTATGTTATCTACACCCGTCGTTGTAGCTTGAGAATGATTATTTGCATTCAAAACAATAATTAATGTTACTAAAATTACTACTAAACCAATAGATATAATTACAAATTTTTTCATTGTGACACCTCATCTGATGATCCTTCATGGTAGACTGCAGTTTGTGGAGTTATTAAATTATTGTCATAAAACCACTGCAAATAATCAGTTGGGATAAATCCATAAATAGGGTCCCATTCAGCTATATTAACGACTTGTCCGTTTTCATAATGAACAAGTGATGGTGTATAATAAAATCCATATAAATCTTTATACTGTTCGCGTGATGTTCTATCACCAATACTAAAACCTAGAGTAGATATATCAAAACTGTAGAAATTTTTATCAGGATTACCTAAATCATATTTCAAACGTTCAAAGTTTCCATTACTATCCAATTCAACAAAATAATTTTGGAATTCTTGAATAAATTTTTGACTATCGCCACAATCAGGACGCCAAATCAATACAGAAAAAGCTTCACCACTGTCTAATTTTTCTTTAAAAGTAGTTTCGTCTAAATTTGGTAAATAAGTAAAATCTGTTACCGTAGTATCTTTTGTTGTCGTTGTTGTTAATTCAGTTTTATTAACTTTTCCAAACTGAAAATATAGGACTGATGCTAATGTGATGATTAATAATACAATTAGCGCCATAAATACATTTCTTTCTTTCATGTTTACTCCTTATCTTTGATAATTCTTTTCATTCTGATATATTCTTCATCACTAATTTCGCCTTTGGCGTAACGTTCATTTAAAATATCAATCGCATTTTCTTTTTTTCCCTCATGAGCGTGATTTTCTCCAGTTAAACTAAAGATTATATAAATAACGAGAATAAATAAAATTAAACCAAACCAACCACTATACATCATCATGAGATTTTCCTCCTTTACCTAACACTAATCAATTTTAGGTAAATAAATAGTCATTTTTGTTCCAATATTTTTTTTACTTTCCGCGGTAATCGTTCCCTTGTGCGCGTTAACAATGGATTTTGCGATGGTTAATCCAATGCCTGTGCCACCAGTTTTACGATCACGTGATTTTTCAGCTCGGTAAAAGCGTTCAAAAATGCGTGATAAATCTTTTTCATTAATACCAATTCCTGTGTCTTCAACTGTGACGAATACATCATTTTTTTTATCAATTACTTTAATTATGACTTGACCACTTTGGGTATATTTTAAGGCATTTGAGATTAAATTAATAAAAACTTGGCTCATTTTGTCTTTATCGACTAACATATATGCTTGCTTACCTTCAAAAATTAACTTAATGTTTTTTTGTAAGAAAGAAGCTGCAAAAATCGTAATGACACTTTGTATTAAATCACTTAAATTTAGATATTCTTTATGCAAAAGAACATTTCCTTTGTCATAATGTAATAATTTATCTAAATCTTTTACAATTGTATTTAAACGGATAATTTCTTCATATATACTATTTAATTGCAACGTATCTGTTTCTAATATTCCATCAATCATTGCCTCAATGTGAGTTTGAAGCGTTGTAAGAGGTGTCCTTAATTCATGTGTCACATCAGATGTTAATTGTTTACGCAATAATTCTTGATCTTCTAAAGCCTGAGTTAACGAATTAATCGAATTTGTAAGCTGGTTAATTTCTGTAATATTAGTTTTTTCGTAAGGAATTTTTTCGTATATACCATTTGAAATATTACTTGTTGCCAATACCACTTTACTTAATGGTTTTGATAATCGGCGGGCCATATAAGCTCCAAGTATTAATGCAAAAAAGAGAAAAATAATACTTGATAAAAGATATAAGGAATTGAGTGTCGCTAGGAAATTAAAATCCTCATTTGTATAAAAATAAGGGCTATAATAACCAATTTCAATCGTCCCAATAGCTCTACCATTCAAAGTTAACGGAAATTGATTGAGGACGTACTTCCCATTCCAATTTGGGTTATTCTTTTTCATTCTTGATTTTATATCATTCATTATCATCATACACTGATTGTTATTATAAGTTTCTGCATCCCATAATTTCTTATTACCCACATCATATACACTAATAATATAACCATTATCTAATTCATGAGTTCCAATGACTTGAATATTATTAACATTCCAATCATTCAGATATTGACTTTCAACTTCACTCACTATTTGTGTAATTTCTGCTTTTTGTTTTTGTTCTGCATAACTTCTATATTGTTTTTGAATCAGGAAATTACTTAATACCCCGACAAATAAGATGAAAATAAAGATATACAATAAATAGGATAACGTTAATCTTCTCTTAATACTATGTTCTCTAATCAAATTTTCCACCACCAAATTTGTAACCAATTCCATGAACAGTTAATATGTAATGTGGTGGATTGTCATTTAATTTTTTTCGTAAATTTTTAATATGCGAGTCTATTGCTCGATCATATCCATCAAAATCATTCTGATAGATATCTTGGATGATTTCTTCACGTGTAAAAACACGATTTAAATTATTAGAAAAAAGAGACAGAATTTTAAATTCAATAGGAGTTAAATCAATTTTTTGCGCGTTTCTATATACTTCATACAAATTATAATCAATTAATAGATCTCCAAATCTCACTTGATTAGAAGTTATATTCGTACTTCTTTTTAAAATTGCGTGTATTCTTGCTAATAGCTGTTTGGGACTAAAAGGTTTTAGAACATAATCATCAGCGCCAGAATCAAACCCTGTCAGTATTTCCTGTTCATCTACTTTAGCAGTTAACATAATAATAGGTACCTGAGAACTCTTGCGGATTTGGATACATACAGCCTCGCCAGATAAATCAGGTAACATTAAATCTAAAATGATTAATATTGGATTTTCCTTATAATAGAGTGATAAAACGTCATTGCCGTTTGTCGACGTGATGACTTCATATCCATCTTTTTCAAGATATAATTTAACAATCATGAGAATTTTTTCTTCATCATCAACAACTAATATTTTCCCTTTATTCATTTTATCACCAACACAATCCTTACCTATATGACTTCATATCTTTAGTATTTACCAAAGGTATTAAAATTAACAAATATAAAATATTGACTTATTTTTCTTTTATTAACCTTAATTTTATCCGAAACTTCACCGCATTTCAAAAGATATACATTAACCAAAAAAATTATACTAAAAAATTATGGAGATTTTATGGAGATTTGCACAAAATAAAGAAAAGTTTATTGTTCATATTCATAAATTTATGGTAAAATGAAAAAAAAGAGAAGGAGCATATTATGGCATTTGAATTACTTTTTTTTAAACACAAAGATACAAAAATTATTTTAAAAGACGTGGTAGCATTTTTCACCGATAAACCTAACTTTTTAGTTAAGCCACTTAATGTGGACAATTATTCATTTGAATACAAAAATCCACAAACCAATGTTGCATTTAAAATTAATTATAATGAAAAAGATGAATTAATAACAGAACTCACCTATGATGAAAACTATGGTTATTGTTTCACTTCATTTTCTATGAATTACACAAGACCATCTTTTTTTGCATTAGAGGCGATGCCAATTGTCGAAGCATTTTCCCAAACCTTCAATTTATACATAAATGATATTCAAAGTTTAACCGAAGAAAAGAATGCTTTAAAACTTTATACAAAGGCTGAATTAATGACAACTTATCTCAACAATAACCAAATTGCTTGTATTGAATTTAACAACCAGTTTGCCTTAACTTCAACAGATAAAGCTAAAACTGATTATTTTTACGAGTATACTTCTGCAAGAGATGAATTAGAAAAAACATTAAACGTAGACGTCGTGATTCCAGATATCTCATTTTTAAAAAATATCACAACAGAAGATGTTTTTACTGTTATTTCTTGGGATGATTGTATTCCAACATTACTTCCAAAAGTTGATTATGTTCTTGTCATAAGAGCTGTTAAAGGATTCTTAGGAAGAAAAAAACAATCAACAAGTTTAGTCCCTTATGAAGAATTATTTACAACATTCAAAGACTTATTAGAAAAAACTAATTCACCCATTCATGATTTATATTTCTTAACAGAAGAAAAGGCAAATTTAGGCAAAGATTTGTTTTATACATTAAATGATTATAGTCATGAGGATTTTGAGATTATTAATGTCGATGAAATTGTGGATGTGAAATTATAAAATTTAAAAAACGTAAAGAAAAATGGAATTCTTTACGTTTTGTATTTCTATAGATTATTTTTGGGTTAATTTATTAATGAATTATGCTTTTTTAATAATTGGTCCGCAAGCGTAGATAAAAATAATGGAATATGATGTTCAAGAACAACCCCATGACCTGAACACAAATATTCAATATCATAAGATGCCAAAAATATTAATGCATTCGCAAAGGCCAAGACATCTGTCTCTTTTGTTCTTAAATATATATTAAATTCTTCTGATGCCATAAAATCAATCATCGTTTCCCTAATCTCATTTTCTTCATTAACTAAATTACCATTTGTAATTGGTAAACCAAAAAAACATACTTCATCGCCAATAAATAAAATCTTTTTTTGCGGATAATAAAGTGCAATAGATCCAGGTGTATGAACTCCAATATTTACCCAATTCATATCTTGTAAACTATTTTCAGAAATGATCGTAAATGAATCATTTACCATTTGGATATCTTTTTCATGAATATATTTAGTAGCATTTTCAAATAAATCAACATTACCAATATGGTCCTTATGACCATGAGTGGCGATAATAGTGTGAATAGCAGATTTTAAAATATGATTTTCTGATAAATATGATAATAAATCTTCTTTATGATCTTCGATTCCGGTATCAATTAGTCGATATCCCGCTTCATCTCTCATTAAATAACAATTAATATAAGAGTTCCATTCATTTAGCCAAAATGCCAATCCAAATACTCCCTCTGTAATTTCTTTTGTAATGATTTCCATCTTGCTCCTCCTTAAGTCATATTAGTATACTTTTTACAATTATAATTTGATTATAACAATATTCTCCTGTTTTTTATATAGGAAATGATACAAATACTATTAATATAAATAAATATTAAGCAAATTTACGACTTGATAAGGAAAAAAACACATTAATTTAATTATTAATGTGTTTTTCTTATCATGCGCCTAACATATTTTTCTTTTCGTAGGTAAATGATACGATAAATGAAGTTTCCTCTTCCTTCATAACGACTAAAGTTGTATTAACATTTGGTATAATAGTTTCGACACGTTGTGGTGGGACCGCTATCATTAATTGAATATTTAATTGATTATAGAATTCCATCATCGCTTGTATTCTAGATTCATCCATATTGTTAAAAGCTTCATCAAACATCACAAAACAAGCAGGAGATAAACGTTTCTTTTTATCATAGATAATTTGTTCAAAAGAAGCAGCAATTACAACATAAAATGGGGTTTGCGTTTCTCCACCACTTTTTTCACGACTCACTTTTGAAAAATAAGTTGATTCTCCATTTCTATGATTAATTTTAATGTCATAACTCATATAATTACGATAGTCACAGAATCTCGCTAAAGTCTGTTCTGCTTCTTGATTATTACCATCAATGACTAATTTATCGAATAACTCTTTTAAAATCAAATAATTTTTTTCTCCAACTGACTCGGTAAATAATGAATGATGATCCTCCTCGTTTTCACTCATGATCAATTCATAATAATGAAGATATTCTGGTTGTCGACTTGCTTTATAAATAAATTCATATTCATCTCCACCAAATTTTTTGTTTTTCAAGGCGGTGTTTAAATAGTCTAATTCCTGATGCGCATTTATCATATTTTCCCTCAATTTATAGATGAATTGTTCTTTAAAGGCTACTTCACAATTAATACGCGCTTCTCTGGCCTTTTCTTCATAGGAGATGAGTTCATATTCCCTAATTTTAGTTAGTTCCTCTAAGTACAGTTTAATGCCCTCTACGCAAGGCGCAAAGCCAACATGATACTTAATATTAAACTGATTCATTTGTGATATTAGTTTTATTCGTAAATCTTTGATCGTTTCCTCAATAACCTGCATTTCATTTTGACAATATTTTAATATTTTAGAACCATCACCCTTAAATTTTTGTTTTGAATCATGATACATCTCTAAAACTAAGATGTCTTGTGTATCTTGAAAATTTAATTTTTCCTGTTTCAAAAGGATTAATTGTTGATTTTTATTTTCTAATTCGCTTGTATATTTACCAACTTGGATGAATAATTTTTTATTTTCATCATTTAAAACAATTACTTGTTTTTCTAAGTCCATTAAATCTGCCTTTAAATTATTTACTTTACCTGTTAATTGGTATAAATTTGCCTTTAACGATAGTTCATTAATTTCCCGATTTAAGTTTTCTAAAGTTAGAAAAGCACCTATGTTATTCCTTAAATAATCTATTTGACTAGCTTTAATTCTTTGAATATTATAATCTATATCACATATTTGGGCAGAATTTCTTTCCATTTCCATTTCTAGTGATTTTTTCATTTCATAATCATTTATTAATTGTCTTTTAACAGCCTCTTTCCCTATATAAGGCTTTTTATATACCTCTTCTTTTATCTGTCTTGCCGTATAATTTTTATAAACCATACATGTTTTAGTAATTGAGACTTTATAATTTTTTAAATCTACAACATTATCACAATAATGAACTGGGTTAAGTAACATATTAGCATAACACTTTGCATAATGATAGTTTGATTGAATCTTTGTAGCTAATGAACCCTCTCTTACTTCAGTATATCGACTCATTTCCTGTGTATTTACAAGTCCAACACCAAAGATATGGTCTGTTAATTTGGAATTTTCATAAATATTTAATGCCAGATCAAAATAAATTGGATCAACAATCAAATCAAATCGTTGCGTATTTAAATAACCTTCTAATGCATTTCGCCATGTTTCATCATTCACCTCAATTATTTCACATAAAGCATAGACCCGCTGTTTGCTTTGTGTTTTTTTCTCAATTGCTTCTTCAATTAATGATTTAAGTCTTTCAACTGGTTGGTCTAACTTAATTTGATTCTGTTCTAAATACTTTATGGTAGAATTTATTTTTACCAAGGAATCCTCAAAATTCAATTTTTCCTTTTTTAATTCACTACTTTTAATCAATAATGTTTCTTTTATTTCCTCGTAACTTGCTCTTAGCTGTATGAATTGTTTTTTTATTGTTTCAACTTCTGTTTTATTTTTTGGTATCTCTAATGTTGTTTCTAATGTTTTATTCTTTTTGATTTCTCCTACAATATATTGACATAAATGGATTTCGTTTGAAAAGATTGCTTTCATATCTTGAACAAGTAATTCCAATTCTTTTTTTTCATTTTCTTTTTCTTTTAACTTATTTCCAATTTCTTGATAGTAATGATAGGATTCATCCATGCTTAACATTTGGTTGAGTGAATCAATTTGATGATTAACTTGACGTATATCCTCTTCTAGTTTCAAACTGTTTTCTTGCGTCTCTTTTAGGTTAACCTGTAAACCATGAATTTCTTCATTTGTCTGTTTTTCTTTATTTTCTAATGCTTGATATTGACAATAATTTATCAGATTAAGCATGATTTCTTTTTTATCATTCCATTTAAGTAACTCTTCATGATTCAAAGAAATTCCATTGAGCACAGTTTCTTTTTCAATTAAGTTTCTGATTAAATCCTCTAATTCACGATAACTCCTAACGTTTTGCCTTAATTCGTCTATTGAAACATTTTTCTCATTCAATAAAAAATCAAATACAAACTTATTTAATTCATCTATCGGTCTAAAAGATAAAGCTTTAGGAATTAATTCAATATATTTATTATTTTTAATTTCTAAAACATCTAAAAACAATTTTCTTGTTTGTTCTTTAGTATCGGTAAATGTAATATCATAATTTAATGTATGGCAATATTTTTTAAATAAAACATATCCTCTAATCACATTTTGGTAAATAAATAAAGCATCTTCAATATTTTGATTCTTTAATGTATAAAACCGTTCATAAAGTCTACCAGATTTATTAATTTCTATAATAACACCAATTATCGTGGAGTGAAAAGAGATTTCATCAAAAAATTCCAAAGCAATATGGCTTGTAACATCATGATTACGTAAATAAGTTTTATTTTCGATTCCTAATTTACATCTCACATAACCTTCTATATCGCGTTTAGCAGACATATTAGCTGCTGTATTAAATTTGGCTTTTCCCCCAGTTAAAACATATTGAATTGCATCTAAAAATGTTGATTTTCCCGCTCCATTTTCCCCAGAAACCAAACTGTTTCCTTTAATCTCAATAGTTTGATTTAAAAAGAGGTGCCAATTAATTAGTTTAATCCTCACTAATTTCTTCATGATTCCCCACACCCTTCTCATAAGTCATTATTTTACTATAGATATCATTTATATCTTCTATTCTGACAGCATATAAAAGTGAAGGATATAAAATAACGCGACTATTATCATCTTTATAGTCCTTATCAAGAATATCAATTAAATTGTATCGACGAAAAAGTGATAAAATCTGTTTCAATTCAGTCTTACTAATACGACGGTCTTGTAAACCTATGGATAGAAATTTATCATGAATTGTTTCTAAAGTAATCATCACTTTATTATTTAATGATACCTCCCGCATTGTTTCATCATAAAGTAACCGTAAAATTAGTAAAATAATGCTTTCGTTCAACCGTAAATTTAAACGATTAACTCCTTCGAGAGAATTTAAAATGATAACATGATTTGCTGTGTCAAATGTTAAATCGCAATCGATAATATTTAAATAAGCTTTAAATAAATCAAATTGACTAGAAATAAAGTAATAATCTTTACTATCCGACTCTTTTTGACTGGTGATATAATTTACGTTTTGCAATTTATTAATGATGCGTGAAAAATTTGTCTTCTCACTCTCTTGCAAATTAGTATACTGCGTATAAAAAAGCTGTGCATTTTGAACATAGGTCATATAATTATCTCCTTATTTACGCATAATTTCAAAATCGTAGAAAATATACCCGTCATTTTGGTAAACTTCATTTAATGGATGTACTTTATATTGAACATCATTATCAGAATACATATAAATTAATATTAGCTTTGTGTAATCTTCATAATTAGTTAAAGGTAGTGAAGAAGCATTAAACTTTTCTTTATTTTTTAAAAAATTGATTACATAATGGTTAATTTTATCTTTATTATAAAGATTACTCTCTAAAATTTTCATGAAATGAATTTGTTTTTCTTCATATGATAAAAATTTTTCCTTCATAATCATTTGCGGTGTTATATCGCTCTCCCGACTTGGCATGGTATAAATGGATTTGCTATCTAAATATTTTTTGGGGAATAGCCGAAATATCGCCATTTCTTTATTCACATTATTTTTAATCCAATGGCTTAATATTTTATTTATTTTACCTTGTAAGTCTTGTGTATTGCTTACAATAAATTGAATTTTAGAAATTGAAGTATGGATATATTTAGTATTCTTCTTATCAATTTCTTTCATAATTTGATCTAAATTTTCAAAACTAGAAATAATATAATCAATTTGATCATATATATGTTCCTTAGCTTTCATAATGTCAGTGAATTGATTCTTGTTCACTAAAGCTAAACTCGCTTCCTTAATGATGTCATCATTTAAACTAATTTCATTAAGTTTACTAATAATATATGGTCGATATTTGCTTACATTATCTGATGTTTTTAATCGTTGATAATGGTTATCGATTATATTTTTTTTATAATCAATAAATAAGTTTTCAACAATGCTCTTTAAATCTTGAATAGCTTTTTTATTAAGTAAATTTTGAATATAAGTTTTAATATTGGCATTTAATGATTTTAAGCGGTTCATTATGACATTGGTATTATAATAAATTTGGTCTAAAATATCACATAAAGAGTCAAGTTCAATATTTTTTAATGCAGAATAAATTAGAAAAATATAGCCTAAATATTCTAAATAATCGCTTTTCTTCAATTCATATAATGTCTTTAAAATAGGTATCGCATAATAAGAAAAGTTAATCAACATTTCATAATGTGCATCCTCTTCTTCAAAAATCCACCCACATTCTTTTAACCTTCTTAAAGTATAAATTGCTTTATCACGTGGTGTCACACAAGTTATATCTTCTATATAACTTGTACTATCTAAGAAGTAATCAGACAATAATTCAATAATGGTTTCTTTCTTATCACCAAAGCTATTTCCTTTTTCTAAAAAATGATACATTAAAAAAAGACAATCCGAATAAATTACCTGATTAGGTGAGGATAATATGCTAAAAAAATGATGGGGAATAATTTCAAAAATGTTAGGATTATTCATAAAATCACACTTTCAAGGTTTATGAATCTTATAAATGTATATTCATAAAAGATGTAATATATAAATGATTTTATGGATTATCGACATACAAAAAATACCAAAAAAAGAAAATAATTATAATTAAAACTCCTATTTTATAATTCAATAGGAGTTTTAATAAATTGATATTCATAATAGAATTGGGCATCAGTTAAGTTCTTGTAATTGATTTCATCATGTATCAAGAACGTTAAGGTAACGATTTGAACTGTTTCTCCCATAATATAAAAATCATCAGGGAAAATAAAAATATCGTCAATATAGATATATTTTTTATCATAAATTTTAAGCATTAAACTTCTAGGATACATTGGGATATCCGATTCATTCATTAAATATGCATTGATAACGAGATATTCATCATATAATGTTATTTTACTATAGTGAAAGCTAAGTTGGGAGGCAGGTGCATCATTTACAGATTTATCATAATCTAATTTTTCACATGATGTTAAACACAGCATAAAAAAAGTAACAATCAAAAAATATAATAATCTTTTCATATCTCACCTCAAATTATTTTATGGACCATAGGTAATTAGGTGACAATAAAAAAGAGCCTAATAATATTATCACGCTCTAGGTATATATATTTAAACATAATCATCTAACTCATCTAAATCAAGAAGAGCTAAATAAGGATATTCAACACTCTAATCTTACTTCTCATAAACATTTTAATTAATAAATTGATTAATCTGCTATATATATAGGTATGAGCCCAAACTAGATAATAAGCTACGGATATCCTGTATGGTTTTAACCACATATAAATCCACTTAATTGTTTATTATGTTAAGATTTAACAAATAATTTACATTTTCAGAAACAATTCCGAGCCATATAACCTCGTTTGTAAGTATTAGCACTAAAGCATCATAAAATATGAGTGATGCTTAAAAATGGAGTTATATTAAAAAAACCGACATTTAGCCGGTTTTATCGATTATTTGGTACCATCATCTTCTAAAATAATACCATCTTCTTTTAAGGATTTAGCTATTTCTGTTTTAACAAGTGCCTGAACTGTTATATTGGTTTCCTCTACTACTTGGCAAGCTATTCTAATTTCATAATTATTTTCATATAGATTAAAACCGGAAATATATAAATCAGTTTTAGTGTCTATGAACTGTGTCATTTCTTTAATAGATTTGTTTAAAGAATTCATAATTTTCATAAAATCATATTTCATAGAAATTTTCAAATTCATTAACACCCGATTGTTGTCAATTGAATAATTAGTAATATCTTTTATATTAACAACTGGTTGAATATTTAATTCTCCTGTATTCATTTGTATAGTAATATTACGGATGCCTATATCTATAACAACACCTGAAATTTTATTAATTCTCACATAATCTCCTATGGATATATTACCATCAGCTATCAGGAAAAAACCGGTAACAAGACTTTCAATAAAATTCCTCGTACCTAAACCAATAATCAATCCAAAAAAGCCAGCACCTGCCAAGAAAGAACTAGTATCGATATTTAATAACGAGAATATCATTAAGATAGCACTAACCCAGATAATGATTTTTATAACTGTTAATATGACCTTATTAGCGGTCTCTCGGCTTTTTTGTATAAGTTGCTTATTCCGTATATTCACCTCATGAACGGGATGAAATAAGCGGTTAATAATCAATCTGAGAATATAATTGAATACAACAGCAAGTATAACAACAATGATTATTTTAACCACTGTGATGGACCAAATTTTATCAATTGTATTTGTCACTTGATCTAAATTCATTTTTATCACCAGTTATATTATAAACACATTAGATGAAATAAAAACCAATTTCAAAAGCTTTGATATCATATTTTAATAAACCGGATTTCATCATTTTCGCAAATTGAATAAAAACCAACCTTTTGATAAATAGAGTTTGATATTGGATTTGAACATTTTTTATTTTCCACTTCAAATAGTAACAGCGGGAATTTTGGTGTTTGCATAATGATAATTTTAATAAGGTCTAAATCATCTTTTATGGAAGTTAGAAAAAGGATGTTGTGTTTTGATTATTTTCTTTTGCTGGTAAACAATTTCCAATAATTAAATTATTTTGTAATTCATAGGAAGAAAGAAAAATAAATGTCTCTTGCATAAATGCGTCTATTGTATCATATTTAACGAATTTCATATTGCTCACCTATCTTTTTTTATTAATTAGACACTATTTCTCCCAAATAAATATATTATTATTTAAAAATTCATCTACAAATAGTATAATAATGTAAAAACATATTAGAAAAGGTTGAGAGCATGGAAGATTCAAATTTAGTGATTGATTATTATAAACATTATGAAGAAGATAAAAGGTTACATAAAGATAAATCGCATCACATAGAATTTCTCACAACGCTTCATTATCTAAATACTTTTATAACATAACCAATGAAATTATTAGATGTAGGAGCGGGTACAGGCGCCTATTCCTTTCACTATGCTAATTTAGGCTTAGAGGTTACTGCTTTAGAATTAGTGACTGCTCATATTGATATTCTTAAAGAAAAACAAGTTAAAAATCAGCACATAAACATTATTCAAGGAGATGGACGAAATTTATCACTTTTTAAAGATAATTCTTTTGATGTAATTTTATGTCTAGGACCACTTTATCATTTACCAAGTGATTCCGATAAAAGACAATGCATTGAAGAATGTGTTAGAGTCATAAAACCAAATGGTGTCATCGCTTTTTCATATATTAATAATTTTGCGGCGCTAGTTGAGAAAATGCGGAATCATCCTTCTACCTTAACAAAAGAGAATGTTTTTAACGCTTTAGATAATTTTACTTTAGACGGACCTTTTTGCTTCTTAAACCCAGAAAAAATCGAACAATTATTAACAGATTATCCTTTGAATATTAAACATCACATCGCAACAGATGGACTTAGTTATTCTTTAAAAGATAAAATCAATACACTATCGGATGATGCCTTTAATGTTTGGTTTTATTATCATTTGAAAACATGTGAAGAAAAATCACTTTTAGGCTATAGTATGCATGGACTAGTTATTACTCAAAAGATATTGTAAACAATTCATACTTAAAACAAAATGACCATGAATAGCTTTATTATTCATGGTCATTAAAAATATATGTAATATTTTATATAACTGCTTATTTTAAAATTTTCTACTTCTGTAAATTGACTAAAAAAATTGGCGTTATTAACTAATTATATTGAACATACCGAATCCTTGCGAATTCTTTCCACCAACTCCTACATCATACAGAAAATGCAAAATTTGACTATCACCTTTTATTTTAAACTTACCAGTATAGCCTTTTATAATAAAGCCTTTGTATTTTGTGATAATTTCATTTTTCTTATTAAAATCAATTGGCTCAATGCTCGCATTAACTAGAATTTCTTTGCCAATTGCTTCGAATTTATTTTTAATGTTAGCTTTAAACAATTCATTGAATTTACTATTTAATGGATTAACATAAGTGATTCTTTCCCTATTATTTAGCACAATTGAACTGTATAAAACAAGCGGAGATAACATATTAATTATAATTTCATTTTTCTTATTTTTATATTCATTGGTTTCTATTCCCTCAATAGTAAGTTCTTGATTATATAATTGAATATCCTTATTTTCTATTAAAAAATCATATAAACTAGACATTAATGCCTGATCAAAACTACTAAAAGAAAAGTAAACATAATTTTCAAATATGATTTGACTTTTCTCATAATTTATTATGTATTTTCCACGTAAATCACTAAACGTGAAAAGTTTGAATTTTCTTACATCTCCATATCCTAAATCATGTAATTGTTTGGCTAACGCTTTATTTTTTATCATGTGATAAAACAATCCTTGTAAGTAATAGTTATATGAAAAGGGTAATATTAATTTCTCTTTTGGTTTCATTTTTAATTCTATTCGCATTGATTAACTCCCTATATAATAATATTTTCCATAGGCGATAATATTTATTAGATATAAATCCCTATTAGCAAAAACTTTATTTAATCTACATTTTCGAAATATAATCATCAATAACTAGAAAAAATTGTAAATACGGTTATTATAATACTTACAATTTACGACAGTTCAAAGATTTTAGTCTTATATAAATTATTTTCAGTTAATTGTGGCCGTTTATCAAAATCAAGATAATTTTTAAAGTACTATTGATATCTATTCTTAAAACCAGTCTAAATTCAAATAACTGGCCTATATTATAATAAAATTTCTCAATACTTTATTTTCTTTGTCGGTATAAATACTATTTTGTAAAAGTACTATAATTTTATTATAACATATTTCTACAAATTTCAACCAATTATTAAATATAGACTTGTAAATTGTATTAATAACAAAGTTATAAATGAAATAGTTTAAAGTAATTTCATTTTTTATTTATATTGTTTTTCAAGTAATTATATTCCATATAGGTAGAGTAAGCATTGATTAAGCTATTCTAAACAAAGATTAATACAGACTTCGAATTTTATAGGGTAAGCTAAATATTACCAAAGAAATATTTTAAGATAAATTAAAACGTAGTGTTTTGTTTTCTTATAAGTAAAGATAAATATATTTAGTGAACTATTTTTGTCCAAGAATAGCAAGTCTGCAACCATTATAAATGGTAAATCTCCCATCTCATGTCAACCTTCATAAATTTTTTACAGATAAATATAATTATGAATCAAAAAAAACAAACGATTACGTTTGTACTTGCTTTATTATTTAATCACTATCTGGTAATTAATAGTTCAGTAAAATTGTTGAAAC
Organism: uncultured Haloplasmataceae bacterium; assembly: GCA_963824615.1. GTDB lineage: Bacteria > Bacillota_I > Bacilli_A > Haloplasmatales > Haloplasmataceae > CAWGPU01. The sequence goes on along the minus strand of CAWGPU010000008.1, from coordinate 370,722 downwards.
CTTAGAAAATACAGCAAAAAGAGAATAACAAATATATTATTACTCTTACTAAAAGGCGACCACTTACTACTTTCGCTATCGAATCGCCACTATTTAATTTTATTATGAGCATTCTCCAAATCGACCTCTTTGAAGATTTCTATAGTTAAAAAAGATTAATAGGCTATTCATAATTATTAATATTTTGTCACAAAAAGATTTTTTTTAATGTAATAGTCATTAAAAAATAAATGAGCACCAAATGATTTAAATATCTCCTCTTTTTCAGTATTTTTTAATAAGTATATTTTATCAATTGTGATATTTAGTGATTTAAATGTTTGAATCATGTATTCAGGGGTTATTTGACTTATTGATGTCAAAAGTGCTGTACGAGTAGATAGTTTTTTATCTAAAAACTCTTTTTGTAAAATTTTTAACATATTAAGAAACGTTTTTAGCGGTCCATCGTGAAGAGAATCATTTGAAAGTAAAACAGAATCACCGCTAAAAGCGATTCTTAATTCATGAATATCATCTTGACAGTCAAAAACTAAAGCACTGGCAATTTTTGCATTAATTGCGTTTTTAACATCCTTTTCATAAGTAGATAAAAATAAATCTATATTTAGCGCATTACAATAGGTTTCTAATTTATCACCGCTTGTAAAAACTGAGCGATGAATATCAATGTCATAATATTCAATGGAATTATATATCCGTAAGCTTGCTTCTGTATTATTTTTCGACAGAATAATTATTTCGATTTTCCGTTCTTCTGACTTATTTAAATTAAGTAATGCTTGTACTATTTTAAAACCAGGTCCTGGTTTTAAAATATCTTTTTCATGTTTTATTTGATAGTCAACAAAGGCCTGTATCCCCTCTGTTTCAAAAATTTGATTTTCAAAAGATAAATCAAATAAGGCACTTGCTGAAATTCCAAATACAATTAGGCCATCTAAACTAAACGCCATAAATCCTCCTTAAGACCAAAACAATTCATTTAGTGATTTATCTAATGCTTTACAAATATTAAGACATAATTTCAAAGTTGGGTTATATTTCCCATTTTCAATCATGCCAATCGTCTGTCTTGTCACACCAATAATGATTGCTAAATCTTCTTGTGATAATTCTTTTTCAACACGGGCTAATTTCATCCTCATGTTCTTCATAATCCTCACCTCTGTTTTATATAAATATAAATAGTAAGCTAATGACATTTAACAAGAAGTTCTTCCTAATGATTAATTTCATATTCCCCTTAGTATATTTAAATTGCGTATTAAATACATCTGTTTTATGATCATATCGCATTTGGTATAGAAGCAACATAATCAATAAATAGGGAGAAAACAATGAATAACTCATATCTTCCATGTTATTAAAAACATCTAAGAAATGCGGATGACTCATGATAAATGTCACATAACAACTTACGCCATATCCTATATATATGACAGTTAGTAAGAAATTATTTCTAATTATTAAATGGTTATAACTATGAGGATTAGAAACCAATTTCTTTTGATGTATTTCTAATAATAGATAAACAAGTAATATAGTTGTAAATAAGTTAATAATAAGATATATTCCTGAATAATCAAGTAAATAAACTAAGAAAAGAAGAATTATAACTTGCATTATTAATAAGGAATATGCGATGATTGCATGTTTAAATAATTCATAAAATATTTTAATCATTATTAACATTTCATATATAACAAAGATTAATATTAAATATAAATGTGCTTTCATAAGATTAAAAATTGAAATGTCTAAAAAAAGATATAAAACGCTAAAAATTAAAACATAATAAGTGAGGATTGTATAGAATTTTACCAATTTCATCGCTTACTCCTTAATATTTACTACCTTATTATACCATTTTTTTGCCTTATAGAAAAGAATCACCTAAGTGATTCTTTGTTTGACTTCTAGAAAAGAATCACCTAAGTGATTCTTTGTTTGACTTCTAGAAAAGTATCACCTAAGTGATTCTTTGTTTGACTTCTAGAAAAGTATCACCTAAGTGATTCTTTATTAATCATGAAACAATAAGCGAAATATTGAAAGTGCAACTGGTGATACAGCAAGAACCATTATTCCAATACCACCAACTTTATTTTCATTTTTCCATACCTTTATTCCAAACATGACTGTGTAATAACATGCATATAAGGAAAATAAGACTAAAAAATAAAATTCCATACTATTTACCTTCTATTTTCTTTTTATCTATTGGGTCCATTTCTTTACCAAATTGTTTAATTGTTACATGATATTTTACTTTGACCTCGGCATCCGGAAATTTTTCATCCCATTTATAATCTTCTAATTGTTTAATTGTCCAAAAATTCTTTCTAGAAACATAGTACCAATTAAATATATCAACTTTAAATTCTTTTTGAGCTCTTTTGATTAAATTATTAGAATCCTCTTCTAAATCTTTTTCTATTGACTCAACTAATAGTTTTTGTTTTTTGGGATCTGTTACATAATTAGTATAACTACTAATACTCGTTATCTCAATATTCTTACTGACTTCTACATCGATTTTTAATTTACCTTTAGTATGAATTTTTATTTTTGGTTTGTCTTTTGTTATTATTCTTACACCAATATGCTGATCTTTTTCTACGGGATCAGGGATTGATTGCAACCAATTATCTGCTTTAGCGTTTGGCCACATACTTAACATGAGCCGAGTTTCTGCTCCTGTTAACGACCCAACCATCTTAGTATTATTAATGATTGCGACTCCAATGATTTGGGCTGGATTATCTCCTTTTTTTGGTACTTGACCAGCCTCATAATTACCACTTAAATCAGGCTTTTCTGGTTTAATTTCAGTAGCAGTACCATACATAGCCATAAAGCCACCTTTATCATCGATATTCTTTCCTTAAAAACCTGTCGATATCCGATAATGTCACGAGTCCTGTATCTCTATAGCGTTCTGTCATAAATTCATAGTTTTTATGAGGTCTTGTTTCCATTGGTGGTTTATTTGCGTTAATAAAATCGATTGCTTTTTCTTTGGTCACCATAAGATTTACATTACGATCAATTGTTGAATCCCTGGTTAATTCTTCAAAAAATCCAATAAATTGATCACTTTTAGTGAATTCTTCACTTAAAATAAAAATTTTTAAATGACTAAAAGTCAAACGTCTACTAACCGATGCATTCGCTATATCTTTCGCAGTAATTCTATCTGGTGCTGAAATCGTAATCAGCGAATAAGGTGGTTCGCTTTTTGCTTCAGCAATTTGTGAGGAACCTCTTTGAGGGTTTGCTATTTGAAAAGTAATATCCATAAATTGCCCTTGCCCTTTATCAACTCCAATAGCGATAACAAAAGATTGCTCTTCAAGTTCTATAGCGTCCCAACATCCCGTGAGTATTAATAAGAAACATATAATTATCAACAATTTAAGCTTTTGCATTTCTAAATTTCCCCCTTAATAAAGCAATTACCCATAAAACAAACGGCAATATTAGTCCAGCTAGCCAATTATATTTTATAAGCATTTGGTCTCTAAATTGAATTTCTGTTTCAAAAAGGTTATTTGGAATTAACCCTATGATGAGTATTATGATACAAAGTGATAAAATCAAATATTTTGAATCCTTTTCTTGAATTTTTAGTATAAACCCTAATATGATTGCTGAAATATAAATATAAAAAGCAAAACGAATCATTCCGGCAGCAGTCCATAATGAAAAATAAATAGCCTCTAAATTATTTATAAAAACGCCTATATTTGTCATTCTTATAATTTGTGAAAATACATGAGTCATATGCTCCGTTTCATAGTAATCTAATACAAAAATATAATTCATAAACATCATACTCATATATAAAAGGGCAATAGTAAATCCAATTATATTAGCATTTCGATAAGTTTTATAATCTTTGACTTTTTTGATTATTATTCCTAAATAAAAATATTCAAATATAAAGGTAAAAGTAGTGAGACTTCTCAATCCTACTTTTTTTAAACCTGGGCCCGCAAATGGGAAAATATAAAGATAATTGAAACTATCAATCATAAGAATATTCAAAAGAATTGCACCAAATATAAATATTGGTATCACCACTAAACTTGTTCTTGTGATTGAATGAATTCCTTTATAAGCAATATATCCACTAACTAAAATTAAACTTGCTAATAAAACTATTGTAGGTGTACGCTTGAAAATTGTGATTTTCATTATATCTACATAAGACCGAGTGTTGTCAATTGAAGCAGCAAAAGCGATTATAAACAAGTAAAAATTCAAAAATGTGCCACCATATTTACCAATAATTATCATAATTATTTCTAAGATATTTTTATCTTGATAATGTTTTAGTAATTTAAAAGTAAAAAATAGTGAAAATGCCAGCAGTGATAACCAAATTATTGGCATCATCCAAGTTGCATTTTTACCTAGTTTAAATAAACTAAGTGGAGTGGTATCAACTGCTTTAATTCCTATAATGATAATAATTAATGAAACTAATTCCCTAAGCCCTATGTCTCCTTTATTCGGGTTCATCTTTATTATCACTTCCTTCTTTCTTTTGCTGACGTATGTTATCTTGTGGATGAATATTAAATGGTCTTAAAAATTGTTTGATAATTGCATGTCTTGTTACAATATCACCACTTGATTTTCTATATGGAGATAATGGTGAAAAAAATGGTATACCAAACGAGGTATATGAGACCATATAACAAATCATAAACATGACTCCTAATGCTATTCCATACATTCCTAATATACTTCCTAATACAAATAATACTAACCGGTAAATTCGAACTGCATTATTTAAACTAGCATCAGGTATCGAAAAAGAGGATAATCCTGTAATGCCTACGATAATGATTAAGATAGGACTTACAATATTAGCTTGAACGGCGGCCTGACCGATAATCAGCGCTCCAACAATTCCTATAGTAGGCCCGATTGCGGTAGGAATTCTTATCCCGGCTTCATTTATGAGCTCAAAGGCAAAGACCATTAAGAGAACTTCTACAACTGCAGGAAATGGAACCATTTCTCTAGTTGCGGTAATAGATAATAATAAATCTGTTGGAATCATTTCAGGATGAAATTTAGATATTGCGATATATAAAGCAGCTGTGAATAAGGATGCTAATATCCCTAGCAGACGAATAATACGCATAAATATGGTTGCAGCCCAACGATTACTCATATCATCAGCTGTATGGAATAGAGCCCAAAAGGTAATTGGTAAAATGAGGCAAGCTGATGATGAATCCATTAGTAACACAGTATGTCCTTCAAGTAAAAATGCATTTGCACGGTCAGGTCTTTCTGTATATAAAATAGAAGGTAATAATGAATATGGTTTATCTTCAATAAATTGTTCTAATATTTCTATACTTTGAACAGAATCAGTGTTGATTTTTTTTAATCTATTTTTACATTCCTCTAATGCTTCCATATTTACTAAGTCTGAAAGATAAAGTATATTTACAATTGCTTTTGAACGCTGTCCTACCACCATGTTTTCTGTGATTAAATTTTCATTTCTTAATCGTTTTCTAATTAATGAACGATTCACTTCTGCTGAGCCTATAAAGCCCTCTTGAGACCCTCTTATCACGTTTTCTCTAGTAGGTTTATCGACATTTCGATGCTCAAATTTCATTGTGACAAAAGAAAGAGCTTCATCATATCCTTCGATAAAAACAGCAGTAAATCCATTTAATAAATCATCTTTTACTTCATTTATTTTTTTAAGTCTTTTAGTATTTTTCATGCTAACAACATCTTGTAATAAACCATCTAAGTCTTTTGAAGTAGTATCATCTTCAGTTAAAGAATGAATGATTACATTTTCGATTATGTTTTCATCTACAATTCCATCAATAAAAAATAGCACAGCTTTTTTTTGTAACGCTTGTATTTGTAATTCACGAACAACAAAATCTTGATTTATAGGATAATGAAAAATATTTTTCAAAAAATCTACATTTTTATCTAAATGACGGCTTAATTTATAGTCTTCTTCAGTTTTTTTAGGTTTTTTTTTAGTGTCTTTTTTAATATCTTTTAAAATTTTATTAAATGAAAACATAAATTCACCTCATTTGAGTGGTTATCTTTATTTAGTTTTTGATTTGCTAGAAAATGTATGTATTTTTACTATAAAGTAAAACTTGGTAATTAAAAATTCCTTTAGTTTTGAGCTTTTGTATTCTTAAACTCACCTTTTATAAGAGCTACTCCCCATAAAATAAAAGGTAAGAAAAGTATTAATGGCCATGTGCCTTTTATAATAATACTATTACGGACCCATATTTGAGTCTGAACAATATTATCTGGGATTAATCCAAGTATGAGCATTAAAACACAAAGAGGTAGCACCAAATACTTATAATCATTTTCATCAAGTTTAAACATAAATCCCAATAAAAATACCGTGACATAAATATAAAAGGCAAAACGGATCATCCCTGCAGAAGTCCATAAAGAAAAATATATCGCATCTACATTATTAATAAAAACACCAATATTTGTCATTCTAACTATTTGGGTAAATATATGAGTCATATGCTCTGTTTCGTAATAATCTAATACAAAAATATAATCCATAAACATCATACTTAAATATAAGAATGCTATAGTAAATCCAATGATATTAGCATTTCGATAAGTTTTGTAATCTTTCACTTTATTGAAAATTAATCCCAGATAAAGGTATTCAATAGCATAAGTAAAAGTAGAAATACTGCCTAAACCTACTTTTTTTAAACCTGGGCCAGCTAATGGAAAAATATAAAGATAATTAAAACTATCAAGCATTAGTATATTCAAAAGAATTGCACCTAAAACATAGATAGGTATTACAAAAAGACATGTTCTTGTTAGTGAATGAACACCACGATAGGCAATATAACCACTGATAGCAATTAAACTTCCTAATAATACAATAAATGGTGTGCGTCGAAATACCGTGATACTCATTACATCTACATATGAACGAGTATTAGCAGTTGTGTCAATAAAAAAAAGGGCAAAGAAGAAAAAAATAAAAAAAATACCAATATATTTTCCAAAGATAACCATGACAATTTGGGCAATATTCTTATCTTTATAATGCTTAAGTAATTTAAAAGTGAAAAACAAGGGAAAAACAAGAAGTATTAACCAGATAATTGGCATCATCCAAGTTGCGTTTTTGCCTAGTTTAAATAAACTTATAGGAGTAACATCGACAGCTTTAATACCCATTATGATAAAAATTAATGAAGCAAGCTCCCTGAAGCCAATTTTATCTTTATTTGTATTCATGTTTATTATCACATCTTTCTACTTTTTGCTTGAAAACCTCTTGTGAATGGACATAACTAATCTCAGCAGTTTTAAATTGTTTAAATGAAATTAATAATTTTATCTAGATATTGAACCTCTCTCATAAATTTTTCTATATTTAGTTTTTGATATAGTTATAAACTTATGTATGAAGTCAATAATGCAAAACTTGGTAATAATAAAAAAAGAATGTATTCTCTACATTCTTAGGTTAAGTTGTTATTAAAAAGTGCTTTATTATTTAATTTAGCGTAATCAATTTCTTTTGATTCATAATTTCTATAAATTGTACACAAATAATAGAAATGAAGACACTCTGCAATAATTTTAAAAATGGATTCATTGTGTAGTTTAAATGATAAAAATGTGTATAACGCATATTTACTATAGTTAAAATAACAGTAAAGATAATAGATGGTATAAATGTTTCAATATATAATCGGTATTTCATCGTTAATTTTAATCGCAATAAATGATGTAATAATTTAGGTAATAAAGAAATAATCATCCCTAATAATAAATACGAAATAATTAACAAAGAATTTATTTGATAAGAATCATATACCATACTTCGTAGAGAATAGATAAAAATAACGCTTAATAATGAAAAAACAACTCCGATTTTTAATGCATACTCTTTCTTTAATAAAACAGAAGCGGTAATCACAATTACCTGTGCTATAATCGGTATAAATTCTATCTTATTAATATCAACTTTAAATATCAAATATGAAACACAAACCAAAAGAAAGGTGAAAATAAAATAAAGGACATCTTCCTTTGTATTAATAGACTGTCTTTCTTTTTGTAAATTAGTAATTGTCTCAATGTCAATAACGTTAGTTTCTTCTAATAGATGAATGATATATTTGTATTGTTTTTTATTAACTGTTTTTATTAATGCTGATAGTAATTTAATTGAAGCAAGTTGTAATACATCTATTTCACTTGCAATTATGAAATCATTTATTGTATTACTCCAAATTTTTTTAATTGATTTTTTTAGAGTCATCGATTGATTATCATAACAACCCATTACAATAATAATTGAATCAATCACTATCATTAGTTCCTTATTACGTGTCTTTAACTCAGAGACACGTTTATCAATCATTTCATCTAACAAATATATTTGTGTTCCATTTAATTCAATCATTTTATCCCTCTTTTTCTCTAAGTCTATTTTACAAGATTCTTGTCAAATATACAATTATTTATCAAAATAATCTTTTCTTCTATATTAATTTATCACAATTATTCATAATTCATAATTGACAAATTATATATAATATGTATTTTTTAAAAAAAATTAACATTTTTTGCATAAAACATATATAGCTCACTCATAATATAAATGCAACAAAGAAGTTGCACAATTTCATAATGAATCCCCCCCTATTCTTCTATCATACTTCTCCTCTCCCTTTCACATATACTTACTTAGTGACTTATGTCACATCCTATCACTTCACGACCATCGAAAGATGGTCACTTTTTTTTATTTAACTTTTTTTACCTTTTATAACATTATTTTCCTCCCTATTTCATTAAAATGAAATTAAAGGAGGGACTGAAGATGATTATATGTACAACTGATAATATTCCTAATCGGGAGGTCAAAGAATATAAAGGGTTTGTAAAAGGGGGGACCATACGAGCTAAACATATTGGTAAAGATATATTAGCAGGGCTTAAAACCATAATTGGGGGAGAGATAAAGGTTTATACACAAGCTCTTAATGAAGCAAGGGATATAGCTATTGAACGAATGATAGCTGAAGCCCTCGCATTAGGTGCAAACGCAGTTCTTGCTGTCCGACTTCAAACATCACAAATCATGTCAGGAGCTACAGAAATGATAGCATATGGAACTGCTGTCACCTTAAAGGAAGAATAGGATAAAAAAAATGCTTTTCAAAATGAAAAGCATTTTTTTATTCAATTTTCTTTAAACGAAGTCCGGCAAGTAGGAATAAAATAAATGAAACGATCCGTAATTCAAGTAGATGGAGAATTCCAATTATTATCAGAAAAATACCAAGTTTCCGATTTCTTTCTTCTTTAAATCTTATCATCAATACAAACGTAAAAATACCAATAGCTAAGTAAATATAGATGGAAATTAAAATAATAGTAACAAATGATTGCATAAAATGAAGGTATTGAACTGCCTCATTTTCAGAGCTACCACTATTTATCATATAATCTTTAAATAATTGAATTTGAGAACTATCAAATAAATAGGTTCTGTATACACTAGCAAATTGTAAGAAGATAAAAGAAAAAACAAGTGATACAATACTAGCGCTTATCGCAATTTTTTTTCCGTTAGTCATATAATCTCCTTTTTATGCCCAGGGAGCTTTATTTCCGCGATTTTTTCCTTTACCTTTAGAATGGCTAACATTCCCGCCTGTATTCATACCACCTGGTTTATTCATATTACCCATCATTTTTTCCATGTCTCTAGGATTCATATTCATCATTTGGCGCATCATTTTTCGCATTTCTTCAAATTGTTTAATCATCCGGTTTACTTCAGAAATATCACGGCCTGATCCTTTTGAGATACGTTGTTTACGGCTAGAATTCATGATATCTGGATTCTTCCGTTCTTTATCCGTCATTGACCCGATAACCGCAATAATATAATTGAATTGATTTTCATCAATATCGATATTTTTTAATTGTGAGCCCAAACCAGGAATAAGTTTAAGCATCCCTTTTATATTTCCTATTTTTTGAATTTGTTTGATTTGTTTTAAGTAATCATTAAAATCAAAAGTAGAATTTTTAAATTTCTTTGCTAATAACTCTGCTTCTTCTTCATCAATCGAATCTTGCGCTTTTTCAATTAAAGATAGCACATCACCCATTCCTAGAATCCGGCTTGCCATTCTTTCTGGGTGAAATACTTCTAATTGATCTAATTTCTCACCTAAACCCATAAATTTGATTGGAACACCTGTGACTTTGCGAATTGATAAAGCCGCACCACCACGAGTATCGCCATCTAATTTCGTTAAAACGGCACCTGTGACATTTAATTGTTCATGAAAAGATTGTGCAACATTAACAGCGTCTTGACCTGTCATCGCATCAACCGTCAACAAGATTTCATCCGGTTTTACAGCATCCTTAATTTGTTTTAATTCAAGCATTAATTCTTCATTAACGTGAAAACGTCCAGCAGTATCAATAATGATTAAATCATATTGATTTTCTTTCGCATATTCTAGAGATTTTTGGACAATTTCAATCGGACTCACTTCTGTCCCCATTTCAAACGTAGGAACATTTAGTTGCTTACCTATTGTTACTAATTGATCAATTGCTGCAGGACGATAAATATCCGCTGCAACTAAAAGCGGGTTTTTATTAAATTTTTTACGACAGTAAAGTGCTAACTTACCTGAATGAGTAGTTTTCCCCGCACCATTTAAACCTACCATCATAAAAATAGTAATTCCTTGTATTTTAAAAGTGAGGTTTTCAGCCTCTTCACCCATAATATTTTTTAATTCTTCATGGACTATTTTAACAACTTGTTGGCCTGGCGATATTGATTTTAATACCTTTTCACCTAAAGCCTTTTGTTTGACCTCATTGGTAAATTCCTTAACAACTTTAAAGTTAACATCAGCCTCAAGTAACGATAATCGCACTTCCCGCATCATTGTTTCAATATCAGTTTCAGTTAAAGCACCTCGTCTAGTAATCTTTTTAAGCGCGCTTTGTAATCTATCTGATAAACTATCAAATGCCATAAGTAAACTCCTCTCTAATCTAATTCTTCTAATTCATTGATTAACTTCGTTAATTCTAAATTAGATGCATATTCTTTTTTTATATGATTAATAATCGCTTGTCTATTCGTAAACTTCTCAAATAAGAGCAGTTTCTTTTCATATTGATCTAATTGTTTAATAGTCCTTTGAATCGAGTCATAAATCGCATTTCGACTGACTTCATAAACATTTGCGATTTCTTGTAAACTTAAATTCTCATTAAAATAATATTGCATATAAGCTTGTTGTTTATCTGTTAATAAAACACCATAAAAATCAAGAAGCATGGTTATATGAATGGTTTTTTCAAAGTCAATCACTTTCTATCACCATCTATTCAAACATATCAGAGAATAATCCATAGATATATTGTTCAATATCAAAATACTCCAAATCGGTAATTTTTTCTCCGAGAGTGACAAATTTAATCGGCAATCCCAATTCATTTCGAATAGCTAGAACAATTCCACCTTTAGCAGTTCCATCTAACTTCGTTAAGACAATCCCTGTTACTTTTGTAGCTTCAGTAAAGGCTTTAGCTTGATTCATCCCATTTTGACCGGTTGTCGCATCAATGACTAATAAAGTGTCATGTGGTGCATCAGGAATCTCACGACTAATCACGCGATAAACTTTTTCTAGTTCCTTCATTAAATTCACTTTAGTTTGCAAACGTCCCGCAGTATCACACAATAATACATCTACATTTTGTTCTTTAGCTTGTTGAATCGCTTCATACATAACAGCTGCTGGGTCACTACCTGCTTTTTTTGTGATACAAGGACATCCAACACGCTCAGCCCACACTTTTAATTGATCAATTGCTCCAGCTCGAAAAGTATCACCAGCGGCCATCATGACCTTCTTTCCTTCAGCTTGTAATTTAAAAGCAATTTTACCAATCGATGTTGTTTTACCTACTCCATTAACGCCAACAAAAAGTAAAACCGTTAATCCCTCATCATTGAGGTTTAAGTTGGTATCAACTATTTCATCTTTGACATAAATTTCAAACATTTTATCTATAATTATTTGTTGAAATTCTTTTATATCTTGTAAATTACGCATACGAACATCTGCTTTTAATTTATCAATTATTTCTAATACAGTACCAACACCAATGTCCGCCATAATAAAAATTTCTTCAAGTTCATCGAATAAATCGTCATTAATAACATCATAAGATTCGAACAATGCCTTTAAACGTGACATCATCGTCCCTCGTGATTTTTCCATACCTTTTTTATATTTCTCAGCTTGTTCTAATACTTTGACTTCTTCAGTTGACATTTGATTTTTACTTTTATTAAATATATTTTTAAATTGATTAAACAATCCCATTTTTGTTCACTCCTAATATATCTCTATAACTTTTATATTATACCATATAATAAATTAATATACAAAAGCATTAAATTATTATTTTTTAATGAAAAAGGCACTAAAACGTGCCTATTCATGATTCACATTGGTATCTATGTATTTGTCAGTTTCTTCAAAACGAACTGAAACAATCGTCGTTACACCATGTTCTTGCATGGTTACTCCATACAATATATCAGCCTTCTCCATCGTTCCTTTTCGATGTGTGATAACGATAAATTGTGTTTGTGTCCTAAATTTATGTAAATATTCGGCATATCTTAATACATTGGCTTCATCAAGTGCCGCCTCACACTCATCTAATATACAGAAAGGAACGGTTCTAACCCTTAAAATCGCAAAAAGTAGTGATATTGACGTTAATGTTTTTTGACCACCTGACAATAAATTTGAATTTGATAATCGCGTACCTGGTGGTTGAGCAATAATTTCTATTCCGGTATTCAATAAATCTGTTTCATCCTCTAATACTAATTCAGCATGGCCACCATCAAATAGTTGTTGAAAAACTTGATCAAATTCAATATTTATTTTATCAAATGTTTCTTTAAATCTTACAATCATGACATCATCTAATTCTTTAATTGATGATAAGATGTTTTGTTTTGCTTTAATCAAATCATCATAATTAGCTTTAAGTGTTTCATAACGAACCTTAAGCAATTCAAATTCTTCAATAGAATCTACGTTTACGTTTCCTAAATTTTCAATATGTCGACGTAAATTTCTAACTCTAATTTTAGCCACTTCATAATCCATAGTTAATGGAAAATTCTCTTTAGCGTAATCAAATGTCAAATGATATTCATCTATCACAAAATCCATCAAGTTATTATAACGAACATCAATTCGATTTTTTTCAATATCTAACTCGTGCAAATCTTTCGTAGTGGTCCTCACAAAACGTCCTATTTCTACATTCTCACGTTCTAAATGTTGAATTTGTTCTACATAATTAATATTTTTTTCTCGTAAATCTCTTAATACACTATTTAATTGGTCACGGTTTTCATATAATTCTTTCATATTTTCTTGGTCTAAACTTGCTTTAAGTTGATCTATGACTACTTGTTTTGACCGTAAATATTCTTCTAGTCGTGTGTGTTCAATTCGGTAATTATAAAGTGTCTGATCTATTTTTTTAACATCAATTTCTAATGTTTCAATTTGTTTTCCTAAATCAAGTAGTTCTACTTCAATAGTTTTTAAATTCTCGTTGGCTTCATCTAAAGCTAAACGTTGTTGTAAAAGTCCCGGTGTTTTATTCTTTTGTCGTCCACCGGTCATACTTCCACCAACATGAATGACATCGCCATCTAATGTAATAATCCTGTATATATTATTAATTTGTTTAGATATCTTTGTAGCGTTTTCTAAAGAATCACATATCAATACATTTCCTAAGAGATTATTCATGACATTGGTATACTTTGAATCAAATTGAATTAACCGTACACCTATATCAATAAACCCTCGTTGATTTCTTAACATGTTTAATGTGTTGGCATCAATTAAACGAGATTTCATTGCTTCGATTGGTAAAAAAGTAGCACGACCTAAATTGCCTCGTTTTAAAAACTCAATAGCGTGTTGTGCATTGATGATTTTCTCAACAACAATATGTTGTGTTGCTGCAGCAAGAGCAATTTCTATCGCATTGACATATTTTTCTTCTGTATTGATTAGTGAATCAACAGTTCCCTCGATACCTTGTAAGGATTTTTGATTCAATACGTTTTTAACTCCACCATAATAACTATTTGAAAAGTCATTAAGAACTTGAATTTTTGATATTAGCGCGTATTTGTTAGAATTTTGATCATAATAGTTATTTTGAACTTTAGTTAAAGCACTTCGTTTTGTACCCAAATCATCTTGAAGTTTTGACATATCATTAGTTAAATTTTGGTACTTACTTTCAAGATTATTTAATTCAGTTAAATTTTCGCTAAAGATTTCTTCAAAAGATAAATCTTCCTTTTGTCCTGTCAAAGCACGACGTTGTCCTTCAATATAACTTATTTTAGATGTCAACTTTAACATTAAATTTTGTTGTTCAGTTATTTGCGAATCTAATGATACTTTTAACTGATTCATTTCATCTATATTGTTTGTGTTACGAATTTCCATTTGTTCATAATTAATAATTTGAATCGATTGCTCTTTCATTGATTTATCTAATTCTTTAATTTTCGCTAAAGAAATTTCAATATCACGAACATAAAGTGCAACCTCAATATTTTCTAATTGACCTTTAATATTTAAATATTCCTTCGCAATCGCACTTTGTTTTTCTAAATGCTCATATTGAGCCTCTAGTTCATTCAAAATATCATATGCACGTTGAAGATTATCTTCTGTATGTTCCAAATTACGGACTGTTTCTTTTTTACGATTTTTATATTTTAAAACACCGGCTGCTTCCTCTATTATCGTTCTTCTTTCTTCTCCTTTAGCCTCAATGACTGCACGAACTTTATCCTGAGAAATAATCGATAGTGAGTCTGCCCCAATACCAGAATCTAAAATAGTATCCCGAATATCTTTTAAGCGCACTTTCTGCTTGTTTATAAAATAATTACTTTCACCAGAGCGAAATAATCTTCTAGTAATAGAAACCTCTTCATAATCAACTGGCAGTGTTTTATCACTATTATCTAAGACAATTGTTATTTCAGCAATATTTAGTGGCGAACGTTCTGTTGTTCCATTAAAAATGACATCAGCCATTGTATCGCCACGTAAGCTCTTACTTGATTGTTCGCCTAGGACCCATTTAATCGCATCCGAAATGTTTGATTTTCCCGAACCATTAGGTCCAACAACCGCGGTAATTCCTTCTTTAAACTCTATAATTGTTTTGTCCGCAAAAGATTTAAAACCTATTGCCTCAATCCTTTTTAATAACATGTTTACCACCTATTTTATTTCAATATTATTAATTATACAATATTTAACCTTATAATAAAAGTATTGTTAAAAAAAAGAAGAGGAGAAATAAATAAATGTCCTATGATCTTTATTTATTTCTTATCTCTTCTAATAACCGAACTATTTTAGCTAAAGCAAAAAATATCATAGATGAAACAAAACCACCAAATAAATAGGAAACAGAATACTCTTTGAAAACCAGTACAATGCCAACAAAGATAATAAATAACGCAAGTGCATTTAGAATATTAGGTAAATAGGAATAGCTTAAATCTTGCTTGTAAATGTCTGTATTATAAACAGAATCATATTCTTTCACATCATGTCTAATAAAATTTGATTTTAAAATTTGTTCATATTCTTCATCTGTTACTTCATATGGAATATATTCAAAATATCGATTTTTGTAATGAAAAATATTCGGATTTTCTAATTGGTTTTCTGCTTCATTCTTTGTATAGTATTTTACATCATACAAACCACGTTTAATTAATTCACGTTTTTTTGTTGTTACTAAATATTGATTTAACTCTTGATCCATATTTATTCCCCCGTATATTTTTAACCTAATGATTATTTATATCGTAGGCCATTTTTTCAAGGGCCACTTTAGCCGCATTTTGTTCAGCTTCCTTTTTAGAATGACCTTCACCTATACCCATTTTAATATCATCCATAAACACTTCTGAGCTAAATGTCTTATTATGAGCAGGTCCTATTTCATTTACGATTTCATAACGAATAGAACGATTATTATCGGTTTGAACTAATTCTTGCAATTTACTTTTATAGTCGATGACATTGATATAGTTACCGTCCTTTACGTATGGAAATACAACTTGATTAAGAAACTCATAAACATTTTGATAACCTACTGCTAAATAAATAGCTCCTAACACCGCCTCAAATGCATCAGCTAATAAAGCAGGACGATTTCTACCACCACTTATTTCTTCTCCTTTTCCTAAAAGCAATAAATCTCCTAAATTAATATTTTGGGCATAAGCAACTAATGCTGTTTCACAAACATGTTGTGCCCGCAATTTCGTCATATCTCCTTCAGCGAAGTTAGAAAAATTAGTAAATAGAAATTCTGACATGGCTAATTCTAATACCGCATCACCCAAAAATTCCAGACGCTCATTATCCTCAAATTCTTCTGTTCGATGTTCATTGACAAAAGATGAGTGTGTCAAGGCGGTTTCAAGCAAATCATATTTTTTAAAATGAAGTTGATATTCCTCACAAAATTGTATTAATAATTGACGGTAATTCATATTCTCACCTACTATTCTTTATTTTTTTCTTCGGAATTCAATAAAACTTCCTTAATTATCGGAATTACATTTTCTTTAACCGTTCTTCTAGCTTGACGTATCGCATTCATAAATGCATAACTATCACTAGACCCATGTGCTTTTACAACTATTGAGTTGCAACCAAATAATATAGCTCCACCGACTTCCTCAGCATTAAAATTCTTTTTAATATTTTTTAAATTCTTTTTCGCAATAATGGCACCTAATTTACCAAAAAAGTTTGACATTAACTCTTTTTTTAGGATATCACCAAAAGCTTTTGCGGTGCCTTCAATGGTTTTTAAAGCAATATTACCAGTAAAGCCATCTGTTACTAATACATCGCATTTACTCATTAAGATTTCTTTTCCCTCAATATTTCCCACGAAATTTAAACCTGATTCTTTTAATAATCCAAATGTTATATTTTCAAACTCTCGTCCTTTTTTTTCTTCTTCGCCATTATTTAATAATCCAATACGAGGATTATTTTTGCCCAAAACCTTTTCACAATAAATAGATGCTATTTGTGCAAATTGCACAAGCCATTCTGGTTTACAATCCACATTAGCACCAGAATCAAGTAAAATCATGTATTCTCCATCTGCTTGTGGAATAGTAGGTCCTAAAGCAGGGCGTGCAAATCCTGGAATCCGTTTAACAACGAGCGTTCCACCTGAAACTACAGCTCCTGTTGGCCCTGCAGTCACGATTGCATCACTTACATCATCCGCACAAGATTGCATCGCCTTAATCATCGAAGCATCTTTTCTTCTTCTAACCCCTGCCGCTAAATCTTTTTCATCCATGCGAAAATAGTCTTCACAATGTTCAATTGTTATTCTTCTGTCATCAGTTAGTAAAGGTTTGATTTGGTTTTCATCACCAAAAAGGACAATTTCAATGTCATCAAATTTTTTAACAGCTTCTATTGCACCCTCAACGGTAATCTTAGGTGCATCGTCCCCACCCATAGCATCAACTGCAATTTTAATCATTATAAACATCTCCTTCGTATTCTTTTCTTAATAAACTAAAGATATATATATCCACGTATTGACCATGCATAAATTCTGCTTCACGAAGCATTCCATCCACATGCATTTTCATTTTTCTCATTAAATTAATTGATTTTTCATTAAAACGATAAACTTCACAAGAGATGCGATTTAGTCCTAAATTATTAAACCCATAACTAAATAACACACTTAAGGCCTTTGTACCAAAACCTTGGTGCCAACGTTTTTTATTGCCTATTAGGATATCAAATATACCAGTTTTATTTTCTAAATCATACCCTATTTCCATCTTACCAATAACTAATTCATCATAAACAATAGTAAAAATCTTAATTTCATCACTATAACCATTTAAATATAAATTATATTTGGCTCTAAAATCTTCAAATGTTTCCTCTTGACTGTAATTAGTCAAAGTCGCAATTTCACGATCTGATATGAATGTATACAAGATGGGTAGGTCTTCTTTTATTATTTCTCGTACTAAAAATTTCATTTTCATCACCTATCACTACCTTAAATTCATTATACACAATTTAAGCTTAATATTTAATATTTTTCAGCTAATTTAATCAAAAAATTCATTATTATCAATTAATTCTTTCTCAATATAATATTTTAGTGAAAAATATTCAGGATTAGTGATTAATTCATTGGTCTCGATGATCATTTTAGCGTCATCTCGAGCGATTTCAAGTATATGATAGTCATTAACTAAGTCTGCCATTTTAAATTCAGGTAAACCAGATTGTCTTGACCCAAAAAAATCCCCAGGCCCTCTTAACCGTAAATCTTCTTCTGCGATTTCAAAACCATTGTTGGTCTTAGTTAAGATTTCTAAGCGTTCCTTTGTTTTATCATTTTCATAATCACTAACTAATATACAATAAGACTGTTTATCGCTCCTTCCGACACGCCCTCTTAATTGATGAAGTTGGGCAAGTCCAAAACGATGGGCATCGATAATAATCATTAAGGTTGCATTCACTACATTAACACCAACTTCAACAACCGTTGTCGAAACTAATATTTGTAGCTGATTGTTTTTAAAATCATTCATTACTTTATCTTTTTCAACACTTGATAATTTTCCATGTAGTAAACCGACTTCATATTTTCCTAAAAAATAATTTCTATATTTTTCATAAACATCCTTAGCATTCTCTAAATCCATTTTTTCTGATTCTTCAATTAATGGCGTAATGATATACACTTGTTGATTTTGTTTAATGATTTCATCAATAAAACGAACCACTCGTTGTTCTAATTGACTTTTAATCAAATATGTTTTGATTAATTTTCTTCCTTTAGGCATTTCCTTAATACTTGAAACATCCATATCCCCAAATGCGGTTAGCGCAAGTGTTCTAGGAATCGGTGTGGCACTCAAAAATAAAGCATCTATCATTTGGCCTTTTTCCCGTAATATTTTCCGTTGATTCACCCCAAAACGATGTTGCTCATCAACGATAACTAATCCTAGTTCACAGAAATTAACTCCATCACTAATTAAAGCATGGGTTCCCACTAAAATATGAATAAGGCCCTTTTGTAAGTCCTCTAATAATTTACTTCGACTTTTTCCTGTGACAGAACTTGTTAATAGTTCTATTCTTATGGGGTTATTTTCAAAAGTTTTGCGTAAATACTGAAAATGTTGCTCTGCAAGTATTTCTGTTGGTGCCATTAAACATCCTTCATAACCGCTTAAATAATTTGCATACAAGGCAACAGTAGCAACTACCGTTTTCCCACTTCCCACATCACCTTGAACTAAGCGATTCATTTGATAATTACTTGACATATCAGATAAAATTTCTTCTATCACTTTAATTTGATCATTTGTTAATTGAAAGGGTAATAATTTCATAAAGGATGTAATTAAATCATTGCTAAAATGTTTTTCTTTTTTGATATTATCTTGATGCTCTCTATTTTTTAAATACATCATTTTCAATTGAAATTTAAGTAACTCTTCATATTTAACTCGTCTTAAAACCTGTTTAACTTGTTCATGATTCATAGGGAAATGAACAAATGTAAGCAAATCACGAATACCGACTAAGCGGTACTTCTGCATTAAGCTTAATGGTAAATCCTCATCTATTAAATAATAATATTGTTCTAATGCTTTCTTTAAAATATTTTGAAAATAAGTTCTATGTAAGTTTTTAAGTGAGTAAACAGGCTCTATTCGATTGTTTTCTAAAGATTGTAATTTTAATTCTTGAGCTGTTATTAAAGCTTTATTACGTTCATATTTACCTGTCACAGTAACAGTCATTTCTTTACTTAATTTATTCCTTAAAAAATCGCGATTAAACGCCACGACTTTAATCACTTTATCATTGACTAAAATACTAAATGATAAACGACTATGGTTTCTTTTATAATAATAAAAAACCGGTTCTGTCACCACTTGTCCTACTACCGTCACTTTTTCATTATCCTCTGCGCGATTAATGTTTATAACTTCGTAATTTTCATAGCGGTAAGGAAAATAAAAAAACAAATCATATATATTATTAATATTATGAAAATGTAAATGTTCAATCATCTTTTTAGTAATTCCCTTAATTTGTTCAATGGGAATAGTTTGTAGTTTTTCCATCATATCATCCTTATATATCAACATCAATTATATATACGCTTCTTACAATAAAATAGATTATTAACAGGTTATTTAATGTAAATTATACCATAAATCGGCAAAAAATAGTATACCTCCTCAATCTACTTCTTATAATTTAAAAAATTATCCTATCATTAACTTAATAACTTGGGTAATGATTTATGAAATATTATCTTGAATATTAAATCACAATAGAGAGGATAGTTCCCTACAATTTCGGTGTTTGTCAAGATACTTATCGTTAATTTATTAATATTTATGATGATTTTAATCATCTTTTTTTGAGATTTCAGTTTTTTTATCTGGATTAACTCAAACAACTTCTTTCAATGTCAAATTTCTTGCCCCTCTGGACCATCTTTCACGATGCTTTAATAAGGCTTACTCATAGACTTCCTTTCTTTGTTCAAATATGTCTTCTGATAATCCATTATGTCTTTGATATTTGTAAGCCCAATTAAAATCTGTTTTAGGTTTTCTTTAAGCTTTAGATAATCTTGAATTTAAAAATCCCTTGATATCGAAGGGTAATCAAGAGATTTTGACTATTTGTACTACTAAATTCGAGATTAATTAGCTGGGCTACCTAAATATAGTAAATCATGGTACAATTTCAAAAATAGTACCTTGATTAAAATCATTTACATTCATAGAGCCATAAACACCTAAATATAACCTAGTTTGATCTAGATTGGTTCCCAAACTAACATAAAAAGCAGATTGTGATCCAAAATTATAATTAATTTCGATAACACTAAAATCATTTAGTTTGCAATCTGTTCTGTCATTAGTATAAGCTAAAAAACCTCTTACTGGAGATAGAGATTCTTCATTCTTGGCTAAATCGGAGAACACAATTCTTCCTGTTAAATCAGGTATATCATTTCCTATATATGCCTGAACTCCTGTAAGAGCAGTTCCGCCAAACTTGTCAGGACGGGGTTCCTTATGAAAATAACTAATCAGAGGTTGTAGCCGATTTATTGACGTTATTACTGCTTCATTGTAATAAGCAATTGTTTTCTCATCTGAATTCTGACTTGCAGAGCAACCTCTTATAATCGAGGTAGGTATAGCACCTTCCCACCCACGCCATCCAAAGTTAATAATCTCTTCTTGCATAGTTTCAAATTGATAATTGATAGGTATTGGTTTATAATTAATAAATGAATAAATCGACTCTACCAAATCCTGCCCAACATTTCCCACATATTTGATATACTGATCATTAAACTTTTTAAATGAAATACCAGGTATATTGCGAACTCCTTTGGCTATTATGGTAAGCGTATCTTTAATAGGTGTGGGAAGTTCATCAAAACGTGAAACTACTGGTGGATTGTTGATATATGTATTCTTTTCAACATCAATTTCAATTATTTTACCCGCTATTTCCATATTATCCTGGCTTAAATTAAATGGGTCATAGCCCGATCCGCCATCACCTGTTGTTAAAATAAGTTTTCCTGTTTCAGGTGAAAAATTTAAACTATTCACACCATTATGATTAAAAAAAGGTCTTCGTAAATTAAGTAAAGTACTTCTTCTTTGAGGTTGACCATTTGATTGTAAAATCCATTCCTCAACAGAGTCGATATGATCATAATTAATTTCTCTATTAATCCACTTTAGACTTAAAGTACTGGGTTCACACGGATTTGGATTAAAAATATTATGAAGAGCACCTGGACCTTGAGTTCCAGCTACTGAATAATGAAGATAAAACAGACCGTTAATATAAAATTTAGGATGAAATGCTAGCCCTATCAATCCTCGTTCATCATATCTACCACCTGATGCGCCTAGTTTTATGATTAGTCGGCGTATATCTAAAAAGGTATTTATTACTCCGTTTCCAATGTAATAGATTTCTCCAATCTGGGTTGCGATAAATAATCTTTCGATTGAATCACCTGGAAGTTTAGTTGTTTTCAAAACTGTGGGTAAATTTATCTTACTAACAACAGGCCGTAAATTAACATTTACTTTTTTCACCTAACTTTACACTCCTTTATATTGTTTTCTCATATTAAGTTATGATTAAAACTGTTTTGTTATTACTAAATTAAATGGCGGTGAATCAGATGATACATTGCTACATTCTTCTATTGAAGGTATCTAGAACGATTATTAGAGAAAATCTATTTTCATTATATTTTTTTAATTATTCTGACCATTCACATAATCGGTCTTTTAAATTTAGTAGTTTCTGTATTTTAGAGTATTTGATCTCTTGTTGATTATAAGCTAAAGTTACTAGTTATACGAATACATACACGGCACAGTTTTTGTGATTCTCATATTTAACGAATGAACCCTTAAATGCCAAATTAATTCAAGAGTTTTCTTGATGAATAAAGTTTGTATTTCAAATTCCATTAATAAATTAAATTGCACAAAAAGTTCCTTCATTCTTTTAATACGATATTTTCTTCTTCTTAACCGTCTTCTTGTTCCTCTTGATACGCGTCTGGGTAATGTCAATGATTTTTCATCTTTCTCATATCATAAAATACAATAAAAACTTAAATTTTTAACTTCTTGTGATTCAGTTTAAAATCATATATAATAAAAATAATGAGGAGTGAAAAACAATGAAAATAGGATGTATTGAAGCTGGTGGAACTAAATTTGTATGTGGCATATGTGAAACAAATGGAAAAATCCTTGAACGTGTTCAATTTGATACCCGATTTCCTAAAGAAACCATGGATGATGTCATCTCATTTTTTGAAAATAAAAATATAAGTGCAATTGGTTTAGGTTGCTTTGGTCCTATTGACCTTAATCTATACTCTGACACATATGGTTTTATCACTACAACTCCCAAAACTGTTTGGCAAAATTTCGATATTGTTGGTACTTTAAAATCACATTTTAATTTACCAATTGGATTTGATACGGATGTTAATGGTGCCGCTTTAGGGGAAACTTATTTTGGTGGAGCGACAGGTCTTAAGAATGTGCTTTATATGACAATAGGAACCGGTATCGGAGCAGGAGCGCTTGTTGAAGGTAATTTAGTACATGGAATGTTACATCCCGAAATGGGGCATATAAGCGTCAATAAGCACCTAGATGATCATTTTGAAGGAGTGTGTCCTTTTCATAAAGATTGTTTAGAGGGATTAGCATCAGGAACAGCCTTAGAAAAAAGATATCATAAAAAAGGTCAAGATTTAACTGATAAATCAATTTGGCAACTTGAGGCTTATTATATCGCACAAGCGCTTGTTAATTATATATTAATTCTTTCACCTGAAAAAATAATTCTTGGTGGTGGGGTTTCTAAAAACCAACAACTATTAGATGAGGTAAGGATTAATGTCAAAAAACTATTAAATGGTTATATTCAAACAAATATAATAGAAAATATTAATTCCTATATTATCAATCCACTCCTAGGTGATAATGCAGGATTAATGGGTGCTTTAGCATTAGGGCTAAAAGCACTAGAATAGAAAGGGGATTACAATGATAAGTGAAATTGATAATGAATTATTAGAAATTAAAGCTAAACTAAATGAAAAAACTTCACTTCTAAGAAAACTAGATGGTGCAAAAGCTGAACTTCGTGATTTAAACCAAAAGAAGAGTCAATTAACTGCTAGCTTACTAAAAGAAAAAAAAGATGTTGATAAATTAGAAAAAATGAGCTTTGCGAATTTTTGGACTTCATTAATTGGAACGAAATCAGAAAAATTAAAAAAAGAAAAAGATGAATTTAGTCAAGTCGAATATGATTATAAAATGCTTAATGAAACACTACAACAAGTTAATGATGAAGTAAGCGGTTTTCAGGGAAAATTAACAGAATATTCCCAATACAATTTAGATTACGAACGATTATTAAATGAAAAAGAAAAATTAATTATGAATGAGCATTTAGATGTATATGACTCATTGACAAAAATAAATGAAAATCTCAATACCATAAATAAAAATACTATTGAAATTAAAGAGGCAATAGCGGCTGGCAACCAAGTCTATGATTCTTTAATAACTATTAAAAGGTCATTAGATAAAGCTCATGGATGGGGTACATTTGACATATTAGGAGGCGGACTCATATCTGATATGGCAAAACATTCTAATATTAGAGATGCCAAAGCACAAATACAGAACTTAAATTATCTATTTAATAAATTTACAAGAGAATTAAAAGATGTTAATACAACTATGACAATTGAAATCAATATTAGTGATACATTAAAATTTGCTGATTACTTTTTCGATGGATTTATCTCAGATTTCATGGTACAATCGCGCATAAATCGCAGTTTAGACCAAGTTCGAAACGCCATTTCAAGTGTTAGTAGTCAACTCAATCAGCTTCACAATCAATTAGACGAAAGTAATCGACGTGTAAGTACATTAATGGAAAATAAAAAAGACTTGTTAATACCTAAAAATTAATCTTATCTAAGAGAAGAAAATATAAATTTCTTCTCTTTTCTTTTGGCTCAATTAGTAGAACTTGTTGCTATTTGACATTATATTTTGGAGACTAGATAGTGAACTTTCACCTAAGTTTATAGATTACTTGCATAAAAAAAGATGGTTTTACGAAATGTAGAAACCATCTTCAAACTAACTATATCATTAAGTTGTGTATTTTACTTATTTTAGTAATTTAATTATTCGGATATATTATATTTAATCGTTCTAATCTTAAACTAAGCGTTGATGCAAGTATTGCTTTGACAACATCAATTGGTATAAATATTAACATTCCATATAGGAGTTTATTAAAAGGTATATTGATGTAAGCATAATGCATCCAAACCGATCCGAAAAAATAAGTCAAAATTATTCCAAAAAGAATCGTGAGTAACATATTTTTAGTAAATGTATGTTTTCCATGATTAAAACGACTGATTAAGTATGCCACAACTGGAAAAGAAATAATAAACCCACCACTCGGCCCAAGTATAATTCCTATACCACCCGTTAATCCACTAAAAACAGGAAATCCTAAAGCACCTATTAAAACATATAAAAGTATACTTGTAAAAGCATCTATTGGACTAAGTAACAAACCGGCAAGCATCACCACAAATGTTTGTAAAGTCACATTTATATTTAATATAGGAACTGGGATTGGCGGTAAAATAACGGTACATACAATAATTATAGCTGTAAATAAGGGGATAGTTGTAAGTCTTCTAATTGACATGTTACTCTCCTAGTTGCATTAAATTCGCTAATAAAACATTATTAGATAAATGTTTTAAAAGTCTTTTGAAAACAGAATCGATATCGACTTCTTTTTTGATGATCTGTTTTAAAGAAATTGCCATCGGAATATCGAATTTTTCTTGATTCATATTTAAGCCAATTCCGATGATCATATATTCTAATTCCTGATTATCATATTTAGTTTCGATTAAAATACCAGCAATTTTTCGATTACCAATATAAATATCATTGGGATATTTATATCGACAATCTACATCAAATTCATCTAAAGTGTTAAAAATAGCACTTACTACAATAGGATTGATGTCATTGGCTAAAAAAGGTAAATCTTTTTTTATGAGGATTGAAAACATTAAATTTTCTTTATAGTTTGATTCCCAAACTCTACCAAATTGTCCGTGCCCTTTTGTTTGATAATTAGCTTTGACAATGGTAAAATTTGGTAATTTCTGATAATGATTCTTCAAATATTCATTCGTTGAATCAATCATATCAAATTCAATTAAATATTGTAAAAACTCTATCCTCATATTATTTACCTATCGCAAACGTTAATTGAGCTTCACACACGACTTTATCACCTAAATAAGCGATAGCTTGGCCAATACCAATACTTCCACGAACCTTTACTAATTCAGTTTCAAGGCGTAATACATCACCAGGAATAACTTTACCTCTAAATTTAGCTTCTTTTATTCCCGCAAAATAAGCAATTTTGCCTTGATTTTCTTCTAAAGATAAAATGGCAACAGCACCGACTTGTGCGAGTGCTTCGATCATTAAAACGCCTGGCATCACATGTTCTTGAGGAAAATGTCCTAGAAAATGCATTTCATTTGCTGATACACATTTAATTCCTACTGCTCTTTTACCTTCTTCTAATTCAATAATTTGATCAACTAATAAAAATGGATAACGATGAGGAATAATTTTTTGAATATCATTACTATTTAAAATCATGACATCACTTCCTTAGTCTTCATATTTTTTGAATATAATACAAGCATTTTGTCCACCGAAACCAACACTATTACTAATCGCATAATTAATCTCACGCTTAACAGCTTTATTTGGTGTAATATTTAAATCACATGCCTCATCATATTCTTTATAATTAATTGTTGGAGGAACAATACTATCTTGAATAGATTTAATAGTTATAATAGCTTCAATTCCACCGATTGCTCCTAATGCATGCCCTGTCATTGACTTCGTTGAACTAACATTTATCTTATAAGCATGCTCTCCTAATGCTCTTTTTATACCTAAGGTTTCTAATCTGTCATTAGGCGGAGTTGAAGTCCCATGTGCATTGATATAATCAATAGCATCAGGTGATATTTTAGCATCATTTAAAGCCATTTTAATGCAGTTATAGATACCATCAGCACTTTCATCAGGTGCTGTAATATGGAAGGCATCACAAGTCGTACCATAACCAATCATTTCAGCATAGATTTTCGCACCACGTTTTTTAGCTTGCTCATATTCTTCTAAAACAACAACGCCTGCACCTTCACCGATGACAAATCCACTTCTTCTTTTATCAAATGGGATTGAAGCATTATCAACATCATTAGACATATTAAGTGCTTTCATAGAAGAAAATCCACCTACACCAAGTTCATTAATCGCAGCTTCAGCACCACCCGCAAAAGCAACATCCATATAGCCATCACGGATATAACGGAATGCTTCACCAATTGTATTAGTAGCAGCAGAACAAGCAGTTACTACTGGTAATGCTGGGCCTTTTACTTTAAATCTAATTGCGATATTACCACCAATTAAATTAACTATTGAATTAGTGATAAAAAATGGTGATACACGATCGCCACCTTTTTCATGTGCTTTTCGTGCTTCTTCATTGATAGTACCTAAACCAGCTATTCCACTTGAAACAAAAGTTCCAAATCGATAAGGGTCAACCTCAATATTAGCTAAATTAGCATCATCGTAGGCTTCTTGAGCTGCAACAATACCTAAAATAATTGAGCGGTCTAATCTTTTCGCTTCTTTTTTCTCAAGATATTTTTCAATATCTAAATCTTTCACTTCACCAGCAATTTTTACTTTCATGTTTGATGCATCAAATAGTGTAATAGGAGCAATTCCATTTTTACCATTTTTGATTGATTCCCACATATCATTTACATTATTTCCAACAGGAGTTACTGCTCCTAATCCTGTAACAACAACACGTCTTTTCATTTTTTCACCTATCCTTCTAATACATAACAAGTCCGCCATCGCAATTGATGACTTGTCCAGTAATATAATCTGATAAATCACTACTTAAGAATGCGACTAAATTTGCCACATCAACAGGTTTTCCTAAACGCCCAAGCGGAATATTTTTCATATATTCTGTCTTGATCTCTTCGTTTAGATTTTCTGTCATTTTTGTTTCAATGAATCCAGGTGCTACCACATTGCAACTGACATTACGTTTTGCAAGTTCTCTTGCTAGAGATTTAGTTAATCCAATAATTCCTGCTTTTGAAGCACTATAATTAGTTTGACCAACATTCCCCATAATGCCGACGACACTTGAAATATTCACAATTTTTCCACATCTTTGTTTAGACATTTGCTTACTTACATGTTTACAACAATTCCAGGTTCCTTTTAAGTTAACATTAATGACTTTGTCAAATTCTTCTTCTTTCATCCGTAATATTAACGTATCGGCTGTGATTCCGGCATTATTGACCAAAATATCAATTTTCCCATATTTTTCAATTGTAGTGTTAATAAGCGTTTGTGCTTCGAGAAAATTAGCAATATTAGCTTTTACCGCAAAAGCCTCTTTTCCCATCGCTTGAATTTCTTCAATTAATGCCTCACTTTGTGCACTACTTGAATTGAAGTTTACGACAACAGTTGCACCTAATGATGCTAGTTTAAGACTAATTTCTCGTCCAATTCCTGTTGCTCCACCTGTCACAATCGCTATTTTGTTTGTTAAATCCATGATTTCACCCCTTCTAAATCAGCTAATTTATCGATAGAAATCACTGTTTTTGTTCGATCTATTTTACGAACAAAACCACTTAAAACTCCACCCGGACCGATTTCAATGAATGTATCAACACCAGAAGCAATCATTTTTCTAATCGTATCCTCAAAATAAACAGATGATTCAATTTGTTTTTTCATTAATTGTGGTAACTCTTCAATTTGAAGATAATCCGCTGTAGCGTTCATAATAATCGGAATATTTTGCTTATTAAATGAACATTGAATAATTTCTTCATACATTTTACTTGCAGCCTTTTGCATTAACGGTGTGTGGAATCCTCCACTCACATTTAATATAATAGCTCGTCTAGCACCATTTTCTTTGGCTTTCTCACATAAAGCTTCAACTGCTTCTTTTAATCCTGCAACAACTAATTGACCAGGGCAATTATAATTCGCAATTTGTACAAGGCCAATTTTTTCAGTAATTTCTTGACACAATTTGTTTAATACTTCTTGGTCCATTCCAATAATCGCTGCCATCTTACCGGGATTTAAAGTTGCACTTTGTTCCATATAATTTGCTCTTTGTTTAATCAAATAGACAATTGTTTTTAAATCAAATATGCCTGAAGCAAAAAGCGCACTATATTCTCCTAAACTAAACCCACTTACAACTTCAGGAATTATATTAAATTCTTTCATTAAGGCTGTATATATTCCAAGTGAAGTAATTAATACACAAGGCTGCGTATATTGTGTTTCATTTATTAATGCATTTTCTTCAAAACACAATTTTGTGATGTCATATCCTAAAACTTCACTTGCAGTTTGATATAAGGATTTTACTTCATCATATTGATCATAAAAATCTTTTCCCATGCCTATATACTGCGAACCTTGTCCCGAAAACAATATCGCTATCTTTTTCATAAAATCACCTATAATATCTCTAAATTATTTTTATAATCTTCAACACCTAAAAACAAATCTTCAAAAATTTGTTTAATGGATTTCATTTCTTTAATCATTCCAGCTACTTGACCAGCCATAAATGATCCTGTCTCTACATCACCATCAAAAACAGCACGACGAAGTGAACCTAATGTTAACAGTTCTAATTCTTCTAATGTCGCTCCCTTTTCTGACATACGTAGATATTCTCGCGCCATTCTATTTTTAAGAACGCGTACAGGTGCTCCTGAATTACGGCCTGTTACTACAGTATCCGTATCATTGGCATCGATGACTTTCTTTTTATAGTTTTCATGAATAGGGCATTCATAACTTGCTAATAAAACAGTTCCTACTTGAACACCTTTTGCTCCTAAAGAAAAAGCAGCCAAGATTTGTCTTTTATCTGCAATACCACCAGCAGCAATAACAGGAATACTTACAGCATCAGCTACTTGCGGTACAAGTGCCATCGTTGTTAATTCTCCAACATGTCCACCTGATTCAGTTCCTTCAGCGATAACAGCATCAGCTCCAGCTCTTTCCATACGTTTAGCAAGCGCCACGCTAGGTACTACAGGAATTACAACAATTCCTGCCTTTTTCCATGCTTCCATATAAGGTCCAGGATTTCCGGCACCAGTTGTTACGACTTTTACGCCTTCTTCAATAACCATTTGCGCAATAGCCTTAGCATGTGGAGACATCATCATGATGTTAACACCAAAAGTTTTATCGGTTAATGCTTTACATTTAATAATTTCTTCTCTTAATTTTTCAGCATCATTTCCACCTGCAGCGATTAATCCTAATCCTCCTGCATTTGAGACAGTGGATGCTAAAACGTGATTAGCGATGTTTGCCATTCCACCTTGTATAATTGGATAAGTAATGTTTAATAACTCACAAATATTTTTCATAAAATCCTCCTATAATGTTATTATAGCTGCCCCATAAGTGAAGCCTGAACCAAATCCTACTAATAGTAATTTTTCATTTTCTACAGTTTCTTTACTACTGATATATTCATCTAAGGCAATCGCTATAGAAGCTGCTGATGTATTCCCGTATTCATGTATATTTAAATAAAATTTTTCCATTTCAATATTTAAACTTTTAGAAACACTTTGAATTATTCTTATATTAGCTTGATGTGGAATGATAGTCGTAATTTCACTAATTGATAACTCACAATCATTTAATACTTTTTCAATAGCTCTTTGAACAGCACCTACCGCAAATTGATACACTTTTTTACCATCCATATGTACAAATTCATCTACATATAAAACCTTATCCAATTCACCTTGACTAGTTGAATAGAAATAAGCTGGTTTTTCTTCATTAGTGTTTTCTAAAAGTAAACAACCTGCTCCATCACCAAACAATACACAAGTATTCCGGTCATCAAAATTGGTAACTTTAGAAATGACTTCTGCACCAATTACTAAAGCACTTTGATACTTTCCGCTATTAAGCATAGTAGATGCAACATTTAAAGCATAAATTAATCCAGTACAACCTGCATTTAAATCAAAGCAGGTAATATCTTGATCACTTAAACCAAGTTTAGCTTGAACGAGATTAGCTACGCCAGGACTTAAATAATCAGCTGTAAATGTCGCTACTATAATTAAATCAATTTTACTAACATCATAATTTACTTTTCCAATTGCTTTTAACGCAGCAAGATATGCCAAATCAGAGGTAGTTTCTCCAGTAGAGAAATGGCGGTTTCTAATTCCTGTTCGTGAATAAATCCATTCATCAGTTGTTTCTATTATTTTTTCAAAATCTTTATTACTCATTATTTTACTAGGGGTATAACTCCCTGTAGCAACAACTTTAACATTATTCATTATCTTCTTCATAATTCTCAATTCCTTCATAAAAATTTGTTTCGATAATATTATTAAGTTTATCTAATATCTCATTTAATACAATTACTTTATCCTCTTCTAGTGTCTTAATTAATTGATTAACTAATTCGTAATAATACATCCCATAATGTTTAATCACATTTAAACTTTTTTTTGTCAAATATAAAATAATGATCCTTCTATCCTGTTTATGTCTAGTACGAATCACATATCCTTTTTTCACTAAGCTATTAACGGTAATCGATAAGGTGCCATGAGTGATTTTTAACTTATCCGCAATTTCACTCATTGATTTGATATTAGAGATACCAATGATATAAAGTACTTTGACTTCATTAGGAGTCACATCAACAATACCACATTCCTTCAAAAACTTTCTTTCAAAAAACTGTAATTTTGATTGAAATTCAAAAAACAAATCGCCGATATTATTAATTCGTAAATTATCTTTCGCCATAAACGCCCATTTGTCGGTATTTCTGATATCGTGACTCTAATAATTGTTTACTATCGATTGAAATTAGCATTTTTATTTTAATTAATAATTGTTTTTTTAGGATGTCTAATGAATATTTAACATCTTCCTGAAGTCCATCTTTCACTTCAGGAATAATATAGTCAACTATTTTATAGTTATATAAATCTTCACTTGTTAATTTCATAATGGCCGCAGCTTTTTTTGCTAGTGTAGCATCTTTATATAGGATAGTAGCAAAACCCTCCGGAGACAAAATAGAATAAATCGCATTTTCAAACATCCAGACTTCATCGCTCACACCAATCGCTAATGCTCCTCCACTTCCACCCTCACTTAAGACGATGGAAATTAATGGTACTTGTAAGTTAATCATTTCAGCTAAGTTTACTGCGATAGCACTAGCTTGCCCTCTTTCTTCTGCACCAATTCCAGGATATGCTCCTGGTGTATCAATAAAAAAGACAATAGGACGATTAAACTTTTCTGCTTGCTTCATAAGACGCAATGCTTTACGATAGCCCTCAGGATGTGGCATCCCAAAATTACGTTCTATCTTTTCATTAGTCGTTACACCTTTTTCTTGTGCTATTACTGTTACAGGATATTTACCTAAATATCCAATTCCACTAATAATACAAGCATCATCACTAAAAAGCCTATCACCATGTAATTCAATAAAATCTTTAATTAAATAATCAATTAGCGTTTTAGCGGTTGGTCTTTTAGGATGTCTAGCAAGCATGACTTTATTCCAAACTTGTTCTTCTAATTCATTTTCCATGTTATTCCACCTTTTTATGTAGTGAAAGAATTTTTTGTAGCATAGGTTTTAAATCTTTACGTTCACAAATTAAGTCAACAAAGCCTTTTTTCAGTTGAAAATCGGCTGTTTGAAAACCTTCTGGTAATTCTTGTCTAATAGTTTGTTTAATGACACGTTGACCCGCAAAGCCAATTAAAGCATCTTTTTCACTAATAATGATATCTCCTAATGATGCAAAGCTGGCGGCAACGCCCCCTGTAGTTGGATTAGTGAGTATACTAATAAACAGTAACCCAGCATTACTGTGATATTTTAGTGCAGCACTAGTTTTAGCCATTTGCATAAGAGAAAAAATTCCCTCCTGCATTCTAGCCCCACCAGAGGCTGAAAATATAAGGAGTGGACAGTTTATTTTCGTTGCATGTTCAATGAGTCTTGTTACTTTTTCTCCAACGACATTTCCCATGCTTCCCATCATAAAGTAACTATCTAAAACACCGATTGCCACTTTTATATGATTCATTTTAGCTTCTCCACAAATAAAAGCATCCACTTCATTTGTTTTTTTTTGATATTCTTCTATTTTTTGTAAATAATCAGGAAAATCTAACACATTAACTGTGTATATATCAGTAAAAAGTTCCTGAAAACTATGTTTATCACATATCAAATTGAGTCTATCACGGGCATTCATCCGAAAATGATGATGACACTTAGGACACACATAATGATTTTTAACTAAATCTTCATTAAAGATTAATTCTTGGCATCCATCGCATTTAGTAAATAATCCATCGGGGATATCTACTTTAAATTGTTTAGGAGCTTTATTTCTAAATTTTTTCTTAAATATTTCTATTTTCGATTTACGATCTTCTAAAAAATCTTCCATTTTAATCACCTTTACCGGTTTCTATAAAGCGTTTAATAAAACTAGTATCATATACTCCACGTACAAAATCGGGATTATGCATAATTAAATATTGAAATTCAATGTTTGTTTTTATCCCATCAATAATAAATTCTTCTAGTGCACAACGCATTTTACGAATTGCTTCTTTTCTATTATTACCGTGTACAATGACTTTAGCTAACATAGAATCATAATATGGAGGTACTTGATAATTACTATAAATATGTGTATCTAAGCGTACCCCATTTCCACCTGGCAATACCAAGTTTTTTATTAAACCTGGACTTGGTGTAAAATTATTCGTAGGGTCCTCAGCATTGATTCGGCATTCAATCGCATGCCCTCTTATTTTAATATCCTCTTGTTTATAAGACAACTCTTGCTTATAAGCTATTTTAATTTGTTCTTTTACAATATCAACACCTGTTACGAGTTCTGTGACAGGATGTTCAACTTGAACACGTGTATTCATTTCAATAAAGTAGTAATTTCCTTCTTTATCAACAATAAATTCAACAGTTCCCGCATTTTCATAACCTACATGTTGCGCAATTTTTATCGCAGAGTTCCCAATCTGTTCTCTTAATGCATCACTAATGAAAGGACTAGGTGCTTCTTCAACCATCTTTTGATTCCGACGTTGAACAGAACAATCTCTTTCACCTAAATGAATCACATGACCAAAGCTATCCGCTAAAATTTGAACTTCTATATGACGAGGATTCTCAATAAATTTCTCTACATAGACAGATTTGTCGCCAAAATTAGCTTCTGCTTCCATGACTGTTGTTTCGAATGCTTGTTTAAATTCATTTTCTTCTCGTACGATGCTGATTCCTTTACCACCACCACCGCTTACTGCCTTAATTAAAATAGGATACCCAATAAGGTTCGCTATTTTAATTCCTTCAGAAAATGTTTCAACAACACCCTCAGAACCTAAAACAACAGGAACTTGACTTTCTTTCGCAATTTTTTTAGCCATTGATTTATTGCCCAATTTAGCAAGTACTTCATGGCTCGGACCAATAAATTTTATATTACATTTTTTTACAATTTCTGCAAATTTTTCATTTTCAGACAAAAAACCATATCCAGGATGAATCGCATTACAGCCTGTCGCAATTGCAGCACTAATGATATGGTTCATATTTAAGTAGCTGTTATTGCTTCGCGCACTACCAATACATATAGCCTCATCCGCGAATTTAACATGAACACTATCCTTATCAGCTGTTGAATAAACAGCAACACAGCTAATGCCTAATTCTTTACAAGCTCTAATGATGCGAACTGCTATTTCACCTCTATTGGCAATTAATACTTTATTTTTCATAATGATACCCTTATACAATTGACATGATGACTTCATCGAAGCCAACAGGTTCGCCATTATCTAAATTAATTGCTTCAACAATTCCTGAAATAGGTGCAGTAATCGCATTCATGATTTTCATTGCTTCAATGATACATACCGTATCACCTTTATTTACTTTTTGACCAACTTTAACAAACGATTCATCTTTTGGAGAACTAGCTGCATAAAATGTTCCAACAAGTGGTGATTTTACTTGAAAGCCAGTACTTTTTTCTTCTTCAACCACCACTTCATATTGTGGCGCACTTTTAGTCACTACAATAGGTGATGTTCCTTGAACTGAGCTTTTATTCAATTTTAACTTGAAACCATCCATCTCTATTTCTAAATCTGAAATGTTTGAATTCTCAAAATCTTTTATAATATTTTGTATTTGTTTGAAATCCATAAGACCCTCCAGTTAACAAATATTTTGAACTTCAACGTTTATATTAAAAATTAAAGCGATATTAACTATCGCCATTAATTTTTATTGATTACTTTCAACATAACGAACTATGTCGCCAACTGTTTTTAGGTTTTGGGCAGCATCATCTGGTATAGATAAGTTAAATTCTTCTTCAACTGTCATGATAAGTTCAACAGCATCTAAACTATCTGCACCTAAATCATCT
Organism: uncultured Haloplasmataceae bacterium; assembly: GCA_963824615.1. GTDB lineage: Bacteria > Bacillota_I > Bacilli_A > Haloplasmatales > Haloplasmataceae > CAWGPU01. The sequence goes on along the minus strand of CAWGPU010000008.1, from coordinate 335,217 downwards.
TGCAAACTAGCTTCTAATGTGATTTCATCCTTTGACACACTTAATTCATTTGCGATTATTTCGCTCACTTTTTCAAATATCATTTCTTTTTTCCTCCATCTTTAAATTAAATAATTAACAAACCCTACCGCAATTGTTTGTAATCCTACATGGGCAACAACAGTTGCAGGTAACGTAAATACTTCAACTTTTGTTTGTGGCAATCTTTCTTTGATGATGTTTAAAGCATAATCCAAATCACTCGTATTATCGGTATAAGCCAAATGGACAACCCCTTTTACCTCATCTACTTCTAAAGCTACTTTTTCAATCACTTCTTTAATGGCTGCCTTATAAGTTCTTACGGTTTCTAAACTAACAAGCGTCCCATCATTTGTTAATGATATGACAGGTTTTAGTTTAAATAAATTCGCTAAAATACTTTTCGCGTTTGACAGTCTTCCATTTTTTACAAGTGAGGTCAAATCATTCAAGGTTACATAATAACCTGTTCTCTCACGTAATTCTAATAACTTTTTAATAATTGTAGGAACATCGTAATCTAATCGTGATAATCTACAAGCTTCGAATACCATACTTCCTAAAATTGATACGGTTGTCTTTGTATCTACAATATCAATTTCAATTCCCTCAGTCATTTCTTTCGCTAAAAAACCATTTTGATAGGTGCCACTTAGTTCTTTTGAAAGTGGAAGATAAATTATATGGGTATACCCTAATGATTTAATCTTCTCATACATCGCTAACGTTTCACCAACGGATGGTTGACTCGTCTTAGGAATTCGATCTGTTTTCTTTAATGATTCATAAAATACTTCATCACCATTTGTACTAAAGTTATTAAAAATGTCATCACCAATAAAACAGGGAATATCTACGAAAAATAAATTATCATAGTTATACTGTACATTATACACTGATGATGAACTATCGGTCATAATTGCTATTTTTGTCATAATTCAATTCTCCCTTACGATAATTAGCATTTCAAATATTTTGCAATTCAAATGTTTTGAAGTACAAACTAATTTTATCATAATATCAAAAATTGTCAATCCAATTTTTACATTTTTGTCAATAAAAGGGTTTCCATGTATTGGTAATAAATGGTTAATACAAACCATTTAATATTTTAACCACTTTTACAAGTTTCTATTAAAAAGGGAAAAACAATTAAGATAATAAACGTCAATGTATCCAATTTGTCTTGATATCTAGATAAATGCTGAACTTTAAAAAAAAAGAAGAGATACCTCTTCTTTATTCAATCGCGATTATATATGAATAAACGGGTTGATTTCCTTCTAAAATTTCAAGTTCAACATTTTTATAATTGGCATCAATAAACTCGCTAATTTTTTCTACCTCAACCTCATTTACATCATCACCATAAAAGACAGTTACAATTTCTGTATCTTCATCAACCATTTGACTCAGTAAAGACAAGGTCACCTCTAAACGGCTATGATCACTAACAACGATATTTTTTTCAAAAATTCCCATATAATCATCTTTATGTATTTCAATACCATTATATTGTGTATCACGAACCGCAAAGGTAACTTGTCCTGATTTGACTTCATTCATTTGTTCTACCATTGCTTCATAATTCGTCTGTATTGCTGCGGTAGGATTAAAAATAAGTAAAGATGAATAACCTTGTGGAATTGTTTTGGTTGGTACTACTTTTACAACAACATCATCAGTTACTTCGGCTGCTTGATTGGCGGCCATGATAATATTACTATTATTTGGCAGGATGATCACATGCTTCGCATTCACTTCTTTAATCGCTTTTAAGAAATCTTCTGTCGATGGATTCATTGTTTGTCCACCAGAGATTATCATGTCACAGCCCATTTCTTTAAAAATATTAGCTAAACCTTCTCCAGAACAAACGGCAATCATTCCATATTCTTTCTTTTCGACTTCTTTTTTAGTTTGCGAAACATTACTAGCTTCTGTAACAATTGAACTATGTTGCTCTTTCATATTTTCAATTTTTATCTTTAAGAATTCACCATATTTTTGCGCGAAATTCAATGCTATTCCCGGTTCATTTGTATGAACATGAACTTTAACTATATCTTCGTCGAGAACTACAACTAAAGAATCTCCCATGTTTATTAAAAAGTTAGACAGGCGTTGCTCTGTAAATGGGTTTGTTTTCGTTTTTTCTTTATCTAATTGTACAATAAATTCTGTACAATAACTAAATGTTATATCTTCTGTCATAAACTTAGATTGTGCACTTTGTCTATCTTTTATTTCCTTATTGTCATCTAATTTCAAAACTTCTCCAGCTATTGCTTTTTCAAATCCTTCGTAAATGACAAGAAGTCCTGCGGCACCTGAATCAACCACTCCTACTTCTTTTAAAATAGGAAGTAGATCTGGTGTTCTTTGTAAAGATCGTTTAGCTTCAGTCACTAAACGAGATATTAACTCTTTAAACGGCATTTCCGGGGTTGCCATGCGATTAACTTCTTCGGCTGCCTCACGTGAAACCGTAAGAATAGTACCTTCTACTGGCTTCATAACTGCTTTATAAGCCGTTTCAACACCTTTTTTTAATGCTTTGGAAAATACAACAGTATCAGCTGTATCATGGCCTTCAACACCACTTGCGAATCCCCGAAATAATTGCGATAATATAACACCAGAATTACCACGAGCACCCATTAAAAGCCCCCGAGATAACTTCTTCGCAACTTCCGCAATTGAATTTGAATTTAAATTTATAATCTCTTTAGCACCTGCATTTAAAGTTAATTTCATATTTGTCCCTGTATCCCCATCAGGTACAGGAAAAACATTTAGTTCATCTATGTAATCTGAATTATTATCAAGATTAACGGCTCCGTTAATAATCATTTGTTTAAATAAAGAGCCGTCAATTTTAAAAATTGACATCTTAAATACCTCCTAATTTTCATCAATGACACGTACTCCCTGTACGAATACATTCACACTTCTTACGTTTTTTTCAAAATATTGTTCTACATCATATCTAACTTTCTTTTGAATTTCAAGTGAAACTTCAGAGATTTTTACGCCATACCCTAATACAACAAATAAATCGATATCTATGACATCATTCTCACTTCTAATAGCTACACCTTTAGCGAAATTTTCGCGACGCAAAATAACCGCCAAACCATCTTTTAATTGATTGTTTGACGCCATACCAACAACACCATAACATTGAGTAGCGGCTGTGCCAGCTATTTGTGCAATTGCATCAGTGGATACATCTATACGCCCAAATTCACTTTCAATATGTATGCTCATACTAAAAGCCTCCTAACAAAATATATTTAATACTACTTTCTCACTCTTTTACTATTAAATTTTACTATAAAATTAATATTTATACAACATTTTTATTCATTCCATTTATCATTTTAACACTTTTCAAGTATATTATGATAAAAAAACTTGAAAAAATGTTTAATTTATGATAAATTAAGATAGTCAAATGAGGTATAATACCTATAAAGGAGGTTTTATCAATGGCTCGCGTATGTGTTATAACAGGTCGTCATACAACAAGTGGAAATAAACGTTCACATGCATTAAACGCTACTAAAAGAACATGGAAAGCAAATTTACATAAAGTGCGTATTCTAGTAGATGGGAAACCAAAAAGAGTGTATGTATCAGCTCGTGCACTAAAATCAGGCAAAGTTGAACGTGTATAACTAAAGGGTTCATTAAGGACCTTTTTTACTTTATTCAAAAAAAGTATCAATTTAAAAAAATTGATACTTTTTTTTATGCCAACAATAAAAAATAGATGGTTCCCTATCAAATGAACCATCTATTTATTTAATTGAAAGTTTTCAATATATTTTACTAAATCAACAATCACGTCTTCTGCTATCTCACTTTGTAAGATTAAATGATTACTTTTTTTGTAAAACATCAATTTTTTATTTAAGCTATTGACATGATTATGGAGAAAGTGAGCACTTTTAAATCGTACCACTTCATCATTAATAGCTTGATTGACTAAAATATCACACTTAATATTAGGTAATATTTTCTTAGTATCATGTAATAATCGATTAAAATTAAGATAAGCGTTGAAAGGTAATTTAATAAAGGATTGATAAAATTGTTTTAAGTTATTGAAATTAAACTTGATTAAATCATGAAAAATTTTTTTCATAAAATTTAAGAAGTTTCCAATATATATGGGGGTATTTAAAGTAATAATTCCTTTAACTTTATGCTTATTAGCAACTTGCAGTGAAAGTAATCCTCCCATTGAAAATCCAATTAAGACAATTTCATCACATTTATTACTTAAAGATAAATACGCATTTTCAACATCTGCAACCCAATCGTGATATGTCGTTTTTTTAAAGTCTTTTTTCAACCCTGTATGACCTGCCAAAAGCGGTGTAACGACCATATAGCCTAATGAATCAAGCTTTTTTGATATTGGTTCAACATCTTTTGTGTTTCCACCAAACCCATGAATAACAATGATTCCGATATTTTTAAAACAAATTTTCATAAGCATCACCACTATTAATATCGGATAAAATTTGAAAAATTATTTAATTTTTAAAAAAAATGGCTCCAATAATTATATTGGAGCCAATTTTTTTATTTATCGCGCTTAAACAAACGTAGAATAGCCGCAACTATCACAGATAAAAATTTTGGTAATTTAATTATATAAAATCTCAAAAATATTACCCCCTTAGTTAAAGTCTGTATTATACTTTATGATGATATCTACAAAGTTATGATAATTTAATCAATACTTTCGACAATTAATAATATCCCCTCGTCAAATGAAATAATTCCTTTATCCCCGATGATTTCATTACTGATGCAAAGTGAATCTTGATTGCTCAGTAAGTAATTTTCTAGTTTATATTTAAAATTAACTAATGATAAGTTCTTCACTTCATTTTGATAACTAAATAAAGAGAGGTACTTATAATCTGTTTTTACAATTGTATAAGTTCCCGGTTTTTTAATATATATTTTATTATATTCATCGATGATAACTAATTGCCCATCTTTTTCTAAAACTTTATTAAACAAGCCCAGAGCACTTAAAAAATGATCAATTCTTTTTCCTGTTACACCAAAAAGTTGTATTGTGTCTGGATTTAAACTAATTGCGTAATCTAAGGCAATTTCGGTATCTGTTTTATCTTTTTCTTTTTTATATTTGTTAATTTTTGAACATGTATTAAGAAGTTTAACAAATTGATAAGTGCTAACAGAATCAAAATCCCCAAAACAACAATCTAGTGACATATTATTATCTATCACCCGAAAAGCACCATAATCAACACCAATCGTTATATCAGCTGGATATTTAAGGACTAAATTAAAATCAAAAGGACTACCCGAAATGATGTTTATTATCATATTTTCACCTCTTTATCTTAAAGAATCAATAGCTTTTTGTCTATCTTGACTTTTAAAAATATACGATCCTGCTACTACGATATCAGCACCGCTTTCTTTACATTTTTTTGCCGTTTCCGCATTTACACCACCGTCGACTTCGATTAAATAATGGTCATTATGCACTTCCCTTAGGGTTCTTAATGATTTTATTTTGTCAGTACTTGATTCAATAAAAGGTTGCCCACCAAAACCAGGGTCGACGCTCATTACAAGCACAATATCACATATTGATAGGACATGCTTGATATTTTTAACTGGTGTCTCAGGTTTAATAACGACTCCTGCTTTAATATTAAAACTTTTAATTAGATTTAAGGTTTTATTTAAATCAAGACATGCTTCTTCATGAACTGTAATCAAATCTGCTCCTGCTTTTACAAATTCCGGGATAAATAAATCAGGATTTTCAATCATTAAATGGCAATCAAAAGGCACAGTTGTATAAGGTCTTATTGCGGCTACTACACCAGGTCCAAAAGTAATATTCGGAACAAAATGTCCATCCATAATATCAAGATGGATATAATCTGCTCCTTTTTCAGTGATTTCTAAAATTTCATTTCTTAACACACTAAAATCACTCGCTAATATCGATGGGGCTACTTTCATAAACTTCCTCCTATTGTTTTTTTTGATAAATGACACGTTGATTTTTAATTTCATCATGAAAATCTTTGTAATTTAAATATCGATTATCAAAAATGACATTTTCATTTAATTTTCCCTTTACAGCACATTTAGGTTCATTTATATGCATACATCCTCTAAATTTACAATTCGCACTTAATTCAAAAAAATCGACAAATGATTGTGCTAACTGTTCAACATTAATCTCTAATTCTCTAAAATCTAAACTGCTAAACCCTGGAGTATCGGCTACTAACCCATTTCCAACCTTAAATAATTCTACATGTCTTGTGGTATGTTTACCACGTCCTAATGCTTTCGATATTTCATCTGTATGGAGTTCAAACTCAGGATTGATCGCATTTAATAGCGATGATTTACCAACTCCTGATTGACCCGCTAAAACACTGATTTTATTTTCGAGTACTTCACAAACTTTTTTGATGGTCGCATCATCATTTTTAGAGGCTTTAATGATGGTATATCCAATCGATTCATAGTAACTAATAAATGGGTTGATTTCATCATTTAGCATTAAATCAACCTTTGATAAAATAATGACCGGCTTAATAAAACTACTTTCAATGACCGCTAAAAAGCGATCTAAGAGAGGTTGATTAAAATCAGGCTTTTTTACTGAGAAAACTAAAAGTACCTGATCAACATTAGCAATTTGGGGACGAACTAATGAATTTTTTCGCTCGTAAATTTCATTGACATATCCTTGGTTATTCGCTTCAATTTGAAAATTAACTCGATCTCCAACTAGAGGTGTAATATTCAGATTACGGAAAATACCTCGTCCTCTACAATCATAAATTTTTTTTGTTTCTTCTTCCTCTACATAATAGAATCCACTTAATGCTTTAATAATTAAACCTTTTGGCATAGGTCCTCCTCACAATAATAAATTAGCTTTTTTAGCACGTAATTGCCCACACGCAGCATCGATATCTGCCCCTTTTTCACGTCTAACAGTTACATTAATCCCTTCATCTTCTAATGCATTTACAAAACGATTAATTCCTGCTTGTGTAGGTTTCTCATAATCCGCTTCAAGCACATGATTAATTGGAATTACATTCACATGACATAATAATGGTCTCACTAAACTGGCTAAGCGTTTAGCTTCTTCAACTGAATCATTCACGCCATTTAATAGCCCAAATTCTAAGCTCACTCTACGGTTTGTTTTTTGATTATAATACTTTATCGCTTCTATTAATTGTTCAAGTGGATAAGCTCTATTGACGGGCATAATAACATTTCTTACCGTATTAGTCGTTGCATGAAGTGAAATAGCAAGCGTCACTTGCAAATTCAGATCACTAAACTCGTAAATGCGTGGAACAATACCACTTGTTGAAACAGTAATATGTCTTGCTCCGATGTTTAATGTTTTCTCACTGTTAATAATATCAATAAATTTCATGGTGTTGCTAAAGTTATCAAATGGTTCACCTGAACCCATGACAACAATCGAACTGACTCGTTCATTCGTTTTATCCAAATATTTTTGTATTTCAACTACTTGAGAAACGATCTCACCGCTATCTAGATTTCTAATCATACCACCTATTGTAGAAGCACAAAAAGTGCATCCCATTTTACATCCCACTTGTGTAGAAACGCAAACAGAGTATCCATAATTATGTTCCATTAAAACAGATTCAATATAATGTCCATCTCTCAGTTGAAATAAGAATTTAACGGTGTGATCACTCGATTCTTGTTTCGTTTCTAATGTTAGTAGTTGAATATCAAAAGCCGATTCCAATTTTTCAATCAATGTTTTTGGTAAGTTTTTCATTTCATCAAAAGAATTAACTCGTTTTTGATATAGCCAATCAAATACTTGACCCGCTCGAAACTTCTTCTCATGTATAGTCTCAAAATAGGATATTAATTCGTTTAATGTATAATTATAAATATTATTTTTCATTTCATCACCATTAATAATAATCTATTCTTATTTTACCACAGTTTGAAATTTTTTACATTAATTTGTGATTTTAAGAATATAATAACGTTTTTCGCCTAATTCATTTTTATAAACAATACGTTTAATCTCGTTTTCATACTTTGGCTGACTTTCAATCTTAACACCTAATTTATCTTGCAGCAAAAGCGATGCTTGCAATTCATTATAATGCATATAAAATGCGGCTTCTTTGATATTTTCAAATAGTCTGCCTTTACTACTTTCTTCAGTCCCAATAATCACTTCTAATTTCATTTATTTCCTCCTATTTTTATCCTAATTTTATTATATTTCACATTGTTACAAAATAGCTGTAACAAATATAAATATATATACCCCTTGTGGTATTAGATTATTAACGGTATAATAAACTTAAGAAAGAAGGAATCCTAATGGCTAATAAAAAAACAACCAAACCATCAAGCACCTGTACAGTAGATAAACCTTGCCCTTTAAAAAGGTTATATCGTAAATTATTTAAAAAAAATAAATAGAACAATAAATGAAGGACTGTAAAGTAAAAACTTACAGTCCTTTTTTGAAATACAGTCTAAGTCCACAATACTCACAAGTCGAATCATCTGATGATTTTATATTTTTAATTCCACAATGTGTGCAAACTATCGCTTTTTTATTTTTATTATCTATATAATCTTTCCAAATAATAACCTGAAATCAAATAATGAGGATAATAAAAATTTCATGCTATATTTTTAATGATGATTTCCTAATTTTAATAGTCAATAATTACTTCGGGATTATGTATTTTTATGATGTTACGATAAAACCTGTAAATATATATAATCCAATAGGTATCAAATAATAATAATTCACTTGATTGAAAGAAAACATCAAGGTGATATATAATAATCCTAATAAAATAAGTAAACAACTAAAGAAATATCTTAATTTCCTACTAAAGAAAAAAACATACACCATCAAAAATAATGAGATAAAAAATAATACACTATTTATATAAGATGCATAGTGTTCAATAGAAGTTATTTGGTTAATGTGGATAGGACGATCTATTAAAAAGAAAAAACTAAATAGTGCTCCTATAAATGCTGATAAAAAAAGGAAGACACGAGGATAAATCTTGCGCATATTGATACTCCTTTTACTATTTTTTTAAGCCATATGTACTTAACAGTTTTCCAAAAACAAATATATTTGTCCCCTTTGATAATTTAAATTTTACAGGTTCATTAACACCATCAAAATAGATAGAAACTTCACTATCGATATCAAAATATGGAGAATTTTCAAGTTCATAACGGCATAATTTATACAAAGGATAGCTAACAATCAATTTCTTTTTACCAGTCACTCCTTGTTTATCGACCGTAATTAATCGTAAATTAGTTAAAATAATTAAATCTCTGACTAATTTATAAGCTACCACAACTTCTTCGCCCTCAGCTAACATTTCTTGATATTGTTTCTCAATCTTTTCTTCATTTGCATCCGTGTTATTAAATAGACCCATAAAAAAAAACCTACCTTTCTATAGTATTTACTATATAGTAATAGGTTTATTAGTAAATTATGTTATTTTTGTTTATTTTTTTTAATAAAGCAGGCAATAAAGAAGATATCAGCACCTTTAATTTGATCAATTAATTGTAAATAACCCGGCCCACCTAACCCTAATTTGTGAAATGGTTCAGGATTTAAGCCAAATTCTGGATATTTTTCTAATATATAGGTCACCATCTTCTCATTTTCCTTTTTATTAATAGTGCATGTACTGTAAACAAGCGTTCCATCAATTTTAACGAGTTTAACAGCCTCATCTATAATATCTTTTTGAATCCCAATAATTTCGTCTAAATTGCTCGGTTTTTTATTATATTTGATTTCTGGTTTTCTTCTAATGACCCCTAAACCTGAGCAAGGTGCATCTACTAATACCCGGTGAAAACTATTTTCCTCAAAGCGAGTTGTTAATTTTGTCGCATCAATTAAAATGGGATGAACACTATTTAAACCTAATCTTCGGGCATTAAATTCAATTAAATTAATTTTATGTTCATAAATATCACAAGCAATTACTTCCCCAGAATCCTTCATTGCCTCAGCTATATGTGTACTCTTTCCACCCGGTGCTGCACAAACATCGATAATTTTTTCATGTTGCTGTGGAGATAAAATTTTTGTGACCATCATAGAACTTAAATCCTGAACATTTAAGTAACCAGATTTATATAAACTAGTTTCCGCGATTGCCTCATTTTTTAAATAAATCCCCTCTTCAATTTCTGTCAATTGATAATTGATTTGGAAGTCAGCTAAACGCTTCAAAATATTTTCTTTGCTGTCTTTAAATAAATTAAGACGTGCAAATTGATAAGGTTTCATATTATTCATGAAACAGACTCTTTTAGTCGTTTCAAAATCATATTGTTTACTCCACATTTTAACAAGCCACAAAGGATGAGATGTTTCAATTGATAATCTTTCCATCTCATCTTCTATTAAATCTAAATCCCTAAGACCATCTCTCATTAAGTTTCTTAAAACGGCATTCACAAAACTATCTTGATGGTAGATTTTAGCTATATTTACAGCTTCATTAATGATAGCATGATCAGGGATTTTATCCAAATATACCTTTTGATAAAATGCCATTCTTAGAAGATTTCTAATGACATTTTTAATTTTTTTATCTCCAACATAGGGAGTTAAATAATAGTCTAAGGTCATTTTATATTGAATAGTTCCATAAACTAATTCAGTTAATAATCCAATATCCTTATCATTTAAATCGTTTTTATGAATGGTTTCATTTAATAATAAATTACTGTAAGCACCTTCTGTTAACACCTTATTGATAACATCTAGTGCGGCTTCACGTACATTCATTTTATACTCCTATTCAATAAATTCGTCTTTTAATTCTATTACCTCAATATGTGCCATCTTCTCTTCAATTAACTTTGCATAAGTTCTTATACCACCTAATTCTGTAAATGTGTGGCTTCCTAAAATAAAATTAATTGCTTTATATTTGGCATATAGAACTGTTTTTAATTTCTTTTCACCAGTAATATAAGCATCACATTGATTGATGAATGCATCATGAAGTGATTCTAAATCACTTCCACTCCCGGAAACAATTCCGATTCGTTTAATCATTCTTTCATTATTTTGCCATACTCTTACCTTGTGATTCAATAACTTTTCAACTTTTTCGGTTAATTCAGATAACTTTAACGGGGTATCTAATTCTCCTACAATACCAAAATAAAAGCGATCCATTTGTGAAATTTGTCCTATTATCTTTAAATCTAGGAGAGATGCAAGTGTCCCTGTTGGCCCAAAAGGCATACTATCAAGTGGTAAATGATTAAAATAATGAAGTAAATGAAATTCATTTAATAAATTTAAACAATCATCACGTAATTCAAAATGGTCTTCCCACACATTATGATGGGTTAATATTAAATCCACTTGACTATCTTTTGCCTGTTTAATGATATCAGGTGTTAAATTCACACTATAGCCAATTTTTTTTATATCTTTATCAATAAAATTATTAAACCCGTACTGTGTTCCATCATTAAAATAATCTAATGTTTCTTTTGGGAAAAAAGATAACACGATTGTTTCGAATTCTTTAGCATTCATTTAATCATCCTCTTCATTTGTCGCTTTTTTATAAATAATCAGCGCTGAATAACAATAAATTTGTTCCTTATAATCATACAAAGTGCTAATTTGGTATTTAATATCAATATATTGCTTATCTTGTAAATCTTCCAAAAATCCATTTATTTTGTCTTGTAAATCCGCCTCATGCTCTTCATCAAATATCTTAACTTGAATCATATGTCCTCCTTATCCTAATTTCTGTTTAGCGAAATTTCCAAACACAGTCTGGCTTTTTAACACATTCGTAAATGCATTTGGATCAATCTCTTTTATAGTCGAGATAATATTATACAACTCATAACTAGATATCACAATTAATAAGATGTCTTTTTCTTTACGTGTATACGCACCCATAGCAGGAATAACCGTAATGCCTCGATAAAGCCGTTTATGAATGTTTTCAATTAATGAATCTTTAAAATCTGTCACAATCATTAATGTTAATTTATTATGACGGGTATGTATTTTATCAATCACTAAAATGGATATAAACAAGTTGATAATCGTATAAGCTGCAAAAAGCCATGAGTCAGTAAACCCAACAATGGCAATAATAAATCCGTTTAATATAAACGAGTACTGTCCAAATGAACCATCTCTTTTAAACGAAAGATATTGACTAATTATATCCATACCACCAGTTGATGCTCCCACCTTCAAGGTGATTCCTACTCCAATTCCAGTAATAACACCACCCATAATGGCACTAAGCATATAATTATAATCAGTTGAAAAACCTTCTTGCAACAAAATTTCAGGAGTAGGTAATAACGATAATGTTAACATGCCACACACAACCGATAGGAAGCTTAATATGGTAAATCGTCTTCCTAATGTTTTGAATCCTAAATAAAAGACAGGTAAATTTAAAATAAACCAAAGTATCCCAACTCCTACGTTTGAAGAAATTGAGTAATGGAATGTATGAACTAGGAATCCAAAAATTAATTGGGCTATCCCTGTGAAACCACCCGTTTTTTGATGAGCAGGCATAATGAACCATTTAATACCAATGGTATATAATGTCGAGCCAAGAATTGTGATTAAAATATTAATTAATTTACGATTATCTTTATATTTAAAAAACTTTCTAACTAAATTTTCCATCTTTTCCTCCGAATGTTGTCAAATACATTTAGTCTTTTTAGTATATCCTTATTACATTTGATATAAGTAACTATCGATAATCTCTCCGTAATACATCAAATGGAAATCACCATTTTCATAAAATTTATCTTTAATTTCTTCGTTTAATAAATTTTCATATAAAGGTTGTTTGTAAATAATCTTACATTCATAATGAAGTTGACATTCTCTTATAATCGGTGTGTTTATTTTTCGGCTATTCACAAGTGTCAAGGAACAAATTTCAATTTTATTAATGTCTCGGCCAGAATTTTGTCCACAAAAAGCAATTTCTTGTTTAAGCTCATCTTCTAATGGAATGCTTATAGTAAATTCTTTTGCTTTTTCTAATAAATGGTAGGTATATCTAGATGGTCTAACATATGCGATAAATACTTTTTTACCCCAAATATAACCAATATGTCCCCAACCAATTACCATTGTATTAATTTCGTCCGCGGCTTTTACCGTTAAAAATATACCTTTTGGCAATTGCGTAAGCAGTTTTTCTAAATTTGTTTCATAGGGAATACTTTGATACATAAAATCACCTCTTTGTTGGTTTTATTATAACATTTTTTGGTAAAAATTCTATAATAATATTAATATCATTTTATGTTTATTCATTAACTTTTGCATGATTAATCATGCACTAAAACGCTAAAATAAGTTAAAAATCTATTGATATTTTAAAAAAGTAAAAAAAGAGACATACGGCCTCCTTTTACAATTTATTAAAGCGTGGTAGGTTCTTTATAATCAATACCCTGTGTATTGACAGTTACTTTTTTCAACACTTGAGGAGTGATTGGTTTATCATTAGCACCCGTTTTAGTTTGAGCAATTTCATCTACGACATCCATGCCTTCAATAACTTTTCCAAACGCTGCATATTCTCCATCTAGATGCGGAGAATCTTGATGCATGATAAAAAACTGACTTCCTGCAGAATTAGGTGAATATGCTCTTGCCATAGATATAACACCAGCAGCATGATTTAAATCATTAGTAAACCCATTTGATTTAAATTCTCCTTTTATGCCATAACCAGGTCCACCTGTCCCATTTTTTTGTGGACATCCACCTTGAATCATAAAACCTTTAATAACACGATGAAAAATTAATCCATCATAAAACCCTTTTTTAACTAAACTAATAAAGTTATTTACAGTATTTGGGGCCACCTCTGGGTATAATTCAATTTGAATTTCCTTACCAGATTCCATTTCAATTGTTACAATTGGTTTGTCCATAATTCCACCTTCATTTTATATTTTTCTTTTTTATTATAATAAATTTAGATACAGATATACAAGGTTTTTTTATACATTTGTTGAATTAAATATTTTTCCTAGTTTAAATGGATGTTTTCCATTTAAAATTTCTTTCATTGTTTGTCGTTTTTTCCCTTCTAACTGTACTTCTGTTATTTTTATGCATGTTTCATTACCTGATGTTATTAACACTGCATCTTGGTAAATTCGAATAATTTCACCTGGGGTTGTATTATGAATGCGAACTACTTCTTCACACTCATATATTTTAACTCGCTTTTCATCTAATAAGGAGTAAGCACCTGGCCAGGGATTTAATCCTCTGATTTGATTATAAATTGCCTCTCCCGGCTTATCCCAATTTATTAATTCATCAGCTGGTTTAATATTAGGTGCATAAGAACTCTCTTCATGATTCTGCTTTGTTCTTTGATTTGTTCTTTGTGAAATACTTGGTAAAGTCGCAAGTAAAAGTTTAGCACCCACTTGACTTAATTTTTCATGAAGTGTTCCGACATTATCATTTTTATCAATCATTACTTCCTGTTGTGCAATGATATCTCCTTCATCCATTTTAACGTCCATATACATAATGGTCACGCCTGTTTTAATACATCCATCGATAATTACTTGATGAATAGGCGCCCCACCACGGTATTTAGGTAGAAATGAGGCATGAACATTAATTGCTTTAAATGGCGGATTTTCTAATAAAATCTTTGGAATAATTTGTCCATAGGCACAAGTAATAATGAGGTCTGGCGCCCAATCAAGTATCACGCGATAATCCTCTTTAATTTTTTCAGGTTGAAAAACAGGAATCTGATAAAAATTCGCTAACTGTTTAATGGGAGGCTCAGTTAATATTTGTTTTCTTCCCACATAACGGTCGGGCTGTGTCACAACACCAACAACATCATATTCACTATCTATTAATGCTTGCAATATATTGATGGAAAAATCTGGTGTTCCCATAAAAACAATTTTCATTTGAAATCCTCCTGTATTATAGTAAAAAATTGGGATATCTATCGATAATCACATTCACTTTTTTTTCTTGATAGGTGACTAATATAGACTCTAATACTTTTTCTAATTGTGGTTCTTTTTTATATTTAATAATAATTTGTGATGAATAGATATTATTCATTCGTTTTATTTGGGGCACAACAGGTCCTAATAAAATACATTCATTTGATAAATTATTTTTTAAATACGTAACAATTTTGTTCGCTTCTTTTAATGTCTCTTGAAATACTTCATCTGAGACAACAATTTGTGTCATGAAATAATAAGGTACATATCTACCTAATTTCCTTATTTTCATTTCCTCATTGAAAAAAGCTTTATAATTGTTTTTAGATGCTAAAATAATCGCATAATGAGTTGGATTATAAGTTTGAATAATCACATTACTATTTTCTTTGTGTCGCCCAGCTCGACCTGATACTTGTGTAATTAATTGAAAAGTTTTTTCACTTGCTTTATAGTCTGGTAGTTTTAGTACCGTATCTGCCGATAAAACACCAACTAAGGTTACTTCTTTAAAATCTAAACCTTTAGCGATCATTTGTGTGCCTAACAAAACATCTGCTTCCATATTTTTAAATGCGGTTAATAATTTTTCATGGTCCCCTTTATGGGATGTGGTATCATTATCCATACGAATAATTCTCATCATAGGAAATTTTTCCATTAATTCTTCTTCAACCTTTTGTGTTCCATACCCAAACCCCTTTAAGTGTGGACTTTTACATTGTGGACATTCCTGAATTATTTTTTGTTCATAACCACAATAATGGCATTTTAACCTATTGGTAGTTTTATGATAAGTTAATGAGATATCACAATTACGACATGTCACTGTATACCCACAACTACGACACATTAAGAAATTATCATATCCTCTTCTGTTTAATAATAGTATGATTTGTTCTTTTTTTTCTAAACGTAAAGTGATGGCTTTATGTAATGTATTAGAAATAATACCAAAATTTCCGGTCTTAAATTCATCTGTCATGTTAACAATAGTGGTTTTTGGCATTTCCATAGAGGTTGCTCGCTTAGTTAGTTCTAATAAAGTATATATTTTTTTAATTGCTCGTGCGTACGACTCTAATGATGGTGTTGCACTTCCTAAAATAAGTGTAGCATGGTAATTTTTCACTCGTAGTTTAGCAATTTCTATAGCGTGATATTTAGGCATTTCATCTTGTTTATAAGTTGCCTCATGTTCTTCATCAATAATAATAATACCTAAATTAGTAAAAGGTGCAAAAATTGCGCTTCTTGCTCCTACAACTACTTTGACTACTTGCTTTCGAATACGTCTCCATTCATCATACTTTTCACCTAATGATAAACCACTATGTAATACCGCCACCTTATCTCCAAATCGCAATTTAAACAAGCGGACAATTTGAGGTGTTAGTGAAATTTCAGGAACCAACATAATCGCTTCTTTTCCTGTTTTGATGATGTCCTCAATCACATTTAAGTAAATTTCTGTTTTACCAGAACCTGTAATCCCATGTAGTAAGAAGATTTCCTCTAATTGATTTTCTATACTTGAAGTTATTTTAGAATAAGCAAATTGTTGTTCATCCGTCAATACATGTTTTTTGGCAAGTTCTTCATCTTTTGTATAAGGATCACGATAAACCTCTTCATTCATTTCTTCGATAATTCCCTTATTTATTAGTGATTTATAGGTACTTGAAGTGAGGTTTAACACATTCAATAAATCGCTTTTTTTTACCTTATCTTTCACTAACAATAAATAATCAATAACTTCCTGTTGTTTTTTTCCTGTCACTTTTTGATTTTTTTGTAATAACACATAAGTATCATACTTTATATTTAACTTATCTTTAACTTCATAAACTAAATCTATTTCTTGATTTTCAATAGATTGTTTTACTAAAAAAAAATCTTCTTTCAGAATTTTATCAAAAGTAATTTCATTTTTATGATAAAAATATTTATTCAATTTGGGATTAATATTTTCTTTACACTTAATAATTTTTTTTGTATATTTTGCCTTTATCGCAGCCGGTAACATAGCTTGAATACAATTGATTAAATAGCTAGATGTCTCCTCACTCATGTGATAAGCCAAATCTAATAATTCTTCAGTTAAAGAAGGAATAATATCAAGAATATCAATAATGGGTTTTAATTGATCTTGGTAATCACTTGTTTCTTGGATATTAACCACATATCCTAAAATCTCTCTATGTCCAAAAGGAACTTTTACACGCATTCCTTTTTCAATAACTTCTTCAAAATAGGTTGGTACTATATAACTAAAAGGTCTATTTACATTTTTTACTTTGACATCTACTATTACCTCAGCAATCAACAAAACCCCCCCTTTATATTTTATTCGCTTATTTCTTTACCTATTTTTGCATATAAAAAAACCTTGACAGTTTTTTTATCTATTTTTAGTTAATTGCATGTAAAAAACCCTTGACAGTTTTTTTATCTATTTTTGCATATAAAAAAACCTTGACAGTTTTTTTAAACTTTTTCAAGGATTTAGTATTTCATATCGACTTTATCAGCAAGAATTTCTTCTAATGCGATTCCTACAGGTTTTTCGCATTTGTTTTTTTCAATTTGTTTTGGAGAGCCTTGTTCTATTTCTTTAGCTCTTATTGATGATAAAAGTACTAATTTATATTTAGAATCAACTTTAGCTAATAATTTGTCTATAGATGGATATCTCATTCTATTCCACCTCCAATATTTTCATATATTTATGAATAGTTCTTTCTGTTTTGGCATGTTCAGCTCGAATAATCGCCATAATTCTATCTGCCGCATTTTCTACTGTATCATTTACTACAATATAATCATATTTATGTGCCATACCGAATTCGCGTTCTGCTTTAGCCATTCGCTTATTAATCGTTTCCTCAGGTTCTGTTGCACGTTTAGTGATACGATCTCGTAACGCTTGTCTTGAAGGTGGTGCAATGAAAATAAAAACAGCATCTGGCATTTTTTCACGGACTTGTATTGCACCTTGAACTTCGATTTCGAGTACCACTTCTTTACCTTTATCTAATTGGTCATCAACATAATCAATGGGAGTTCCATAATAATTACCGACAAATTCGGCATACTCTAAAAGCTTCCCTTCTTTTATCTTATCTTCAAATTGTTCTTTCGTTACAAAAAAGTAATCTGATCCATTTATTTCTCCAATGCGAGGAAGTCTTGTTGTCATTGATACTGAATACTCGAGATTATGTTTCTCGCGAGCGAAAAGTGCTTTTCTTACGGTTCCTTTTCCGACTCCTGACGGTCCAGAAATAACAACCAACAGACCTCTTTCATTAAGCTTCATAACCATTCATCCCTTCAGGTTGCACATAATATATATTTTTATTATTTAATAATAACATTTTTTAAGTATTTTTTTAAGTACTTTGCCCTATTTTTTTGTAATTTTTTTTCTCAATTGAATTTACTTTGAATTTTCAGTATAAATCATGTTAAAATAAGATATTATCAATAAAATTTGAAAGAGTGATAGATATGGCCTTTGATGGAATTTTTACCCACTATACAGTTAAAGAATTAAATAATAATCTATTAAACGGTAGAATCAATAAAATATATCAAGTTTCTAATTATGAATTAATCATTGTAATTAGAGCAAATAATCGTACACAAAAATTACTAATATCAATTAATCCTAATTATGCAAGATTACATTTAACTGAAGAAGATTATCCTTATCCACAAGAACCACCTATGTTTTGTATGCTTCTAAGAAAACATTTAGAGGGTGGAATCATTGTTAAGATTAATCAGAAAGATAATGATCGAATTGTTATTTTTTCAATTGAGCATTTAAATGAAATTGGCGATCGAACAATGAAACTGCTTATTGTTGAAATCATGGGTAAACATTCTAATATTGTTTTAGTGAATAAAGACAATGATTTTATCCTCGATTCAATCAAACATATCTCACCCTTTTTAAATAGTGTGAGAACCTTGCAACCAGGAGCAACCTACATCTATCCTCCAACTAATAGTAAACGCGATTTTTTTAATGCCGACTTAGATGATTTTAAAACAATAAATTTTGGAGAAGCTAATCTTAGTAAGCAATTAGTAAATTATTTCGAAGGAGTTAGTCCATTATGTGCCCAAGAACTACTTTATAGAACACCATATTTAAATCCAGAATCTTTATATCAAACTTATCTTATTTTTAAAAATCAATTAGAGAATCACAGTAACCCATCCATAATAGATACGACAATCAAATCTTATTTTTACTTAATTCCGTTAAAACATATAGAAGGTGATGAAAAAGCATTTTCATCACTTGGTCAGATGCTTGACCGCTATTATTTTAATAAAGATGCACAAACACGTATCAAACAACAAACAGAAGATTTAGAAAAGTATATTCGCAATGAAGTTGAAAAAAATAAAAATAAATTAAATCATCTACAAACTGACTTAATGATAGCGGAAAATGCGAAAGAATATAAATTGTTTGGTGATCTAATTATTGCTAATTCATATCAACTCACCAAAGGAATGGACACATTAATTGCACTCAATTATGAAAATAATCAAGAAATAACAATTGAATTAAATCCTCGATTAACTCCAATTGAAAATTCACAAAAATATTATAATAAGTATCAAAAAGCAAAAAAAGCAATTGGACATTTACATGAACAAATCAAGTTAACATTCCTTGAAATAGACTATTTTGAAACTCTTCTTGAACAAATGAAATCTGCCACTTTAACAGATGCTTTAGAAATAAGACAAGAACTTGAAGAAGGTGGCTATTTAAAACGTCATCTATCAAAACAAAAGAAAAATAAAAAACCACAATATGAAACTTTCATAGTAGATGACACTCAGATATTCGTCGGTAAAAACAATATTCAAAATGACTATTTGACTCATAAATTAGCCAGTCGAAATGATTTATGGATGCATGTTAAAGACATGCCAGGATCACATGTTGTTATTCGTTGCGAAAGTGATTTAACAGAAGACATTATGCGTACTGCCGCAAATCTTGCTGCTTATTACTCAAAAGCTAGATTGTCATCAAGTGTTCCTGTTGATTATACCTTCATTCGTAATGTTAAGAAAATTCCTGGAGCTAAACTTGGCTATGTCACTTATGATAATCAAAAAACAATTTACATTGACCCCAATGAAGATTTTATACATTCATTAAAGAAGAAATAATTTTGTAAATTTTACCATGGAAATAATAAGTAATTTGAAATTTATTTCAGCATTGCTTATTATTTTTTTGATTCCCATATTTTAAAATATTTGACAATATTTTTTTCTCCTCCTTACTTTTAAATTCAACATAAGTCTACATAATAAGTAATGGAAAGATGATGAAGATGTAATGGAGGAAGATTTATGCTTAGCAGGGATATTTTACAAGATGTTGATATCTTGTATAAAAGTGACAACTATAATGATTCAATTAACATTGAACACTTAACTGAAAATACATTAGATGTGAAAGAAAAAGCCTGTTTTGTCTGTATTAAAGGGAATAAGTTTGATAGTCATGAACTCATTCATACATTTTCTATCAAACCTATTTTAATCATTGCGAATAAACAACTTGCAACGGATATCCCTTATGTCATTGTTTCTGATACTCTGTCTGTATTACCTTTAATTAGTGCTAATTTTTTCAATCACCCATCAAAATACTTAAATTTAATTGGTGTGACAGGGACTGATGGAAAAACAACGACTTCACTTATAATTAAACAGTTAATCGATCATTTTAACAAATGTACATATGTTGGTACTAATGGACTTATGGTTCAACAACACCATTTAAAAAGTGAATTTACAACACCAAAGCCTATTATTTTACAACGTTTTTTAGCCGATACCGTTAAGGAAAAGATTCCTTATGCATCTATTGAAGTTTCAAGCCAAGGACTTGACATGCATCGCGTAAGCTATCTTCATTTTAAATTAGCTGTTTTTACGAATTTATCCCATGAACATCTAGATTACCATAAAACGATTGAGAATTATTTTTTGTCTAAATTAGAATTATTTAAAATGCTTGATAATAAAAGTATCGCAGTCGTTAATCTAGATAGTGAACCTTATGCTTCAAGAATCATAAATGAAACAAAAGCACAAGTTATCACTTATGGGAAAAATGAATTAGCTATGTTTCGTATCGGAGAAATAAATACATCATTTAATGAAACCACTTTTGATTTAATCGCGAACGATGAAATCTATAAAAACATCACATTAAGCTTATTCGGAGATTATAATGTCTATAACGCAGTCGCCGCTTTAGCAAGTTGCACCGCATTAGGATTTCCGCTTGTTGACTTAATTCCTAAACTTGCGTCTCTACAAGAAATAGACGGGAGAATGCATATCATTAATTGTGGCCAACCATTTCATGTCATAGTTGATTTTGCTCATACACCAAATGCCTTAGACTGTCTTTTAAGAAATATAAATCCTTTGAAAATGAATAACTTAACTGTCGTTTTTGGTTCAGCAGGTGAACGAGATAAATCTAAACGCCCATTAATGGGAGAAGTGGTTGAAACCTATGCTTCAAACATCATATTAACAAGTGAAGATCCAAAAAGTGAAGAAACGTTGGATATTATTGCGGATATTAACCAAGGAATAAAAAATGTTTTTAAAGTAAGTATTATCCCTAACCGTAAAAAGGCAATTATTAAAGCTTTAGATACGGCTGGGCTTGATGATATTGTAGTTATAACTGGAAAGGGAAACGAGAAATTTGAAGTTTTTAACGGCTATATTGTTGAACATAATGATATTGATATTGTCGAAGATTTTTTACATAAAAAATACCAGGAACAATACCTTTATAGTATAGCCAATTTATAGGAATTAATGAATAAATGTCAATATAATTGAAACAATAGTAATATTTAAAACAAATAACTTAATAAAAGACCGAATATTTAATGAAAACGGCACATTCTGACGAATGTGCCATTTTTTTATTAACTAATTAAACAACAATATTGACAATTTTATTTTTCACATAAATGACTTTTCTGATATTTTTATTTTCTGTATGTCTTAAAACATTTTCTTGGATTAAAGCTAACTTTTTCACAGTTTCTTCATCTTCATCTAATTTAACTGTTATTCGGTCCCTCAACTTACCATTGACTTGAATCGCAATTTCAGTTGTATCAGCGAGTAATTTAGTTTCATCATAAGTTGGCCACGCTTCATAACTTATTGTTTCAGTATGACCAAAAATAGACCATATTTCTTCTGTAATATGAGGTGCAATTGGATTGAACAATTTGATAAAACCTATTGCGTATTCACGTGGTACAAAATCCGCTTTATAAGCCTCATTAATAAAAATCATCATTTGTGAAATTGCGGTATTAAAATTCAATGTTTCGTAATCATCTGTCACTTTTTTAACTGTTTGATTATAGACACGTGTTAACTTATCATCTTTTTTGTCAATGATTTTATCACTTATCGTATTTTCTTCTGTCACAAATAAACGCCAAACACGTTCTAAGAAGCGTCTAATTCCATCTAAACCGGTTGTTGACCATGGCTTTGATGAATCAAGCGGTCCCATAAACATTTCATATAAACGTAAACTATCCGCTCCATGAGTTTCTACAATATCGTCTGGATTAATGACATTTCCTCTTGATTTACTCAATTTTTGATTATTTTCACCTAAGATCATACCTTGATTAAATAATTTTTGAAAAGGTTCTTTATCTTCAACGATTCCACAATCATAAAGCACTTTATGCCAAAATCTTGAATAAAGTAAATGAAGCACAGCATGCTCAGCGCCACCAATATATAAATCTACAGGTAACCATTCTTTTAATAACTTCATCCCGGTTTCACTTTGAAGAGGGATGAACTCACCATTACCTTGATTTAAAACATATCCAATGTAATACCAACAACTTCCTGCCCATTGTGGCATCGTATTCGTCTCTCTACGACCTTTTACTCCATCCTCTCTAATTACCTCTAACCAATCCGTTGCTTTAGCAAGCGGGCTTTCTCCTGTGTTTGAAGGTTTAAAATCTTTAAGTTGAGGAAGTTTAAGTGGTAATTCATCTTCATCAAGAACTGTGATAGACCCATCCTCCCAATGTATAACAGGAAAAGGTTCTCCCCAATATCGTTGGCGACTGAATAACCAATCTCGTAATTTATAATTGACTGTTTTTTCACCTATCCCGTTTTTCTCAAGATAAGCAATCATTTTCTCTTTTGCATCTTCATTATTAAGACCATTTAAGAAATCTGAATTAATATGCACATTATCTCCTGTAAAAGCCTCATTAGAAATATCACCTTTTACAACTTCAACAATAGGTAATTGATATTTTTTAGCGAATTCATAATCTCTTTCATCATGACCTGGGACTGCCATGACAGCGCCCGTGCCATAACTAATCAACACATAATCAGCAATCCAAATTGGTAAAAGTTTCCCTGTTACAGGATGAATTGCGTAACTACCAGTAAATACACCCGTCTTTTCTTTATTCAATTCTGTTCTTTCTAAATCCGTTTTTGCTTTAGCATAAGCAATGTATTCTTCAATACCATCAAATTGATTTTTCGTCTTTATTTCTTTTACATAGGGATGTTCTGGTGATAACACAACATAAGTAGCACCAAATAAGGTATCAGCTCTTGTTGTAAAGACATCGATATTTAAATCACTTTCATTAATTTTAAAAGTAATTTTAGCACCAATACTTTTACCAATCCAATTTCGCTGCATTTCCTTAATACCATTAGGCCAATCAAGTGCATCTAAATCTTCTAATAAACGATCCGCATATTGGGTAATTTTTAATACCCATTGTTTCATCGGACGTTTAACAACAGGAAATCCACCAATATCAGATACCATTATACCATTATCGTTTAAAACCTCTTCGTTAGCAAGCACTGTTCCTAACTCTTCACACCAATTCACATCGACTTCTCTTATTTCAGCTAATCCTTTTTTAAACAACAAAGTGAATATAGTTTGTGTAGTTTTAAAATAATGGGGATCTGTTGTATTAAGTTCTTTATCCCAATCATAGCTTAATCCTAACGATTGAATTTGACGTCGAAAATTGTCGATATTCTTATAAGTAAACTCTCTTGGATCATTCCCTGTTTTAATCGCATACTGCTCAGCAGGAAGTCCAAATGCATCCCATCCCATTGGATGTAAAACATTATATCCTTGCATTCTTTTCATACGAGACACTATGTCAGTTGCGGTATATCCTTCAGGATGCCCCACATGAAGACCTGCTCCCGATGGGTAAGGAAACATATCTAAACAGTAAAATTTCTGTTTTGTTGTCTCAGTTTGCGTTTTAAAAACTTTTTGATTAACCCAATAATTTTGCCATTTTTTTTCAACTTTTTTATGATGGTAAGCCATCTTTTTACCTCCTATAGAACTTTATCTTTATTTTCTTAAATAAACTGTTTTAATGAATGGGGTTTTTTATCTTTTTTAGATCCTCATGAAAACAGGATTTGTCTGTTTCCATATATCTAACACAACCTACTATTTTTATATTTTTTTCACATTGACACACATCCCCACTATCCCTGTTATTCCCGTAATTAATATTTTCACTTTCCTCTTCGAATTTTAATTGTTTTATTAAGGAGTTTAAATGAAATATTAAACCTCTAAGTAAACAGATTTCATGGTTTTATATAAAACTAATTTCGCAAATATGGCCGGATATCTTAATATCCATTTAATTGAACGAAACAAACTATCACCACCTTAAAAATAAAAAAACGCCCTTAAATCTAAGGACGCAAAAAACGTGGTACCACCCTAGTTGTGAGAATATCTCACCACTCAGTGCTTATAACGCAAGCATGCGATATATACTACTCAATTAATTTTTCGCATATATAACTCCAAGGCGAGTTCACAATTCTTTTCCTGACTTTTCACCAAATAGTCAGTCTCTAGATGAAAAAAATATTGTTACTGTTCCTTATCATCGTATTTCATATTATATTATATAATTATCACTCTTTTTATGCAACGATTTTTGAAAAAAAGCAACGATTTTTGAAAAAAAGCTATGATTTATTTAAAATACTTCATTTGGAGGATTAGATGTAGCTGCCATAGCGACATTCATATAAATAAATATTAATGCGATAGCAACGTATGAAGATAAACTACCCAATCCAAGTAACTCTAGAATAAGACCCATTGTAACCGCAAGTGTTTCCGCAAAAACTGTAATTTTAAATATTTCCTTAAATTTATATTGTAAACGGCGAAATAATAAATAAAAGATTAAACTATAAATTAATATTTCAAACACTTTAAATATAAATGTAGTAAAAATAGTAATTGTTAGAATCAACGGGACTAAATGAATTATTATCTGATTAAAACCACTAATGAACAATAAGTACAAAGCATTACTTGGATCTATTGCTGTTTTAATCGTATTAAAATTAAAACTTTGCCAATTACTTGGTAAATTTTTATATGAAATAGAATAATAAGTCATGTTCTTATTTTCAAATTTTATCTGATTTTCAGTAAATTTTAAATAATATTCGTTATTTGTAACCTTCATAGTGTCATTGACATCAGTGACAATATTCACAACTCCAAATGCAGTCCCTATGACTTGTTGACTTGATGCCTCATCTAAACATGAAAACTCGTTATTTTGTAACGAGCAATCTGGTAGATTTTTCGCTACATCAAAATTAAAGAAGGCTTCAACATAAGGCTTGTCTGCTAATGAAAAAGTAGGATCTTGAACTGTATCAATAATTGGGATAATCATCGAAAAAATTGACAATAGAAATAAATAAAGCAATACTTTCAAAAAATGAGTATTTTTAAATTTAATTAATGTTGAAGGATGAAATAAAATATTGTTTAATTTTTCAGTCATAATAAACCACCTCAGAAATTACTATTACTATTTTAACGCTTTTTTATGAATTTTTAAACATTATCTTAGAAAATAAACAAAATATTTTATTTTGTGATAAAATAAGTGAAGGTGATATGATGAATTTAATATATAAAGATAAGCGATATTATAGTTTAAGCGAATATTTTAGAAATATCTTTCATGAAAAAGTTTTTAAGGTTTCACTCAATGCGAACTTTACTTGTCCTAATAAAACAGGTAAAGCAGGTTATGGGGGATGTAGTTTTTGTTCTCCATTAGGTAGTGGTGATTACGCTGGTGATAAAAATGATGATTTAATACTCCAATTTGAAACTATTAAAACCATGATGCATAAAAAATGGCCACAAGCAAAATATATTGCTTATTTTCAAGCAAATACTAATACATATGCACCCGTATCTGTGTTACGGGAGAAATTTGAAAAAGTATTAAATTATCATAGAGATATTATTGGTCTATCGATTTCAACACGCCCTGATTGTTTAGATGATGATGTCATTGAATATTTAGCTGAGTTAAATGAGAGAACGCATTTATTTGTTGAAGTTGGGTTACAAACCATTCATGACAATAGTGCTAAATTAATAAATAGAGGTCATGATTATCAAACATTTGTTGATGGTGTAAAAAAACTGCGTGATAAAAAGATTGAGGTCATTGTTCATATCATAAATGGTCTTCCTTTTGAAACACAGGAAATGATGTTAGAAACCATTAATGAATTAGTTAAACTTGATATTCAAGGTATAAAAATACATTTACTACATGTAATAAAGAACACAAAAATGGGGAAAGATTATTTAAATCATCCTTTTCCTTTAATGACAAAAGAAAACTATGTTGATACGGTAGTAAAACAATTAGAACTAATTCCCCAAAATGTCGTAATTCATCGTTTAACGGGTGATGCGGTAAGAGAAAATTTAATAGGTCCTTTATGGAGTTTAAAAAAGTGGGAAGTCTTAAATGCGATTGACGATGAATTAACTATCAGAAATACCTATCAAGGACGGTGTTATCATGAGGATTGAACAAGTTCTTATCTATGCTCACACGTTAATTAAATCCTGCACAACAGAGGGTGATAAGGCAATTGATGCAACTGTTGGGAATGGTTTTGATACGTTATTTTTGTCACAATTAGTCACATCAAGTGGTAAGGTATATGGGTTTGATATTCAACAACAAGCTATTAATAACACAAAAAAATTACTAGATGAAAATCATTGTCAAAATGTCGAACTATATCAGTTAGGTCATGAAAATATAAATTCTGTTATTTTTGACAAAGTCTCAAGCGCAATCTTTAATCTAGGTTATTTACCACATGGTGACAAATTCATTACAACAATAGGTGAAAACACGATTGAAGCAATTAAACAAATTCTACCCATCCTAAAATTAAATGGATTAATTGTCCTAGTTGTTTATCATGGACATCCACATGGAAAAGAAGAAAAAGAGGCGTTGTTAAGCTATGTTTCAACACTTGACCAAAAACATTATCAAGTATTAAACTATCAATTTATCAATCAAAAAAATGATGCTCCCTTCCTCATAGCAATAGAAAAAATTAGCGAAGAAATAAATATTTAATATTATAAAATAGATTTTATTAACATATAATGTTTTTATATCTAAATTAAAAAAGAGTGACTTAAGTAAAGCCACTCTTTTTTTGTTTAACTATATAATCATTTTTATATAATTATTCTCTTTAGATGAGCAGGTAGTATTGTTGTTACCTCATATGAAATTGTCTTTAAATAATTCGCTATTTCAAGCGCAGAAATATGTGGACCTATGAGTTCAACTGTTTGATTAGTTGTTTCATTTGGCAGTTCAATCATCATTGAATTCATGCAAACTGATCCTATAAGGTTACAATAATGTCCATCTACATAAACTTTTCTTCCCACATTACCTCTTATTATCCCATCACTATACCCACATGGTAATACACCAATATAAGTCGTCTGACCAGCTTTAAAATTAGCGTTATAACCTACAATTTCATTTGATAAAACTTTTTTTATAATCACTATTTTTGAATACATGGATAATACAGGTTTTACTAACTTACTATCACAGAGTCCATACAATCCTAAACCAATTCTTACATGTGTGGACTCAGGGATGTCTAGGTTATTTAATGTTGCGTTCGTACTACACAAATGGACATATAGAAAGTTATGTGGCAAGGATTTATAAATGTCTCTAAATTTATCAATTTGCATTTGGCTGTAGTATTTATTATCTGGTGTATGAAAATGTGTATAAACTCCAACTGCCTCAAATAATTTACTTTCATTAATGAAATGTAATATTTCTTGATATTCTGTTTTAGTTTTCAATCCCATGCGATTCATTCCTGAATCAATTTTTATATGTACTTGAATCTTTTTTTCTAAATACTCGTACATTTCTGTTAATTTCTTAAGGTCTTCTAAACTACTTACCGTAATCATTAAATCATAATCAACTGCTTTTTTTACATTAATTGCATTTAATGGATTTAATATAAGAATTGGTAATTGAATTTTGTCTTCTCTAAGAGCAATGGCACTATCTAATGAAGCAACAGCAAATAAGTCAGTTTCTTTCTCCAAAATGTGTGCTGCTTCAAGTAAACCATGCCCATAGGCATTACTTTTAATCACGGAAATTAATTTTTTTTGACTAAACTGTTTAAAAAATTTGGCATTGTGAATAAATGATTCTTGACTAATTGTGATATAAGTATCGCAATATTGATTCATCTTATCTCCCTATTCCTCATTAGTTTTTATATCAAACTAAAAAAATGCTTAGGATATTTATCTTAAGCATTAATTTTGTTGATGATATACATTATAAATATCCCTTTTAGCTACTTTCCTTTCAAGTGCTACTCTTTTAATTGCATCATTTTTTGATAATCCAATTTCCATATAATAATTAACATGTTCAATAACATCCATTTCTAATAATGAGTTATCAAGATGTTGTGGATGGGCATTCCCTTCTACAACAATGACAATTTCCCCTCTAATTTCCTCATAATATGAATTGACATCATTGATTAAACCCCGATAAACTTCCTCAAAGCGTTTCGAGATTTCCCTGACAATTGCACAATTTCTTTCCTCAAATATTTCACTCATTAGCGTAATTGTTTCATTAAAACGATGCGGTGATTCATAAAATATCATCGTATATGGATGATATTTTATTTCCTCTAATTGTCTTTTTTTAGCGGATTTCTTATGATCTAAAAATCCCATGAAAGTAAATGGATGTGGTGCGATTCCCGAACAAATCAATGCGGAAATAGCAGCACTAGGCCCTGGTATAGGAACAACATCAATTTCTTTTTCAATTGCTAATCGAACCATTTCATAGCCTGGGTCTGAAATACAAGGTGTACCTGCATCACTCACTAATGCAACATTACTACCTTCTATGATTTTATTAATTATCGCAATTCCTGCATCAAATTTATTATGTTCATGGTAACTAATTAAAGGTTTTTTTATCTCGTAATAATTTAACAATTTAATTGTAACTCTTGTATCCTCGCAAGCAATATAATCCACACTTTTTAAAGTTTCTAATGCCCGCAAGGTAATGTCACCTAAATTACCAATTGGTGTTGGCACGAGATATAATTTAGCGTTGTCTTTTTCAAAACTTTTTTGAATATTCATTTTATCACCTATCAAGTTATTTTAATCTTGATTATTAATAGAACTAATAAGTTTAATTCCATTGAAAACCTCACTGTGAATTTGTTCATATCCTGTTTTTTGTAGTAAGTCCAATAAATCTAACTTTATGAAAGCATCTATTGAAACATGCAAAAAGAGTTTAGTTAAAACTTTAATTACAAAATTACTTTTCTCACTTTTCCATTTGTTGTAATCAATAATAATGAGTTTTTTATGTTTTGTAAGCAATGATTTTACCTTTGTAAATAATTCTTTTATCGCATCAATTGGTAAATCATTTATAGCGAAGAAAAACAAGACAACATCAAAATGTTTATTCTCTAATTCTAAATTAGCTAAATTCATAAAAGTAACATTAGTAACAAAATATTGCCGTTTATTCTTTTTCGCTAATCGTAAAAATTGTTGATTATTTTCCATACCAATAATCTGACTATAGGGTCGTTCTTTCGCTATCTTACAAGTCATCATCCCAGTTTTGCATCCTACGTCTAATATTTGTTTATCATTAACAGTAATTAAATCAAGAATTTCTTCATTGAAATCTTTATTTTTGGTAAAAAACAAAAAACTTTTTAACCAAAAATCATACATTTTTGGAAATAACATTTTATTCTTACTATTCATACCCTACCCCTTAACATATATTTTGAAACATGAAAAATGATTATATGAATATAAAAAATCCCCTAATGCTTATTTATATTCATATGTAACTTTATTTATTAAATACGTTAGTTCTAATTTAATTATATTAATTTTCCTAAAAGATGTCAATAAAAGAAAAAAAAGACCTGAAATTCAGGTCTTAAAAAGATTAAATATCAAATGAATTTTAGTACTTTAATCAACTTCAAACAGTTGTCTTGCATATTTATATAATAAATAAATAACAATTGTACTGAGGATGATTGTTGGTACCATGTATGCTCCATTATATGTTAATGAATATAGAGAAGTTTTCATCCCTGGTGGAGTATATGATGACCAAAATATAATCCCAGCTAAATAATGAGAAAAAAATCTTAATAACCCTGCAATGACTGCACCTAGTATTAAATTAAAAGTAGTTACTTTTCTTTTATTAAAGTAAGTAAATACTCCTGCAAATCCTACAAGGGCAAAAGCAATTGGATAATCTAAAAAATACTGAAAAATTTGCAGAATATGACCTTGGTACACAGCTTGAATGGTTCCAACAATAAAACCTGTTGTGATACCCGGAATTAATCCTCTCCTAAAAGATATGACCATGATAGGAACGATAGCAATACTAATTGAACCACCTTCAGGGTATAAGAAACCAGTGGTTAGTGCTCCTATATAGTCTAAAGCTAAAGCCAGTGCCGCTAAAATCGCGATTTCAGTGATGATTAATGTAGTACGATTTGTTTTCATGTTTTCCTCCTTAAATTTAAGGAAGCTATTATAACCCAGTAACTAAAAAAACCTCTTGAAATACAAGAGGTTTAAAAATCGTTCATGTATTCCCTACGCTAGCATTACCCAGACAGGTTCAACGGGTCGTTAACTTAATAACCTCTCAGCTTTTTAGCTCCCCATAATATCAAATTGTACAATCCTATTATACATACAAATAATGGATATGTAAACACATCTGAATTCCTTTTATTATTTAATAATAGTGATTGCCGGATGATTAATATCTAATTTTTTAATCCCATGTGCTGCCGAAAAGGCAATACTACAAATATCATGATTAACACTTACAACAACCCCTTCTCCAAACCGAGCATGGACAATCTTTGAACCAACTTTAACCGATTTATCATTCTCTTTTTTAGATTCAACTCTGTTCTCGATATATTTTTTTGAGAAGGTTGGTTTTAATGTTTCCATGACTTTTATTTTCTTAGCCCCTTGATAGTTCAACAAATCTTTGTCAATTTCTTGAATAAAACGCGACTCAAGGTTAACACGATAACTTCCATAAATTTTACGCATTTCAGAATTAGTAATAAAAAGTTCATTTTCGCATCGAGTGATCGCTACATACATTAAACGTCTTTCCTCTTCTAATTCATCTGGTAAAATATCATATCCTCCCATTGGGAAGATGGTTTCCTCAACTCCATAAATAAAAACAACTGGGAATTCTAATCCTTTAGCGGCATGTATCGTCATTAACTTAACCGCATTTTCTTTTTTCTCTTTCTTATCAGATGAAAGAGCAATATTATTTAATATTAAACATAATTTATCATAAGCAGTTAAATCTTGATTATTAAAAATACCTTGTTCGTCTAAATCTTCTTCAACATCA
The DNA here is from genome assembly GCA_963824615.1 of uncultured Haloplasmataceae bacterium. Lineage (GTDB taxonomy): Bacteria > Bacillota_I > Bacilli_A > Haloplasmatales > Haloplasmataceae > CAWGPU01. The sequence goes on along the minus strand of CAWGPU010000008.1, from coordinate 303,127 downwards.
AGGGTTAAGGTTTTAAATTCAGCAAGATTTTCGATTCGTCCATTAGCCTCTTCACTATTCTCTAACTTTAAAGTTTGTAGATAACTTGATTTATTCAAAACTAAATCAATGAATTCATTAATATCAATATCGACTAATTGACTCCGTAAATAATCAATTAAATTAATAAAGGACATTAAACTCGTTTTAGCACGATTAGATAGATTGTTAATGGTTTTACTTGCTTCAAATAAAGAGACTCCTTCATCATTAGAATATCTTCTTAATTCTTCTAAAGTTGAAAGACCGATTCCTCTCCTTGGTGAGTTGACAACACGCAAAAAAGAAATATCATCTTTAATATTTACGATTAATCGTAAATAACAACCTAAATCCTTAATTTCCTTTCGATCAAAGAAACTCACATTACCAATAATTTCATAATCGATTTTATATCTATTGAACACTTTTTCAAGCGCTAAACTCATCGCATTTGTTCGGTATAATATGGCAATATCATTTAATTGATAATTGTCTTTTTTTATTTTTTCCGTTATTTTTTGAGCAATATATTCTGACTCTACATCACTACTAACAGCACGGTAATAAGTAATAGGATACTTTTCTTCTTTTTTACTGCTCCATAATTTCTTCACATATTTTTGTTTGGAATAATTATTTTGAATTACGCAATTTGCTGCATCTAATATATTTTGATAAGATCGATAGTTTTGTTCTAAATAAATGACTTTGACTGGTTTATCTTCATGCATGAAATCTTTCTCAAATTCCTTGATATTACGAATATTTGCCCCACGCCAACTATATATGGATTGATCAGTATCTCCAACTGCGAAAATATTATGATGCCTATCCGCTAACATTTTTATGAGTTGAAATTGTGACTGATTGGTATCTTGATATTCATCAACTAAAATATATTGGAAAAAATGTTGATAATGACTCAATAACTCCTTGTCCCTTTCAAAAAGACGAATAGTTAACATAATTAAATCATCAAAATCTAATGCATTAGCATTTCTTAATGTTTCTTGATACTTTTTATAGACATTATAAACAGCATCCATATAATCATCATTCACTAATTTTTTAAATTGTTCGGGAAAGATACATTCGTTTTTGGCGTTTGATATTGTGCCTGCAATGCGCTTTGGTGAAAACTGTTTTGAATCAATATTCAAATCACCTAATACTTTTTTAATAGCACTTAGACTATCATTACTATCATAAATAACAAAATTCTGAGTATAACCTAAAATATCAATATCCTGGCGCAGTAAATATACACAAAATGAATGAAAGGTAGATATGTGCATATTTTTAGCTTTTATTCCCACTAATGAAATTACCCGTTTTTTCATTTCTTTAGCTGCTTTGTTCGTAAATGTAATGGCAACAATACTATTTTCTGAAATATTTTTCTCGTCAATCAAATAAGCGATTCGATTAGTCAAAACTTTCGTTTTACCGCTTCCCGCTCCTGCCATCACAAGCATTGGTCCTTCAAAATGTTTCACTGCTTCTAATTGTTGTGGATTTAAATTATCTAAAATCGGATTCATTTCATCACCTTTTTCATCGTTTTCTTTAACTCATAGAGTTTGAATATCATAACTCTTCTAGTTTGATTATCAAAACTCTACTAGTTTGATTATCAAAACTCTACTAGTTTGATTATATCAAACACTTGTTTGTATTTCTATTTAAACCGTAATTTTTTTATAAATAATTACTTTTAAATCGACCTTCCTCATTATAACAAAATTTATGATAATAATAAATAATGAATTAAAAATAGGGAGATACAAATGAATATACAAGATTTATTTCATTTCACGATTAACTATCATCATATTATATTAACTTTATTACATATCGTATTAATTATTCTCGGAGCCATGTTCATTTACTATATAGTTGGTTTTATCATTAAGCGCTTTTTTTCGCTATCATTAAAAACAATTCGAATGAAACATAAAGAACTATTACGAAGACGTCAAAAAACTCTAGAAAAAATTACATTAAGTTTATGGCGCTATTTTGTGTATTTCGTCACATTATTAATTATCTTATCAGAAGTTGGAATCAATATTCAAACCATTTTAGCTGGGGCTGGAATTTTAGGGGTTGTTGTTGCGGTCGGAAGTCAAAATCTCATGAAAGATTTTTTAGAAGGTTTTTTCAATGTGTTTGAAGATAATATATCTGTGGGTGATTATGTCTCTATAGATGATGTTGAAGGAAATATAATTGATATCGGATTACGAACTATTAAAGTGAAGAGTTATAGTGGTGAAGTACACATTGTTCCTAATTCAAAAATTGGTCATATAATTAATTATTCGCTTGAAAATGGAAAAGCTATTGTCGACATATTAGTTGATTATCAATCAGATTTAGAAAAAGTACTAGAAGTCATTAAAAGAACAATGCATAAAGTCAAAGAAGATAATCCAAATGTTTTAGCAATGCCCACTATTTTAGGAGTTAATAAATTAGATTCAATTGGTTATGAAATAAGAATCATTTGTGACACACTTAAAGAAACCCATTGGGGTGTACAACGAATGATTCGTAGTGAATTAATGATGTCATTTAAAACTGAGCAGCTCCATATAGGAATCAACCAAATCAAAATTATAAGCGATAATCAGCGTAAAAACAAATAACTCGCATTAGTTTTTTAACTAACACGAGTTTTAAATTATTTATTAAACGAACTTTTTAAAGAAACTATTTGATTCATGACTATTTTTCCATCCTTGGTATCTTTGGGGTCAACATTATAATAGCCATGACGAGTAAATTGAAATTTGTCATTAGGTTTAACGTCTATTAATGCAGTTTCTAAATAACCCTGTAATATTTCTAAACTGTTTGGATTTAGTTTTTCTAAAAAAGGTAAATCCTTTGTTTCGTTGGTTTCAATTGTTAAATGATCATATAATCTAATTTCACATGGGACATTATGATTAGCATCTACCCAATGAATAGTTCCTTTTACTTTTCTTCCTGTAAATCCAGTTCCAGATTTTGTTTCTTTATCATATGTTGCATGAATTTCAACAACATTCCCAGATTCATCTTTTATGACATTCGTACATTTAATAAAATACGCATGTGCCAATCGTACTTCATTACCTGGATAAAGGCGGAAGTATTTCGCAATCGGTACTTCCATAAAATCATCTTGTTCTATATAAATTTCATTCGAAAATGGGATTTTACGACTTCCCATTTCTTCAACTTCTTTATTAATGGGTTCATCTAAATATTCCACTTGGCCTGCAGGATAATTAGTTATAAGAACTTTAAGCGGTCTTAATACAGCCATGGTTCTTGGAACTTTTAATTTTAAATCTTCACGAATGTAATGTTCTTGTTGCTGATAATCAACTACACCATTAGATTTAGATACCCCTGTATCAAAAACAAATTGCTTAAGCGCTTCTTTTGTGTATCCTCGTCTCCGTAAACCACGAATGGTCGATAGACGCGGGTCATCCCACCCATCTACTAATTTATCTTCTACTAATTTTCGTAAATTCCGTTTTGATAAAACCGTATCGGTAATAAGAAGTTTGGCAAATTCAATTTGTGTTGGCACGTTAGGCATTTCACATTCTCTCACAACCCAATCATATAATGGTCTGTGATCTTCAAATTCTAACGAGCATAGCGAATGGGTGATGCCCTCTATCGCATCTTCTATAGGGTGTGCAAAATCATACATAGGATAAATGCACCACGTATCACCCGTGTTATGGTGCTTAATAAAGGCGATTCTATATAAAACAGGATCTCTCATATTAATATTAGGACTTGCCATATCAATTTTAGCTCTTAATACTTTAGATCCTTCTTTAAATTCACCATTTTTCATCTTTTCAAATAATGTCAAATTTTCTTCAATTGATTGATTTCTAAAAGGAGAGTCTTGACCTGGTTCTGTTAAAGTTCCCCGTGTACGACTAATTTCGTCAGCACTTTGGCTATCAACGTATGCGAGTCCTTTTTTAATTAAAACAATTGCTCTATGATACATTTCATCAAAATAATTGGAAGCCCAATATAAATGATTCCATTCATATCCTAACCATTCAATATCTTCTTTTATCGCGTGAACATATTCTGTGTCTTCTTTTATCGGATTTGTATCATCAAATCTTAAATTCGTTTTTCCCTGAAACATTTTAGCCATTTCAAAATCAATTGTAATCGCTCTAATATGACCAATATGCAAATAACCATTTGGTTCAGGCGGAAAACGAGTAATGACTTCTTTATATTTTCCGGTATTTAAATCATTTTCTATAATTGTTGATATAAAATTTGAAGAAAAAGTATTCTCCATCCTGGTTCACCTCCGAATATTCATGTCTTTCATTATAACATAGTAATAATTAAATGAGTATATCTATTTTAAATTATTAAATAGGAGAAATCATCACCCCTTGCATAGGATTTATACAAATCAATACATTGATTAATCGCCTCTATTAAACCAATTTCTCCATTAAAGGAAATAATAAATACCAAAATATGTTTCGTCTCATTTGTGATCATAGTCTTTTCAGTATCACTAGTAGGCGAACCAAATGGACCCTCATTATCACAATATACTGGAATATTTTCAATATTAATTTTTCCACGGCCAATGCCTTCATAAAATTCATTTTGACCAATTCGAATATTAATATCCCCGACAATTTTATCTTGATCTAAGACCGCCACCGATCTTTTTGTTTCTAGAGATAAAATATTTCCTATATCAACTATATTATTGATGCGATAAAGATTTTTCCCTTTAACAATTCTGCGATATAAAGATTCTACAGCTAAACGATAACGGCTGGGGTCCTTACCTAAGCGTCTATAGCCATTCCTAGCTGCTAATATGTAAGGTATTTCTAAGATATCACTTAATTCATAAGTAAGACTAATGTCTTTTTGTAAAGAATTGATGATTTCATCTAATTCAGTATTAGAATAAACACAACCCGTAAAAGACACCACACCTATTTTAAATTCAGGTATTAATTTTTTAAGTTCCTTTGTTATCTGTATTTTCCGCATATTACCACCTATCTATTAGTTTATCTCATTCTTATAAAGTTATCGAGATATGCATAAATTTTGTAATAAAAATAGGAATACTCTTTTTTAAAGAATATCCTATTTTTTTCATGGTTAATAATAATTATGATAAAATTTATATCCTAAATAGAAAGTCATTCCATAAACGCATAATTTTAAGATGAATTGGATAAACAACAACCAATGATATTTTTTTCGAAAATTGATGATTCTATTTTCAACATGCACAGTATATTCTTCTAATTTTACTATAATTGCATTTAAATCAAAAATCTTTTTCACTTGATATTGTTGCTTATAAAATCTATTAACTGATTTTAATAAATGATGTTTAATTTTCTTTTCTTGTTTAAAGAAATTATTATTGATTTTTTTATATTCACCATTTATAAATGCTTCAGCGTTTGCGCCAACTCTCCGTGATAACTCAAAATAGGTCCTTAATATGATAATATATAAAATGCTGATAATAGCTGCGTAAATAATTACGATTAAGAGATTATGATAAAACTTTTCTTCCATCATAATATAAATCGAATTAAAGAAAGTGTTGATATAAGGAATCTTATCAATATAACCAAGTGGGTGACTGATAAGAATCGCAAAAATAGTAATGAGAGTAAACAGATAAACTGAAAAATAATGAATATGCCTAATTCTTTTACTTCTTATCTTTTTAGTCTTATCTAACATTAATTTCTTCTGTAATTCAATATTCTCTTTATATTCTTTATCCCAAAACTTTACTAAATCTTTAACAACTCTTTTTCGTTTCCCTTTACGAATCGCTTTATCCTTGAGGACTTCTCCTAATACACGGGATCCTCTCAGCTTTTTATGATAAAAGAAAACTTGTTCTAAAGTTGATATTTCAACTTGTGTATCCTTAGAAAAATAAGGATTAAATTTAGTATAGACTTTCAATTTTTTACTGATTGCTTCTTGAGCTAAAGTGTCATTTGGATCAACTATAAATTTAGCCATTCGTATCACCCACTTTATTTAAAGCTTCTGTCACAGTAAGTACTCTCGGGTCCTCACTGTCATGGTATCGGTTCGCAAAATAAGTTTCTAAATAAGCGACTGCATCTTTATCCATTAATGAATTGTCTACTAAGTAATTGATATATGAACTTTCACCATTAGACTCATCTACTAAAGCATTCATTAAATCTAGGAAGAAATCATCGGTGATAATTACTTGATGAAAAGCATCATCAATACTACACACTTTATTATTACAATGATCTGTTAAAAATGCTTTCATATCTGATTGGGTAAAAGTCTTGATGTTGCCATTTTCATCTTTCTTTAATACATAAACAGGAACAGCTATTTTTACGAGTGTATCATATAGAGGTTCGCCTTCAATTAATTGACTATTTTCTAGTAGCTTAAATGAATCAATGACATACATTGCCATAAGGGGTGTTCTGTTTATAGAAGGCAAAAAATTAAAATCTTGTAAAGTGGATGCGATTAATCTGTATTTAAATGACATATTCTGTGGCATTGTATCCATTATCTTCTTATAATTTGGATATTCGTCAATAAAATTTTTAACGGATATTAATTTAGTATCTAAATCAGGATTATTTAAATTATTTAATTCATAGAATAATCCTGTATTATCAGATTCATTTGCCTTATCGAATGTTAACTGATCAATAATCGATTCGATATGTTCATCAGTTAATAAATCAGCCATTTTATAATTTCCAATAGTCGAAATTAACCAGGTATTTACTACTTCATATATTCTTGTTGATTTATTAGCCGATTCTAAATTATTTTTCATATTTTCATCAGTTGTATTACTTTGAATGTTATCATAATTTGCATTAAAGGATGTGATTAAATCAGGAGTCGCCATATTTTCTATTTCTAGGTTGTTAACACTGACCCAAATAATCAGTCCTTTATATGGCATAATATTCTGTAAATCCGGATTCGTACACGTATTATTAGTATCAGTTACATAAGCATATAAATTTGGATATTTCTTATCATTATCTAAAGTATAAGTACAGCTAGTACTTACATCTTGTTCATATCCATTTAATACAGAAGGTAAACCTGTCAAAACCGTATAATATTTCTGGAGTTGGTCAATATCTACAACAGAAAGAAAATTGGAAACAGAATTTGATGCTTTTAAAACCGGTTGTGATGATTTTACTAACCGCCCTACTTGAGTATAAGGTGGTGGATAATCTAAAATTAATTTGGTAGAAAAATCACCTGCGCTTGTAAAACCTAAAATAAAAAATGGGATTAGTATTAATGAGAAAAGAACATAAAAGCGGATTATTGCGATTAATCCTCCTAAGCGATTGTTTAATTTTCCTAATTTATAAGTAACTTTTTCTGATTGAATTCGTTTTTGAATGAATTTGACCACTATACCAATGATAAAGTAGGACCCAAAAAAAGCAATAAAAGTTGAAAGAAACATTATCAAGGTATTAAAATATGGTATTCCTTCTAAGAAACTTAGTGAATTTATCGCATCTTTGAATAATGATGATTTATACACAATCCTTGAAATAGGCCCACCTAAGTAAAAAACGACAATAAAAGGAATATAAATTCTAACAAGCTTAATAACTTCTACTGTTGCACCTGTTATATAACCTATTACTATCATTGCTACCATAATAAGTATAAAAATTATATCGAAATTTAGTCCTAAAGTAAACATAAGGTTCTCCCCCTTACTTTAAATCTTTAATTTATTATAGCAAATATTACCATAATAGAAAAGAATAAAAAAAGAAAACTTCAGGACCAATATAACTTAAAATCCTAATATTATGCTATCTTTAACATATTTTAAATATATGATCTATTAATCTTGAATAATTTGTATTTTTGTTTTACAATAAAAAAAAAGAGATAGGAGGCGTAGCATGAATCTAAGATTAAAAATAGTTGCCATCTTAACTAGTATCTTCATCACTTTTGTATTAATTATTAGTGCAGTCAATTTTTCCTTAAATTTTAGAACTTTATATTACTTTGATGTTGATTATTTTAAATTACCACAAACAACAAATGTAAGTAAAACAGAAATTCTTGATAATTATAATACGCTTATTGATTATTTAAAACCTTCCTTTAAAGGAGAATTACAATTTCCAACTTTTCCGATGAGTCATAATGCTAAAATTCATTTTGAAGATGTAAAAAACCTTTTTATCAAATTAGATTACCTTATGTATGTTTCAATTCTATTATCATTAATAGGAATCGGCTATTTGTATAAAAAGAGGGATTATTTATTTTATCGCTTTTCTGCCATTTTTTTAATAGTTCTCCCTATTTTATTGATATTACCACTAGTTATCAATTTTGATAAAGCCTTTACGATTTTTCATCAAATAGCTTTTAGAAATGATTATTGGTTATTCGACCCGACAACAGACCCAATTATAAATGTATTGCCAGAAGGTTTTTTTATGCATACAGCACTATTGATATTGGTTATTATTACTATTGAAAGTTTATTATTAAACTTTTTATATCGTTTCCATGTCAAACATTATCTTAAAAAAAGAAAAATGACTCAATAAAAAAGAGACTTACATAGTTATGTAAGTCTTTTTTTTACTGATTTTGTTTTTTACATCATGTCCATGCCACCCATATTAGGCATAGGGGCTTTCTCTTCTTTTGGTATTTCAACGACAGCTGCTTCAGTCGTTAAGAATGATGAAGCAACACTAGCGGCATTTTGTAAAGCAGTACGTGTAACCTTAGTAGGGTCGCCTAACCCTGCTTCAAACATATTGACAAATTTATCATTTAGCGCATCATAGCCTTCCCCAGGAGCCATTTGTTTCAATTTATAAACAACTACAGACCCATCTAGTCCAGCATTTTCAGCGATTTGTCTTACAGGAGCTTCAAGCGCATTTAAAACAATACGAACACCTGTTAACTCATCACCTGTTGCTTCTATTTGTTCAATTTTACTATATACATTCATTAATGCCGTTCCACCACCAGCAACAATTCCTTCTTCAACTGCAGCACGGGTAGAATTTAAAGCATCTTCTATTCTTAATTTACGTTCTTTTAATTCAGTTTCAGTGGCAGCCCCTACTTTAATAACAGCTATACCACCTGTTAATTTTGCCAAACGCTCTTGTAATTTCTCTTTATCGAATTCAGATGATGTTTCTTCGATTTCAGAGCGAATTTGATTAATACGGTTTTGAATCGCATCCAAAGACCCAGCACCTTCAATAATCGTCGTGTTGTCCTTGGTAATAATGACTTTATTAGCACGACCTAATTGAGCGATGGTTGTTTGTTTTAATTCATATCCTAAGTCTGATGTGATATATTCAGCACCTGTTAAAGCTGCAATATCTTCTAATAAGCGTTTCCGTCTATCACCAAATCCTGGTGCTTTAACAGCAACTGCTAAGAAACTACCACGCAATTTATTAACAACTAGTGTTGCAAGAGGTTCTTGATCGACATCTTCAGCAATCATTAAGAAAGGTTTAGCTTCTTGAACAATTTGTTCAAGAATAGGAAGGATTTCTTGAAGATTAGTGATTTTACTATCAGTAACCAGAATATAAGGGTTTTCTAAGACAGCTTCCATCTTATCTGAATTAGTAACCATATAAGATGATAAGTAACCTCGGTCAAATTGCATTCCTTCGACAACCTCTAATTCTGTTTCTAAACCACGAGATTCTTCTAAGGTAATCACACCTTCATTACCCACTTTTTCCATTGCCTCAGCTATTAACTTTCCAACCTCTTCATCACCAGCTGAAATAGCCGCTACTTGAGCAATTTCTTTTTTGCTTTGAATAGGGCGAGAAATATTTTTTAGTTCCTCAACCGCAACTTTAGTCGCTTTTTCAATACCACGACGTACCATCATAGGATTAGCCCCAGAAGCAATATTTTTCAATCCTTCTTTAATCATAGCTTGAGCTAGCACAGTAGCAGTTGTTGTCCCATCACCTGCTATATCATTAGTCTTACTAGCTACTAGAGCTACTAATTGTGCACCCATATTTTCATATTTATCTTCTAATTTAATCTCACGTGCAATTGTTACACCATCATTTACAATCATAGGTGCTGAAAAACTTTGTTCTAATACAACATTACGCCCCTTAGGCCCTAATGTAACTTTAACAACATCAGCAAGTTTATTAACGCCATCTAACATTTTACGACGTGCGTCTTCGCCAAATTTAATTTCTTTTGCCATTGTAGTCTCTCCTTCCTATTATTCTAATACAGCTAAAATATCTTTTTCGTCTACAACCATATATTTTTTACCATCAACTTTGGTTTCGGTTGCAGCATATTGTGAATAAATAACTTTGTCGCCAACCTTAACATCAAATTCTTCACGTTGACCTGATTCTAATCTTTTTCCAGTTCCGATTCCGACAACCTTTGCGAAATTCTTTTCATCATTTACATTATCTGGTAAAATTATACCGCTTAATGTTTTCTTTTCTACTTCTAGTTTTTCTAAAAGTACTCTTTGTCCTAAAGGTTTGATCATTAGTTTAATACCCTCCTTTAATCTATTATTAGCAGTCTTTATTATTGAGTGCTAATTACATATAATATTATACACATATTTATTATATTTTTGCAAGTACTTTTTATACATTTTTTACTATTTTTTATACATTATATGTAAAAAGGTTATTCTATTATAATAAAATAACCTTAAATTATCTTTTTTTATGATTGACTACCAAATAATAAAAATGATATATCATCAATATCTTTTAACCCAAGTGAGTTTAATAACTGATTAATCTTATCTACATCCATATTTGATATAATGTTTTTTAAGATGTCTTTTCCCAATAAAGAGGATAAATCATCAAGGTTTGTCGTATCACTTAACTTCGAATGATCAACTGTCAAATTATTTAAATATTCTGGATTAAAGTCGTAATTAAATCTTAGTTGACCACTTCCAAATACCATAGATTGATATTGAAACAAATCAGTTCCTAAATAGGTATCTATTATTTGATTAATCCTGTTATTCTCAATTAAATAAGAATCATTTAATTGAATAGTGCCTTCTAAATCAATTCCTAAGTAATGAGGTAAAGCATTAAAGAGAAACATAAATAATGATTTTGGAAGTTGTAGTTGCCCTGCTTTTAAAGAATTAATTTTCACTTGAACTCCATTTGATACGTCCTTAATCCCTAAATCTAAAGTTAACGTGGTCTCAATTCCTTGAAATTTTACAAGGGCATACATAATTAAACCATTGGGGTTAACATGTGTCCAAAGGCTCTTTAATTGAATCTTCTTACCTAAAATATTGAAGTATTCATTTTCAAAACCATGGGCATTATTATATATTAGTTGATTAATCAACTCATCATTAAAATCAAGTGTTCCAACATTCGATACCCACTGGCTCACATCCTGTTGATTAGAAACTTCCACATCAAAATTAGTGAGATAAACGGGTGGGGACTGATCCTTAGTTAATATAACTCCACTTATAAAGATTATGAACCCAATCATAACAACAATGAAAAGAAATGTGAGTCGTCTGAGACTTCTCATAGCAACACTCCTGTTTATTCATATTTGTTTTTGACAAAGAATAAAAACGACTGTAGCTCATTTAATAAATCAACATCATAAACATACACATTTCTTGAGACATTTAAACTGATTGATGAAAAATTAAATATCCCTCTGATTCCGCATGATTCTAATCTCTCAGCGATTTCATTCGCATTTTTTGGCGGAACTGATAATATGGCGATTTTAATTTTATTTTCCTTAATTGTATCTTCTAATTTATCAATATGGATAACATCAACACCGCTAACAATTTTACCAATAACATCTTGAGAAATATCAAATGCGTAGGTTATTTTTATGGGATTAATATTATTCTGCATTTGTGATTTCATCACATTGTATTGTAAGAAGGCTTTCCCTAAATTACCAACCCCGATTAAAACACAATGCTCGACATTGTTTAAATCTAAGAAATCATTTAAAGCATGTAAAACTTTACCTACTTCATATCCATATCCTTGTCTTCCTAATTCGCCTATATAAGAAAAATCTCGTCTAATGGTTGCTGGATCTATTTTTAACATATCTCCTAATTGAGATGATAATATTCTCTGAATGCCTTGTTCGTGTAAACTTTCGAAGCAACGACGATAAAAGGGTAATCTTTTTACTGTAGCCTTTGGAATTTTATACATAGTAACACCACCGTTAATAAAATTTCTTTTTGTCTATTATTATTAATATATCATTATTTAATTTAAATGTAAATAAAAATGTCTATTTCTACCATTTATGACAATGTTTGAAATAATTATTTTTAAAAAACTTAAAAGTATGCTAAAATAGAATAAGAAATTTTATAGGTGATCGGCATGAATTTAATTACAGTAAATAACTTAACCAAATCATATGATGGTTTTACTATTTTAGATAATATCAATTTTTCTTTAAATAGTAATGAAAAAACGGCGATTGTAGGTCGTAATGGTGCAGGAAAATCAACATTAGTTAAAATGATCTGTGGATTAGAACCATACAATAGAGGAAATATTTTTATTTCTTCAAACATTAAAATTGGTTATTTTTCTCAAGAAAGTTTAATTAATTCTGAAAAGACTGTCTTGAATGAACTACGTCAAGTTTTTAAGCAACAAATTTCACTTCAAAGCGAATTGGAAATCATTGCTAATTGTCTGAACAATTCTTATGATGAACAAATCTTGTCAAAATATACCAAATTGTTACAATCATTTGAGGAAATTGGTGGTTATACCTTTGAATATCAAATTGAAACTATGTTAAATAAATTTGGTTTTAAATCGTATTACCAACATCAAGTTAATCAATTAAGTGGTGGAGAACGTACAAGACTTGCTCTAGCGAAGCTTCTTCTAGAAGCTCCCGATGTATTAATTCTTGATGAACCAACAAATCATTTAGACTTAGAAACCATTGAATTCTTAGAGAATTATTTGAAGTTTTATAAAAATTCGATTATCATCATTTCTCATGATCGTTATTTTTTAAATCAAGTAGTAAATCAAGTTTTCGAAATTGAATTTAAACAAGGGTATTTATACAAGGGAGATTACGATCGTTATTTATCACAAAAGGATGACCGCATTACCCACATGCAAAAACAGTATGATTTGCAACAAAAGGTAATCAAAAAAGAACAGGAATTTATTAATAAAAATATTGTTCGGGCAACTACAACTACAAGAGCACAATCACGACGAAAAAAATTAGAAAAATTAACTTTATTAGATGATCCACAGGTGGATAAAAAGAATATTAAAGTTAATTTTGACTTTTCTAACAATACAGGGAATATCGTTTTACAAGTAAAGGATTTAGCTATTGGTTATGATAAACCTTTTTTAAGTCATGTAGATTTTTTAATCAAAAAAAATGAAAAAGTAGCTATCTTAGGACCCAATGGTATTGGAAAATCCACTTTATTAAAAACCATTAATCAAGCTATCGATCCTTTAGGGGGGATGATAAAATATGGTGCAGGAGTAAACATTGCTTACTTTGACCAAGATTTAGTTATTTTAAATTCCTCTAAAACGGTTCTTGATGAACTTTGGGATGAGCATCGAATGATGCTTGAGAAGGATGTTCGTAAAGTATTAGGCTCTTTCTTATTTACAGGAGAAGATGTATTTAAAATTGTCTCTGATTTATCAGGTGGAGAAAAAGTTCGTTTAGCTTTGTCAAAACTCACTTTAAAGAAAGCTAATTTTCTGATTCTTGATGAAGTAACCAATCACTTAGATATCTTAAGCCGTGAGGTATTAGAAGAAGCTTTAGTGAATTTTTTAGGAACGATTGTTTTTGTTTCACATGATCGATATTTTATCAATCAAGTAGCTACAAGAATAATTGAAATTAACAGCCATGAATTAATTGAATACATTGGTGATTACAATTATTATATTGAGAAAAAAGAACAACAAAGTTTGCCTGAAGAACAAAAAAAACAAAGTACAACAAATGATTTTATCGAGCAAAAAAAAGAAAAACGCGAACTACGAAAACAACAAAAACAAATTGAAAATTTAGAAGCAGAAATTGCATTACTTGAAGATGAAATTCAAAGATTAAAGGTGTTACAACAAACAGAAGCTATTTTTAGTGATTATCAAAAATCTCAAGCTATCCATGATGAAATAGAACTTCAACAAAAACATTTAGATGAGAAATTACATGAATGGACAGAATTAATTGAACAAGTTGAATAAGGGGAAATAAAATGAAATATAAAGTAATAAAAAAGCAAAATAATAGTAAATCTTGTGTTGTTTGTGGAACTCAAAATCCATTTAGCCTTAAAACATCTTTTTATGAATTAGAAAATAAGGAACTAGTCGCTATTTGCACACTCAAAAACGACCATCAAAGTTACCCCAACCGAGCTCATGGTGGGATTATCTCATCTCTTTTGGATGAGACAATCGGACGCGCGATATCTATTAATCAGCCTACTGTTTGGGGAGTTACAATAGAACTTACGATTCACTATAAAAAACCTGTTCCATTAAATGAAGAATTAAGAGTTGTCGGAAGAATTATCAATGACTCAAAGCGTATTTTTGAAGGAAGTGGAGAAATCATCTTACAAAATGGGGATGTAGCCGCTTATGCAAGTGGTAAGTATATGAAACTACCTTTAGATAAAATAAGTGATCCTCATTTTATAGAACATGAATGGTTTCTTGTTGAAAATGAATTTGACCCCGAATATATCGAAATTTAAATTTCTAGGGAGGAAACCCTATGTTAGAAATTAAAAATGTTAAGGATTATCAGAATATTGATCAAGCAATCCACTATATTCACTCCATATGGGGTAATGAAGCGAACTTTCCCTATTATTATGATGCAATTATACATGCTAGTTTAGAGGGGAAAAAACTTCCTCATTTTTATATTTTACTAAAAAATAAGACGATTATTGGATGTTGTGGTTTAATCGCAAATGATTTTATTAGTCGACATGATTTATATCCTTGGTTATCATCTTTATATATTAATGAAGAAGAACGTACGCATGGGTATGGTCATCTTTTAATGAACTATGCCCAAAAAGAAGCCCTACGTTATGGTTTTACATCGCTTTATTTGGTCACAGATCACGATGGCTATTATGAAAAATATGGATGGAACCGGATAGAAGATGGAATTGATTTATTTAGTTGTAAAAAAACGCGTATTTATACGAAACAATTAACATAAAAATAAAAAATCACTAATATCCATGATTAGTGATTTTTATTATCTTGAATTATCAATTCTTTTGCTTCTAATAAAAAAGAATAATCTCGCTTTTGTATAAAACGTCCCATATAAGTTGTAGGTTGATCATTTTTCACAGAGAGTAATGCCTCTTCTAGTGACATCCATTTAAGGATAAATCCCGCATTTTTCTCATAATCTGTTAACTTTGAAGAGGACAATGCTTTCAAAGTTGCTAAAAAACAGTATGAAATTTGTAGTTGTTTAAAATAATTACGGTATTCTATAATAACACCCACTGCTTCTTTTACTTCTACAGTAGCGCCAACCTCTTCTAATACCTCACGATGTAGTGCCATAAAAATCGATTCATTTTCTTCAATTCCACCACCTGGTAATTTATGATAGTTATCTCGCGAGACATACAAAACGGCGATTTGTTTTTTCTCATTTAGGATAACGGCTCTTGAAGCCTTTCGGACTTTGTAGGAAACCTCATATTGATTAGGATATTCCTCATCCATTATCTCTGTTAGTAGTTTCATATTTTCCTCCTTTTTATTTTCATAAAAACTGTTCAATATGGTTATCACTTATTTATTTTAACATATACTTTTTAAGGTGTGTTAAAATCTAAATAAATTTATAGAAAATAGAGAAAATAAAGGCCTTAATCTTAATGATTAAGGCTTTATTTTTGGATTCTTATCATTATCCTTTAATGTTTCAACTTCTTCAAATAGACTAATCTGTTCTGACAAGTTTTTATAAGGAACTCTTGCAGAAGGCACTACATTTGCGGCATATTTTAAATGTGCATCTTGATCATCAAAAAAGATATCAGCACCAAATGCTTTCAAAATTTCAGCTTTACGAACTCCACCTAAGAAAAACATCTCATCAATTTTCACACCCCATGCTTGAAGTGTTCTAATCACTCTTTCATGAGCAGGTGATGACCTTGCAGTTACTAATGCTGTTCTAATAGGCATATCCTCATAAGTAAATTCCTTTTGAATCTGAGAAATTGATTTTAGTAACTTCGCAAATGGTCCTTCAGGTAAAGGTTTTAAAGCATTCAATTTTTCATGTGAAGCAAATGCCTCTAGACCCTCCTTTTGGTAAATTCGCTCTGATTCATCTGAAAATAACACAGCATCACCATCAAAAGCGATACGAATTTGATTATTATTTTCTTCATATTCATAACCATAATTATAAATCAACCCCGCAGCGATATTACCATTTATCGCATCTTGAACATCTTCAACATTCGTGGATAAAAATAAATTCACGTTAAATGCCTCAGCATAAGGTTTTATTGGCATCCCACTCGTTAAAGCAGCACGCGAAATATCTAACCCATAATGTTCAATTGAATTGAAAAATCGTAAACTTGAGTTGGCACTATTGCGACTCATAATTATGACTTCAACTAAACGTTTCCCAGGAATTAATTGATTTAAACGTAATAAATTCTTCACTAAACCAAATCCAGGTCCCATATTTAGTACATCTTTTTCATGTTCTAATTGATATTTTAAATATTCATCTAACCCTTTTGATTCAAAAATATTATTTTCAACTGAAAGGTCAAATAACGCGCTAGAAGAAATTCCAACGACTAAATAACTTGTTAATTCATAAGCCATATCATCACTCCAAAAAAAATGATTATTTCCATTATACTACAAAAGATGGAAAATAAGTAATAAATCATGGAAAAAATTATAAATATTTATCATATAACTACTGCTTTCAAGAATTATTGGAATGATATAAATACAAAGTATTCCTAATATGTATAAACTAATAAAGCCTTTCCAAATATAGAAAAACTGCTTGTTTTCCCAATGTATTCTCATTTTTTTATAAAATATTAAGGATAAAAGTAACGCAATTAACGTGAATAAACTCACGAATAACCCTGTTTTAATGCCATGTGGTGTATAAGTCATCTGAATCGTATTATTTCCCTCATGAAGCTTTATGCCCATAAAATCACCCATTACCTTTGAAACGGGTTGTTTAACACCATTTATTGTCAAATGCCACTCTTTATCATAAGGAATACTTAAAAATAACATTTTATCATCACTTGTGCTATTGATATTTGCTGATAAAGTATTACCATTCATTTTAATTTCTACCGGATGTTGTTCGTAGGTATTTACAAATGATTGAAAAGAGGAAATATTGAGAGCTCCAATTGAAAAATCACTTAAGGTAACATTTTTGAGTACTTCTATTTTAATCGTTACAGGGTGAGAAAAACGTCCCAATTCTAGTAAACCATTGCTTAATTGTTGAGGAAAAATATTTTCATCTAATTGCTTTTTATGAAACAAAACATACTGATCAGATGGAATTGAGGTATCAAAGGGTTTTCCATCAAGAAAAAGTTTAAAACTCTTGAAAATCCTTTGATTAACTGTATTATCTACACTTCTTAAGATATCAAGGTATAATATTTCATTATCTGTTGCGTTAATCGTGATTGATGCATAAGCATCCTCATTAGTATTTACTTTTTCCAAATTAAGTAATCCACCTGTTGATGTTAATTTTAAATTAGTCAAGTCAAATTGATTATAAACTTGTATTAACGATTGATTCGTATTCATTAAATCTTGATAAATCTCATTTTGAACATCAAATACTTGTGTAGCTTCTAAATTAGGTATTTGTTGACTCATCAAAAAGCCTAAAGGTAAGGTGTCATTTGCTTCATAAACAAATGTATTTGCATCCACTTGTTTAATTAAAGTATACAACTCTTGATCAAGTGGATGATTGACAAGTACATATTTTTGGCTTAACAAACTATCGGTAAATATAGTTCCACCAGTATCAGATGATCGCATCCAATAAGAACTATAACCGAGCTCTTTAACTAGGTCCATATGTTGTTTATCTGTTAAAGAAGTAAAATGACCATTGCTAAACATGTCATATATCAATGAATCATTACTATCAAACAGTAAGTCTTTCGCGCGATATTGTGTTTTATTAGTATCTTTTAAAAGATTATTTATCGCATTAATTTGCTTGTATTCATTCTTCATTTCAATAGGACCTATGCCGATATAAAAGCAGGAATTAATGATTAATTCTAAAAAAAGAATAAAACTCAATAAAATGAATTTGTTTCTTAAATTTTTTGTATTCTTTAATATCAAAAGATAACATAAAACAAATAAAATCAAAAATAGAACTAAAATAAGAAAAACAATGATACCATCAAGAGGTGACTTTAAAAAGTTCATCATGACTAAGACAGCCGTAATTCTCTTATAGAAAATAAAAAATAAACCAATGATTAAACTAATTAATATTCCTAAATATACTTTATATTTATTTGTCATTTTTTTACTAGCAATTTCATAATGACTTATTATATACATGCCTAATATCATTAAGAAAAATAATGGAATAAACCCATATCTAAGTGGGAAGAAAGAATAAGACCCAGTATGCCATAACTTATTTACAGAATCAAAAAGAACTTGTATCATGGTTAAAAGAAGAATGCTTCCTAAAAACTTTACATGTTTATCTTTTTTTATTTTCTTAAATAGAAGGATTATAAGTGCATATACAATCCCATTCATGAGAAAAAATGAAATTTTATCTAATATAAAGGTAGACGGAGTCATGAGCTTTTGAATGAGAGACCCACCTATTCGTGAAGAATTGCTGATTTGCAAAAAAGAGGGAATGATAACAATCGCTGATAGCAATAATGAGGTTATAGTACTTATACCTAATAATAATATTTTCTTTCCTCGATATTTTTTATCTACGTAAAAGCACAGATAAGGAACAGAAGAAAAGAATATAAAGAAAATTACCATATAAGAGATATAGAAACACATGATGATATTCGTTGTTAAAACGAGAATATAGCCTATTATTTTATCGTTGTCATATAAATTTTTTAAACTGATGAGTAAAAGCGGAAATAAATAAACTGGGTCTAACCACATAATGTTTGTATAAAGGATTAGTACATAGCCACTAAAGGCATATAACACGCTAAATATGACCTTATAAAATAGATGAGATTTATTAAAATATTTATGAAAAAATAGAAAAGATGTAAACGCAATAAACATCATTTTTATTAACAATAAAATAGACATACTGTATAGAATATCACTTCTTTGAAATAAGAGCACAATAAAAGAAAATGGGCTCGCTAAAAAGAAAAAAAATACACCATAAAAATTCATACCTAAACCTGATTTAAAATTATAAAAAAGGCTAGCATGGTTATAAAAAATATCATAAAAGTAGTAATACATCGGTGTATTGATTTGATACATATCAGCCCACATAACGGTATTATGTCCAAATGGATAAATTGATTTTATCAAAAATATGAAAAGTAGTAATATTGCTGTTAAGATAGATGGTAAAATATAAATTGCTTTTTTATTCATGTTTATCCTCTAAAACTGTTTCGACGATAAATTTAGGTCGAGCTTTTGTTTCTAAATACATTTTGCCAATATACTCGCCTATTATACCTAATGATAAAAGTTGAATTCCGCCAATTCCCCAAACAGAAATAACGATAGTCGACCACCCCTGAACAGGTTTTCCGATAAAATAAATCGTTAAAAAATAACATAACATGACCAAACTAATTAAAAAAGTAATAAATCCTAAAGTTGTTATTAATCTAATCGGTTTAATACTAAAAGAAGTAATGCCTACTACCGCAAAACTCAACATTTTTTTAAGTGGATATTTAGATACTCCAGCAAATCTTTCATTTCTTTCATAATAAACACAATCAGATTTAAAACCAATTAACGGAACAATTCCCCGCAAAAATAGATTAACTTCTTTAAATTGTTCTAACGCTATTACAGCACGTTTACTCATTAATCTATAATCAGCATGGTTATATACGATATTAACTCCCATAGATTTTAATAATTTATAAAAAGATTGTGCAGTTACGCGCTTAAAAAATGAATCCTTTTTACGGGTACTTCTTACTCCATAAACGATGTCATTTCCTTCTTTATATTTCTTAACGAATCCATCAATCGCATTAATATCATCTTGTAAATCGGCATCCATGGATATAATCATGTCAGCATGATCCTTCGCATACATTAAGCCCGCTAATAAAGCAAATTGATGTCCTTTATTATTAGATAATTTGATACCTAAAATTTGATTATTCTCTTTATGTAATTTTTCTATAAGGTTCCATGTATTATCTTGAGATCCATCATTGACATAAAGGATTTTACTTTCTTGGGCAATTTCATGACGATATATTAAATCAGTTAATTTTTCCACTAATCTTTTTGTTGTTTCTTTTAACACTTCTTCTTCATTGTAACAAGGTATTACTACATATACGATATTTCCACTCATTTTAACCACCTAATTTTATATTTTCCCGTCTTAAAACAAAAATATGCATGAATTACACATTTGTTTATTAGACTATAATTTCTTAATTGAAATATCAGTCAACATCTTTTTTATTATAACATTGTCTAAACTAAACCTCAATTTAAATTTTAGATTTCATATGTCCCTTTCTTGATAATATGCTTATCTTTCATCATGATTTGACCTAATGCTAAAAGTGTATCTAAATTAAACTGTTTATCTAATATTAAAATATCAGCATCTTTATTAACTTCAATAAACCCCTTATTTACTAAATTGAGCGCATTTGCTACATTGCTAGTTCCAAACTGAATAATACTTTCAATAGATTCTCCTTGATGAATGAGATATTCCATACTTTTAAGAATCCCATCACAACTTGATATCCCGATTTCCTTTAAATGTCCGAATTCATCGTAGTTTGACCAACTACCATTTCCATCTGAACTGAAAGTAACATGATTTAGAGGTAAATTTTCAACCTGAAGTTTTATTAAATCTGCCTTTAACTGTTTAAATGCTCGTCCTACGGTTAAATCAATATAACCTCCCATTGATAAAAACTTTAATCCATCCGTAAATAATGTTTGATTACGATTGATATGTGTTGGTCGAAAATGTTTAATTGGTAAACTCGTTTCTTTTAATATGTCATATACCGGTTGCAACCCTTTTTTATCATCTCCCATATGAAGTGTGATATTTCCAACTTTAGAGCCTATCATACTAGCTACACGTACAACTGATGCTAATTTCTTTAATTCATCAGTTGTTATCATAGGTTCTCGGTGATCCGAAATAGCGAGTTTTACTCCAATAATTTCATCAATAAATGTAATATCTTTTTCGACAGAACCAGTAATATTAGGTGATGGATAGCTATATGCACCTGTCAAACAATAAGCAGTAATCCCTTCTGTTTTCAATGCTTTTGCTTTTGCTAGTAAAGTTTCAACACCTTGGGTTAACGAATCAGTTCCTAATAGCCCGACAACCGTTGTGACCCCACCCTTGATTAAATCTGTTAATTTTACCTCAGGAGTTCTTGTATGAAATCCACCTTCCCCGCCTCCACCGGTGATATGTATGTGTTGGTCTATAATTCCTGGAATGGCTATAAACCCACTTTTATCAATTACTTCTGCATCCTCAAAGACAATATTGGGATTAATTTTTATAATCTTGTCATTACAAATTAATATGTCCTGTTTACCTTGGTAAATAGGATTATAAAGTTCAACATTTTTGATTAGTATAAACAATTTATATGCCTCATTTCTTATTTAAACATCTAATACACAATTATATAACGATTGAACAAATACTAATAATCCGTTTTATAAAGAAATTAGTTCGTGATAATGTGCATAAAGGTGTTCACTATAATTTTTTTAACACTATTAGCATCCATTCAAAAATTTAGATTTAACAGTGATTTTTTATATTTATTATCTGCCTTAGTTGTTTCTATATTTTTGAACATAAGTCATTGTGATTTTACCATTGCCACAACAATAGACTTCTCGAATATAGTTAAAGATATCATTACTTATATTACATTCATTATATGATTAAAGAAATGTAAATTCAAGATTAATCCCGTATTTGATAGAAAAATCTGCATTTACACCTTAAAGCTAAACATTGCTTGAATCACACCTCATTTTAATCAATCATATAATAGATTAGAATAAATTGAGGTGGGCTAATGGATAAGGAAAAAAAGAATGAAGAACGCATTCAAAGTGAACCTATCACTTATCCTGAAATCGAGGAACAGGAAGAAACTATTCCACCTATAGATACCAGTAATCTGTGTTCATGGCTTTTAATCTTCACTCCTGAGGAATTAAGTATTCTTGCATGCATTTTAGCTATTTTGGTTTCCGTATATTTAACAATTGAGGAAAAAGCAGTCGTTGGCTCTTTTTTAACCGCATTTTCTGATAATTTATTTTTAATCGCTGCACAACAATCATTGATTGATTCTGCTTTAAATAAACAAAAAGAAATAGATGATTTAAAAAAAGAAATCATTAACAAAAAGCATGAAAAAGAACAAAAAAAAATCGATCAAAAAGAAAAATTGGCAACACAACAAGAACTTGAAACGATAAAAGAACAACTTAAGCGAATTGAAATATTGTTAAATAAACAATTAAAAATATAAAAAATCGAGAGGATATCTCGATTTTTATATGATCATAGAAATTACGTTACCGCATTTTGCACATTTATTATCTTTTAAGACTGTACAATTTAAATCTTCACGATTAAAAATAACATGGTGGCAAATTGGACAATAAGTGCTTACATCTTCATATAGCACATTACCTATATAGACATAATTCAAATACTTTAATGCGACTTCTTTTGCTTTTTTCATTTTATTTATATCTGTTGGCGGATAATGCATTTTAAAATTTGGAAAATAGCGTGATAAATGGAGAGGAATATCTTTATTTAAATTCCCAAGAAATTGAGCGATTTTTTCAATTTCCTCTACACTATCATTTTCTTCTGTTACCATTAAAGAAGTCACTTCAACATGACATTTTGTATGTGCCATTTCGATAGTTTTTAGTACTGGGTCAAGAGTAGCCTTACAAATTTTCTGATAAAAGGATTCCTGAAATGCCTTTAAGTCTATGTTCATAGCGTCTACATAAGGCAAAATTTTACTGAGTGGTTCTGGATTAATATAACCATTTGTGACTATAACTATTACTTGATTTGGGTTCTGTTCTTTTACCTTTTTTGCCACTTCAT
The DNA here is from genome assembly GCA_963824615.1 of uncultured Haloplasmataceae bacterium. Lineage (GTDB taxonomy): Bacteria > Bacillota_I > Bacilli_A > Haloplasmatales > Haloplasmataceae > CAWGPU01. Next base: position 279,562 of record CAWGPU010000008.1, on the reverse strand, counting down.
ACATATATTCATACCACATGAATGGTTCATTATAAGTAAAAGCAATTCCCATATTATTCTCTACCTGATTTATCATTTTGATCAATTCATCAGGTGTTTTAAAATCAGAAAAAGCACGTTGTTGTGAAATATGATGATTTTGACAATAACTACATTTCATATTACAACCAAATGTTCCTACAGATAATATTTTTTTGCCAGGCTTAAAATGATATAATGGCTTTTTTTCCATAGGATCTAGAGCTATTGATGTTATCTCTCCATAATTAATGGCGATTAATTCATTATTGATATTTTGCCTTGTTTGGCAAATACCTAATTGACCTTCTCCAATTAAACATAAATGTGGGCATAAATGACATCTAATTTTGTCAATTTCAACTTCCCAAAACATCGCTTGATGATTTTCCATATTTACATTTCCCCTTCAATGTGTCTAATAACAGTAAATTTTTCTATATCATATGAGCTATTTGGATGGATGCCAGCTTTTTGACAAGCAATATTTAATTGCTCAGAAACTGTATCAACACCTTCTAAATTAGGTAACAACAAACCTTTTTTTCTTCCTTGTGAAACAATCACACCATAAATTTTGGGCTCTAATTCAGAAACAGTTGCGCTTATAGGTTTTTGTAAAACATCTACTGAAATAGATATTTTGTCTAATTCCTTTTTTTCAACTGGGTTAAATCGAGGATCCTCAAATGCAGCTGAAATTGAATTTTGAATGATTTCACTTGCGATACAATCAGATGTAGGTGAAAATGTGCCAATACAACCTCGTAAATTTCCCGCTTTTTTTAATGAAACAAAAACACCTGCTTGATTAATTTTCATTTCTTCGGGTATGTTTTCGGGTACATCCATCATTTTATTATGCTGAAAATAGTAATTTAAACTCTCACGAGCTAACTTTACATATCTATCAGAGCCTTTTTGTCTGTTCTCTAAAGCTTTTTTTTGTTTTTGCAATAAAACATTAATATAATTTTGATTTTGATCAAGAATGTGAAAAGACATTACTCCGTATCCAACGCCAAAAGGTCCTTCATATGATAATCTTTCACCTTTAAATTCTCCGATTACTCCTAATAAAATAAGAATAGAGCGATACCCGCACTCGCCTGCTTCTTCAATATCACTTTTTTTCATATTAAAGATATCAATAACAGCACCTTTTTCTAGCGAAGATAGGATTTGTTGATCAAACCATTTTCCTTTTGATGAAAAGGGATACGGTCCGTCATTACTTAAACGGTGTGATAAATCACCGCTAGCAATAAGTACAGTTTTACGCGCGACATTTTTTATTGCGTCTTTAATGACTAAACCAAATTGATACAATTCAACTTCAGTTAGCATACCATATGTAATATGAACCAATTGATATTTTGGATAAAATTTATTAACAAAATAAAGAGGCACCATACTTCCATGGTCTAATTCTAATTTTCTGTCGTAATTTTTCAAATTAAAATCATTGACACCGATAGTATCTATCGCTCTTTCTTTAGCTAAACGGATGATTTCTTGTGTTAAATCTAAATCAATGTCGATTTTCATCGTAACATTTGGCGCCTTAAATTGGCTAAAACTACCTGTAATGGATATTTCATTAGTTATTGCAATCATATCACTAAACAGTGGCCCATGGGGTGTAATGATAATTATCGTCTCAGGTGCTAATTCTCGTATTTCTTTTCCTATCTTAAGACAAGCTTCCGTAGTTTTTTGAATTTTATGTTCTTCACCCTTACCGATTTCAGGAATTATAATCGGAGGATGTGGCATTAAATAATAACCGTTATTATTTTCCATTTCATCACCTCAATTGTATTTTATATACTTTTATTATATGTCAATAAAGCTATTAAAATAAAATTGATGGGTTTATTAGAATGTAATCACCTTTTGTCCATCCTTTAAATATTGGGTTAATGGTTCACCCATATATTGTACTTCTATGCCTAAATCTTCTAATACTTTAGTAACACCATAACTATCTGTACATGCTTTACAAGATGTAACCTTAATGCCTAGTTCTTTCATTTGGATAATTTTTTCTTGTAATTCAAGGTCCTCACTTAATAATTTTGCTGATGGTCCCCAAACAATTAACTCAGAGTCATTCCACCATCCCATTTTTTTTGAATGGATAGTGTACATAAAAACCATTTTCAAAGCTACTTCTTTATCCCCACTTGTCCATATGACAACTAATCGTTCATTATTCATAGTTGGTCTCCTTTAATTAAATTTTTTATTGTTAATTATATCATATCAAATATCGAAAATGATGTATATAGTATTTCATAATTTACTATTATGAACCATTTTCTATTTTAAACTAAACTCTCATTAATATCACATATTTATGCCACTTTTTTGTGATAATATAATGAATAGTTTTTTTTAGGAGATATAATATGAAGCAAGAAAAAATATCATTTTCACGTAAGAATTTAATCACTTATTTAGCGTTAACCTTAGTTTTTATTCTCATATCTTATTTATCTATTTTATACATTTTCAATCATCTTAGTAACCATACAGCACTTATTTCGTTAAACCTATTAAACCTCCATGTTTGGGTTCAATTATTCATTCTACTTATATTATTTTATTTATTAGACACATTAAGATTATTTTATATATTAAAAACTTTAAATATGCATGTCGGTTTTTTATATATGATTAAACTTACTTTTATTAATATTTTTATTTCTAATATTACCCCTTTCGCTACAGGCGGTGGATTTGCTCAAATATACTTTCTAAACCGTAAAGGTATTCCACTAGGAGGAGCAACCGCAGCATCAAGCATGCGTACTCTTCTTCCTATTTTGTTCTTTTTTATCACTACACCAGTTATTTTATTATTTAATCAACGGTTTTTAACATTATTTTCAGGTCAACATAAAATTTATATTTATCTATTAGTTATTCTTTATATCTGTCTAATGGTTGTATTTTATAAGCTCATTAAAAATCCAGCCATCTTAAAATATATCTTCTCTAATATCATTAATTTATTAAATCGAATTCATCTGATTAAAAACAATAAACTCCCAATTATTCAAAAGAAAATTTCTGTTGAAATTGACTCATTTTCAAAGAATATCAGTTATTTCTTTCTAGGAAAAAAACTGAATATCATTATTTCTCTAACTTTGACCATCTTATACCTCTTAGTGTTATTTTTATTTCCTGTTTTGTTATTAAATGGATTACATTATAAAATATCACCATTTACGGTGATTGCGATTCAAATTGTCATTACATTTATGACTTATTTTGCACCTACTCCTGGTGCTACAGGAGTAGCTGAAGGTGGGTTTTCACTCATTTTTTCTTCTTTTGTATTAAAGAAAGATCTTGTCTTCTTAACTTTTAGCTGGCGATTTTTTACAATGTATTTAGGTGTGCTAATTGGATTATTTGTCTTTTATTATGAGGTTTTCTTTGGCAAAAGGCAAAAAAGAGATGTGATAGAAAATGAATAAATTTAAAATTTTGAAATTATTTTTATTATTTGATGTTTTAATTATCATTTTTTTAGTTAGCTACAAATTGTATTCCTACATAAGTGAACCCAATTATACAGCTAATAATATTCACAATATTGAATCTATTCAAAAAGTTCCTACAAGTGGAAATTATTCTTTTGCGGTTATTGGTGGAATCGATAATTCTTTTGATATATTTGATGATTATTTAGTAAAAAAAATTAATAACGACCCTGATTTGCAATTTTTAGTTTCAAGTGGAAATGCGGTCATGGACGGTGCTGAGGATAAATATCGTATTCTCAATAAAAGTTTAGCTAAAGTGACTATTCCTAAAATAATTACCTTTGGCGAAAATGAATATGCTGATGGTGGAGCAGCTCGTTTTTATAACCATTATGGACCTTATTATTATTCCTTTACGGACAATAATGCTTATTTTATTTTTTTAGATACAACAGGCTATACTTCTTATGATGTAGAAAAGCAATGGCTTAATAATGAATTAATAAAAGCACAAAATTCTGCGAATATCTTTGTGTTTATGAACAAATCGCCTATTGTGTTTACAGAAGATACAATTTTAAAATCAACGCATTACATTGAGGATCCCACATTCCGTGATTTCTTAACAAGTTCTTTTTCAGAATACCATGTGACAGCGGTCTTTTCTTCAAATGCGAAAATTTATTTAAATGAAAAAATAGGTGGCGTTAACTACTTCATAAGCGGTGGAGGTGGTGGCGTTTTAAATGTCAATAGTAATAACAGTTATTATCATTACCTAAAGGTGAGTGTGAATGGAACAAATGTGAGTTATCAGGTTATTAAGCAAGCTACCCCTACTACTTTTCCTATTTTTAGAATTTTACAAAATATATGGATATATATCCATTCTGTATTTTATTTAAACTATCTCAATTTTTTTATAATCCTTAGTTTTTTTGCTTTAATAGCGTTCCTAGTTTATATAAAGGTCAATAAAGAAGTGGATTATTATCGTAATTTTGACATTTCAGATGAAGAAATCATACCTAAGAAACATTTAAAAATTGCTATGTTTACCAATAATTATCTGCCATTTATTGGTGGTGTACCTATTTCAATTAATCGACTGGCTAAAGGGTTAAGAAAAAGGGGACATGAGGTTTATATCTTTGCACCTAATTATCCGAATGCTAAATCAGATGAAATGGTTATCAGGTGCAAATTATTGTTACCTAAAAGAAAACATTCCTTCGTTATAACAAATATTTTTTCACATAAAATTAATAAACAATTTGCATTAAAAAATTTCGATGTAATTCATGTTCATCACCCATTCTGGATGGGTGAAAAAGGATTACAATTAGGTAAGAAATATCATATCCCTGTCGTTTTTACCTATCACACGCGACTAGAACTTTATGCTCATATGGTACCTGTATTTAAAAAAACTTTTAAAAATATAGTCTCTCACAAAATGATATTCCATTTTGCCCAAAAATGTGATGGTATTATTGCCCCAACAACAAGTGCTTCAGAATATTTATCAGAAATAGGTGTCAGTAGACATAAGACCGTGTTACCTACAGGAATTGATTTCGATAATTATCAAATCAATCAAACAGAAATAGCAGAAATTAAACAGAAATATAAACAAGATAAAGAAATTTTGTTGTGTACTGTGTCCCGATTATCAAGTGAGAAAAATATTTATTTTCTTTTGAATGGTTTGAAATATATTAAAGAACACACAAACATTTCCTTTAAATGCATGATAATAGGAGAAGGAAATGAAAAAGAAGGTCTTTTAAAAGTCATTCAGGATGAAAATCTCGAAGAAGAAGTTTTATTACTCGGACCGATTGCCTACCATGAAATAGCACGATATTATTTAGCAGCTGATATTTTTGTGTTTAGCTCAAAATCAGAAACACAGGGTATGGTGGTTTTAGAGGCCATGGCGGGTAAAACTCCCGTAGTTGCGATCAATTCAAGTGGTATTAATGATGTCATTTTAAATCATTTCAATGGCTTTAAAACCAAGGATAATTTGGTAGACTGGTCCAAAAAAGTAATCTCTTTAATGGAAAATAGATCCTTACTGAAAGAGCTTTCTGAAAATGCTTATCGGTTTTCTCAACAATACTCACTAGAGGAAATGGGAAAAGTTGCAGAAGATTTATATCGTTATGTCATAATCCACAAACAATTTACAAATAAACATGGAACATCCTCAAAACAAGATACAATTCCATATAAAAAATAGGTTAATTAAGAAAAAGGAGACTAAATTTAGTCTCCTTTTAGTTATTAAGTTTTTTTAGTTTAATTAATAAACGATTTGTTTCTAATAATATAATATTAAGACCCAGCCATACACCACCAATTTCATAACCAGCAACCACATCAATCGGATATTGAATATTTAAATAAATGGTACTGATACCAATTGCTAAACAAAGAATAATGAAAAAAATAGTTGCTAAATGATTTATTATTATTTTTTTATTGTAACGAATTAAATAATACAATAAAAGCCCAAAAGTAACAATCGCCATAAAGGTTTGTTCACTAGGAAATGTATAGGTATCATTAGCAACTAGTGCTTGTATTTTTATGAGTTTAAAGAAACGTGTCAATAATTCTTGTAAAAAACCGCCACCTATAATAATGAGTAGAATAGAACGGATTTCAAGTGCTTTATTTTCACCATTTTTTAATACCCACAATATTAAAAGGCTAGTTAACAGAATAACGATTGGCAAGGAAATACTATTTAATATTAGTTTCATTACCCAATCCCAATTATGATTGAAGGTTGAAGAAATAATATAGGTCGTTATTGAATCAAATTTTGTAAATTCATTTCCTAGAAAATCTTGTATCAATCCAAACACAAGTAATAGCAAAGTGAGTGTAACTCCAATAATCGCTGTGATAATGATTTTGATTTTTCTATAGGATTGATAAATTCCAAATAATTTTTTAAGATTTACTGTTAAGTAATTACTAATCTTTGCTTGAAAGGTTTTATAAACATATATTAACACTAGAATAATAATTATACTGACCGCAATCACAAAAAGGTAGCGAGCGGCCTCTTGATGAATAATTTGCCAATTTTGTCCAAATACCTTCCCTAGATAAATAAAGGTGCTACACCAAATTAATGCACCTAAATAGGCATTAAAGGCAAATCGTTTATAAACAATTCTAGTAATTCCTGAGAAATACCCTGTAATATGCCTTACTCCAAAAATAAAAAATGCAAAAATCAATAATCTATCACCATATTTATCAAACCACTGCGAAGTTTTATCAATTTTATCAGGTCCAAAATGAACATATTTACCATAACGATTAAAAAAAGGCACACCAAATTTTTTCCCAATCAAATAAGAAACCGTAATTCCCAAAATAGCACCAATAGTAGAAAAAAGTATGCACAAATAGAAATTTAGTTTACCTTCAAATACTAAAAAACCACAATAACTCATTAGTAATTCACCCGGTAGTGGAAAAGCTATTAATTCTAAAAATAGGGCGATGATTAATACTATATATCCATAATGGTTTAATAAATGTGTGATAAGCGACATAATAAAACTCCTTTAATGTGTACATGATTAGTATTTATAAATAAAATAAAAATTAAACCCAAAATAAATTATTATTATTACCAAAACATTCTATATTAGTTTATCAAATAAAATGTGTAGTCTAAATTCTTAGTTAGCCAAAAATATATGAATGATAAGCGTTAATTAACTATCAATCAATTCTTTTTAATACTTATAGTATCATCTGATTTCAAAGAGACAATGAATTATTATTCTAAAATTGAATATAAGCGTCAATATAAGAAAACTGTCGTCTAATTAAGGCGACAGTTTTCTTATAAATATTTCTTTATTTCTTCGCTAGAAATAACTTGACCAGCTATTTTAACACAACCATCTACAACAAGTGCTGGTGTTGACATAACACCATAAGAAACAATATCTTTATAATCAGTTACTTTTTCAAATGTTGCTTCAATACCTAATTCACTAACTGCCTTTTTTGTATTTTCCTCTAATTTTCGGCATTTAGCACAACCTGAACCTAATATTTTGATATCCATAAATTATCCTCCTTATTTTTCGCATCTTATTAAATATTTATCTGCATCTTGTGCATTTTCCATATCTAGTTTTAAAAATGGATAATTTTCACTTGATGTTATAATTTCTATCAAAATATTTAACAGAAGTTCACTTTTAATATTGATACTATAAAAAATAAACTGTTCTTGTCTTTCATCTTTGACAAAACCTAAATCTCTTAATTTAGCTAAATGTTTAGATATTTTAGGTTGTTTTTCCTTCATGATACCAGTTAATTCACATACACATAATTTTTTATGATAAAGTAAAACAAGTATTCTTAAACGAGTTTCATCTGATAATACCTTAAAGAAATTAATCAAATCATCCATCTATTTTCACCTCATAACATATAAGTATATAGTAGGTTACCTACTTTTGTTTGTCAATATACCGGTACATCGTTTGAAAAGTATTTAGAATTTCTCCTAAAAATAGGAGAATACATTTACCACGATTTATATTTATTATAAATCAAAATTCGCTTTCCCATTTAAACTTAAATCATCTCTTTGCCCATTCAAATAAGCAAATGTACCTGCAACACCAATCATAGCCGCATTATCAGTACAATATGACAATGGTGGAATGGTTAGTGTAATTTGGGGATATTTTTTTATAACATCTTGTAATCGGCTTCGTAGTCCACTATTTGCTGCCACACCACCTGCTAATAAAATTTGCTTTACAGGAAATATTTTAATGGCTTTTAATGTTTTACCAACTAGTATATCTACGACACTTTCTTGAAAACTTTTGGCTAAATTAGCCTTGTTGATGATTTCGTTACGTTGATTTGCATTGTGAACTAAATTGATCACTGATGATTTCAACCCCGAAAAACTAAAATCAAAATTATCTTGATCTAACATAACGCGAGGTAGTTTATACGTTTCTTCACCCACTTGCGCTAATTTGTCAATTCCAGGGCCCCCTGGATAGGGTAAATCCACGACACGTGCAACTTTATCATAAGCTTCTCCTACAGCATCATCTCTTGTTTGTCCGATTATTTCAAACTGATAATGGCTTTTCATATAAACAAGCTCAGTATGGCCACCCGACACAACCAAAGCAAGTAAAGGGAACATAAATGGCTGGACTAGATAATTCGCATAAATATGTCCCGCTATATGATGCACACCTATAAGCGGTAAATGGTAAGCATAACTAAATGCCTTTGCCGCGTTGATTCCAACTAGGAGTGACCCAATAAGTCCTGGCCCTTTTGTCACGGCAACACATGTGATTTGCTCTACTTGAATGTTCGCTTCTTTTATTGCTTCATCTAAAACAATAGTTATATTCTCCACATGATGTCTACTTGCAATTTCCGGTACAACTCCGCCAAATTTTTTATGGATATCAATTTGAGACGATACAATATTAGATAATACCTCATTACCATTTTTAATGATAGCAACACTTGTTTCATCACAACTTGATTCCACAGCTAACACGATGATATCTTTCATAAAATCACTCTTTCATGCATATAAAAAGGGCTTATGCCCTTTTTATCTATTTACGTTTTTTTCTTCTTTTTAATAACATATATAATCCAATGGCACCAAGCGCATATCCTGCAGCCTTTTTGTAATCTGCTTTTTCTGTTTCAACAACAGTTACTTCATTTACATATTTTTCATTTGAATATAAAACCATTGAAGTTAATTCCGGAACAACGATTTCGTTGCCGGTCAATTTATATAATACAGATGTTCCTGATGTATCTTTGTCAACAATGATATTCCAAACACCGAAATGTGGTAATTTAAATTTAACTTCACTTGTATTCGCATTGAATATAACAACGATGTCAGCATAAGTATCATTATTTGCCGAATCTGTAATGTTATAAGCAATGGTATTAGTCACAGGTGTATCTAAAAACTTTAAATTATTTTGAATCATTTCCGTACTAGTCATTCTAAAAGCAGGATGAGTTTTTCTAAGTTCTATTAAACCTCGATAATATTCAAATAAATCAATGTGGTCATATTTACTATGCCAAACTATTTGATTGATAATATCAGGTGATTTATAACTATTATTATCACCATTTTTGGTTCTTAACATTTCTTCACCAGCTAGAAAGAAAGGAATACCTTGGCTAGTTAGGACAATGGCATTGGCCATTTTCGCCATTTTTATACGAGTTGTCATATCTAGCCCTTCAGTTGTCTCAACTATTTTATCATATAAACATAAATTATCATGACAAGAAACATAGTTAATACATTGATTGGGTTGAGTTGCCCATGGTTTTTTTGAATAAAGGACTTCATCAAAATTAATTTGTGGATGATTCGTACTCGCAACAATTGCGCTTTTAACAGTATCTTCAAAACCGATACCACCATTTACAAAACCAGGTTGTTCGGTATAAAACACATGTCCTTTAATACCATCACGCCCGCAATCATTAAACGCTGCAATTCTTTGCATTTTAAACATATTTTCTTTTATAGCTCTATTTTTGACGAGTAGAGGTGATTCTCCTGCAACCCATCCTTCACCATACATGAGAATAGTTGGATCAATTTTATCTAATGCTAAACGGATTTCATTCATTGTTTCAATATCCATTAATCCCATCAAATCAAAACGGAAACCATCTATATGATATTCTCGAGCAAAATAAGTAACTGAATCAACAATGTATTTTCTAACCATTAAGCGTTCAGATGCTATTTCATTGCCACATAAAGACCCATTGGCAAATTCTCCGTCATCATTTAGACGATGAAAATAGTATGGAAATGTTTTAAACACATTCGCTTCTTTAATATAAAGCGTATGATTATAAACGACATCCATGATGACACGAATATTACTTCTATGTAACTCGTGAACCATCGTTTTAAATTCTCTAATTCTAACTTCTCCATCAATAGGATTAGTCGAATACGATCCCTCTAAACAGTTATAGTTTATCGGATCATATCCCCAATTATATTCGGGATGGTCTAACTTGCTTTCATCAATTGAACCAAAATCAAATACGGGTAGTAAATGAACATGTGTAATACCCAGCTCAATTAAATGGTCAAGCCCTGTTGTCAAGCCTTCCGGACTTCTCGTATTATGTTGTGCTAACCCTAGAAATTTACCAGGATTTGCGACATTTGATGTTTTGTGAATTGTTAAATCTCTTACATGTGCCTCATAGATAACGGCATCTGTTGTATTAATCAACAAAGGACGTTTATCTTCTGTAAATCCTTCTGGATTTGTTTTTTCTAAATCGACAATCATGCCTCTTTCACCATTCACACCACATGCTTGGGCATAAATGTCAACCGTCTCATATTTTCCATGAGCACTTTCGATTTCATAGGTGTAGAACACACCATGCAAATCTTCGTTAATTTCAACAAACCAAGTGCCATTCACGTCTTTGTTCATTTTTATCTTATCATAAGGTTTACTTTTATAACCTTTATCATATAAAAATAACGATACTTTAGTAGCTATTGGACTCCAAAGTCTAAACGATGTCTTTTCTTTATCGTACACAGCGCCTAAATCATGACCACTATAAATATATTGTTGATTAAACTCTTCTGTTTCATATTTTTTTATATCAACCATTTTTTCACCTACTTATTATATATCTTTTAGGAAACTATGGTAGCATCCTATCTCTATAATAATAATATTACACAAAATTTAGTTTTTTTTCAATTTAAAAGTAAATATTTTATTAAATACACTAAAAAAAACGCATAATGTTACCTAAAATTTGTCACATCATGAGTATTTTTACTATTTCTTTTTCCGTCTTGTAAAAATAATTATTACTAAACCCACAACAACTGACATGATAATCAATGTATAAAACTCGTCATCTCTATCTGTATTTCTATTTTTTACAATTTCAGTTAATTTGTAGGAGTTAGGGGTAAATAGGTAGTCACTCACATTATTAGAATTAGCGACACTCGGTTGCGCCTGAATTAAATAATGATGAGAATTACTTATCGAGAATACCATAACCATTACAATTGTGAAAATAATTCTTTTCATTTGTTTCCAACTTTCTAAAAAATATTAAAGGTCATCAAGTATATTTTTCACTTAATGACCTAAATTAACACAAATATTTCAAATTATTTAATATCACATTTCATTAGATAAGCATCTTCACCATTTTCATAATAATGTTTGCGCAAAGCGATGGCTTCAAAATGATATTTTTCATAAAGATGAATTGCCTGAATATTTGAGATTCTCACTTCTAAGGTAATGTTTTGACAGCCTTTTTCCCTGATGTATGAAATGATAAAATCCATGATAACATTTCCATATCCCAACCCTTGATAGGATGGGTCAACTGCAAGTGTAGTAATTTGTGCATCTTCAAAAATAATCCATAAACCAAAAAAACCAATAATTTCCTCATTAAGAACTAATTTATAATATTCACTATACGGATGATTTAAGAAATCATAAAGGTATAAATCTTTAGTGTATGGTTCAACAAAGGCTTGTGTTTCAATTAACATAATCCGATCAAAATCGGACACATCCTCAATTCTTCTAATAACACTTAAATTTTTCATTTTAAATTTATTTCCGCCTCAGCTAATCTTTTATAATTGGGTACAAAAGCATGTAAATCAGGAACCTGTTCAAAATCTAGACTCATAATCAAGTTGGGATTAAAATCCTCAATAAATGTCTGTGCATAATGAAATTGTTCATCACAAACTGATAATTTCAAAGCGTCTATCCCGACAAATAAGACATCTTCTTTAACATGACTTTTGATTAATTTAATTAAATCAAGATAAGAATATAATTTATCTTCTAATATTGGTTGCAACTTGTTTTGTTCTACTTCATATAATGCCGCAAAAACATTTCCACGTCTGGCATCAATTAATGGGACGATATATTTAGCTTGATGCATGTAATTCGCACTCATTAATTTTAAAGTAGATATTTTTAGTAAAGTAGCGTTTAAAGCATAACTTAATGTTTTACCGACAGTTACCCCAATTCTTACACCAGTGTAACTTCCGGGACCATTCGCAACGATAATTTCTTCAATTTCTTGAATATCTATTTTGTTTCTTTTCAATAATAAATCAATGCTAGGCATTAATTTAGAAGAATGATCTTTAATGACTTCATCGATTAAATAATCAATAACATGCAACTCTTCTGATAATATAAGAATTAAAGCTTGCGTAGATGTATCAATTAATAATTTTTTCATTTGCTAGCACCTCACAAAGTTGTTCATATTTCTCCCCTTTCGGGAAAATTTCAAACAACCTAACCAAATTATCTTGAACATAAATGTTAATGTCTAATCTTTCTACTGGTAATTGCGAACATATTTTAGATGCCCATTCAATAACCGTCACACCATTGCCATAAAAATATTCATCAAAACCTAAATCTTCTAAATCATCATTTAAACGATAGACATCCATATGATAAAGTGGTAAGTCACCTTCATACTCTTTTATAATCGTAAAGGTAGGGCTATTTACCATTTTTTTGATATGTAGCGCCTCAGCTAACCCTTGAGTAAAAGTCGTCTTACCAGCGCCTAAATCGCCTTCTAATGAGATGAGTGCACCAGCAAACAACTTTTTCCCAACTGCTATCGCTAAATCATGTGTTCCTTGTAAATTTTTTATTTCAACGGTATACTTTTTCATAAACATCATCCATTCATTAAGACTTCTTATATTATATATCGTATGCAAAGAATATATCAACTAAAAAAAGAAAAAGTTACAATTAAATATATCATTCCATTTAATATCGAATTTATTAAGTCGAATGCATTATGAACGAATGTAATCTTATTATATAATTTCGATATTTCTATTTAAAGCTTCTTTAACAAAAAAGCATACAGCTTTATCCCAATCTCTGAAATATCTTCTTTCTTCATGCGGATAGTATTTTAATTTATACATATTTCGTTTATGTTTAATATCATGTCGGAAATAATTATCAATCAAAGAATAATAGAAGTTTTCATTATTAGCGATAAAATTCATTAAATCATCGATTTGTCTAATAAATTTTTGCGAATCAGCTTTTCTATCAATAGGTATTTGGAAGGCTTGTCCGAAGAAATGGCTAACCGGATCGATTGTTATCCAGAAGATTTACAAAAATTAAAAGAGGATGATGGATGTGCTCCGACCAGAGAAACAATAATGGTAAATTTAGCGGAATCTTATGGGGAAGAACCATATATCTTTTATTTAAATATTTGTGGAATAGATAAAGGTTATGAGGATGAATATTTTTTAGATAATTTGGAATACAAAACATTCGGATGTATGATTGATAGAGTTAATGAAATTAAAAGGGGCTGTAAAAAAATACTTTTTTAAAATATTTATTTATTTAAATTATTGTATTATTCTATTTTTCTTGTTGTTATATTTATACAAGTTAAAACCAATCGAAACTAAAAATAATTCTAATTTTACTGGATTTAGCCCTCTTCTGACAGTTCTCTTGTACCAACGGTCGTACTTTATAACTCCAAAAGCACCCTCAGCTTGAATAGATCTATTCATTCTTAATTCAATACCCAATTCACTTTTTAAATTATTAATGACCTCTTGATGTAAAGAAGTTAATTCTTCATTAAGCTTTATTATTCTGTTCCCATTCGCTTTATGACATTTTGATTTCAAAGGACATCCACTACAATCCTCACATTGATATAATTCTTCAGTTCTTCCATACTTATTTCCAGCTACAGTTCTTGTTTTTAAAAAATGAAATGGTTTATTATTAGGACAGATTAATTGCCCATTTTCATTTTGTTTAAAATTAAAAGGCTTAAAAGGGTTATTTACATATTTCTTATCTTCTGTTAATTTTTTATAAGTAGAGAATTTTTGATATAACTCTATTTTATTTTCTTTACAATATAAGTAAGTATTATAGTTCCCATATCCTGCATCAGTAACAGGAAAGGTAGGATAGTTACCATAGTGAGCCTTGAATGTTTCTAATATAGGTTGAAAACAATCTGAATCTGAAGCATATTGAAATACATCACATACGCTTATATATTCGTCTGAGATTCCTAATTGTATATTATAAGCTGGTAATAGTTGATCATTTCCCATATAATCTCTTTTGACACGCATAAATGTGGCATCTTTATCAGTTTTTGAATAACTATTACGTTTATCTCCACATGTTTCGATATGGTCAGCATACTCTTTTAATTTATTTAAATACCGCTTTAATTTTTCGTAATACCTTTGAGTATCACTCTTTCTTTTCCCTTTTCCACTAACGAATGTAGATGTATCTATATTAAATCTTTTCTCAAAATCATTAAAAATTGATTCTAAATATTCAATTTCATATACTTCTCGTGTTGTATAACTAGTCATTTGATAATTTAAAATAGTAGAATTAATTTCATCTAATAAATCAGTTATTTTTTTAAAGAGTTTATCTCTATTAGTTAAACAAGCTTTCTTCCATACCCAACTATATTTGTTCGCATTAGCTTCAAATTTTGAACCATCTATGTATACGATATCTAAATTAACATTATCTTTTTCGAATATATATTTATTTATATCATAAAATATATCTTCAATATTAGATTTTAAATATTTATTAATAAAGTTAGAAATTGACATGAAGGTAGGAAAATCATTTTCATATCTTAATAAATATCTAAATCTTATATCATTTATGCATAGCTTTTCGATACCTCTTAATGATTCGTAACCATTTTCCATAAAAGCAAATAGTACTACCTCTAACATTGTGACTAAATTATAACCAATACGACCTCTTGGGTCTTTTGGAGCGGTTATTAGGTATTTTTCTAAATTACATCCTTTCATTACCTCGTCAAATGTATAGATTGGATCATCAAACGGAATAATTGTCTGAATATCCATTGGCAAAACTAGTTGTTTTGTTGTATAATTATCTATATATTTAAGTGTTTCGACCATACTTAAATTATACTAAAAAAAGGAACTATATACCAGATTTATTAATCTAGGATTAGTTCCTTTTTTACTTATCAAGAGCCGTTTATTTTTTTACAGCCCCAATGAAAATAATGAACACTATGATGTAAGGGAAACAACTTTAACTGATATTGAGCTAAAGCAATTGGAATTGTCTAAAGTAAATTTTAAAGTTGTTTCTTTAGATAAAAATACAGATATTGTTTTTAAAAATATTAAACCCCTAGATGATGACGATATTGATACATTCGAGAAACTGTATAAAGCATTAAGAGCATCTACTGATAATAAATCTTTAAAACAGGCAAAGATATAGAATATTGAATATAAAAATATTGATGATGATATTTCAGATAAAATAAAAGACAATTTTATACGCTTAATTGATATATTTTCGTCAAACTTGCATTTATCGGATTATGATTATATTAGGCGATTACTTATGAAAAATTAAAATACAATTACAGTAATGGATGATTCCTTCGAATAAAAGAAAGAGGATTATTATTCTAAAAAAGAAGAAAAAATAGGTGATGGTGCAACATTGTTTCATGACACATATAGTGAACTGACCCCAGAAATAATGAGGACCCTTAAAGCTGTCTATAAGTCAATGACAGACGATAAAGAAGACTAATTTAGGAAAATAATGTTCTTTTATATGATGGATAATAGCATATTATTAAATATAAGTAAAGGACTTAGAAAATAATATTCTCTACATATAAATGGGTATTTCCTTAGACAAAAGTGCAATTTTTTAACGAAATGTGCAATTTTCGGTATATTGCATATTCTAAAAAAAGTGAAAATATTTTTATATTTTCACTTTAGTATAATTAAGGAAAAGCACTATAAAAAAGTGCTTTTTTCTATATTTTTTTTGCTAATTCTATACGAATGAACACGAAGGTAATTTTCATTTGATATAATCAATTATTTTAAATGAATATTTTATTATGTTGTGTAGTATTATAGTTATATTTAATTTTTTATAAAAACAGGTGTGTATTGGTATAGAACTGCTTACTTTTTCTAAAAACATTTATTATATCAATTTATTGCTAAACTTTACATAATCCATATTACATTACCAAAATTAATGTCATCAAACGTACTGAATTATACAAATAAGTTTAATTAAATGTTTATTTTTTTTCATCTAATGTTAATATTATCCCAGTTTTAATAAAAATATAAAACCAAAAAACACTTAATGCGTGTGCTGGAATCATTGGCTCTAATAAAGATAATTTATTAAAAAAAATAATTAAAAAGATAGAATATAAAAAATATGTATTATTTGTAATTTTCATACTCTTAGAAATATTACTATATTTAAATTTCTTTATAAATAACAAATTTATATTGCTATATACAATCATTATTGTAATTGAGGTTAAAGATAATAATGCATTAAATAAACTATTACCTGTTATAAATATGGTAGAAATGGATAAGAATTGTAAAATAATTGATAATATAGCAATTTTTTTTAGGTTAGTCAATACTTTATCAGCCATACTATTTAACCTCCTAGGATATCATTTACTATATCTGATATTACATTAATATCAGTATATTCTGTAAATATACCTTGATATTTAGTTTCTTTAATAGAATAATTAGTATCATTTAAAAAAGTAATCTCTTCCTTTGCATAAAAGTTAGGAACTAAATTGGCATTATATATACTATAACTTTGATCATAAAATTTTTTATGAAAAATCCACGTTTTAAGTGTGCCATGTTCAGTTTCTACATCCTTAATTTCACATTCTACAATTTGTTTATAACAAAATATTTTAGTATTTTTTAGTTCTTCTCTATAACCTACAAGTATATCTCTTGTTGCGTTTAAATCAGAATTTATTGCTTTATTCAATGCATAGGTTATTCCCACTACACTAATCTCTTTACCTAGAAATGTTCCCATTACAGTATAAGTAATTTCATCAACCGCTAAACCTGTAAATGTAACTAAACCTATGGTTAGTCCTGTCCCAATAACTGTAACCGAACCAACCATAGTATTATAAGCCATATCTGCCTCTAGTTTTCCTATAACGCCGTTAATGTTATTTTCAAGTTCAAGTTTTAAGTCTGGAGAAGGATTTATAAGAAATATCTGTTTTGCCAAAAAACTTTCTCCGTTAGAAATATCATTAAGATTTGTGGGAAGAGGGTTATAACCATCCACGTAACTATATCCTCCAGGGTTAATTTCACTTTCCCATACAACCGCTTTGATTCCTTTGTCTATTTCAGTCGAAATTGGTAAATCAGATTCATGATGTTTATCCATATGAATTGAATAATAACCAGTGCTGGAATTATTCCAATGGTAAATTTTGATCAAATATGTTTGACCATAATTATTAAATCCAAAGTTATATTTAAATCCAAAATCACCTGCTCCCATATCTGAATAATATATTTTTTCTGACGCTGATGCTTTATCATAGTCATCATTAGTAACTAGCGCAGTTGATTGATATGTTTTACAACTGCTATCATTGCATAAATATAAATCTGCCATTGAATCAATTGTGGTGTTATACCCAGTAGAATAAAAATCATAAAATCCACCATCATAATTTGTAAACGTATAATAATCTGCATCTCCAATATAATCAATTAATGAACTTTTAGCAACACCAGCGTATATTGATTGAGGATGCTCTTTTGTGTTAACATCCGCCCTAAATATAGAACTAGTAAAATATCCTGAACTAAATACACTAGAATTTACAACATCCAAATAATACGTTTGTCCAGAAGATAACTCTATATCAAAAGTAATCGTTTTATTATCACTCCAATTATTCGATGAAGCAAGATTCTGAGAAGAAGTATCCAATTCAGCATACATGCTTAGAGAATTATCTGGAGTAATATTAAAATAATAATCACCCGTTCCAGGAGCGGTAAATTTGTAATATACTTCTGATCTTGCCTCACTCAGAAAATCGTATTTATTAAAAGTTGTTCCTATATTTCCAATATTAATTGGAATAGCATTTTCAATGGAATCACCACTACCACCGCCGCCACCGCCGCCGCCACCTGGATCTGTCATATTTGGAACTATACCACTAAAAGCTTCAGCATTAAATGTTGGTTGAAATAAGAATAATAAAACAACAATTGGTAAAAATAATACTATTTTTTTCATCAAAAAATTCCTCCTCTTCAAATGAATTAATTATATCACATTTTGTCAAATATATGTAGAAACTTATAAAAAATATGAAATCTTGTCTCTTACGACACTAGATTCCGTACTTTTTATACGTTCTCTTGTCGAATATTGTCATTTTTATAATCATGCATTGGATTTTTTATTTATTTTGTGATAAAAATTTGGTATAGTATATGTAATAAATAGTTTAATTGAAGAATTTTGCTATAGACAATTTTATAAAACGGAATCATAATAATACTGAAGGAGGAATGTTCATGGCAACAATAATCAAAAGAGAGGGCATTAAGGGCGTTTCGTTTCAGGTAGGGTATAGACTTAATGGAAAACAAAAAACTGCCTCATTCTCAGCAAAAGCATTCACAAAAAAGGATGAGAGAGAAGCGGAAATTGAAGCTAAGAAAACATTAGATTTGGCAAAAGATTACACTAATATGAAATTTAAAGATTATGCAGAATTAACATTCAAAAATAATTAATAGAAAACACAATTAATAAATTAAACTTAATTTTCAAATAAAGTTGTAAAAATGATGAAAAATATCTGTTTCAAATTAATATATTCATATATATTTACGCATTATTCGTATTTAACATAATCTTTTATTTTACCTTTAGGATGATTCTTAATGCCTAATTGAATAAACATAATTTCTTCTTTAATTAGTTCTTGTTTGTTCACTTTAAAAACAATTGGTCTTACAACTAATAAAGTAAAGAGCATCGTTCCAAAAACAAGTAGTGGGTTAATGATGAAATATGGATTAAGTAAATAATAACTTATCCCAGTCGCAGCTAATAAAACAAAAAGTATAATCTTGTTTTTAAAGGTACGAAACAAAATACCTATGCATACTAATATGATTGATTCATAACTATAAATGAGATAATCCAATGAAAATGACATTAATAAAATATTATACCCAATGATATATAAAATACAATATTCATTTATTAAATAGTAATGAAAAATTTGATAGGCATTTTGTAGTAATATTAATCCATAAATTGATTTTACCATTAAATATATTATTGGGGTTAAAATGAAACCTAAAATAAATAAATTAGTTTTACTCGCAGTTAAATCATTAAAGCCTTGTAAAAATGAAATGCTCATAATGGTAAACCCTAGTAAAATAATAATATAAATGAAAAACTGATTATAGAGTAGTTTATTGACCTGTGTAAAGTTTTTTTCCTGATAGAAGGTTAATAATTTATAATTTTTATCCATGACAATCACCTATTTTTCAAACTATTATATAATAGGTTAAAAACGGAGAATGGTGATTAAATTCAATAAAAAAGGCTTTGAAAAATTTCAAAACCTTTTTAATTATTTATTTTGATTTTACCATCATTTATAAGTGTAATTTGATTCTTGTTTTGATAAATGGCCTGGGCCAATTCTTTACCATAATTTTCTAATACAGCTTCATTTTCAAGTGATGGTTTAAACTTTAATTTACAAGATGGCAAAACCTTTAAATTGAGATTTTTTAATCTTGATTGTATATTGTCGACACCTTCTCCACTCCATCCATAAGATCCAAATGTCGAGACATATTTCCCTTGATGATGGGCAGAATTCATATAAATCGCTAAATACCACATAATAGGAGTTGCGTCTTTATTAATAGTTGTAGATCCAAATAAAACGGCATCTGAATAATTAATTTTTGTTTCGATTTCTTCTCTAAGAGTTTCATAATTGGTCACATTTAAATTATATAATTGTACTTCAATAGATGAATCAAAACTTTGTATTCCTTCTTTAATTTTCATGGCGATTTGTTCTGTATATCCATATGAAGATGCATAAGGAACGACAATTAATTTATCATAGGTTTTTTTTTCTTCTGACCATTCCCTATAGGAATCTAGATAAAATTGAATGTTTGTATCTAGAATTGGTCCATGACCGGTGCATATAATATTTATTGGTAAATCTTTAATTTTTTCAAGTGCTTGCAAAACAAATTTTTTATAAGGACTAAAGATGGAATCATAATAATATTTAAATGCTTCTAAATAGGAAATATTATCACTCGTTGGTAATTTTGAGATAAATAATTCTTTGTATATGTAATGTGCTCCAAAAGAATCACATGTAAATAATACTTCATCTTCTTTAATATATGTGTAGATGGAATCTGGCCAATGAAGAAATGGTGCACTGATGAATTGAAATATTTTTTCATCAATCGTTATTTCTTGATTGTGTTTCACAATTTCACTTTTAAATTCTTTATTCATGATATCATGCAAATAAGTTATTGCTGCTTTTGAACCCATAACCATCAAATCTGGATTTAAGGATAATAATTTTTCAAGTGAACCAACATGGTCTGGTTCTGTATGATTGACGATAATGTAATCTATTTTATCAATATTAACTAATTGTTTTATTTGATTAATATACTCTTCAAAAAAAGCAACTTTAACCGTTTCAATTAAGACAACATGATTTTGTGTTTTGACTAAGTAAGCATTATAGGATGTCCCATACTTGGTTTCCATCATGACATCAAATACTTGTAAAGACCTGTCTAATACACCTATATAATATAAATTGTTTTTAATTGTTTTTACCATAACTACTCCTCACCTTAATTCACCATTTAATTTTACTATAAATAGATTTTTTATTCAAAGAAATTGCTTAAGTTGAGATATTGTTACTATCTTCAATTAAAAATCTTAAAATCCCAGAATAAATCGCGAAAGCAACTTTATCTTGATAGGCAACTTGTTTTAATAAATTAGCTTCATAAACGTTCGATAAAAATCCAGCTTCGACCAGAGCACCTGGCTTTTTAACCATTTTAAATAAATACAAGGTATCTACTGTCTTTGCTTTCCGATTAGTATTTTGTAAAACGTCTTGAAAACTTTGTTGAATACTTTCTGCTAACATTCTATTTTCTTCAAAATCAGAAAAATAAAAAGTCTGGGCTCCATGCCATCTTGAACTTCTTAACGAATTCATATGTATGGATATAAAGAAATCACAATCAGATTGATTAATCATTTCTATTCTTTTATCTAAATCACGTTTTTTCCTACTTCCTTCACCAGGAGTTACATAATCAATATCTTGATTTCTAGTCAACAACACTTTTATGCCGACTTGTTCTAAATAATTACGTAAATGCAGAGCAACCGATAAATTGAGGTTCTTTTCAATAATTCCATTTAATCCAACTGCTCCACCATCGTATCCTCCGTGACCTGGATCAATATAAATAGTATACTGATCATAAAAATGATGTTTTGCAGTGACATCAGTCTTAACTTTCACACTAAAAAAAAAGATAAACAGCAAACAGATTATCATACTTTTGATTACATTTTTCATTTTATCACCCATCATATTATGTGTTAATCTTTGTGTTATCTTTCTTATATTGTCTTGTTATTTTTTGCTATTTTTCATTTAATCTTGACTTTAATGTCATCGATAATTCTTCATAACCAGGTTTACCAAGTAAAGCGAACATATTTTTTTTATAAGCCTCAACTCCAGGTTGATCAAATGGGTTCACACCAAGTAAATATCCAGAAATTGCACAAGCTTTTTCAAAGAAATAAACTAAATATCCAAATCCAAAAGCATCCAATTTTTTAATATCAATGACTAAATTAGGTACCCCACCATCTAGATGAGCAAGTAAGGTACCTTTAAAAGCATTCTTATTTACTTCATCAATTGTTAACCCAGATAAATAATTTAATCCATCAAGATTATCCTGTTCTTTTTCAATCACAATTTGATGATTTGGTTCTAATACATTAATTACTGTTTCAAATAAATCACGACGACCTGATTGAATGTATTGCCCTAATGAATGTAAATCAGTTGAAAAATTAGCTGATGTTGGGAAAATCCCTTTATTATCCTTTCCTTCTGATTCACCGAATAATTGTTTCCACCATTCACCGAAATATTGTAATGACGGTTCATAATTAACTAATAATTCGATTGTTTTTCCTTTGTTGTAAAGACAATTTCTGATAACTGCGTATTGATAAACTTCATTGCTTTCTAAATACGGTGTAGCGTATTGAACCATGGCTTGATAAGCACCATTCATCATTTTTTTAATATCAATCCCGCTTACAGCAATCGGTAATAACCCTACAGCTGTAAGTACAGAATAACGTCCTCCGATATCATCAGGAACAACAAAACTTTGATAGTTTTCTTCTGTTGCTAATTCTTTTAATGCACCACGTGACTTATCGGTTGTGACATAGATATGATCACGACTTTTTTCTTTTCCATATTTTTCTTCTAATAATTTTTTTAATAAACGAAAGGCAATGGCTGGTTCTGTTGTTGTACCTGATTTGGAAATAACATTAATTGAAAAATCAGTATCTTTCAAAACTTCAATCAAATCATGTAAATAACTTGATGAAATATTTTGTCCCGCAAATAAAACCTTGATTCCTGATTGCATTTGATAGAAATGGTGATTTAAGAGTTCAATTGCTGCTTTAGCGCCTAAATAAGACCCTCCAATTCCAATAACAACTAATACCTTAGAATGACTTCTAATGTTTTCAGCTGCGCTCAGAATGGCTGTAAACTCTTCTTGATCAAAGCTTTCTGGTAAGTCTAACCAGCCTAAATAATCATTTCCTGCACCTAACTTGTCATGTAATAACTTATGGCAGGTTTGAACCAATGGTTTATAATGATTTATTTCTTCATTAGATAGATAATCTTTTATATTTGAGTAATCAAAATGTAAATATTTTTCCAATGTATCCTCCTATTTTTTGAATTTAATCAATTTTTCTAACATTGTTTTTAAATTTAGAAAACCACTAGGTGTCTCCTGAATTTTTTTATCTTTATTATTCTTCTTTTCTTGAAAATGGGAATAGTAGTTTTGAGCTTGTTTAAGACTCAATTTGGCATTTTGAGTTGCCTCATCAAACTCTAAAACTTTAACTCTAATTAATTCGCCTACTTTAACATATTCATTAATATCTTTAACAAATTCATCGGTGAGTTCAGAAATATGAATTAAACCATTAGTAGTACTACTCAATTTGACAAAAACACCATATGGTTGAATCCCTGTTACTTTACCTCGAACGACACTCCCTTCTTTAATTGCCATATAATAACACCTCTATTCTAGAAATCCATTATTTATTATATCACAAAGACTTTTAAAGATAAAATCCCTACCCCTTGTTTTTACAAATTTTCTGTAGATTTATTCATCATTATTATATGATTAAAAAGGGCTCCTATTAAAAAAATGAAAGATAATATCGTATTATCTCTCACTTTTTAAATATTCTTTTAATGCTTTCGCTAGTTGGTCAGGGCATGAAGTAGGTCTTTTTCCACATTGGTTATTTTCAAACGTTTGAATAACATCTACAATCTTCATCCCTTTTACTAATTTGCTGATTCCTAAAAGATTACCTAAGCATCCTCCATGAAACACAACATTTTTAATTATTTCTCCCTCAAACTCAATGTCAATACGATCACTACACACACTACTCGTATAATATGTAAACATAACTCTTCTCCTACTATTAACTATTTCAATGCTGAACTAAACACAGGTGAATTTTTTTTATTAGGGTTCAAAAACCCATAAATGCTATTAACCGCAATTGTAGCTTCTCCAAAACCACAAGTGATCATTTTCACTTTACCAGGGTAAATACAAGCATCTCCTGCGGCATAAACACCTGAAATATTGGTTTGTTTATTAGAATCAACTAATAACGATCTGTTTTCGAGTGTTAAATCCCATGTTTCAATTGGCCCTAATGAACTTAAAAAGCCAAACAAAACAATCACTTCATTTACTTCAATTTCTTTTGTTTCCTCGCTATCAATAGCTTTAAGGTAAACTTTTTTCACAACACTATCTGAACCGGTTATTTTTTCTACATTATAAGGAGCTAAAACATTCACATTTGAATTTTTCATTTGCTCTACACTATATTCATGAGCTCTAAAATCATTTCGACGATGCACAATTGTCACTTCTTTTGCTACATCATTTAACATATTTGCCCAATCTACAGCGGAATCACCACCACCAAAAATAATCACTTTACGATTTCTAAATCGTTCAATATCATTTATATAATAATGTATATTGAAAAACTGATTTTCATTTGGTAGTCCTAGTGTTCTGGGTTGAAACGCACCTTTTCCTGCTGTAATCAATACTGTTTTAGTATAGTGACAAGCACTATCTGTACAAATTTCTAAAATATTATCTTCATCACGTCTTCTAACATATTCAACACGTTCATTTAAAACCACATCAATATTTTCTTTTACGGTATTCATTTGATCATATAATTGATTGATTAAGTCTTGTGCTTTCACTTCTTTAAAACCGGGAATATCATAAATATATTTTTCAGGATATAATGCTTGTAGTTGCCCACCTAATTCTGGTAATGCATCAATAATTTTCACTTTTAACTTTCTAAGAGAAGCATAAAAAGTTGCATACATTCCTACCGGTCCACCACCAATAATTGTTACATCGTAAGCATTGTCAATCATATTTTGCACCATTCTTTCTATTAATTCCTATATATTTTACCATGATTATTTATTTTTGATAAATAAAATACTCAATTTCCATAAAAAAAGGATTATTGACTAGAATAATCCCTGATTATTATAACCCTTATAATAATCCTTGGTTATTATAATTCTTATAATAATCCTTGGTTGATTAAATAACATGCACTCGCTACGATAATGCCCAAAATTATCCCTCCAAGAGCTTCGCTGGGTTCATGACCAAGTAACTCCTTGAATTTTTGGTCATATTTTTCTTTGTCTTTTCGGTTAATAGAGCGAAACAAATATTGCATATCTTCTCCCATTTTATTCAAAATCGTGGCATGTCTTCCTGCCTCTCTTCTTATCCCGGTAGCATCATGTATCACTACTCCAGCTAATACAAACGCGATAGCAAAATCGGTCGTATAAATCCCATCAACCATGCCAATTGATATAACTAATGAAGTGACAAAAGCCGAATGCGAACTAGGCATTCCGCCAGTACTTAATAGTATAGTCGGCACGTATTCTTTATGTAAAAAATAATGAACTGGTAATTTAATTAATTGTGCTATAGTTAAAGTTATTATTGATGTAACTAATGGGAAATTAAAAAACATCTTTCTTCCTCCAATAAATTAGCGTGTATGAGCAATACGACTAGCCGCAGCAGCAGCAATACCACCTATAATATCGTCTAAAAAGGTATTACATCTTCCAGGTAATTTACCTAGTTTATCTACTTCACCTATAATGCCCACTTTTAATTTGTCAATGTATCCAAAATTGGTTAAACCGATTGATCCATATACATTTACAATTGAATAGGCTAAAACCTCATCAATCCCGTATAAAGAGTAATCACTCATTAAAATCGATCTTAACGGTTCTTCAATATATCCTTTTTCAGCCATAACATCAATAGAGATTCCAGTTAACACAGCATTAATAACTTCTCTTTTAATTAAAACATTATTAATATGGTCTAAACATTCTTCTAATGTTAAATCATCATAATATTCGCTTTGAATTTCAAGTGTTATTTTCGCAATATCTACTAACTTTACCCCACGTTCTTCTAACATCTCAATGGCTCTAATTCTTAACTTTTCATAATCTATATCCATCATTATGAAAACCTCCTTTCAAATTTTTGAAATTCCTGCATATACTTTATCGAAGGGATGATTATATGGAAATTGGCAAACAGACTTTAATTGAATATTTTAATTACGATTTAGAAAAACTCCTAAACGAATTTAACAATTATTACATCTTAAAATCACCAAAACTTCCTTTGCATATTCAAGCATTATATTTGTATTTTTCCCATTTAGCTGAAAATAGTTTGGAATTATTAATTAAATTAAATTTCAACTATCAAAATGCTCATGATATCGTGAATGTCCCGAGTATATATATTAAACCATATTCTGAATCAGAAATAAACCAATTTTTGAAAAATTATCAACCAAATTCAAAAATATTCTATGGTTTGACAGGTTTTTCACTTTATTTTTTCGAATACTTTCTTCAATACGCAAAATTTAATCAGGAAAATGACATTCAAATATTATTTAAAAACATTCCTATAATTGAAGCAAATCTGAAATTAATCCATAAACTGATATGAAAAAGTGTTCCCTATGGAAAACACTTATTTACTAAAAAGTTTTCTTAGGGAACACTTGATTATACTTGTTCGACCGCAATGACACCAGGGACTTCTTCAACTAATATCTGTTCTATAACATCATTAATTGTAGAATCTGATGCTGAGCAGCCTACACAAGCACCTAATAATTTTACATAGACGATTCCGTCAACAAACTTAACAAATTCAACATCGCCACCATCTCTTTGAATATATGGGCGAATTTTGACTAATATTTCTACTACTTGCTTTTCTATTTCGTTCATTTAAGACACTCCTTTACGACACTTCTTAATTATATATTTTTTCATTTTCATTGTCCACTAAAATACTTTTTTAGGAGTTGATAGGATGGAAATTCCTTTTATTAAATATGAAGCAAATGGAAACAATTATCTTCTAATCTTAGAAGAATGCGTTAATCATAATCTGCAAATCAGTCATTTAGTATCCAAAATGTCCAATAAAAACTTTGGTATAGGTTCAGATGGAGTATTAATATTAAGTCATACATATAGACCTATTCCTTATGTTGAAATATACAATAGTGATGGGTCAAAAGCCTCACTTTGCGTAAATGGGCTACGAATTGTAAGTAAATACTTATTTGAAACAAAATTTAAAGATAAAGAAAATTTAAAAATTAAAACTGATTCAGGAATTTATGAAACAAGTAACACTCTAAATAATATTATTGTCAAAGTTAAAATAATGAATACATTAAAAGAAGAAAATTATTATTTTAATCAAATCAAATATCATTTATATTTTGTAAATATCGGAAATAATCATGTTTACTTGATAAATGACCAAGGCATAAAAAGAGATTTCTTTAAAGATACTTTAGGAAGGCATCTAAGCCATCACTTTGATGCCAATATTGGTTTAATCACATTGAAAAATTCCCAGTCTTTTTCAATTATTACCTATGAAAGAGGCTCAAAAGTAACACTTTCTTGTGGTAGCAATATTTGTGGTGCAACCATGTTATTAAAAGAAAAATTGTTAATTTCAGAAAATCAAGATGTTGATGTTGAAACATTAGGAGGCATGTTAACTGTAAAAGTAGAAAATGATGAAATACAATATTGTGGAAACACTAATCTTATTTGTAAAGGTACCTATTTTTTATAATGCACTTGACAAAGGGTCCATTTTAAAATATGTTTTTCATACTTTTAATTTATGTTCTTTAACTTAATGAAAAAATTTTATATAACTTTAACTGGAGTTACTATTGTAACTCCAGTTAATTTTTTAGCAATAATTATATCCATCGTATTTTCTAATCTTATTTAAAAATATCATCCATTGTATAAAACCCTTTGGGTTGATTAATTAGAAATTTACCTGCTTTAATTGCGCCATATGCAAATATTTCTTTTGATAAAGCAGTATGTTTAAATTCCATCAATTCATCATTTCCAGCAAATAGAACACTGTGTTCACCTACTATAGTACCACCTCGGATTGAGTGGATACCAATTTCTTTATTTTGTCTTTTACTATTACCGCTTCTACCATAAGTCAATTCATGGTCCTTATTGACATTTAATGTGTTTGCAAGTAATAATGCGCTCCCACTAGGTGCATCAATTTTATTATGGTGATGTTTTTCGATAATTTCGATATCAAAATCACTTAGTATATCTTGATATTGTTTTAATATATGATTTAAAATATTAATTCCTAAAGACATATTAGCTGAAAGCATTATAGGAATCTGTTTAGCAGCGTCATTAATAACCGCTAATTGTTGCGCATTATAACCTGTAGTCGCAATAAGTAAGGGGAGCTTTTTAGTAAGAGCGAAAGCCAGTAATGTTTCTAAATAACTCGGATGGGAAAAATCAATTATTAAATTTCCTAATTCCTTTATCGCAAACGGGTCATGGTAAACAGGATAATAATTAGCTCCTGTCGTGTGGGAAACACCTGCGATGATTTGAAAATCTAAATCATCAATTAATATTTTGCTTAAAACCTGTCCCATTTTCCCATTAGCACCAAATAATATTAATTTAACCATTTATATCTCCTTTACCTTTTAAGCATCAAAAAGGATATGTTAAGGTTTAACTTCTATTAAATTTCAACAGAATGCCTTACACTACTGTTTCTTATATTGTCCGCACCAACAAATAGATTTAAACCATTTTTCAAAACAAAAGTTCAATCGAATTTTTGTTTTTCTTTTAATATTAAACTTTTTTGCTTCAATCATATTTTTAAAACTTAATATCTAGTATTCATTTTATCTTTTTCTTACAAACTAGTCTTTTTTTATATGAATTTAATCAACAAAAAGCTTCCTTTCAATCATACTAAAAGGAAGCCACTTAAATTAAATATTCTTTTTCTTAAGTTTTTATCATCGTTTGGTTGTTTCGTAAAATCAGAAATAGCCACTTGATGGCCCGTTCCTCAATTAATACTTAAATATTTTTTATAATTTTTACTTATAAATTTTCAGGTTCTTTTTCAAAAAACACCCGTTTAGAATTTTCTTTAGTTTTATGAATTTCTTGTTGAATCTCAGTTATTTTTGCCATGATAATCTCAGTTTCTATATGTGGAACATTATAATACAAAAATAGATCTTCAAATTGTTTTATGGTTTTATTCAAACCAGAATTTATATGAATAAATTGATCTATATTGCGACTTTTACTGGCATTTTGAAATTGTTTGATATCAATTTCAATGAGTTCAATAGCGTCTTCTTCTTTTTCAAAATCTTTTATAGGTAGTGGATATGGCTTAATTCGTTCAAGAAAAAACTTGTTTCTTTTATTAATACTATAAACATAAGAAACTTCAATTTCGTCAATATAAAATTTTATATAACACATTTTACTGTTGATTTGTTCAACCTTAGCACCCATTTGAATTAGTTTCATTTCATGCTGACTAGCTTGAGAATCAATAAATTTTTTCATACTCACACCTCACTTTAATAATAACATTTTACCCATTATTTTACAAATAAAAAATGATTAAATATACCGTAGAAACGATAATGGAAACGATCATTAACGGGAAGCCAATTTTCATATATTTAATGAAAGAAAGTTTATGTCCATTTTTATCAAGCATCCCTCCAACAATAACATTTGCTGATGCCCCAATTAAAGTCCCATTTCCACCTAAACAGGCTCCTAATGCAAGCGCCCACCATAAAGGATTTATATCCATACCAGCACATCGCTCTGAAAAACTATTAATCAAAGGAATCATTACGCTCACAAATGGTATATTATCTAAAAACGAAGACGCAATTGCTGATAGCCATAAAATTAACAGTGCTGTTAACATTAAATTTCCTTGTGTCATAGAAAACATATATTCTGCAAGATTATCAATGATATGTTGTGCTTCTAATCCACCAACAATTATAAATAAAGCGATAAAGAAGAAAATAGTTGGCCATTCAATTTCTAATAATACTTCTTCTACTTCTACTTTGCTAATTAATAGTAATAATGAAGCACCTAATAAAGCAATTATCGCCGTATCTACATTAATAAAATCTAATTCATGGATGGTAAATCCAATGATTGTGATACTTAAAACAATTAAAGATTTAATTAATAATGGTTTATCTTTAATAGTTTTGGATTCATCAAATTCCATAATTTTTAATTTATTTTCATCTGTAGCGATTATTGATTTACGATATATGATTTTTAGTAAAAATATCGTCAATATGAAGATAACAATAATAACTGGTGTTAAATTAAATAAAAAATCCAAAAAACCTAAATCAGTTCTTCCCCCAATCATTATATTCGGTGGGTCACCAATTAATGTTGCAGTCCCGCCAATATTCGCGGCAAAAATTTCCGTAATTAAAAATGGAATTGGATTAATTTTTAATGTATCAGTTATAACAAATGTCACAGGTGCTATCAAAAGAATCGTTGTAACATTATCTAAAAAAGCAGAAGATATCGCAGTCATTATAGCGAAAAATAAGATAATTTTCCAAGGATCACCTTTTGCATATTTGGCAGCTTTAATCGCAACAAACTGAAATACACCAGTTTTTTTTAGTATATTAACAATAATCATCATTCCAATTAGTAAACCAATCGTATTAAAATCAATTGCTTTTATAGCTCCCTCTTCATCAATGACATGGATTAATATCATAATAATGGCAGCAAACAATGTAATAACTGTACGATTAATTTTTTCAGTTATAATGATGGTATACGTAATAATAAAAATTAATATTGCGATAACCATATATGAATAATTTGATATGATCAACATAAAATTATTAAGCATAATCCCCTACTCCTATAACTATATTTGTCACATAATAATATCATACTACTTTTTGTTAAAAAATCAACAAATCTCGATATAATTAAAGAATGAAGCAAGAAGATTAATTAATGTCCTTTTTCTTTAATAAATAATAAGAAAAGAACATACTTACTAAACCTAAAACAAAATAGACGATAAATAAAATATAGGGCTTAATATAATTTAAGACTGGATTTGATAAAATGTAGATAGTTCCAGATTGATTATCAATAGGTTTAAATATGGTGATAAAAGAATTGACACTTTCTTGTGAAGTAGGAGTAAAATGAACAGCTGCAAATATTTTCATTATATAAAAGTACATTATACCAAAATGATAATTCAAATCAAATAAATAAATTTTATTTTTTACATAAGCATCCGATTGAAACGATGCACTTTTAATAACAGGAAAGATAAATTCAATCAACATAACGAGAACAATTAATAAAATAATTGAACGGATACGATTTTTAAGTAACAAAGTAATCACAACTGATATTGAGGTAAAAATGAAATTTATAAATAAAATATAGATAATTAACCCAGGTACCATTTTGAATAATTGTAAAATAATCGTTGAATCTAATTTAAAAATTAAAATATATATAGTTAAACTCAACAATATACTAATTATCGCAACAATAAATGAAACAACATAGGTTGCTAGCCATTTTTCTAAATAAATCCTTAATCGATTGATTGGTTTAGATACCAATAATACAAGCGTCTCCTCATCTATTTCTTGTTGAATCAATGAACTCCCTCGACTTGCAATTGTAATCAAGAAAGGAACGCCTAATATCCACATAAAATTTATGATAAAGAAATTAGCAAGGCTTCTATCGAGCACGCTATTATAATTTGGATTGATATTGTCCATTAAACCAAAACTAAAGGTTAATAAAATTAAAATGGGGATAAAAATGAGGAAATAGATAATAAAAAATTTCAAGGATAACAACCGATTGAGTGTTCGCTTAAATATTATCATTATGTGCCACCTCTTGTTCTTTATTCTTTCCAAATACATTCTTATAAATATTATCTAATGTTACCTTCTCTTCATTAAATTCGTTGATGGTTAATCCTAACTCATATAAGATTTTGACAATATCTTGCTTAAAACGACTGACTTCTTTAGTATAAACTTTTAGATATGGATTTACCACTTTGATTTCATCAATATAATCCATTGTTTCTAATTTTATTTTTAACTTTTCATTGTCATTTGTATGGATGTCTAAAATACCCTGATTAAAACGATTTCTGATATCGTCCATTTTTCCTGTCAATACAACTTTTCCTTTATCAATTAAAGTCACTTCATCTACAAGTAATTCCAATTCAGTTAAAATATGAGAACTAATAAAAACAGTAATATGCTGTTCTTTAACTAATTTCTTTAAAATATCGATAATAAACATTCTTGTTTCTGGGTCAAGATTTGCAGTAGGTTCATCTAAAATTAAAATACTCGGATTATGCATTAAAGATTGAGCAATAATCATTTTCTTTTTCATTCCTGATGAAAAATTTGTAGGCTTTTGATACATAAAAGAAAGCAGTTCAAATTGATGTAGCACTTCAATAGAACGCTTTACCGCATCCTCTTTAGTTAAACCAGAGAGTTTTCCCATATAGATAAGGTACTCTACTGCGTTCATCTCTTTATAAAATCGGGAAACCTCAGGAGCATAACCGATAACTTGGCGTGATTCCTTTGTACCTATCGATAAATGATTTACCTCTCCCGACCCATTTGTAGGAAGCATTGCCCCAATTAACATTTTGATAGTAGTCGTTTTCCCTGCTCCATTAGGTCCGACAAAACCATGAATAGAACCTTTTGATATATTTAAATCAATATTATTAACAGCCATTAAGCGCCCAAATTTCTTAACTAAATTTTTGGTTGTAATCGCATACTCTATCATTTTGTTTCACTCCCTTTGAGCAAATCTTTCGGAATAAAATATTTTCTTTTTCTTCTAGGAATAACTATGACACCTGCGATAGCTATAAATGTAATGGATGGTATTAAAATGCTTAATAAGTAATTTTTCTCTACTATAACAACAATTGTTTTTGTATATTGAATACCATTCTCATTATTTTGTACAACCTTTATTTGGTGTTTTCCTTCTAATAAATATAATTTATAGTGACTATCTGTTGTAAAACCAACTAATACATCATCTACATATAAATTAATGATTGCATGATTATTATTCGTAAATTTGAGATCAATCACCTTATTCACTTTTTCTTGATCGGTTAAATTTAATATATCCAACTTATTTTCAAGGGAAGTCAATATTAATTTTGCATTATTACTATTTATAAAAATTTGGTTTTCGGTAGTTATGATTGATTGAATAGGAAACTGATCTTGCAAAACGAGTTTCCCTGTTTCATACTGATAGATAAGATTATCCCTATACAAATAAATATCTTGATTATATTCAAATGATCCAATATTGTTTAATACTATGTTGTAATCCCCACGAGGTTCATTAAATCCTTTAGATACTTCAATCTCATTAACTAATTCTTTAGACACGATATCATAAACACTGATATATTGATTTAACATTGATTGTTCGGTAATAGAAAAAGCGATATAAAAGTGCCCACCATCTTCAAACACTGTGTAAGAATTTTCAAATGAACTAGTTAATATATTACTATCTGAAGCAAATAATACAGTATTATTCACAATATCAATCACATTGAAGGAACAAACATTGGAATAAAATCCCATATTAATTTGCGTAGGAATATATTCTATCATTTCATTTATTCCATCACCATTCATATCTAATCCTGAGTTTTTAATAAAAGTAGAATCATATGTTTGAACAACCCCTATAGGCTTTCCTGTCTTAGATGAAATAATCGTGATATCCATATTCATTTCGTCACTATTTGTGACAAATCCTAACTCATCTAATCCATCACCATCTAAATCTCCGTAATTATTCGCATAAAATGCCGTTGTCCCTGGCATCGTAGCAATGGTATTATCTGAAACAATCCATTGACCATTTAGGTAATTCATTAATTTGATTTCCTGATTTTCGATATTTATAAAATCTTTAATTCCATCCTGGTTTAGGTCATTTACTTTAAACACATTTGTAAAATCAATGGAACTAATGTGACTTGTATCTTTAAAATCAATGCTTGTATTTTTGGTAAAATAATTAATTAATAAACCTAATTTTATATCATAGAAGAAACAATCTCCTTGAAGATTTTTTAACATAATATCCTTTGATCCATTATCATTTAGATCATCTACCACCATAACATCCTGAATTTGTTCTTGATTATAACCTATATTAGATAAATAATCAGAATAATTTCCTTCAAAATTCAAATCATTTTCCGGGAAAATGACTGGTAATGATCCATATGAAAATGGTTTGCCTGTTTTACCATCAATTGTGATTAAATTTGGACAAACGGATGGTTTATCAATATCCGTTTGACCATTTAGAAGTAATACGATGTCATTTATTCCGTCGCCATTATAATCATCTTCGTAATTAACAATTCTAAATCCGTTCGTGTTTTGCCGTTGTTCATCCGATAATTGATAATTCCACAATATTTGGTTTGTCGTTTGGTCATAAGCAACAATTGCAAATCTAGTATTGAAATTATAGATATTTTTGACAATATAATAACGGTCTTGTGTGAAAAGTGTCTTTGTAGTAATACTTTTCGGGAAAGTACAAGTTATAGAACTAGCTATTTCATTCTCATTTTCACTTAAAGAAAAGATATATAATCCACCATCACTAAAGTAATAAATTTCATCAAGAGTTGGAACCATTTTATAATTTCCATAATACATATCTTCAACTGGTAATGTTAATGTTTGCTTAAGATATTCTCCCGTTTTTATAGAAAATAATTTGTATGTTACTGTGGTTGCATTATAATCTCTTTGTTCAAGGAATAGAAATACATCCTCATTCTTGTAAATCATTCGTTGATAACTATACCCAAATACAGGAATATCTAAGTAATCAGTCTCATAAATTGTCGATAAATCCTTTCCACTTAAAGCGATGATTTTATTATTACTCGCTAAATTATTTCTTTCATTATCACTACCAAGTTCATTATCAAGCAGTTGGTAATATAAAAGATCATTAACACCATCATCATTAATATCTCCTATCACCTCAATACTAAATGGACGATTTTTTGCTTCATAATAGCTTTGATTCATAAAAATTTCAGTAAAATTTGAGATTTCTCTTTTATTTTTTTCTGTGACTTTTGTACCGGTTAATGGATTAACTCGGTAAACAAACCCACTTTCACTTGTAACATATAATATTTCGGAATCAGAATCATAATCAAGGTCAAATATTTCCGCTATTCTTGTTTCGTGAAAAAATGAATAACTTTCGGTAATTGGTTTACTATATAATTTCTGCCCATTTTTACCAGAAATGGCCACAATATTTCCTTGATTAGAATATACATAATCATTCTTGTTGTCTTTATTTATATCTCCTATCGCTTCGATTTTATTAATGTATTGTTCATTTTTCACTGTCCATAATATGTGCCCTTCCATATTTAAGGAAAATACAACATTATATACGGTAAAAATCAATTTATTATCATCAATTAAATGATTACTAACTTTTTCAATTTGCTTATAATATCCCATAGCTTCATCAAAAGCATCAAGTTTCATTGAATATGACCATAGCTGTTCATAATTTTTTGTATCAATCAACAAAATATTATCATATTGAGTTGAACTCATCGTTAATAATAATTCATCATATCCATTCGCATTTGCATCTGATATGACATCTAGAGAAAGCACCTCACTATTAAATTCTAATTCCTTTATGATTTCATTATTTTGCATCAAAAATAACTTATAATCCATGGTGATAGCAAAATACTGAGTTTGATTAATTACAATTTCTTTCCTTATTGTTCCAAATGTTCCTTGTAAATAGGAAACATTTGCATCACTAGCCAAAGTTTCCTCCGGAAACCTAATTATAAAAACAAGAACAAAGATAAAAAATATACAAACAAGTTTAAAACCTTTCATGTTTATAACCCCTTCCAAAATTTCCCATTATCCTATACATTATAGCAATTATTACTTATATTGACTATAATATATAAAAAAAAATCAACATATGTTGATTTTTTTCTTTCTAATTATTTATTAGTTAAATGATGGGGCTCACTTTCAAAAAAGACACGTTCCGAAGAGTTTTTCGTTTCAATGATTTGTTGATGGATTTGCCCTAATTCATTTAAGAAATATTCTAATTTATCTTTGGGTACATTATAGTATAAAAATAAATCTTCTAATTCTTTCATTAAATAACTCATATCTTTATTAATTTCAATAAATTTTTGAATATTATGGCTTAATGTTGCATTTTTAAATTGCTTAATATCAAGTTCAATTTCATGTAAGACATCTTCTTCATTTTCAAAATCACGATAAGTTAATGGATATGGTTTTATTCTTTCCAAAAAGAAGCGATCTCTTTTATTAATACTATAAACATAAGATATGCAACACTTTTCTAATTCAAATTTAACATAACATAATTTTGAATTAATTTGTTCAACCTTCGCTCCCATCATCACTAATTTCATTTGATGTTTCGTTGATTCTGTACTAATATAATTTCTCATATTACACCTCGTCCTTTAGAAGTAGCTGTGATAGCGAATAATAATATAAACTGTAGAAATGATAATAGAAACAATCATTAATGGGAAACCAATCTTAAAGAAATCAACAAATGAAAATTTGTTACCATGTTTATTAAGCATTGCAACACCTATTACATTTGGTGATGCTCCAATTAATGAACCATTTCCACCCAAACAAGCACCTAAAATTAATGCCCACCAAAATGGCACAATTTCGGCTGAGGTTCCTAAAGTTTGAATTAATGGAATCATGATTGCTACAAAAGGGATATTATCAAGGAACGCTGATGCAATAGCTGAAACCCATAAAATAATCATAGCCGTTATTAACGTATTACCATGTGTTACTTTTATCATACTATTAGCTAAGTCATTAATAATTCCTACTTGTACTAAACCACCTACTATTACAAATAGCCCTAAAAAGAAGAATAAAGTAGGCCATTCCACCTCTAATAATAATTCTTCAATATCAACTTTACCGATTAAAAGTAATACAGATGCGCCAAATATCGCTATTGTAGCCGCTTCTATTCCTAATTTGTCACCAATGACAAAACCAACTATGGTAAGGATTAGAACTATAATACTTTTTATCAGTAGACTTTTATTCGTAATTGCTAGTGACTCATCAAATGCTAAAATCTTTTGTTTATCTTCTTCTTTAACATTAAGAGATTTTCGATAGATAATTTTAAATAGAACCATCGTAACAGCGAAAATAACGATAATAACTGGCCCCATCTGGTAAAGGAAATCCATAAATGAAATCCCAGCTTTAGATGCCACCATTATGTTCGGAGGGTCCCCAATTTTAGTAGCCGTCCCTGCGATGTTTGAAGCCATAATTTCTGGAATCAAAAACGGGATTGGGCTAATTTTTAAAGTATCAGTAATAACAAACGTCACCGGAGCGATTAACAAAAGCGTGGTTACATTATTTAAGAATGCAGACGCAACCCCAGTGATGATGGAAAAAAATAAAATAATTTTCCAAGGGTCTCCTTTTGCTAGCCGTGCAGCTTTTATCGCAACATATTGAAATACACCAGTTCTTTTTAAAATGTTTACCATAATCATCATCCCAATTAATAACCCTATGGTATTAAAATCAATATGTGATAAAGCTTGTTCTTGATTTAGAATATGAAAAATGATCATAAGTCCTGCGCCGATTAATGCAACAATAGCTCGGTCTACTAATTCAGCAATAATTAAAATATATGCCAGTAAGAATACCGCTAATGCAAAGACGACGCTCAAGGACCCTGTATGAAGAATATTTGTCATAAATGTCATATTTCTCGTCTCCTTGAGTACAAAGTCGCATTTATTATGATACTACTTCTTTAGAATAATTCAAGGGTTTTCTTAAAAATAATGTTATCATCATAAATATTATAACTTTTTCGAAAATTAATATACGAGCATAAATAATCAAAAAGAGAGTAGGAAAACCTAAAATATAATATCAAATATTCTTTTATTCAATTACTAATATTATAAAACTAAATATATTGATTTAATTAGAAGTACGAATTCCACCTTTTTTACTAGAATAGGAAAATAAGTCCTGTATTAACATTTCTTCAAATATTTTCCTATAAAAGCAAATCATTGAAAAATTAACTTTTAAATTTTTATGATTATATGGCTTTACCACAAGATATATCTCAGTGCCGTTTTACTAAACAACGATTTAAATTTATCCCCGAGGCTATAAATGCAATTAGTTATGATTATCTCAAAAATCATTATGATAACAGTAGTATAGCTATTAAATTAAATTATCATTATATACTCACGATTGATGCTAGTGATATTATCATACCATCAACAAAAGAGAACAAACAGACATTTCCGATTTGTAGAGGTAAAGGAGAAATTTTACCACTATAGCTAAAACTTCTGTAATATACTATTGTTTCAATAAAATAATCTTAGATGTGCAGTTCAATACAGCTATCCATCCATATCATCTAGCATATTAATTTTCAAGATCTAATCATAAGATGTCAATTTCTAAGTTCTAATACTCTCTCATTTCATATTTAATTGCGATAAATCCTTTAAAATAATCGTTGGCTGCTTGACAAATTGATTTAAATCACTTATTTTCATAATTCCTGTCTCAACAAAGATACTATCCATATGAAAATTAATAGCTCCTAGTATATCAGTCAAATAGTTGTCACCAATGACAGCTACTTCTTCCTTTT
The DNA here is from genome assembly GCA_963824615.1 of uncultured Haloplasmataceae bacterium. Taxonomy (GTDB): domain Bacteria; phylum Bacillota_I; class Bacilli_A; order Haloplasmatales; family Haloplasmataceae; genus CAWGPU01. Next base: position 240,275 of record CAWGPU010000008.1, on the reverse strand, counting down.
TTAAATTCAATTTTCTAAGTCCATACTCAAGCATTTCCGTTTGTGGTTTGCCCATATAAATTGCTTTTACACCAGTGACTAATTCGAGAACTTGTGTAATAGACCCATTACCAGGTATGATACCATTTGCGGTAGATAATTTTAAATCACTATTGGTTGATATCAATTGTGCCCCGTGAAAGAGTTCACGACAAGCAGTGGTTAATTTATCATAGGTAAGTTCTAAATCTAACCCTATAACAACATAATCTGCATTTTCTTGCACAATCGAAATGTGCTTATCTTCTAATTCTTTTTTAATGCCGTTCATACCAATTAAATAAACACGTCCGAATTCATTCATATTTTTAATGTAATTAGCGGTTACTTCACTTGAAGTAATGATATTACAAATATCAATATCATAACCCATTTGAGTTAAATGATCATATACTTCCTGGCTAGTTCGTGTCGAATTATTCGTCACAAAACAATATTTTATTTTTTCTTGATTTAATTTAGCAATCCATTCACGACAAGTAGGAATCACTTTATCTCCTAAATATGCAACACCATCTAAATCAATCAAAAAACCTTTATACATTTTTAACTCTTTTTACAATAAAATATGGACAGTTATAATTACATGATTCATTTAAATAATCTGGTATAAAATTTACGTAATATGGTGAATCATTTTTTTTAGATGAAAAACCTTTTAAACGCAATAGATTTGAAGACATGTCACCAACAATAACATCATATTTATCTAATGTTTCTGTATATTTATCTTTAAATAATTGTTCATCAAAGCACTCTCGATATTCCTTTATTAATTCAAATGATTTTTTATCAAATTCAAACATGTTAACACCTCAAATTTATTATATCATATCTAAATACATATGGAAATACTATTGTTGTAAGAGACTACTATCAGGTGCTCCACCACTAGTATCTGTAGGTGGATTACTAAAATAACCATTCCCTCCGGTATAATAATAATGTGGTACACTTCCTTGGATGACTTTTATTAATAATGGAGTATTCGTTTCGACAATAATTTCATCTTTTTGATAAGGGATAGCAACTTGAAATTTAACTCGTGTTTTTATAACGACTTCTATCAAACTATTATTAATTCCATAAGGTTTAACTGAAGATACAATATCGGAAACAACACTTCCTATGATGGTTAATTGAATATTTATTTTCGGACCTACATTGTTAAACATCGGATTATTAAACATAACACCTAATGGAATATGGAGTTTATTCAATTCATTATCTTTATCATTTTGATAAATTAATAATTGATCTTGAATTTCTTTTGTCATCTTTGAAATTAATAAATTGACTTGATAAACATCCACGACGACACTTGTCACATAACCATTACTTTTAGTTTCCATGTTAATTATTTTATTTGTATCTATATTTGGTACAACTTGATTACTTATAGCATCATTGATTATTACAGATGCATAGAAAAAAGATTTTTGTTTGGCATATACCAATAAAGGAGAACGGAAATAAGTTTTTGATACAACTAAGAATAATAGGAAAATGATGACTAAGAACAAAATAAATTTAGGTAAGGTAATAATTTTAACTTTACGTCTACGTTTATGCATGGCTACTCTAATTTATTTAAAGCATCACTTACAATCATTCCTTCTGTAATACCTAATTTTCTCGCTTGCTCTGTCACCTTTTCTAATGGTGCATTTAATAATTCTTCAATTGTTTTAACTCCACTACAACAACCACATACAACTTTTCTTTCTTTTAAATGTGGTTTTGAATCAAAGACATCTACATCAATTGCTCGACAACTAAAATAACCAATGTCATTGGCAATAATTAGTAAAGTCGTTTTTGGCAATTTAATTGTATAAGTAAAAAATGCCTTATTATTCACATAAATTCTATCAACTCGAAACATAAAAATCCCTCCTTATTTTTATTATATGCAGGTGCATACATTTTTTATATCTGATGTATATAAAAAACATAAGATACAAAACATATTGATAAGGAGGAATAGAAATGAAAGTAAAAGAAATCATGACAAAAAGTGTCATCAGCTTAAAACCGTATGACACTATAAAGGATGCTTCTATTTTAATGCTAGAACATAATATTGGGTGTATCCCAATTGTAGATGATGATAATCACCCTGTTGGTATCATTACTGACCGTGATATGATAATAAGAGGAATAGCCCAAAATGATGATGCTAAAACAAGACTAGAGGACATAATGACCACAAGATTACTAACCATACATCCAGATGATGAAGTAGGAAGTGCGACTCATATTATGGGTAATAGACAAATAAGACGTCTTCTTGTAGTGGATGATGATGACAAAATAGTGGGATTTCTAGCAATGGCTGATATCTCAACTACACCCGAAAACGACACCCAAGCCGGGATGGCCTTATCCAAAATTTCATTAAAATCAAGCGATATTGAATCTAATCCTCATCATGGTGTAGATGTAATGGATTTTCCGTTATAATCCAATCCATTGGGATATCATATGAATCTGCAGGAATAAGAGGAATGTGTTGAAAACTAAAGCAAACACCAATTTTTACATGATCATAATCTTTTAAATAACGGTCATAATATCCTGCACCATAACCTAAACGATTATTTTGATAAGAGAAATGAATACCAGGAATGAAAATTATGTCAATTTCGTTCTTTGGTATTTTTTTATTGCTGTTAGGCTCTAATACCTTGAATTTTCCTGTATGAACATCAAGTGTCGTTTGAATTTGGTAAAAATCCATTGTAAAACGATCAAACACTTTAGGAACAACAATTATTTTATTTAAAGTAATTAATTCGTCCATCAATGGTCTTAAATCAACTTCGTTACCTAGTGGCATATAAAAAGCTAAAGTATGATAAAGGTTTAAATCAAACTTATTTTTAATTTGTTTAATAATTTGATTAGATAATTCTTTCACTTCATTTTGACTCATCTTATTCCGTTTTTCTAAACCTGTTTTTCTTAATTCATTTTTCATTTAATCACCTCAAATTCGTTTCTCTTTAAAAATAATAATCCAAAAGAGATAAATCCAATAAACGCAAAAGAATAAAAAGTGAATCCCATACTAACAGAAAAAAGAAAACCAGAATAAAAGGACCCACCGACCATTCCAAGTGCATTTGCCGCATTGTTTAACCCCATAATCTCACCATTAGCATTCCCTACTTTTGATATGATACTTTGTAGAAGTGGTTTATATAATGCCATAAAAGCAAAGAAAATAACCAATATGATAAGTGAAACATTAAAATAATTTTTTTCAAAATACACAGCAAGTGATAGTGTAAAAAAGATAATAAAAAGACTGAGTGTAAGAGAATGAAAATCGTTAAATTTTCTTCTAATTAAAGGGAAAATAGCTACATTCATAAATAAGCCTATAAACCCTGTAATGGCCATAATGAAACCAATTTCTCTTGGTTTTAAATTCATTATAAATTTCATATAAGCATTAAAGCCATTATTAAAGCCTAAGGCTAAAAAACTTGTAAGCATTGTGATGAGTAGTAAAAAAGGGACAAGACTTCCTCGATATTTTAAAAGGTCTTTTATTACATTGCTGCTGTTCTTTACTTTTGTTTTATGGCGAACTTCTTTTATTAAAATAAAAATGAAGAAAGCAGTAACAAAGCAAAGGGTGGCTTGGGCAATAAATGCATAATGGTAATTGGTATTTCCAATTAAACCACCTGCTAGATAGCCTAATGTTCCACTAAATCCAGTCGAAGCGGTATAAATAGCCATGATTTTTGTTCGTTTATCGGGGTCTGAAACATCAATTAAATACGCCATACCAGCAACAAATGAAGCACAGGCAATCCCACCAGCTAAAAGTCTAAAAAAAACTATAATATTAGGGTTTGTTGAAAAACCAAATCCTAACTGTGCGAATGCATAGCCAATAGGTGCCATAATTAAAAATGGTTTGCGCCCATATTTATCAGAAAGTCTTCCCCAAACAGGCGACATGAAAAAGTTTGACAACGACATAGCCGCAAATAAAGTACCTAATAATTCAGGACCATATCCAATTTGACTGACTAACTGTGGGGTTACAGGATGAGCAAAATTATTCACAAACGAAGTGAATGTCATTAGAGAGATAATAATATAGACCTTTTTATTCATGTTTATACTCCATTTCACAAAAACATATATTCATTCTACATTCAGTAAAGAACGCACATTCAAAAGAATGTGCGAATTCATTTATCGTTAACCGATAGAACCTTCCATATTTAATTTTAATAATTGATTCAACTCTACCGCATATTCCATAGGAAGTTCTTTGGCAAATGGTTCAATAAAGCCCATAATAATCATTTCTGTTGCTTGTTGGTCTGTCAAACCACGGCTCATTAAGTAGAATAATTGATCTTCTGAAACTTTAGACACTGTTGCTTCATGTTCAATCGATGCATCACTATTATTCACGATGTTTGTTGGGATAGTATCTGATTTTGATAATCCGTCTAATATTATCGTATCACACTCAACGTGTGATTTCGCATTTTTAGCGTTTTTACCAAGGTTTACAAGTCCACGGTAATTTACCCGTCCTCCACCTCGAGAAATTGATTTAGAGATGATTGTAGAGGATGTGTGGGGCGCTAAATGAATCATCTTAGCTCCGGTATCTTGATTTTGCCCAGCACCAGCAAATGCGATAGAAACAGTTGTTCCTTTTGCCCCTTCACCACGAAGAACACATGCCGGGTATTTCATATTGATACCTGATCCTATATTGCCATCAATCCATTCCATATGACCTAATTTATCAACCATTGCCCGTTTTGTAACTAAGTTTATAATATTATTAGCCCAATTTTGTACTGTTGAATACCGACAATATCCACCTTCACGAACAAAAATTTCGACAACGGCAGCATGTAGAGAATCTTTTGAATAAATAGGTGCTGTACATCCTTCTACATAATGAACAGATGCCCCTTCATCAACAATGATTAATGTTCTCTCAAATTGTCCCATTTGTTCCGAATTAATACGAAAATAAGATTGTAATGGTTTTTCAATTTTAACACCTTTTGGGACATATATAAATGAACCACCACTCCAAACTGCAGTATTTAAAGCTGCGAATTTATTGTCCGTTGCAGGAATTGATTTAGTAAAGTATTCTTTAAATAAATCAGGATGTTTCTTTAATGCAGTATCTGTATCTAAGAAAATGACTCCTTGGTCTTCTAGTTCTTTTAATGTATTATGATAAACCACTTCTGACTCAAATTGAGTCGAGACTCCTGCAAGAAATTTTTGCTCAGCCTCAGGTATTCCTAATTTATCAAATGTTTCTTTGATTTCTTGTGGAACATCTTCCCAATTGCTTTCTAATTTCTCAGTTGATTTTATATAGTAAGTATATTGATTATAGTCAATTCCTGTTAAATCTGGTCCAAAATCAGGGTCAGGAGATGAAGCAAAATAGTGATATGCCTTTAAACGCACATTTAGCATCCATTCTGGTTCATTTTTCTTTTGAGAAATGAGACGTACAACCTCTTCACTAATGCCTTTTCCCGTATCAAATACACTTTTTGTTTCTGTTTTAAATCCATATTTATAATCACCAACAATATGATCTAAATCTTGTTTTTGTTCTGCCACATTTTTCACCTCTTTATTGATAAATATCTATTTTTCTTCTTCATGATGATGAAGACAATTTTCATGATTAGTCAAGGCCTTATCTAAAGCCTTCCATGCTATAGTAGCACATTTGAAACGTGCTGGGAAATTTGATACACCTTGATAAACAATAGCGTCCCCCATAAACATTTGCGCATCAAATGGCTCACCTTTTAACATGTGTACATAATTATCAATTATTTTTTTGACTTCATCTATTTTTAATCCAATGATAGTTTCACTCATAACAGACGCAGCCGACATTGAAATAGAACATCCCGTTCCATCATGATGCACTTCTGTAACAATACTATTCTGAACTTTAATTTGAATCGTTAAATCATCCCCACAAGTCGGATTTTTTAAATGAACAGTATAAAATTCGTCATTATCTATTAAGCCTTTATTGCGAGGATTTTTATAATGATCCATTATTACCTGACGATATAAGGTTTCTAAATTTCCCTGAGACATCTACAAAACTCCCTTACATAAAGTTATCAAAAAAACTTTTTGCTTTTTTGATGGCTGAAATAAATTGGTCAATATCTTCTTTTGTATTATAAAAATAAACTGATGCCCGTACCGTTGCTATTTCATTTAAACAATGCATTAAAGGTTGGGCACAGTGATGCCCTGCACGAATCGCAACATTTTCCTCATCAAACACACTTGCTGCATCATGTGGATGGACACCATTGATATTAAAAGCAACAATTCCTGTATCTGTATTGGGATTAAATATCGTAATTCCCTCTAAAGAATTCATTTGAGTTAACAAATAGTTTCGCAACATATTTTCTTGTGACACAATAAAATCATATCCTATAGAATTAATATAATCAATTGCCGCGCCTAAACCAATAGCAGAGGCAATTAATGGGGTTCCGGTTTCAAACTTATAGGGGGCATCCTTATAAGTGACCTCGTTTAATCCAACATAATCAATCATATCCCCACCAAATTCTATGGGTTCCATATGTTGAAGCAAATGATATTTACCATATAAAACACCAATTCCTGTCGGACCACACATTTTATGTCCTGAAAAAGCTAAAAAATCACAATCAAGATCTTTGACATCGACTTTCATATGAGGAACGGCTTGTGCTGCATCAACTACAACAACCGCATTTTTTTCATGTGCTAAAGTAATTATTTCTTTCATAGGTGAAATGTAACCCATCACATTTGAAATATAGGTTAATGCGACTACTTTCGTTTTATCGCTTAATACTTTTTTAAAGTTTTCAATCGTAATTCGTTTTTCATTATCTAATGGAACATACACCAGTTTGGCTTTTTTAATTTTTGCGACATTTTGCCAAGGTAACATAGATGAGTGATGTTCTAATTCACTCGTAATAATTTCGTCGCCTTCGTTTATTTGGCTCATACCATAACTTGTTGCTACTAAATTTAAAGCATTTGATGTTCCTCGCGTAAATATAACTTCTTCGAATTGACAATTTAATAATGTGGCTACTTTATTTCGCGCATTTTCATATAATTCCGTTGCTTCATAACTCAAACGATAAACACCTCGGTGAACATTTACCCCTAATCTTTCATTATAGTAATTTAGGGCATTAATCACTTGTTTAGGTTTTAACGTTGATGCGGCATTATCTAAATAAGCTAAATGACTATTAGATAGCACATAAAAATCTTTTCGTAACTCTTTCACATCCATAATATCATCACTTCCAATTTAAATTGATAGTTTATTTTCTATTGTTTTAATAAAACTTTCTTTTATTTTAAGCGAAGCAATTAATTCTATTATTGGATGGAGAAATCCTAGAATAATCAATTTCTCTGCTTCTCTTTTTTTAGACCACGACTCATTAAATAATATAACTCTTCTTCATCAACTTTACCAATTCCCGCGCCATGTCCAGCTAAAACATCGTATTCATCAATTAATAAATACGGATTCGCACTTACTTTCGCATCAGATGATAAAGTGATGATGTGTGTTTGTTGTTGTGAATTAGATGCATTCATTCCTTGATTAATCTTACCTATTCCATCAACATGCAAAACACCTTTGTCTTTTACAATACCGTGATTTATAATCTTTCCGACACTATAAGGAGCTAAATGTTCAATATTTATTGTAATGGCATGAATGTTTTCTTTATCAGTGAATAAGACATTACGTGATTCACAATAAGCATTTTTTCCCACTAGTTTTACTATATTATTTGATAATGTATTTCCCTCGTTTAATTGACCTAATGCATAAATAAGCGTTGCATCGGCTTTTACGATTCCATATCTTTCAATAAAAGCATTAGTCTTTTCACTTAAACGATCAATTCCAATATAATTAATTTTCGAATTTTCTAAAGCCATGATATTATTGACATAATTAACTTGGATTGGTTTTAGATTATCAAGTTTTTCAACAATTGTAATTTCGCTATTTTCGTGACCCACAATTATTGTATGGTGTACTAAATCACATGCCTCACCTATAATGTGTAGTTTTAAGGCCTCTTTAATGACCACGTTTTTAGGGATGTCAATTAATATAGCGCTATTTTGCAAAGCAGAATTCAAGAGTTTCAATTTACTATCATCATTTTTTTGGAAATTTTCATGAAAAATAGCTAAAATTTCCTGATTATTTTCTTTTAATGCATCAAAATAACTAATTATTTTAATATCTTTAAATTGTTCGTCTAAATTTGAATAAATCAAATTTCCATCTTTTAAAATAAGGATATTTGTTTCATCATCGATGAGATTTTTCAAATTATTAGATAACTTTAGAACTTTATCTTCATTAATATATTTTACATTTAATTGTTCAAAATGAAAGCTATCGAATTTAATTTTCCCTACTTTAGGGTATTGTTTTTTCGCTACTTCTTCAAGTTTATTTTGTCGTAATTGGATAATTTCTTCATCATCATAAATAAAATGGCCTTTTAAATCATCAGTTACTGTCAAATCTGGCATTTCTTTTCCTCCAATCCTTATGATGTTTATACATTCAATGTTTTTTTAGTGGCACATTCACCAATCATTGCTGGTCTTTTGCTTGTTTCTTCAGGTATAACTCTTTCATCCACAATACCTAATTCTTCTTTTATCCAATCATAACCTTCTTTATCAATTCTTTCCATTAAATCTAAACCACCGCTTTTAACGATTTTACCTTGCATCATCACATGGATAACATCTGGTTTTATATAATCTAGTATTCTTTGATAATGGGTAATTAATAAGCACCCAAAAGTATCACTCCGCATTGAGTTAACTGCTTCTCCTACAATTCTTAAAGCATCAACATCAAGACCTGAATCTATTTCATCTAAAATCGCAAAGTTTGGCTTAAGCATCAACATTTGCAGAATTTCATTTCTTTTCTTTTCACCACCTGAAAAACCATCATTTAAATAACGGTGTGGTAAATCACTACGCATTTGTAACTTTTCTATGGCTTTATCATAATCCATGATAAATTTATATAAAGGAATTGATTTCCCAGTTTTTGCTTGCATGGCAGTACGAATAAAATCAGAATTAGTAACTCCTGGCACTTCTGATGGATATTGCATTGCTAAAAATAGTCCTTTACGTGCTCTTTCATCGACTGGCATATCAATTATATTCTCATTATTTAATATAATTTCACCTTCTGTCACGGTATATTTTGGATCACCCATGATAGTAGATGACAAGGTTGATTTCCCCGTACCATTTGGTCCCATAATTACATGGATTTCTCCACCTTGCATGTCTAAATCTACACCTTTTAAAATTTCCTTATCTTCAACTGTAACGTGTAAATTTTTTATATTCAAAACAGGTTTCATTTTCTTCCTCCTACAACTGTTTTACTAACTAGTATTCATTATACAAAACTTTATAATTTATTTCCAATAATATAATCATAAATTAGCATTTATTTTAATCATTATTATTTTAATCAAAAAAAACGTTAATATTTTAAATTAACGAAATTTAAGACATTTATATTTTGACATATTTCTATAAAGATTTCAACTAATATACAATTACGTATTCTATATCATTTGATTTAACTATTCAAACTATTATCCCATATAATGGTTCTTACAATCTTAACGATTATTCTTCATAAAATTATCTTTTCTATGGTATTATATTAATAGTTAGGAGTTGAAGCCATGAATGCATTTACTCATAAACACATCGCATTAAAAATATATAATCAATATGAATACTTATTCCCTGAATATCTAAATAAAAGAAGTTTTATTTACGGAAATATCATTCCGGATTTATCGATAGAATTACGCATGAAATCTCACAAAATGAAAGACTCATTAGAATTTATTGTTGAAAGAATTAATAAACTAACGAATACTCCATACACATCGATTAAACAGTTTTCTATTGAATTGGGGATTATAAATCATTTTTTAGCTGATTTTTTTTGCACTGTCCATTTTCATAAACTAACAAAAGATTTGAACGATTTCATTTATCATCTACATTATGAAAAAGAATTAGCTAAACAATTTAAAATAATGAAAGATAATATCTCAGTTTATATTTTAGAAGATGAGTTAAATCACATATCAGTAGATAATTTATCTGAAATCATTTTAGATTTTGCAAATTCATATTCGAAAAATACTCCATGCATAGAAAATGATATTCAATATATGTTAAAAGTCACTTCATTAGTAAGCCTTTATGTGATGAAAAAATGTTTCCTTTATGAATATAATGGCACTTATTATAAAAATAAGTTTATCTTAAATCAAGAATGATAAAAAAAGTAATGGTTGCAAAATCTAAATTACATATAATATCTAAAAAGAAAAGCGATTAAACATATTATTTAATCGCTTTTTATCTATGGAATAAAGATTTTAATGTTCTTCCTAACACTTCAAAATATGATGCTTTTTTAACATCTTGTTCTACCGTTACGGAACTGTATAAATTACTTTACCATCTTTCAATATTTTTAGGTCACCAATAGAATTCCCTACTTTAGTCTTTTTAATAGAAAAAGGATGGTATTTAACATGGCTAGAGGTAAATTATATTCTGATGAATTTAAGAAACAAATTGTCGCATTACATAATAATGGGAAATCAGCTAGTGAAATATTGAAAGAATATAGAATAGCAAGAGCAAGTCTTTATAAATGGGTTAATGAATATAATAAGACAAGTTCTTTTAAAGCAAAGGATAATAGAACAGATGAAGAAAATGACTTAATTAGATTACGTAAAGAAAATCAGCAATTGAAAATGGAAAATGATATTTTAAAGCAAGCAGCGCTGATAATGGGACGAAAGTAAAAGTAATTCAAGCAAATTCACATATTGGTGTACAAGTAGTGAACAAGATGAAAATTAATAATTGTACAAATCTACTTGGTAATAGATTCTGAATTTATTCCATAAAGACCGCAAGTACCCCGCATGTTAACCAGCAAGTAATCAACCAAGTTAATGAAGATATATAAAGACAATAAGAGTTTAATTAAATTACATGCAAAATTTTAACTAATAATAGACTGCAAAACTTTTCACAATACTCAAAAAAATCAACGCTTGCTTTGACGATTATTCCTCTTGTTTCAAAAACTACCGAGCAAGTTAATGTTTTAAAAAGTTATTGAAATTTTGTTAGGTCCCAAGGGCTAGAGGTGATTGCAAGAATTCATGAAACTTCAGCATAGAGAATACTTTATAACAATGATACTTAATCTTTTGATAAAAGGAGGATATACCTGACATAACTAATCCTATCAAAAATAGTATTCCAATAGATAAATCATTAGTCATCACTAAAGTGCCCTATAGGGATAGACCTTTTTCAATGGGTACATTGTTATTTTGATTAAAAAACATCTTATTATTTTAAAAATAGTAACCATTTTGAATACTAATTTAATATTTTACATATAATAAGTATACAAAACATTGACAAAAATTGTAATTAAACATATACTATAGTCAGGAGGTGTTAATCATGTTATCTACAAATGAACTAATAGGTAAGAATTTATTAACAATTTTAAATAATCGAGGCATAAAGCAATCTGAATTAGCAGATCAATTAAATTGGAATAAACAAATAGTTAATAAAATTGTTCATGGCCGGAAAAGCATAACAGTAGAAGAAATCAATGCAATTTGTAAAACACTGAATATCAGTATAGATATATTAATGAAAAATAACAATGAAGAAAATATAAATCCTATTAAATTGTTTATGGGACAAGTAAAAACAAAAGAGGCCAAAATTGGATTGAAGCATGCAGAAAAAATCATGGACATGATTATATTTCATAGTGAAATCAGAGAAAATAAAGAAATCTTGAATAGAGTACAAGGTGATTAATTATGCATGATCTATTAAAAACGTCTATTTATAAAAATAATATCAATTTGTTTATTGATATAGAAGATAAGGTAAATAGCTTTATTGAAAGATATGTTGGTAATGGAGTTATTTTACAAGATGACATATTTAATATCATTCAAACATTTTCTAAAGATATACAGATTATTCGTTTTCCAATAGAGGATTCAGAAATTTGTGGATTTATTTGTAATTATAAGGAAAAACCGTTTATTTATATTAATACTTTCTTACCTCTAGAAAAACAAATATATACTGCCGCACATGAATTATTTCATTTAATTTACAATCAAGATCAGTTGGATGTAACTAACCATTTAATTAAAGAAGAAGATTTAGAAATCGATGACAATGAACAACAGGCAAATTTATTTGCAGCGTTATTACTAGTCCCAAAGATGATATTAATAAAAAAACTTGAAATAATGAAAGTTGATTCTAAAAACATAGAGACAAAGAATATTATTAAACTGATGGATATATTTGCTGTACCGTATAAAACAATTGTTTTGCGTCTTTATGAGATTTGTTTCATAAAAGAAAAGAATGTAAGCGAATTGCTATCAATTCCAGATAGAGATGAAAAAAGTGGAATTCTATATGAGATTAAAAAATATGAGATTGGTTTACGTTGGCAAGAACGTACGCAGTTAATTTCATATGGTCAATTGAAATCTTTTATTATAGATAATGATGAAGAAGAGTTGATTACTTTAGGTAGGGCAAAAAAAGATAATGAATATATTAAAGGGGATCTAAGAGAAATATTTAATCGAATAGGGGAAAAAATTGATTGACTTAGTGGCTGTATTATTAGATACAGATGCAATAATTAAGTTATCCGAACCTGTAAATGAAGAACCATCTCTCTTAGAACATTTTTTATCAATAAAAGGTGAATATTATTTACATGAATACATTATCGATGAAGTCCAATGGCCAGAGTATGTGTCATCAAAATTATTGATGTTTATAAATGAAGGAAAAATTATTAAAGTTACTGATCAAGATTTAATGAATATGCTTACTAATAGTAAAGTATTACCAGATAAAAGAACATTTCTGAGTATATTGCGAGATTGTTGTGATTTATTTGGTGTAGATTATTATGAAGAAGAATATTATCAGTTAGAATCATTTTTAGATGATCAATATGATGATTCGAAATTTTTGGAAGAATTTAATCAGATAAATAATCGTGTAATTCAAAGAGGTGCTGATAATTTAGGAGAAATAAAAACAGCATTCTTGGCAGCAATATTTTATACGTTGGATATTAAAGAATTCACGTATTTTGTATCAGTTGATAAACGTGCAAGAAATACAATGGTATTAAAGTATAATAATCATTTTCACAGTATTAATACAATTAGCGTGATTGCTTGTTTATACTACCTTAAACATAATGGATTATCGAAATCAGAATTACTGAAGTATTTAAAATTATCGGAACATAAAATTTATGATTCAAGCGGAAAATTGATAAAATTATCAATAAACAAAATCATAGATGAAATCTATGACAATCGTATTATCTGCTTAAAAAATGGAATGTTAAAGGAAGCCTAGTTAAAATTGCTTTAATAGTAAATTATTTTATGGAACTACAGAACATTTAATTTTATTTATTAGATACTTTATGACTTTGATTTTCAAATATTTGTCGCTACTCGATATGCGTCTTATAAAAGGTCGAGTTAAATTGTTAATTTGCTCTATCCTAAATGGATGGAGCTTATTTGTCAGAAATTTATAAAATACGAATGATTATTTTCTATGTAAAGACATTCAACACTAAAATGATATAGCCATTTAGTACTAAATAAATTATTAGATATACCCTAATTCCATTAAATAATTAATGACATTTCTTTAGTAAATATGGAATACTACTAATTACTTTGATTTTTTTAGGATAATCTAGTATGATATATATGGAATTGCGGTGGTAGTTCTTCGGAACCCATCTGAAACAGGCTGTTGCGACGGCCTGTTTATCTATAGGCAGAGTTTTATTTAATTTTAGTAAATAGTTTATTTTTAGTAAGTCGAGAATAATATGTAGTAACAGATCCTGTAAGCCTCTCATTGAAGCGTAATAATTCAGGCCTGGCCCTGGAGCAATCCAGGGTGTTTTTTATATTATGATAATGCTGTTGGGGCGATATTATAACAAATGTAATATTTCCCCTTTTCGATTTTATACTAATATTCACCATGTGAATGGTTGGTAGAATAAATAGAATATTTTAGGCTATGATACTGATTGTTGTTTAAAAACGGAACGATATCCTTTAAAAATAGAGAAAAACATTCTAAAATTAAAAAATAAGTAGGTTAGAATATTTATATTAATTTAAGGTTTTGGATGTTACACTAAAAACTATTTAAGAGAAGAACCTGAATTTATTGAAGGAGAAATATTAAATCAATTATTCTTGTAATTCAATAGCTAGTGAACATGATGCTATAAATTACGGAGAGCAGATGATCATTCTGGTGAAACAAATCAACAATATTATTTTAATAAAATATAGATTTCAGCTCATCACAATTTAATTGTGATGGGCTTTTTTTTGCGTTTATTTAATACACTAGGGTTTAAATATAATCATAGTAAATTTATTAGAAAGATGATTGCGGTTACTGAAATTAGTAACTTAGGCTTAGATGTAATTTATACTAAATTTAAAGGATATTCAAGACCTTATTGGTGTAATGATCGAGAAACATTGGTTGAAAATATTAATAGAAGATTCCCGGAACTCAAATTAAAAGAACGGTATGAATCATGGCGAGGTATTAATTACAATTTTGTAGTAATGGAAATGCATGATTCTAAAAACAATATTGAATATGCCATTGCATATACAACTTTAAAAGCACACAGTTATATATTATCAAAGAGTAAAGGATGGATAAAAACAGGAATCATTGAAGGAGATTTTAGGACAAGAAAGAGAGGTTTCCTTATGGCGTTTAACTCTTGGAAAGGTGTTAAGCGTATTGATAGGTTAGAAAAGTATTTCTACTTTTTTACACTAGAAAAAAGTTTTAAAGAGAAAGATGATGTATGGAGATATGCAGATAAAGTTTTAGATTCAGTGTACAATGGAGAGTATAATAATATTGAGAGAACTCCGTATACTCGAACGATAAATAAATGGAAGAACGAAGAACTGCTTTTTAATACCGTACGAAAGTTTTTGATTTCTCTATAGGAAACATTATATTTAGTGTTAATGATTTATTCTAATTATTTAAAAAACAAATATAGTAATATAACATATAAATATTACACCCAAAATTATTCTATAAATTAAGGAATTATTTTTTATTCTAGTGTATCGTTTTAATAATTCCATGCCAGAAATATAAACAGCTATCAAACAAAATTGAAGAATTAATATTTCTAAACCATTAACATATTCATTTTTTTTACTAATAGTCACATTAAGTATCATAACACATATCGTTAAACTAATAATTAAGATATTAATAATAATTGGTGGTATATTATTTGATTTTTTTGAAACATATTTTGATATTATAGAAATTAAAGCTAATATCACACTTGCTAATGTTAAAATAATAAATTTAATAATTTAAATCACCTCATTTAATATTGGTGGTCTTTTTCTATATTAAAATCACTGTAATATATATCGCTATAATTATATGTATTTTTATCCCATGGTGAAATAGTAATGTTATAATGTACAGTGCCCGCAGGTATTATTATAGAGATGTATACTGGTCCAGTCTCATATTCAGTGAGTGCATTATCTGCATTTTCAGTTGCAATAATACTAGAGATGTTATCATCGGCTTCTGTATATATTATAGCTGCACTTGGTATCCAAACAGGCAATGAAAATACACTTATTGTTATTGATCCAATTGTAAAAGGTAAATTTGGTGCCAAGGCTTCATCAATATATAGTCTTGCTTCTTCTGCATTAGTAAAATACCCTTCAATTAGTCCACCATTAGCATAGGTATACACCACACTTTTATTAAATGTTGAACTATTCAAACCAATAGTTTGCATACCAATATCATCATACTTTTCAATTCTGTAATTTCCCGTTGTTAAGCCCTGTATTCTAATTGTATATGTATACCCTTGTTTAAAAGCATAAAATGAGTTATTTGTTAAAAGGTAGTTTGATTCCCCATAAATAACAATCCAATTGTTATCAACTATCTTTTTTGGAGTATTGCATATTATTGAAATATTTACATTTGTAATACCAGTTGTCTTGTATCCCCAAACTTCACTTACATTTGGTGTAAAGGTATAGTAATCAGCATCTCCAATATAATCAATCGATGAATTTACAGCAACACCAGCATTTATTGATTGAGGATGCTCTTTTGTATTAACATCCGCCCTAAATATAGAACTAGTAACGAAACCAGAATCAAATAGACTAGAATTTTCAACAACTAAATAATACGTTTGTCCAGAAGATAACTGTACATCAAAACTAACCGCGTTATTGTCATCCCAATTATTCGATGAACCTTGAGGATAATAAACAGAATTATCCAATTCAGCGTACATACTTAGAGAATTATCTGGAGTAATATTAAAATAATAATCACCCGTTCCAGGAGCAGTAAATTTGTAATACACTTCTACTCTGTCTTCACTCATAAAATCACATTTGCTAACAGTTGTTCCTATATTTCCGATATTAATTGGAATAGCATTTCCATAGGAATCACCACCACCACCACCACCACCACCTGGATCTGTTATATTTGGAACTATACCTCCAAAAGCTTCAGCATTAAATGTTGGTTGAAACAAAAATAATAAAACAACAATTGGTAAAAAAAATATCATTTTTTTCATTAAAAACCCCTCCTTTTTAAATTAACTAATTATATCATATTTTGTCAAATATATGTAGAAATTTATAAAAAGTATTGAATCTAGTCTCCTAGGACACTAGATTTCATAATTTTTATACGTTTTTTTCTGTTTTTATCATTGTGCATTGAATTTTTCACTTATTTTTGCGTTAAAAATTTGTTATAGACAATTTTTTAAAACGACACCATAATAATACTGAAGGTGGAATTTTAATGGCTAATATTCGAGAGATAATCGGTACAAACGGAAAAAATTTTCAAGTAAGGTACAGATTAAATGGTAAAGAAAAAGCAGAAACATTTAAACCAAAATATTCTACAAAACAAGCAGAAAAAGACGCTCATAGAGCAGTAAAACAGTTTCCAAAAGAATTGAATCAAAACAAAATTTAGGGCTTGCAAAAGATGAAAGCAAATTCACATTTTACGAATATGCTGAATTTGATTTAAAAAAAAGAGACAAGAACGCTTCATTTCAGACTAAAAGAAATAGAAGATACCAATAATTTCAAAATTATCCTGAATTATTCACGGACACTTTGACATAGGCTTTTTCCTATAAAATTTGGGAAATTAAGGCTATGTTTTTAATTTTTACAAACTTTTTGAACGGCTGTTATCAAAAATTCTCAATTATAATTGAATAACACATTGATATATTAGTTTTCCATAAGCACAAAAAGGGAGTTGTTTAACTTCTTCATACTTTATTCTCTTAAAATCTTTTTAAGCCTGTTTTTGTGCCTCTAACTGCATTATTAGTGATTTTATTTTGAATTTTAAATTGATTATTCGATAATAAATCTTTTTAAACAATTTCTTTAATGGAAATGATTCAATTAATTTTATTGTTATCTGTCTGCCTGATTTAACTACTTTTCCTGCTATTTTAATCAGTTTTGTCCGTATTGTTTCCATTCGATAAGCTTGCTCTTTTTGTGGTAAAACCATTGTTCTAAAGAAGTTATTTAAGTTATAAGCCAATAGTTTTACATACATATGATAATAATTTGTATAAAAGGAATGGCTGCTATATTGTTTCTTTATGATTGTTTATTTCATCCTTTTCTAATACTTTCTTAATTTTTCTTGTTCCTTATATACGATCTGATTGCTTCCATATTTCCATTACTCGTTCTTTGATTGTTTCAGGTTTTTTAGCACTAACACTAGGTTTACGATTGATATATTCAAAGTAACTTGATTTACTTAATTCAACAACAAGTAATATTTTAGGGTATGTTCATTTTTATATTACTCAATGAATTTTATCCTTTTCTCAATAGGGCTAAGTCTATTTGTCTGAAAATATGGCGACGGACTTTTTTAAGACTTCATTCTCCCCGAGTATCTTAGAATTCTCTTTCTTCATCTTAGCTATTTCATCATGATTGGTTATTTCGCCATTACTTGATGTAATTGTTTTATATTTTTTAATCCACAAATAAATAGTTACTTCACTAACTTAATATTCTTTTACTTATTCACTTACTGGCTTACCATCTTCAGGGAAACCAACTACCATCTTTTTAAATTCTACATCATATCTTTTCATGTTGGACTTCAATCTAATGTTCTTAAATAAATTAATAATTTTCTATACAACGGTTTTGTATATCAAAAGAATCAGTGGTTTTAAGATTAATCCATATGAAAAGCGATTAAACGCATAGTCTAATCGCTTTTTAGTTATTCACTAGAAAAATAAGGACTTTAATGTTCTTCCTAAAACCTCAAAATAAGAGGCTTTATTGACATCTTGTTGAACAGTTAAAGGAACCGTGTAAATAATTTTTCCATCTTGATAAACTTGTAAATTACCTATAGTATCTCCTACTTTAGCCCCTTTGTCGTTAATTGTAAAAGTTATTTTTTCTTCTAAGCCTTTTGGTTGTTCACCTTTTTTGGTCACAAAGTAAATTGGCTCGTTGGTTATAATTTTCACCTTTTGTGGGGTGAGTAAAATATTACTATATTCATCGACTTGATAATTATTACTTTTGTATTCAACTGCTTCATATTGGCTAAATCCGTAATTTAATAATTTTACCGTATCATAATTACGTTGGCTAGATGTGTCCTCTCCCATAATAACGCTAATTAAGCGCATATTATCTTTGTTCATCGTTGCTGTTAAATTATAACCAGCCTCTGATGTCCAACCTGTTTTCAACCCATCTATACCAGGAACTTGCTTGATTAACTTATTAGTTGTAACAAGCCAAAATTTCTTATTAGTATTCTCACGAATATAATCTTCGTATATACTTGTATATTTTAAAGTTACTTCACCGTAATCAAGTAATAATGCCCGAGCCATTTGAGCCATATCATAAGCTGTTGAATAATGACCATCACCAAAATCTGTTAAACCTGTCGGGTCAGCAAATTTGGTATTTTTTAATCCTAAATCGGCAACCTTTTCATTCATCCTCTGCACAAATAATTCTTCACTACCAGCCACTTGCTCTGCAAGAGCAACTGTTGCATCATTTGCACTAGCTATTACCATACATTTAAACAAGTCCTCAACAGACATTTGTTCACCTGGTTCTAAATAGACTTGAGACCCACCATAACCTGCTGCATGCTCCGATACAGTTACAATGTCATCCCATTTAATTTGCCCTTTTTCTAATGCTTCTAATATTAAATAAATTGACATAATTTTAGTCATTGAAGCAGGAGATCTTTTTTCATCAATATTTTTTTGAAATAAAATATTTCCTGTATTTAACTCAATTAATATCGCTGATTTCGCATCTTTAACAAATGTATCTGTAGCTTCGACTCCTCTAACATTAGATTTTGCATATCCCATTAAAAACATCACAAAAACAAACACAAATAATAATAAACTTTTCTTTTTCATAAACCACACCTCGATAAAATAATATGACAAATTTTATTTTATATAACTAAGATAAGACAAATTTAAATAAAATAAGCAAAAAAAAACTACACAAATGTGTAGTTTCAATTTACGATTTATTTTACAACATCTAAAATGAGAGGCTTTGCGGTTATTTTTTCACTTGTCAAAGTAAATAACTGTCTAAATTCAGTTAGTTTTTCATCATTTAACTCAAAATTACTATAAACAACACCTATTACTGTATTGTTTTCTACAACATCGCCAATTTTTTTCTTCATTTTCAAACCTACCGCTAAGTCAATTGCGGATTCTTTAGTTGCACGTCCCGCTCCTAACATCATGGCATAATTGCCAACTGCTAAAGCATTAATTGAACTAATATAACCTGTTTTCTCTGCTTTTACTTCATACACATATTTAGCTTGAGGTAAAATAGAATAATCATCCACAACTAATTCATTGCCACCTTGTGCTTTCACAAATTGTCTAAATTTGTTTAAAGCTTCATGATTATCGATTTGTGTTTTTAAGATTCCGATTGCTTCTTTAATAGTTTCAGCTTCACCTGAATTAACTAATATATGAGCTCCTAAATTTAAAATTAGTTCTTCAAAATCCTTAGGACCATTTCCTTTTAATGTTTCAATTGCTTCTATAACCTCTAAGCTGTTCCCAACAGCTTCACCTAAAGGTTCATCCATATTAGTAATAAGCGCAGATACGTTTCGATTAAACTGTTTCCCAATATTAACCATCGCTTTCGATAATTCTCTTGCATGTGTTAAATCTTTCATAAAGGCACCAGAACCAACTTTTACATCTAATACAATTGTTTCAGCTCCTGCCGCAATTTTTTTACTCATAACAGAAGAAGCAATTAATGGTACTGATTCAACAGTTCCTGTCACATCGCGAAGCGCATATAATTTTTTATCTGCAGGACACATTTCTTTTGTTTGCCCGATAATCGCAATCCCGATTTCATTAACTTGATTAATAAAAGCATCTTCCTCTAATTCAATACTAAATCCAGGAATTGATTCTAATTTGTCTAAAGTACCACCCGTATGTCCTAATCCACGACCGCTCATTTTTGCTAGTTTTACATTGCAACTAGCAATTAGTGGTCCTAAAGCAAGTGAAGTTTTATCTCCAACTCCACCTGTTGAATGTTTGTCTACTGTTTTTCCATTAACACTAGATAAATCTAATGTTTCCCCAGTTTCAACAATCGCTTTAGTTAGATAAAAAGTTTCTTTGTCACTCATATCCTGAAAACAAATTGCCATAGCTAAACTTGACATTTGATAATCAGGAATATCACCTTTAGTATAGCCTTGGATAATCCAATTTATTTCATCTTCATTTAATTTTTCATGGTTACGTTTTTTTACAATTAAGTCAACCATTCTCATATATTTCCATCTCCTTAAAAAATGAATGCGTTATTATTATATCATGTTTTTACTTAAACACAAAAGACTATGTTATAATATTAAAGGTAAAAATTAATACGAGGTGAAGATATGTCAAAAATCCTTTTAGTTCGACACGGACAAACAGATTATAATAAAAATAAAATCATTCAAGGGCAGACTGATATCCCATTAAATGCCTTAGGTAAAGAGCAAGCCTTTAAAACAGCGAAGCATTTTAAAGATGAAAAAATTGATTTAATCATTGCCTCTCCACTTATAAGAGCTCAACTGACTGCACAAATAATTGCCAAAGAAATTAATTATACAAATGAAATATTGATTAATCCTGCTTTTATTGAGCGTGATTTTGGTGAGGCCGATGGTAAAAATATTCCTTTATATATTGATTTAGTATATCAAGAAAAAGTAAATGGATTAGAAACAACTGCAAATTTAAAAAAAAGAATGGTTGATGGTATTTTAGAAGTAGCTAAATCCTACCCTGACCAAAATATTATGATTGTTTGCCATTCTCATTCTATAAAAGCTGTCCTTGCAGCACTTGAACCACTTCATTATGATTTTAGCACCCATTTATCTAATTGTGGAATTACTTTATTAGATTACAATAATCATTCCTTAAATATTTTGAAAGCCAGCTATAATGATTATATTTAACATAAAATTCAAATTAATAAATTTTTGATTTACAAATAAGAGTGCTAACAAATGCATGTTTACACTCTTTTGTACTATTATGTCCCAAAACTATTCAATTAAATTTACTATCAAAACATATTTAAAAAACATAAAAATCGGGATAAATAAATGACGGAGTGGAGATAAAATAATGAAATATTTTACGAAGTTAGAACAAAACAAAGAAAATATTCAAGAAAAAATTGAAGAATTATTTAATGCATATCAAGTCCAGGAAGTGGATTCAGGATATATAAATTGTATAACTTTGACATCAAATATAGAAAAATTGGTTGAAGCCATTTCCTCACTAGGAATTCTTATTTATGTCATCACTTGGTGGTGCCATACAACAGATGAATCCACCAAATTATATGATTGTCCACATGGATTAGGTGGTCCTTTAAGTCATTATTATCCGGGCTGGTTTAGCGAAACTGAAATGCCTGCATATGAAGTGGAAGATAAATTATTAGATATTGTCGATGAAGAATTCGATATAGATAAAATCACAAAGTTGAATCAAAATGCATTGAATTATGTTTTTAACGATGTTAAACAACATTGGTTTTACTCAGAATGTATGCAACCAGCAATTTGGCTATATGTCCCTGATGAATGGATTAGAAATGATATAAGTCGATCAAATTTTTTAATTTTACAATAATTTCTTTATAATCTCAATCAGATTTAAATTTTAAAGAGCCACGTTTTAGCGCAATGTCATCAACTTAAGAACTATTGACTTATAAGATGTTTTATGATAAGTAAAAAATTAGTATAAAAAGGTATTATCAATCAATACGAATTGAATGATATACCTTTTTATTTTTTCTATATTGTAGTGATATTATTTTAATATATATATTTATATTTATTAATAAATGTGATATAATATAGTGAGAAGGTGGTAGATTATTATGTTTGTTAAAATACTTAAAAAAGAACAAAAAGATGGAACTAAATATTATGCTAGTCTCGTTGAAAACAATAGAATTGATGGTAAAGTCATACAAAAAGTTATTCTTTATTTTGGTCAGGTTACTGAGGAACAAATACCTTACCTAAAAGCTGTTTATGCTACAAAGAAACCTAGGCTTGTGTATGATGATGAGGTAAGTGATGAAAAAGAAGAAATATAATATCAAAGATTCTTTTATTGAATTACTAAATAGTATAAATACTAAATATATTGATTTAATTAGAGGTGGGAATTCCACCTTTTTTACTAGGAATAGGAAAGTAAGTCCTGTTTTAATATTTCTTCAAATATTTGCCTATAAAGGCAAATCATTGAAAAATGAACTTTTAAATTTTTATGATGATATGGCTTTACCAAAAGATATATCTCAGTGGGGTTTTACTAAACAACGATTTAAATTTAACCCCGAGGCTATAAAGGCAATTAGTTATGATTATGTCAAAAATTATTATGAGAACAGTAGTAGAGATGTTAAGTTAAATGATCATTATATACTCGCGATTGATGGGAGTGATATTATCGTACCATCAACAAAAGAGAACAAACAGACATTTGGGGTTTGTGGAGGTAAAGGAGAAATTTTACCAGCTATGGCTAAGGCTTCTGTAATATATGATTGTTTGAATAAAATAATTTTAGATGTGCAGTTGAATACAAATAAATACTCAGAGAAAAAATTAGCTGTTGCACACCTTAATACAATACGAGATATTCTAGTGGATAAAAAGAAGGTAATTGTTTTTGATCGAGGTTACCCAAGTATCAGATTAATTTTAGATTTAAATGATCACAACGACAAATTCTTATTTAGACTTAAATCAAATGACTTTAAAAGAGAACAACAATCACTTAAATCTGATGATGATTGGATTGAAATAAAGTATGATTTAAAAAGAACAAACGACTATAGAACAGATTTTAATTTAGTCGAAAGACTTCTAAAATTAAATGGCTTTAAGCTAAGATTTGTAAGGATACCAATTACGACCTCTGATGGTGAGATAATTGATGAATATTTGCTTACAAATCTTGATGAGAGTGAATTTGATATAAAAGCATTAAAAGCACTCTATCATTTAAGGTGGAACGTAGAAACATCTTACAGAACCTTAAAATCAAGTATGAAATTAGAAGAATTTAGTGGCTTAAAATCTCAAATAATCAAACAGGATGTTTATATTAGTGTGTTTGTATTCAATTTGATTCAAGATCTCATTAGCTATGCGGAAACGGTAAAGCCAATTCAAATGGAAAAGTATAAACATAAGATGAAGATTAATGTTAATTTTGCGATTGGAATTGTAAAAATGTCATTCATAAAGATGTTATTTGAAAAAAGTGGAAGGAAGCGTAATAAGGCATTTATACTGATGATTGAGAATATTGCTAAACAAATTGTTCCAATACGAGATGATCGAATTTTCTCTAGGGACATTTATCCAGTTAATAAAAGTAGCATGTCATATAAGTATTCTTATTAAAGATTAATTACATAAAACGAAAAAAACTCTATTTCTAGAGTTTTTTAAGCATATTCAATATTCAGTTATTTTATCTTTATAATAAGATTATTCCTTACTATAAAAGATGATATTTGTCAAGTCATCTTAAGTTGATGACATTGCGTTTTAGCGTGACTCTTTTTACTATTCATTCATTAAATTATACGGACTAATTTTTTTCACAAATCTTGTTTGTAACCATGAAGTAATTAAACTCACAATGATAATAACAATAGATTGAATACATATCATAAAAACATTGTAATGTAATGAGAGATGTGCAATTCCAAACTGATTTAAAAGTAACACAAATAAAGGACCTGATGTAAGTAAGGTTAATATGATACCGATTATAACACCAAATGTAGTGATTATTAGTAAACGATAGATAATTTGTTTTCTAATTTGATTTGATTGTAATCCTATCGCTTTTAATATTCCCATTTCTTTCGTTTCTTTAAAAACAATTATATTTGTGATTAAAAAAGTAACTAGTAATACAATGATGCAACTAACCACAAATAAGATGTTGATGATTAAACTAATCGAGTGATTAATAGGCACAAATATATTAGACATGCTTTTTTGTTGATTCACTAATAAAGATAGTTTATCACCAAATTGATGGGTGAGGCTATTTAGAACATCATCAGTTTTTACTCCACTTTTTAAGTAAACATAAACACCATTTAATTGAAAATCCGATTCAATATTTTTCATGCCTGCAACACTTATCCTCGCTGTTGTCCCACCTGCTTCAACAGATTGATACAAACCAACAATGATAAAGCGAAATGTGCTATTATCTGAATTCTTTATAGTCACAAAATCGCCTAAATTCTTATGTAGGGATTTTAGAACAGTTGGGGTAAAGGCAATCTCATTTTGATTAATTGGATTTCTTCCCGAAACAATATTTGAAGTGATTAATGAATCAAAGTCATCGCTAACAAATAAATCGACCTTTTTGTCTTCAATTTGTATTTGTGTTTGATTAATATAGATAACATGGTCAATCTGTTCATTATCTTTTACTTCATTCATCACGCTATTAAAATCATAAACATCTGTATTTACTGAAAAAGAAATATCAGTTGGTTCTAAACCTAAAATTTCCATGGCTTTAGTAGGGTTTTGAAATAAATTAACCAATGCTCCTCCAAAAACTATTGGAAAGATTAAAATAATAGTTACTAAAAAAAGCATCAGATATTGTTTTAATTTTGTCGTTATTTGTTTCAGTGATAGTAAAAAGATAACAGGAATTCTTTTAATTTTCGTCATATTAAAATGAAGAAGTGATGAAAAATGAAGCGGCACAATTCCTTTTCTTATCGCAATAATCGGACTAATTTTTTTGGTTTTACGAGCAAGAAAATATGCATATAACGCAATTAACCCCGTAATAATCACAAGCACTAAAAGCGAATTTAAGAATGACAAGCTACCTTTCCATAATAATCCCGTTGAATAAAGCATCAAATTTCCGATAGTAGGAATAATGAAAATGGCGAAACCTAAACTAATAATTGTAGCGCTTAAAGATAGTATAGTGTAGGGAAGTAGGGTTAATAAATATATCTGTTGAGATGAAAAACCTAAAGCTTTCAAGATGCCAATTTCTGTGTAATCAGCCTCTATCGAAACTAATATCGCATAACGAATGACCATTAACGCAATTAAGATTAGAAAAATTGAAAAGAAAATCATTATTGCTAAAATAATATTTAAAACTGACATAGTTGTATCTTTAGCGAGAAGATAATTAATGGAAAAAATCACATGCGGATTAAAAGTTTCTAAAAATTGATTTTCAGTTTGCTGACATACATTCACATTAGTGTATATAACTTTTAATTGGGTAACTTGGTTATTATCATTTGCTTGTGGCAAAAATAAATTTTCATAATCATCTGGTGATATCCAAATTTGTTTGGCAATCGTCATCGATGAACCTAACATTATATCCTCAACAAATCCTTTTACTTTAAACTTGTAATCTTGATTATTAAAAGTCAATGTGATTTCATCACCGACATTAATTCCTTTTGTTTGCTTAATGATATTTGGTAAAATGATTTCACCTTTATTTAAAGAATTGACTGTATCTCCAATCACTTTTAAATGATCGATTGTTTGATTTTCCTGAAATTCATTGATGTAAATATATCCAAACTCATAATCACCATTTTTATTATCTTTTAATATTGAATCCGAAAAATATAATGCATTTGTTGTTTCCACATCTGTCACATTTTGATTGGCTTTAAACCAATCAAAATAAGAATCTTTGTAATCATTTTTTAAATAAAAATATTCTGACTGTGGTGTTTTTAGCGTTTGTGCAGTATCATCCATCAAATGATTCGTATGCTCGTAAATCGATAAAGATGTGGTTAACAAAAGGGACGCGATAAAAATTAAAACAAAAATAATTATTTGATATCCTTTTCTTTTCTTCATATTTTGAAACACTAAACGTATTATTTCCATCTTACCACCCCATCTGATTAAGCCATGATAAAATTTCTTTTTCACGATCAATTTCTGTGCTTTCTTCATAGGGGCTTAAATTTTTTTCTCCAATTATTTTTCCATCATGTAAATATAATAAGCGATTGCCTCTTATAGCGGCCTTTATATCATGAGTAACGAGTACGACATTTTGACCTTCATTATTTAACGTTGTGAAAATATCTAAAACTTCTTTTCCCATTGATGAATTTAGCGCACCTGTTGGTTCATCAGCGAAAAGAATTAGTGGATTATTCATAACGGACCTTACAATGGCGACTCGTTGTTGCTCTCCTCCACTTATTTGCGACGGTAAATAATTTGCATATTGTGAAACTTTCATTTTTTCAAGTAAGGCTGTCGCCTTAGTGACAATTTCTTTACGGGTCTGTTTATTCAAAATGAATCCTTGCAAAGCAACATTTTCTAATATACTTAAATTTTGTAGTAAGTGAATTTGTTGAAAAACAAAACCAATGTTATTTTTTCTATGAATTGCTAGTTCATCTTCTTTTAGATGATGAAAAGCTTGTCCATTAAAAAAAATTTCCCCGGTAGTTGACTTATCCATTCCACTTAATAAATAAAGCAATGTCGATTTCCCAGCTCCAGAACTTCCCATAATGACTGTAAAATCATTTTGATAAATATCTAAATCAATATTTTTGATGACATGATTTTGTTTTCCTTCAATAGAGTAACTTTTACATAAATCATGCGTTTTGAGTATTATCTCTTTCATATAGGCCTCCTAATTACTAGATAACCCATTCTAGCAGATATTTCATTAATTAATCCTTAGTTAATTATTAAATTTTTCTTAAATAATTAAAATTCCTATTGTGACAACAAATCCTTTTTCTTTATGATTATTACAAGAGATAAAACCATCAGTTTTATCCATGACATATTTAGCAATATATAAACCTAATCCACCACCTAATGTACCCATTTTCGAAGCATTTTCACCACGATAAAATTGTTTGAATAAAAATGGCAATTCTTTAGAATGAACACCTTCTCCATAATCTCTAAATTGACAAATTAAATAATGTTCTTCTTTAGAAAATGATATTTCTATTATACTATTAGGAGCATATTTGATAGAATTTTGGATAATATTAAAAATTACTTGCGATAATCTTAATTTATCTGTTCTTAGTAAAACTTGAGGCACTTCATTTAACAAATAAATTTTCTTAGGATACTCTAAAACAAGTGATTGCATAAAATCATTCACTAGTAAGTGACTATAATATTCCTTTATATAAAAATTCAATTGATTTAAATCGGATATTGTAGAAAGAAATAAATCATTAATTAATTGATTGACTTCTTCGGCCTTTTTTAGAATTGTTCCAATATATTTATCTGGGTCAATCCCCGGAACTTTTTCATTTAATATTTCAGAGCAAGCTATAATAGATGCAATCGGTGTTTTAATGTCATGAGATAGCCTTGCTACCATTTCTTTTTTGCTTTTACTAGTTTCGATTTCCTTTTCTTTAGCTTTTTTTAATTCTTCACGCATTAAATCAAAACTTGCGGTAAATTCACCAAAAATATTAGTTTTTTCCATTTCTAGGGGGAGATTTAAATCTCCTTTTGAAATACGTTTAGCAAATTTTTGCAATTTATCAAAAGGTCTGATGATTTTAAAATAAAGGTAAACAACATAAAATATTACAAAACATAAGACAATGATAATAAATATAGTCATGAATAAAATCGTTGGTATACTAAAATTGTTTGCCTGAAAATGTTGAAAAACAAGAACACCTACTATTTCATTTTTGACACTAATTTGATATATCAAATCTTGGTTTTGATTAGCGTCATTAAAAAATTCAAATAAATCAGCAATCTTGTTATTCTTTGGATTTGTGCTATATAAGATATTGCCATTAATATTCATAACAGTTATATCATGATTGTTTAATTTAGAGACTAAGGCATCTTGAATAGACTCATCATTCATTTCATCAAAATGTGTCTCAACATAACTTAAAATATCATTAATGAAAATACTATCTTGAGTTGTAATACGTTCGTTTTGATAAAATTGATGGGTCTTATTGATAAAGATTAGATATGTAGCCATCATCGCTATGATTAATATCCCAATTGTTAAATATAATTTACGTTTCATATTATCCCTCAAACTTATAGCCTATACCCCATATTGTTTTTATGTATTGAGGATTGCTAGGATCTTTTTCTATTTTTTCTCTAATTTTACGAATATGGACTGTTAACGTATTCAGTTCACCCATATTATTTTGGCCCCAAATCTCATCATATAAGGTCTCTTTGGGAATGGCTTTATTTCGATTTCTAATTAAATATAATAATAAATCGTATTCTTTGACTGTCATATCTAAAATGATTTGATTGACTTTAATCATTCGTGATTTTATATCTATCTCAATATCATCTATTTTAAGAAGATCATTTTCAACTTGATAACAGCGTCTTAAAGTTGCCTTTACTTTAGCTACTAATACGCTTAAGCTATATGGTTTTTCAATAAAATCATCTCCCCCGACTCCTAATGCGATAATTTTATCAAAGTCATCGGTACGGACACTAATAAAAAGAATCGGTATATTAGATGTTTCACGAATTTCACGACAAATATCATATCCACTTGCACTCCCGAGATTGATATCTAATAAAATTAATTTAATTTTTCTTTTGTGAAAGTATTGTTGAAAATCAAATTTATTCGTAACGTAATCCGTATTGAGTCCCATAACTTGAAAATAATCTTTGGTTGTTTCTGCTAGAGCTAATTCATCATCAATAATCAGCACATCTAATTCATCCATTTCCTCAACTCCTTTACAAAATAAGGGTTTTATTTTGCTTTACAAAACAAATTTTTTATTTTGCCTTACAAAATAAGGTTACTTATTTTTTATTATAACGAGTATGATTTGATACAGCAATCAAAAAATAACTTTAAAGGTGATTTACATGAAAAAAAGGCTTTTTTTCTTTTTTGTATTATTATTTGTCATATTAGTTAATTATCCAGTGTTTGCGACATATGATTTTACAATTATTGATTTTAAAGATAAAAATTTCGAAAATGCAATCCGAGAAATTATCAAAAAACCAACTGGTGATATTAAAATAGAGGATGTATCCTCTATTACAGAATTAACTTTGACACAAAAACAAATTAAAAATATCAGCGGCATACAATATATGATAAACCTAAAGAAATTAGATTTAAGTTTTAATAAAATTATAGATATTTCTTATTTAAAAGGGTTAAAAAAACTAACGAATTTAAAATTAAATGATAATGAAATTAACTCTATAAATGATTTAACTGATTTTAAAGAACTTATCTTACTAGGAATTGAACACAATAAATTGACAAATATTGATATTTTACAAAGATTAGTTAATTTAAAATCCTTAAGTCTAGCATTTAATCAAATTCAAGATATTTACCCGCTTCATGCCTTGTCAAAGCTTATATATCTCAATTTGTATAGTAATGAAATTAAAGACATAACACCTATAAAGGATTTAAATAAGTTGATCAAATTATCATTAGGAAAGAATCAAATTCAATCGATTTCCGTATTAAATGATTTAAAAGATCTTTTATCACTAGAATTATCTGATAATAAAATTAAACAACTTGATGCTTTAAGTAATTTGGATAAATTAAAATATTTATATTTAAAAAATAATCAAATTGAAACATTAACCCCTATAGAAAATTTAAAGGAATTGCTGTTTCTTGATTTATCTAACAATAAAGTGAAAGATTTAACAGGTCTTGATAGACTTACTTCTTTAAATCAATTGAATCTAAATCAAAATAAAATTAGTGAAGTGAATTTACTTAAAGAATTAACCAATTTAAGTCAATTACATATTAATCATAATGAAATTAAAAATATATCCACTTTAGAGAATTTAACAAAGCTCCAGCTTATTGATATAAGTAATAATCAAATTACTGAATTAAATAATTTCAACAACTTCCATGATTTGCGTTATGTTGATATTTCTAATAATAATATCAAAGATATAACTCCTTTACGGAAAATTAAAGAACTTCCGTTAACCTCAATCAATTTTGTAGATAATCCTCTTCCATATTATATTTTCAATGACTTCAATCTACAGCTATTTATTCTGTCTGAATTAGCTCCACCAATCCTAAAAGCGATTCATTCTTATTACGGTGAAGACAGGTTATATATGAATGCGGGAGTATTGGATATAAAGAAAACTAAAACAAGTTATACTTTTATTATCAAAGTGGAAACATTTAGCAATGCCCATAATCCTCCTTATGGAATTGATACGATTACTTTTGCAAAGAATAAGGAAGAGATTCTAGTAAAAAATTATAGCCATCGCAATACAAGCGAAGATATATTTACAAATTCATTTATTCCTATCACAAATTAAAGGAGGCAATTATGCATCATTCATTATGGATCGAGGAATATAATATAAATGGTTTTCCTGAATTAAAAACTAATTTAGAAACAGATGTTGTCATTGTAGGAGCTGGTATAACAGGAATAACTACAGGTCTACTTCTTACTGAAGAAGGGTTCAAAGTTGCAATTGTTGAGGCTAATAAAGTCATGCACGGTACAACCGGGCATACAACTGGGAAGGTAACGATTCAACATGGACTAATCTACCACGATTTAGCTAGAAAGTTTGGTCTTGAGAAAGCCCAGCTTTATGCAAATTCAAATATATTAGCAATGGAACTTATCAAAAGTAATATCAAAGAATTTTCTATTGATTGTGATTTTGAAACTTTACCTAGTTATATTTATACTCAAAAAGATTCTATCGCAACTCTCATTGAAAAAGAATATGAAATCGCTAAAAAATTAAACATTGATTGTTTTTTAAAACAAAATTTAGATTTGCCATTTGAAACAGTAAAGGCAATCGGTTTTAAAAATCAAGGTCATTTTAATGTGACGAAGTATTTACATACTTTAATCGAACAATTTAGCCGTGCTGATGATAGTTACATTTTTGAACATTCAAAAGTTACAGACGTAATAGAAGACAATAATATGTGTCATACTTATTTAGATAATGGTGTGAACATTAAATCACGACATGTTGTCATTGCTTCTCATTATCCTTGTAATAATACTCTTAATCTTTATTTTACTAAATTGAAACCATCAACTGCCTATGTAATTGCGGCAAAATATCACGTTCCATTTGAGAAAGGTGATTATATTAATATAGAAAAACCTGTTCATTCTCTACGCACACAGAAATATCTTGATGATGATTTATTATTAATTGCTGGTGAAAATCACCAAACAGGGTGTTCATCCAGAGATAATCATTATGAGAAATTAGCTTTATTTGGTAAAGAACATTTTCAAATAGAAGACCCACTCTTTAAATGGTCCACTCAAGATTTCAAAACATTTGACAAATTACCTTATATCGGTCGTATTAACCATAATTCTCCACATATTATTGTAGCTACAGGGTTTAAAAAATGGGGAATGACAATGAGCCATGTAGCAGCAATCCTTGCCCGTGATTTAATTACGAACAAAAAAACTGATTATGAAGCATTATATGATCCAAGACGTTTAAGTGATAAATTGACTTGCAAGTATTTCGATTACAATTTACATAGTGTGAAACATTGGATTGGTGACAGATTAAAAAGTGCTCCTAAAGATTTTGATGTTCAAAATGGTGAAGGAAAGATAGTCAGTTATAAAGGAAAAAAATATGGAGCTTACAAAGATGATGAAGGAGAATTGTTCATAGTCGATGCGACATGTCCACATTTAAAATGCATTTTAAGCTTCAATCATGAACAAAAAACTTATGATTGTCCATGCCATGGTTCCCGTTTTACTTATAAAGGAAAATATATTGATGGACCATCAATTAAAGATTTAAAACGAATCAATTTTAAAAATAAATAATAAAAAATGCGTTTATTTTATTAAACGCATTTTAATTTGAACACAAATAAATTGACTATTATTTTATAACATTACCTAAAAGGGCATTTAAGATTAGGACGGTAACAATACCAGCTAACCAAGCTGCTGTTGTTGCACCAGACCAGAATTTCATTTGTTCCTTAGAGTCTGTGATATTAATTGAACGGTTTACGACGTTAAAGTAACTATCATTGAAATATGAGAAGAATACTCCCCCTACCATAGCTGCTAAAGCGGCAAACACAGGTGATACATTTAAGTTAACAAGAATAGGTGCTGAGATAGTTGAAGCTGTAACAAGTGCAACTGTTCCTGAACCTTGAATGAAACGAATGATTGTAGCAATTACAAATGGTAATAAAATAGCAGGTACTCCCCATGCAGCGATATGATCTGCGATAGTATTTCCAACACCAGTTGCTTTAATAACGTTACCTAAAGCCCCGCCGCCACCAGTGATTAATAAGATAATACCAGCTGATTTAATACCTTGGTCCATGTAATTTAAAACTGTTTTTCTATCAATTTTTCTTGCTAAACCATAGATAGCTATTAACACACCAATAGCAACAGCTACTACTGGATTACCAATGAAGTTGAATATGTCATATGCTCTTTGGCTTAAATTTTTATCTGCAGTAGTAACAATTTGATTAACAAGGATTAAAAGTATTGGTACAAGAATCGGTGCAAATGACATCAAAACTGATGGTAAAGGTTTTGAATCATCTGTTAAATCAAATGTACCTAATGATTTACCAGCAACGTCAACTTTTACTAAATTACCTTGTTCATCTGGTAATATAACTAAGTTTCTTCCAATCCATTTAATGTAGATTAAACCAGCAATTGTCATTGGGATTGCAACTATTAAGCCCCAAATGATTAATGTACCAATTTGTACACCAAATGCTGAAGCAACTGCTAATGGACCAGGGGTTGGCGGTACCATTGTATGAGTAATAACAAGACCCATAGCTAACGCACCAGCTAAAACAACTAAGTTTTTACGTGTCTTTTCTGATATTGATTTTGCGATTGGGAATAAGATAACAAATGCTGAATCGCAGAATACTGGAATAGATACGATAAAACCAGTTAATGCAAGTGCTAATTCTTCTCTACCTTTACCAAATAATTTGATAAAAGTTCTTGCCATCTTTTCAGCAGCTCCAGATACTTCGAATATTTGTCCCATGATAACACCAAAACCAATGATGATACCAATAGAACCAATAGTTCCACCGAATCCATTTGTGATTAAGCCCGGAATATATTGTCCCGGTACTCCACCTAATACAGCTACTATTAATGATGCAATGATAAGAGCTAGAAAGGCATGTACTTTAGTCATAGTAACTAATATAATTAAAATAACAACACCGACTAATAATCCGATTAACATTTGCGACGTATTAATATTGTCGGCCCAATTTGTAAGAATTAAATTGTTCATAAAACTCTCCCTTTCGATTTTTTTTGATTACAAATATATTATAATCTATCAAAATGAGAATGACAAGCGTTTTCAACAAAAAAATGTTTTTTTCTGTTTGTTTCCAACAATTTAAGTACATTAACAAACTTTTATATGTTCAAATCATGTTAATTTATGAATGTTTTGTCTAATTTTTCACAAAGATTAGCGAAATGTTTGCACATTTCTGTGCTGTTCTACTTCATCGACATGTAATCATAGATGTGAGAATCATTTAACGCATAATATAAATGTTTTTTTGTTCGAATTAGATGTATATATTGGGAAATACTGGTAGAATTAGAATGATATGTTTTTTTGTTTGAGTGACCGAGTATAGCGTCAAATGCATCGATATAATTCTTATAATCACCTAATGTGACTAGAGTTGAAATAAGTGCTCCCAAAGAAGTTGCTTCACTGCTATCATAAACACTCACTGCTTTATTAAAGACATCTGCTTGTATTTGATTGAATGTCGTAAATTTAGTAAGACCACCTGCAATATTAATAATTTCCACATAGCCAACTAAATCTTCAATAAGATTGATGTTTTCTGCCATTTCATATGAGATTCCTTCAAGAATAGCTCTAGCAAAATCACCACGGGTATTTTCTAAAGAGACATTAAAGAACATACCTTTAGATAATGGATTCCAATAAGGAGCTGCACTTCCCTTAAAATGGGGAATCATGATAATCCCATTGGCTCCTGGGGCTGATTCTTCAACTTCATGATTAACGATTTGATAAACATCACTATCTTTAATGTCCTTATAAAATTCATTTTTAAACCAGGTATAAATATTTCCACTTGTCAAAAGGCCTGCTTCAACAATCCATTTGCCAGGAATAGCCGATGCACTACAAATAACACGCATGTTCTCATCAAATACAGGTTTATCAGCATAACCAATAATAAATGAACCTGTTCCAGTATTTGCCTCTAAAGTTCCTGGTCTTAAAACATTTAAGCCAATAGCTGCACATTGTTGATCACCACCAGCTAAAATAATCGGAATATCTTTATTTAATCCGGTCTTTTCCGCAATAAAATCAGATACCTTACCTATGATAGTTCCTGGTGCTACTAATTCAGGTAAGATTGACGAATCTAATCCAAAAGCTTGAATTAGCTCATCATCCCAAGTAAAGGTATTAATATTCATCAGTAATGTCCGAGCTGCTTGTGAATAATCTGTCACAAAGCGATTCGTTAAGATATATGCAACGTAATCTTGAACACCGATAATCTTATAAGCATCATTATAAATTTCTCTCATATTTTCTTTCAACCACATCATTTTCGGAGCTGAAAAATAAGAATCTAGTCGCAACCCAGTTTTTTGATAAATTTCATTCATACTCAAGCTTTCTTTTACTTTATAACATTGTTGATAACTTCTACGATCTTGCCAAGTAATCGCATTATATAAATATTTACCATATTTATTTACTGGAATAATCGAGGCTCTTTGACTTGTTACAGAAATCGACAGAATTTTAATCGCATTTTTATTTGCGTATAGAGAGACTTCTTTTAATGTAAACAGTAAATTGTCTTTCCATGTGCGTGGGTCTTGTTCGACTTCTATCCCTTTGAGTATTGGTGAATACGGTTTTTGCGAGATGAACACCATCTCAGCCTTTTTATTATAAAGAATACTTCTTAAACTTTGTGTACCTACATCAATGATAACGATACATTCTTGCATCTTTTTTTCCCCCTTTTAAATTAAAACAAGTGAGTAACCCTCACTTGTTGTTATTATTTTTAATTAAAAAAGTATTACTTTTTGTTTCCAAAAAGCATTACTTTTTGTTTCCAAAAAGCATTATATACTTTTCAACGACCGCTTTTGCTTCTTTAACAGCAAGTGTAGATAAATTAGAATAATGAATTTGTGGGTTCTTTTCAATCTCATCTTTAAATTTAGCTACAACATTCATTGAAATTTCTGTATTTACATTCACTTTACAAATTCCATTATCAATACAATCACGGACAGTTTCCTCAGGAGTACCTGATCCACCATGTAACACAAATGGAATATCAATAGCTTGTTTGATCTCTTTTAGACGTGAAACGCTCACTTTTGGTACGCCTTTATACATACCATGAACTGTCCCAATTGAAACAGCCAGCGCATCCACATTAGTTTTTAATACAAATTCTTTGGCTTGTTCTGGGTCTGTATAAATAGTTTGCCCAGCATCTTCATTTGAATGATTACCAAGTGATAAACAACCTAATTCTGCTTCTACACTCACATTATTTAAATGTGCATACGAAACAACTTCAGAAGTTATTTTGATATTTTCTTCAAAAGGTAAACTAGACCCATCAATCATGACAGAAGTAAATCCAGTATCGATTGCTTTTTTAATAGTATCAACTGATTTACAATGATCAAGATGAATCACAACAGGTGTTTCTATATCAACTGTCATTGTTCTAATTAAATTAACGACTTCTTTCAAATCCATATTGACTAAATATTTTTCACCAAAAGCAATGATAACTGGTACATGTAATTCTTTAACTGCTTCAATCACACCACGAATTGTTTCATAATTGTAAACATTAAAAGATCCAATAGCTTGTTTTTTTTCTTTTGCGTCTTCTAATACTTTTTTTAAATTAGTAACCATTAGTCTCTAACCTCATTTAACCATTTTTTAAACCCAGCATCTTCTAATACTTCTGGATTTAAAATAAAGTTAGCTTTTTGACCACGTAAGAATCTTTCAATATCTTCCATTAATAAATAAGGAGACCCTGTTAAAACTTCAGTTGTTGTTCCTGCGATATGAGTTGTTAATGTGACATTATCAAGAGATAACCATGGATTATTTTCTTCTAAAGGTTCCACTTCAAATACATCAAGACCAGCACCTGCAATTTTTTTTGTTTTTAATTTTTCATATAATGCATCTGTGTCTACAAGTCCAGACCGGGCAGTATTAATTATATAAGCTGTATCTTTCATCATTGCTAAATGTTTTTCATCCACCCAATTTTTAGTAGCTTCTACAAGACGTAAATGAAGAGTAATAAAATCAGCTTGTTTGAATAATGTTTCTTTATCTACTGGAGTACATCCTGCTTTTTTAATAACTTCAGCTGGTGTAAAAGCATCATAAACAATAACTTCTAAATCCCAACCTGATAGTTTTTTAGCAACTAATTGCCCAATATAACCAAAACCTGCAATTCCTACTTTTTTACCTTTTAATTGAGGAACAAAACTCACATTAGAGAATTCCTTTTTCCATCCACCATTTTGAATTGAATAATGAGCTCTTGCTATATTGCGTGATTCAGCTAAAATTAATCCAACAGCATAGTCAGAAACAGCTTCAGCATTTCTCCCCATGACATTAAAAGCTAAAATACCACGTTTAGTTGCTTCTTTTAAATTGATGTTTTCTTTTCCAGCTCTTGCTAAACCGACCATTCTTAAATTTGGCATTGCATCCATTAATTTAGATGATACAGGAACAAATAATCCTGTTAATAATTCAGCATCTTTTCCTTCTGTTAAACATACATTGGGTACTTCTTCGATTTCTGGACCTTGTTGTTCAACTAATAACCGACGATTTTGTAAACTCGTCCAATCTGTTTCCCAATCCCTTACCACATAATCTGATACAAAATCATCTAAGTGTTTATTAACTGCGCTTTCAAATAAATTCCCAGGTATCATTGCATCTCCAGAAATAGCGACTTTTATTTTTTTCATTTGATATCCTCCTAATGTTCAATATTGTGAACTAATTATCTATTATTGTTAAATATTGTTTTAACAACTCTATAATATAACAAAAGAGTGCTTTAGTCAACACTCTTTTGTTCATTTTTGTTCATTATTGTTGTTTTTTAAAATTTAATGAGTATTTTGCGGCTACTTTTATTGCTTCTACCATGCTAATCGGGGTAGCTATATTTTTACCTGCGATATCAAATGCTGTCCCATGGTCAACAGATGTTCTTAAGAATGGCATACCATTTGTAATAGATACAGTACGATGGAAGTCATATGTCTTAGTTGCCACATGCCCTTGATCATGGTATAAAGATAAAATTGCTGCATATCTACCATCTAAACCCTTAGCGAACACAGAATCAGCTGGAATCGGACCAATGACATCATATCCTAATGCACGCATCTCTTCAATAGCTGGTGTTATTTCTTCATCTTCTTCATTACCAAATAATCCATGTTCTCCTGAATGGGGATTAAGTCCAGCAACGGCAAGTGTTCCTTTTACACCAAGACGGTCTAAAGCTTCAACACTTCTTTTAATATAGTCCATTAATCGATCTTTTTTAACTAAATCGATTGCCTTACGTAGTGACACATGTCTTGATAAGAAAAATACTCTTAATTTATTGATTTCAAACATAGTGAGTGGATCATCGGTATGAGATAAACCACCTAATATTTCAGTATGACCAATAAAAGGAATATTTCCTGCATGTAAGGATTCCTTATTGATTGGTGTTGTCGCAATAGAATCGATATCTCCTGACATCGCCTCTTCTACTGATTTTTCAATATATTCATATGCTGCTTTACCGCACATAGGTTGAACTTTTCCAAATATAAACTTGTCCATATCAATATTATTAACAGGAATCAAATCAATTGTCCCTAGTTGATACTTACCATCTTTAGCACTTTCAACGACATTAATAGCTAAATTTATATTATACAATTCGATGATTTGTTTAATTACTTGGATATCACCGATAAGAACAGGATTACATACATCATATATTTCTTGGTTTAATAAAGATTTAACGGCTATCTCTGGTCCTATACCAGCGGGGTCCCCAATAGGTATCCCCACAATTGGTTTATTCATATTCTATTTCCTCCTCAAAGAAATGTTTTATTGTATGATAAGCATTCACTCCACCAATCATACCACCTTTAGTAATGATAGGTAGACCATCAAATGGACCACCAACGATTTTCCCAAAGACAGATAATGGCATCACTTCATTTATTAATTTAATACCCTTGGCATTGACACGTTTCAAAAATCCTAAAGATGTGTCACCACCGCTACAAAATACACCTGAAATAGAAAAATCCGTTTCAAGAAGTCCCGATAAGATTTCTGCTAAACGTTTATTGATGCGATTTGATATATCTTCACTATCACAATTTTGTATTTCTGCGATTTGTTTTAAATTTAATACTTCTCTATTCATTATATCTGTTGTTGTAATACAGATAAACTTCTTCGTACTCAAAGAAGCACGATTTTTCACACGATTCACTTCATCTACTGCCTTATTTTCATCAATCAAAAGATTTGGTGAAACGGTAATTAAATCAAAGTCTTCATCATTTTTAATATATTTTAATTGGTCAAATGTAGTATCTACAACACTTCCAATTAAGTAAACAAATTTTCTTTCTATTTCATTATTATTCGCAATGATAATTTTTGAATAATAATAAGTTAATGGACCTGGGTCACAACAGATGATTTCAATACCACTTTTAACTAATGCATAAGAAATCTTTTCAATGTCCTGGTTTGTTTTCGCATCAAAAATAAGAATTTTGTTATCTTGATATTTATTGATAATTAAATTCTCTAATTGTTCATTTTCTCTTATTTCATTTAAATAAATGTTATCGATATCTTCTGAACATTGTTTTAAAATAAGTTCTTTAACAATAGAAGAATGAATTGGCATTTTTGGGTCCTTAGCAACATCTGTATCCTCTAACATTTTTCCATCAACCAATACTTTTCCTGCAACGCATGTTCTTTTTGAATCAGGAAATGATGGTACAATGGCAATTTTTTTATTTGGAAAGAAATCAATAAAAGCTTTTAACTCACTTCCAAGATTTCCTCGTAAGGTGCTATCTATTCTTTTATTATATACGAATGGTTGAATACCATGAAAACTTGATAAAACTTTAAATACTCGTTCATATGCTTCATGAGCTTCAACGGCGCGACTATCAGTACTGATGGCTAAAGTATCAAATGCATCAATATTCATATCTTTTATGGGTTCTATTAAACTTAATGCTTTAAAATTAAGCTTGTTTAATAATATAGCACTTGCATTAGCTCCTGTATTGTCATCCGCTATAATGATGGTTTTTAACATTTTGTCCTCCAATTTCTAATTTATCGTGATCACTTGACAATCTTGCATATTTATTCCATTCAATTTATTAATGTCTAAGTCAGTAATAATGATATCGATTGTTTGAATAGGTCCTATTCGATATAAAGATTTTTGAAAAAACTTAGACGCATCAGCAATTAAAATGGATTTTTCTGAAACCTGTATGACTTTTCTTTTTAATTGTTGTTTACCTAAATCGGGTGTACACATAACCATATTACTATCTACAGAAGAAACTGCCATTACTGCTAAATCAATATTAAATTCATCTAACATATCAAGCGCATATTGTCCTGTTATACTCCCTGTTTCTCTTTGAATTAATCCACCTAGTAATATAACTGTGTTGTTAGTAGAATATAATTGTGAAGCGATCATAATATCATTTGTAATAATGGTTAGTCCAGACAAACTAGTCAATTTTAAAGCGACTTCAAAAGTCGTTGTTCCTGCATCTAAATAAATGGTTGAATTTGGTTGTATGTATTCTGCAGCTTCATTGGCCAGTTTTTGTTTTATTTCTAAATTTTTCTCTCTTTTTTTATTATATGCTACTTCATGTAATAATACTTTGTTCGCGATTGCTCCCCCATGAGTTCTTTTTAATAAATTATCTTCTTGTAGCTTTTCAAGATCTCTTCTTATAGTCATTTTTGATACTTTTAACATATCCGATAAATCTTCTACGGACACATTCCCCTTTTTGGAAATAATATCAAAAATTTTTAGTTGTCTCTCATTATTCATAATAATACCCTCCAGTTTGCTTGTTAGTTTTTTGTTTATTTGTGTTCGTTTATATAATAACATAAAACAAATAAAACATCAATAGATTTACATGGTTTTAATGTTCATATTCATTTAAATAAATATATCGATAAAAAGAGGATTTCTTTTTTATATATCATTCATATAATCATTTAATTAAAGCATTTTTTTCCAATCTTACGCATAAATTTAGATAGGTGATATTATGATTTTTGAACCAAATAATCCTAGCGATAATGAGCGCTACGAACTTTTAAAATTAGCTTTAAGTGCTGTAAACCGTTCAAAAGATTTTGATAATATTATTCAATTTATGAGCCCACCACCCCCCATTACCTCAATTATGCCTAAAATGGCTCTTAAAGGTAAACGAATCGGAATTATTGGTGCCGGATGTGCAGGTTTAGTCTGTGCCTATGAACTTAGAAAATTAGGTTGTGACATAACTA
The DNA here is from genome assembly GCA_963824615.1 of uncultured Haloplasmataceae bacterium. Classification (GTDB taxonomy): domain Bacteria; phylum Bacillota_I; class Bacilli_A; order Haloplasmatales; family Haloplasmataceae; genus CAWGPU01. The sequence goes on along the minus strand of CAWGPU010000008.1, from coordinate 198,500 downwards.
TTCTAGAAGCGAACAAAGACCGAATTGGTGGAAGAGTCTACACATATCAATTTGGCGGTGGATTATATGGTGAACTCGGTGCAATGAGGACACCGGTTTCACATGAAACAACTTGGCATTACATAAATGAACTCAAACTAGATACAAATCCCTTTATTCAAATGAGTGAAAATAACATTTTATACGTCAAAAATTTACGATTTAAGGGTCTTAGCATAGATAATGAGGTCACACAATATTTATATCCGCGTTTTAATTTACCTTCAAACGAACAGAGTATTCCTCTTTCTAAATTAGTCGCTTACGTCTATAATGAGCCAATTACTAGACTACCTAAAAATATTAGACCTGAAATAATCGCAATTCGTAAACAATATCCCCAACAAATTAATTTTTATGATCAAATTGATTTCCGAAAAAATTGCGAATTACTGAATCTGAGTAACAATGCGATTGATTTAGTAAGTAGTGTTATTGGCACTGACAGCGGCTTTTTTTATTTTAATTTCTTAGAGATACTAAAAGAATATTATCCAGCGAGTTTTAGTTCTCTATATGAAATTACAGGTGGTTTTTACAAACTACCATATGCTTTTAATGAATCTTTCAAATATGACGAATCATTAGGTAATGTGTCACTTGAGATGGGTATGCGAGTGACAGAGATTAGTGAAGAGAACAATCAGGTGAGGATAAGATATTTAAATCAATCTAACAATACTTTTTATAATCAAACATTTGATACACTTATATGTACAATCCCTTTTTCTACATTGCGACTCGTTAAAATCAATCCTTTGTTTTCTAATCGCAAAATGGAAGCAATTAGAGAAGTTAATTACAGCCCATCTCAGAAAACACTAATACTATTTAATGAACGTTTTTGGGAAAAAACCATTAATCAAAAAATAATTTTAGGCGGACGAATTATTACCGATTTCCCTATGATTACAGCTTGGTTTCCATCGCATCTTTTTCAAGGAACCTATGGTGTTATTTTGACCTCCTACAATATGAATTTAGATGCTACTAGGTTAGCTAATACCAATAGACAAATGGAACTATATATTATACTACGACAGCTTGAAGAAACAATGGGGTTAGTAACTGGTTATTTAAATGATAAAGTCGTTGATTTTATATCATTTAATTGGAATATAAATGATCTATCTTTAGGTGCTTTCGCTAAATATTATCCTGGTCAAAATGAATTATTTGCTTATGCATCATTTAATCCAGAATATAATAATAAAGTTTTTTTTGCGGGTGAACATGTTGGCCCATCTCATGGTTGGATGCAGAGTGCTTTATTAAGTGGGGCTGTGGCAGCCAATTTAGTTGCACAATGTGCAAAACAAAAGACACATTAATTTCTATTTAATGTGTCTTTATTTTATTTCTTTAACTACTGCAGGAATACCTACGGCAGTAGAATGCGGTGGTACATCGCGTAACACAACAGCATTCGCACCGACTTTACTAAAATCACCAATTACGATTGGGCCTAGTATCTTTGCCCCTGCTCCTATTGTCACATTATTTTTAATAGATGGATGTCTTTTACCATGATGTTTACCAGTTCCACCTAATGTGACTCCATGATAAATGAGAACATCATTCCCAATTTCAACGGTTTCTCCAATAACAACACCTGTCCCGTGATCAATAAACAAACGTTTCCCAATGACTGCAGCTGGGTGAATTTCAATATTTAACGCATTTCTAACCATGTACATTATAAGCTGGGCAATAAATTTTAATTTAAGTTTATATAAAAAATGCGCAATTCGGTAACAAAATACCGCTTGAACTCCTGGATATAAAAAGATGATCTGAAAGAAATTTCTTGCTGCTGGGTCTCGTTCTTTTATCGAGGCAATGAATGACTTCTCCTTTTTAAACATTTTTTATTTACTCTCCTATTTCATACATTGCTGTACTTAAATATCTTTCTCCGTTATCAGGAGCAATAACTACTACTTTCTTGCCTTTTCCTAATTTTTTAGCAACTAATAAAGCAGCATATATTGCGCCGCCTGATGAAACACCAACTAATATACCATATTCTTTTGCTAGTTGTCTAGCGGTAATATATGCCTCATCAGTCGAAACCGATATGATTTCATCATAAATTGCTGTATTTAAAACTTTAGGAATAAATCCCGCTCCAATGCCTTGAATTTGATGTGGACCTGCACTCCCACCTGATAAAACCTGAGAATCAGTTGGCTCTACTGCAACAAATAATGTGTCAGGAAATTGTTTTTTAATCACATTCCCCACTCCTGTAATTGTACCACCAGTTCCAACACCAGCAACAAATGCATCAAATCCATCTTTAAAATCTAGTAATAATTCTTGTGCCGTTGTTTCTTCATGCGCTTTATAATTATTATTGTTATCAAACTGTCTAAGCATGAAATATCCATTTTCTTTAACTAATGCTTCCGCCTTTTCTATTGCTCCCCTCATCCCTTTAACGCCCTCTGTTAAAACAAGGGTAGCTCCATATGCTGAAATTAACATTCGACGTTCCAAACTCATGGATTCAGGCATAACAATCACTACTTTATATCCATAAGAAGCGCCTACCATCGCAATTCCGATTCCAGTATTGCCACTGGTCGGTTCTATAATGGTATCACCTGGTTTAAGTTCACCATTTTTTATCGCTTCATCTATCATTTTTAACGCTATACGATCTTTTATTGAACCACCTGGATTAAAAAATTCTAATTTTACAAAAACGTCAGAATAATCTTCAGGTAAATTATTTAATTTGACTATTGGTGTTTTCCCAATTAATTCATCAATTCGATTAACTATCATTTCAAACCACCTTTCTTATTAATATTACATATTAATATTATAAACATTTTTCCACTTTATTCAACTAAAATGACTTGTGAAGATTTATTTTATTATATGTTAATTTCATTTCTTTGATAATTCAATATAACTAAGGGAATAGTTCCCTATAATTAACAAAACAAGTAATCCTCGCCATACTTCGCATGGATAATATTAACTGTATAATTACTAAAAAAACCATGTTATGATTTTATCGTAAATAGATAGTTTTTGGGGAGGTTAATTATGAAACTTAAATTTTTACTTTTTTTATTTTTAACGATATTTATAATGTATACCATAGATTTAAATAAAACATCGGATATTACGATTAGTACGATGCAAACAACTACAATTTCACAACAAACAACAACAGAACAGTCAAAAACAACAACAACCGATCAAACATTCATTAATTTAACATTTGATAATGGTGTTGAGATTAATGCGATTAAACCCATCTACAATTTTTACCTCGCAATGGGTGAAGAGAATAACATACCTTATATGCAAGTAATTCATGTCACTAATAACGTTGTTACAAGTTCTAGTTCACCGTATTTATTTACGAGCGGTAAAGGAACTGTCACAGACATAACATCACATGATTACTACATCACAGCAACTATAAATGATAATAATACTACATATACACAAGACTTTATTGAAAATAATGATCAATTTATTCCTTTCTATGATAAACAGATCCAATATAATTATTATGAGGGAATGACGATTACACCACTTTATCTTGTTATTCACGAAACTGATAATACTGCAGTTGGAGCTAATGCATTAGCACATTTTAATTATTGGAATAGTAACCCAAATGCGCTCGCATCGACTCACTTTGTTGTAGACAGTACACAAGTATATGAAATGCTCCAATTAAATCAAGCAGGTTGGCATGTTGGAGATAATAATGGCTATTCAGATATTACAAATTACAATTCTATTGGCATCGAAATTTGTGTAAATTCGGATGGAAATTATGCACAGGCTCGGGAAAATGCGATAAATTTAGCAATAGAAGTCATGAAAGATTTAAATATGAATATCTCACAATTAAAAAGACATTATGATGCGAGTGGAAAAGATTGTCCAAGAACCATGGTTGAAAATCCCGAATTATGGACTGATTTTGTGAGTCAAGTTGAACAAGGATTATCAAATTAACAATAAAAGGAAGGCTTAGTAATTTATGCTAAGTCTTTTTTTTTACTATATATTAGCATTATTTCCAAATAATAATAGTAACTGAAGTGATTGGAAGTGAGCGTATGAGAAAATCAAGTGAAATTAAGATAAATGTTACTAAAAAAAATCAAAATAAGGACAAGTTAGAGCCCAAGAATCAAAATGATGAAATAGAAAATGATGATTATGAAAAGACAGAAGGACTCAATAAAGAAGCTGATTATCGTAATGTAAAATTATCAGCTAATTTAGATAAAAATATCAAAAAAATAATAGATATGATGGGGGCTACGGCAGAATTAAAGAAAAGAGATTTTTATTTAGATTTGGAAAAGAACATAAGAGTGGCTTTTTTGTACTTGAATGGTTTAGTAGATCAAAATTATATTAATGAAACCATTTTTGATGCGATGATTCATAACTATGAAAGATTTAAAGACAAAATTGATTTGACTGTTTTTAAAAACTTTCATCAATTTATAGTGACAGTTACAGAAATGGATGAAGCTAATACATTAGGTGATCTCATGATGGGATTACTAGGTGGGGATACAATACTTTTAATTGATGGTTTCAGTGAGTTTTATATTTTAGGCACAAGAAAATTTCCAGAACGAGCTGTTTCAGCTCCTACTACTCATAATGGAGTTGTAGGACCAAAAGATAGTTTTACTGAAAATATATTAACCAATTTAAATTTAATACGCCGAAGAATTAAAAACCCCAATCTATGGTTAGAGAAATTTTATATAGGAACAGACAGCAATACTGATGTATTTATGATTTATTTAAAAGGGATTGCACCTGATAAATTAGTAACAGAAGTATATAATCGTTTAAAATCAGTAAAGTTAGAAAATGTAATTGATAGTTCCTATATTGAAGGAACAATTAACGAAAATAAATTTAGTATCTTTCCAACGCTTTATACATCTGAACGACCTGATGTCATTTCGGCTAATCTATTTGAAGGAAGAGTAGCGGTACTTGTTGATGGCTCCCCATTTGTATTAATTGCACCAACTGTATTCATCCAATTTCTTCAATCTTCCGAAGATTTTTATCAGAAGTCTTATGTCACTGTTTTTAACCGTATGCTTCGATTTGTATCGTTTTATATTTCTATATTACTCCCTGCTATCTATGTAGCTGTAGTCTTAGTAAATCCTGAAATACTTCCATTTCAACTTCTTGTAAAAATTGCCGGGCAAAGAGAAGGGCTACCATTTCCATCCTATATTGAAGCATTTATCATGTGTATGATATTTGATGTTTTACGAGAAGCAGGTATACGAGCACCTTTGGCCTTAGGTTCATCTATTACAACTGCAGGGGCACTTGTTTTAGGGCAATCAGCAGTACAAGCTGGAATCATTTCACCTGTTATGGTAGTAATTGTATCTATCACAGGTATAACAACACTTACTATCCCTAATTACCGGTTACAAATAAAAATGGCAATCATAAAATACCCCTTTATTATTTTAGGTGCTATGTTTGGAATATTTGGATTATTATTTGGATTAATGATATTATTTATTCATTTATGTAGTGTTAGAAGTTTTGGAGTCTCCTACTATAAACCATTTTCACCATTTAATAAAGTTGGACAAATGGATTCCATATTAGACGCACCAATTCGTACAATCTTTAAACGACCCAAAACATTTGCCGCTCGTTATAAAGATTATGAGGTGAAAGGATGAAAAAATTTTATACAATATTTAGTTTAATAATCGTTTTACTGCTTTTAAATGGTTGTTGGGGTGAAATGGATGTTAATAAAATGTCAACTGCGACTGCGGTAGGTATTGATAAAAGTGAGAAAGGTTACAAAGTAACTATTCAAGCTATTAACGCGAGTTCACAAACGCAACAACTCTCCAATAGAGCAACAGTAGTTGTTTATAGTGAAGAAGGACAATCTGTGTTTGAGGCTTTACGTAAATTAACTTTCTACTATCCTAGTCGGGTTTTAATGTCCCATTTTCATTTACTTGCTTTTGGTGAGGATTTTGCGAAAGAAGGGGTAAAAGAAGTATTAGGATTTTTATATAACGACACCGAAACAAGACAGAAATATAATATTGTTGTCGTAAAAGGAGGCACAGCTAATGATTTTTTAAAGATCATTACACCGTCTAGCCCTAATCCCGCGGCTGAGGTAAATGATTCTATTAAAGCTTCCTTTCAGTCCTTTGGTTCTACTCACGTCATTAATGCCGATGAATTTCTATCTCTATCTAGTTGTCATTTAAATAATCCTATCGCTACTACAGTTGAATTAATAGGGGATCCCAAAAAAGGTGCTGATATGAAAAATATCCAAGAATCTGATTTAAAAGCAAAAATCAAAACCGAATCGCTTGCTGTTTTTAAAATGGACAAATTAGTTGGTTATCTAACAGTAGATGAATCACAAGGATATAACTTTTTAATGGGAGAAGTAACAAGCAGTGTGATACCTGTTACTTACGATAAAGATAAAAAAATAAGTGTAGAGATAAATTCAACCAAAGCAAAAAGAAAACTGAAAATAACTGACAATCAAGTAAATGTTAATATTACTATCACAATACAAGGGTTTATCTCAGGTTTAGAGGGAGGTTTGAATGGATTAAAGCCTAAAGAAGTTAAAGAAATTGAAAAGAAAGCTTCGGAAAGTATATCAAAAAAAATCGAATTGTGCATAAAAAAAACTCAAGATGACTATGATTCTGATATATTTATGATAGGATCATTAATTCATCGTAGTAAACCTAAATATTATCACAAAATTGATAAAGATTATGATGAAGTTTTTAAAAACATAAAGATAAATGTTAAAGTCAAAACTACAATTATCAATACCCCTCAATAAGGAGTAATAAATTTATGGAAAAAGTGCAAATATCAAAACAACAATTTGTTATTTTAATGGCTAATGTCCATCTTGGCTAATGATAAAATTTCAGGAGTATTTGAAGCACAATTAAAACAAAATAACTTTCTTGCGCTTTTTTTCAGTTTATTTATCTCCATTCTGCTTTTCATCATGTATTATTATATTTTTAAAAATATAGGATTCAAAGATTTCGTCCAAACATTTGATTTTATATTTGGAAAAATTATTGGAAGATTCATACTTTTACTTTACGCTATCTATTTTTTATTCATCGCTATGTTAGATACGCGAGATATTGTTCAATTTATAAATACTTTTTTATTGGACAAAGCGCCGCTTGTTTTCATAAGGCTTATGTATTTATTTGTGATATATTATGTATTGATTAATGGATTAGAGGTCATGGCAAGAGTTGCACAAATATTATTCAATGTCGTATTTTTCATATTTGTAACATTCTCAATATTAATTCTAGCATCTAATGAATTACATATTGAAAACTTCTTTCCAATGTTAGAATATGGCATTAAACCGCTTGTCATGCCAACTCTTCTTATGAGCGTGTCTATTCCATTCGGAGAATTTTTCATATTAATGATGATTTTTCAACACTTGAGTGAAAAAAATAAATTACTTCGCGTCGGACTCATAGCACAACTATTATCTGGTTTTATTATCATCACAGTTTTCTTTTTAAATCTAATAGTATTAAGCCCTGAAACTTTAGTTTATATGCTCTCACCCGCATTAAGAATATCAAGAAGGATTGACATAGAAGGATTCTTCCAACGTTTTGATCTTATTACTTTGCTTATATTAGTTATGTTAAGTTATATCAAAACAGGATTGTTAATTTATGGTGGAAAGCACTGCATCTCACATGTTTTTAATATAAAAAAAGATGCATTGTTATATGGAATAATCTTTATCGCTGTATTAGTCGGGTCTATCTACTATTTTCCTGATTATATTCTCCTTTTAAAGGAAAGCGGTAAATATGTAATGCCCATTATTAATCCTACTTTTGAATTTCTTATCCCCTTTCTCTTATTTATAATTTCTTTTTTTAAAAAAGGTAAAGCAAAAAAAGAAAAACAGGAAGAGCAATCACCAGTGAAAGAAAAAACAAAAAAAGAGATGATTAAAGAAAAATTCTTTACTTTATTTAATAAATAAGTTAAAATTAATTCGATTAGGAAGTGAAAAATATGAATATATGGCATGATATTAGTGAGGAGCGTGTCACTCCAGATAATTTTATCGCATGTATAGAAATATCTAAAGGAAGTAAAAAAAAATACGAATTAGATAAAGAAACAGGAATGCTAATACTAGATCGCGTCTTGTATACTTCAACTCATTATCCTGCAAGTTATGGTTTTATTCCTTTAACTTATGCAGAAGATAATGACCCATTAGATGTATTAGTTTTATGTCAAGAAGTTATAGACCCCTTAACATTAGTGAAATGTTATCCAATTGGGGTTATTAAAATGATTGATTCTGACGAAATTGATGAAAAAATTATCGCCATTACAAGAACTGATCCATCAATGAATACATATCAAGATATTAGCGAACTACCACAACATATTTTCAATGAAATCTCTCATTTTTTTGAAGTATACAAACATTTAGAAGGCAAAACAACGGTAGTTAATGAAGTATTAGGTGCAAAAGAAGCAAAAGAAATTATAAAAGACTGTTTATTAAAGTATAAAGACAAATTTCAAAAGTAAGTTAGGGAGCTATAATAGCATCCCTTTTTTATTTTATAAAAATGGAGCAATACCCTACACGGTATCCGAATTTTATGATATAATACCCTAGTAGGTATTCAAATACCAGATGTAAGAGGTGTTTACATGAAAAAAATAATTATTGTTGGTGGTGTAGCAGGCGGTGCTACTGCAGCTGCTAGACTACGTCGTTTATCTGAGAAAGATGAAATTATCATGTTAGAAAGAGATGAATATATCTCTTTTGCGAATTGTGGTTTACCTTATTATATAGGGGATGTAATCACAGATAGAAATCAATTATTAGTTCAAACCGTAGAAGGAATGAGTCAAAGATTCAATCTTGATATACGTAATTTTTCAGAAGTTATTTCTATAGATAGAAAAAACAAAATAGTCGCTATTAAACGTGTTAAAACAGGTGAAGTATATGAAGAAAGTTATGATAAATTAATTTTATCACCTGGTGCGAATGCGATAAAACCGCCGATAAAAGGCATTGAGGAAGCAACCCAATTATTTACTTTAAGAAATATTGCCGATACAGATTCGATTAGAGATTATGTTGATCATTACCAACCTAATAAGGCACTCATTGTCGGTGGTGGATTCATTGGTGTTGAAATGGCAGAAAACTTAAGTTTACGTGGTGTTGAAGTAACACTTGTAGACTTAGCCAATCAAATTATGGCACCACTTGATTTTGAAATGGCAGCTATCGCCCATAAGGAATTAAGAAAGCATGGTGTTAAATTAATTTTTGAGGATGCTGTTAGTGAATTTAAAGATAACGGAAAAAGTGTCATTTTAAATAGTGGGAAAGTAATTGACACTGATTTAATTATTCTCGCAATAGGGGTAAAACCAGAAAATACCTTAGCAAAATTAAGTAATCTTGAATTAGGACCAAGAGGGCATATAGTGACAACTAAGCAATTACAGACAGTCGATGCAACAACTAAACAAGTTGATACCGATGTTTATGCGATAGGTGATGCGATAGAGGTCTATGACGTAATTGATGACAGTAAGACTGCCATTGCATTAGCATGGCCCGCAAATCGCCAAGGAAGACTTGTAGCAGACCATATTAATGGAATAGATATTAGTTATAATGGTTCATTAGGATCATCTGTAGCTAAAATCTTTGACTTAACAGTGGCTTCAACAGGAAATAATGAAAAGATACTGAAACGGAAAGGGATAGACTATCAAGCCGTCCATGTTCATCGTGGTAACCATGCAGGATACTATCCTAATGCTAGTGATATTGCCTTGAAATTAATTTTTGAATTAAAGACTGGTAAAATATTAGGTGCTCAAGCTATTGGCAAAGAGGGCACAGAAAAACGGATTGACGTAATCGCTACAGCCATTAAAGGTGGCCTTACTATATATGACCTACCAGACTTAGAATTGTGCTATGCTCCACCATTCTCATCAGCAAAAGACCCTGTTAATATAGCAGGTTACGTAGCTACTAATATTATGGATGGTGTTTATAAGGTCGTGCAATGGAGCGAAATCGATAATATAGTGAAACAAGGTGGTTACCTACTTGATGTAAGAAGTCAAGGAGAATTTAGACACGGACACATTCAAGGTGCTAATAATATCCCAATAGATGATTTAAGAGCACATTTGAATGAAATTGAAGTAACGAAGGATACACCAATTTATGTCAACTGCCAAGTTGGATTACGGGCCTATCTTGCAGTAAGAATACTACAAGATAATGGTTTTAGAGAAGTTTATAACTTATCTGGTGGTTATCAAACTTATCAATTTACTAAAAATTCCATTTAGATAGATTTATTCCACAGCAAAAATCCTATGTTAAATACAATAGGATTTTTTGCTTTTTCAGAAAATCATTTATGATTTAGAGAAAATCATTTATGATTTAGGGAAAATCATTTATGATTTTCTTTTAGATATTTACTTGTAAACATTTAGATGATATGATAAATATAGTATGTATTAAGGGGGAAACCTTGATGAAATATATGATAATAGTAGTGTCAATTATATTAGGAATCGTCTTTATTTACGATGTATTAACCTATACAGGAATTGTGAAGGGCTTTTATTATAAAAGTCCTATCAATATTGGCAACCAACCAATTTATCAATATAAATATCTCGGTCCTAGATACAAATGCAATGAAATCCTGACGGTATATGAAGATGATGATTATATTTATGAGGTCACTTACATACATGAGGTTGAAGGTTACTATTTAAAATATCAAAATCATTATATCAAATTAGATGAAGCACTGAAAAAGAATATCATTACTTTCCAAGAGATAAAGCAGTCACAAATAGAGCTTATTGAACATATTAAATAGAAAATGGTTTTGTTTTTAAACAAAATCCATTTTTTTATATAACCACAAATGACTTTTCATAACATTGTTTAAGAGAAAGGAATTTATTACTAATATTAATATATAACGGATTTTTATGTTAAAACCGATATAAAAATAAGTAGTGAAACATTATTGAACTTCTATTTTTTTGAAATAGCCAGTAGCCTTATATTTAGATATTTTAGACATAAAAATACATATTTCGACATTTAGTCATTATATAATTAATGATAAAATATACATAAATATATGTTTCTAGTTTTGTCTGTGTTATTTACTGAATTATAATAAAGAAAAAAGGTGGGTATAAAATGGTTGGAAAGTATTGGGTAAAAATGTTTAGTTTTTGTTTTTTATGCATATTTATATTTTTAATCGACACTTGTTGTCATAATGAATTAGCTCATGAATCTACTATAGATAGAAATGCTTTGAAAGAAAAAATTTATCAATATAAAATTAAATTAGAAGATCTTTTAGGAAATAGTGAAAGGGAAAATCCAGAAATGTCAAATTATTCAATAAATCAACCTCATCATATTCAATATCTTGACAATACTAACTTCTATTATCCTGAAGATTTTGCTGTCTATTTTAATCTTGATAAGCCTAAGGAGGCATTTGGTCATGTGTTTCTTTATGAGTATTACGATTTTATTGTTTTATTACTTTCATATATTGAAGATGAATCCAACATACCATTAAATGAATATTTTACTATTGACACTCCTAGATATGAAACAAATCGTTATATGCTTCAAATTGACGATAATAAAACTATCATTAAAAAAGTAGCGGAACAAGAAAAAGAATCGGTTATGATAGATTTAGTTGATAATATTCTTCAAATAAAATCAATACAATATAATGTATCTAATGAAGGAAAACTTATTTATAATTATGTAGATTTTTATGAAGGACACTATACAGTGCTTATTAATTCATTAGAAAATTGTTTTACTTATGATTACTATTCTGAAAATAGCTATGAAATTTATCGGTATTCATATGATCCAAATAATAAAGAAACAGGAACTGTTTATGTGTCTTGGTATAACCCAGAAACAAATATCGTACATGGTATCGGCATGACTGATGATACAGTTAATTATGAATATTTAGAAGTATTAGATGAATATGGTTTTGTCTTTGCCTATTCTCTTAATTGCCAGGAACAATTTGTCAATTTATCATGGAATTTGATAGAGACAACCGGATGGGATTATGTTTATGTTGATGATGCAGATGCTTTTTATGGGCAAATATTAGGTTATGTTTATCAAGACGATGTAGATCTTTTTAATGGTCAAAAGGTAAATATTACTTTATCTGAAAATGACGCTAATATAGGAATAAACAAAAGTTTCACCCTTGATGAAGTGAATGATGATGTGATTAATTTAAACGAATATGGATTACAACTGAATGATACTTCAATCACTCTTGATTATATAACTATTGAACTTAATTACTTTAAAAATAATTATAAGAGTGTAAACAATTATAGTCATTTCGACTTTTTCAATGGAAATAATATTGCTGACCAATTTTTATCATTTATTGATCCTCAGTTAATTATGTCCATTGATTAATTTAATGACTGCTTAAACTAAATCTATTGTTGATGAATAGATTGATTACACGAATGCATTGATGATAGAAGATTAACCTTTTCCATATAACTATTATGACAGATTCAGCGGATATACGATTACGAAATGATGAAGGAATTGAAGTTAATAAGTATAAGCTCATGTGAACCAATATGAGCCATCTTCTATTCCTAAATAATCTAGCACTAAAACTAAATAGTAAAAATAAAAAAACTTTCCAAATGAATGGAAAGTTTTTATTATTTTATTTCTTATTACTTAAATATTCATCAATTGCGAGTGCTGCTTTATGACCTGTCGCGATTCCATTAATTACATCTGGACCTTTCATGATGTCCCCACCTGCAAATAGATAGTCAACACCTTGAACTTGACCATTTGGTAATGTTGTAATACGTCCACGATTAATAGTCATTTGTTTTTGTATTTCTTCAGGAATATAGTTATAATCAGGCATTTGTCCTATAGCTACATATACTTGTGACCCTTCAAGAAGTTTTTCTTGTTGTGGATCAAATTTTGGATTAAAACGATGAGCTTCATCAAATACAGATAATACTTTCCATACTCTTAATCCTTTAACTTTACCTGTTTTTTCATCAATCATAATTTCTTGTGGACCATTTCCTAAGAAATATTGTAATCCTTCTTCTTTACCTTCTTCGTATTCTTCATCATCAGCAGGTAAAATTTCGCGAGATTCTAAAGCTGCCATTTTTACATTTGCTTTTCCATATTTTTCATTTTGCATTCTTATTAAACTTCTTGCTACATCGAAGGCTACATTTCCTCCACCAATAACAACTACATCTTTAGCAACATCTGGCATTTCAATTTTTCCTCTGCCATAATCGCGCGATTGTTTTAAGAAATCTAATCCTAGAATAGCGTCTTTATGATCTGTTCCTGGGATTGGTAATCCTCTTGAATCAAAGAAACCAGTTCCTATAAAGATTGCATCATGTGTCTTTTTAATTTCTTCAAATGTAATATCTTTTCCAACTGTTGTATTTAGATGGAATTTAACACCTATTTTTTCAATAAACGAAATATCTTTATCGATACTTTCATCAGGTAAACGGTATTTAGGAATACCATATCTTAAAATACCACCTGGATGAGGCATTTTTTCATAAACCTCTACCTCATAGCCAATAGTTCTTAAGTAATAAGCTGCACCAAGTCCTGCAGGACCACTACCGATAATAGCAACTTTTCCATTAATTTGTTTAGAAACAGGTTCTAAAACCACTTTTTCATAAATTTCAGTTGGAGCATTATCTACAATATAACGTTTTAACCAGCGAATAGAAATTGCTTCTCCACGTTGTGTTAATGCACAAGCAGTTTCACATTTATGGCTACAAATACGTCCACAAACACCAGGAAGTGGGTTTGTTTTGTAAATTTGTTCTAAAGCTTCTTCAAAGTTATTTTCCCAAACTGCTCTTATATATTCAGGTATATTCATGTGAGCAGGACATGTTTTAGTACAAATACCACACTCTACGCATCTACTTGCTTCAAGTATCGCTTGTTCCTTAGAATATCCTTTAACAATTTCAATAAAAGAATCTTTTCTTTCCTCTTCGTTAATGATTTCCATATCAATACGTTTTAAATCTAGGAGATCGGAATCTTCTGTTTTTTGATAACCCATTTTTACTGTTTTACCTAATACTTTATCAGTTGGCATAAAATAATAATCATCTGGGTCTGAGGAATTAAACAAATATTGTTTGGACATGTTAAGTGATCCTGTCGTACACACGTCAACACATAAAGCACAGAAACAACATCTTCCATAATCAATCGTTGGTCTTTCAGGTTTTGAACCTTCTTTGTCTTCTACATCAGCGCGAACGACCATATGAATAGCTTCTGTTGGACATATTTCACTACACGTCCCACAACCGATACATTTTTCCCAATCATTGGTATGAAAACCACGATAATTATCGGCAACTTCACGAGGGTTATCAAATATATCTTTCAAATCAAAGGTTACAGGTTTTTTAAATAGGTATTTCAATGTCTTAAGTGGTGCCAAAATACTTCTTCTATCTTTATTCATCTTTATTCCCCCTATCGATCTATTTCTGGGGAGCAGACTCCCATTGTATCAAACCATAATGGTGCATCATCAATACGCGTACCTGGTAAATATTTTTCGACACCTAATAAGCCTTGTGGAAATGAAGCACCACGAACTGCAATTCGATATGGATTTATTCCACCATCTGAAACGATATAATAACCGAATTCCCCACGACTTGATTCTACAGCTGCATAAACTTGTCCTTTAGGAACTTTCCATCTTAAAGCATTACCACGTGATATTCTATTATGAACTGGTCCCTCAGGCATTTTTTCAAAACATTGTTTTATAATTCGAATACTTTGGATGATTTCTTTTAATTTAAAACTAACACGTGTTTTAGCATCACTAAAACTTGCGATAGGTACATCAAATTCAACTTGGTCATAGCGAGCATAAGGAGTAACTTTACGAACGTCATAAACTTTATTCACTGATGAACGCATACCAATTCCTGTAACACCCATCTCCCAAACAGCGTTTGCTGGCAATAGAATGTTATTTTCTATACGTGCTAAAACTGTCGGATTTCTCATGATTAAATCTTGATATTCCGGAATTCTTCTTTCCAAATCATCTAAATAATCAAAGATATCTTTTTTAATACCCACTGGTAAATCTTTACGAACACCACCTGGGACAATATACATGTGATAAACACGGTGACCCGTTATTTTTTCGAAAATATCTAAGATATTATTACGGTCTGCTTGTGCATGATACATTGCTGTATATAAACCAGTAGGACCACCTATACCACCAACAGCCATTAAATGAATCGCAATACGGGCTAATTCTAAGATAACCATGCGAATATAATGTGCTCTTTCAGGTACTTCTGTATTTGCGAGTGCTTCAACACCCATTGCAAATACCATTTCATTAATATCTGGTTCAACAACACAAATTCGTGGAATTAAACCAATGTTATTGGTCCATGTATGTCTTTCCATACCTTTTTCAAATCCACGATGTAGCATTCCTGGTAACAAGTAAGATTTTTTAATTATGTCACCTTCAACATACATATGAACAGAAGTATTCCCATGCATTCCTGGATGTTGAGGCCCTAAAAACAATTTAATTTCATTCATTACTTATCACCATCCTTAGTGTTAAAATCTTTTGTGTATTCTCTTTTTGCGTATTTTCTATCACTATACGCTTTAGGATCAAAGTCTTTACGAAGGGGTGGTAAATCATCCCAATTTTCTAAGAACAATTGTTTTAAACTTTCCGGATTCCCTTCAAACTCTACTCCAAAGAATTCATGAACATCCCGTTCATAATATTTAGCACCGGGATATATATTAGTGATAGTTCTAAATTTAGGATTTTCACGATTAATTTTAGTTCTTATTTGAATACGAACTGGTTTTTCCCAATTAAATAAGATATAGACTAATTGGAATTTTCCTTCTTCTAACCAATCGACACATGTTAAGATTGATAATTGAATCCAACCTATAGATTTTAAGTAAGAAAGAACAGTTTGTACTTCATTATTTTCCAAATCAAAAGCGATTTGATTACTAGTAACATAATCGACATTTAATAAATTAAAACGGCTCTTCATGTCTTGATCTAAATCTTTTGTGAAATTATTCATGGAATTCATCATGTACAAACACCTCCCCTAATGCATCGAGTTGATTTTTCTTAAACCAATCGTAATTTTCTTGATATCTTTTCCAACCTATTGCTTTTTTGTCTTTAATCATATTCATTAAATCTCTAAATCCATTCATCACAGATTCTGGATTTGGCATGCACCCAGCAATATAAACGTCAATTGGTAAATATTGATCTAAACGATTGATAACCGCATGAGAATCATGATACACACCGCCATTAATAACACAAGGTCCAAAGGCGACTAAGTATCTTGGTGTACTCATTTGTTCATATGAATAAATTAAACGACGTAATGTTTTTAAACTTAAATAACCTGTAACTAAGAGAACATCTGCTTGACGCGGTGTTGCCATTGGCCCCATTCCAAGTCGTTCCATATCATAAACTGAAGTCATGGCTTGGGGTAATTCAATCGCGCAACATCCTGTACAATACATTAACATCCAAATAGAGTTACGACGAAAATAGTCCCCTATGTTAGTCCATGTACTATTCATTTCTTCTTTTGTTATTTGAACTTTATTTTCCATTATTTAATCACCCATCCTCCGTAAATTACTATAGCTGCCTGAATAATCGCAAGTGCAATCGGAACACGGTAGAAAAATCTAACAACTTGATCAATCTTTAATCGACCATAAACATTTGAGATTAATTCAGCTGAAGCATAAACTACGAAATATTTGATCATATATTCTAAGATATTAGTTGCTCCACCTAAAAATAAATTAACGAATAGACTGACTTCGATAAATACAGTAATTTGGTGCATAAACATTAACATTCCTAATTGTTTTCCACCATATTCAACCATTGGCCCAGAAGCAATTTCTGCAGGGGCAATAAATGTTTCAAATGGTTTTTTACCTAACATACCCAAAAGGGCTATAAAACCAACAATGCCTCCTAAAGGGATTGCAAACATATTCCATAAATGATTTTGTTGATAGATAGCAATATCTTGAAGTCCACTTTTACCTGTCATATTTATAATTGTTAATACGACAATCATAAATGGAACCTCATATGCTAACATTTGTGTTAATGCACGCATAACTCCAATCGATGCCAATGGATTTCCACTACCTGATGCACTCATCGCCATCCCTAACATACCAATAGCGATTAAATACACAAAGATAAAGAAATTATCATAACCAGGGAAAGCAATAAATTTACCGATTGGCATTAACATTGCTGTACCAACAATACCACCAACGGCCATTATGACACCGAAATCGTATATCCAACCATGTGTAATCCCTGTTTTACTCATCGCTTTAAAAATATCACGAAATTCTTGGTACCATTTTGGACCACGACGTTTTTGAAGACGTCCAACGATTTTACGATTAACTCCAGCTAAAGATGTTTGCCATACAAAGGCGAACAATAAAACACCTAAAGCAATTAAGAAACCTGTTAGTTTCATATGTTACCACCCCACCATAAAACGATTGTGATAAAGGCGACAATCCAGAAAATTGTCACTTCTAGTTTTTTACTAAAGAATAGATATTTAACTAACTGACCAAACTCTGCTATTTTTTGAACGAGTTGTTCATAAAATTTTAAAATTGATGGATGTTTTGCATACATTCTTTCAAATGGTGCATAAAAATCCTTGGCATAATGAAGTAACTCTGGTGTATAAATAAATTCTCCTGCAGTGTAAGTATCCATCAAAGATACTTTTCTTGATTTTGGTAAAATGATAAACATAATAAAGGCTATTAATACCCCTACTCCAAAAACTCCTGCAATTAGTGGTGCATTTAAATCACCATTATAACCAGATAACTTGAATAAAGTTGGGTTTAGAGTTTTTAAACCATATTCACTTAAGACAGGGTCAATATATTTCCACGCGTAACTAGGAAAGATTCCAAAGAAAGTTGATAACCCTGAAAGTACAAGCATTGGTACTACCATTAAGAATGGAGCTTCTTTAACTTCTGCATGTTTAGGTAATTTTTGTCCTAAGAATAAGGCTGCAAGTGGTCTAAATACATATAAGAATGAACCAATACTACCAAAGAAAGTAGCAGCAGCAACAAAAATTAATCCGTTATGAATTAAGGTTTGGAAGATTAACCATTTAGAGATAAATCCTGCCATTGGAGGAATCCCTGCCATGGAAATAATCGCAATTAAATAAACCATAAAAGTTATTGGCATTTTATGAATCATGCCACCTAGTTCACTAATTTTAGTGGTTTTAGTTCTATAACTAACAACAGCAATAGCCATGAATGCTGCAGCTGTAGCAAACGCATGCGCAAATATATGAAATAAAGCGCCTGATAAACCAATACTATCGGCTGATGCTATCCCTATCATAATATAACCACCATTAGCAACAGATGAATAAGCGAGTAATTTTTTCGCATCATCTTGCGCAATAGCCATTAAAGTACCAATGACAATCGAAATGCCACCTAAAACCATAAAAGCATAATTTTGAATAGGGATATCTAATATGTGTAAACTATTGGCAAAAGTTGTTGATGTATTCATCCCAATTACCATTAAAACAGCGACATAAGCGCCCATTTTAACTAAACCACCTGATAATACAGGAGAGAAAGTATCTGGTGCGCTACCATGTGCGAGTGGTAACCAAATATGAAGTGGGAATGCCCCAAGTTTTGCAAGTGCTGTTATACCTAGTAAGATATACACAGTTGTTGCAAGTTGTGGATCTTGTGATAATTTAGCTAAAACATCTTGTATCACAAATGTATTATATTGATTATATGTTAGTAATACCGCAAGTAGTAAAGAAAATGTTCCTAATGCACTTACTGCATAATAAACAATAGCGGCATTTCTTGATTTGCCTAATGGAATAATAAATAGTGAAGTCCATACGACAAATTCAAAGAATACAAACATTAAAATAAAGTCATTGGCAAAGAATAATCCCAATGTTGAAGCAAGTGATGCTAGATATAACATATTGTAACTTGCCGGGTGAACTAATTTTTTCATCCAATAAATATTAAAGAATGATACCATGCTATAAACTATTAGCATCGTAAGCGAAAAGAAGATACCCAGTGCTGTAATATTAAAATTTAAGAAATCAATATGTAAAAAGTCACTTGTAGCTGTTAATGTCTCACCATAATAAAATACGGCACCTAAAGCGCTTAGTGAAGCCAGAACAGTTATGATTGCTCCTAAAACTTTATTTAATTTTGTGAAAAGGTAACTTAGAATACCACTGGCAAACAGTGCTAAAATAATCAGTTCAATACTCATTTTAACCCTCCCCATTGTTCAATTAAGTTTAAAGGATTCAAATTTCCTGGGTCTTTTGGTAATATATTAGCGTAATCAGGATAGACACCTAATACAATAATCACAAGTGCTAATAACAAAACAATAGTAGTGATAATTGGTCTTGCAGAGAATGAGACTAAAACATTTTGGCTATTCGCATATTCGCCCTCTTCTCCAGCGTTCCACATTTTCACTAAAACACGTATTATGTAAGCACCTTCAATAATACTAGTCAATAAAACAATGATGATTATTAAAATCTTGTTGTCTACTGCTAAATTATATAAAACATTTAATTTTACTAAGAATCCATAAAATAACGGCAATCCAGCTAGTGATAAACTCGCTACTGTAAAACTAAAACCTAATATTTTATGATGAGCAAAAATCCCTCGCAAATGATCAACATCGTCATTTTCATTGTTTTCTGTCAAGATGCCAGTTGTTGTAAACATGATAAATTTAGATAAAATATTACTAATTATCATCAACATTCCTAAACTACTTAACCCATAAACAAATAAGACAACGATAAGTCCCGCTTGCGCGATACTTGAAAATAATAAAATTTCTCTTAATTTTTTACTTGAAAAAGCAGCTGCTTCTCCAGCAATTAGGGTGATAATTCCAATCATCACAAATATTTTAATTAATGAATCTGGTAAATAAGTGCTTACGAAAACATCCGTGAATAAACGGCCAAACACAAATAACATCGTGCCAGCATAAATCGAAGCAATCAAAACACCAACTAATCCAGTTGCATGTTCTAATATTCCTTTTACCCATGATGAAAATGGAAGTAATTTCGTTTCAACTGCTAATCCAATAAACATAAGTAGGATTGGTATTAAAACGACTTGTTTATCTGCTAAGCTTTGAATATGGTTAGCAACATCTGTCATGTTAAGCGTACCAACCATAGCATATAAAATAATGAGTCCTAATAAATATAAAGATGAACCCACACTTCCTATCATTAAATAATGAAAAGAATATAATAATTTTTTATTTTGTGTCGTTATTATATAAGCTGCTATTCCCGTAATTTCAAGGAAAACAAATAAATTAAATAAATCGTGTGTTAATAACAATCCATTTAGTCCCGCTAAAGCAATCAACAAAACGATTGCCATTTCTTTTATTTTACTTAAATTAGTAATTATCAATAAGAAAAATAAAATATTTATGAAAAATAAAGCAACAAATGAATATTTATCTAATAATAAGCTAATTCCATACGGATAATTAAAACCACCTATATTAAAGACACCTGTTTGTAAAAAGAAAAGACTTACGGCGTTAAATAATGAACCTACTATTACCAAGTATTTCGCAATTGATTTAATGAAGATTGAAATAAACCCGAGTAAGAGTGGTACAACAATTAATATAACTGGACTCATTATTCTCCCTCCATTTCATCTAAATCAAAAGTTCCATACTTTTGATACAATTTCTTCGCAAATGCCAACCCTAATGCAGTGGTACCTACTCCGATAACAATTGCAGTTAATACTAATGCTTGAGGTAATGGGTCAACAAAATTTAAGGTAGAAGAAGCATTACTATTTGTAAAAATAGGTGCTATCCCATCTTTTATATAGCCAATTGAAATGATGAAGATATTTAATCCTATCTCAAATATATTTAATGAAATAATGATCTTAATCACATTGCGTTGCGTTAATAATCCATATAGACCTAACATGATTAAGATAATTGCAGCGTATTGCAACATATTATGCTCCCTCCTCTGTTAGAAAATTATCAAGGATACCTGATAATTCAGCACCAACTTTTAAGCCAATAATGACATAAACAATTGGTACTATTCCAGCACTAAATATTTGTCCGATTTGTCCAGACGGTAAGAAATTATATAAGAAAGCTCCACCGACGAAAAGTCCAACAAAACCAATGGCAACATAAGCAACTCCTGATAAACTTTCAATAAATTTAAAGTTTTTAATTTTTGCTCGATATTTATCATCAGCTAAATAGAGGATTAGAAAGGCAGATGCAATCATACTACCACCAGGGAACCCCCCACCAGGTGTAAGATGACCATGAATTGCCATATAGACACCAGTCATCAGAATAATTCCAAACAATGCTTTAGCACCAATTTTCAACATAAAATTAGGTCGGAAATTAAGTACTAGTCTTTCTGTATTTGCAGTCCCTAGTAACATAGCAACACCTAATGCCGCAATGAATAATACTGTCACTTCACCTAAAGTATCAAATGAACGGTAATTAGCAACAATTGATGTCACGATATTTGCAGCTCCTGTTTCATGTCCAGATGTTCCGTAGTTCACAACATCTGTTCCACCATTCGCATTTTTATCTACATAGCCTTGAGATACTCGATTACTTAAATCGGCATCACCAAATTGTGAGAAGGCTTTATTGTTATTTAAACTAATGATTAACATAGCACCTAATGCTATTACGAGTAATAAAGAAAGAAATTTCTTCATTATTTTTCACCAACCTTTCTTGCTGAAAGCAAAGTGAAGACAAATAGAGCTGTCACGATTCCAGATCCAATTACAGCTTCTGTAATTGCAACATCTGGAGAACGCATTAAGACATATGCGACTACACTCATCATACTTAATAAAGATAGGTAGATAATAGATTTAATTAATTCCTTACTACTCACGGTTAAGAATGCAGTAATGACTAAGATAGCTGCGACAACACCTTGTAATATATTAACAATCATTATCTTCACCTCTATCTCCATATATATCAGCCAATTCATCGCTTACAAAATTATCCGGTATAGGATTTGCTTTATAAGCTGCTTTAGCTAATACTGATGAACCAACTGGATTGGATATCGCAATAAAAATAATAATTAAGATTGCTTTTAATAACCAATCAGTATTATATAACCCAACACCAAGTACAAGTGAAAAAGCACCGAGCGTTGTTGCTTTTGTTCCTGCTTGAATTCTATTAAATGTATCAGGCATTCTTAAAATCCCTAATCCACCTAAAGCAAAAAACAAGCCACCGATAATCATGATAATTTTACTTGCTATTTCCATGGCTTTTCCCCTCCAAATATCTTGATAATACTATTGTTTCTAGGAATGATAATATTCCATAAACAATTGCGATATCTAGATATAATCCATTATTGAATACAACAGCTAATAAAGCAATTAAACCAATGATTATTACATTGACTGTATCTAAACTAACTATTCTATCAGTAATAGTTGGACCTATAAAGAATCTTATTAATGCAAATAAAATTCCTAGGGCGATTAAACCCCATACAATCCATAACATTACGTCGTTCATTTAAAAATCACTCCTAAAATCTTCTCAAATGAAGCACTAATATTTTGTTTATGCTCTTCCTCGTTTTTACCTTTTACATCAACACAATGAATATATAAATCTTCATCTACTACATCAATTGTTAATGTTCCTGGAGTTAAAGTAATTGAATTTGCAAGTGTTAATTTCGCAATATCCCCTTTTAAATCCGTTTTAACTTTAACGATGCCAGGATTTAACGGAATTTTAATACTTAATACCCGACGTGCAATATCTAAATTAGCTAATATTAAATGATAAATAAACACGGGTAAATAAATAATAAGGAAAACAATTAATCTAACTGGTAATTTAATATCTACTTTATAGTTGACGCTACTAGCAATAACGACTGATAAAACCAGTGCAGTAATGGCTCCTACTATCAAGTCATTTGAATCAAAGCCAGCTAACAGTATCCATGTTCCAAAAAGAACAATAAAAGTTGCTACATATTTCATCCATTAATTCCTCCCAACTTAATCTTTTTATTTATAATATTTGTTTGAGGTAACTCATACCTTCAAACAATTATTACCCTATTTAATGACTTTAAACACATTCATCTTTACCACCATGATCTTTTCTTCATTAAATGGCCAGATAAACCAGCGGTCATATAATTTCTCCGCCTTGTTAGATAGGGATACTAACCCATAATCCCCTAATCCATATCCGTAAGTGCGAACATAATCTTGATATAGCTGTTCCATTTGCTGATAATCTAATATAGAAGTCAATATTTGATTAAAAAATGGTGTATTTTTCATTGCTTCAAATATATCTGATAAAACAAAAATAACTGCATTCCTCTCGCTAGCTATTAATAAGTTATCATTAAAATGATCAATAATTTCTGTCATCTTATCTAAGAAATAGCTATTTAAATCCTCGTAATGTGGAAATTCTTTTAAAATAGCTACTGCTTGTTGATAAACTAATTGTGTATAAAGTGGTGAAACAAAAATGAAATCATATTTACTAGAAAGTTTATCTATCCAAAAATAGGATTTCATCTCATTGATTTTTATATCTATATATTGTTTAATGACATCAATTTCACAATGTTCTTTAATTAACTTGATAAAATCATTAAAAAACGAAACTTTTCCTAACCCGGTATATTCGAGTTTGTACATTTCGATTTTTTCTTCGTCTTCTTTATTTATACCGTGTTTTTGAATGCCTATTTTCACCGAATTCAAATCTATATCTGTTAATATTACTTGTTTGAAATAATCTGTAAGTAGTTTTAGTGGAACATCATCGCTATTACCGGTACCAACCACTAAAGCACTTTTTTGTGTTCCATTTAGAAATGATAAAACTTGTTTTTCAATTTGCGTGCGGTAATCACTCCAAAAAGAAAATTTATCGCTGTTTGTTCTATTTATTTGTTCATTAAACAGTTCAATCAATTTCATCTAATCATCTCAATTCTATAATGGTAACCTTTACATATATTATACCTTACCCCGTGGGGTACTTCAAGAAATTTTGTGAATATTTTATTTTTCACAATTTCACAATTAAATTATTTAGCTATATATTCAAAAAGCCTTCAATAAAACAGGATTTTTTTTCCTATTTTTTATTTTTCAAAATTATTTTCATATTTAAAACATTTGTTACTTATTAAAAAAGTAAAAAAAAGGCTAGTAACTAAGGTACTAACCTTTTATGAAGGGAATTAATTATAACGATTTCAAACTTAGTCTCATCATTACATTGCTTTCTTCGTATGTTTTATCAATTATTATTTTAGCTAAAAACTTTTTTTCTTTAAGGGTAACTAGTACTATATAAATATTTTGAAATAATTTGGGATTATTAGTTAATGCCATCATTAATAATACAACTTCATTTATTGCTACATTGATCGTCACTAATTTTTATTACTACGTCTATTAGTACTTTAATGAGGGCTGGCATTGGTTAGTAAGTAAAATTCAAAATACCAAATGTATTTCCCTTCACGTACATATTAATATGTTTAGATTAAAATTAGATTAAAAAAATACTAAAATCTAATTAAATGTTCGATTTTTTTCGCGAATTTTGAATAATAATGTGATATTGTGTTACTTATATAATGAAAATAGAGCAAAAATGAAATAAGGCATATTAAATAAGCACCTATAATATCAAACGGATAGTGTTGTCCTACATAAATTCTTGAAAAACCGACGATAAATGATAAAAACATCAATAAAACACCTAATTTTTTTCGAAACATATAAATTCCTAAAGCGATGCTAAAAGTTCCTAATGCATGATCACTTGGAAACGATGCATCTGAGATATGATTATATAGCAAATGAACAGAATGGGTGACAAAAGGTCTATTCTCAAAAAATAATTTCCCAATTACAAAGCCTATTATTAGATTAATGACGGTTAATATTACTGTATTAATAAAAGCAAGTAGAGCTTCTTTATTTCTCTTAAATAAGCCGTAAAAGAAAACAAGCGCTAAAATTATCATAAATATATAAGGAACTATTTGAGAAAAAAATAACATGATTGCATCTAAATATGAATGATGTTGCGCTAATTGATTAATCATTTGAAATAATGTATAGTTCAATTTTTTCATCTCCTCAATTATAAAGTATATCAGATGTTCATTAAAATGAGATTAAAAAAATGAACTCATATGAGTTCATTTAGTTAATTGGAAAAGTAACGGTTATAGTCGTACCTTTTCCTTCTTTACTAGTAACCATAATCTCTCCATTATGGAGGTCTATGATTGATTTTGCAATTGATAAACCTAATCCACTTCCTGATGCGGTTTTTGAGCGCGATTCCTCTACACAATAAAAGCGATCAAAAATATGCGGAATTTCTGATTCGGGAATTCCAATGCCATTATCAGTTACAGTAATTTCTATGTGACGGTCTATCTTTAGGCATTTAATATAAATTTGTCCAGCTTCGTCAGTAAATTTAACACTATTGTCGATAAAAATACGCATCATTTGTTTAATCATATTATAATCTGCAAATAGTCGTATCTCTTCATTATTGTCAATTTTTATCTGTTTGGTTTCATGAATTAATAATGTCTCTTCAACGACTTCAAAAATTAACCCATTCAACCAGAATTCTTTCATATCTAGTTGTAAATGATTGCTGTCTCCTTTGGCTAAAAATAATAATTGATTTACTAAAGAAGTCATATTTACCGATTCGAATTTAATTGCCTTTATGGCCTTATTTAGAGCTTCTTTATCATCTTTGCCCCATCTGTCTATTAAATTAGCATAACCTGAAATTACAGCGAGTGGAGTTCTTAATTCATGTGAGGCATCCGAAACAAATTGATTTTGCTTATTAAACGAATCTTGAAGTCTATCTATCATATCATTAAATGTTTTTGATAATCGTGACAATTCATCATCTGGCCCATTCAACTGAATTCTTTCCTTTAAATTATTTATTGAAATATTGTTTGCAGCTTTTGTAATATCATCAATAGGTGTTAACATACGTTTACTTACAATAAGACCTAAAAATGCAGAAGCAACAATCCCGACAACATCAGCGAAGGCAATGATCAAAAATAGAATATGCAAAAAGTCAATTTCAAAATCTAAATTTTTAACGACTTGTAATGTCACATTTTCCTGAGTTGAACTCAAGTTGATGTTTAAATATTTAATATGCTGATTACTTTCATCAAGATAAAGGATGTGATTAGAAGTCAGTTTTTCACTCACTTCATAATTTGTACTAGAAGATTCGTTTACAATATTTTGATTCACAAATATACGAACATCCATATTCCCGCTTTTTGGTAGATCATCTAGCAAAGTTTTATCATTAAAATCAACCACTGTTTCTTGATTTATTTTATTAACGATGATGTTCTTCATATCCATGATTTGTTTATCAGCCTGTAAAAACAAGTAATATTTGACACCTATTAAAATTGAGGCACTAAAAAGTAATAAAATAACTGAAAACAGAACAGTATATATTAATGTGATTTTTAACGAAATGGTCTTAGAATGAAATAATCTCATACATCATCGTCCTTTATCATATATCCAACGCCTCTTACCGTTTTAATTAATTTTTTTTCATAAGAATCATCCATTTTACTTCTTAAATACCGAATATATACATCGACAACATTTGTATCTCCAGCATAATCGTAACCCCAAATTTGATTAATTAATTGATCTCTTGTTAAGACAATGTTTTTATTAATTAATAGATTTTCTAGTAAATCATATTCTTTTTTGGTTAAATCAATGAGTTTACTACCACGTCTAACTTGATGAGTATCGTGATTCATGACTAAATCGCTAATTGTAATTTCTCTTTGCTTTTTTAAAGCTTGGTTTCTTCTAATAACTCTAATTCTAGCTAGTAATTCTTCTATCGCAAAAGGTTTTGTCATGTAGTCATCTGCCCCGATATCTAAACCTGTTACCTTGTCAATTGTTTCACTTTTTGCGGTTAACATGATAATCACCACATTCGAAAAAAGGCGTACACGACGACATAACTCGATACCGTTTATTCCAGGTAGCATCACATCAAGAATTACAAGCTGATATATATTATTTTCAATTTTTGATAATCCATCTCTACCATTACAAGCTATCTCTACTTGATATCCTTCGTGAACTAACTCCATACGAAGGTAATCTGCCATATGTATTTCATCTTCCACAATTAGAATTTTGTATGTTTGCATATTATCAACTCTTTCTCATAATACTAATTCTATTATATCATACTAGTCATATTAGCATCTATTAGTATTATATTAAGATAAAAACATAAAAATTAAAATTAGATTAAAAAAAGTCTTAATAAATAATATTAAAACTTTTAATAAACGTTTTTATAAACTATTGCTTTTATATTTTGTATCCATTAAATAGATAATTCCTTCATAGGCTAAAAAAAATGCAATTGCAACAATAATTCCTTTTTATTATGGACCAAACGTTTTTATTAATCAGAAGTTGTTTCACCTGTTAATTTTAATTCTTGATGTTTTTTATATCGATTGAATAATAAGATTGCTAAGAAACTGCAGATAAATCCAGACAAAATACCACCTATAATATCAGATGGATAATGAACATATAAATACATTCTAGAAAAAGCAATTAATGTTGCTAATAAATAAGTCAGTACTGCATATGGCTTTTTAAAGAATTTCCCAAAAACAAACGCTGCAGAAAAAGAAGCTGATGTATGCCCAGAAGGGAATGAAAATGAAGTTGGTTTCTTTATGATTACTTCAATTACTTGTCCGACAAACGGGCGGTTTCTATGAATGATATTTTTTAAAACCTCATCATTTATTATAAGGCTAAATAATAAAGCTACTAATGCGATAAATCCAATATATCTTGTTTTAGGGCTTATTAAAAGAATGGCACTTAAAATAACCCAAACTATACCATTATTACCTAAAATAGTAAAAAAGATCATTACTTTATCCATAAATGGTGATGTTAAATTAGCTCTAATAAAATCTAAGATTGAATAATCCCAATTTTCCATTAATAGACCTCCATATAATTCCTACTATTATTATAATATACAAACTCAGATATTTCTAGTCATTATGGGTAACAAAAAAATATATACAGATTTACCTTTTTCAAATAACCAATTCGTCTTTTAATAATCCTTGTGACTAACAAGAATGCATATTTACAGAATTAGGTTATAAAATATTAAAGGTGATTTGATGAAAAAAAAAGAACTATATAATCAGTCCATACAAATAAATGAATCCTATTATATTCAAATTGACAATAATAATGATGAAATTCTTAATATTTATAAAGATAATCATTTATTAGAAGCATTTAAATTAAATCGTAAAATCTACACTCTATTTAAAATACTTCAGGATTATATAAAAGATGAGGCTTACATTACAGTTGAAGATAATGGTGCCAAGCTATATGGAAAAGAGATTTATTTATATGAAGATATTTATATGAAAATAAATGCAGATAGAGCCTGTCTGACTCTTGATTTTTATCATAAGATAAATGATACAGATATGGAGTTAATTTATTTAACAAAATTAATTTATACCAGTCAAAAATTATTTCATATGCTGCTTATTCCTAAAAAATTAGCAACTGTTCCTAGTTATTATCTTGCTAATATTTTTAAGTTTTTAGATATGATAGAAATATTACGCTATGATAATAATAATATTCAAAACGAATAAATCATCAAAAAAGTTTAACAATAAGTAGAGGTGGAAAAATGAAAAAAAGAGATTTATTTTTAGATAAAATCCAAATTGATGAAACATTCTCAATGCAAATTGACTTAGAAACTGAAGGAATCTTGAAAATATATGAGAATGATGTAGAAATCGACAATTTTTCATTAACAAAACGCATTTATACATTATTTAAAGTCATTCAAGAATATACTAATAGTGACAAAAAACTAATTGATAAAGGAAAAAATACTACATTGTATGGCAAAGAAATTCACATAAAAGACCAAATATATATGCAAGCAAAATATAAACATGAGTTTTTAATTATTGAATTTTTTCTCAAAGAGGAAAATTCAGAAGAAAGGCTATTGTATTTAACAAAAATGAATTACACGACACAGAAGCTATTTCATATGATGCTTATTCCTAAGAAAGTATTAGATGATCCTAAATATCAATTGTTATATCCAAAAGAATTTAAAGACTTAATTGATATATTAAGTATAATTAAAATATAAAAACTCTCAATTTTGAGAGTTTTTTTTATTATTGATCTTCTTCTTTTAATAGTTTATAAGCGAGATTTATATTACTGTAAAATTTCACTCCAAAAGGTATGTTTTCTTTTTCCTTATCCACTTGGATACGATTGTATTTTTTATTTCTAACAGTCAGTAGTTCTAGACATTTACTTCTATCATCTTGGTAATGATTTAATACCCAGTTAAATTTATTATACATATACATTCCATAAAAGGTTTCAAACAAAAATACTAAAATTAATAAAAGATCAAAAACAACAAATGCTGAATTTTTATTCTGTATTTTAAATATAAGCAATAAAATGAGTACTAAAATAAAAAAAACTGTTAAATAGACTCCGTACTTCATTAAAGTTTTTGACTGTTCAATCAATTCTTTCATATAAGATTCAAATTTTTCTCTCATTCTAAATCTCCTTTAAGTATGTTTCTAAATCGGTAATTAATGAATCTACAGTATTAAAATCTTTAACGATAATTCCACTCGCGTTTTTATGACCACCGCCACCATATTTTTCAGCATATTGATTGATTGGTAGTTCTTTAGAACGTAGACTAATGCGAACTTGATTTGTTTTATGATCATATATAGCTACAAACCATATTTTTACGAGTGATGTGTTTCTTAAGGTGTTCACTAAAACATTAGAAATACTTGCATCGACTAAGAATTTATCACATGTTTTTTTGTCAATTTTTATAAATCCTAGTCCATTTTTTGTACAAGTAAAATTAGTAGCTACATAGCCTCTTAAACGCGTAATATTTAATGCTTCTTCATCGATAGATTGGTATAATTGTACGATATCGATTTTATATTCAAGTAATAAAGCTGCTAGTCGCAGTGTTCGACTATTAACAACTGGTGTGCTAAATCGATTTGTATCAGTGATGATTCCATAATATAAAGCAGTAGCACCCTCTTTAGATAAACTTAGTTCATCCTTATTTTGGTCATAAAAATCAGCAACCATTTCGCAACAAGAAGCATATGTCGTATCAATCCATTCAAGCTGACATACATCCGTTCTTTTAGGATGATGATCTATTTTAATTCGTTCTTTCCCCTTACTAAATCGAGTATCAGATATTCTATCAACATTTGATACATCTAAAATAAAAACTAATGCATTCTCATAAGCATCATCGAGAATGTGATCCATTCTTCCTAAATGAAAGAATTGTGGTGTTTCTTCACCGACTGCGTAAACTTCCTTTTCTGGAAACGATTTTTGAATTATATCTTTTAATCCCAATTGACTTCCCATACAATCACCGTCAGGACGTGTATGACGGTGAATTATAATTCTTTGATATTCCTTAATTTTCTTTAAAACAAAATCCATATTTCCTCCAAAACAAAATCTTATAAATTATCTTGATAATTATAAATTATCTTTGATAATTTTCTTGTCCGTATAAATTATATTGATAATTTTTTCTTATCCTTAATTATCTTGATAATTATTGGTTAAATTATACCTCATTAAAAACAGATTGTAAAATGGCGATATAAAAAAGGCACTTGCATTCAAGTGCTCATTTTATTTGAAACGACGTCTAAAGAATGCTGGGACTTCTAAATCCTCTTCATTATCTTCTTTTTGATTTAAATTATCTTCGTTTGTCAAATCAATTTCAATTGCTTTGGTATCTTTAACAACTGTATTTGCTTTTAAGGATTTTAAATCAGTTGGTTTAGCACGTGTATAATCAAAACCAGTAGCTATAACTGTCACGATAATTTCATCTTCTAAATCTGTATTAATTGCGGCACCATGTATAACATTTATATCAGAGTTTGCAGCGTTTTGAATCGCATTCACTGCATCATTTATTTCATATAAAGTTAATGATGTTCCACCTGTAATATTAATGATTGCGTCTGTAGCGCCATCTATATCTGTTTCTAATAATGGGCTGTTAATGGCTCTCATAGCCGCTTCCACTGCACGATTTTCACCACTAGCTATCCCGATTCCCATCAGAGCTGTCCCTTTATTAGCCATAACTGTTTTTATATCCGCAAAATCAAGATTGATCAATCCTGGAATAGCCACAATTTCTGCAATTCCCTGAACACCTTGACGTAAAACATTATCTGCTTCACGAAAAGCCTCTAACATTGGTGTATTACGTTCTACTATTTGAAGCAATCTATCATTTGGTATGACAATCATTGTATCCACATTTTGACGCAACTCATCAAGTCCTGTATTGGCATGTAATAAACGTTTTTTCCCTTCAAATGTAAACGGTTTAGTAACAATCCCAACAGTTAACGCTCCAGAGTCTTTAGCGATTTTAGCGATTATAGGTGCTGCACCTGTACCTGTTCCTCCACCTAAACCTGCAGTAATGAATACCATGTCTGCTCCCTTAATCATTGTTTCTAATTCTTCATATGTTTCCTCAGCAGCTTTCTTCCCAATTTCTGGATTTGCTCCTGCTCCTAGACCTCTTGTTAGCTCTTTTCCTAATTGAACTCGTGTCTCTGCTTTTGATAAGCGTAATACTTGTGCATCTGTATTACAAACGATAAATTCTACACCTTGGACTTCATTTTCTATCATACGGTCAACAGCGTTGGATCCCCCACCACCTACACCAATAACTTTAATTTTTGGCATTTGGTCAAATTCATTATCAAACCCGAACATCGCTACATCCTCCTTCAACGGTACTTAATACTATTATAAAATAAAAACCATAATTTTTCATCATTTATTTAGAAATAGTTGTTAACTTCGCTCATCATCGAACATAATCATATGATATTTTTCTTCAAAAAGACGTTCTAAATATAAAATATTATATTGTCCACTAATAATAGAGGAATACTTAGGATGTCTCGTACCAATTAAATCTGGCGTTCTTATAGACACTTGATCTCCAAAGTTATGCTTGAATAATTTTTCGAAATTTTCAATAACTACGCCACCACCAATTAGAATATATTGACTAATTTTATTTTTTACGCCAATTTCTAACAAGTATCTCCTAATAACACGAATAATTTCTAAATATTTCTCCTCCACAATTTGGGCTACAAATTCATTTGTGATATAGGTAATAGATCCATCGCCAAAGCGCTGTTCCAAAACAATTTCTTCTGTGGATTCTTTAATTAAACAATTACCATGTGTCACTTTAAAATCTTCTGCATCTTCTAATGATAAGGATAGTTTCTCATGAAGAGCATCCGTCACAATTTGTGATCCAATTTTAAAAGTTTCACTGTAATTAATCAATTGATTGCTAAATGTTGTTATTGTTGTTGTTGTTGCTCCAATATCCACAACACATGTATATTTTTGAAGTTCCTCTTTTGTCAATAATGACCGCTTATATCCAATTACATTAGGCATAATCTCAATAACTTCTATCCCTAACTGCTCAACTACTGATATATAATCAATTATCATTTGTTGATTCTCATATACGACTTCTAAAGACGCAAATAGTTCTCTTGTCACTTCACCAACAGGATTTTCGATATTTCGCTTCATTTTTAATGAAGTAAATCGATTAGGATATATATAAGCAATTTCCCCTTTTCTATCAGTTGCTTTCATTTCTTCCATATAAACTTTATTAAATAAATTTTTAAGATGTTTTCCTTTTACTTTATTATCAGGAATAGTAATATCATAATTAACCTCTTTTGTATGTAAATCCATACTAGGAAGCATTAAAACAACAGATTTTATATGTGCTGAAAGAAAGTTTTCACATTTCGTAATTAGTTTTTTTAATTCATTATAAACCATTGATTTGTCCATAATATTACCAATTTTAATTCCAGAAGTATAAACTTCATCAATAAACAATATATTTTGTTTATCGTCATAAAACTCTGAAACCAATAATTTTATAGAATGTGTTCCAAATTCAATGGACACATAAATATTTCGATTCATATTTCCACCATCTCTCAATAAGCCAATTAAACTAATTTTACACTATTTTCCATGATAAAAGAAGTAATTTCCGGATAATAATGTAAATTATGTTTCTATTATATCATATATTTTTTGCACATAAAAATAATTCTCATACTTTTTTAGAATAAATTCTTTAAGAACTAATTCTAAACTTGATATGAGAATTTTTTATTTACCAATTAAACAATTCAATTTCTGGTTTTAATCTTTTACCACTAACTTTATAAACTTGATTAATAACATAATCTACTAAATCTTTAACATCTTGACTTGTCGCATTATGGTAGTTAACAATAAAATTACAATGTTTCTCACTAATTTTAGCTCCACCAATTTCATATCCACGGAGTCCCGCTTGCTCTATTAAAAGATAAGCATGAGTTCCACTTGGATTTCTAAAGGTAGACCCACCACTAGGATAATCTAAAGGTTGCGATTCTAATCTTCTTTCTTTTCGATGTTGTAAAAGATAACTAATATCGTCCTTGTTTCCTTTTTTTAATTTTAATTTTGCTTCTATAATTAATAGAGGTCGTTCTTTTTGAAAAATTGATTTTCGATAAGAAAATTTTAAATCGTCATTTTTGTACACAACGAGTTCGCCATTTGGATTGATGCATTTTACCTCTAATACAATATCCTTCATTTCTCTTTTGTATGCACCTGCATTCATATAGACTGCACCACCAATTGTTCCAGGAATACCGCCTAAAAATTCTAATCCTTCTAATTCATAGGGAATCATATCATATGCTGCTTTCACGAGTGAATATCCAGCACCCACAATAATGATATCTTCTTTAACTTTCAAATATTTTAATGCTTGATTGGTTTTAATCACAACACCTTCGTAATCCTTATCAGATGGCAATATATTAGAGCCATTTCCTAACACTTTAAAAGGAATGTTATTTTTATGTAAGAATTGTATCAACTGAATGATTTTATTTTTTGTTTCTGGTGTCACTACTATTTTTGCGACTCCACCTACTTTAAGAGTCGTATATTTTGCGAGTGGTTGTAAAAATTTCACATTTTTATAATTGTGTTCTTTTAGGTATGTCTCCACTTCTATCATATAATCACCTTTATTTATATTAAATGATGAATTACCTCAATGAATTTATCACAAGCATCTGGAATACCAAATTTTTTATTGTTAATTCTTAACAATCGTAATTTATAAGAATCCTCTAGTAATCTATTAACTTCTTTTGTTAAAGATTCCACGGTCAAATCTTTCTCTTGTATCATGATAGCTCCACCTAAATGGACTAAATCAAGCGCATTTTTTTCTTGATGGTTGTTTGTCACAAAAGGAGATGGTATTAAAACAACAGGTATGCCAATCGCACAAATTTCTGCTAGACTTGTCGCCCCCGCTCGACAAATGATTAAATCAGTATGTTGATATAATTGTGGCATATTGTCAACATAGGCTTTGATAAACACATTTTTATTGATTACTAAATGCTCTGCCTCACTTATTATAGTATCGTAATGGCTCTTACCTGTGACAAAAATCACCTCAATATCATCTCTTTTTGATAATATCGGTAAGGTTTTAACGATCGTTTGATTAACATATTTTGCTCCTAAAGATCCCATAAAAATCAAGATTAGTTTTTTATTTTCATCTAAACCTAAATCCACCTTTTTAATACGACCCGAATGTAGAACTTCTTGGGCTCGAGGGTTACCAGTTAAAATTGTCTTTTTTCCCTTAAAATAAGCAATACTTGATGGAAAACTAATAGCAATGCAAGTTGCATATCTTGATAAAAATTTATTCGTTAATCCCGGAATACTATTTTGTTCATGAATAATTGTTTTGATATGTTTCCTAGCTCCAGCATAAACAACCGGGGCACAAACGTATCCTCCCATTCCAATAATGATATCTGGTTTAAATTGTTTAACGATCTTTTTAACTTCATGATATGCCTTTACAAATTCATAAATAGTTAAAAAATTCTTAAAAGTAAGTTTCCGATAAAAATATCGTACCTTAATACCAATAAAGGGGATATTTTCATTCTTACAGATTTTTTCTTCTTGAGCATTTAGTTTTCCAATATATAAAATCTCGACAGAAGGTTCTTTTTCTTGTAATTCCTTAATTAAAGCAATTGCCGGATAAATATGTCCTCCTGTACCTCCACCACTAAAAATTAAACGCATTTTATCACCTCTTCATATCTTGGTTTTTTAAATTGAAATCATACTTCTTCGGTTTGATATTTACTAATATTTAAAATTACGCCAACTCCTAGTAATGTGACAGTCAAACTCGACCCACCATAACTTAAAAATGGCAGTGTCACTCCTGTCACAGGAAGTAGGCCAATGACAACTCCTATATTAATAAAAAATTGAATAAAAATAGTTAAAGTAATACCTAATGCTAAAAATTTACCAAAAAGGTCATTAGCTTTAAAACTGATATTTAAACTAGTTATCAAAAAGGTTGTGTATAAGATTAAGATAGCGACACCACCAATAAATCCTAATTCTTCTAAAATAATAGCGAAAATAAAATCGGTTTGTGGTTCTGGCAAATAAAAATATTTCTGAATACTATTGCCAAATCCAACTCCAAATAATCCACCAGGAGCAATGGCATATAAAGATTGGATAATTTGGAATCCAGCACCTAAAGGATCACTCCATGGGTCTAAAAAGGCAAAAATTCGTTGTAATCTATATGGAGCTGAGATAATAAGCAAAGTTACTCCCCCAAGACCAGCAATAATTAAATATAAAAAATAGGATAAATTAACTCCAGAAACAAATAAGATAATAACTGATGTAGCAACAATCACCATACCTGTTCCAAAATCCGGTTGAAGCATAATTACTCCAAAAACTAAGATGATGACACCTAACAACAAAAGGATATATTTGGGTTTCTTCATATCCGCGTAATAATCAGATAAATATTTGCTCATTAAAACAATACAAGCAATTTTCATAAACTCTGATGGTTGTATCGAGAAACTACCTATCCCAATCCAACTTCTTGCTCCACCTCTCACAATCCCAATGCCAGGCAATAATACAATGATAAGTAAGAATAACACTATTAGGAATATTTTAGTCGCATTTGTTTTATATATATGATAATCGATTTTTGATACGACATACATCCCTATTATTCCCGTTGTCGCAAATATCATTTGTCTCCATAAATAATAATACTTATCATCAAATTTAAACGCTGCCCAGGCTTGACTAGCACTAAATACCATGACAACTCCAATTAATGTCAGTAATAATGTCGTCACAAATAATAAAGTATTCATTGGTTGCTCTTGTTTCATCTATAAACACCTCAATATAAATATATTGAAGATTTTGTTTAATTATTATTAATCTTTTCATTTCGTTACAAATATTTATCTAAAAAATAATAAAAAGGACCTTAGCGTAAACTAAGGTCCTTGTTAGACTCTAGAAATCTAGAGTCCCTGGTAAAATTCACAAAATTCAATTAGTTGACAGTTACTTGATTATCATGACAATAGTTGTTCACTAAATCGACTAGTTGACTGTTACTTTTGTTACCATTAATATTATTTCTCCAATCCTATTTTATATTCACATTCTTTATAGGAAATGTTTTCCTAACAAATTAGAAAGGACCTTAGCGTAAACTAAGGTCCTTGTTAGACTCTAGAAATCTAGAGTCCCTAGTAAAATTCACAAAATTCAATTAGTTGATAGTTACTTGATTATCATGACAATAGTTGTTCACTAGATCGACTAGTTGACTGTTACTTTGTTACCATTAATATTATTTCTCCAATCCTATTTTATATTCACATTCTTTATAGGAAATGTTTACCTTACAAATTAGAAAGGACCTTAGCGTAAACTAAGGTCCTTGTTAGACTCTAGAAATCTAGAGTCCCTAGTAAAATTCACAAAATTCAATTAGTTGATAGTTACTTGATTATCATGACAATAGTTGTTCACTAGATCGACTAGTTGACTGTTACTTCGTTACCATTAATATTATTTCTCCAATCCTATTTTATATTCACATTCTTTATAGGAAATGTTTACCTAACAAATTAGAAAGGACCTTAGCGTAAACTAAGATCCTTGTTAGACTCTAGAAATCTAGAGTCCCTAGTAAAATTCACAAAATTCAATTAGTTGATAGTTACTTGATTATCATGACAATAGTTGTTCACTAGATCGACTAGTTGACTGTTACTTTGTTACCATTAATATTATCTCTCCGTTACCACTTTATATACACAATTCGCTTCAGAAATGTTTTCCTTTAAATCCTTTTATGAATTTAGAAAGGACCTTAGCGTGAACTAAGGTCCTTGATAGACCCTAGTAGTACTAGAGTCCCTAGTAACAGTCACAGTCAAATTCGGCTGCAACTTGCTTACCAATTATAGTTTGTCTCCAAATTAAATTTATATACGAAATTTTATATTTTTTTATCAATCTATTTATTGTAACTTGAAATTCATATCCATTGTTATCTTTTATGAAATTTATTTAAATAATTTCCTGTTTTTTAAAATTTATAATTTCTTCAATTGTTAAACCCGTTACTTTATTTATAATATCGATTTCTACATTAGAATTGATTAGGTTTAGGGCAATTTTATATTTTTCATTTCATTTTTTTTGCTTCAACACCTTTCTCTATGCCTTCTTTTTAACAATTCATTGTTTACAAGAGATAAATCTATTAATTTTTTCTTATCCATTTTTAAAACTGCACTTAAGAATAGATTAAAATTTTGATATTTCTTTCATCACCAAAAATTCTTTTAAAGACTATGTCTACTTTAGGTTTAATAAATAATTCACTCATATTACTCCAGCTATATATTCAAATATATATACGCTAAAGGCTTATATTTTATTATATCACGTAATTCTATATTGATAATAAATTAAATTATTTTTACATAATAATTAAACTAAAAGAACCTTAACTTACGTTAAGATTCTTTTGTTAGACTTCATTGCTAAAGTCCCTAGTAATCTATTGTACAAGGACTACTAACAAAATGATGTTAGTAATTTCTCTTGCTAATATGGTTACTAAAAATATTTTATGTAAAAAGTGATAACTAATACCACTTATAAAGCGGGAAATTATTCCTTTTCAATTGAGTTTACAAATTCGATAAATTTATTTCCCCGTTCCTCATAATCTGTGAATTGATCCCAACTCGCACTTGCAGGAGAAAACAAAACAATTTCTACCTCTTTTTTTAAGGATTGTGTCAATAAAACTGCATCGCTTAATTCTTGACATTCAAAACACTTTTTATGATATAACTTTGTGCTTGCTAAAATTCTATCTTTTGTTTGTCCATAGGTAATAATTGTTTCAACGTTTTTATGGGCTATAATATCTGAAAAATCTTGATTTCTATCATATCCACCTAATATTAATATGAGAGGTTCATGAAAAGCATTTATAGCACAGATTGTAGATTTACTATTAGTGGATTTAGAATCATTGTAATAAGTTAGACCATTGATATTTTTTATCAATTGAATTCTATGAGGCAAACTTTCAAACACTTGAATTGTATTTTTAATAATCTCATTTTCAATGTAAAAAACTTTTGCGATTGTCGTTGCTGCTAAAACATTATATAAATTATGAATGCCTGGTAATTTGACCTCATCGACTGAAATAATCGTTCTTCCATTATATTTAATTAAATTATTTTCTAAATAAGTTTCAACATCAATTTCGCTCAATGAAAACGCATATTTGTTGCATTTTACCTTTTTCATGCGTTTTCTTATGAGTTTATCATCTCCATTATAAATTGCATAACAATCAGATGTCATCCTTTTAAATAAATTCATTTTGGCATCGACATATTGGTCAAAAGTATGATGATAGTCTAAATGCGCTTCTGTTAAATTTAAAAGGACACCAATATGAGGTTTAAAATCATAGACATCTAATAATTGAAATGATGATAATTCAATCACATAAACATCTGCATTTACTTCATCAGCTATTGCCTCACATAAACTATAACCAATATTACCTACACTAATAGCGTCTATATTGCTATCTATTAATATTTGAGTAATAAGTGATGTAGTAGTTGTTTTGCCATTTGTTCCTGTTATTCCCACAATAACTTTTGATTTATCTAAAAACTGATAAGCCAATTCAATTTCAGAGATGATCATTACTTTTTTTTGTTTTGCTTTTTTCAAAATCTCGATATCATAAGGAATTCCTGGACTTTTAATGATTAAATCAATGTTGGTTAAATTTTTAATCACATCTTTATATGGTATTGATTTTGTCCCTTTGAATAACATATCCTCTGGGTCCACTGATATTTCTTCATCTGATACGAAAATTTCAACATTCAAAGTTTTTAGTAATCTTATTGCACTTCGGCCACTTTTCTTTAGACCTAAAACTAAAATCTTTTTATTATTGAACTCGATCATATGCACTCCCCTTTGTCATAAGACATATTAGGTCGTTAGTAACACAATAACAACACTAATGACGCTAAAAATAAAGCCAAATATATAAAACATTAATACAACAGTTGATTCTCTAAAACCAATTAATTCAAAATGATGGTGAAGTGGAGCCATTCTAAATAGGCGTCTACCCTTTGTTTTTTTGAAATATAAGACTTGTAGAATATCTGATAATGTTTCAATCACAAAAACTCCACCAACTAAAATTAATAATAATTCGTATTTTGTGAGAATTGCCATCGAAGCAATTGCTGCACCTAGTGCTAATGACCCTGTATCTCCCATAAATATTTTGGCTGGATGTGAATTGAAAATAAGAAAACCTAAAATGACTCCTAAAATTGCAGCTCCAAACAAAACTAAGTCATATTGTCCGGTAACATAGGCAATGAAGGTAAAGGTTGAAATCGCAAAACTTGATAACCCTGCCGCTAAACCATCAAGTCCATCGGATAAATTAACCGCATTTGTTCCTCCAACTAACATGAAGAATGTTAAAATACCATAAAACCATTTAAAATCAAAGGCGATTGTTCTCGTTAGATGAATTTCAGTTGAATAACCCTGCGATATATAAATGTAGAAGAATAATGGCTGCGATTACTATTTGTAAAATGAATTTCAAACGTGGTTTCAAGCCATCATTATTTTTACGTACAACAATTAAGTAATCATCAATAAACCCTATGATACTATAACCAAATAAGGGTACGAAAATTAATATCCACGTTTTTAGATTCATATCAATTAATCCCTGATTATAAAACTGATAAAATAATAATACGGTAATAAGCGTAACAATACTAAAAACAATTCCACCCATTGTAGGAGTACCCGACTTTTTCTGATGGGATTCTGGACCTTCTTTACGAATAGATTGGCCAAATTTTAATCTTTTCATATACGGAATAATGATAGGAATGATGAGTATCGTTAATATTAACGATACAAACATACCAAAGTAAATAATTTTTAGTATCATATGGTATCTCCTTTGTTAGTCATGGTTAAATCGTAAATTAATGTATTTCGTTACTTCTTCAAAATCACTAAAATAAAGTTTTTCATTGTCTATAATTTGATAATTCTCATGCCCTTTACCTAAAACAACGACAACATCATTTTCATCACTTGCATCAACCGCATATTGAATCGCTTTACTTCGATTTTCAATCACTATATAATTATTTTGGCTTGCTCCTTGGATTATATCAGAAATGATATTTGTAGGATTTTCATACCGCGGATTATCCGTCGTAAAAATAACAAGTGAGGCAAGATTTGTAGCTATTTTCCCAATAATTGGTCTTTTTAAAGCATCGCGATTACCACCACAACCTACTACACAAATGATTCTTTTCTTAGATATCATTTTAATTTCATTTAAGACACGAAAAACACTATCAGGAGTATGTGCATAATCAATGAACACATTTAAATGATGTGAATTTTCGATTTTCTGCATTCGACCTTTGACGCCTTTTAATAAAGGCAATTTTTCAAATATCGCGTTCATATCATAATCATTCATGTAAAAATACGCCATCATCGCAAGTAAGTTATAAACATTAAAAAAACCAAAGATATTATTAGTATTTACCATCCCGATAAATTCATTAAAACAATAAAAATTAAATGAAATTTTATCAACATCGCAAATAATATCACGCGCTTGAAAATCATTTTCCACATCAATCCCATATGTATAGGATAAAACATTAGTTAAGCGCATAAATCTTTTATAATATTTATCATCTCCATTAAATAATACTTTTTTACCATTTAAATAATTACCTAA
This sequence comes from uncultured Haloplasmataceae bacterium, assembly GCA_963824615.1. Classification (GTDB taxonomy): domain Bacteria; phylum Bacillota_I; class Bacilli_A; order Haloplasmatales; family Haloplasmataceae; genus CAWGPU01. The sequence continues at coordinate 156,489 of CAWGPU010000008.1, read as the reverse complement.
TTGACTAAAAAGTAATGCTTTTGAGTAAAAATAATCATCAAATGTTTTATGATAATCTAAATGATCATGTGAGAAGTTAGTGTATATTATGGTGTTAAAATCTAATTGTGTTACTCTCTCTTGTTTTATCGAATGACTTGATACTTCCATTACTACATGAGTTATTGCTTTTTTTAAAGAATCATGAATCGTTTTTTGAATAATTAAAGAGGATGGTGTCGTATTTTTACTTTCTCTTGATTCATCTGAAATCATTATTCCATTTGTTCCTATGAGCGTCGCCTTTTCATTTAATAAATGATAAAGTTGATAAATCATCGTAGAAACCGTGGTTTTCCCGTTTGTACCTGTAATACCTATTAAATTGACATGAAGCGAAGGTTCTTCATAAAAACAATTTGCCAAGATGGCTAATGCCTTTTTTGAATCATGAACCTTAATCATATTTATATTTGGATATTCCTGAAAATCATAATATCTATCTTCATAAATAATTGTTTTGACATTTTTTTTAATGGCATCTCCTAATATAATGGTGTCCATCACTATTTTCTCCCTTTATCGCAACAAACACATCATTATCTCCTATTTGATGCGAATCCTCTTCAATTTTATTGATTATATGATTCTCTACATGTTTTTTATTAAATGGGATTAAACTTTTTGTTAATAATGTATATAAATCCATTAATATCACTCCTTCGATAGATATAAGAGAACCGTACCACCTTCCATAACTTTTTCTCCAGGACCAGGACTTTGGTATTTCACAATATTTCCTTCACCTAAAAATTGATATTGATAGTCATATACTTCCGGAAGTTCATTTCGTTTTAATCCAATTAAATCAGGTACAGTAAAATATTTTGTATCCCAACCCCAACGTAATTCTTTTTCAATTTGGTCTGCTTGTTTAGGAATACCTAAAATAGGTAAGGCTTCCTCTAAAATATCTTTTACAATAGGAGCAGCTACAACACCACCATATTGAATCGTATTTTTAGGATTGTCAATCGCTATATAGACAACTAAATCAGGATCATTCATCGGTGCCATTCCAATAAAAGATACAATATAATTATTTTCAAGATAAACACCATTAACAGCTTTTTGAGCTGTTCCCGTTTTTCCGCCTACCCGGTAACCATCAATAAACGCGTTTCTTCCTGTCCCTTTAGCGACAACATTTTCTAATGCATAGCGTACTTTACTTGATGTTTCCTCACTAATGACACGGCGAACTTCTTTAGGTTGTGCTTCATAAACAATTTCATTAGTGACTGGCATTTTAATATCTTTTAATACGTAAGGTTGATATAAAATACCACCATTAATAGCTGCACTTGCGGCAGTAACAAGTTGGATTGGTGTGACAGAGTTTCCTTGACCAAATGAAGATGTCGCAAGTTCGACTGGTCCAACTTTATCTACATCAAACACAATTCCAGAGGATTCTCCTAATAAATCAATTCCTGTTTTTTTACCGAAACCAAAGGCATCTACATATGAAAAGAATTTTTCTTTACCTAAACGTCTTCCTATTTCCATAAATCCTGGATTGCAAGAATTTTGGATGACTTCGAGAAATGTTTGTTGTCCATGCCCCCCTGCTTTCCAATCATTAATTCTTGTGCCATCAACAATCGTGTAACCTGGGTCATAAAAACCTTCATTCATATCAAAAACACCTTCTTCTAAACCTGCTGCATAAGTCACAATTTTAAATGTTGAACCAGGTTCATAACTCATCCAAATTGGTAAATTACGATTATAAATTTCTTGGTCATAATCTTGTAATTAGCTGGGTCATACGAAGGGTAACTCGCCATTGCTAAAACTTCTCCTGTTTTTGGATTCATCATTAACCCTAATATTTGATCTGGATTATACTGGGCATTTGTGTTTTCTAATATTCTTTCTAGTAGAATTTGTAAATCAATGTCGATTGTCAAATAAATGTCCATACCTTTAGATGGTGCTTTATATAGTCCAAATAATTGATCTAGTGATTGGCCTTTGGCGTCAGTATAATATTCACTACTTCCACCTGCACCCATTAAATAGTCATTATACATATATTCAATACCTGTAATCCCTTGATTATCGATACCCACAAATCCTAATACTTGTGCTAAGTAACTATTATATAAATAGTTTCTTTCTGTATCTCCTACTAAATAAACCCCTTTATAATTTTTATCAATTATTCGTTTTGCTTGTTCTAAAGTAAGTTTTCTACCTTCAGGTTTAATTAGTTCAACTGATACATTCTTTGAAACATGTTCAAAGGCTTCCTCATAACTTACATTTAAAACTTGGCTAAGAAATGTTGCTACTTCTACCTTATTTTCCACTTGTCGTGGTATGACCGCTACACTTGGTGCTAATACATTATTAACTATCGGCTTACCATTTCTGTCATAGATAATCCCCCTTTGTCCTTCAACAGGGATAACACGACTCCATAAATCGTAAGCCTTACCCGTAATTTCATCACCATTAACAAATTGTACGTATACTAAACGGAAAATTAATACTAATACTAATATAGAAAACAGAACCATTAAGAATTTGAGTCTTTTTTGCATTACAAAAATAAAATCATTCATCAATTTCACCAAATTTCTATTCTATCATTATATAAATATTCTAAAATTAGGCAAATTATTATTCTTTATAATAATATAATAAAAATAAATTACTAAACATGTTCAGAATTTATAAATTTTCACTAAAATCTCTAGTAAATGGAAAACTATTCGTTTATAATATAATTAGATACTATATAGTTAAATAATTTTTACATATACTAGATAAATAAAAGTAGGGAGAATTATGAAAAAAGCTAGAATTATCTATAACCCATCATCGGGTAGAGAAATAATCAGAAAACATTTACCTTATATACTTGAAAGATTAGAAAAAGCAGGGTATGAGACGAGCACACATGCGACAACAGGAGCAGGATGTGCTAAAAAAGCAGCACAAATAGCGATTGATAGACGCTACGATTTAGTCATTGCTGCAGGTGGGGATGGAACTATTTTTGAAGTTGTCAATGGGTTAGCAGGCCAAGAATATCGTCCGACTTTAGGAATTATTCCTACAGGGACAACTAATGACTTTGCACGTGCTCTTGGAATTCCTCGAGATATTAAAGCGGCATGTGATATATTATGTTGCGGCGAAACACGCCCTATTGACATTGGAAAAGCAGGAGAAAAATATTTTGTAAACGTTGCAGCTGCTGGTGCCTTAACTGAACTAACTTATCAGGTACCTAGTAAATTAAAAACTATTTTAGGCCGTTTAGCTTACTATATAAAAGGTCTCGAAAAATTGCCTTTTATTACGCCTAAAATTGTGCACATTGAATACGATAATAAAATTTACGATGGTGAAATTTTATTCTTTTTAGTATGTAACACCAAATCAGTCGGTGGTTTTGAAAAAATCGCGATCAAATCTGAAATTGACGATGGTCTCTTTGATTTAATCATTGTTGAAAAAATGAATTTACCTAAATTAGTCGGAGCAGGAATTTTAACACTTGGGGGAAAGCACATCAAACATGCTAAAATTAAATACTTCCATGCAAAACAAATTAAAGTTGAATTTAAAATAAAAGATGCACCACTAAATTTAGATGGTGAGTACGGTGGTACTTTACCAAGCGAATTTATGAATCTTACCCACCATTTCAATATTTTAGCGCCTAATAAAAAACAAAACAAAATATCTCTTGAACCCTAATTTAAACATGAAATAGCAAGGGAAAACCTTGCTTTTTTTTTGATTTATATTTCTATAAATGCATGAGGTAATCTATGAAAAAGACTTTTTCAGCCATAAATATTTATTTAATCTATTCGGGTGCATCGGCATTATTATTTATCATGATGAAAACTGTAAGAGGAATCTATCAAGTGGATATTGCACTTCTTAACCCTTTACAAATTGTTTTAATAGGAACGACTTTAGAAATAACCCATTTTTTATTTGAAATTCCAACTGGTGTTGTTGCAGATAAGTATAGTCGTAAATTATCTATTATCATTGGTTTATTTTTAATTGGTGTTAGTTTTATCGCTGAAGGACTTTTTCCATTATTTTTTATGCTCATTTTTATCCAAATTATTTTAGGAATCGGTGATACTTTTACAAGTGGAGCTGATGAGGCTTGGATTGCCGATGAATTAAATGGTAAAGATTTGGCACCTGTATTCCTAAAAGGAACGCAAATTGGCCAATTTTTTTCTATTATAGGTACAATTATTAGTATGGTGTTAGGTGGATTTATCTACATTCGGCTACCATATTATATTTCTGGTGGTTTGTTTATTCTATTGGCTATTTTTTTTATTTTTTACATGAAAGAAACACAGTTTAAGAAAGTAGTTTCATCTGAAAATCACTTTAAGCACATGGTAAATTCGGTTAAACTTGTCTTGCAGTTAATCAAACAAAAACCAGTATTAATTTTGATGGTTGCCATTACTTTATTTTACGGATTGTATAGTGAAGGATTTGATCGTTTATGGACTCCTCATATACTTGAGGAAATTAACTTAACTCCTAACAAAGCGCTATTATTAACAGGGTTTATTTCCTTGATAGCAATGTTATTAAGTATCCTCGCAGTTGTGTATATTAAGTGGCGACTTCAAAAATCAGGAAAATTAGAGAAAGTTTGGTTATTATTTGTGATTAATTTACTTATGGTTTTCGCTTTATTTTTCTTTGCGATTACTAAAGAAATTGTTGTTACAGCAAGTTTATACATTGTTTTTTATACTGTAAGGCGAATTAATCAACCTGTCTATAGAGCTTGGATGAACGAACACATTACATCATCTATACGTGCAACAGTTTTGTCCACTTATGGACAATTAGACTCTATTGGACAAGTTATTAGCGGCCCTATAATAGGTGCAATCGCCTTAAATACTTCAATATCTTTTGGGATTGTTATCTCTTCTATCTTACTTTCTCCTGTTATCATCATTTACCTTTATTTTATTATGAAAGTAAGAAAAAATGAGTTAATTTCCTACTAATCAATAAGAAAAGTCCTTTCACGAATTAAATTAGTGAAAGGACTTTTTATACTCTAGTAAGACTATGATAAAGACACTAAAAACAAATAACCAAATCCAGAGCCTCATTAAAAGCAGGGTTGTATTTAATTGTGTTTTTCGCTTTACCATTTTAAATGAAATCAATATTTTACGCATATTATCACTTATTTTTCTTTATTCTTTTCCGCAATGCGCAGTTTAGCTGAATGAGAACGATTATTTTCCTCTAATTCATCGTTACTAGCTACAATTGCTTTTCTGTTAATTAGTTGTAAAACCGTTTCTTCTTCTTGTTCATGTAATATAGGTAACCCACGTGGTACCTCTTTTCGTAATGCATATTTTTTATAAATATCTTTAGTTATTTTATCTTCTAAAGAATGAAACGTAATAACACATATTCTTCCTTTTATATCAAGAATATCGATAGCATCCTCTAATGTTTGAGGTAAGATTTCTAATTCTTTATTGGTTTCTATTCTTAATGCTTGAAATGTCCTTTTCGCAGGATGTTTTAACCTTTGGCTTCTCGCAGGTACTGCCCGTTTAATGGCATCAACTAATTCAAAAGTTGTTTCAATTGGTTTTTTGAGTCTTGTTCTTTCAATTTCACGGGCAATATTTTTCGCATAATTTTCTTCACCATAACGGCTAATGATATAATATAAATCTTGAAAAGTATATTCATTTACAATTTGATAAGCCGATAATTTTTGACTTTTATCCATTCGCATATCTAAATGAGCATCATATTTATAGCTAAAACCACGTTCACCATTATCAAATTGAGGTGAGGAGACACCTAAATCAAAAATAATCCCATTTACTTTAAATACATTCCGTTTATTTAATTCTTCTTTTAAATCACAAAAATTACTTTTTATGATTTCGTAGGACTTACTAATGGCACTTAATCTTTCATCAGCAGCCTTAATTGCATCACAATCTTGATCAAAGGCATATAAAAATCCTTTGTCGAGGCGTTTGAGGATTTCACTACTATGACCCCCACCACCTAAGGTACAATCGACATAAATACCATTTGGATTAATTTTTAGTCCTTCTATCGATTCTTTTAACAATACACTATAATGATTAAATGGCATAAAATCCTCCAAGTTGTTATTAAGTAGTTCAGCCCATCACTGGTACCTCACCCTATACGAACCGTACGTGCGCTATTTACGCATACGGCTCTAATTCTATATTTAAGAATAAGTATAACTTATTATACTAACTTTATTTACTGGTTTTGGCATAAGCCATTCTCTATCCCACTTTCTTTGGAATTGTTCCCAGTTGAAACTTTTCTTTTGACTCCTTCTATTAAGCCATTTATAGACTAGTTTCTTAACGTTATAGTAATAATACCTTATACTTTCAAAGTTATAAGTAACACCATAATAGTTATAATGCCCTCTTAATTTAGCTCTCATTCTTTCAATGTTATCTTCAAAGCCATGCCTAATTCCCTTTATCCATTCACTGAATTCTTTTATTCTCTTTATTAATCTTTTCTTTTCAGTTCTTATTCTTATTATAAATTTATTCGTCTCTCGACTAAATGCACAATAAAAGGTAAATCCTAGAAAATTAAAGGTTTCGGGCCGGGGTAACCCCCTTTTATTACGATTTTCCCAAGAAAATCTACCAAATTCAATCATTTTGGTTTTCTCCTTTGAGAGTTCAAGCCCAAATTGATTCATTCTTTCATTCAATACTTCAAGAAATTCCTTGGCTTCATTTTCATATTGAAATAAACATATAAAGTCATCAGCGTACCTTACTAAATAACATTCACCTTTTGATTTAACCTTAATAAATTTTTCAAACCATAAATCGAGTACATAATGAAGATAGATATTGGATAATATTGGTGATATGATGCCACCTTGAGGTTGACCTTTTTCAGTGTCAAAATATTTCCCTTCCTCCATAGTACCTGCTTTTAAGAATTTACTAATTAATTCAATAAATCTCTTATCCGCAATTCTATGTTCCAAGAATTTTATCATCCATTCATGATTGACATTATCAAAGAATCCTTTTATATCTACATCTAAGACATAATTGACTTTCTTAGTTTGAAATAATCGCATAAGTTCAGTTATTGCTTGATGTTGGCTTTTACCTGGTCTAAATCCATAAGAATTATTAAGAAAGATAATATCTTCATAGATGATTCCTAATATTTCGGCAATGACTGTTTGTACTAGTTTATCTTCATAAGAAGGAATTCCTAGTGGTCTTTTGCCTCCATTTGATTTAGGTATATAAACTCTTCTTGATGGTTGAGGTTTATATGCTCCGCTTTTCATTCTTTTAATAAGATTATTAAGGTTTTCTTCGTTATTTCTAAGGTATTCCTCTTTTGTAACCTTATCAATTCCAGTTGCCTTGTCTGCTTTAACTTTACTATGTGCTTGATTTAGGTTATTAAAATCTAGGTAAGTGGCTAAATTTTCGATTTTACTGTTTGGGTGTCCTTTAACTAATTCTCTTATTCTTGATAAATCTTTGTTCATTTCCTACCACCTCTTGTGTGAACAAACTACATTTATAAGACACTATAAAATTCTGGTCCCTTCGCTCCATTGGCATTACCCAACTTCTACGCTACTACGCGCCAATCTGACTGCCTACTTCACATTTGCTTGGCTTGCCTTTTACAACTTGCTTTCGCATACAAACATTTTAGAAGTTTAACCTATGACGTTGGTTAGCCGAATACCAATTCACGACTGGTTGCCGTATTTTAATATTTGGTTGGTAGGCTCTCTCCTGTTCCATTAATATAACCATGTCAAACTCGCCAAACTCTAAGACCCCGCCAAGCCCTATTTCTAAGTATTGCCTGCGACGTAAAATACCGTATCGGCACTTGGAACTTTATTATATTTCGTGGCTCAATCGTTTCAGGTTTCCCTTTCGGCTCGAATGCTTTCTTGTCTACGCTTACACTTGACATTACTGCTTCAGTGCCAAGACTAGATAACAACCGTGGCGTTATCACCCTTCGTTGTGTGGGATTCCCACCCACTATATATTAATGACTTACAAATTACCTTTTAGTAAAGTGGAATGTTTAACATTCACAGGACGCACATTTTAATTAGATTATAACATATTTTAAAAGCTGTTTGTTACATATTTATTTTTGATTCCTAAAATGATATCTTTCAAGTTATATTCACGTCCTGAGATGATGTCTAATAAACCTGTCGCATAACTAATAACTATATATATTAAAAGATAGATGAATGTATTAATGGATAGGAAAATCAAACAATCAAAACGATTAAAATAATCTAAATTAACTTTAAGAATTTGAAAATTAACTAAATAAAGCAACCCTCCAAGAAAAACATTTAATCCGAAAATGACCAATAATCTTCTAACAATGTATAGATGTTTGAATTTAATAGCGTATGAAAAAGCGAGCAAGTTGGCACTGATTGTTGCGAGCATTCCAATCGTTGTAGCTAAAATTGCGCCATTAAAACCAAATTGCTCAATTAATGTTTCATTATAAAGAAATTTTAAACTCACACCAATTGCCATGGATATGAGGAGAAATCGTTGTCTATTAATGCCTTGCATGATGGCACCCGTGATATGATTAAAACAAAGTAAAATTGCAACAGGTGCATAAGATAATAAGACCTGTGGTCCATAGATGTTACTTGGTTGATAAAAGAGACTATAAACTGCTTTAGGGAAAATCATCATGAGGATGATAATAGGAACAATGATATAGGTACATGTCTCTAAAGCTTTATTAATTTGTTTATTAATTGATGTATAATATTTCTTAGTAAATGATTCAGAAATATAAATAAGTACAGAAACACCTAACCCAATCCCTAAACTCACTGGAATCATAATTAATTTGTTGATTTCAAAAGCATAGGTTCCATAAATAATTTCTGGATTTTCAAATCCTCTAAGAAGATAGGCCCTATTAAAAGTTAAAGTATCAATTAGTAAATAAAGACTTGTAACAAGACCGAATAATGCTATGGGAATCGCATATTTAAACAGTTCTTTAAATAATTGATAAGTACTCTTTTCATGGCTGATAGTACTTTTTAGAATGAGTGGATTTAATTTTTTAAAAAAGTGATGTAATTGAAGTCTAAGAAGGATATAAGCTGCGATAGCCGCAATGGTTGCGCTTAGTACAGCAAAAAATATAGCGACTGTATAGTCTAATTTTAACCATTTTACGATTATGAATGAGGAAACCAAAATAAATAGTACACGTGTTAGTTGTTCTATAATTTGACTGATGGCACTTGGTCTTGCAAGTTTAAAACCTTGAAAAAATCCTCTTAATAGCGCAATAGATGGAACTACAATTAAAGCCGTTGATATAACTCTAATAACAAGAGTAACATCATTTACCGTGTTCACGATTTTTGTTTTCCCGCCTAATACTTGATAAGCGATAGGTTTAGCCAAAAAAAACATCATAAGAAACATGATAAAACCAATAACTAACATTAATATGGTGGATTTTTTGAAAATCTTATAACTGGTTAAATAATCATTCTGAGCGTTATAAATGGAGACAAATTTAGAAACACCTAATGGCACCCCTAAAGTTGCTAAATCAATAAAAATGGCATAAGGTACATAAGCATATGAAAATAATGCTTGTCCCTCCTGTCCGACTAGCCACGCAAAAGGAAACACATAAATAAGTCCTAAAAAGCGGGAAATAATATTACCAGCCGTCAGAATAAAAGCTTGTTTCAACATCGATTTTTGAGTCATCATATCACCTTCCTTACTTTATTTTTTGTTTATGTTTAAATTTTATGATAATTTTTTGTTAAATTTTTACAATTAGTTTATAATTAACTTATTAAAAGAAGGAGTGGATACAAATGATACCTTACTTAGACAAATTACCTATTATTCATCAAAGTTGTTTTATAGCACCTGGTGCTTATATTATTGGAGATGTCGAACTTGATGAGGGAGTTTCCATCTGGTTTAATAGCGTTTTACGCGGTGATGAATCCGAAATACGAATCGGTAAAAATACAAACATTCAAGATTTAGTGGTGATACACACCGATAAAGATTACCCGATGCATGTAGGATCATATTGTACTATTGGTCATCACGTTATCCTACATGGTGCAACAATTGGTAACAATTCCTTAATTGGTATGAATTCGACGATTTTAAACAATGTAAAAATTGGCAATAACTGTATGATAGGAGCTAATAGTCTCCTTACTTCCAATACGGTGATACCAAATAATTCGCTTGCTTTTGGAAATCCAGCAAAAGTGATTCGAGAATTAACCCCTGTAGAAATAGCAGAAATTCAAAAAAATGCGCAACATTATGTCTTTTTAGCAAGTACATATAACCAATAAGACAATCGCACATTTCTTGTAAATATAATTATATTAATGACCATTGACTCATGGCATTCATAATATTTAATAGATTGCATATTGTAATCTAACTTGAAGGAGTGAAGGAATATGATGAATGACTATACTTCCTTTTTAAAAGGAAATCAATTCGATATGAATAAAGAAACACCATTTGAAAATTCTGATTTAATGGTTTTAATCATGCAAAATCCCAGTTTTTTAGAAGATATTGAAGTTTTCAATGAACCTTATTATCCTTCTTCTGATGATGCAAAAAAGAAAGAAAAAGGGATGCCTCAAATGAATAATTTCTGTGAAACACCCGCTTTTAACATTGGTTCAATCTATGATTATATGGAAAAACCGCATCAAGAAGCCTTTTTTAAACCAAATCCTAGCCCAAAAAAACCAATAATTCAACAATTACATGATTGCCATATGGCTTGTCTTAAATTGATGATGCAATTAATGGATGGAGATTGTAACGGTCGACATAAACAAATCAAATTATTATATGAATGTTCAAAAGTCTGCCATGAGCATATCATTAATACCCTATCGCAAAGTATGTTCATCAAAAAACATGCTGAACTAAGTGCCCTCATTTGTGAGGCTTGTGGTAATGAATGTGCACAATTTCAAGACTTAGATTCACAAAACTGCAGTCGCATGTGCTTATGGTGTGCAAAGTCTTGTTGTTAAAACGCAGTTAAAACTTCAATTTATTATTTTTTTATTTATGAATAAAAAAAAGGCTTGAAAACAAGCCTTGAGTTCTTTATCTGACTACTTTATGTGCCCATAGTTGAAGACCAAATAGTATTCTTAACATGAACGGATAAATTATGATACATATCAATAAAAATAAGTTTATATCTAATGATATATATAAAAGATATATATATTGTAGTATTAGTAAAAAATAAAATACAATAAAAAAGTATTTAAAGACATTTAATAGTCTATATAAAAACACTTTATTAATAAAATTTCTTTTATTGGATATAACATCCAATAAACTCAACTCATAAAACAACTTTTTAAGTCTCTTCCGATCAATAATACCTAAAGTAATTATAATAATAACTATAAAAACAATAAGAATTCGCATGAATGTTGTACTCATAAAAACCTCCTCATTTATTCGTAGAACTATAGCATATGAAAACAAAAAACTCTATCACTAGAGTTTTTTTAATATCTATTAATCTCTAAAGAAACTTGATATGATGATTAATAAACGTAATACTTCAATATATAACCAAACTAATGATACTAATAAACCTAATGATAAATACCATTCATATTTACTAGGTAAACCTTGTTGAACTGCTTGTTTACAATTGTCAAAATCAATTAACACACTAAATGAAGCGAGTATTACCATTCCAACAGTTAAGGCAAGTAATAATCCAGGGTTAAATGTACCTAGTATATTAACATTCATAAGTCCTAAGAGTAAGTTAAGGAACATAAAGATAACGACCGTGAATAATAGGGTATAGAATATTTTTCTAAATCTTAATCCTACTTTAAATATTCCTGTAGAATAAGCAACTAGTAAAAAACCAACAATTACAAATGTGATTAATACAGCGTTAGCAACAATTCCTGGGAATACAGTATCCACAATTGCTGATAAAGTTCCTAAAACTAAACCTTCACTTACAGCATATAAAACGGTAAAAAACGGTGTAGCATTACTACTGACTCCTGATGCAATAACTGAGATAAATCCGACAACCATTCCACCTATCATTAATCCCATTAAATATGGTTGTAATTGTGATAAATTAGTCCATATAACAAGAGAAATTGCGAAAATTATCGCTAAAAGAATTCCTGTTTTAGTAGCTATGCCTGAAAACGTTGCGGTTCTACCCGTAACGTACGAATAATTAGTATCTTCAACTTTAGATTCTATGTTATTTAATACAGGGTTTTTTGATTGAAATTCCATATTAACAACCTCCTATTTTTATAATATTATTATAACACTATCTATATTATACCTCAAGGATATAATTTTAAATTGTATTTTTTATAATTCAAATAAACTTATTTGATTTGAATCATTTAATCCTTCCAAACACCCTAAATCATTAAGGCGTTCCATTAACGTTTTTGATAAACTCGTCCGGTTAGATAAATCTTCTTTTGACATAAAAGATTTCAATTTTCTAGCCTCAATAATCGAATTCGCTACGTTTTCACCTAAACTATCAATGGCTTTAAAGGGAATAATGAGCCCTCGTAAATCATCGGTGATCGCAAATTCTGATGCTCTTGATAAATTCAAGTCAACCTGTTTAAAGTAAAATCCCCGTTCTGTCATTTCTAAAGCTATTTCTAAAACAGTAATCAAAGATTTTTCTTTTTCTGTAGCTTCATATCCCTTTTTATTAACTTCAATTATTTTTTGACGAATTGCATCATTACCACTTGCAAAGACAGAAACATCAAATGTATCTGCTCGCTTTGAAAAATAAGCAGCATAGTAATGAATAGGCATATTTACTTTGAACCAGGCAATTCTAATAGCCATTAAAACATACGCCGTCGCATGTGCTTTAGGGAACATGTATTTAATTTGACCACAAGACCAAACAAACCATTCAGGGACATGTTTGTCACGCATTATTTGACTGTATTTTTCCCATTTATCTTTTTCTTTACTTGCTTTTCCTTTACGAACAAATTCCATAATGTCAAAAGCTTGTTTGGGTTCTAAACCGTAATACATTAGATAAACCATAATATCATCACGACAACCAATAAGTGATTTAAAATCAATATGTCCAAATTCAGGATATTTTTGATTGACTAAATCCTGAGCGTTATTTGCCCACACGTCGGTTCCATGCGATAATCCAGATATTTTAACCAGTTCAGCAAATGTTTTTGGGCGTGTTTCTTCCAACATTTTACGTACGAAGAAAGTTCCAAATTCAGGTACACCGTAGCTTCCTGTATTAGACATAATCCTCTCTGGTAAAACACCTAAAGATTCCGTAGAACAAAATAATTGATATACTTTGGGATCATCAATTGGCACGTTTTGTGGTGCAATCCCCGTTAAATCTTCCAAATAACGTAGAATAGTCGGGTCATCATGACCTAATATATCTAATTTTAATAAGTTATCATGAATCGAATGAAAATCAAAATGGGTAGTTCTAAACGAATTATCATTATTATCTGCAGGGAATTGAATTGGTGTAATATCGTAGATATCCATATAATCTGGGACGACAATAATTCCACCTGGATGTTGACCTGTTGTTCGTTTCACTCCTTGACAATAAGAAGCAATCCTTTTGATTTCTGGTTCTCGCTTTAATATATTCTGTTTTTCATAATAGGCTCGAACAAAGCCAAAAGCTGTTTTTTCAGCAACAGTACCAATTGTTCCCGCTCTAAACGCATGATCAAAACCAAAAACCTCTTGACAATATTGATGTGCACGTGGTTGATATTCACCAGAAAAGTTCAAATCTATATCGGGAACCTTATCTCCTTCGAAGCCTAAGAAGGTTTCAAAAGGAATATCATGGCCATCTTTTTTAAGTTCTGCCCCACATACAGGACAAATTGCATCTGGCAAATCAAATCCAGAATCAACTGTATCTAAAATTGATTGTAATTGCAGTTCATTGTCATTAATAGGATAATGTTTTTTTTCATCTTCATTCATTTTAAAAGAAGTAAATTGACATTTAGGACAACGATAATGAGGTGATAATGCATTGACCTCGGTAATATCTAATAATGTTGCTACAAAACTAGACCCAACAGATCCTCTAGAACCGACTACATAGCCATCATCTAATGATTTTTTTACTAGCATATGAGAGATATAATAAATAACCCCAAAACCATGTTTGATAATACTATTTAGTTCTTTATCTAAACGATCAGTCACATATTGTGGCATGTTTTCTCCATATAACTCTTTTGCTTTTTTGTAGCATTTCTTTTTAAGTTCTGCATCAATACTTGGAATGCCTTTCTCTTTTAAGAAATCGTCTTTGGGTGTAAACAATTCATCTTTAATTGCTTGAATATTTTCTATACAACTAGCTATCTTTTTAGGATTGTCAATAATAATTTCTTTTTCTAGATCCACTGGTAAAAATTGAAAATCTTGAAACATTTCTTCGGTCGTCCGAAAATGCATTGAAGGTAATTCTTTAATAGATGGGTCAGATAAAGGATGTAACCCACCACCTGTTTGTGGTGAATCTATATAAATTTCACGGTATAACTTATCTTCTCTATCTAAATGATGCACATCTCCTGTTGCTACAACAGGGATTTTCAATTCATTTCCTACCCGGATAATAGTTTTAATAGTTTCTATAATATAATCTTTCGTTTTCATATTCCTACTTTTATCAACAAGATGTCCATACACTTCTGGGGGTTGTACTTCTAAATAATCATAGTATTGCGCTACTTTTTTTAATTCAGAATAGCTTTTTTCAAAAGCTGTTTTAAATACTTCGCCATCAACACATGAACTTCCTACAAAGATGTTGTCACGATGTGTATTTAAAAATGAGCGGGTCACACGTGGTTCCCTATAAAAATGATTAGTATGACTATCCGATATTATTTTAAAAATATTTTTTAACCCTACAGAATTTTTAGCGAGAAGTGTTGCGTGTTTAGGAATTTGAAACTTATAGGCATCATTTTGCCCAACTAGCGAATTAATATTATCATGAAATTTAATTTCTAATGTTTCCATATCACGTAAAAGATGTAAAAATATTTCTGCAGTTGCTTTTGCATCATAAATTGCTCTATGATGTTGTGTTAATTCTACTTTAAAAAATTTACTTAATGCCTTTAAATTAAATCGTTTCAAATCTTCACCAAAACGATTCCTAGCATATTCTAAAGTGTCAATAACAGGATTAGTACAATTGCCTAACCCATATTTATCGTAAGCATTTTCTATATGTGACATATCAAAGTTTGCATTATGTGCAACAAGAATATGATCACCACAAAATATTTTAAAATCTTGTAAAACATCTGGTATCTCTCTAGCATTAACCACATCGCTATCTGTAATATGTGTTAATTCCACGGTAATAGAACTTAATTTACGATGTGGGTTACAAAACTCACTAAATTCACCAATTGTTTGACCATTTTTAATTTTAACTGCTGATACTTCAATAATATCATCAAAATTAACAGAAAATCCTGTGGTTTCTAAATCAAATACGACATAGGTCGCATCTTGTAAAGAGACGTGAGATTCATGCCAAGCAATAGCCGCTAAATCTTCCACCAAATTGACCTCTACTCCATATATAGGCTTGATATTTTTATTTCTTGTTGCTTGAAATAATTCCGGCAAAGCATAAATTCCATGGTGGTCTGTTAAAGCAATAGCTTCATGATTATAAGCGAGTGCCCTTTCAACGTAACGGCTCATAGGAGTGACACTATCCATATTAGACATGTTAGTATGTACATGTAACTCAATCCGTGTTTCTCCATTATAACCGTTATCCACTTTAGTTTTTTTCGTTTTATTTTGATCTAATACTTCCCCCGAATTAGAAAACAAAACAACTTCTTTTCGATACTCATCGTATTTAGGGTTTCCTTTTAACTTCACATAATTTCCTAGTTTAAATACAGAATGATAAAATTCTACTTGCTCATCATTTTTTACAAAAACCTTAACAGATATAGAATCATTGTAATCGGTAATCGCAAAATCAACCATATGCGTTCCCTTAGAGGTTTTTTTAGTTTCACATTCGAAAATATACCCCTCTATCACATATTCTACCTTTGCTAGTTGCAACTCTTCTTGTGTCAAAGGAATATTAGAGATCGCTTCGCTTTCTCCCACGATAGGATTTCCCACTATCTTATCCGTATAGACTGCTTTTTTATTACGATAAAAATAAGGCTTATCACCTGGTTTTGGTGTGGTCTTATTTTCTTCTTCATAATTTTTTTTGTCTTCTTGCGCTTTTTTTTGAAATAATAAATCTTGAACTTGCTTTCTTTTATTAATTTCCTCAATTGTGTCATGACCATTTTCATTTAAACGTATATCAAATGTGACATGAAGTCCTATTGATAAAAACATTTTTTCAACAGCATCCTTAAATTGCATATTTAGGAGTTTTTGTTGAGACAAAGTCTTTATATCAATATATATTCCTATATCATCACACTTCACCTCATAATCACTAATGACTTTAAATGAGGTATCATACATGTATAATAATTCTTTAACTACCTCAAAATAATCATAAATATTAACGTCTTCTTTTAATAAATTGGTCGTGAAATATACTTTATTTACACCTTCTATTTGTGTAAAACGATTTATTAATTGACGATAAAAACGAATACAAAGTGATTTTTCTAATTGATTAGGCATTTGAAAAGAAAAGGAAAAAATTCCCTCACTTTTATTAATGGCTAATTGTTCTAGAATGCACCCATTAAATGCTTCTTTTTCATCGATCATATTCAATTGCTGTAGTAAAATATCAAATTTGCTTTCCACATCGGTCACTTCCTTAAATAAACAATCCATTTCTTGATATAAAATCAAGGTAATTATAACATAAAAATAAACTTTTTATCAATATTTTACAATAAACTACAATATGATATAATAGATATTGAGGTGAAATCATGTTTTTAAAATACTTTTTTCAAGCCATAGCATTTATTTTTTTAATCTTCTTTTTAATGAAATTATTTAATCCTAGGGTTTTCCCTTTTATAAGAAAAGGATTGAACAGTAATATTTAATTTCTTTAGATATACTTTTAAACTTTTAGTCGACAGCTCTTTATACACCGTTAGTCTGTTGTTTACAAGAACAGTTTACATCATCGGATTAGATCTAGTATTTGCTTGCATATTTGATATTTTAGTAACAGTTTCTGTATATCCACACCTTAACGTGAAGATTTGGTTTTATCTCTTTATCCATCAGATATTTGACATCTATGTTTTATCGTTTTTTATCGCCACTTATTTAATAGGATTGTATCGTTATTTAAAAGATAAAAGAAATTTAAAATCTCAATTTTTTTCTTTTATCAGAAATAAAATGAATACACATTTTACTAAAAAAAGCGAATATTCTTATGATCCAAAATCAAAAAAATATACTTATCATGATTAAGTATATCAATTATGTACCACAATAATATTAAGTAAATAGAAAGGACATTAATTATGCAAATTTTCCTTTATGTATTAATTGTATTAATTCCCCTATTTGTCTTTGTTCTAATCATTTATGTCATTATTTCTTTATTACGACATAAAAACAAGGGTGAAATTGATTATGGAAAGTCTTATTTAAATATTTTAGAAAATAACACTAATGAAGATGAGGATGATAACATAGAAGTTGATCAAGACAAAGAAGGAGATGAACCGCTAAAATAAAAATATTGCATCCGTAATTACTAATTGTCTACCTTCCCATTCAAGTATGACATTTGTTCCTATTGGTATAGGATTACCTGTTCCATAATATATAATTTCATTTCCATTATAATTTTTCAGTTGTTTCCAAACTTCATCAACATATATGTATCTATTTCATTTAAATCTATTAAATTTTCAGTTAATGTATTCTGGTGATAGTCATTTGATTTTTTACTTGAGATATTACCATATTTATAATATTCGTACAAATTTGTAAATTTTATATCTGCTGAAATATTTACATCTTCTCTTATTAATTGATTTAGTTGATCATATTTATAATCATAATTACTGGTTATGCCACCATCAAGTTGAGCGATATGAGTTATATTACCTACATAATCACAACGGTAATCGTAGGATCAGTCACCTTGACCATTTAAAGTATAATCAAATTCTACCTTATCAATTCTTGTGGCAGCATTTCCATTTACAATTACGATGTCATTTGGATCATCTTTAAATAGTTATTGTTATATTGGTTTTGATAATAAATAATTACAAGATTTTGACAATCTAACTTATCAGTTTTAGTTTTACAATGATATTGAGACATATTTCTAACCATTTCAATTTTTACTTTAGTGAGTAAATTGTATCAGGTTATTGGAAATCTGTCTCATTTTTCTATTAATATAAAAATGGTGAGAGTTATTACACACATCAAATATTATTGAACCCAAATTAATCATAACACAGAATGACCCACTATGGGGTTTTGTATGGAATTCTTTTCCTTAGTTCAATTTCATTTTACCTTTAGTCACCAAATCTATATCGAAAAAGTAAATTAAAAACACAATGCATAATTACAAAAATAGATCTAAGTCATATAAAGAGTATGAAGTCTTGTCTCCTAGGACACTAGACTCACTACTTTTTATAAATTTATGCATATATTTGACAAAATATGATATAATTAATTAATTTGAAAAGGTGGGATTTTTTAATGAAAAAAATAATATTATTTTTACCAATTGTTTTCTTACTATTCTTACTTTTACCATTTTCATATTCTACTAAAGCAGCAGGGCTAATTGTAGATGTATCTCACCCAGCAGGGCTAATTGTACCAAATATGACTGACCCAGGAGGAGGATCACCAACGAATGATGATTTTGAGTATGCATCTGGTATACCGACTTCCTACTCAGCGTAATATGACTCTTAATAAGGGTCAATTTGGTTATTATGAGTACATTACACCCAATGCTTCAGGTTATTATGACATAGATGTTCTTTTTTACGATAGCGATTCAATAGATGTTTATTTATTAGGTGAGGATTCATTTGCAGACCCAATAGTCCACAAATGCATTAGTGGTCCAGCTGGTCCATATACAGATATTTCTCTAGGTGAAAATTATTTACAATCTGATACAAAATATTATATTGTAGTCGAGGAAAATTGGAATTATTCTATGAGCATTAACCATGCAACACTTAGTGTTCTTAGAGAAGATAATATTACAAATAAACATCCATTAGTAATTAGTGTAAATAATCAATATAAAGATATCATTGATTATATTGATGATATAGATTATTTTACAATAAATAAATCTACTGACCCTTTAAATTTTATACAAGGTAATAATTATAATGAAGAATATTATATGTTACACGCTAATAACAGTAGCATAGAACTAACTGGTTCTATAAATAACGCTTTAGGAGGGTTTTATTCAAATTATATATCTAACCAAGATTTAGATACCAGTCTTAAGCATAATACGTTTGTTTTAGCTGATCCGTTTACATCACAGTATACTTTGAAAATACAAGCATCTAATAGTAATACAGGATATAATAATTTAAAATTGACCCATGATTTGATAAACCATGATACAAATATCAAAGATGTGATGTTAACATATACATTTCGAGGAGTCACTGATACTTATCATGTTACTGACCTATATATAACTGATCCGACTTTTGCAAATCAATTCGCTAAATTATTAAAAAATTCTAATGATGTTCAAACTCTTGCCCAGCAACTTGGGGAATTATTAGAATGGTCAAATGTAGGAACTGTTATTACACATATGGCTGGCGGTTTTGTTGAAAAAATTGCGCTTGTTAGTGATGTTACTGATCAGATTAATTTCTTTTTAGACTATGTTGAAGCTATAACTTATCTTACACAAGTAATGAATCAAGCTGAATTAAATAGTTTGGTTAATGATATTACAGAAATGTCTGCAAATGTTGGAGATGTTTTCAATGAATGATTTTGTTGTGTTAATCTCAATGTTCTTAGTACTATTTGGATTTCTTTATTTTGTTATAAATAAGGATATGAAAGGAAAAAGAAAAATAAGTTTATTTGTATTTTTTTGTATAATTGAACTTTTAATTTTTATCTTTTCACTATTATGTAAACAAAAGGTTTTAATCGCTTTTATTTCATATCCATTGTTAAGTAGTATTTTTCAATTATTTAAAGATTTAAAAATTAAACAAATTTATCTGTCAATTATTAATATTATTGCTGGTATAATAATATTATTAATCAATATATTACTTATATTTAATTAAATTAATCATATGTTTAGACGCACATTTGCAACATTATTTGTTTTAGTTGGTGGTTCTTTATTAACATTACATATATAAATATCTTGAAATTGTTTTCCTTCACAAATGGCAGTGTAAAATAGATTATGCATTCATAAGTATAAATGACTTATGCATTTCATAAGTATAAATGACTTATGTTTTTCATAAGTCATTTTAATATTTTGCAATATTCAGCTAAAATCGATAATGTTCTGATATAAGCCTTAGAATCAGTAATTTTTTCTTTCATTGACTCTACGGTTTTTAAGTATGTTTCTTCTTCTCCAAGACGCATTCCTGTTTGTATTAAAGCATTGCTACATAAATCAATGATTTTATAAATATCACCTTCTGCGCTAGTAAGATCTACTTCTGGTTGTTCAATCATAACTTTTCACCAAATTCTTTACCGTATTGCACGCATTGATTTAATTCATCTTCACTTGGCATATATTTAAATTGCAACGGTGCTTGAATCAATTCAACATGAGCATTTTTTAAATAAGTTTCAAGTACTTTTATTCCTTCAGTACTCCAACCATAGCTACCAAAGCAACAACCGACTTTTCCATTATATTTCAAACCTTTTAACTCATCTAATAGCGGGGATAAAGAAGATAAAATTCCATTATTAACAGTTGATGACCCACAAATTAATCCCTTTGATTTAAATATTTCGGTTAAAACATCGTTTCTATCTGCTGTTGACACATTAAATAGTTTATAACTCATTTGTAGTTCATCTAGACCTTTCCCAATATACTCCGCCATTTTTTTAGTAGCTCCCCACATAGAATTATAAACGATGACGACTTTTTTTTCTTGATTACCTTTAGCCCAATAAAGATATTTTTCGACAATTCTTAAAGGGTCTTTTCGCCAAATGATTCCATGACTAGGTGCAATCATAGAGATAGGTATATTAAGGGATAGAATTTCTTCGATTTTTTTAATGACTAATTTTGAAAATGGAGTTAATATGTTGGCATAATATTTAATGGCTTCTTGAAAAACTTCTTCTTCATCGACTTCATCATTAAATAATTCTGAAGCGGAATAATGTTGACCGAAAGCATCATTAGAAAATAATATGTCATCACCTGTTAAATAGGTAAACATACTGTCAGGCCAGTGCAAAAAAGGTGCTTCAATAAATCGCAGTTCACTTTTCCCAATATTTAATGAATCACCTGTTTTAACAACGTGAAAATTCCAGTTTATATGGTAATGACGTTTTACTGTATCAATTCCTTTTTGAGAAACATACAACGGTATATCTGGTATTTCTTTCATTATATAAGGTAAGGCGCCTGAATGGTCTGGTTCGGAATGATTGAGAATGATATAATCGAGGTCTTTTAAATCGATTAATTCTCTCAATTTATTCATAAAAAGCGGAGTAGCCTGTTCACAGACAGTATCAATTAAGACGTTTTTATCACTTTTAATCAAATAAGCATTATAACTTGTGCCTCGATGAGTTGATAATTCATATCCATGGAAATGTCGCATTTCCCAATCGTTAATTCCCACATAATAAACTTCATCTGTTAATTGTTTCATTCAATCATCCTTTCTAATTCATAGTTTATACAAATTTGAAACAATTAAACATAAAAAAGAACGTGATTATTATGTCTTTTTAATCACATTCTTTTTTTATGTTTTATAATAATAAATGTTTTTCGAATTTTTCAATGGCTTGATTATTTCCTACAATAATAATGATATCATTCTGGATAATTTTTTCATCCGCATCTGGAATGATAATTTCATCATTTCGCTTAATAGCGACGACATTAATACCTAACTTATTACGTAAATTCAATTCTAGAAGTGTTTTATTTAAAATTTTACCGTTCGCTCTTAATTCCACTAAACTATATTTTTTAGATAATTCTAATGAATCGGAAATAAAACGTGAGGAGATTCTACGGGCAATTCTTTTCCCCATATCTTGTTCTGGATGAATAATATCGGTAATTCCGATTTTTTTCAACACCCGCTCGTGATAATCATTTTGCGATTTAACGGTGATTTCAGCCACATTTAATTCCTTTAAAATTAAAGATGTTAAAATACTAGCCTGAACATTATCACCAATCGCTATCACAACATGGTCAATATTTTTTACTCCTATATTAATTAAAGCCTCTTCGTCTGTAGTATCGCAAATAATAGCGTGACTCGCTATATTAGAAACTTCATTGACCCTTTCTTCTTGTATATCAATGGCTAGAACTTCATTATCTAGTTCAATTAATTCATTCAAAACACTTTTTCCAAATCTGCCTAGTCCGATAACCGCAAATGTTTTTTTTCTTGCCATAATATCCATCCTTTCTAACTTATCATTAATATCATATTACTTATTAGTTGTTTTAGTCAAGTATTATTTGTTTATAAGGGTAAATAGCGACGAAATACATCTTAAATATTGCCATATATTAAATAAAAAGACTAAAGACATTTTTTATACAATTCCAATTAATAAAAATACGCGTAATTATGCAGAAGATAAATATTCAAAAAGACATGATAATAAGATGAGGCTTTCTGCATTTTTTTCTGATATTTTTATGTGATTACCGAATTGACAAGTAAAATAATAGTGCTAAAATAGTATAAGTAAATATCTGAAAATAGTAAAAGTCGAGGAGTAGTTTATGAAGAGTTTTATGAAAATATTAAGGTACATGAAACCTTATTGGTTTATCGCATCCCTAGCACCTATTTTTTTAATCGGAGAGGTAACAACATTACTTCTAATACCAAAAACATCAGGGGAAATTATTGATAAAGGTATTGCAGTTCAAGACTTACAACAAGTTGAACATTTGGGACTGCTCATGCTTTTGTACACTTGCTTAAGTGTTATATTTGGTTTTTTAAGCAATTTTTTCGCTAATTGGTCTAGTGCTGCGATGTCAAATGATTTACGAATAGAAACTTTTAAAAAATCACTTAATATGTCATTCACTAATTTAGATGAATTTCAAATTGGTAAAGTCATCACGCGTGTCACATCTGATACAAATTTGTTACGAATGATGGCACGAAATGCTTTAAGAACCATGTTCAGAGCACCTTATATGTTGGTTGGTGCAATATTTATTATTATTAATTTAAGCCCTAAATTAGCATTAACACTAATTTTCGCTATCCCCATTATTTTTATCGCAAACTTTATTATTGTGAAGAAGTCTTATCCTAAATATCGTCAAATTCAAGGAAATTTAGAAAGTATAAATACTTATACACAAGAAAATTTAGAAAATATACGTGTCGTAAAAGCTTTTAATCGTTCAAAATATGCCAATGACAATTTTGACATTCATATCGATGAATTAAAGAATTCTATGATAAAAGCCAATATCATTACCTCAATCAATTCCCCTATTTTTATGTTTGTTATGAACATGTGTATCGTTTCTGTATTATATTTTGGAGGTCTTGATGTTATTCATGGAAATTTTGATACTGGTAATATCGTCGCATTTTTAGGTTATCTAGGGCAAATTTCTGGAGCATTAGGCATGATTAATGGGATGATTAAAATGCTTCCAAGGGCTGCTGCTTCATCAACACGTCTCCTTGAGTTATTCGATGTAAATTCTGAATTAAAACAATCTCTTAACCCGACAACAGGTGTTAACATAAAAGGTCAAATCGAATTTAGAAATGTTGATTTTGGTTATAAAGATCAAAAGCCTATTTTAAAGAATGTCTCCTTTAAAATTAAGGCTGGTGAAAAATTAGGGATCATCGGAACAACCGGATCAGGTAAAACATCATTAATTAACTTAATCCCTCGTTTTTATGATGTTTCAGAAGGACAAGTTTTAATAGATGATGTCAATGTAAAGGATTATGATATTCATACTCTACGTTCACAAATTTCAACTGTAATGCAAAAAGCACTATTATTTGCCGGAACAATTGAAGATAATATTAAATTTGGTGCCATGGACCAAGATGAAGAAACAGTGCTCGATGCTTCTAAAAATGCTGAAGCATATGAATTTATCACAGCGTTTTCCGATGGATATCAAACCATTTTAGGAGAACGAGGGATTAATTTATCAGGTGGTCAAAAGCAACGATTAAGTATGTCTCGATCACTCCTTGTAAATCCTAAAATTCTCATTTTTGATGACAGTACAAGCGCAGTTGATATGACAACAGAAAGTAAAATATTAAAATCTTTAAATAATAATATAAATCAAACGACAACAATCATTATTGCTCAACGGATTCGTTCAGTCATGAACGCTGATAAAATTCTTGTATTAGAAAATGGTCGAGTAACTGGTTTTGGAACCCATGTTGAATTATTACAAAAAAATAAACTGTATCAGGATATTTATAATACACAGATGGGGGGAAATGATGATGAGTAAAAAACAAGTGCAAGAAACTAGTAAAAATGAAAATTATAAATCAAGAATTGATTTATATAAGCGTTCTACTTATCGCAAACGAAATGAAAAACCTGAAGCAGGCTTAAAAACGACAATGAGATTGCTTAAATACCTATATGTAGAAAAAAAGGGTCTCATATTAGTCATCTCACTTATTTTTATTTCAATCATCCTTTCATTAAGTGAAGAACAAGTTAAAAAGGTATTGATTGATAATTTTATTATTGCTGGTATATCTAAAGGGTTTTCAATCTTTATCATTTTATTGGCCATTTTATTTGTTTTTGAGATTATATCTACCTTTTTAAGTTCATTTTATATGATAGGTATCACCCAAAGAACTTTAAAGTTAATGCGGAAAAATATTTTTGCCAAATTACAAGAACTCGCTATAAGTTTTTTTGACCGCAACCGTGATGGTGATTTAATGATTCGAATCACTAATGATGTTGACAATATTAGTAACACCATGACACAAACATTTATCGCATTTATTACCTCGATGATGACCTTAATACTAACTATATCAATGATGCTTTGGATGAGTTGGAAACTGACAATAGTTGCACTAATCACCATTCCACTCATTTATTATGCAGCAAAAACAGTTTCTAAATTTTCTCGTAAACGATTCAGAAGAATGAGATATGAACGAGGCGCCTTAAATGGATTTGTTGCCGAACAAATTAACGGTGCCAAAGTTATTCAATCCTTTTGTCAAGAAGAAGAAATTATTAAGGAATTTACAGTTGAAAGTAATCGTGTTAAACGAATAACAATTAGTGCGATGACTCTAGCTAGCTTAATGAACCCAATCATCGGATTTTTAAACAGATTGCGTTATATTATTATTATTACAGCTGGAGCTGTTCTAGCCATTTATTTTAAAGATCCAAGGGTGACCGTGGGTACAATTACCGTATTTCTTACCCTAGCAGATCGTTTTGGGGCACAAATTAATAATTTAGCTAATATGTACACAGATATTCAAAATGCCCTATCTGGAGCTGAGCGTATTTTTGATATATTAGATGATACAACAATTATTCACGATAAAGAAAATGCCGAGACATTAGATAATGTATTGGGGCATGTACAACTTAATTCTGTTAGCTTTAGTTACTTAGAAGGGACTCCTGTTTTAAAAGACGTCACGATGGATGCTAAACCAGGTAAGAAAATAGCGTTAGTAGGACATACGGGTGCGGGGAAAACGACAATTATCAATCTCGTAACGCGGTTTTATGAAATAAATGATGGTGAAATATTAATTGATGGAAAGAATATCAAAGATATTTCTCAAGAAAGTTTACTTACACATGTAGGTATTGTGTTACAAGATACTAACCTCTTTTCGGATACCATTTATAATAACATTCGTTTTGGTAAATTAGACGCTACTGACGAAGAAGTTATTGAGGCTTGTAAGTTAGCGAATTGCCATCAGTTTATCATGGAGTTAAAAGATAATTATCATACAAAGCTCGCAAGAAATGGATCAAATATCAGTTTCGGACAACGGCAGTTATTATCAATTGCTCGTACTATTCTAAAAAACCCCGATATTTTAATTCTTGATGAGGCAACAAGTAGTGTTGATACCATCACAGAATTACAAATTCAAAAGGCTATCGCAAATTTAACTAAAGATAAAACAAGTTTTATTATAGCACATCGATTATCAACAATTAGACACGCTGATTTAATCATCGTAATGGACCACGGAGAGATTATCGAACAAGGCACTCATGCACAACTCTTAAAACAAGAGGGTATTTATTATCAATTGCATAACGCTAAGGATAGTAATGACTTAAAAGACTTTGATTTGGTTAGTGCTTAAGAAAAATTTTAGAGGTTTAATTTAATTGAAAAAAGCATGGAACATTATCCATGCTTTTTTATACTATTTTTTATCTTCTGCAGTTGTAGAATCCTCTTGTTTAGTTTGGGCTGTTATTATATCGCCAATAATTTCTACCTTATCTTCTAATTTTTTTGCTTCTTTTAATTTGAGTATTTTTTCAACAGCTGCTTTGTAATCCTCAATTGTTTCAAAGCCTCTTCCTTTAATAGCATACCCGACGATGATAAAAAATAATGTCGCAATACCATAATAAACCTCTTGTGAAATATGAAGTTTACCCGAGAAATTAAAGATCTCGTCTAAAATATAAAGAAGAAGTGCTAGAAATCCAGTAAGAGTAACCTTATTAGAATATATCCACTTTAATGTTTTCATCATTACACATTACCTCCAAATTAATTTAGTATATCATATTATTTTTAATTTTATTTATGCATAAACAATTAAGTTATTTAAAAAAACCGTGATAATTCTTTCCATTTCCGTAGTAATTTGTGATTTATGATTTTTATTTTATCCATAATCTAATTACACTCGAGAAAGAAATAAATTTTAATGGTTTATTTGGATGATTAAAAAAAAGATACCCATTTTGGATATCTTATGAAAAATGATTATAGCATAACAGTATATATCGGTGTATATCTAAGTACATTCTGATGATCTCTTTTACTTAACATAATCGATATTTGATTAATAACTATGTCTTGTGAAAATGGATATATTTTTTCTAACCCACTAATAGTGGGAAAAACGACTTCACGAGCAATTGTTATGTGTGGCTTAAAGGAATCTTTTCTATCAACTCCTAAGCTTTTTTTAATTATGTTATCTAATTTTTTTGCTAAAGCAACCATTTTGTCTTTATTTTCTATAACATCAACATATACAATATGTTTATTGTTGCGATTAAAAGAATTAATATCTCCAATTTTAATTTTGAAAGATTCAGTCACTTTACCCAATTCATCTAATATATCGCAGTAATTATCAATATCCTCTTGTGATAATTCACCTAAAAAGCGCAATGTTAAATGAAAATTATCATATAAAGAAAAATTTCCTTTTAACGCTTGTTGAGAAATTAGTCCTTGTACCTCACTTAAATAATCTTTAACAACATGATTAAACTCAATTCCAATAAATATTCTCATTTTTTTCACCTTCATCAAAAGATTCATATTTTTTTAAAAATTAGGTATAAAATGGCAAACTTTTTTTAATAATTATAACATAACTACAAATTTTCTTTTCATTTTTTTGTTGTTTTTTTAAAAAATTACTATTTTTTACCATAGATATAATATATAATATGGTCAAGGGTATTTTTTTAATATCTTTTGTAAGCGCTTTTAAAAATTTAGGAGGGTTGATTAAAATGAACAAATTTGAAGCGAAAGACATACGTAATATTGCATTATTAGGACATCAAGGTTCTGGAAAAACATCTATCTCAGAAGCTATCCTAAACGTTGCCGGAGTGATTGGAAAAAAAGGTGAAGTTGAGAAAGGAACAACTACATCAGATTATTCAAAAGAAGAAAAAGGAAAACACATTTCTTTATCAACATCTGTATTACCAGTTGAGTATAATAATCATAAGTTTAATTTTTTAGATACTCCTGGTTATAGCGATTTCATAGGAGAGGTCAATAGTGCCTTAAGAGTAGCTCGTGGAGTCGTGATTGTAATTGATGCAACAAAAGGTGTAGAAGTTGGAACAGAAGCTGCATGGCGTTATGTACGAAGCAAAGATATTCCAGCTATTATTTTTATTAATAAGATGGATAAAGAAAATATTAAATTTGAAAATGTATTAACTGAAATTAGAGAAAAATTAGGAAAACGTGCTGTACCTTTTGCGACTCCTATTGGTCGCAGTGAAGAATTTGAAGGATTCGTTAACGTAGTTGATATGAAAGCTCGTATTTATGACGGTGAAAACTGTGTAGATGCAGAGATTTGGGACGAAAAGCGAGAAAAAGTCAATCAACTTCATGAATTAATTGTTGAGTCTGTAGCGGAAACAAATGAAGAGTTTATGGAAAAATATTTTGCTGGTGAAGAGTTTACGAGAGAAGAATTACATCTTGGACTTCGTAAAGGTGTATTAGGTGGAGAATTAACTCCTATCATCGTTGGGTCTGCAAGCAAAAACATTGGATTAAATACTTTACTTGACATGCTTTTTGATTATATGCCAAGTGCTGCAGAAATTAAACTACCTACAGGAATTAATCCTGAAACAAACGAAACGATTACAAGAGAAGTTAGTTACAATGCTCCTTTTTCAGCAATTGTCTTCAAAACTATTATGGATCCATTCCTAGGACAAATCAGTATTTTCAATGTTCGTTCTGGTCATGTATCACGTGATCAAGAAATTATCCTTGCGAACAATGGAAAAAAATTAAAAATGGGACAAATTTTCTTCTTAAGAGGTAAAGAACAACTTCAAGCAGACGAAATAGTTGCAGGAGATATTGGTATTGTGGTAAAAATGTATGATTTATATACAAGTTGTACAATTTGTGATCCAAGTGCTTTGATTCAATATCGAGAGATTCCTAATCCTGGACCTACTTTTTATCTAGCAATCAATCCTAAAAACAAAAATGATGAAGATAAATTATCAGAATCTTTAAATAAACTAAACAAAGAAGATGTGACTTTTGAACTCCTTAGAAACCGCGAAACAGCGCAATTCTTATTAGGTGGTCAAGGTCTTATGCATATTGAGGTTGTAATCGAAAAATTAAAAAATAATTTTAATGTGGAAGTCATAACCGAAGACCCAAAAGTCGTTTATCGCGAGACCATAAAAGGTAATTCAGAAGCTCAAGGAAGACATAAGAAACAATCCGGTGGTGCTGGACAGTTTGGAGATGTTCATATCCGTTTTGAACATTGCGATGAAGACTTTATATTCGAAGAACATGTATTTGGTGGGTCTGTACCGAGAAATTATTTCCCAGCGGTAGAAAAAGGGTTGAAAGAGGCCTGTGAGCATGGTATTTTGGCAGGGTTCCCGGTAATTGGCTTAAAAGCTACCTTATATGATGGTTCATATCACCCTGTAGATTCTAATGAAATTTCTTTTAAATTAGCAGCTCAACTTGCTTATAGAGAAGGTTGTAAAAAAGCACAACCAACAATTTTAGAACCTATTATGAAAATTGATGTCACTATTAAAGATGATTACATTGGTGATGTCATGGGTGACTTGAATAAACGTCGTGGACGTTTACTTGGTATGGCACCTGCGGTATATGAGAGCTGGCAAACCATTCAAGCATTAGTTCCACAATCCGAAACATTAAAATATGCCATTGATTTAAAAGCAATGACACAAGCAAGTGGATTATTTGCCATCGCATTTGACCATTATGAAGAAGTTCCACAACAAATGCAAGAAAAAATTATCAAAGAGGTTAAAGAGGCTAAAGAATAATTCATAAAAACATGAAATAATTTAATATTAACATGAACTGTTTCCACATTATACATAAATTATTGTATAGGAAGCAGTTCTTTTTTTATATCATATATTCTTAAATTTCTATAAATAGCTAATTAATTTAATATCTCGGTATATGTCTCAATATATTACCGAGGGACCCATAAAAGAAAGTAAGTAGTAAAACTCCAAATATAAGGAAAAAGATGAGTGCTTTCGCAAAATTCTTTAGACTATGATTAAAGTTTCCTAAAGCAAAAATAATTAACATAATGATATTAACAATAGGGATAGAAAGTATGATAAATACAATTAACCATTCTAAAATACTCATATCCTGTTTATTCATATAATCACTCCTAATTGATTTCTTTTTATTATTTGCTTATAAAATGAAGTTATTTATTAAATTAAGGAGGTTAAATATAAAAAATCTAGCATAATTATGCTTTTTTTGTTGAATAATCGCAAATTCTTCATTCTTATTTAATCTTTTTATGTTATAATAATATTAATAAATACAAGGGGTTGTAAATATATGGTATTTGACGTAGTTGATAATTTTCCAATCGCTTTTTTTATGATAGAAAATAATCATATTGTTGACTGTAATATTAATCTAGCTCATTTATTTGGTTATTCAAAAAAAGAAGACATGATAGGATTAAAACCTTGGGAAATTATCACCATGTTTTCAAGATGATGGTAGTAAATCTTCTTTAAAAGAGGTAGAATATATTAACAGGGCTTACAAAGAAAAACATATTCAATTTATGTGGCGCCACAAGAAGGTAAATGGTGACACCTTTTTAGCGTATGTACATTTAATTTGCATAAAAGAAAGCTTATTCGCTCTACTTTCAAATGCAGATGAAGAAGATAATATGTATAAATTATTATTTGAAGATAATAAAAATGTGAATTTGTTATTAGATGCTTACTCAGGAGAAATCATTACGGCTAATAAAGCAGCTGTTTTATTCTATGGATATAGTTTACAGGATTTAAAAAATAAAAAATCTCATGAATTAACACTTATTAGTGAGCAAGAATTACAAAAAAGATTTAATTTAGTATTAGAAAATAAACAGAATTATTTTTTTGTTAAACATAAACTGGCTAATGGGGAAATCCGTGATGTTGATATCACAAGTTTTCCAATTACCTTGCTTGGTAAAAAATACATCTGGGTAATCGTGTGTGATGTTACTGATAAAATGAAACAAAATTTGATTATTGACACATTTATTACGCAATCTCCCTATCCTATTGCCGTTTTAGATAATGAGCAACGTGTCCTAAATATTAATGATAAATTTACGGATTTATTTCAATATCAAAAAGAAGAAATTTCCGGAAAAAATCTTAATGATTTATTAACAACTGTAGAATATCGTGAGGAATTAAATAAACATATCGAACAAGTCTTTACAGAAAACTTCATCCGAGTTGTTACAATGCGCAAAAGAAAAGATAATTCGTTATTGAATGTTGAAATTATTGCATTTCCAATGACTTACAATGATCGGATTATTGGTGCATATGTTCATTATATTGATATGACTCAAAAAATAAAGGTACAAAATCAATTGGAATTATTCAAAAAGGTACTAGAAAATAGCAATGAAGGAATCATTGTTACCGATAGTTATAGTCATATAGAATGGGTAAATCATGCCTTTACAAAAATCACTGGTTATTCAATGGATGATATCATTGGCAACACACCAAGAATCTTAAAATCAGGTTTACAAAGCAAAGATTTTTATCATAATATGTGGCAACATGTGCTACAAGATAAACATTGGCATGGAGAAATATGGAATAAAAACAAAAAAGGGGATTTATACCCAGAATGGTTAAATATATATGCGATTAAAAACAATCAAATAACGACTAATTACGTAGGGATTTTTAAAGATTTAAGTGAACAAAAAACGATTGATCAGAAAATGCGTATTTTAGCACAAAAAGATGCTTTAACAGGGTTATTTAACAGGTTATATTTTACCGAAAATTTAAATAGGGTCATTCAAAAGGAACATAGAGAATTAACTGCTGTTCTTTTCATTGATTTAAATCATTTTAAAGAAATTAATGATTCATTAGGACATCATGCGGGTGATCAATTTTTAATTGAACTCTCATCACGTCTTCAGTTATATTTTAATCAACGTACTTTAATTGCTCGATATGGTGGCGATGAATTTGTCATCTTATTGAATGAATGTCTGAATAAACAACAAATAACAGCTCAAGCCCGTAAAATCTTGAAAATTATTAATACACCATATATCTACAAAGGGAATTATTTGCATACATCTGCTAGTCTTGGAATCGCAATGTATCCTAAAGATGGTTCAACAAGTGATGAACTTATTCAAAATGCTGATATAGCCATGTATGTTGCGAAAAAAAATCTCGATAAAAAAATCATGTACTACTCATCTACCATGCGAAAAGACATTGAAGAAAAATTTAATATCGCTAATTTGCTTAGAACTGCGATTGAGAAAAAATTATATACATTGTTATATGAACCTATTTATGATTTAAAAACAAAAAAAATTATGAGTGCTGAAATGAAATTAAAATGGCAAAATAATCATTTAAAATCATATCCAGTAAATAAATATCTGCAGGTTGCTATTCAAACTGGCCAAATTAATCAAATATTTGACTTCATGTTTGATGAAATATGTATGAAATTAACCAAATTCAAAAACTGCAACATTCCGATTTCTATTAATATTTCAATTGAACAACTTGAGCAAACTCAATTTTTACCTAATATTAAAGAAAAAATTAGGAAATTTAAGATTAATCCTAAAAATATTGAGTTTGAATTTACTGATAATAATTTTAAACAAACTTCAAATCGAGTTACTAAAAATATCAGCGATTTATTAGCAATGGGCTTTAATTTTACCCTTGATAATTTTGGTCAAGAAAATTCATCAATTGCTCAATTAAAACATTATCAAATAAGAAAAATTAAACTAACGAAAAACATCATTAAAAGTAAAGAAGATGACAGTATAAATTATGAATTAGTCAAGCTATACAGATTGATCTCTAAAGAGCTGCATATCTTACTAACTGCTAAAGGCATTAATCAAGATAAACAATTAGACCTAATTAATGATCTTCAATTAGATGGTGGACAAGGAAGCTATTTTTCTAAACTAGTCACTTTTAATCAATTAATTAAATTAGTAAATCAAAAATAAATGGATGATATCAACAAAGAATTATTACCTATTGGTTTTTGATGCAGATTATATATTTAAAAAAGGCGACAATCTTAATGGATTGTTGCCTTTTAACTCTTTATTAATTTATTATATTTCCCTGAATAAAACACAGCGGTATCTTTATAACCTAAATGGAAAAATGCGTATTCTAATTTTTCATAAAGATTTAACAGATGACCTTTCGCAATATCAATATTTTCATATATTTCTTCTGTCTTTTCTAAATATTCAACGGCGGTTAGGTATTTTTGATTATCTAAATAAACTAAGGCGATTGCCAAATGACTATTCCCTACCTCAAAGGAATTATAAGGATATAATTCCTCATATAAAATAAGCGCCCTGTTACTATACTCTAAAGCAGATTCGAAATTTTCTAGCATGCGATAAGAAAAACTGATATCAATCAAGATTTCTGCTTTCTCTTGTAAATTTGTTTCCGTTTCTAAATAACGATTGATGACCTCAATAAAAAGTGGTAAATTCCTCATACTTTTCAAACAGTAAGCAATTTTTTTTTGAAGGATTCGATTATTGTTTAATTTCTCTACTTCTAAGTAAGCATCTAATGCTCTTTTATAATGATGGAGGTCGTTGTAAACATCTCCTAGGTGCATTAATAAGACTGAGTTCATGTTTTGCTCAAGTGGTAGCTTCTTCATTTTGAGTAAATAACGTAATGCCTTTCTAGACTGCTTATGCTCTATATAATGCATTGCTTTTTTATATAAGTACTGACTATAAATTAATTTCCATCGCTCCCCCATATAATCACCCACAATCCATTCTTTTTACATTATTTTATCACAATTATCAAGCAAATTCAAATCATCTTTATATGAAAAAAAGGAAGATAATTCAATACATCTTGCCTTTTCTCGTAATTATTATTCATTTAAAATAAGAAAAACTTTTTGTCTTTAACTGGATAAAAATCCTTAACCTCAATCAACTTACTTTCAATAACTTGTAAAGGATGATTATAAAACAAATCATCTGCTTTAGGCATGCCATAATGTTTCTTAATAAATTCATAACCAAAAGCTAATTGTAAAGGTCGTTGAATTGGATCATGAGCATCTGATGCGATAAAGTGGATTAAATTATTATCTAATAGTTTTTTAACTATTTTATAATTTGGATGACTAGTATTTAAACAATTCACATTAACTTGCATAAGATGTCCTTCACTAACGAGATTGTAAATATCGTTAATATGATTATGGGTAAATTCATATCTTTCAGGATGAGCTAAAATTACTTTGTACCCATCTATGCTCAAATTGTACAATTCCTCTTTTAAATTCAAAAGCATAGCGCTCGCAAAACGATGTGTTTCCACTAAAATATAGTTTGAATCATTCAAAGTTTGTATTTGATGTGTACTTAGTAGTGAAGATGTATTTTTCGAAAGAAATATTTCACTACCTGGGTATACCTCAATATTAATGTGATTCTCCTCTATTAAAAGCTTCAACTCTTTTAATTTTTCTTGAATAATTACTTTAGTATTTTCAAAAACATTTTCTTTATAATGTGGCGTAATAACTAATTTTTCAATATGGTCTTTTTCTGCTGATTTCAACATTTGAATTGTTTGTTTTTCCGTTTTTGCACCATCATCTACATTTGATACAATATGATTATGGATATCTATAAATTTCATAATTATCACCGATATTAATTGTATCGTATTCTTAAGTTTATGTAAACTATTTCACAGAATTAATTTGATTTATTCAAGGAATAAAGCCATTTATTCAAGGAATAAAGTGATTTTATTCAAGGAATTTAATTTATTTCTTAAAAAAAATTATTTATTTTTTGAATAAAAAGATTTTATAGCTTTATTTAAAGATGTATGGATACTTTTCTCATTATCTAAGAGTAGATGATTTTTAGAAAGGACATTGTATATTATTCCTTTGGAAATTTGATATTCGTCTATCCCATCCTTAATTTCAATTTTTTGTTTGTTTGCTGAAATTTCAATCGGAACCCTATACTGCCTAAACTGATTTGGGTAATGATTAAGGCATTATCACCCTTCCCTTCATAAATTAAGGTATGACT
This sequence comes from uncultured Haloplasmataceae bacterium, assembly GCA_963824615.1. Taxonomy (GTDB): domain Bacteria; phylum Bacillota_I; class Bacilli_A; order Haloplasmatales; family Haloplasmataceae; genus CAWGPU01. Next base: position 120,899 of record CAWGPU010000008.1, on the reverse strand, counting down.
AGGTTTTACTTGGTTCAATCTTTGACTCATGAATCCTTTATATTTATTTTTGTTTCCATAATGATAATGGGTTGTTAGTGGAGTCGTACTAAATACATTCTTTAATTCAAACGCTAAATCCCCTTTTAAATAGCCGTAATACTTTTTTTGTTGATCAGTTTTTAATGATAATACAGGGTTTATATTAAAAATAATTTCATAATGGTGCGACTGCTTTGCTTCAAATTCATCTATTATTAACAATTGTTTTTTGAAAAATAGGATGTTCCTTTTGAGGATGATATCTTCATATAATGTATGAATCCCGCAGGCAAATACTACATCATCTAATAAAACCACATTTACAATTCCACATTGATTTAAGTTTTCTTTTTCAATTTGATAATCTTGATAATCCACACAAATAGTATTGTGAGCATAACAACTCATTAAAGCTTGGCGATAATAATTGTCATCTTGGTTATTATATTTACCACCATCAATAAATAACAATTGTTTTTTATAATACAAATTAAATGCTAAATTATCATGGTGCTTATGATATGTTGAATAATACGAATTTGAAAAAATTAGCTTATAAAATTCATTTGAAATCTCATTAGAGGAAAAAGCAATTAAGATATTTGCTTTTTTAAAATAGGCATTAATATAAGTTAATTTCTTACCCCTCATCCCATTTGAAAACAAGTACTCATAATGCGTTTTAAACGGATGATTATAATTTAAAAACAGTGCTTGATTAATTATTTGACTAGAGCTATCTCCTAAAGGTAATAGGTTCCCAAATGGATCGGTAAATGCATATAAAAACTCATATAAATGATCAAGTTTTCTTTTTATGAACATCTTAAAATCAGATTCTTCTTCAAGAAACTGATAAAAATCATACAAACGGATAAATAGAAAATAGGCTTTTTGTAAGGATTCACCTAAATAAGAAGAATCTTCATCATCAATAAAATAATCTAACTGAGCTGTTAAACGTTCTTTAGCGAATTCAATATAATTATTAAATGCATTGTTTATATAATAAGTATTATATATCATAGAACTTTTAATAAGTACAATATCTTGCGTAATACCATTTATATGTTGTCTTTTGTAAATGTCAATATCTGCAAGCATTTTTGTGTGGGTAGCTAATACTTCGATAAATACATCATCTAAAATACACAAATCTAATGTTTTACAGATGCTTAATAATTGGCTCACAACACTTAAACGTAAAGCAATGACATAGTGATGATAGGTAAGATCACTTTTGTACTGCTCATAATTTTCCTCATACCATAAATAAAATAATTGAAGAGCTTTTTCTATACATCGATCATCTTGGTATGTCCTATAATACAAAAGAAGATAATGGATCATATTGAGTGATTGTAATTTATAAATGAATTGTCTACTATGATTTTCAAACCAAATATTCTTTTTGTACGGAACAGCTTTTAAATAGGGGCTTACGACGATTTTATCTGATTTGAGAGAAAAAATAATTTTATTTAATTGATTAGAACTCACTGAACTCACTAAATTGATTGATTGATTATTCTCCATCTTATCACTACCTTAAAACGTGTATATTATATAATTATTAATTTCTTTTTCTGTTTGACATAAAGTACTTAACTGAGAATTGATTAATTTTTTACTATCTACAATAATCGCATTAATGTGATAAGTTAGGATAGTATTAGAGATAAAGGTAATATCAAATGGAACTTTATCATTTATTGAGTAATACATAAATAGCAAGTTTTCATCTTTTGTGTAGTTTTCAATATTTTGCACATCAAGATAATCAAATAATAAAGTTACATTTTGGGTATTGACAGTTATTTCATCCACTAAATTCTCCGAAGTTAAAATATTCATGTGTTGATTTTGTTGATTTAAATAATCACTGATTTGGAGAGTTTTTTGATCAATCCGGTAATATGTATTTTGATTTGTGTTTTTAATAAAAGTTAGTGGTTTAAAAATAGTTGACCATAAACTTAAAATAAGTACTGCCATGATTGCTTTTTCAAAATAGGTAGTTCTTTTTATTACTACATAAACAATTGAAAATGATAATGGCAATAAAAAGAAGAAATAGGCATATTGGATATTATATTGATACATAAAGTAAAGTGATAAAGGATTAATAATGATAATAAAAACGAAAATTGGTAAATAAAATAATGTAGTATTTATCTTTGCTTTTGTATTATATAATTTATACAAAGCAAAAAGCGATAACAAATAAAAAACAAACAACGGCGCTAACTGTTGGTTATTGTTGAATGTATTCATTATTTCATCACTCATAGGCATTTTAATATTATGGTAAATATAACTATAAATAATGAATAAAGAAGTAATAAGAAGGATCAGTGAAAGAGGGATAAACCTTTCCTGATTATATTTTCTTTCATAGTGCATCAAGTTAATAAAGCCTAACAATAAACAAAAAACGATAGCATAAAGAATTCTTATACTGGGTTGATAAGAAAAAAAGAGAAAATGGATAAATAGAGGAAAGATAGTGAGGATAGTAAAAGTAGATAATTCTTTAAGTGAGGGATATGCTTTTAAAATAAGCAATGTGATAATAAACGCAATGTTTAAAAAGAACTGCATATATAAACTAAGTGATGTAAACGCCATAGATGTTAAATTGATTAAAAAGAAGACTCCTAACAATTTTCTTTCAAGCTTATAAAACAAAGCAAATTGCATAGGAATTAGGGCATATAAATAAACTGTTCTTCCTAAATAGGGGTGATAAATAAAATCAAAGGCGTTATTAGGAAGAAAAATCCTGATAGCTTGTGTATTAACAATTGTAAATAAAAATAAATATCCTATAAAACCAATTCGACTATTATTAACGGAATGAAAAAAGAGCCGAAAACATTCATAAATTGTATATAAAATAATGAATAAATTAATAAATGTCATCACATTGACGGTATAGATAGTTGAATTTATCTGAAATATTTGTGAGTAAAGTAAAGTATAAGTTTGAAATACTGATAAATTAATTGCTTCTATGTGCAAATTATTGTGAATTTGTGATAAGTAGTAGGTACTTTCTCCAGGTATTATAAAGGCATACATAAAAAAATACATTATGTAAACTAAAGAAAGCAAAACTACGATATAATCAAAATGTGCTATTCTTGTTCTGATTGAAAACAGAATAAAAATAACCATAATGATCAAATATATTGGAAATAGAGTGCTATTCAAAAAATGATAAGAATAGTGATTAAGAACAAAATAAACATTTATTAAATAAAAAATAAGAACTGAGAATAGATAACCGATAATAAAATTCATCTCTTTAAAATCGATTTTTAAAAAACGTTTAATAGATCTACCTATGGCTTCATAAGCCATTAATTGAATTAAACAGATTATTAATAATTTATATACCATAATATCACCTATCCATATTATGCCTTAAATTTATCATCTTTATGAATATAATGACACATCACATATAACATAAAGTGATACGCTAAAAAATCAAAATTCTCATGATAAATTTGCTTAGACTGATATAGCTGATGAACATAAAATAAAGCTAGAATTCCCATTTCATATAAAGGTCCAATTTCTTCTTGTGGTTCTTTCAAATCTTTTAAACACAGCATAATTAAAAATTCCTTTTCTTTTAATACATTTTCGACAAATGATTGATAAGCATTATTCATCTTTTTTCCTCCAACGTTGTTTATTTATCTTTACGCTAAACAATAGTTGTTTACCTAAAAAATACAAAAAAAAGAAAGATCTCTACAAAAAACGAGGTCTTTCAGATATTATTATTTTTTTACTAACCATTTCATTAATGAATCATCAATAACAGGCGCTTCTAATTTAAGCTGATCTACTGAAAAAGTATAATATTTATCTATGATATCTTTATTTTCCTTCATGAATTCTTCTTCAGGTGATGTTAGTTGTTGCCGTTTTCTAATTAGGTAGATTATTTTCAGTACTTTGATAATAGTGAGAATCACTTCAATGTGATCAGTAATTAATTCTATCATCCCTGGGCTTTGAAGGGTTATTTTAATTTTTAAATGATCATAATAGGCTTCTTCTAAAAGGAGATGATACAGCCCGAATAGACTTTTACATAGAATATTATCAACTTGTGTCACTTTTAAGATGAAATGGTAGGATTCCTCTTTGCCAAATATTTGATATAAACATCTCTCAATTTCCGCTTTGTTATCCATTTTCATGATGATATGATTTGAATGTAAATAGGGATGAATATGTAATAATTCCATAGGATTCAATTCTTTAAACCACTCAACTAACCGATAAACTTTATCATCTTCTATATAATAAGGCGATGTGATTTTCCCAATTTGCATTATTTTGTTTCTCATACTAGGAATAATTACTAAATCCCCTACTTGAAGCTTACTTGTGAATAAGTTGTAATCTTTACCCCATTTCTTTTCTTCAGTTTTCATGACAGGATATAATCCAACTTGTTTGTTTTCAATATAGGATGAGTAAAAACGTCCATTACATGTTTTAATGAAATAATAATTAGTGTTGGTATCAATAGTAGGATAGAAATTTTTTAATAGTGTTTTTTCCATGAGTAAAGGCCCCCTTTAGTTTATTCACTATATAAATAAACTAAAAAAGGCCTTTTGGGGAAATATATATAAAATTAGTGCCATTATCCTTAAAAAAAGGTTGTAAGCTCCTTTGATATTTTAGAAGATAATGGACCCGAAATCATTATATACTTATCTTTAAAAAAATACAATAACTTACACTAATTTCGAATATTTTTGTATTTACCACTATTCATAAGGCATTATTATTCATAAATATGCAGTATTTTGTTGATTTTGTCAGATAATTGTCTATAGAGCTTATATTTACTGTGATCAAAATAATAATCTAATAATTCAAAAATATAATGTTGTGTCTCTTTTAAATAAAATCTCGATTCAAATTTAGGTTGGATGTATTTCTCAATTAAAGTAAAATAATCTTTATCTTTTTCTTTCATCATAAAAAAAAGATAATCAAATATATGTGATGGTTTCAGTTCAGTAAGAATTTGATGTTTGGTTAATTTAAAAAGACATTTATGATAAACATGAGTTACAATCTCTAGATTATAAATTTTCTTCTCAACTACTTCTTGTAAAAGCATTGAGGCTTCTTCATAATGAGTTAAATGATATTGACAATAGCCTAATTGAAATATTAATTTATGTTTATCGTATGGATGAATGCATTCTTTTAATTGAAGAAATTTGATAGTTCTTGATTTGACTAATTCATATTGTAAACTTGTTAATAATATCTCATTTATCATCAGTTCAGCGCGAATCATTCGCGTTATATTATTCTCATATTGAAATTGATTAATGGCTCTACTCAAATATTCTATCGCTTTTGAATAATTAAAAGCTTGAAAAAAATATTTTCCCCATAGATATTGAATTAATCCATTTTCACTATCCATTTGAAAAGAAATCTCTCTCTTATCTAATTCAAGCCTGTCTTTTTCATGTAGAATATACTGAAATTCAATTATTTGGTAAAGCAACTGACACTTTTTCTCACAAAGATGATAAATCGGTTTTAGTTCAATTAATAAATCTTTTGTTTTTTCAGTAGTGAACATGTAATAACATACCATCTTTAAACACAACAAATTATAAGAATAAATGATATTATGATTAATCGCTAATAACTTATCAATTTGGATCATATAGTCGTTGAAATGCTCAATATTTAAGATTTCATATGAGGAGAACATTTGATCGATTAAGGAGAAAATTTGTTTTTCGATCATTTTATTTTCTTTATGATATATATCAAAAAATGATAAGGTATGAAGATATAAGTCATAATTAATATTTTCGTAACCTTTTTCAATTCGACTAACGACGCTTTGATCATAGATTAGCGTTTTCGCTAACTCATTTTGCGATATTCCCCGTTTTTTGCGGTTTAATTTAATAATTAAGCCTAATTTTTTTTTAGATGAGAGTTCTTGTAAATCAATCATTTTAATTGCTCCTAAATCCTCTTTTAATCACTCTATCATCAAATTTCTTATATAATCGGTATTTTCTTTTTTCCCATAAAGTAGATTTCATTAGCGTTGCGATGATTTTAGCATGCAAATAATCGTGTATATCAGCACATGTTGTGTTAAAAAATTCTGACAGCTGCGAATTACTCAATTCGTAATCTTGGATAAATAATTTCATAATTTCTATTTTTGAAGGGCTCATGACATTTGCATATTGGTTTATTCCCTGTAAAAAATTCGATAAGTCATGGTTAGTTTGTTTTAAACAAATAAGATAATAGGTATATATCAAATAATTATATTTATCAGTTAAGAAAAGTGAGTTTTGAATAAGATTTTCAAAGTAAAGTTGCGATTCTTTATATTTTTTCAATAAAAAATTTGATGCTGCCGCATATAGATTCGTTTGATAATAGGTCAATTCACTAGTATGGTCGTATTGATCATTTAATAAATATTTACTAGCTAAAGTGATACATTCCTCATAATTAGAACTTAAGAAATAAATATAAGCCAAAAGACGATTTAAGTGTATCAAACGGTATCCATTTTGTTTTTTTATCGAACTTATTTTAGATTTTTCTAAATAAAATTGTGCGACATCAAAATGTCCTAAAAAAATTAAATTTAAGGAATAAATATAATTTAAAATATTATCGTCTAATTCTAGATAAGGATTTATTTTATTGAATTCTTCATTAGCAAGCTCGTAATTTTTATGTATAAATTGAACATACCCCTTTATCAGATAGACATATTTTAATAGCTTGTCCGTAAACACATATTCTACAACATCTAGATACGGGAAAAATTCAACTAAATGCACTATTTGTCTTGTATATAATAAATACAGGGCATTAATAAGTCGTTTGATATAAAAATCTGTATAAGATAATTTCTTAATTGACAAGGAATCTAAATAACTTTTACTAGCTTCATCACTATCATCAAATTCCATTGCTAAATAAAGTTTATCTAATAAATCACTCATCCCTTTTTCCTCTTCAAACAATTCAATACCAAATAAAGCCAATACTTTTCTATATTGTTCTAAAGATAAGATTTCTCCTCTTTCTAAACGTGAAAGTGTGCTTTGGTTAATGAAAATTGAAGTTGATATCTCTATTTGTGACAAATGCATTAATTTTCTTTCTTCTTTTATTATTCGCCCTAGTAGCTTCAGATTCATACTATCTCCTTATACAACCATATAATTCATATTTTACTCGATTTATATAAAGGATTCAATAGTTATATCAATGTTTTAGATAGTTTGTATACGAAATAGGAGATAACACAAGAAATCCAATAAATTAGGGACTTCTACGAAGAAATTAATTACCTTTTTACTCATAAATATACATTTATATTTTATCGCTTTAATCAATTTATAAAAATCCTCACTTTCTTTTAATATTAATTCTTGATTATATTGATATTTAAATAAATAGAGTTGACCTTGATAATCCATCATATCCTCCTATTACAAACGCCTATATTTATCATATTACATTTATCTTGAAAATGTTCATAAAAAAAACCGTTAGTTATTAACGGTTCCTGTTAAATATTTTCCAATATCTAATTTTCTTAATTCAACCTCTTTAATCGCAGTACCTAATTCTCTTCTTTTTACTTCCTCTATTAGGAAAGAGTCCTCGTAAGCACTAGGTCTTTCAATTAAGAGCATCCTCACTTTAGCATTCATACATTCTAATATGGTTGTAAATCCTGCCTTAGTGACCACTAAATCGCTACTAGCAATATAATTTTGTGAATCTAAACATTCAGGTCCAAGGACAACAAGTGGTCCATTGTATTTTATATGGACTTTATCGGTTGTAATTACTAATCCTTGATAATTAGTAATTTCTACAAGTAACTGACTAGACATACCTGATAAAACAGATATAATTTGCGGATATTTATCCTTTAATTCCTTAATTTTAGTTTCATCAATTGGTCTTGAAATAAAATCGACCTTTCGTTTTAAACAATGTAAATAAGTAAATGGAAAAGACAAGGGATATAGCCAAATTTCATCTACCATCTTATCTAATTCATAATAAAAACGAATGATTTTAGCATCAAAATTTAAATGAAGATATTGCTTATACCATGTAAAGTTTGTCATTAGATACACTTTGGTTTTTAATGTTTTACCAACTAAAATACCTAGAGGTGATATATCTACATAAATTTCACTTACATCTTTATTTTTTAAATATTGGACTTCTTCATCCACTAAGCTTGGTAAAATTTTCATGTATTGAAAAATGGCAATTTGTGTTTTCGATTTATTTACTTTTAAGCCATTTTTATAATTAATTAAACCTACATCAGTTTGAATAATATGAAAAATAAAACAATCCAATTTGGTCGCAAAATATTGTTTTAAAAAAATAATTTGTTCTTTTCCACAAGCTACATAGACAACTTCTTTTTGACTCATTTTCTCCATGATAGGAATACTCCGAATGATATGTCCAAACCCGTGATTAGAAAGATAAATTACTTTCATAAATAAGACACCAAAAGTTCCATATTTCCTGAACAAGTGATGAATTGATTCTCACTAGTAACAATAAAATGATCTCCTTTTTTAATCAATTCATCCAAAAATTGCCCTTCTCCACTTAAAACCGATACCAATAAAAAAGTATGATTTTCTCTTTCAATCCTATCTTTTACATCCCATTTTTCAACGGTAAAAAAGGCAGTTTTCGCAAATAAAGTTATTTTTGATTGCCCTACTTGAGTCTCTACTTTAGGGAATATTACATCATGATGAGGAACTGTTGTTACTTCAATTGCCTCCTTTAGATGGAGTGGTCGCAATTTATTATTAGCATCTATACGATTATAATCATATACACGGTAAGTCGTATCGGAGGACTGTTGTGTTTCTAACACGAGGGTTCCTTTACAAAGTGCGTGAATAGTTCCTGATGGTACATAAAAAAAATCGCCGGGTTTTATAGGGATTTTTCTTAATAAAGTATCCCATTTATTTTGGTTAATTAATTCTTTAAGTTCAGAAATTGATTTAGCATGATGGCCTAAAATCATTTCTGCATCCTGACTACAACTAATGATATACCAACATTCTGTTTTTCCTAAATCATTTTCATGTTTCAAGGCATATTCATCATCAGGATGAACTTGGACGCTTAAATCATCATTAGCGTCTAATATTTTAGTTAGAAGTGGAAAAACATCACTCTTACAATTATTAAAGAGCTTTCGATAGTTTTCATAAACATTAGCTAAAGTTAGTCCTTTTAATTCTCCATTAAGGACTACACAATTACCATTTTTATGTGCTGAAATAGCCCAGCATTCACCAGTTTTATCACTAGGAATATGGTAATTAAATTCGTAATTTAATTTTTTGCCACCCCATATTTTTTCGTGAAATATAGGTTGTAAAAATAATATTTTTTGCATACTGCCACGCTCCTATAATTAATTATAACATAGGTTATTTAAGATACAAAATAAAAAATGAGTATAAAATACTCATTTTCCAGGATTAATTGTTAAAGAATGATGGAGGATCTTTCTTAAACAAAATGTATGTTAATTCTTTATCCATTACTATTGTATCTCAAATTTCTAATTTTGGCAAGTTATCTGATATAAAGAGAATAAATTTTTTTTAATACTTCCATAAACAAAGAAATTAACATATTCTATTTTTCTGTCTTTTTAAAAAATCGATTGAGAGAAGTTAATCTTCATAGAAAATTAACTATTCGTATTATAAAGCAGTATATTATTAACAAGAGAGAGAATTGGATTCAAAAAGGTTTTTCACCTCTTTGATAATTATATTTTATATGAAAAATTCATTTTTAGCAAAGAATATGCTTTTTAGAATTACCATAAAATATGTATGAATTTTCAATTGGATTCAAAATATAATATGAGGTGAAATAATTTGGAATATATTGATGAGTTAGTAGATTATAAAGAACCTAGATTTGAAAATGTCGCAGGGCTATACATTAATAATCCCAACCAAATGTCCTATTTGCTTTTTTTAGCGAATCAAAAAAGAGAAAATTTGAAAGAAATAAATTCAGAGTTAGCTCATTATCTCGATTTAATGATCGCTATGATTTCTGATTATGCAAGAGGAATATATAAAAAAATACCTATTAAAACACTCATTTATACTATCTCTGCTTTAGCTTATTTAGTTCGCCCTAAAAAAAGCTTTATCAATAAAGTCCCTGGGATTAAAATACTAAAGGAATTAGGATTATTAGGTCTAGTGTTAAAATCCATCCAAAAGGATTTGCGAAAATATGAAAAATGGAAAGAAAATCCTGAAGAGGTTATGGAAGTATAAAAAACAAGGAAAGTCCTTGTTTTTTTTATTAACGATATTTTTTTAATAATTCTACAATATGATAATTATCACTTTTAGATGCTAACACAAAAGCATCCTCATTATCAAAATCGATATAATTTAAATTAGCATGATGGTCTAATAACAACAAAACGATATTATAATATCCTTTTGCAGCGGCAATGAGTAGTGGTGTATCATTATTTTTATCTGGTATATCAACTTCTGCTCCACTTTCTAAAAGTAATTTAGCTACCTCTAATTGTTGATTAATAACGGCATACATCAAAGCTGTATTCCCCATAAAATTAGTTACATCTAAATGGGCACCTCTCTCAATAAACAATTTAACAAGGTCTAGGTATCCATATCTGGCAGCTTCAATTAATGCTGTGTTACCATAAGCATACCTACTTTTACGAAAGGCATTGATATCTGCACCTAAATCCAATAAGTTAAGAACTAACTGATAATCACCTAATTCAGTTGAAATGACTAAGATAGGGTCATTTGATATTTCCAAATTTACATCCCCCGTTGCCTTAATTAACTCCATCTTTTTAGTGAATTCAATTATATTATCAAGGGTTTGAAAATTATTCGTATATTTATATAAAAACAAACATAACACCCCTTTCGGTCATAATACCTCAAGACTTATCATTATTTTATAATAAACCTCTATAAAAAACAAGTATTTTTCAATTTAAAACACTTTTCTTTATTATGTACTATACAATAATCCTTAATATCTTACAAAATAGTAACTAGAATGTCGAAAAATGTCAAACATGTAATAGCTGATATATTTTTTCATTTAATTTTTTGTATTGTCGATATTTTTTCGTATCCCAATAATAATATAATAATTGAAAACTGTATATTTGATATTCTATTTTAAAGAATTGATGGTCCATATAAGGCAATATACCTTTTTCAATTAACTGATAATAATTAACATCCAATACTTTGTTAAAATATAACAGTATTAAAACATTATTTTCATTTACTAAGTCTCTTTGAATAGCTTCATTTAATTTGTCACAACATTTTAAATGCATATATTGAATAAATGAATGCTCACTAAAGTCGACTTCATTTATTATTTTCTCAAACATTGCTTTTGCTTTGGTGTATTCTTCTAAATAATAAAGACTATAACCAGCATGAAAATAGAGTTGATTTAAATCGTTGTAACATTTAGTCAAGGATACTTTTTCTATGAATTCAAGTGAACGCTCATAAACATCACGATAATTCTTATCGATTAACAGAATTTCATTAATTAATAATTCGCAGCGAATAATACGGCAATAATTGTTTACTGATGCAAATTTCTGAATTGAAATTTCAAAATAATGGAGCGCATTGGTATTATTAAATTCATAATAATAGTTCCAACCAATTATATAATCAACAAACCCATCATCCTGATTCAAATCGTAGTTAAGCTTTAATTGATCAAAAGTAATATCAGCCCCTTCATTATAGATGGTATGAAAATAATTATTCACATAAATAAAACAATTCTGGCATCTTTTTTCACAAATTTTATAATACGGGGCGATGTCTTTTAATATTTCTAAAGATTTTTCTAAATTATTCATCATAAAATGTATTACTAATTCTAAAATCAACAAGTCATAATAGCGGATAATATTTTGATTTACTTGATTGCACTTGGTAATTTTCTCAAGCAATTCATTCCCTTTTTCATAATTCAGAAATAAGAAGGCCTGATAAACATCTTCTATTAATTGATTTATTTCATAATTTATTGATTCATTATAAACATAATTTAGTTTTAGGTAATTCAGGATTTTGATATAAACGGATAATTGAATGATATCATTCCCATTTTCCGCTTTGCTTATAACACTTTGATTGTAATTGATATCTGTTGATAATTTTTGTTGCGACATTTTTTTTAACTTACGATTAATTTGGATAATTTTTCCTAGCTTTCCTTTTACATCTAATTCCATTTTCATAACTCCCTTTTCAAACATATATAATTAATTCAGTCATTTTTTTAAATATAAATTAAATCATACTCACAAGTTACTTTGTAGAGCCATTTGTATCAATAATTCCCCATTTGACTGCTTTTTTTATACGTATATAATGACCATCATAATATAAAACTTTGTCATAAATGACATCAATTATTTATAGCCCAGAATCTTCAACCGTTACTACAATATCAGCATATTTAATTAACCAATTTCTCCTATCCTCATTTTCAATATAACCTCATTTAACTGTTTATATAATAAATATTTCCGCTGTTTCCATAATTCATCTTTAGTCAACAAGAAAATTAGTTTCGTATGTTGATATAGGTCATGATATTGAAAGATGTTTTGGTATAGGATATTAAAATTTTGGCTAAAAGCATGGTAATCTATTAATTTGTGATAATCAGCAAAAAGTTGAATCAAGGTTCTTGTAGCTTTCTCTTTGAAAAATGCTTCTTTCATCATTTGTTTTTTGTAACTAATAAACTCCGATTCATTATTTGTTTTCTTAAGACAATAAAATAAATAGGCATATGAATACACCAAAAAACGATCCTCATTTTGTTGATTAATATTATCTTTAAAATAAGGAATCGCTTGTTTATAATGTTTTAATGCCAAATGAGATGAACCCAAATATGAATTAAATTGAGTCCTTAAAAACGGATTCTTTTCTATGACTAATTTATTTGATAAACAAGTAGAAAACACTTGTATCGTTTCATGATAAAGGGAATCAGAATAATAAAGGATGCCTAGTAATCTTTTTGTCATCATCTCTTTATAATTATTACCCAGATGATTATAGATACGTGATAATTTTATAAGATAGATATGCGCTAAATGATATCTTCTTAAAATAATATGATTGAATGCATGAATGTAATGATAAAGATTATCCTCTATTTGATCATTATATTCTAAAGATTTAACTTCATGAAAAATATCATCCGCTTTTAAAAACATTCTATTTAAATGATAATAATAACCTTTTATTATTAAATACATGAATTTTGTTTTATCTGTAAAAATCTCTTCAATTTCCATTATATGTTTCATATACTGATTAAATATATCCATATTTTTATGATATAGATTATAACAAGCAATAATAAGTTTTTTAGTATAATAATCGAATATATTTAACTTTTTTAATTTAATAATGTTTTTATAAATATCATTCACTTTTTCTGTTTCTATAAGATCCATTAACTGATAAATCTCAAATAAATACGCTTCTAATTTTTGCGATGGAGCACTAAGATTAATTCCAAAATATGTGAGTTCGTCTAAATAATTCTTATAGTTAATACTAGGATCGCCATTTTCTATTCGACTCACGGTGCTTTGATTTATATTTAATACTTTCGCTAAATCATGTTGACTAATATGGTTGAAGTTTCTTTCAACTCGAACTACATTTCCTATTAAGAACAGATTTTCCATAATACCACCTTACAATAAGCATAAAAAAGCTACATAAATAGCTATTACTTTTTTATTCTAAAATAACCCTAATTTTTATTTTAGCCGATTTTTACCTATTAAGCAAATTATATTTAAAAAAAACGCCACTTTTATAAAAAGTAGCGCTTTAATTTATGCTTGACGTTTAACAATATCGTTTATTGTATACAAACATTTATACATCTCTTGATGATTAATAAAAGGAATCGATAAATCATAATGGTCTTTAATTTCAAATGAATTAATCGTAGTAGCTAGAATATTATCAATTATAGAACCATAGTCAGAAAACAGTATTTTTTCAATCACAAAATAAGGTTGATATAATTTAACGATGTTTTTACGTTGCGTATAATTAATATAGATACCATTTTCGGTAAATAGTAAACCCTCTTTCGCATTTTTATTGTGCGATAAATTGATAAAAGCTACAACATCATCTGATGAAATACGATTATTAAGCATATTTCTTAATGCTTTCGTAATTATTTTATTTTTCTTTTTATTTTTCTTTTTATTATTAATATTTATTTCATATGGCATATCTAATGCGATTTTCTGAACAAATAAACTAATTATATCTTTAATATGGTATTTCCCAAATGTAGCAGTTGTATAATAATAATTCTCAACCATTTTAATGACATCAATCGCGTTATGTTTATAGCCTAACATGAGGATATCAGAATTATAGGCATTTGCACCTTTTGTAAATAATAAACTAACGATTTCAATATGGACATTTTCAATTGCAAGAGCAATCGCATTTTTATTATCGATTAGTGATACATAATTAATATTTGCCTGATGACTCATCAGATATTTAACAGATTCTAATTTCCCATACTTAGCGGCATACATAACTGGAGTATAATGCGAAATAGGATGTCTTAAATTAACCTTATCAGTTAAATCAGGAATTGTTTTAAATATTTCAATATCTCCTAATATGGCGGCTAAAAAGATTAAGATTTCATCCTCTGGTAATTGAACTAATCCATTAAATGCATCAAAATTAATTTCTGTTAGAAAATCTTTGTAATTGAAATCTTTTCGTAATATTTCATTAATAGTATAATTATAAAAATTATATTTTTTCGTTATTTGTTCATAATATTTATCTATCAGTTTTATTATTTGCTCACGATAATTTAATTTTTCTTCTTTATTTTTGTCAGTTTCTATTACTTCAACACTATTCATCAATTGCTTCCTCTTTTATAGATTTTTCTATTACGGTTTCATTTAAAGAAACTTCATTGTTTATTTTTTTATATTGAATTATCATATCATTTAATAAGATAGTAAAAAGTTCATCTAATGTATAATTTTCATCAACATCCATTCTTGAGGCGATTTCTTTTAGTTTTTCTACACTGAATTGAAATTTTTTTTGAAGTTCTTGATGGTTAGAAGCATAAGTTAAAGACTCCACTAATGCATTAATAACTGGGTTAAAAGCTGTTAATTTTAGTTTAAATAATAATTTATTCGCTATTAAATTATCCATACGACTAATAGTCATTAAATATTCTTTTAACGGTTGTGAAAAATCATTTTGAATGATATTTTTGTTTATGACCATTTTCAATAATTTTCTTTTCGAATCAAGTAAAATAGTTTTGGGGTCTATTTCTGATAAAATAGTTAACAAGGAATATAGAGGCTCCTCATCAATCCGATTTTGCTCAATTTTCTTAATCATTTCATCAAGATTTAATTTTGGTTCTTTAAGGTTAAGATTTTGCATTGTTTTATTTATTAGTGCACTGACTTCTACATTATCACTTGTAGCGTCTAACAATTCATGCTTTAATTGTTCGATAGACGCATCAGTTATTAAATCCTCCATAAGTAGTTCATTTAATAAGATTAGTGACAACTTTTGCATAAGCATTATATTGTTTACATTCTCATTTATAACTTGTTTATCTAACCCAAATATTGCCACTATACAAGGTGGTAATGTCTCTTCTTCATCTAATAAATGATTATCTGACATATGAAGAAGATTGATAATACCTGGTGTTAGCCATTCATATTGTAATTTATCAGTTTTAATTTCAATGACACGTTCTTTTATCACCTCGGAAAACATTTGTTTTTCTTCAATCATTAAATTTTCCATTTGTTTCCCCCAATTCTTTATTTTTCAATTCCTGAATTTTTAAAAAACTATACTCAATTAAAGCAATATTATGAATTGCTTCTTCTTTTAATTCATTGGGAAAATTGCTCACATCTAATGTTTTTAATTCAAATTTATTTAATTTTTGTTTGTAAGCCTCATATATAGTATCTATAGAGTTGTCCATAGTAGCGCCGACTATTTCGCAATAACGTGATTCAGATAATTCTTTAAATAGTTTGTGTTTCTTCTTAATGTAAACTTCAATCATTTTTTTATCAATGATATTGTTAACAAGATAAGTCTTATGTGTATTCTTCCCTTTTGTTTTCATGACAAATAACAGATAACCAAGTATAAAAATGGAACCAATTATTAGAATCATTTGACTCGTATCAAATGAACCCATTAAGATTGAATATTTCATGATGATCCTCCCCTTGAATGCTTAACTTCTCATTCATTCATCAAATTAAATCAATTTAATATTGTTATTTCCTTTTTTAATCTAAGAATGATTATTTTTCATTTTTATTCTTTATTTTATTTTACATGATATCCCAAATTATTACAATATCGATTGAGTAAAAGTATTTAGTTAGTAGAAAAAGAAAAAAGATAATGTTTCGTCGAAACATTATCTTAATGTGCACTCTATCTATCTTCGTAAAACAAGAGGTAAAGCAAATCCAGAATAAACATCTGATGTAAATTTTTAAAACAAGGTTTAACCCTAATCATTTGATTCTCATATATCATGTTTATGATAAAACTTAGGAGAAACATCATTATGGTTTCAAAATAATTAACTAAACAACTTTGAATATGTAAGAATGAGCTTAGCCTATGGTGAGGAAATGATTCAATATTTCATACAAATTAGGGTTGTTACGAAATACTAATTCACCATCCTTATTTAATAATCATTAACAACAAATTAAAGAAGATAAAACAACTAGGGTGCACATCACTATAAAATATGCACTGCACTCATAAAATAGTCTTAATTTGAGATTTTTTTTAAATTTAAAGGATCGTCTTTTAAATTGACTCGATAAATTTCTACAATACCAATGATAGAGTAGAAGATTAAACCAAAATAAAATAAGTCAAAACTTACATCCACCATTTGATGGGTAAGCGCACCAATAATACTAATTGATGCACAAACGACAAAAACATCTTTTGGTTTCCATAAGATTTTAATCCATTTTAGCACAATCCATAGAAATAACAATAAACCGACTATTCCAAGGGTTGCCGCAATTTGAAGAATAAAATTATGATAATGACTATTTAATCGTCCATCTAAGAATTGAAAAATCATATATTTACTCGATTTTATGCCATCTCCAAAAATAGGATGATGTATAAAGCGATTCCAATGCTAATTTATATAAAGGAAATCGTAAATTATCACTTAAAAATTCTTTAATCAAATAATTACTTTGTTATGAATTTAATAATAATTTCCAACACTCATTAAGTTATAAACACGATACCACCTATCAATAGGCAAATACTTCCATACCTTGCTGAATAAAATGTTTACGAACAAAAAAGACAATAAATAAAACTAAAGAGAAAAATGCACCTACAATAGCTCCACGGGATAATGTTAAAGTTAGTCCAAGTAAGTTAATTAAATCAAGTAAAAAATAGAAAATAAACCAATATTTTTTATCTAAATATTTAAATAAAGCGATGGGTAGTAATAAGACAAATATTACAGAAATGAAATTTGAAACTCCCCAACCAAGGTCCACCATAAGTTTACTATTCAATACTTTTTCAAAACCATTGATATAATATGTATAAAAAATCTCTAAAGATAAAGTGAGCATTACATAAGTGGCTATTTTAGATATAGCTAAGAAATTTTCTTTCGCTATTTTAAAACGACCATTTGTGATAATATAATAGATTTCGTAACCTTCTAATAAATTAAAGATACCTTGAATACCATCTGATTTATTAGGTGTCCATAATATAGAAATAACATTATATATAAAATAAATAATCAGTGGGATAAATAGATTACCCATCACAAAGTATTTATTCTTGATATTAATTATCACTGTATAAAAAAATAAAATCATCACTAATACTGAGTCCATGATGAAAATATTCACTTTTTGCTCGCTCATGACAGAAAATAGAATAACTATAATAAATTGATAAATTGGTTTTTTCTTTATGATTAAGTAAATAAATATCAGTAAATATATCAAAAAGCCAAATTTATAATCAAATACCTTAAAGTACCATATATTTAGTGTGACCATCATTAAAAAAACTAATTCGATGTCTAGTTTGAATTTTGCAATTATATTTGCCATTTCATATACCTCTATTTCAATAACTTATCCCATTATACCATTAGACATTCATTAATTCAAAACAAAAAAAATTAATTTTCGATTAATATTTTATATATTTCTCTGTAGATGATGAATTATTTTAATGAGAGTTATTAAGTTTTCCACAGTTTTATGCACAGCTTATTGATCACTTCTTCTAATTAATTTATTGATAAATTTAATTGAAATTAAATAAGTAATAAAACTATGTATTATATTAGCTTTAAAAATAATATTTTGTTTTAAGAAAAAAACAAATAAACGATAAAAAAATCGTTTGCGAAAATAATCATTTTTTTGATAATCAGGAAATTCACAATTTAAATTTCTTTTTAATTGCCGGTAAAGGGAAAATCTTAATGTTTTCTCTTTTATATATAATGTTTTACTCATTTGATAATAATAATGACCTATTGCCATAAATTCTAATTCTTTATAATATTCTGCTTTTAAGGGTCGTAAATAATAAAAACATTTATTAATGTCAAGTAATCTCTTATCATAAGAGTTTGAAATAGATTGATTAATTATCCGATAAGAATAAAGAATTTCAGCAACATAAGAAATTTTAGCTTCTGAAAATAAAATCGGCATAATTGATAAATCCTGAGCGACTAAAACATCATGAAATTGTAAAAAATCTATTAGAAAGGAATGTTTGAACATTTTATTCCAAAAAGCTGGTTTAGAAAGCAATACTTGTGGGTGAGTTTTAGATGTTAATGGAAACTCATCCTTTTTAATGCTTGTTACGTTTTTGTTAACTCTCATTCTTTTACTATTTTCATCAACAATCTCATATTGACACATGATTATATCAGAGTTGTCTATTTCTAATTGTTCAATTAATAATTGTAAATACCGGGGATTTAAATAGTCATCACTATCAATAAAAGCCACATATTCCCCGCTACAATGTTCAAAACCTTTTTTTCTACTCTCCTGCGCACCGACATTCGTTATATTTTGATAAAGGATAAACCGGGTATCTTGTACAGCTTTAATGATTTGAACACTATTATCTGTTGATGAGTCATCAATAAAAAGACACTCAAAAAAGTCATAACTTTGGTTTTGTATCGATTGTATGAGTTGATAGAGATAGCGTTCGCTATTATAAACTGGACAAATTATACTAATTTTTTTCATCGTAAACCTCATTAAAAAAGAAGGCGAACCTTCTATCTCCCTATGGAATAATAGTTAATTCCCGCTTCTTTCATTTCTTTAACAGTGTAACAATTTCTACCATCATAAACAACAGGATATTTCATCTGTTGTTTAAAATCTTCAGGTTTTAATGCTTTTATTTCCTGCCATTCGGTGAAAATAAAACAAATATCAGCATTTTTCAAAGTTTCAAAAGCAGAAGTTGTATATTTAATTTCATTTGGAAATAATTTTTTAAAATTATCCATCCCGACAGGGTCATAGGCATAAATATTTGCATGATGGTCTAATAATGCTTTTACATTAAGAATAGATGGCGCCTCACGTAAATCATCTGTTCCTGGTTTAAAAGTTAATCCTAATATAGCGATTTTTAATCCGTCTAATGATTCATAATTTTCTAAAGCTTTTTTATATAATTTATACTTTTGATTTTCATTCACTTCAATCGCTGCTTTAATCGTTTTTAATTCATAATTAAATTGACTAGCTAGCCAATGAAGTGCTTTTGTATCTTTCGGGAAACATGAACCACCATATCCAATACCAGCTTTAAGAAACTCTTTTCCGATACGATTATCATAGCTCATACCTAAAGTGACATCCTCAATATTTGCACCTACTATTTCACACAAATTCGCAATATCATTCACAAAAGATATTTTAAGTGCTAAGAAATCATTAGATGCATACTTAATCATTTCCGCACTTCTTCTGTTTGTTACTAAAATTGGTAAATTAAAAGGCTCATAGACTTCTTCTAGAACATTTTGGGCGTTCTTTGATTCAACCCCTATAACAATCCGACTTGCATGTATTGTATCTCTAATAGCCGTCCCTTGCGCTAAGAATTCAGGATTAGATGCAACTTCAATGTGAACAGGATAAAGTAAACGACTTTTAATATATCTTTCCACTTTATCATTTGTGCCAATTGGGACTGTTGATTTTACAACAATTATACAATCACGTTCCACACATTCAGCGATTTGTCTTGAAATCCTAAATAAATATTCTAAATTAGCAGCCCCATCGCTTCTTTCAGGTGTACCCACTGCGATAAAGATGACATCGGCATTTTCATAGGTTTTTTGATAATTTGTGGTGAAATTTAATTTGTCAGCGTTAATATTTTTGACTAATAGTTCTGTAAGCCCCTCCTCATAAATCGGAGAAATCCCCGCCTGCATTAACTCTATTTTCTTCTTATCAATATCAACACAAGTAACCTTATGACCAGCATCAGCTAGACACACACCTGTTACTAACCCCACATAACCTGTCCCAGCGATCGCTATATTCATAAATAGCACCTCTTAAATTAGTTTTTTAACATACTACTATTTTCATTAACCTCTAAAAAATAATGTTTAAACTTCTTGAATGATTGAATGTGGTTTTTATAAAGAAACAATCTTTTGTTTCTCATGTTTTTACAAACTAAATTAGTTGCTTTATCTTCTAAATGAATGACTTCAATTTGGCTATCATATAATATCGTTTTCTTTTCTTTTTTACATCTTAATGCGAGAAAATCTTCCTCTAAGAAAAGAAAAGTATCAGGATGCATCGCTTGTCTATTAAAATATTCTAAATAATTTCTTGTAAAGAACATGCAACTGCCATGTAATTTTGTGATATAACGTCTTTCGTTTTCGGCTTTTTTCCCTTTAGAGTACACTTTTCCCATAGTAAGTACTGCTAATATATAGAATATGACATCTAAATGAATTTTATGTAAAACCATTAAACAATAATACACAATTATATATAAATTAATCCAAAATAATGTATATTTTATTTCTGGTTGCGGATTTTGATAAACACCATTTGCTTGACTAATATTAGGAGCTAATAAATCATAAGGTTGATTTATCTCATTAATTAATTGGTATAAATCCGCTACATTAAAAATAATATCATTATTTAATACACAAACCAAATCTGCATTGTATTGGTTTAATAAACTAAGAACACCTAAATTCCCACCTTTGGCATACCCTAAGTTACTATTTGCTTCTATAACAGTCACGAAACTGTCATTTTTAAAATATGATTTCATATTTTCATAAGCATTATTTATTGACTTATTATCAACGATACAAATCTTATAATCATGATTTTTCATTGTTTTTTTTATCGATTCTATACAAATAATGGTATCTTTATCGTTATTATACTGAACAATAACAAAACCTATTCTTTCCATAATTTTTTCCCCCTATGAATTTCTAATCTATGTTCATTATATAATAATTTAGTTACCTTTTCTATATGAAAGTGCTTTATATTAATTGGTTATTTTTTCAAGTATTAAAATGATATTAGCGATTTTGTTTATATTGATTTATATATTCCTTAATCGCCTTAGCCCGCGCCTCAAACGTATGATTACTTAGTACGATTTCTTTTCCGCATCTAATTTTTTTAATCCGTTCTTCTTCATGAGAAAGATAATAAGTAATTTTTTGTTCTAAATCTGCTTTTGTTTCATAAGTCACTAAGGCATCGCCAAAAATCTCTTCTGCACCTTCTATTTTATCAGAAATAATAAATGTACTAGCAAGAAAAGCATCATATATTCGATTTGAAATAAATCCTTTTTCCCTCATATCATCCCAGTGATCATTTAACAATATTTCACATGAGGCATATTCATCACCTAATACCTCATTAGAAATGTATTCTCCTTTAATATATTCTTCATCAATAATTCCTTCCCATTTACTGCCAAATACTGATAAATTATGCTGTGTTGGCAATAAATCTTTTAATATCTTTCGGAATATTTTTCGAGAATTTCCGACAAATAACAAATCATATTTTTTGTTTTCTTGATATCTCTTATCAAATTTCTCTTTATCAGTACATTGTAAAAGGGGAATTACAGGAACATCTACCATATTCTTTAAGCTATCCGCCCATTTCAAAGAAGCGACAAAAATTAAATCATATAACTCAAATTCGAGTAATGAAATAGCATCCGGATGAGAAATATTCCACATCATATTAAAATGATATTTTTTGGGAGCATAAGTTGATAAACCTCGTAATAATAAAATATTATTGTACCAAATATCTTGATCACTTTTCCAATCTGGTAATATCGTGATTTTGACAATAATCCCTAGTTGGCGTAAATTTTTTGATAGTGATATCGCAAAATGATAATCTCCCCATTCTTTAACAATCTCCCATTTAGGTACAGGAATTTTAATATCCATACTATCATTTTCAACAAATTGTGTAATAATATCAATTAAATCAGTTGCTCTTTTAACATATGTATGATTTTTAAGAACCATATCTTGTAAAATTTTTACCTTCTCTTGATAGTCATCTTCATCACTCAAATAGTGAATAAGTAATTCTTCAAGTTCTCTTTCATTTGTATAGAATGGTAACTCACCATTAAATATTTCCTCAGCTCCTAGACGCCCATTAGTAAGAACAAGTCTACCTGATGCTAACGCATCAAAAACACGGCTATTAACTGACCCAAATGGTTTAGTCGCAAAATTTGCATCATCTAAGATAATTTTGGTATTTTTATAAAGTGCTGGTACATCTTCATAACAAACAAAACCAGCGCTATAATTTTTTAGTTTTTCAATTTGTTCCCAGTTATGACCGTAAATTCTAAATTTATAAGGGATTTTACTCGGATTTAAAAAATCAATTATTTCTCGTGGACTATTCCAGTAACTTCCCGTAAAAAGATAGTCAGTTCTGTCAAAATGTGAGGTGACTTGATCCATATTAAACCGTAAAGGATTAGTCGCAATAGGAAATAAATGAACATCATGAATTC
The DNA here is from genome assembly GCA_963824615.1 of uncultured Haloplasmataceae bacterium. Taxonomy (GTDB): domain Bacteria; phylum Bacillota_I; class Bacilli_A; order Haloplasmatales; family Haloplasmataceae; genus CAWGPU01. Next base: position 97,524 of record CAWGPU010000008.1, on the reverse strand, counting down.
CTTTTTGCTTCATGAATTGACAGGCACTTACACCAGATGCTAAAACGATATCATAATAATTGTAACTTATTTGATCACACCAGCGGTCAAACCAATTTCTAGCCCAAGCAATTTTTATCATGCTATCTTTCGCATTCTCTATTTTTTTCAAATTATAAACATCTAACATTGAAATTAAAATGTCTACATCTAATCCTACTTGATACCAATTATGAGTTTTAGCAGATAGAAACTTACATTTATAACCTTTTTTTATTAAGGCAGTAGCTAATTCTAAAGCAGTGAAATAATCACCCTCTTTAACATTATCTCCTGCATTTGAAACCGCAAAGGCAAATGTCAATTGTTTATTATCAGTCCAAAATGTCTGTTTATTAATTTTATCTTTAAGGATTTTTTCGGTTAAATATTTAAACCACTTATCTTTAAAGTGATTCATGTTTAGGATTCGTCGATTTCTCAATTCATCATTTGTGTTCTTTTCTTGCGACCCGAATTCATAATGATAAATAAGTGCGGTAGGGCAATAAAAATTATCATAACCTTTTTGAATTAATTTCAATCCTAAATCGACATCTTCATAACCGTAAAAATAAGTTTCATCAAATCCACTTACTTCATTAAATCTTTTTTTTGATATGAGAGCGCATGCTGCGGTAAGTGCAGGAAATTTTCTAACTTTATTAACTTCATCATTATAAGGATCGCAACCATTATGATGATTAATAGGTCTTATAAAATCTTTTTCTTCATTAAATAGAATACCCGCTGCTTGAACTTTTAGCTCTTTTTCAAAATTGAGATTATTAACATTAAAAGGATAAACTAATTTAGGTCCGACAACTCCTGAATTCTCATTATGAACATAAAAACCTAATAATTCTCTTAACCAACCATAGGTAACTTCAGTATCATTATTTAAGAAAACTAGGTAATCTCCTTTTGCTTTTTTAACTGCAAGGTTGTTAGCTTTTGAAAATGATAAATTATTTGAGTTTTCAATGAGTGTTAAATTAAATTTTTTTTGATTTAGTTTAATAAACTCTATTGAATCATCTGTTGAATCATTATCAACAATAATTAATTCATAATTTTTATGCACTGTGTTTAAAAATAGTGAAGAAAATAAGGTTTCTAGATGTTTTTTTCCATTACGATTTAAGATAATAATGGAAACTAGTGTTGAGTTAATTTTATGGAATTGTAAATTATTTTTATGATATAAAGTTAAGTTTGCCTTTAATTTCTTTAATGTTTTTAATTTTGAGTTGGAAGGTTTCTTTTTGATGATTTCTTTTTCTATTTTCTTTGATGGTTCTTTACCATGCTTTTGAAATTTATTGGGATATCGCGCCTTACCTTCTTTAAAAATTTTAAACATATCAAATGGAAAGGTAAAAACTCTTAAAGGATTAGACAGCAAATTAACAATTTTTTCACCTGCTTTATAGGTTGCCGAGTCTTTATATAAATTCAATTCAATCTTCATCTGATTAAAATCTCGAGTCAAATTAACATTCTTATTTAACAAATTTTGATTTTCTTTTTGGTATTTAATCTTAATATTTTCTAATTCTTTGATTGATTTTTCTAAATATAAAATTTCTGTTTGATACTTCTCTTCAATATCTTTCAGTAAACTTTGTTTTTTTTCATGAGCTTCATTTAATCTATAAAGATATGATTCATGAAGTGAAGTCATTTTCGTTTCACTTTTATCCATTAAATTAGCTATTTCTTTTTGATAAGCATTTCGCAAATCCACGATTTCTAATTCGTGGATTTCTTTTATTTTAATCATTTCTTCTAATTGTAATTTTTGTATTTTTTTAATCTCTGCTAAATAAAAATCACTCATTAACTTTTGTTGTTCTAAATCATCTAATCTTGTTTTATAATCTCTCATATTACCTATCTAGTTCTCTTTCTTTACTTTTTTCTTTTATGAATATTTCTTAATATACTGTGTACAAACCTCATCACTAATACCATCTGCAATCACTTTCCCTTTTTCAACCCAAATAACACGTGAACAAAAAGATTTGACAGCTTCTAAACTATGGGATACAAAAATAATCGTAATATCAGAATCTTTTAATTTCTCCATTGCTTTCATACTTTTTACTCTAAACTCTAAATCTCCCACAGATAATACTTCATCTAAGATTAAGATTTCTGGTTTCACATTTATTGCACAGGCAAAAGCTAACCTTGAGCGCATCCCACTAGAATATTTTTTAAGTGGTTGGTCGATATATTCATCGATATCAGCGAATGTGATAATATCCGCGAATACTTCTTTTATATCCTTTGATTTCATTCCTAGTAAACGACAATAAAAATATATATTGTCTCTCCCTGTTAATTCAGGGTGAAAACCTGTACCTAATTCTAATAATGAGACGACACGCCCAAAAACTTCAATCTCACCTTTATCAGGAATCGTTATACCGGTAATTAATTTTAATAAAGTTGATTTTCCCGAACCATTCTTACCAATAATGCCTAAAATTTCGCCTTTTTTTATCGCTAAATTTAAGTCCTGATAAATAATTTTAGATTTAACTTTTAATAATTTTGGGAAAAGAATACCAATAAATTTTTCAAAATCGCTTTTAAACAAGCGATATTTTTTATATAAACCTTTTATCACAATAATATCCATTTATTTTCCTCCTTATTAAATAATATCATCGATAAAGGGTTGAAACTTGATGAACAAAAATACCGAAATTAGGTAAATAATACAAACAAGACCCCAAAAATATAAATGATAATGAAATGTGATAGGATATAAATCAATATTCAGCAAACTTTGTTTATAACCGATTAAAATATAGAAAAAAGGATTTAATGATAACCATTTTAAAACATAATGAGGAAATTGAGTTGTAATCCATATAATTGGCGATAACCAAAATAAACCTTGGATGACAATCGCTAAGAAAGGAATAAAATCTTTTAATAGAACAGTTATCATACTAAAGCCAATCGCAATTCCATTCAGTAAAATTAAATTCGCAAACATGTAATAAAGTAAAATTAGAATTGAATATATAGTAAAATGAACTTTTAAGTAAATGATGGGTAGGAAAATGATGACTAATAACAAATGGATAAAAAATTGGTTTAAAACAACAGATGTGGGGATAATCCCTATCGGGAATTTAATTTTTTTAACAAGATAACGTTTTCTAACTATGGATTGTGCCCCTATTAATAAGACGGCAGAAATAAAAAACCAAGGAAGAAAACCTGCCAAAAACCAATAAAAGTAACCAATGCCAACGATATCCGGTCTTTTAAACGCGATTGAAAAAATAAACCAATAAACCAAAAATTGTAAAATTGGTTTTAAAAGATTCCATATTCTTCCGAAAGATGTTCCGGCAAATTCTACTGAAAAATCATATTTAATTAAAAAGAAAATGTTTTTAATTTTATCCATTTTTTTCACCCTCAAAGATTACTATAATGTTTCACATAATAATCTTTATATTCTCCATTAATAATATCTTCCCACCATTTTTTATTTTTGATGTACCAATTTATGGTTTGTTTAATTCCTGTTTCAAAATTGTATTGTGGTTTCCAACCTAACTCGCTTGTTATTTTGGTGGGATCTATCGCATATCGTAAATCATGACCTGGTCTATCTTTTACGTAACTGATTAATGATTCATCCTTTCCTAATTCATGAAGTATGGTTTGCACTACCTCTAGATTTGTTTTCTCATTATGACCGCCAATATTATATACTTCTCCATAACGACCATTGTGAATAATTAAATCAATTGCGCTACAATGGTCGTAAACATGCAGCCAGTCGCGAATATTTTCTCCTTTTCCATAAACCGGTAAGCTATCATTATTAAATGCGCGTATGATAATCAGTGGAATTAGTTTTTCTGGGAAATGATAAGGACCATAATTATTAGAACAACGGCTAATAGTAATAGGCATTTTATAAGTTCTGTAATAAGCTAAGCATAAAAGATCACCACTAGCCTTACTTGCTGAATAAGGGCTAGAAGTATGGAGTGGAGTCTCTTCTGTAAAAAATAAATCCTTTTTATCTAATGGTAAATCTCCATATACTTCATCCGTTGAAACTTGATGATATCTTTTAATGCCAAATTTTCTTGATGCATCTAATAAAACCGCTGTACCTAACACATTTGTTTTCACAAATAATTCTGGGTCTGTGATAGACCGGTCGACATGACTTTCAGCCGCAAAATTAATCACGATATCGAATTTCTCCTTATCAAAGAATGGATAAATAAATTCCCTATTCCCTATATCACCTTTAACAAATTTAAAATTAGCTGCTTCCATAACTCCAACAAGTGTTTCTAAATTACCTGCATAGGTTAATAAATCTAAGCAAACTATTTGATAGTTTGGATATTTTTTAGTCATATAATGAATAAAATTTCCACCAATAAAACCGGCTCCGCCTGTCACTAATATTTTCATTTTCACACCTCATCGTTATATTTTACATTAGAAATCACAAATAGACACCACCCATATTGTGAAGAAATATCTGAAGATACTTTGAATTTTAAATTTCTCCCGTTAAAAAATACTTGTTTTTCATTATCCATAATATTGACATCATTAGGTTGATAATTATATTCAAATAATGGTGTAGATGAATCGCAATCAATGATTTCAAATTTTTGTTTCATACATTTATCTAGAACATTTGGCATAAGTAGACATTTAACCATAAAAGAATATTGACAAGAGTAAGGTAATGAAATGAGTACCTCATTTCCAGAATGGATAAATAGCGCCTCATATACTTGATTAGCAATGCTCAAAGTTGTTAATTTAATTTTATTACTACCATAAGGATATTGATTAAAAAAGGATTTATAGATAATATTCTTAATTGGTAAACGAATCACATTTAAACTTTTATTTTCGTTTACGGGATAATGCTTACCTGTTTTTAATATATCCTTAACAATAAAGTCCATTTCTTTTAAACTACTATCGGTAATGTCTTTAGCATGTAGTAATAAACTAGCCGATATAATCGCATATATTGACAGCATTGCCCTCCCGCTGACCTTTTTGGCATTATCTATATAATAATTAAGAATGTTGTAGTCTAAGTATTTATCTAATTCTTTATGTCTTAATGAATGTAAGACATATTTGATAAATTGACCATTATCTTTATCATAAATCGCTTCCCACCAATTATTGCCATAAGGATTAAATTGACTATTTTTTACATCATCTTCAATTTGATAGGTTGGTAGTTTATATAATGACCCAAATCTTTTTAACGTTTCCATGGGCCATGATTGTTTGGCAAATGGAATTTTTAAAATATCTTTATCTAGGGCAAGTAACATTCCTAAATGGATGAGATGCATTTCCCTGTTATAAACACCAATACGATGTGCTGTTTTATTTAAAGGAGAATTAATTAAAAGATTTATATATAAACCAGCGGCACTATTCATGGAAGTAATTTTTCCTACCCATCTCGGCCCTCTACCTATAATTGAGAAATAATTTAAAAAATTTTCTGGATTAATCTTAAAAGGAGAGGATTTATCATATATTTTTTTCACGTCATTTTTTAATTGATTGGTATATTCAATAGAAATAAATCCTATAGGGTCGATTGGTAAACGATTATCAATATAAAAAAACAAATCTTTTTCAGTTTTGATGGATAGTGGATCAACAAATGCTTCTCTTAAACCAACCTCATGGCCAGTAAATTCTGCACCTCGTGTCCCTAAATAATTTCCTGATAAGATCCTAGAATTAATTTCCCCTTCCATATGGTAGACATGATATGGTAATCGTTCAAAAAAAATATTTTTAGCTATCCCTCTAGGTAATATTTCATGCTTTTTGTTATAAAAGCTAGCAATGAGTTTAGCTGCTTCAACATCAGCATCCCCAGGTGAACCATATGTAATCACTTGCTTAAAATTTTCTATAAACCCGGATTTAACGAATAACGATAATAAAACGCGGCTATCTTTTCCACCACTTAAGAAAAAATTTAATCCTTTAGTAAAATATACTTGTTCATTGAATAATTCTAACATTCCTTTTAACCAATTTGTATTCTCAATAATCTGGTCTAAAGCTTTTTTTGAATCTAATATATATTCAGTTCCTAAAAAATTTTTATTTATTATTTTTTCTATTCTTGGTCTATTATGTTCAAAATTAATATTTAAATAATAACCTCTTTCAAGACATTTACTATCTTTAAAAGTTGTTTTATCATTAAAAATCGAATCATATGCGATAATCTGTAGCTGTGAATCTATATCAATTTTAGGAATAAACTGTGTAAATGATAAATTTGTTAATGATAACCTGTTTGATATAAGAACCTCAAATTCACTCTGACGATAATAAATTAAATGTGTACCTGCATTTGAGGGAATAACTTCAATTTTGTCTTTATCATAATGAATGATAATAAATTCACCTAAACAATTTTCTAACCAAGACCTATCTTGCGAATTTTTTAATAATGAATGGAGTTCAGAAACGATTTCGTTATAATGATGTAATTTCTCACTCACAATATAACCTACTAATCCAGTAAAAGATGAATTCTTTACATCATGATATACAGTTCTTCCTTGATAGACATATTTGACTTTATACAACAATACAGCTTGAGGGTGAAAAAATAATTGATTAACCTCATTAATATCTTTAAGGATACTTCTAGACTTATAAGATTCAGTAATATGATTATCTAGTAATCTTGTTTTGTTGATTAATTGATTTGAAAAAATAAGGGCAAACTCTAACACACTAATCACCTAGTCTATTTAAATAATCATTTAACGCATCTTCCCATGGTCTTAATAAACTAAACCCCTCATCTACAAGGGATGTTTTACTGAGCCTAGAGTTTTTAGGTCGTAACGCTTTTGTCGGATACATAGAAGTTTTGATAGGATTCACTTTAATATTTACATTTGCTTGTTTGAAAATCTCACAAGCAAATTCATACCAACTACATATACCTTCATTAGTCGCATGGTAAATACCAAATTTATTAGTAACAATCATATCACTAATTAGTTTAGATAAATCATAGGTATAAGTAGGAGAACCAATTTGATCGCATACGACATTTAGCTCTTCACGAACTTTTCCTAAATTCAACATCGTTTTCACAAAATTATTACCGTTTATGCCGAATACCCAAGAAATACGAATAATAAAATATCTATCAAGATATTTTTTTACTTCCTGTTCACCTAATAATTTAGAAACCCCATAATAGTTGATGGGGTTTGTCAAATCATCTATCGTAAAAGGTTTTTCTCCTTTGCCATCAAAAACATAATCTGTACTAATGTACATCATTTTCGCATTTACTTTTTGACAAGCTTTCGCAATATAACTAGTTCCGTTAACATTAACATCATAGACAACTTCCTTTTTATCCTCTGCTAAATCAACAGCGGTAAAGGCCGCACAATGTACAACGACATCCGGATTAAATTTTGTGATAAAAGTTGCAACAAGCTGCTCTTTTGTGATATCTAGGTCGTTTATATCAATACCTAAAACATCATTAAATCCTCTTTCTTTTAATTCTCGTACAACATCATATCCTAATTGACCATTTACTCCAGTTACTAAAACTTTCATGAATACCTCCTAAAAATTAATATCAGAATCCTTTAATAAAGGAGCCATTTTATCTTTATCCGATAAGATAAAATCCATCTTTGGCCAATTTATATTTAATTCAGGATCATTAAATAGGATTGACCGGTCATATTCTTTTGCATAATATTCATCCACTTTATATTGAACTTCAACATTTTCCGTTAAAGTTAAAAAAGCATGACCAAACCCTTTTGAAATAAGCACCTGTTTAAAATTATCTTCACTTAATTCAACCATTACATACTCTTTGTAGGTAGGAGATTCTTTTCTTAAATCGATTGCGATATCTAAAATTTTACCTTTTGTACACCGTAAGAGTTTTGTTTGTGCCATAGGTTCTTTCTGAAAATGTATTCCTCGTAACGTTCCTATTTGTGAACTTAATGAATGATTATCTTGCACAAACAAAACATTTATCCCTAACTCCTCTAGTTGTTTCTTATTATAAGTTTCTGTAAAATAACCTCTCTTATCACCAAATATTTTAGGGGTGATTATAAAAACACCATTTAAATTTGTTTTTTCAATATTCATTATTATTACCTTCTTTTAAATAGTTTTATCCACTTATGGAATATATATAAAACGATTGGGAAATTTAAAACAATAAACACAAGCCAACCAATTTTTCCACGAGATTGATAAATTTTAAAACGGAAATTTTTAAAATGCATCAAATTCCGATTATCAATCTGGGTAAAATACTTTTCATTTCGTTTTAAATAAGTTAATAATTTTTTTTCATTTGGGAATTTATTTTGACAATATCGTAATAAACTTGCAGATATTTTTTGATTCCTTTGAAGGATAGAATCCCTGTGGTCCATAAATTTAGCGGTTGAAGAAATATAATTCATTATCTTTGTTGATGTATTTTCATAGTAATCGTTAGTTAATCCAATATTATTATAACCATGTTGACGATATAAAATATTTTTTTCCGTTATATAATCAATTTTCCCAAAATAAGCATATATAAAACTAATCCACCAATCATGAATAATTGGTTGATTTGGAAATGGCAATATTTTATCAATAAATTTACGATTAAATAATAACGTACATCCAGTCGCCACATTATAAACAGATAAACTTTTCCAACAATTTCCACGAACAGGTCTGATATCTTCAGCTTTCCAAAATGAGTTATGATGAGGATTTAAATTTTCATCAGTCACGATTAAATCTCCATATATTAAATCTACCTTTTTTATTTGATAATAACCCCAAGTTACCGCAATTTTTTCAGGTAACCAAAAATCATCTTGATCTGATAACATGATTATTTGTGAAGTTGATTTTCTGACGAGTGATTCAAAATTTTTAATATACCCTAGATTTTTTTTGTTTTGATAAAAGGTAATTCTCTTGTCTGTAAATTCCTGAATTATTTTTGCGGTACTATCTTTTGAATAATCATCTTGAATGATAAGATGAAAATTTGAATAAGTTTGCTTCAAGATACTTTGAATTTGCTCCTTGATATAACGTTCTCCATTATAGGTTGCCATTAATATATCAATTTTCATCTTATCACCTATCTATTTAATAATGTATTTTTCCTGTTGCGACTTTATAAAGATATTCTCCATATTGATTTTTCTTTAACACTTCTGCTAGTTCTAATAATTTTTCTTTTCCTATCCAACCGTTAATATAAGAAATTTCTTCAGGGCATGAAATTTTTAAACCTTGATGGAGTTCAATTAATTGAACAAAATTAGTTGCTTTGACCAATGTTTCATGTGTCCCTGTATCTAACCAAGTAAACCCCCTACCTAATGTTTCAACTTTTAAACGATTAGCTTTTAAATATAGTTTATTAATGTCTGTAATTTCTAATTCACCACGCAAAGATGGTTTAATGGTTTTCGCATAATCAATAACGTTGTTATCATAAAAATATAGGCCTGTGAGGGCATAATTGCTTTTAGGTTGTTGTGGTTTTTCTTCAATTGATAGTGCTTTTCCATCTGCATCAAATTCAACAACCCCAAATCGTTTAGGGTCATCCACATAATAACCAAATACTGTAGCTATTCCTTGATTAGCTAAAATAACTGCTTGTATTAATTTCTTTTTTAAGCCGTTACCATAAAAAATATTATCACCTAATATCATAGCGACATTACTACTACCAATAAATTTTTCACCTAAAAGAAAAGCTTGCGCTAAACCATCAGGTGAGGGTTGAACCTCATAACTTAATTGAATTCCGAAATTAGACCCATTACCTAACAATTCTTCAAACCGAGGTAAGTCTTGTGGTGTTGAAATAATTAATATTTCTTTAATATTAGCAAGCATTAAAACTGATAATGGATAATAAATCATCGGTTTATCATAAATAGGTAATAGCTGTTTACTGGTTACTTTGGTCAGTGGATAAAGCCTTGACCCACTACCACCAGCTAAAATAATTCCCTTCATATAGTGCTCCTTTGCAAACGATATTATTTTTTTTCATTTATTTTTTTTCATCATATTGATCATATCATTATTTTTTTTCTTTTGTTCTAGCTGATCAATTGCGATAATTTGTGATAATTCTTTAATTTTATCTTCGTGTTGCGATATAATAATAGAATTCCTAAACATGACAAAGTAACTGAAAATAACGACGAGGAAAAAGACGAATATGGATGGGTCATTCAAACCCATTAGATTTTTTACCCAATTTTGAATATCTGATGTAAATGCGAATACCGCTAATGCAAGTGTCCAAACAATCCAAAAAATAGCATCCTTAATGCGAATTTTAGAGGTTCTTATAGTTATCACTATTAAAATAAATGTCGTAATTCCCATTAATAAGGTCTCATATGAAATAGACATGGTATCACCTACAATCTTCTTTTAGGCCGAAACATTTGAACAAATAGAATAGAGATTGTCATATAGATAATAAACCAGGCACCAGAAAAAACATTAAAATAACTTAGACCCGCCAAGCGTTTACCCATGACAACTTGGACTTCAGCTACTTTAGCACCTCGGCGCAGATGATAAACTAAATCATCTGGTTCGGGAGCTGCATTTATTTCTCGCGCATAATATTCTAACATCTTTCTATCATATACTCTCATCCCTGATGTAGGGTCTGCGATGTAATGCTTAGTTGTGATATAAATAAGTCCTGTCAAAATTTTAGATCCCCACATCCGTAAATTATGGCCCCGTTTCACATGGACAAATCGGGAACCAATAACAATGTGATACCCTTCTTTGGCTTTATCAACTAGAAGTTTTATAAATTGTGGATAATGTTGCCCATCACAATCAAACTGTACTGCATAATTATATCCATTATATAAAGCATATTTAATACCTGTCTGAACTACTGTTCCTATTCCTGTATTAAGTGGTAAATCGATAAAGTTATAGTTATTTTTCCGACATATTTCTGGTGTTTTGTCAGTTGAACCGTCATTAATAATGATGTAATCATAATTTGGACATTCCCGTATAACGCTACTGATTACTTTTTCGATATTTTTTTCTTCATTATAAGCTGGGATAATTAACAACACTTTTTCCAGATTAACCACATCCCTTAAGCTATAAAATAAACGTTAATATTTTCTGTACTTAAATCTAAAGATTTATGATAATATATTTCTAATTCTTGATTAATGGGATTACTTTGATGAATAATAATACATTCTATATCATATTTTTTAACCAATTCAACAAAATTATGAGAGTTAAAGACAACTTTGTCATTTATCATCTTATATAGGTATAATAATTCATCATTTGTATAAGTTTGATATTCAACTTGGCGGATATTCATGATGGTAAAAACAAATTTGTATTTATTTGTCACCAAAGGTATTTCTGAAATGAATTCTTCTTCAGCGATAGTTTGATATGGTTTATCTAATTTAAGTCCAATATCAACAACATCTTGAGGAATTTTATAATAAAAATTAATATTATCTATATATATAGGTCGTAGTCCTTGGAATATCGTTGTAAATGGGAAAATAATGACTGCTAGCACGATAAAAAGCAGCTTTTTATTTTTAAGATTAATAAGATATAAAACAATCATAAAATGAAATGGTAAAAGATATACAATTCGGTGGTAAGTAGGAAACGAAGTAATGAAAGTTCCTACAAGTGGGAAATTATATGGATTAAGAAATAGGAGAAACATTAAACCTATGTAAGCTAAGAAAAGAAAGCGATATTGAGGATATTTTTTGTAGATAACAACTATACTTAAAAAAGTTAAAATGTAAAAAACAACTAAATGATAACCATATAAATAAATAAGATGTGGTATATTAGGTAATAAACCAATTGCTGCATGTACTTCGTTACTTCTTTTTATTAAAATATATATACCACTTCCAAAAGAGCATATTCCTATTAGTATTAAGCTAATATAAAAGATTTTTAATAATAATTTATGTTTTATATTAATGAATGGCTTTTTGTAAAAATAGAGAAACAATCCTATTAAAATAATTAAGGTAAATAGGCTTTCGATACCTACTTTAGTAGTAAGGCTCTTAAGATAAAAATCAGGTGCAAATAGAATAAATTGATAATTAAGAATTAAAGGAGTCAATAACACGATAATTAGAAATCCATAAAAACGATTTTCCTTATCATGTTTATAAAAGATTAAATATACTATAATGATAATGCTAACTATGAGTTGGAGGAATAATGCGGAGGCTGTAATTCCTTCTGTAACGAGATTAAGAATACCTAAGAGAATAATGTCAAATTTATTTCTATACAACACAATTCGATTAATTAAGTAAAATATCACAACAATTAATCCATTTATATAGATTGTTTTCCCTGCATAGGGAAGTAAAATCATATTAAAGGCATTGTGAGAAAAAAAGACTGCATGAAGGTTACTATTTAAGAAAATAAAGATAAATAAATATATTAAGAAAGCATATTGCACCTTTTTTTTATCAAGAATAATCTTTAATAAAAAAGCATAAATTGTCGTGAATATAATGATTAAGTTAAGGATACTAATCACATTGACAGTAAATATGGTGCTATCTATATGAAATAAATGGGATAATGACCCAATAAATAATTCATAAGTTACAAAATAATACATATAACCAATAGGAGCTGTATTACCTGTCCATGGCTCTAATGAATAAATATGCGATTGTGTAGTAACAGAACGAATAAGCGATAAATAGAATGTTGAGTCTCCTGGAATGATAAAATCAAAAACGAAAAAAACGCCGATATAAAGTAGAATAAGACTAGATAAAAAGATATTTATATTGATTTTAATCAGCTTCAATTGATATATCATCATGTAAATCAGAAATAATAATAAAATAGGATAGGTAATAAAATAGATGTAGTTAACAGAAGCATGAAAAATTGTAAATAATACTGATAAAAGATGAAAAATACCAAAAATGGTCACAAAACCACTAATGAGTTCAAATCCTTGTAAACATCTAAATTGGCGACTCATTATACTCCCAATCGCAAAATAGATGATTAAAAAAAATAAAATTAATAGAATACATTGAATGATTATCAAATTCATCACCTATATTCATTTTTTATGGTAATTATTTTAAGTGCATCATCTCTATCTTGGTTACGTATTATTTCAACTAACCCAATTTGCATATAAAAGAATGCACCAAAGAAAAATAAGTCAAAACTAACATCCACTAATTGATGGGTTAATGATCCTATGATTGAGAAAAGAACACACATGATAAATGGATTATTCGGTTTATTCAATATTTTTACCCAATTATAGATAATATAACTAAAGAGGATTAATCCAACAATCCCAAGAGTAGCTGCAATTTGCAAAAGGAAATTATGATAATGCGCATAGGGCTCTTTTAAATAAGTATTAATCATGTATTCACTTGATTTAATTCCTCGTCCAAATATCGGATGACTAAGGAAGCTTTGCCAGCCTAAATGGTAAATAGCACCCCGACTGCTTCCATAAAAAAAATTATTGTAAGCTATATGTTTTGTGAGGAGGGTATAGAGGGTATTTTTATAGATAATTAAAACAATGGCGAGTAAAATAATTATCCCTCCATATTTTATGATTATTTTTTTACGCACATAAAATATCGAAAATAAACAAACTGAGATAAAAACTCCTAGATAGGCGCCTCGTGATAAAGTCAAAAATAAACCCAATATATTAAGTAAATCTAAAATTAAATAAAATAGATAAAACTTTTTTAAATTTAAATATTTGTATAAAGCAATGGGAATTAAAAAAACATAAATGACCGCAATCAGATTAGAAATCCCCCAACCTAGATTTAAAAGGTTTTTATTCTCAAGGATATTCATCAAACCAACCCGAGAATAAATGGCGATAATTTCTAAAGTCAGGGTGAGCATGATAAAGGAACTAATTTTAGAAATAGTTATAAAATCACATTTACTAACACAAATTGGTTTATTAGTAATGATAAAATAAACTAGAAAGCCCTCTAATATGGCTGATAATCCCATAAGACCATTAATTAGTACAGGAGTCCACAGTAAAGATAATGCATTATAGATAAAATATAGCAGTATGGGATATAATAATTTTCCAACCATCAATTTCTTTTCTTTTATACAAAAATAAAGGACATAAAAAAATAAAAAAACAATAAGACAATATTCAATAATCATATGAGTACAAGACATAGTTGAAAACAAGGTAACGATTAGAAAATAATAAAATGGTTTGTCTTTATAAATGAAATAAATAAAAAGACCCCCATAAATAATCAAGGGAATTATATAATTTAAATTAAATAGCCACGTAGAAAAAGTTATATAGGCTAATGTAAAAAGTAACCATTCAAGTTGATATTTTCTCATGATATGACCTAATTTCTCCTAATAATTCAATACTATTTTTAGTATAAATTACCAAATTTATACAAATAAAAATACTACTCTAAAAATTAGAGTAGTTTTCTTTAATTTAATTTTTAAAAATCATTCCATAGAATTTGAATTAATAAATTAAAACCAATAGAAAAACCATTTATTTCTTTAGGTATTTTTCCAATCCTAATAAATAGATTTCTAAAATTTTACTTCTTTAAAATGATAAATTAAATATTTTATTAACTTCTTATTACATGTTATAATTTAGATAAAGTTTTATAAGGAGTTAAATTATGCTGGAATTATATAGACAATATCGTCATCTATTAATGGAACTACATTCAAATATTATAAAGACTGTAATGCCGGATATGTGGAAAAATAGTGCAAGTAGACTAGGGATTTTAAAAACAACAGGTGATATCGATGTTCATGATAAAACCGAAAATGAATATTTTTTTGATTTTACCCTATATGAAAGAATTCATAATAATAAAAGTATTATTGATATTTTTCTAAAAAATAATAAAACCTTAAATATGATGGAATATGAATTATTATTAGGAATGAAAAGAGCATTTACATCATTATATCAAATCATAGAAATTAAACGAGAAAAATGTCAAATCATTCTTAAGGACATCTTAAACAGAGAACGGTTAATTACATTAACAGATATTAATTTTAGTCAAACTTGTAAAGTGAATCAAATATTATTTACAAGAATTATAGAATTAACAAATTTTAATTTTACATCTGGTATGACTATCATTTTCAAAGGTACCTATAAAAATAAATTATTAGAGGAATGTCAAAAGCAATCTCTTTTTGAAACAGATGAAATACATCGTTATATTAGTCTTTTTCATATGAATCGGAAAATTGGTTTAACTATGTATACTCAAATTTTATAACAAAAATAAGATTTAAATGCGATGTAAATTTACGCTTAGATTTTTTTTAAACAATAAATAAAAAAAGACAATCAAATGATTGTCTAAAGTTATTCTTCTTTCATATCTACGCCAAAGATAGCCAACACATCCTCATCTTCTAATATTCTTTTGCTTTTGGTTTCTGATTTTTCAAGTAAGGATTGCTTCTTTTCATTTAATGAATTGGTGATTAAATCATCTATAGCGACATCACGGAGAACAAAAAATAAGGCGGGATTACTGTCAAGACGTGAACCTACTCCGTAAAGAGTTGCCGCTATGTGTTTACACATGTGAGCATAATCAGGGCAACTGCAATCAAAACTAATTTCTTTAGGGCTAGGAAATAAACCTTTCCCTTTTTGGGTAAATAATAAAGCTAATTCTTCAGGAAATTTTCCATCAATTAATTCTTGCAGAGATTCTACTTTCCCTGCACATTCTTTAATTATCTCTTTCCATTTAGATGCAGTTATTGCGCTGATTGTGATTTCCACTTTATAAGGTTTAGCTCTACTTCCTTGGACTAAAGCATTAACTTTCCCATTTGAGATTTTAAGATCGATAATTGATCCATTTCTAATGTAACTACGCCCTCTACTTATTCGATTACTATAATCTGAATAACTTTCAAGATTTTCATTCCAGGCCTTGCCCCACCATGTACTCGCAATTTTTGTACCTTTAATAATGACTGGAGTTAATTCAATCTTTTTATTAGTTAGTTTTTCAATACTTTTTTTAGATTTTATTCTTTTTTCCTCATTTGTTGTATATTTAAAGTCCATTATATTCTCACACTCCACTTGTAAAATTAAATAAATTCATCAAAGCATCATTATCCATTTCAGTAATCCACTTTTCTTGCACATCAGGAATAATATCATTTGCGATTTTAATTTTTTCTTCAATTAAAGCATCTATTTTTTCTTCAATAGTTCCTTTAGTCACAAACTTGTGGACAATGACATTTTTCTTTTGGCCTATCCGAAAAGCTCTGTCAGTTGCTTGATTTTCAACTGCAGGATTCCACCATCTATCAAAATGAATCACATGATTAGCCTTTGTTAAATTTAAACCAACGCCACCTGCTTTAATAGAAAGAACCATAAAAGGGACGTATGCTTCCCCTTGAAATGCATCAACAATCGTCTTTCGTTTTTTAACAGGTGTTTGTCCATGAAGGATGAGTCCTTCATGTAAAAAAATTGTTTCTAGAAAGTCACGGAGTGGAGCTACCATCTCTTTAAATTGGGTAAATATTAAAACTCTTTCCCGCTTTTCATTAATTGTTTCACAAATTTCCTTCAAACGTAAAAACTTACCACTTTCTGTAGCATCAAAAGTTATTTGTCCTAGATATTGATCAGGATGATTACAAATTTGTTTAAATTTCATAAGTGATGCTAAAATTAATCCCTTACGTGCTATACCCTCTTGAGATAGTAATTTTTGCTTAATATCCTCTACAAGAGAAAGATATAAAGCTGCTTGTTTTTTAGTCAAATTAGAATATGTTTTCATTTCTATTTTATCAGGTAAATCACTTATCACGGATTTATCTGTTTTTAATCTTCTTAAAATAAAAGGACTTATCACATTTTTAAGTGTGGCATAGCCATCATCTTTTTCTTGAATTTTGGATTTTAGCTCTTTAAATTCTTTCATACTTCCTAAAAGACCTTTATTTAGGAAATCAAATAATGACCATAAATCAGATAATCTATTTTCTATCGGTGTTCCTGTTAAAGCAATTCTAAATTTTGCCTTTAATTGTTTAGCAATTTTCGTTTGCTTCGTTTGGGGGTTTTTAATAGCTTGAGCCTCGTCTAAAATTAAAATATCCCACAAAACATCTTTTATCCACTCATATTTTAATAGCATTCCATAAGTGGTGATTAATAAATCATATGATTCTAATTCAATGGGTTCATCAATTAATTTATTTTCTGAAGGATGAATAATGTAATAATTTAATGATGGGGCAAATTTATTCAATTCTTGTGCCCAATTACCAATTAAGGATGCAGGAATGACTAATAAACTCTTTTCTTTTGTTTTTGTACGGAATTGGTTTAGTAGCGCAATTACCTGAATGGTTTTTCCTAATCCCATATCATCTGCTAAACAAGCCCCTAAACCTAAATTTTTCATATAATACAACCAATATAAACCTTGCCCTTGATATGCACGTAATTGTGCATGAAAATCTTCACCACAATCAAGTTGCTCTGTGGAATCAGGCCGTCTTAAATTCGCAATTGTATTTTTAAGCCATTCACCATGATTAACTTCTAATTCGCAACTGTTATCTGGTAGATTTAATAATTTTTCAGAATTAAATTGAAAACGCATAGCCTCTATAATAGTTAAGTCACTTTTCCCCATTATTTTTTTTGCTTGTTCATACGCCTTTAATGTTTCTTTCAGCTTAGCTGAATCAACCTCTATCCATTTTCCTTTTATTAAGGCTAATCCATCTGTTGACGCGATGAGTGCTCTTAATTCTTGAATACTTACTTTCTCTCCACCTAAAGATAAAGCGATATCAAAATCCATCACTGCCTCTTTATTGACACTCGTTGTTGTTTCATTACCTATCGTTAATGACATTTTTAAGGCAATAGCTTTATTTTTCCACCAATTAGGGATGCGACATAAAATTCCCGATTCTTCATAAAGGGGAATTTCTTTTAAAAATGTATGTGCTTCATTTATTGATAATCCAATAGGATGAAAAATTTCACCAGTATCTACTAAATCTTTAATAAAAGTACTCCCTAAAGAGGCTTTACTTACAGTAGAAAGAATCTCAAGTAATTTTTGACTATCTTTCCCATATTCAATTAAAGCGTTTTTTAAAGGTAAATGCTTAGATTTTCCATTATTTAGTGTATCAGATGAATAAGTTGCTAAAAAAGCAAATGGATACAATTCTTTTTTGCTTTCAACTAAATGGAAAAAGACGCGACCAACCAAATGTAGGTTATCATTGTAAGAAGCAAAAAATTGTTCAACACTTCCTTTATAATCACTGATTAATTTGGAAAATGCTTGGTTCAAATTTCGCCACAAATGATTAAACCAATCTTTATTTAGATATTCTTCTCCAATTAAATAAGGAGCATTCCTAAGTAAATAATCAATGTCCTGATCATTTATTTCAACAACCACTTTTTCTCTTAATAATTCGATATCAGCGGTCATAGATAGTTGTTTTATAAATTGAGCGGCGATTTTTTCAAGATAATTAATCGAAGCCGTAAATTGGTGAGTTTTATCTAGCAATCCTAATAATAGTAGTGATAAAAATTGATCATTGAAATAAGTTTGATATATCTGTTCATCAAACATTAATTGGTTTTTATCTATCTGGGTTTCACTTATTTGAAAATCGAGTTCAAAACCTGATTCATTTATAATGCCAATTAGCTCTTTATTCACTATTACATTTCTCCATTCATATCATATCTAATAAGATTATACTTGTGTCTTTAATTGGTGTCAAACTATTATCCTATTTTTAATACGATGGTAATAGGAGAGTTAAACAAAAAAATATAAACAAAATTTTATTACGCTGAATTTATTCAAGAAATTAAATATTTTCTTTGTTCATTATTAGAGAGAGTTTCATTAAACTTATTAAAAATAGGATTGAGATGATGGTAGTGATATAAAAAGGCCCTTTTAAGGCATGAATATGAAATATATTTAAAATTGATTGAATGATAAAAGGAGAAATAAATTGCCCTAAATATAACATTGAACTCATTAGTGCCATAGCTGTTGGTGTTTCTTCTTTTAAAACACTAATAGATGCCTGTGAATTATAAATAGGGATACCTGTCCCTAATCCTAAGCCAATACTAAATAATGCTATTATAAGTAAAAAAATATTTGATGTGATACTTAATAGTAAAAATCCGATGAATAGGAAAATACCTGAGAGATATTTCAGCTGTTTTGGAAAGAGTTTAATCAATAAATCCAGTTTTATACCAACAAGAAAAGCTCCTAATGTTTGTATAGCCATTAATATCCCAATATATCTTGTGGGAATTTTGCCTTCTTTTGTGATGATGATTGAGAAGTTAGATGGTAGTGCATAAAAGATTAACATAATAGTAAAAACACTAAAAGCATAAGGAGCAATTTTTTTAATTAATTCCTTATCAATTTTATTTTTAGGGCTTCTTAAATTAATATCAGGTAAGAAGTAAATGACTAATATAAAAGAAAATATGCCTAGTAAATAAACTAAAAAACCATATCGCCAATTAATTGATACTAATAGACCTGATAATACTAACGCAATAATGCCTCCAAGATTATTCATCGCAGACGAATATCCCATTAATTGAGATTGTTCATTTTTACTATATAAAAAGGAAATAAGTCCGATAGATAATGGCATGATAAGCCCAACTCCAATGCCTAATATCATTCTAAAAAATAATAAAACATAAATGTTACTAGTTATACCCGCAAAACTTCCACCTATTAAATAAAGGATCAATCCAAAAATGGCGATTGGTTTTGTGGTGAATTGATTCGATATTTTACCAAAAAACAGAGAAGTTAAAACAATAAATAATGGAGGTATTGTAATAATCATTTGAATATATATGGCATTTATATTTACAAAATATGTCTCAATCGCACCTAAAGCAGGTGATGCGGCAGCTCCTGCCATGACGGTAATTAATGATAAGGATAATATCGTTATTTTGAGTTTATTCATTCATGCCTCCTATAGTTTGTTTAACCATTTATATTTTCATTTCTTATTATTTGATTATGATGCAAAAAATATGATTACTTATTTTTAAAGATTATGAGTGGCTTTTTTTTATAAAACGTTTCCATAATAATTATCTTCATTTTTTCTGGTTTTTTAGATAATTCTAGTGTATGATGAATAGTAAAAAAATAACTAGAAAGAAGGAATAACAACATGTGTGGTTTTATGGTCGTTCTAGATAAAACACTTAGCAAAAAACAATTTATCTCTCATTTTAACAAGATTCAATACAGAGGGCCAGATAATACCAATATCATTAGTGATAAATTCGGTTTATGGGGATTTCATCGATTAGCAATTATGGACTTATCTAATCATGGAAATCAACCTTTTAATTTGAATCAAAAACGTCTTGTCTGTAATGGAGAGATTTTCAATTTTAAGAATTTACGAAACCATTTAAATCACTATTCCTTTTTTTCTTTAAGTGATTGTGAAATTTTACTCCCGCTATATGAAACTTATGGAATTGAGAAAATGGTGTCTATGTTAGATGGAGAATTTGTTTTCGTTCTCTATGATGATTTAACTAAATCATTAATAGCTGCACGTGACCCATTAGGAATTAGACCTATGTTTTATGGATATCTTAAAACCAGTGGTCAAATTACCTTTTCATCTGAAGCAAAGGCATTAATAGATTTGTGTGAAAATATAATGCCTTTTCCTCCCGGACATTATTATCAAAATGGCAAATTCATTTGTTTTAACGATATTAGTAAAGTTAAAGTATTAATTAATGATGATATAGATAGTATCACCACTCATATAAAGGAATTATTAGAAGAGGCAGTAATAAAAAGACTTTCATCAGATGCGCCACTTGGTTTTTTACTAAGTGGTGGGCTAGATTCTAGTCTTGTTTGTGCAATTGCCGCAAAAAATTTAAAAACTCCGATTTATACATATTCAATCGGAATGGATACTGACCCTATCGATTTAAAGTATGCCAAACAAGTGAGCGAATATATTAATAGTAATCATACTGAAGTCATTGTAAATAAGCATGATGTTTTAAATGCTTTAAAACATGTCATTTATATATTAGAATCATACGATGTGACCACTATAAGAGCAAGTATCGGTATGTATTTGTTGTGTAAATATATCAAAGAAAATACTCATATAAAAGTATTGCTTACAGGTGAGGTATCTGATGAATTATTTGGTTATAAATATACT
Source organism: uncultured Haloplasmataceae bacterium (assembly GCA_963824615.1). GTDB lineage: Bacteria > Bacillota_I > Bacilli_A > Haloplasmatales > Haloplasmataceae > CAWGPU01. The sequence continues at coordinate 76,065 of CAWGPU010000008.1, read as the reverse complement.
GATTTTGCACCTAACGAAATAGCTTTTCAAAATGAATCAGAAAAACGCATTCGTGAATTATATGTTTATGATGTTTTAAGAGCTGACCGATGTATCTCTAGTAATTCATTAGAGGCAAGAGTCCCATTTGGTGATATAAAATTTGTTGAATATGTATTAGGGATAAATCCTAAGTTAAAAATGAATACTTATGGAATGGGTAAATATTTATTAAGAACCGCATTTGAAAACACTCATTATTTACCTAATGAAATATTATATAGAGAAAAAGCAGCTTTTAGTGATGCCATAGGTCATAGTCTTGTGGATTATTTAAAAGAATATGCTGAAAAATTTTACTCTGTAGAAGATTTAGAGAACGGAATTTTAAAATACCCTAAGAATGCACCATTTAGTAAAGAATCGTTATTGTATCGTAATATATTCGAAGAATTTTATCCGCAACATGAGCACTTCATTGGTGAATACTGGATGCCAAATAAAGAATGGGTTGGTTGTGATGTGAACGACCCATCTGCGCGCGTTTTAACAAATTACGGGAATAGTGGTATATAATATTGACAAAGAAAGATATCAACACATATAATGATAATTAAGTCATTTGGTTAGAGGGTTTTCGTATGGATAAAATTATGGTCTTAAGTACAGATATTATCTTTAATAATAAATTAAAACGAATTATGAATATGCAGCTCTTTTTTAACGATTCTTTAGTTAATTTAAATGTGATTAATCGTTATTTAAATCAAGAAAAGCCACAAGTGCTGATTATTCATCATAGTGTCAAATGTAATAATTTAAGTAAATTATTTGATTATTTAGTCACTAATAAAATAATTCCTGTGATTTATATTCATAATACCGTTAATTTTAGTCAGTTTTATCAAGTTTTAAATGATATATTTTTTTTAAATCTTGAAGAAACTAAAATAGAGCTGACATTGCCTGTTGTTGTTCCTATATATTTTAAAATTAGTGAACAAATAAAAAAATTAAATAAAGATGTTAATAAGCTTGAAACAAAACTAACAGATAAGAAAATAGTTCATAAAGCAAAGATGTTATTAATGGAAAGAAAGAAATTTTCTGAAAATGAAGCGCATCAATATATCATTAAGCAAGCCATGGAGAAAAGATTGAGTAAGGAAAAAATAGCTTTAGAAATTTTAGAAAATGATAAGAATTAGTTTGACATTAATCATTCTTGAGCATATAATAATCATAAAGACAAGGGAGTCTTAAAGCGATCATATTAAAAACAAAGGTGTCGAATGTACTATTTAGTGCATGGTTTGACATCTTTTTTTATTTTAAGGAGGAAAAAAATGTTAACTAGAGATGAGATTTTGCAAATTGCGAAAGACGAAAATGTAAAGTATATACGCTTATGCTTTACCGATATCCATGGTGTCATTAAAAATGTGGAAATTCCAGTCAGAGAGTTAAAAGATGCTTTAGATGGAAACATAATGTTTGATGGGTCATCAATTGAAGGCTTTGTACGTATTCAAGAAGCGGATATGTATTTAAGACCAGATTATAATACTTGGTTAATTCATCATTGGGAAGAAAATGCTTATGGAAAAGTAGCACGACTTATTTGTGATATTTATAAACCCGATGGTACTCCATTTGCAGGAGATCCTCGGATCAATTTAAAACGGATTACGGCAAGAATGGAAAAACTAGGTTTTTCGGCTTTTAATATTGGAGTAGAACCTGAATTTTTCTTATTTAAGCTTGATGAGAAAGGTCAACCTACCTTAGAATTTAATGATTTAGGTAGCTACTTTGATTTATCACCTATTGATGGGGCTGAGGATTGTAGACGAGATATTGTATTAGAACTTGAAAAATTAGGTTTTAATATGGAAGCATCACATCATGAGGTAGCTCCTGGCCAACATGAAATTAATTTTATGTTTGCAAATGCCGTTGAAGCATGTGATAATATCCAAACATTTAAATTAGTTGTTAAAAACGTAGCTAAAAGACATGGATTACATGCTACTTTCATGCCAAAACCAATAGCGAATATTAATGGTAGTGGTATGCATACAAATTGTTCATTACAAGATAAAGATGGTCATAATTCTTTTTACGATGAAAATGATCCAATGCAACTATCTGATGTTTGTCGTAATTGGATTGCAGGAATCATGAAACATGCAAAAGCATTCACAGCTGTAACTAACCCATTAGTTAATTCTTATAAACGGTTAGTACCTGGTTATGAGGCACCTTGTTATATTTCTTGGTCTGATGCAAATCGTTCTGCAATGATAAGAATTCCTGCAACTAGAGGTCATAAAACAAGAACAGAAATCAGAAGTGTTGACCCAGCAGCTAATCCATATCTTGCAATGGCAATTATTTTAGCCTCAGGTCTTGATGGAATCGAAAATAATTTAGAAGCTGTTAAACCAACTTATGCTAATCTTTTTGAATTATCAAATGTTGAAAGAGAAGCATTAGGGATTTATAGTTTACCAGGTAATTTATTTGATGCACTATTAGAATTAGATAAAGATGAAGTCATTAAAGAAGCACTTGGAAAACATATTCTAGAGAAATATATCGAAGCTAAAACATCTGAATGGGATAGCTATCGTACAAGTGTAACTGATTGGGAAATTAAACGTTATTTACCTATATTGTAAATAGTTTAAAAAGGGAAGTGAATTTCACTTCCCCTTTACTTAACTTAAAACATGTAAACATTATGTTTACATGTTTTACACTACTTAATTATAAACTGTTAGAGTAATTTTTATTGGCATCATTATCTATGACAACTTTTTCTCTTTGATTGGTAAATTTGCATGACATGAAAATAATGGTTCATCCGTTTTTAATGATATTTCCTAAAAAATTTAGTTCATCTAATAATTTCATTGTACAATGAATTAACATTGATTCGGATATTTTTTTAATGTTAATATAACTATAATGTGTTATCTATTTACTCTTATTTAAAACGGTAAATCTTCTTCTATATGATGATTGTCATCCATAGAAGCTTCAATTAATCCCTGTTTTTCAGCTTGTTCCCAAGTAATTCCAAATGGAAAACCATTTTCAGTATATCCAGCGATATAAAAAAAGTAATAGTCTTGTTCATCGTTATCGATATAATCTTCTATTTCTATTTTCTTTTTATTTTTTCTTTTTATTTTCTCGATTCTTCTACTTTCTTCATCTCGTCTTAATTGATTAATATAATCTTCTGTAAACTCATATCCTAATATTTTTAAATCAGTAACTGCACATAACCTCGATACACCAAAATATTTTGCATAACCTTTTACAATATGATTTCCATTATAAGTTGGTATCCAATTTCTCGCAATCAGCAGTCTTCTATTTCGAGGTGGTGTGCTTTTAAATCTCATTTTATACTTCCTACTTTTTATTAATTTTGAACTCGTATACATTACTTTATTCACTTATTAAATAATTCTAACTCATTAAATTCTCATAATCTTTTTTCTTCATATTCTGAATCATCAGGAAACATTGAAAATAACTAATTTTATGATATTCTAAATTCTATTTTACTTAATTAATGGTCAAATTTATGAGAGTTTAATCAACACTGATTGATTTCTTTAGAATTATATGTTTTCATTTTTGATGTTAATTGCAATTACATTACCAAATTATTTATTAGAATTGATATCTTATATTAATAAAAATTGGTTCATTCATTTGTCGATATAAATCTGAAATTTACAGTTAGTAAATAATTTTTTAAAACCTTTGAGTAATCAAAGGTTATTTTTTATAATATCATTTATTAATATTTGGTCTCTGATTTATAATTCTAATAACCTCAATAGGGTATTGAATTTTAGGATAATATGAACAAAATGCTCCCGAGATTTAAAATTACTCTTCACAACTATTATTTATTATTTATTCATATATCTTTTTGTGTTTTTAGTAAGTTTGTTTTGATTTCAATAATTCCTTGTTTAAAATAAGGTAGTTTTTCTATTACTGTCGAGTATAAAATATTGGTATCTAATTCAATGTATACATGTGATAATATGTCCCTCATTTTTATAGAAAATGACCAGTCTAAGTCAGCATATAAATTTTTAATATCCATCGGTAACTCTTTACTTACTCCACCAATCACTTCAAATGCCCTAACTAATGCATATCTTTTAATATCATCATTTTTTAGTTCATCCGAAGAAGTATGATGACATATTTTTTCTGCTACTTCAATCGCTTCTAAAATCGCATCAAGTAAATCAATATAGTTCTTAGACATACTTGACCTCCCTTAATACACTTTCTTTCGTATATTTTCTAAGTGAGTCAGGCGTTGCTAAGTCGACTTCTCGATTTAGGATTTCTTCTAATTCAATATTTAAATAGATATGGTGATAATCTGGGATATCGTTATATTCAACTAATATGTCAATATCGCTATCACTTGTTTGTTCATCTCTGACGAAACTACCAAAAATACCAATGTTTTTTATCCCATATTTGTGTCTTAGATATGGTAAATTTTCTTCAAGTTTAATAATTATATCATTTAAAGTTAGCATAATGACACCTCATCATTTTTATTATATTATACAATTATTCTTAAGCAATATCAATATACTTATCTACAGCACCTGATAAAGATGATAATACCTTTATAGCTTCACTGTTTAATTTATTATGCATAATGTATTTGTGTATCTCGGTGAATTTGACCAATTTGAACACCTATATCGGAGCATGTGCATATGTTCAATCATTGTTGAATAATAATTTCATTTCCCACAGTTCCCGATTCGCTCATTGTTATGAGATATTTCTAATATTTTTTAATTCGATTTTTTGTTTTGAAAATATATCGGGTCTCCGTATAGCTGGTTATCAAAATTTATACTGTAATGTATCTATAAAATTCTATAATAGAATTTTTTTTGGATAAAACAATAAATAAAATAATGGCTCGTTGTAAAATGAAGTTGAACTAAATAAAAGGTCCATAGTGGATTATTCTGTGTTGTGATTAATTGCAAAAAAACACGGAGAATAATCGCACTATGGACTACATCACAATACCTTAATATGATGCTCTATCACTAAGGAAAAATGAAAAGCAGATAATAAAGCTTCAAACATGGCATTTATAGAAGAATGGATGAATACTTGGTTATAAAACACAAGAAGAGTTCTTTGAAGAGCAACAGGATACTATTAATATCTTTTCGCAGCCACACTCTGTGCGGTTAATTTACGGTTTTCAAGATATTGCTGATTCTTTGAAATATATTCCATGAACAAAATATCTATTACATATAACTGAGAAATTTTTTCTACAAGTGAACCTCCATTTGACAAATCCATTTTACCTGAAGTCAATAATACTAAATCAGAGTACTTAGTAATCGGTGATTTTTGATAATTGGTAATAGCGATAATTTTTGCTCCCCGAATTTTGGCATCAATTACAGCACTGATAATATCCTTAGTACTACCTGAGATTGTTATAACGATAATTAAATCTTCTTTTGACATAATCTGTGCTGACATCATTTGAAAATGACTGTCAGTGATAGCATGAAATTTGTGATCAATTCTGAAAAATTTACTTTGTGCTTCTATAGCAGTTATACCTGATGGACCTAGCCCATAAAAATATACATTTTTAGCCTCTTCAATCATTTTAACGGATGAATCAATGGAATCTTGTAAAATCAAATGTAAAGAATCTTCTAGTATGGCTATCATATTGCTAGAAATTTGTTGTTTAATTGGTATATTATTTTTATCAATCTTTTCTTTATGGATTGTATCATCTTGAGCAATGGCAAGTTTAAAATCATGATAGCCTTTATATCCTAATTTTTTACAAAATCTTACTATTGTTGTTTCGCCAATTCCTAATACATCCGACAACTCTGTTACTGACATATAAACGACATCTTTGACATTCTTCTGTAAATAAGCTATTATTTTCTCTTCACTTTTTGTATAAGTATCTCCAAATGAATGAATTACGCTCATAATTTTCCCTTTGTACATTTTATCCTCCATAATAGCACGCTTCCCTCTACATAAAAAAGGTGCAGAAATTAAATTTTAAACATATTAATTTTCTCAGTGAAATATTTCAGTTCATTTTTTTCTTTCAAACATCTATTTGATATGCTATAAACACAATATTTTAGTTACAAAAATCAATCATATGTGATGCTATTCTTTGACAACTAAATAATTTAATATCTATGCATGTGTGGAAAGTAAAAATCAATCAACAGTAATAATTGGTATTATATTCGTGAAGGCAGGCACGAAATTAACTATAAATTAATCTATTCAGCAATTATGTATGTTTGATTGCCTTTGTTTCTTCATCATATAATGTCTCGCTCTCTTTATTTTTCTCCAAATTATACCATATTGTTATAGAAAAGTCGAGATATACTGTACTTAACATTTACCTTTGCTTAAAAATTGGTTCAAGTTAAAAAATGCACTGCTTATCATTTGTAAAAATTGATGATTATTGCTTCATAAAATGATTTTATAATAGTGGGATTTTTACTAGTATTTTGGAATTTTCTGAAATTCTAGTTCAATTGCTATTTTCCAATTAAAAAAAATCCGCCTTATTATTTATAAGGAAGATTTTTTAACAATATAGTCAAAATGTAGAGAGGTTTTAATTGGTATGATTAAAGTAAGGTTTTATATTGTGTGACGATAGTTTTTAGGTCATCTATTACTTTAACACTATTATTTAATCCACCTAGGCGGTTTCTTTGAAGCCAGATTTTTTTATGTTCTTCAATAGTAATATCTAGTTCAGACAGTATTATGTTAATTAAAAATAATTTTTCAGTTTTATTTATATCATCACTCAACATTTTATTTACTTTAAGTAAGGTCTTTAAAAAGAAAATGCTTTGATTAATTTCATTAATTATCAGTTGCCCATCAACACATTCTAATTCGGTAAGTTCCACTCTTTTTAAAATAAAGTTTAAATAATCCATTAATATTTCATAATTTTTTGATGGAAAGACATTTCTCTTCATTTTATCAATGTAATAGGTCAATGGGTCACCATTCATGCCATTACAAGCATTTGTTGCCCAAATTAATGAACTAAATGTTTTTGTACCATTATATGTATATGTCCCTTCATAACGGTTATAATTCCCTAAATCTAATAAAATTTCTCCTATTAATTTTGATTTATCCTTCATCATTATATTAAGAGCTGATGCCAAATTTTTATAAATTCCGTCTTCCATCCCCCATGATGTCATAGCTCCGAAAATTAATCCAGGATATGTAAATGGTAAGTATTGAAGATGTCCGGCATCTCCCCAATCAGTTACTAAAATTCCCTCACCTTTATACAAGTATGTATAATGTGAGGCATTTTTAATATTTTCTAGCATGTCCATAGTTCTACCTGTTATTGAACACCAACTAGATGTACCAGGACAAGCCATAAACTTAACTTTGCTCTCAGCTAAATTTTTTAATGTTCTCTGAAAAGGTGCATCCATATCATAAGCCCAATCCAGAAAAATCATATCTTTCGGTAATTCCCCAATTGAATCTATATGTTTATTTAAAACATCAGCCCATATTAAAGGAGTTTTATTATAAGATTTTATATGATTATATAATTTTTTCATATAATCAATATATACTTTTCCTTCACCTAATTTGTCACAAGTTTCTTTACTTTTTCCATAGCCTAATTCAAATGGTTCATCAAAATTCATGTTAAAATACTTTGAATTTGAATATGGTAACATATCATCATACATTTTCATAACAAGATTTGCACTTCGTTCATCTAATGGGTTTAAAGTTGATGTAGGTCGATATGCGCCCCAGATATTAAATCCCTCAGGACACTCAGCTAAATCTTTATATTCATCTTTAGCCAACCAAGAGGCCATATGACCAAAACCATTTTGATTTGGTACCATATCAATAAAGCGATCGCTACAATATCGTTCTAGTGTTTGGTATTGTTCAACAGTTATCGGAGTATTACCTTCAGTATATTTACTAAAACTTGAATAACCATATGAAAAGCCTTCTACATATAATTCAAAATGATTATATTTTAAGTCACTTAATTTGTCAATAAATGCAAATAATGTCTCCATCGTAGGAATTTTGTTTCTACTAATGTCTAACACAAACCCGCGTGTTTTTAAACTTGGATAGTCATGAATTTTCAAATTGCGAATTTTTCCATTTACGTGTTGATTGATAATCTGCTCTAGTGTTTTGACAGCATAGAATGCACCATTTATAGTATTGTAACTTACTGTTATAACATCATTATCAATATTTACTAAATATTCTTCATCTTTTAAATCATTTTTCTTAACAAAAACAAAATTGTTATGTTCATTAGTATAGTTTATTGAAAATATTGTTTCTAATTCTTGATATACTTTTGTTAATTGTTCATTGAAAGTAATATTAACAATCGTATTGACCATAAAATAACCTTCTGTGAAACTTAAACTTTTCGTTTGAGGAACTATTAAATACATTCTATTATACCTTCCTTTATTTAATAATATATAAATAGATGATCCTTGATATTTCCATGTTAAATACTGTTTTACAATGATATTTTCAAAAATCTTTAATAATTAATTATATATTATCTAATTTGTCGTTCGTCTTTAAAAAACGGCCTATTCATATTATATATCATAAAATTTGTATATACAAGTCATTTAGGTACCTAGATAAAATCTAGATACCTTTTAGTTTTTTCAATTTACTTCGATATATTTATGAATATTATGTTCATAAATGTGTTAAATTTATAAAAATAATTTCCAAAAAATGATGCCAAATTTCGTATATTTTGTTATAATTAGGGTGAGGTGAAGGATATGAAGAAAAACATAAGTCTGTCAATTATAATAACATTTTTAATAATGTTTTTTATGAATGGCGTAAATGCAAAGGCAACTGAACAAAACATTTATCAATATGGTAATCTAACACCCATTACCTATTTTGGTACAAATAACGTTGTCACTATTCCAACTGAAATTGTATCGCAAAAGCAGGAAATAAGAGCTATGTGGATTGCTACTGTTTGGAATCTAGATATGCCCATATATCCAACTGAAAGTTCCTATAAACAGGCATATGAGAACATGTTAGATACCTTGCAAGAATACAATATAAATGCTGTCTTTTTTCAAGTGAAACCAGATGGTGGTGTTTTTTATAAATCAACCATTAATCCTTGGTCACGCTTTTTAACCGGAGCCGAAGGACAGGACCCGGGTTGGGACCCCTTGGCTTGGATGATTTCCGAGACTCATAATAGAGGAATGGAATTCCATGCTTGGTTTAATCCTTATGGAATAACAACCGCTGGGTATGAGAGTAGTCAAAATATCGTTGAAAAGCATCCAGAATATGTGATGAATAATTCTGGTAGTAGACAATTAAATCCTGGTATACCAGAGGTTCAGCAATATATCATCGATACTGTTATGGAAGTTGCTACAAACTACGATGTGGATGGAATTCATTTTGATGATACATTTTATCCATATACACCCCTTAGTACTAATGTAGATAATAGCCAATATCAAGCCTATAATCCTAGTCATTTATCATTAGATGATTGGAGACGTCAGAATGTTGATACTGTTGTTCAAACAATAAAACAACAATTAACTGAACAAAATCGTAAAATTCAATTTGGAATAAGTCCTTATGGTGTATGGGCAAATAAAAGTTCTAATTCTGCTGGTTCTAATACTAGTAGCATGCAAAGTTATTATGATCTTTATTGTGATACACGCAAATGGATTCAAGAGGGATGGATTGATTACGTCGTTCCTGAAGTTTACTGGGAATTTAGAGAACCTAGTGCTCCCTATGCCGACGTCGTTGATTGGTGGGCAAATGTAGTTAAAGGAACAAATGTTAATTTGTATATAGGAAACGCAATTTATCGTTATGTAGAAGACGGGTACAACGAGGGGCCCTGGCAGGACCCTAATGAGGTATCTAACCAACTTCAATATGATTCCAAATATGATGATGTGCAAGGAACAGTATATTTTAGATATAATTACTTCACGTTGTCAACCCCTGCTACAATCAATCAAGCATTAACCTCTTTAAAAGAGAACCAGTATAAATATCCTGCATTACCAGCTGAGGTTCATAATATAGATGTCACACCAGTATTAGGACTGAACAGTCTGAATTTAACTACTCAAGAAAATGGTTTTCAATTAAATTGGAATCAAGATGTAAATGCTAAATGGTTCGTAGTTTATCGTTTTAATGAAGGAGAAACTGTTGATATTAATGATTCAAGTAAAATAGTAAAATTATTATATAATTTAAACGGTAATATCTCAAGTTATCTTGATTCATCATTAACAAGCAATCAAAAATATACCTATGCTGTGACAGAATTAGATTATTCAAATAAAGAAAGTCAACCTGTAAGTGCCACATCAGAAACCATACTTGTGAAACCAATGATATCAGGAACACATGACATAGTTGCTGAAGCCAAAGGTCAAAATCCAGATTATTTACAGGGGGTAACTGCTGAGGACGGATATGGAAATAATTTAACAAGCAGTATAATAGTAGATGATAGTAATGTAGATTTATCCTCAGTAGGAGATTATGTTATAAGCTATAAAGTAACTGATAGTAGTAACTTAACTACAGAGGTATACGTTACAGTACATGTAAAAGATACATTAAAACCTGTAATAACAATTATTACACCAATAGTTGTTCAAGTAAATACTACCGTCAATTTGTTAGATTATATATCAGCCATAGATCAAAATGACTGCGATTTAACAAGTAGTGTTGTAGTGAACGACAGTACTTTAGATTTAACTAAAGAAGGTCATTATTATATTCTCTTCTCTGTTACTGATTCTGCAGGAAATAAGGGCAATTTATTGGCAGATGTAAATGTCACAAATGATCCTATTCCTGTTACTACTACTACTACTACTACAGCAACAAATACAGATCCAATTGATAATTCAAAGGATAACAGTACTATTACAATAGATATCGTAATAGTTGCTGCAGGAATGATTGTCGTAACATTCGTTTCATATATTTTCATAAAAAAGAAAAATTTATAGATTAATGATCATGTTATCAGTTACTCGATAAAAAAAGATGAGATTAATATAGAATTACATAAAAATCCGAATTATTTTAAACAAAATAATTCGGATTTTCTTTTTATATATTATAATAATGACTTAATCTATTTTTTATTGATATATGCTTCAATAATTTCTATTAAGGTCTTGAGTATAAATCTATTGCGTTTATTAAATCACCAGTAGAGTCTTGAGTATATTCCCAAAAGAATGTACCAGCCAGACCAAGATCTTTAACATAATCAATCTTAGCTTCAATAGAACGAGGATCATCATAACTAATAAATGTGCTTCCATTAAATAAATAAGGTGCTTTTGCTTGATCATCCCAATATTGTACATAACTTGGGTCCGTTAAGATAAGATTTTTAATTTTTGTATATGTATAACTTACTGCATTACTTGGGCTTATCGTAGCACCTAATCCGTCAGTTGAACCTGTAATTCCAGATGCACCACGACCATAGAAAGCTATACCATATACTAGTTTCGATGCAGGAACCCCATTATTCAAGAAATATTGAATATATGTTGAACCACCAGCTTCACTAGGAACACGACTTGAGGTATATAGATTTGTATGGAAGCTAGCAACAGTAGTAAGGGACATATCATAAGTCATAACATTAATATAATCTAAATATTTAATAATTTCTGACAGTTGTAAATCATATCCTGTACCTTGAAAACCACCTGCAGCTATTGTTAATGTGTACTTTTCACCTGTTTGGGCAGTAAGTGCCGTAAAATCGGTACGTATTTGTTTCAACAACAAAGTGAAATTTGTTTTATCATTAGGGCTTGAAGTTATTCCCGCTACTGAACTACCAGGATATTCCCAATCAATATCAATACCATCAAATCCATATTTTTGCATAATAGCAATGGCAGTTGCTGAAAATTGTTTGCGATTGGCATCAGTTGATGCTGCTTCAGAAAAATAATTTGCTCCCCAACCTCCAATAGAAAAGACTACTTTAAGTTGTGGGTTATTCTCCTTTAACTGAGCAATTTGATTAGCACGAGAAAAGTCTTCCATAACCGTTCCGCTTGTATCACCAACATATCCGAAAGAATAATTAATTGTCGTCAATTTATTGAAATTTGGATCATTAGGACTCCAACTACTCCAGTCGGTTAAATATCCAAGTTTTACTAAAGCTCCTACTTGTTTTCCATCTTGATCTATAGTTATATTTAGCGGAGTATTATCAGACAAAGTCATATCTAATGAGTAATTATTATCATTTGAGTTATAAACTACACTATTCATATTACCAGCTAAAGAATAGCTATATGAAAGTGTATTTACATAATCAATTAAGTTAGTTAGAGTAAATTGTGGAACAAATAAATATGGTTTAGTATTATTTTCACCATACAGAATCAATTGATTATTTTGGATACTGTATCCATGTAAAGATATATTATCAGAACCATCTGATTTACCAGAAGTAACTAGAACTAATTGATCCTGTTGATTGTATAATAGAATTAATAAGTTACCTGAATCATTCACTGCAATATCAACTCTAGTCATTGTTGTCGAATCGGTATAGGTCGCTTCAATACTATTATAAAGTACTTGTGTACTATTAGTGTTTAAATCAACTAGTAATTTGTTATTATAAATAGATGAACCTTCTCTATAAAAAACAGTTACATTATTCTGTTGTTTATTGTAAGTTATATGTGATATGAATGAGCCTGGTAAATAGTCCCAAGAATAGTTATTTACATCAGTTAAATTACCATTACTATCAAAATTTTTAACTGTTAAATATGGTAAATTATCTTCTATACCATAAACAAATAATAATCCATCTTGATACGATACATTTGCCTGAAAAGTGTATTGATTAACTAAATGTTGGTTATTATCAAATTCTAATACGGCGACTGTATCTGATGACTCTTGAAGTAACATTAAATGTGTATTTGATGTTGTATCATAATCTTGAGAAATAACATTTTTTATGTCAAAGCTAACAGGATTTTCGGTTCCTTGGTCGGCTTGAACCATACTATTTATTTCATTAGCCTGATTTTTTACATTTGTTAGACTCATAAGGTTTATTAATAACATTGGATTTGCTAATGAAGTAACATCTAGAGTGTAAAATTGATCTATTTGATTACTTGTTTGGATGAAATAACCAGCAATATAATATGGATTATCACTATAAATATTATCATTGATATTAACAACAGATAACCCATCCTCTGCAATGTCGTAACTAGAATCATTTATTTCAATACAACTTGTGTTTAATGAAGTTTGATTATAAACATTATTCGTTAATTCCAAATTTATTTCTTTATTTTCATTTGAAAAAGATTTCCACGTAGTCAATAAATTTAAAGTAAATCCATTCATACTTGAAGATTGCTCAGTTACTTCACTACCACTATAATTGTCTATTGTCATAGACATCGTTTTATAAAGCAATCCAGTAGAATTAATGGCTTCAAAATCAACTAAATTAGTAATTTTTTTATTGTTTCCTTGGCTATCTTTTTCAACATTTTGATATTTATTTAATATTGACCCAAAAGTGTTGTTACCATAAAAATACAGAGCTTCGTTGACGCTGTTATTATTTTTTACAGTGTTTATTTTAATCTTTTGGGTATTATTTGCTAGGTTTTCTAAGTTCATAATGATAGATGTTCCATTAACATTGTATGTAGCTTGTACATCATTACTTGATGAATTAACTGTAAAAGCTATCAAATCCTGTTTAGTGTTGTTTTCTAATTGTTGATAAACCTCTATTGTATAGCTATCACTATTTACGGTGATTTCCGCTATCACACTGTTATCTATATGATTATTTTTTACAAAATCATTGTCACTACTTAATTCAACTTTTAGATAGCTTTCTGTTAAAGTATTATCTTGAATTGTCAAATTAGCATCCAAAACAGATAGATTATCTATTTCATTAAATGAATATGTGAGATCATCATAATAAACTGTATTCTCTAAAACATTATTATAAATTGATTGAACACCAGAAATGAAATTGTTAATTGTAAAAATGTTTTGCATCAATTCATTTTGTAATGGTGTATATGTAAAAAGTTTATCACCTTTAGATAATACTAGATTATCAGAATTCGTCACTGCAGTTCCACTGGTATTATTTAAAGATTTAACTAAATTGTTTGTCAAATCAAAATTAGAACTATTATATGAAACATCAATTATTGATTTATTTGATGTTGTACTAGTATCAGTTGAAGAATTACTAAACAATGTTGAACACCCAGTTAGTAAAACCACTACAAAAATAAACACAATTATGTTTAATACTTTTTTCATGTTATCCTCCCAAAATCAATATTCTCTTATAAACATATTAAGTAATAATATCAATATTCAATCTTCTCTATCTGATAACCCCCCCCTTTTCAAATTTATTTAAAATCGATATTTATCTTCTAAAGAAAATATCTTGTTGCTGTTTACAATATTTCTATATTTAAAATATTTAATCATTAATGTTTTTTTATAAGAATGAAAGCTACTGCACTTGCTAAAACTATCATTATACCTGAAACTACAATAATTAAATTGTTATTATCTGGTTTAGCAGCATCTGTTACCTCATTATTAGATTCAGTTGTTGTTATTTGAGTAGTCGCTGTAGCGTTAGTAGTTGTCGTTGTAGTAGTAGTTGTTGTTGTTGTTGTACTATTACTACTAGAAATATAGCTAACCTGATCTGCTACGCTTTCCAACCCATCAATACCTATAACCGTCACATAATAATCATAAGCACATCCTGCCTCTAATTTGTTATCTACAAAAGAAACGTCATTACTGTCTGTATTAGGCACAAATGCATATATATTGGCCGGATTGCTTAAATCGGGCAAAGCGTTCTTAAGAAAGCGATAGACAACATAATATTTACTATCATCGACCTTACCCCATGATAAACTAAAAGAATTATCAATCTCTGATGTATCAACTGCCAAATCTTGAATCTTAGAAGGTGTTTCTGTACTTATTAACGGTAAAGTAGGTTGTATAGCTGGTGTATCCCACATATTGTTTTTTATATAATTCTTACCGTTAATTAAAGCAATATTATCACCACGGTTCAACCATTGATAGGAATAAAAAATACTACCCTTAATTTCAGGAATGTCGTAATTTAACTTTAATTGATTCGGTATTTGATTAAAATCATTCCATGCGGTATCTGAACCATATTTATAAATCGCATTGCCAATGTATAAATTAACATTAGTCCCTTTTACAACATTAGCCCACCAGTTTGCAAGAACCTGATAATCCGCGGCCTTATAACCAATTTCCCAATAAAGTTGCGGACAAACATAATCAATCCATTCTTCCTTAATCCATTTTAGCGTATCAGCGTATTGAGAATCATAGCTCTCAAAACCACTAGTATCTGATCCTAATGGGTCCGTACTACTGTTTCTCCATATACCAAATGGAGCAATGCCAAATTGTATTGCCTTATGATTAACTTGATCATATGTATGGATTAAATTACTGATGCTTTCAACCATATTATCCACATTACCACGTCTCCAATCAGCTAATGATTCATTGGAAGTTTTGTATTGTTGATAAGTCTCAGAATCACCATTATTAGCGATTGGCGAATATGGATAAAAATAATCATCTATATGAATTGCATCAACATTATAATTAGTGATGATTTCATTTACTGTGTCAATTAAATATTGTTGAACTTCAGGTTCACCAGGATTTAATATTAATTGACCACTCGTATCCTCTAAAACGAGATTTGGATTTTTTTTAGCAAAATTCTTATCAGATAGTGTATTTAAAACAGATTGAATGGTTGGTAAACTCCCACCAACTTTAGTCATAGTCACTCGATAAGGATTTAACCAAGCATGAAATTCCATATTGTGTTCATGTGTTACTTCAATCATCCATTTTAATGGATCCCATCCAGGTGATTTATCCTCTGTACCTGTTAAATATTTACTCCAAGGGTTATATTCTGATGGGTAAAAGGCATCACTCGTTGGTCTGATTTGGAAAACAACTGTGTTAATGTGATATTGTTCTAGAGTGTCTAATATATTTAGATATGCAGTTTTATATGACTCTTGAGTACGATATTGTGCGAAATCAATATTTGCGACAGTAGCTACCCAAATCCCTCTCATTTCTTGCTTGTTGTGAATGTTAATCGTTTCTGCACTGACATGAGTCGCTGCAGTACATAATATTGTTATTACTGCAACAATAAAAACCAATAATAAATCTTTCATATTTCTCCTCCTTAAAATATCAGTTATTTATCTAAATAAGAGTAAAGGTTGCAACGATTAAGCAATACTATATCTATTTTTTTGTTACAACCAATGTTTTTTATTCAGAAATACCTTTTATAAACGTATAGAAAGTACGTGATTGTGTCACCCCATTATAGGTAACAGTAATATCATAGCTTACTGTAATATCTTGAATAGGGATTTTAATAATGCGTCCTGTATTGTCAAGGTATTGTGGATTATTTGATGTCATAGTAATTTGAGCATTACCATAGGAAAGAGCTACTTGATATTCAATTGCTACCATTTGTTCAAATAATCCCGTCAAGTTTGCATCTCTTAATGTATGAGGACAATCTTTACCGCTAAAATCAAAATGATATTTAAAATTTTCAAGAGGGAGATTATATTTTACTAATAGTTGGGCAACTAACTTTGCAGTTTTTTGCCATGTTCGATAAATGTCTGAGCCTTGATTAACACACATTTCAATCGATATACCATTTGTATTGCCACCACCAGCAAAATTACCGTTTTCTCCCACTAATGTATGTCCATCTCCTGCATGATAGGCACGTTCATCATCAGGAATTTGTTGATAAATTGAATTTTCATCCACAGTATAATGCCATGAGGCAGTTCTTTCTCCAGTTTGGCCAATTTGGTCCATATAATTTGCATGCATTAATGCATCGGCCGATGCTGCCGTATTGGCTGTATCATGAACAACAATCCAATATATGTTTTCAGTATTGTAATTTGTTAAACCTACTGGTAGTGCTGACATTTTAAGACCAGGACGTGTATATGGGCTAATTGGAGTCAAATGTTCTGTCACAGGAATATCACCAGTGTAGTAATTAGATACACTTCCATATGTTGAAACAGAGTAGGTTAAACTGTCACCAATTGCATTAAATTGATAATACATAGCTTGATTCAATTGCTGCAATGATAAAATATCAAGAATATTATTGCTATCAAAACTTTCATAAATAGTTAATATAGCAGATGTTGTGACTGTCAAATCACCAGCTAATTTTACTGTTACAGTGACTAGAACCAGCTTTTAGTGGCGTCAACACCCCATCTTGAGTTATAGTTGCGACACTACTATCATCTGTTTGCCAAATTAGTTGTTGATCTGATTGGTTTAGAGGGGTAATATCTGTACTAATAGTCGTATCTATCCCCACAATTATCGGTTCTACAATAGAATTAATTTTAATTATGACAGGTTCTTTATCTTTAACGTAAATAGTAATAGCCCCCTTTGCAGATGGTTGTTCTACGGATGTAGCTGTAATTCTAGTACTACCAGCACTAATAGCCGTAATAACACCATTTTCATCGATTGTTGCAACTGATGTATTGCTTGATAACCAAGTTACATCCTGGTTGGAATTATCTGGTGTCACAATGTGACCTAAGGAAAGTGTTGAATCCACCGTTATTCCAATACCGCCTGTAATAGCGATATATTTCGGAATAGGTCTTGCTACTGTTACAGTAATTTGAATTTGTACAGCAGCATCAGAATCAGAGATAACAGTAATAGTAACTGAACCGAAAGAAACAGCAGTCAGTAAGCCTCCATCACTGAAGCTTACAATACTTTCATCACTAGATTCAAAAAGAACACCAACTGGGTCATTAGTTTGGTAATTAATTTGTTGTTGATCTCCAATATTTAAAATAATATCTCTATTATCTACAGTTAATGATATATTTGATTTCTCACTAGTTGTGGTTTCAGATTTCAAATTCTCACATGACATTAAAGTTGATATGAGTAAAATAAATGATATGAGACTAAATGCAATTCTTAAAAAGCGCATAAAAATCCCCCCTTCTTGTTTTTCACATGCTTAAATCAACCATTTTTTAAGTTTAGATAATTTTCCCTAGATTTAAAAATTTCTTTTCATAAAAGACAAAGTTAATGATTTTCTAAAGTTTCATTTATACATTCTTAAGCGTTTTTTTTAAACACTTTTCGGTATGTCATCCTCAAACCAACCCTTTAATTTACTTGACTCTATTCATAAAGAACTTCAAAGTCTATTTACGATTTACTTGGCTACCCTTTTTAGTTGCATAGCTTTCAAATATTATCATCCATAAAACCAAATTTGAATTCTTATTAGTAAATCCTTCACAACTTTATAAGCAAAAAGATAATTCATCCTTAGATCACGAGGTACTAAAACATCACATCTATCACTATTTAAGGCTTCTATTGATTCAAAGGGAAACACTTATAACTTATTTAAACTAAAATTAACATACACGGGATAAACAAGTGTTATTTGCTGATTTTTGTTTCCATCAATAGATAAGCCTCATATTTCCAATCCTGCAAATTTTTTATTGAGAAATTATTCAATATTTAAGTTACTGGCCATAAAAATACCCCTTAAACTCAAAATAATCATAGATGTTTATTAGTGGTACCCCTAGATCAACTGCTAAAGTTCAATAATTTTATTCATTATTAGCCATTTTTTATATTCCAACTATTTTTTTAATTTTACTAATTAATTTAGGAACTACTTCATAAACATTTCCAATAATACCTAAATGAGCACCATCCATGATTGGTGCAATTTTATCTTTTCAATTACAATAATTTATTCACTATTCTTTGTACATGCAGCAAATTAGAATGGAACCAGAAATTCCTAAAGTAATTAATAAATTTGAAATCACTATCTGCTACTTAGACCGTTTTTTATCAATAATTACTCTCCATTTCTCTACTGTTTCTGGTCTGTAAAATACTTTATATCTGACAGTAGAGAATTGGTACGAGTTGTAATAATAGATTACATTTGCAAAAATCGATTTTTTTGCGAATATACTACTATCTAAACTTAACACTTCTCATTCTTGGATGTTTTAATATTTTTTAGAAGTTACTGATAAAGCGGTACGTTCACGATTTTCTGAATATTTTTCATTTTGTTTGATGTATTCTAAAAATAAAATATCAATTACAAAAAGTTGAGATATCTTTTCAACCAATGTGCCACCGTTAAAATCATCTAATTTGCCAGATGTTAACAAAACAACATCGGAATATTTTGTAATTGGGGATTTTTTGAAATTTGTGATTGCAATGACTTTAGTGCCATTTTCTTTAGCATATTTAACTGCATCAACAATATCCTTTGTACTTCCAGAAATGGTCAAGACAATGATTAAATCATCTTTGGTCATTATTTGTGAGGCCATTGTTTGAAAATGACTATCTGTATAAACAGCGAATTTGGGAGAAAGCCGGAAAAACTTACTATGGGCTTCTAATGCCGTGATTCCAGACGCCCCAACTCCATAGAAATAAATATTTTTAGCTTGATTCATCATTTTTATTGATTCTTTTATCATTGCTTGATCAATAAAATTTTTAGATTCTTCTAGTACAGAAATCATCCCATTATACACTTGCTCGCTAATTGTATTAGATTTTGTTTGTTGTGAATGTTTAATAGTGCTATCCTGGGCAATTGTCAATTTAAAATCATGGTAACCTTTGTGTCCTAATTTTTTACAAAACCGAACAATTGTTGTTTCACCCACTCCGATTTTATCTGAAAACTCTGTTACAGAGAGGTAGATAACATCATTTAAATTAGTATTTAAATAATTAATAATTTGTCGCTCACTCTTTGTATAAGTTCCAGCAAGTGCGTTTATTTTACTAATGATTACTCCCTGGTACATATCTTTTCTCCTTTATTTCGAATTGAATGCATCAATTGCATTACGTAAATGTCCATATTCTTTTGTTAAATAATAATCAATTTTATTTTCATCTTCTAGACCTGTAAAGATGGAAAAAATAGCCTTCTTAACTGAATTAAATTTATTAATATAAAATTGTGCTTGTTCTTCAGATACACCTGTCAATTCAGATACAATCATTTTAGAACGACTAACTAATTTTTGATTAGTTGGTTGAAGATCAATCATTAAATTTTCATATACTTTTCCCAATTTCACCATTGATCCAGTAGTTAAAATATTGCAAACTAATTTTTGAGCAGTCCCTGATTTCATCCGTGTCGAACCGGTAAGAGGTTCTGGACCTGTAATCACTTCAATCGGAAATTTTACTATAGAAGCTAATATTGAATTTTCACTTGTTGTTATACAACCCGTCTCTGCTCCTATCTCCAAAGCATATTTAATACCACCAATCACATAAGGAGTTCGTCCGCTTGCCGCAATACCTACCAATATATCTTTAGAAGTTAAATTAATATTTTTCAAATCTTCAGTCGCTGCTTCTATATTATCCTCAGCACCTTCTACGGCCTCTGTCATTGCTTTTTTACCACCAGCAATGAGTGCCATAACCATGTTAGGATTAGTACCATAAGTAGGCGGACATTCACTAGCATCAAGAATACCCATTCGACCACTTGTCCCAGCTCCCATATAAATTAAACGACCGTTTTGAAGAAATACTTCACTGATTTTATCCACTAAAGCTGCAATTTGAGGCAATACCTTCTCAACTTCATAAGGTACGGTCTTATCTTCTTGATTTAACAAGGTCACAAGTTCTAAAGTATTTAGAGCATCTAACTTTGTTGTATTTTTATTTCGTTGTTCTGTAGTTATATTTCTAATATCTACCATTGCAATTCTCCTTTTTCTTCTAGGGCTTGGGTGTAATTTTACCCAATATAACATCTTGGGATGCACCTGTTGCACTTTTAAGATTATTTGTGCGATTATGTATTGTAAGATATCCTAATAATGCAAAAGCAATAGCTTCTTTAGCACTGGAATTTTCATTTATATCTTCCAAAGTTTTGATTTCACAAGTTAATTCCTGTCGTAGAATATCAACTAAATAAGTATTATAACTTCCACCACCGGAAATTATGACGAGATCAATATGATCTAAAAATTTTTTGTAATTATACACTATTGATTTGGCTACAAACATTGTTAATGTAGCAAGTATATCTTCTTTATTATAATGACTTGCAACCCTTGAAAGGATTTGCTCAATAAACTCCTTGCCAAAATGTTCTCTTCCCGTTGTTTTGGGTGGAGTTTTTTTAATGTAACAATCATCCATTAATTCAAATAAGAGATTATCTATGACTTTACCTCTTTTAGCAATATTTCCACCTTCGTCATATGGTAATCCAAAATATTTCTCAGTGACATAATCTATCATCATATTTCCTGGTCCTGTATCAAAGGAAATTACTTGATTTTTAGTACATCCAATTGGTAAATAGGTTAAATTGGCAATACCACCAATATTTTGTAAAACCACATCTTGATTATTATCTCTGTATAATAAGTAATCGGTGAAAGCAACAAGGGGAGCCCCCTGCCCGCCACTAGCCATATCCATCACCCGAAAATCAGAAACTACCTGACATTTCGTTTCATATGCTATTACAGCACTCTCTCCAATTTGCATTGTTGAAATAACAGCATCATCATGAATTGGGTTGTGCCAAATCGTTTGGCCATGGCTTGCGATAAATTCGATTGATGAAAGGCTAATATTTGCTTTCTTACATACAAGTTTTGCAGCTTCAGCAAATTCATAGCCTAATTGAAAATTTAAACTGCAGATGCGTTTTACGTTCGAATTTTCCAAAGAAAGACAATCTTCAATTGCTTTTTTAATTTCTATATTAAAAGGCTTGGTAATAAATTCTAATAATTGATAATCAATTTTATCACCATGTTCTTGAATATTAATAAGTGCAGCATCAACACCATCTAAAGATGTTCCACTCATTAATCCTATCGCTAGCACTCCTTATCACCAACTAACTGTTTCAATTGTCTTTTTGCTAAATAATAGGCTCCTACTACTGGTGGTTCCTCTTCTTCAACAAACCGTGCCTGTGGAATAAGGGATTTTATATTTTTTTTAAATTGTTGATTAACTATTTTAGAATTTAAAATGAAACTACCTTGACATCCAATTACAATATCTGCGGATAACATTAAGCGCTTATAAACCAAATAAGCAAATTTTGCGAGATGATTACCAGAATCAATTAATAATTGAATAGCTTCTTCATCACCTAATAGAGCACACTCATTAATAAATTGAGCATGACTAGCCAATTCTGCTTTTGAAGTATGATAGACATATTTCTTCAAATCAAAGGTATTATTCAAATTTAAATGCTGTAAAAGTTTCTTTGCAAATGGACTTGGTTTTTCTCCATTATCTTCGACTTCTATCAGCTTTTTAAATGCTTGTAACACCAAATGATGAGCACCACCTTCATCACCTAAAAGATGACCCCAGCCACCAACCAATAAAGTTTCAGAGTCTTTAATACCATAACAGGCACTACCTGTTCCAGCTAAAACCAAAATGGCTTCATTATATTGATCCTTTAGTATTGAAAAAAGTGCTAATTTAGCATCATCAACAATATTTACCTCGGTATTAAAATGTTTCTTTAGGTCATCAATTAATGTCTCTTTAGGAATATATGCACCATAGCCAGAGATTCCCATTTGAATATAAACACATTGATAATGACCGTTTACTAAATCATAAACTGCATCAGTTGTAGAAATAACATTTTGAACAGCTTTTTCTGTTTCAAAGGAGAAATTACCGCTTCCACCTATCTTTTTAGCAATTTCATCACCATCAAGTGTAAAAGCAATTACTTCTGTTTTAGTTCCACCACCATCAACACAGATAATGCACTTCTTCATAATTTACCTCACTATTTCATACATTATAATTTTACTGGTAATTGACCAACAGGCTCTAGATTTCCTTGGAGATATTGAATCACTGTTTGAATTGACAGTGGTGAATATTCATAAACGCAAACGCAATCTAAATCTAAATTCAGCAGGTCATATGGATTTCTTAATGCAATCACATGAATCTGTTTCACTTTTGCTTGAATTTTGTTTATTAGTTCAAGCTGTTTTTGATATATATTAGCATTGTAAGAACAAAAAATAACCTGATCAAAAAACTCTATATTTTCCATAATTTCAGCTATATTTTCATTAGTAGGTATTATTTTAAGTTCTTTTACTTCCCAATCCGGAAAATATTTTTTCACTACTTGGAATAAGCCAATTTCTTCTACTTCATCATCAGCAATAGTAGTTGCTTTTGGAATTGGTGCAATCAATAATACTTTCCCTTGTTCTTTATATGGTTTTCCATTTACTAGTGTTAAAGCTTCATTCATCACTTTCGTGGCAAAAGTACGATGTTCTATTGTATTAATATGTTTTTGGGCTTCTTCAAAAGTCTGATTCGTAAATTCTAAAACATCTTTTTCAATTTTTGCTTTACTAGCTAATACCTTCGCTACAGCTTTATCAATTACTTTTTCGTCTAGGCGTTTCTCATTAACTGCATTGATAATTTCTTCAATAGCACCAATTTGTTTGTTTCTTGTATGAGATACAAGAACAATATTAGCCCCGGCTTCGATAGCTAAAACGGCTGCTTTTTCTGTTGTATAGTAGGTGTCGATAGCTTTCATTTCCATACAATCGGTGACAATTAAGCCCTCGAAACCTAATTCATTACGAAGTAATCCCGTTAGTACATTTTTAGATAAAGTTGCTGGTAATTTTTTTTCTTCATAGGCAGGGAACAACACATGAGCACTCATGATTGCTCCAATATTTGCTTCAATTGCTTTTTTAAATGGCAGCAATTCAACATCATTCAATCGTTTTTTATCATGATTAACAGTAGTTAAATCCAAATGCGAATCGACACAAGTATCACCATGTCCAGGAAAATGCTTCCCTGTTGCTAGTACATGTTCTTCTTGTAACCCTTTAATGAACTGTACTCCATTATCTGCGACCTTTTCAGGACAATCTCCGTAACTTCTAACTCCAATAACTGGATTTTTACGATTATTATTCACATCTAATACTGGGGCAAAGTTCATATTAATCCCCAAATGAAGCAATTCATTTCCCATCATTTTACCAATTTGATAAGCATTTTTATTGTTATTAGTAGCGGCAATTGCCATATTTCCTGGAAAAAAGGTAGCACCTTTTAAAATTCTGGTTACCATTCCACCTTCTTGATCAGTACTGATAAATAGCGGAATATTCAATTTTTCAAGTGCATGTTTTTGTAATTTTTGATTTAATTCAAATAAATTTTTTGCACCTTTGATATTACGAGTAAATAGAATCACATTCCCAACCTTATAATGTTCAATTAAGTCCATCATCCCAGGTAAATCATCTTCCATAAAACCAAAGGAAACAATTTGACCTATTTTCTCTCTTAAATTCATTTCTTCCAATCTCTTCATTAGGACACCTTCTTATTTGTATAAATGATATTTTTCTTTTATATTAATAAATTTTTGGCTGTCTGCCTCAATCACTTTATAAAGTTCTTCTAGTGTATAAACTCCTTCTCGTAAGAAAGAATTTCCATTATTTAAATCAATCATTGGATGCAATCCCTCTTTATATGGTAGTAAATATTTAAAATTAGTTTCATCTAGTTTTTTACATTCATATAATAAAGTCCAACCTGTTTTTACCGCTTCAAAAATGTTCTGGTCATTGACTATTAATTCAACACCACCGCACATTTCACCTTTGTGTTTAGAGAAAGTAGGTGTAAAATACATTGGTCTGAATTTAACTCCCGGAAGCCCATGTTGATTCATCCGACTTGCTAATTGTTCAGGATTTATCCAAGGAGCTCCAACAATTTCAAAAGGTTTTGTTGTCCCTCTACCCTCAGAGAGATTCGTTCCTTCAAATACACATGTCGCATTATAAACGAAAGTAGTTTCTGTTGTTGGAATATTAGGTGATGGAAATATCCAGTTTAATCCTGTATCCTTCCAGACCATTTCACGTTTCCAACCAACCATCGGGATAACTATTAACTTACAGCCAATCCCAAATTCATCATTATATAAAAGAGCTAATTCGCCTATTGTTAAAGCATACCTTTGTGGAATTGGGTAATAACCGATGAAAGAACGATAATTAATGTCTAATATATTTCCTTCCACCTTTACTCCATTAATCGGATTAGGACGGTCAAATACAACAAACTCTTTATGATATTCCTTACATGCTAACATCGCATAGGCCATAGTGTAGATGTAAGTATAAAAACGCGAGCCGACATCTTGAATATCGATACACAATACATCTATTGTATCCATCATTTCAAAAGTGGGTTTTTTTGTTTTACCATACAAACTAAAAACTGTACAACCTGTTTTATCATCTACATAAGTTTCTAATGTTTCTCCAGCTTGAATATTTCCTCTTACACCATGCTCTGGTGAAAATAATGATACTAAATTCGTATATTTTTTTAAAACATCAATTGTACTTTCTAATTGGGAGTTAACTCCAGTGGGATTAGTAATGAGTCCAACTCGTTTACCTTTTAATTGATCAATAAAAAGTTCAATTTGATCTATTCCTAACTTAATCATAAAGCCACCTCTATTAAACTACTAATTTTTTATAAATAGGTAAGGATAATTTCAAACTTATAAAAATAGGGATACCAACACCGATAAATGTAAAAATGGGAAAAACAAAATTTAGTAAAGCTGCTGACAATGCGACAGGAATTAACAGTAATATACTGGTAAATACATGTTTTATTCCGATATAAAATGATATTTTTAAAATTCTCAAAGCATTTAAATTCGGAAAAAATACGCATGATAATGGAACATTTATGACCATAAGTGATACAAAGAACATAATAACTAATGTAACATACAATCCAACTACATACATTTGACCACTTGCTATTTCTGAATAATAAGTTTTGAAATTAATTACAAGTAATGTCACTATAACAGCTAAGATTAATTCTATTTTTATATGTCGCAAAAAATTTTTTTTAAATGCTTTTATAAATGATTTAACTAATGGTGCTTCATTATCATCAATGTAATAATTAATCAATTCATATCCTGCAACTAACGCAGGAATGAAGGTAATGATTGGGAGTAATGACACCACAATCATTAAATTTATAATGATTATTTTGAATAGTAAATCTGCATAACGAAATAATGAACTATTTACAAATTTCTCGAAATTAAACATACAATCACTCCCAATTTTTAATTAACCTACAATACCAGTTCTTTCGATACTCTCTACGAAATATCTTTGAAGGAAAATAAATAATATTAATAATGGTAACATTACTAACAATGCTGCAACATTTGATACTAATGCAAAATAAAACGGATTTTTGGTAATGTCTCCACCAACTAATCTATCTGCTCCCGTCATTACTAGTCTATTATAGATAAATGACATAGAGTTATTTAAATTAGACGACAATAATTCAAATTTATCACTAATCTGTAATAGATTTGTGAAATATATGTCATTATATTGCCATACAAAAGAGAACAACCCAACTGTTAACATCGCCGGACGGGCATTAGGTAACATGACACTCCAAAACGTACGGAATACACTAGCACCATCAACTTGAGCAGATTCATCTAATTCTTTTGGTATATTTTTAAAGAACTGTCTGAAGATGAAGATAAATAAACCTGAATTTATTCCCATACCTAATGCACTCATTAAGTAAAGTGAATAACGTGATTTCAATAGATTCAGCGGTTTTCCTGTAATAGCATTAATAATTCCTAGTATATCAAATTTACCAAAGTAAAAATAACGCGATACACTTAATGCTTGAGGCGGAATTAATATTGTAGCTACAACAATCATGAATAGCAATCCACTTCCTCTAAATTTTAATCTAGCAAACGCATAACCAGCTATTGATGTAACAAACACTTGTAAAACCATAACTGTAAATGATAATCGCAAACTATCAAAAAGTGCTGTCCAATAATCTAACATCGTTTCAGCAATCTTAAGATTAAATAGCGTCCAATGTTCAGGGACCCAGATGACTGTTGGATTATTAAGATCAATAGGAGAACGTAGTGCTAAAGTCACTTGTTGAAATAATGGAAATAATACAACAAATGCTAAACCATAAATTAGTATTGCTCGTATTATAATGATAAAAATTGCATGAAATTTGTTTTTTGCTTTAACTTTAAATCGTTCATTATTAAAATAATTTACAAAATCTTGAAATTCTTTTCTAATAATTTTAACAATTTTAATATTGATAAATTTATTCATCATAATAGAACACCACCTTTGAGAGAATTCCTAATACAATTATTAATAAAATGGCTGATGCACCAAAGTAAATCCAACTCATAGCCGCATTAAGTCCATAATCAACTCCTGTTTTACTAATAACATTAGTAACAGGTGAATTTACAAATGAATTGATAATGGTATAAACAGCAGCGGTAATAATCATTGGTGAAACCATAGGTAAAGTAATTTTCCAGAAAATTTCATATGATGTTGCACCTTCAATTTTTGCTGCTTCGTATAGATGAAACGGCACAGACTGAATACCTGCAAGGAAAATTAAAATCTGAACACCAGATAAACTAACAATTTGATAAATTCTTGAGATAGAACCAATTAAGAAGCTAATTAACCCAGTTGCGATATGAGCATTCAATAAATAATTTTGAAAATCAAATGCTTGCATAATTCCCAATCCATTTTGTCGCATTACATCTCGTAGTGCTTCACCACCACCTAATGCTGAGGCAACTGCTGCTGAATTAAAAATAACTGGAATAAAGAAAACAGCT
The DNA here is from genome assembly GCA_963824615.1 of uncultured Haloplasmataceae bacterium. Taxonomy (GTDB): domain Bacteria; phylum Bacillota_I; class Bacilli_A; order Haloplasmatales; family Haloplasmataceae; genus CAWGPU01. The sequence goes on along the minus strand of CAWGPU010000008.1, from coordinate 47,912 downwards.
CTCATGAATGTTCTACCTTTAAACTTTGTATTTAATATAACTGCAATTAACAAACTGAAAATTATTATTACCACTAAATTCAATGTTGTATCTTTCATAGTAGAGATTAAAGTACCTGTGAATGACACATTTACTCTAAAAGCATTGTAATATTTTCCGAAACCTACGAAATGTAAAATCAGGCCATTACTTGTTGGTTTTACATCATAAAAACTATAGATGAATGTTTGAATAAGTGGTTTTAAGAAAAATAATATAAATCCGATAATCCAAGGTGTTATAAAAATTAATCCCCAAATTTTTCGTTGTGTGTTATATTTAAAATGACCAATATATTTGAAGAAATCAATTATTATCGTGATTATCCATATATATTTTAATATACCCTTTATAATAAGATATAAATATTTAACAATATAGAGTAAACAAACTAGTAATTTATTTTGACATTGCTTAATGCTATTATTAAGTTTATTTTCAATTGATTTTTTGACGTTTACAATTGATTTAATAACTAATGCAATATAATGTATGATGCTTTTATTAATTATTTTTCCAATAGATTTAAAGGCATTTGTTATAAATATAATTATATTGTTAATTATTTTCAACTGAGTCACCCCCTAATAGCAAATAGTTATTTGGACCAACAGATTGATTATCATAATTATATGGTACTTGATTATAGTTAATAATGAATTCATTACCATTTTGATATGTTACACGATAGACATTATCAGCTAATATTTCATGATTAATGATTGGACTTTCACTTATTTTAAGAGTATTTAATTGTTGAACTAATCCTTCTGCACTATTTATCCAATTTAGGTAATTCGTAGAATAATACTCATTATAATTAGTATTTAGCAATATTGAAGAATCTTTATATGACCATACAAAGTCAACATTAGAACCACTTTCAATTGCCTTTAGAAATTGATATTGCATTCCTCTTTCGCTATCTTCATTTACAGAAACACCTGAATAATCGATGTAACCATTAAATACTAATTGATAGAATGGTATACTTTCGTCTAAAATTGGATATTGTGTACTTTCAAGAGGTACATTTAAAATATTGCTAGCATAAGTTGCAGCATATCCATAAGGCGAATATAACGTTATGTCATTATCTTTTGATAATTGGTTTAATGCAGATATTTGTAATTGTTCGGCATCTTCTCTAAATGTATAATCATCTTTCTTATAATTTCCACCTAATTCACTACCTAAATCATTTATACCGATATCACCAATAGAAAATTGATTATAAGAATTTAACATTTTAGTAATGATACTAGAATAATAAACAGGATTAATAACGTAATTTGATCTTCCATCTTGACTGATTAAATCAGTTGCTAAATTATATTGACTCAACATTGACACCTTACCATTAATATGTTGAGCTGTGTAAGACAATTGATCAAATGGTTTAGGGTAAGAAGATGTGCTCATTAAGTTCATAGTTGGATATAAACCTATATTATTAGCATTTGTGTATTGAATTAATTTTTCAAAATCAGCATTTCCACCAATTGCGCCATTTATTTGAATACTAGTAGGAAGAGAATTATCCATGGAATCATTAAACCAACCATCGTACATTAAGTTAATATTATTTATACCACTATTTTTTAATTCTTTGAGAATACTAGTTGCTTCATCAAACGTAGTTAATGATTGAGTTGATTGGTATGGAACACCTAAGAAAAATTTCTTTTCTTCAAACATTCCTAATAAATCAAGATTAAGTACTGTTTTGGTTGTATTATCCTTTTTGGTTAATCCTTGATTACTGACTAAATAATTTTGATATTGTTTAGCTAATCCATAATAACTAGCGTTATTTCCGCTCACAAATTGAAAATCTACAGCGTAATCTGAGGCAACTTTAGTATTTGTCCATGTTGGCACATTGTACTCTTCACCTCTATTAACAAATAATGAAGTTTCTGATATACGGAGCTTTACTGTTGTATTGATTTTGTTATATGAATCATTACGTCCACTGACATCAGCATTCAATGTTGCCATTGATGCCCCTTTTTCAATGATTGCTAGCATTCCACTTTGATTAGTAGTGTTCACTATTCCATAGATAGGAAACAATAAATCTTGTTGTTGTTCTGGTTGAACTGTTTGTTGCAATGATGAATCATCACCATAAAAGTTTTTAGAATAACTTGGTACGTAGTTTTTACCATTATTGAAATTCATGATAGCACCTGAGCCATCTGGAATAACAAAATAACCAGTTGTATCACTTGCCGCTGCACCGAAGTAAGGTAAAAAATTTATAGAAGTAATCGGATAATTCGGGGTATCAACAATCGAATCACTAATTACGCTTGCGACTAAACCTTGTTCAGTTAATCGATATTCAACCGCTACTTCAAAAGTAGGATTTGATAAATCATCACTAATACCAAATTCTTCATTATCTTTTTGTAAATCATCAATTGTATAACCACATTTTTCATAAAATATCGAATATAATCCATCAATTTCTGTTTGTGTTATACTACCAGCGTTTGTCAAATAATAATAACCATCTTGAGTATCCTTCTCATAAAAAACTGACATATGAAGAAGATCTAACGAACTCATATTGGGATTACTCAATATTGCATCCTGCATTCGTTGTAAACTCATTTTTTGAGGAAAATAATTTTCATCAATTCCCCTTTTTTCTATTTCATAAAGTACTTGGACAGCATCATCAAGATAATTAACAGCATAGGTTTGATCACCATTTGAATGGTTAATACTATAAGAATAATTATCAAATGAGGTAGATGATGTCCCATTTTGTGTTGTATAATTAATAATTAATGTTGAGTTTTGTTTATTTTTGATTGAAGTTATGGGGTTAGATGGATCTTTAACTTGTGGATTTGATTTCCACTTAACTCCAGTAGCTTTATCTAGTACGTAAAAATAAGTCGTTGTTTCATCAAAATGTAGTTCGAAGTTATTGTTTTCAGCTACTAATTTATCACTATCCATAGGTAAATGTGATGCATCAACAAATTGACTTCTATCATATTTAATATTGTCATAGACTACTTGACCTTGTGCAGATAATCTTCCAATAGAAAGATATGCGCCGAATATTCCTACTAGCGTGATTAGAATAATAAGAAATAAAAACTTTTTGCTTCTATACTTTACTTTCATCATAATTTACTCCTTAAAAATATCTCCAGGATATTTCTTTATATAATCCAACGACAAATCCTATCATTTGTTGCGCCAGGCTAAAAAACAATAATAAAATAAATAAAATCACGCTTATTGCGACAACCGTTAAGATAATCGTCAGAACTGTTTGTAATACCGTATATTCATGTATGACAAGTAATCCAATAAAGACTAACATAATCATAAGAACTTCAGCAACACTAGACAAAACGTAGTAAAATGCTACCTCGTCTGCTGTATAAAAATTACTTAAAATTAAATTAATATAACCAAAAAGAATTAAGGGAAATAATGAATAGCATACCATAATAAATATTTCTTTAAATTTACCTTTACCATTAAGTAAGGTCGTAACTGACCAATTGCCAATAGCAAATAAAAATACTGTTCCAAGAACTATGGAAATTTGTTTTAGGCTATTTAAATCTTTAGGATTATTATTGTTAATCAGAAATCCTGTGTACTGATAATTCAATATATACAATAAGCAGGTTAGAATTAACAGAAATACAGCAACACTTAATTTTCCTTTTTTATCATGTTTTAATTGGTCAAATCCATTAATAGGATGAGTAAGGATATATGAAGGAAATTGATAATAATTTTGAAATATTTGTTTCATTTTGTTCATCATTATTCCTCCCTCTCAGATTTGAATATGTTAATGATTGGCTTTCTTATAAAAACTACAACTATAATAATAAATCCTACCATAATATAAGAGAAGTTTTCACTAATTATTTCTTTTCGGTAGCCAGCAAAAGCTTTTGCATAATATTTTTTATCCTCACCAAGTTTAAAATATTTCATTGCTTCTTTATAGTTTTGTTGACTAAGCAAAGATTTTCCGATACCAATATATGCAATTTCATAGTTAGTATCTAGTTGTGCGACTTGCTTCCATACCGCTTCTGATAAATCAAAATTACCGTTAGTATGATAGGCGACAGCTTGGTTGACTAATTTCCCAAACTCAGTGGGTTGATAGACTTCTAATGATTTAGTATTTTGATCCAAAACAATAACATGATCACCGAAATAAGTTAATGCGACTGGATTTACTAGTTCACCGTTTTGAGATCCTGTACCTGCTGAAATATACAATAATCTACCTTCATCATCATAAGTGAATAAACGTCCACGTTTTTGATCAAGTACTGTATACATTCCTGTATTATTAATTGCGATATCAACTAATTGAGATGGTCCTGTTTCCACTGCCCCTTGAGCAACAGGAAAAACTATATCTCCTTGTGGAAAGTTATAACCATTTCTTAATAAAACATCATTTCCTATAGGATTAATGTTTTTAATCATATTAACATTACTACCTGTTGAACTTGCTGCTGCGGTTGCATAAATGAATCCAAATTTATCAATAATCATATTTGTAAATGATGTCGGTAAGTATAACTGCATTTGTGCTAGTTGCGCATCTGATGCGAATCTTCTTTTAATTTGATCTGCTAAACTCATAGATACTGGGTTAACACCAGTAAAACGGTTAAATGAGCCATCACTTTCTAATTCAAGGATTCCTTCATACACATTTTTAGCAATTACATAAATACGACCTGAATTATCAACAGCAACTTTTAGTGGGTCATAATCTAAATTGTCAAATGTTGTGTCAGCTGGTACACCAAATTCAGCAATGAATTGATAATCATTATTTAATTTAATAATACGGTGATTATCTGTATCTGCTATATAGATAGCATCATCAGTTACCGCGACACCAGAAGGTGAATTTAATGTTGTAAATGCTTGGCAATCAGTAGCGTTTTCTGTAGTTGGTATACAAGATGCACCACTACTATCAACAGGGTTTTGATACATAAACTGCGTTATTTCTGCTACCTTTTGAAAATTACTATCTAATATGATTAAAGAATTTGCTTTTGAATCAATTATGTATAATTGATTATTAAACGCGAATATATCTTGCGGATATAATAAATTAACACCCAAATTAAATTGGTTATATGTTGCTTCATAAGTAAGTCCTTGAGCTGAGGGAATTGGTTGATTATAATAAGAATAAATATAACTATCTGATGTTTGATCTTTTGCCTTTACCAATTGAGCTGAAGTAAAGAGCGAAAATATCAAAACACTAAAAAATAAACTTTTTCTCATACATTCATCTCCTACTTCATTCCAGAGTGAGCCATCGTCTCAATTATCTGCGATCTTGTAATTATAAAGATGGAAATTGGAACAATCATCATTATAAATGTTATTGCTGCTACTTCTCCTTGTAAAGAAGCAACTGAGGCCGTTACCAATTGATTTAAGGCATAGCTTACTGGTTTTAGTTGTTCACTATATATAAACATGCCACCATCATTTGTCCATAAGCTTTGAAACAATAAGATTATTAATGTTAACCATGCTGGTTTAACAAGAGGCATGACCACTTTCCAATAAATAGTAAATTCATTAGCTCCATCTAACTTAGCTGATTCCATAAGTTCATAAGGTACGATTTCCATAAATTGTTTCATCAAGTAAAAACCTAAAGAATAAGCACATGCAGGTAAAATAATTGCCCAATAAGTATCTATCATATGAAGTTTACCTAAAATGATATAATTAGAAATTGCTGTAACAGTTGGTACGAACATCAATGATAAGACAATTGTACTAAATATAAAATTTCTTCCTGGAAACTTATATTTTGCAACTGGATATGCTGCCATTGATGCTATAAGTACATGGCCAAAAGTTCCTGCGACTGTAATAAGAATCGTATTAAAGAAATATCTTGTAAATGGAACCCATGAACTATTCATGGTGTTAAATAAATCAATAAAATTATTAAATGTCGGGTGTTTCACAAATAATTTTGGTGGAAACAAGAAAATCTCATTCAATGGCTTAAATGCTTGATTGATATTAAACACTAAAGGCCATGCACTAAATAATCCAAACATTAATAGAAACAAAAATAAGAATATATCGCCCATTTTAGAACGACTTAACCGAACTTTTTTCTTATTTTTTTGTCTTCGGATAATTTTTAAAATACTTAATTTCATTATGAACCCACCCTTCTTAATAATTTTCGAACAAATAAATTAACAACTAAAGTTGTAACAAATAGTATTGAAGCAATCGCAGATGCATAACCCATTTCAAATCGATTTGAACTATAATCTTGCAATTGAATTACAATGGTTTGCCCCGCATAATCAACGGAAGGGAAACCTACTAATGCTGTAGAAACACTTGCTATCGCGAAGGAGGCAGTTATTTGCATGACAGCACCAAATAATAATGCTGGCTTAACGGATGGTAATGTTATGTACCATAATTCTTGCCAACGATTACGAATACCGTCAATTGCCCCTTGTTCATATAGCGACTTGTCTACACCCTGTAAACCTGCGATAAATGCTAGGAAACTGACTCCTAGACTCATCCATAGTTGTACAATAATGATAATTGCTAAAATGTATTTAGGGTTTACTAACCACTGGATTGGATCTTGAATGAAACCCCATTTAATTAGAAAGGCATTTGCGTATCCATACATGTCTCCAGAGAAAATGATTGTCCATATTAGGAAAGCATTTCCCGAAATTGATGGTGCATAAAAAATTAATGTCATTAATACACGGAGTTTTCTAGGTAATTCGTTAATCAACCATGCTATCACAAATGCAAGTAAATAACTTATTGGTCCTGTAATTAATGCCAAAATTAAGGTATTTTTTACAGAAATCATAAATACATCGTCATCAAAGAATAAACGTTTATAATTATCCCAACCAATATAATGTGGTAACTCTAACAAATTAAAATTTGTAAAACTTAATAGAATTGATAATATAACAGGTAAAATGGTAAAAACAGCAAATAGAAGTAAAAAGGGAAACATTAACATATATAATTCTCTTTTTAAATACATTTCGCGTCTAAATTTCCCTTTCCTGCTCCATTTATCGAATTTCTTACCGATTGACTTTTTATTGTCAGACAATTTTCGAACCAATTTAGTTTCTTTGATTCTTTTAAAAAGCCTATTTATTATCAACTCGATTTTATTTGAATGTCTGTTTATGATTTTTCTTCTCATCATTCTCACCTTTAATTATTCAATCCGAATTCTAGACGTTTTCTTGTTATTTCGTTATTAATATTAAGAATGTAAGCAAGTATGGCTTCTCTTGGATTCGTTCCATCAGTATATGAATCAAAGAATGCATTTGTTATATTTCTTGCTGTAATATAACTTCCAGGAATTTGTGGAATACCTACAACACTATTCCATTGTTCTTCCAATATATTTAAATCACTTGTAGGCCAAGGTGATTCTTGTAATGCTTCAATATTTGCTGTTGGGTAACGAGCTCCTGCACCAAGAATAGATTCTAGTTCTCTACCATATTGCACTTGAGTGTCTGTAGAAGTAAACCATTTCATAAATTCCCAAGATAAATCTTTTTTAGTTGATGAATTTAATAATATCATTCCTAATCCATTCCCAGAGGTTGAATTATTAATAATTTGATTCCCATTTGAATCAAGAGTTGGATTCCCACTTGAATCTAATTCAACTGTTCCAGGTACTTGAGCAAAATCCCAATCATTTCTAATTTCAGGAGCAAAAACGCTTAATGTATTATAAGTAGTATAATCTGCAATACCTATTGGCATTTCACCACTTCTAAAACGATTGACAAAGTTTGCTTGTATCGGAAATTGATAAGCGGTAAAAAATTTTGTCCATTGTGCAAATGCGCCTAAAGCATTATCTTGATCTAAAGTGGTACTACTATTATCATTATTATAGAATTGGGCACCATTTTGAAATAATAATGTTGCAAATACTGGATTAATCGTAGATGTTACATCTGTAGATGTACCAACTGGCAAATAAAATTGTAAATTGTATTTTTGTAATTCAGGAATAAGCGATATAACATCACCCCAAGTTTTCGGAACTTCTAAACCTAATTCCTTAAATATATCTGTTCTATAGAACATCATTAAGAAAGATTGTTCTTCTGGTAGGGCGTAGCAACCACCATTATAATCATATGGAACTATAGCACTTGTCTGAAAACGTTCCGCAACCTGATTAAAATCAGAAAATTGTGAGATGTCATAGACCGCTCCTCTTTCTGCGTAATTAACAGGCAAGGTCTGATCCAACGACATTGCTACATCTGGTCCATTACCTGTAAGGGTTGCAGGTAATAAAACACTATTACTGACTAATTTCAAATCAACATTTATCCCTGTCTGTGGTGTAAATTCTTGCGAAATTAATTGCTCTATAATATTAGCTTGAGCTCTCGATTTTGCTGGTGTCGGTATCCAAACTGTTATTGTACCTTTATCACCATCTTTACTAACAGACCCGATTGTTGAATAATCAATTTGGAAAGATGCAAAAAACATTCTTATTGTCTTCCATAATCCTTGGAAAAACCCTTCATGAGCTTTGGGTAATTGAACATCACTTGAATGCACAATCAAATAATCTAATGTCAATGGCTGTGCACTAACTGACTGTACCCATGTTCCAAGTGCGGAAATATTTCCGTTAAATGGTACTAAATGTTTTTGAATGTCATTAGGTTTTTTAATAAATTGATTTAACTCTATAATAAATGAAGTTAATATCGCGGTATCATCATTTTGCTGCCCCGTGATGTCAGTCATTTTATTAACAACATCTTGAAGAGTGTTTCTTTCGGCTTGTAATCGACTTACTAAATCAGGTATTCGTTTTACTATTTGATAATCGCGAAAAGGATCTGGAGTTGGTCCTGTATATATAATAATATCACGATATAGCTTATTTAAATTAACGATAGTTGTTTCAACTTGATTTATCATATTACCGAAAACACCCAAGGATGCTTGAAGAGAAATCTGCTGAATACCTTTTTCTAAATAAAAGTAATAACTATCCCCACCATTACCTAAAGTGACCATTTGCCATTTAGCATTATAAACGAATTCTAAATTTTCTGCTTCTTGAAAAGGAACTTGACCATTAATCAATAATTTCCGGTTAACAAAGGTTCCTCGTACGAAATCTTGTAAAGCTCTAAAACTTATTTCATAAAGTCCTGAGGCAGGAACATCGACGTCCCATGTGATAGAATCACCGTTTACATTCCAACTTTGTCCACCAATAGAGTTTAATTTTATTTTAGAATAACTAAATGGTTCATCGAGCGAACTTGTACGGTCACTTATAGGAAATAAGGTTGGAGAAGTTGTTGATACAGCATCTTCTGCTTGGACTTTAAGTGATACACCTTGTTGCTCTGTATAACCTAGTTGTTGATATTTTTGCAAAGTTTGACTGTAATTTAATAATTTTTCTTGTGATTGTATTTTTAAATAATCAATGACCATCGGTTCTTTAATACTGTCAAAAGTAATAGTGTTTACTCCGGCATTAAAATAAAATAAATATGGATCCATAACATAACCTAAATTATCTTGTAATAACATTTCTTCCCAATCAGGTGCTTCAACTTGTTGAGGTACAATATCATTACCTTTAGTATCTTGAGTTATTGCACTTGCACTTGACCAGATTCGTGGGAAGACGATATCATCAGCTCCAGTAAATCCGGTTACACCATTTATAGCTACACTTCTTTCAATAGATGAACTTTTCCCTTCAATTGGATAATATCGAATATCGATATTATAAAAACCAGTTTCAGGAACAGTTACATTCCATGTAACAGATCCTTCTTCAGGTGTATATATGGCATCACTTGAGCCGACGAAATCGCCACATGTATACACTTCGCTAGAAGAATCATCTTTTAAATAAGTATTTCCTTTAATGATAATAGGATCATTTTGTGGAGTAATCATTTCTTTTGAATTAAGATAGGCCTCATAATCTTGATTAATATATTCTATTTCGCTACTATTTGTAGTGTTATCTGTACTACTTTGGTTTTCAGCCATAACAGCGTAATAATTTCCAAATAACACAAATGCAAAAAAGCATGTTATCATAATTAAAAGCATCTTCTTCATAAGTTCACCTCAATTTTTAGTCTCTTAGCTATATGGCTAAGAGACTAATTTTTTATTAATTATATCAACTAATTATTTCCACTACCTGAAGTATCTAATAAATTAGCTATAGCTGCTTCATAGATTGGTGACATTGAAGTTAAATAAGTATTAGCATCACCATTCATTACAGTTTGAGCAGCAACTATATAATATTCACCAGTATTCCAGCCACCTATTCCTAATCCAAAAATGTGTTCATCATATACATTTTGAATAATTGACATATTAGCATCGACTGATGCAGGATCATCAAAATTTTGTTCTAGTGAAATTTGGAATAGATCTTTTGCATCTTGTACAGATTTCCATTGTTGTATTTCATTCCATACAATAAATGCATCTTGACTAGAAATACCTGTTCCATCATCAAATCCAGCTGACATTGCCCATGCGTCTTCACCAAATAAACCAGTATGATAATCACTAATATCTAAACCATCAGCGATTGGGAAAGGAACATATCCTAATTGAAAATTAATAGCTCCGCCACCCCATCTTATTGGAGATGTAGTAAACCATAATTCACCAGGACTAAATAAATCATTACCTGATAACCAGTCAGAACTTCCAGTATCATAAACTGGACTAGGTTCCCAAACGCCCATATTATAAATTGTATTTAAATATGAAAATGCCTGAAGGCTAGCTGTATCAGTAAATCCAACTTGCCAAGTATTAGGATCAATCAAATATCCCCCATTTGCACCAACCATGTATTGTGCCCACAATGCTTCTGGTCCACCAATTGCATAATGTGGAGTAGCATAGCTATTTAATGCAGCTTGTGCTGTTTGTACATAATCTTTGAAATTTGTCCAATTCCATTGACCATCATTCCATAATTGTGCAGGAGAAGTTAAGCCCAATTCATTTAATAAATCTAAATTATAATAAAGTCCGCCTGTATTATTAAAATCATATCCAGATTGAAATGAATACACGTGTCCTTGAAATTTACCAAATTCATTATGGAGTGAATCATAATCTGCATTAGCATAATCTCTAATGTCTTGACCAACAGGGATAATTGCTCCACCATTAACTAAATTAGGAATCCAATCTGTTGTCATTTGATAAATGTTTGCTAGTGGTTGCCCAGCGGTAACACCATTAATAATTGCTGTTTCACGTGTAGGTCCCCATCCTGCATCTGTAGGATATGCAACAAAACTAATGTTAACATTAAATTTTGACTCAGCATCAGTTACAGATTGTTGTGCATCTTCTTTAAATGTTCCCGTATAATTTTCATTAAAAGGATCACATTCAGTTAAAAGATTACACATAATTGTAAGAGTTTTGCCTTGTAAATCAATTGCTGGACCATTATATCCAGAACCTGTTGTAGTTGTTGTAGCACTAGTTGTTGTAGTGCCTGTAGTTGTAACATTAGTTGTAGTAGTGTCATTAGAAGATTTGCCACAACCGCCTAGTAGTAGTGTCAATGTTAATACTGTAACTAGTAAAAACATATTTTTGAAAATAAATTTCATATTTTGTCCTCCTTTTAGAATTTTATATTCATTTTATAATTACATGATAAATTAAATGTCGGTAAATGTCAACACTAAAGTAAACGCTTTAAATTATTTTTTTTTCTAGATTTAGGTATGTCTTCCAAACTTCAAAATCAAATAAATGATAGAAATCGACTAATCCTGTCCAATCAATTATACAAGCACTACATCCTCTGTTTAAAGCTTCATTTACTGCTGTTGCCGTAACGAGATAACCTAGTTTTTTATTACGGTATTCAGGGTCGACTCCTAATGGTCCTACACCTACAAGGTTTTTAAATCGTAATGCCCAATTTCTATTATAGAGTGACTCTAAAGAATATTGATCATTAATTCGACAAAATGCGATTACAAATTCTTCATCTAATGCGATTACAAATTCTCGTCCGGTTCCACCATTTTGGAAATATTTAAATGCTTCATATTCCCATCTTCCCTTAAAACAACGCTTAAAAAACTGCATAATTGCTTCTTTATCAGAAAGAGTTGCAAGCCTTATTTTATAAGGAGTATTCGGTAAAGGTAAAAGAGATTTACTTTCAGTAAAATATCGAATCATATCGTGGTCCTCACTCACTACATTAAAACCTCTTTTAACAAACCATTTCTTATAATTAATAAAATCAACAGGAAGTCCAGGTAAAAAGTTATAGGTTTCTCGACCTAAAATTATTTTTTCTTTGCCTAATTCTTTAAATTGTTTTTCTACCAACCCAAGTAACTGGGAACCAATTCCCTGTTTACGATATTTACTACTAACAAAGAATAGACTAATCCAGCCAATTGAATGATAACTAGGTATCCATTCAAGCTCTTGCCACGTTTTAGTTAAAATAAAACCAACTATTTTATTTTCATCAAGAGCGACATATGAGTTTGACTTCAAAATTTCTTTATTATGGATAAAACTGCTGTTAAATAATTTTTCAGAAATTGGGTAAATTTTACCAACTTCATTATTCCAGCAAATTCTTATTTCATCTAACTCTTTAAATTCTTCAACTGTCAAATATTCTATCACAAAAATTACCTACTTTATTGGTTATATTAATTATCAGGAACAAAGTTTACAACTTTGTCCCTGATATCTAATGTTAGTTATTATATTTATTGGGGTTTATTTTATTTTATTTTTTCTTTAAAGTGAATCCAGCTACACCAACACCAGCTAAGGCTACTACACCTACAACTATTGTTAAAATTAAATCTGTTTGGTCTTTAGAGCCTGTATCAGTCTTTAAAGTTTTTTGATCAGCAGTTAGTGTATCTAATTGAGCTTGTAAATCAGCAGTCTTTGAATCTAAACTACTAGATAAAGCTTGTTGACCATCTGTTAAATCAGATTGTCCACTTGTTAAATCACCAATTAGAGCTGTATTATCTTTATCTACAACTTCAAGTGTGTAAGTAACTTTAGTCTTGTTACCTGCATCATCTGCAACTTGAACTTGAATTGAATAAGTTCCTGTTGTATCTTTATCATAAAAATCATTATCAATTACTGTTGTTGTAACAGAACTAGCATTATCATAACCAAAAACAACTGATGTTAAATCAAAATCAGTACCTTTTGTAATGACAACTGGACTAGTTGGAGCAAAAACAACTGGTTTTTCAGTATCTAATACAGTTACTGTAATTACTTTCGTTGAAGATGCAAACAAAGCATTTGTTGAATAATACATAACTTCATAAACACCTGGTTGAGGATTATTGACATCTAAATTACCAGAAAATATCGTTAATTGATCAGTAATGTTATTTCCATAACCATCATCAACAGTAACGCCTGTTGTTAAATCGACTGCTTGTCCTTGATTTACTACAACATTTTGTGTACCTGTGATTACAGGAGGTTGTGCACCGATTACATCTACTTCAACTTTTTTTGTTGCTGTGTTATTGTTAGTATCAGTAGCGGTATATACAACTTGGAATTTTTGACCAGGCAATTGAAAATCCATGCTCGCAACAGGAGTGTCAAAAGCTTGAGTAGTTACATCCCATTCATTGTACGCAACATTTACTGTAGGTGTTGTTTCATCACCAGTTTGAGTAAGTAGACCATTATCAGTTGCTGTTATACCAGTTGTAACATCTAATGTATCTCCAGGTTGTACAGTGATAGGTCCTGTTTTTGCACCTGTAATAGTAGGAGCAACAACATCATGCTCAACAATACTTGCTACATTGTCTTGTCCATTTACTAACGTCCAGAAGTTTTGTATATTTGGAGTATAATCTACATAATCTAAATATTCAATTGCAAGCATTGAACATCCAGCAGGTATTGTATAACCATTAAAATCATTCATAACAGCTGTATTACCATCTGGAACATTTGTATAATTACCATCTGCATCAACGTATAATAAGTCAGTTGCTGCAAATGTAACACCTGTTGCTGTTTTAGCATCAACAGTAGCCTGAGTTAACCAATGATAATTTGTATCTAAATCAGCATAAGTTAATTGATAGCTTTCATCATATTTTGGTGTTACATCAGTAGTTAAACCAGTAGAATCCATTTGATTAGTAGTACTATTCCATGATACATTATAGAATGTATCTGCTTGAAATGTATCTGCATTATTTGCATCTACAAAATGAACATGTGAGTTTAAGATATCATAAACTTGTCCATTTTGATCCATAAATACTAAAAAGTAACTTGTTAAATTATTTTTTGAAATATACCATGTTTGGTCTGCTGAGGTATTGTCATATACTGCAGCCAAAGATGAATAATTAAGCGCGGCTGGAGCTGCCATATCTGTAGAAGGAACATACATATTCCCTGCAGCGATTGATACAACATAATTTCCTAAGATAACATCCACACCTGAATATCCATAATGAAAATTTGACCAGGCCCCACCATGTGGTAACATAAGTGTTTTGCCATCTACATTTGCATAATTGTCTACCCAAGTATAACCAGTACTTAAGTCTGCAGCTTGAACATTAGCTTTAGCAAAAGCAGTTAAACTTAATACAGTAACTACTAGTGCAACGAATATTTTCTTCATATCTTTTCTCCTTAATTTAATTTAGCGGTCAATATAACCGTTAACATAATACTACAATAAATAGTAAGCGATTACAAGTATTTATTTTCACTTTTTTTAAATTTCATGGATAATCCCTCCATTAGGAAATTTATGGAAAATATATCCATAAAACAATATTCATATAATTAGGTAATTTCGGAGTACAACGAATGCAGATTTTAATTGTTTTTTATATGATTTATTCAAAATAAAATAAAATAGGTTATAATTCTTATTAAATTATAACCTATTCATTTTATTTTATATATGGTAATATCTGGCTTAATATTATATTCGCAAATATTTGCCGGTATCTGAATAATGCGACTTTTCCCCGTTTTGGGTGAACATGGTTTGTTAAAAGGGTTAACCCAATTTGATTGTCCCGGTCTATCAATACACTTGTGCCTGTAAAACCTGTATGAAGAATAGTATTAGAACTGACAAAATCACCACAAGAAATACCAAAACTTGCTAATTCCCAGCCTAAAGAACGTCTGTAGGGCTTACCATAAGTTGATACTTCTTCAACAGCTGTTGTATAAAGTTTATCAATAGCTGCTTTAGACATGATTCTTTGTTTCTCGAAAACACCATCATTTAAAATCATCTGAATAAAATTTGCCAAATCTTTATTAGTTGAAAAAACCCCAGCATGACCTGATACGCCCCCTAAGGCAAAAGCTTTTTCATCATGAACCTTTCCTTGTAAATACCCTTCATAAACACTGTCCTCTCTTAACTCGGTAGGAGCACAACGTCCACAATTATTTGGATTGTATCCTGTATCTATCATTTTAAGAGGTCTGAAAATATGCTCACTCGCATATTGATCTAATGTAATTCCGGTTATTTCCTCAACAATTAATCCTAGTAAGATATATCCTATATCAGAATAAACTATTTTTTCACCAACTGGATTAATTAATGTTTGGTTAAATATTTTTTCCTTTACTTCGTTAGAATTACGGAGTTTGTTGGCCTGAGGAATATCAGCTGGCAATCCCGAAGTATGGGTTAGCAAATGAAAAATACAAATATTTTCATGTTTAAATTGTTTAAATATTGAATGCACTGAGTCCATTAAACGTAACTGACCTTCTTCAATTAACATCATGATTGCAGTTGTCGTTGAAATTACCTTTGATAAGGATGCCAAATCATATATTGTGTTTTCTTTTAACACTACTTTTTCTGGAAACCAAGCTTTATTTCCAAGTTGTCCAAATATTTGCTTATCTTTAGTAACAATCGCATAGGAGATTCCAGGAAATGCTTCTTTTTGAATTGCCTCTAACATTTTTGTTTCTAATATTTTTATTCCTAAATCTAAACTCATTATTTTCTCCTTTACTCATAAGATTTTTAAAAAGGATATTATTTTCACTAATTATACAATAAGTAAAAATTATTTTCAATATTTTATGTATTTTTATTGAAAACATCATAATTTTCGTGATAAAATGTGGTAAAGAAAGAAGACGAGGTGATAAGATATGGAAATTTTAATAACAGAATTTTTACCAAATCATGGAGATGAGGTTATTAAACTTTTTAATCGTCATTGTAATAGTGAATTAGTATATGAATCTTGGACTAAAGAAAGTTTTAAATCATTATTTTTGAACAATCCTAATTTTCGCAATGACTGTACATTTGTCGCTATAAATAAGGGAGATATTATCGGTTTTGCCAATGGAGTCGTTAAAGAGGAAGCTAAGACAGGATTTATAACAATGGTAATTGTAGATGAAATGTTCCGTAAACAAGGTATAGGAACGCAATTATTGCAAAACCTTGAACAAGCCTTGCAAAAATACCAAATTAAAAGGATTGATTGTAGTTTCTTTAATCCAATTAACCTGGTATGGAATGTACCAGGCACTAATAAGCATCAACATCCTAATGCTCCTG
Source organism: uncultured Haloplasmataceae bacterium (assembly GCA_963824615.1). Taxonomy (GTDB): domain Bacteria; phylum Bacillota_I; class Bacilli_A; order Haloplasmatales; family Haloplasmataceae; genus CAWGPU01. The sequence goes on along the minus strand of CAWGPU010000008.1, from coordinate 31,162 downwards.
GTGTAGAATACCCAAGTGCTGCTTATGATTTCTTTTTAAAACATAATTATCGAGCTGCTGCTAAAGAAAATTCTTACTATCTTGAGTTAAAACAATTTACACTTCCTCAAGATATAAAAGAACGAATAGAATCTTTAAAAGATAAGAAAATTACTTTCGAATTTTTTGATAAAGAAAAACATCAATTTAAAGATTTATTCGATAAATTAGGAAATGAACAATGGGGTACGGAAATTACCAGTTCAATATATGGTGAAAATCCAGCACCTGTTTTAGTACCAGTTTTTGAAAACCAAGCAATTGGTTTTGCTGGACCAATCTACCCTCAATCAAATGGTCGTGGTTATTTTACAGGTATTGGAATACATCCAGATTTTCGTGCTTTTGGTGTAGGTAAAGCATTATTTTTCTTACTTTGCGATAACGAACAAAAATATGGAGCTCATTACATGACCTTATTTACTGGAGAAGAAAACCCTGCCCGTAGAATGTATGAAGCAGCAGGATTTAAAATTGTCCATTCATGGTTTGTGATGAGAAAGGAAGGATTTTAAAATGGAAAGACAACCTAAAGTTATTATGGCAATTGGCGGACATGTGGGTGATGCAGAATTAACCGCAGGTGGAGTATTAGCATCTCAATCATTATTAGGTGATAAAATCGTGACTGTAGCTTTAACAGGTGGCGAAAAAGGGAATCCACCTCATTTAACTGTTGAAGAATATCGTGTTCAGAAAGAAGCTGAAGCTAAGGAATTTGCCGATATGTTACATGGTGAAGCTGTAGTTTTGCCTTATAAAGACGGGGAGCTACCCGATAATGAAGAAGTACGTTTTCAAGTAGCTGATTTAATTCGTAAATATAAACCAGCTGTAATTTTTACACATTGGAAACACTCAATGCATAAAGATCATGAATTAACTTCAAGAATTGTAAAGGATGCCCAATTCTATGCCGGTATTCCTGGATTTGAAAGAGAGAATAAACCTCATTATGCACCAGTTTATTACTCTGAAAATTGGGAAGATTCAGAAGGATTTAAACCTTATATTTATATTGATATTACAAAAGGTTATGATTTATGGCTTAAAGCTACTGCGACTCATTGGTTTGTGACAGGCAGTAAATCATTCAAATATTTAGCTTATTATGATCATTTGTCCTTTGTACGTGGATGTGAAGCCAGAAAAGAACGCGCTGAAGCCTTCATGATTGAAGATTATGATAAACGAATTGTAAGAGATTTATTCTAATAAGTTGTTACTTAACGAAAAGGTGCAGTTTTAATGTTGCATCTTTTTTACTTCCTTTAAATAAGGATTCTTAAAAAATTCTTGATCAATAATAATAATTTATGAAACTAAGGAGAAAAAAATGATAAAATTAGGTTATTTGACCGATTGGAGCGATTGGGCACCAACTGATGAGAGATTTAAGAAGCTTACCCATGTATTTTATTCATTTGCGATAATTAAAGATGCAAATGGAACAGTTAGCGGAGAGTTTAAAAAAGGGGAAGAATTAAAATTATTAAAAAAACATTTCCCTCACCTTAAGATTTCCATTTCGATAGGAGGTTGGGGTGCTGGTAATTTTTCAGAAACGGCCATGTCAGAAGCAGGTCGTAAACAATTTTCTAAAACTGCCATTGAAATGATGAAGGATTTTAATTGTGATGGAATTGATGTTGATTGGGAATATCCTTGTCTTTCTACTGCCAATATTTCTAGTGATAAAGAAGATAAATGCAATTTTACTAAGTTATTGCACCAAATTCGCATAGACCTTAATAACTTAGGAGCACAGGAAAATGTGCATTATTTACTAACTATAGCAGCCGGTGCATCAATGGGTTATATCAAAAATGTTGAATTAGATAAAATAACTGCTTTTTTAGATTTTATTAATTTAATGACTTATGATTTAGGTTGTTTTAGTAAAATTACTGCTCATCATACAAACCTCTTTTCATCTCGAACTACTAATCAGCTAGGTGGGGCAGACATTATTGAGGGATTTATTAATGCAGGAGTTAACCCTGAAAAATTGGTTTATGGAATAGCATTTTATGGACGTGGTGGAAAACATGTTGAAAATATTGGTGATGGATTAAACAATAAAATTAACGGTGAAGGATTTATGTATGTTCCTTACACTGACATTGCAAATATTTATCATAAAGATCCACAATTTAAACAATATTGGGATAATGATGCTAAAGCTCCTTATTTATTTAATGGTGATACTTTTATTACTTATGATAATATTAAATCCATTAAAGAAAAACTTGAATATGTTACAAATAAAAATTTAGCTGGTGTTTTCTTTTGGGAGTATTCCCTCGATAAAACTGGAGAACTATTAGATTCTATTGATTGTTATTCTAAGTAAGTATGAACTAATTAATTGGAAGTTCATATCGACTAATCTTTAAGAACTTCGCAGTAATAAAAATGATAGTAAATAAAAATGCGCTTTATCGCGCATTTTTTGTCTTTATTTCTCATTATTTTTTTCTATTTCCTCTGTTAATCGAATAATTTCATCAATTATATTTCCAATATGCTCAATTGTATCAAGAAGCGGTTTTTCAGTTGTAATATCAACACCAGCCATTTTTGCGAGTTCAACGGGTGTTTTTGTACTACCTGCTTTAAGTACTTCTTTCCAATCATCAAGCGCTATTTGTCCTTCATTTAATATTCTCTTACTGACTTCTGTTGCGATTGTTAAGCCTGCACTATATGTATAAGGATATAGTCCCATATAATAATGAGGTTGTCTCATCCAGGTTAGTTCTGCACCTTCATTTATAGTAACTGCATCTCCCCAGAATTTTTCTAATACATTCTTTTTAATTTCATTTAATGTATTTGCTTGTACACTTCCACCTAAATCGATTATTTTATAAACTTCTCTTTGATAAGCTGCTTCTAATAAATGCGTAACGAAATTATGATAGTAAGTACGGCTAATAATTGAGGATAATACCCATCTCTTAAATCTTGGTTCATCATTTTTTTTCATTAAGTAATTAGCCATAAGCATTTCATTCATTGTAGATGGCGCTTCAACAAAATACATAGATGTCTCTGTATTAAGAATATTTTGATTTTCATTAGTTAATACGGATTGCCCTGCATGTCCTAATTCATGAGCAAGTGTAAATACTTCTCTCATCATACTAGTCCATGATATTAATATATAAGGATGCACTCCATATGTGCTTGCACAAAATGCTCCTGTTGATTTTCCTTTATTTTGAACAAAGTCAATCCAACGTTCATCATAACTTCGATTAATAATGTCTAAATAATCTTCTCCTAAAACAGATAAAGCACCTTCAATGTATTCTTTTGACTCTAAAATCGTTATTTGTGGTTCAAAATCAGGATCCACATCAATTTTTAAATCCGCAAACGTCATTTCTTCAATCTTATGAATTTTTTGAAGTAGTTTAGCATATTTACGCATATGAGGTGCTAACTTTTCCATAATCAAATCAATTTGTCTATTGTATAATGATCTATCAACTTTTTGATGAAATAATAAACTATCAAATACCGATTCAAAGCCTCGTAATGTTGCCATTGTTTTATCTTTTTGAATCTCTGTTTGATAAACAGCGGCAAAAGTATGTTGATATTCTTTTAATTTTGATGAAAAAGCGTCAAAAGCGGCGCGTCTTATTTTAATATCAGGGTCGTATTCCCATTCATCTTCAAATAAACCAAAACTTAGTGGATAATCTGTACCATTAACAGTAAAATTACCAAAATCCATATCAACTAATTTAGCTTGCTCGTAAATTGTATAAGGAGCATCTAACGTACTTGATAAAGCCTTTAATACTCGTTCCGCCTCACTATGAAGCACGTGTTTTTTATAATCTTTTATATCTTTTAAATAATTGGCATTTTCTGTTGATTCTTCTATTGCTTTAAGAATTACCTTTTCATCTGAATCAACAATTTCACTTTTCACAAAACTTAATCTGCTATCTATTACTCCTAACAGATTCACTAGTTTCATATAACTTGAAACATTACTAGCATTGGTTTGATCAACAGCAACTGCTAAACCAACATAATCAGCGGTGCGATTTTTTAATTCAAACACCTTTTTCATCTCATCTAAACAACTATTTATGATGCTTGCTTGATTCAGTTGACCTTTAAACTTAGTTTCAATCTCACTAGTTAATTTTTCTAATTCTTGAACTGCTAAATTGTATTCTCCCTCACTTTGATATATCGCAGATAAATCCCATGTTAAGGACTCATCTACCTCATTTCTTGACAATAAAGTTTTCACCATTTACCTATCCTCCATATTTCTTTATACTACACAAATATTAAACATATACTTTACTTTTATTTTATCAAAAATTCTAGTAATTGCAAAACCTTTTTAAATATATTTGTATTCTATAAAAGAAAACTATTGATTGTTTCTAAATTAAAGTAAAAAATACAGAATTTTAAAAAATCTTTGTAAGATTGATATTGAAGAATCTACTCATTATACCATTCTCATCATTATACAATCACCCCTATATTGATTCCGAAAATTAAAAAACTCCAGTTAAGACATTCTTAACCAGAGAGTTAAATAACAGAAATGAATATTATAAATCTAAATTAAAATAAGTTTTCAATGCTTCTTTTGCATTCGGGATATCTAACCTTAGTGCTTTAATATATAAAGCAAGTGATCTAATGGGATTAATCTCAGTAAACCCACCGTTTATATAACTATAAGCTAACTTATTAATACTCTCAATATCATCAAGTATTACTCCATCTTTATACCAATCCTCAGCTTTATTATTTTCATTAATTTCAAGATAATAACTCCCTAAAAATTCATAAGCAGGAGCAAAACCGTCATATGCAGATTTTTCTGCCCATTTTACCATTTTCGCATCATCTTTCAAGCAACCTTCACCATTCTTATACATTTTTGCAATATGCATTCCCGAAATAGAATCTCCATTTTCAAATGCTTTTTCATAATAATGCATAGCTTTATCAAAATCAAGAGGAAATAAATCACCATCATGATATAACGAAGCTATTTTCCCAAATGATTTATTATCTTCACTTTCCTCAGCCTGTTTATATAATTCAATAGCTTTTTTTTCATTTTTTTCTATTCCATCAATTCCTGTTAGGTACATATTAGCTAATCGTATCATACATTCACTGTCATTATTTTCTATTCCTTTTATAAACCAATACATTCCTGTATAAATATCTTTATTTACTCCTAGTCCGTCTATATATATACGTCCTAATAAAATTTTCATTTCATTGTTGCCTTGGTTTGCTAATATCTCGAATTCTTTCAACTCAGTTTCTGAGTAAGTTTCAATTTTATCTTTGTTAATTTTATTAATTATTGATTTATTTAATGTTTTTTTATTTATTTTCTCATCTCTAATAACTTTGAATTTAACAGCTAATTCATTCATATAATCAGAAATTTTTAGCTTTTTTTCAGAACCCAAATTAAAATCATCTATTTCTAATGATTTTTTAATGAAATCCTCATCATAATTATTTAACAATAAAATTATTAGATAATACATAGCTTGATAATTATTCGCTTTATTTCCTTCTATTCCTGTAGAATAAATAGCATATAATTTTAATAAACTATCTTCATTATTAAAATCTGCTGCCTTTTTATACCATTTAATTGCTTCGTCTGTATTCTTTTTTGTATCAATACCATTATAATGCATTTCAGCAATTGCATATGCAATGCTTGAATTTTCTTCCCCCATTTGTAATAACGTCTTATCAATTGACATAATACATCTCCCATCATCTTTTAAGTAATTAATCATAATTTATTAAATATATGTTTATACTTCTCTTTTATAATAACATTAATTTAAAGATTATTATATATAAAACAAAATATAACTAAATATTCCATCTAGACATTTTAACAAATCTACTTACTTCTTTTGACCGAGTAACACCGTGCAATTTCTAAATATAACAACAAAGACCGTGGTCTTAAAAAAGATTCCACGGTAAATTATTTATTCACTAACTAGATTATGTTCGCTAATCTTAGCGTATTAACGCTTTGTGTTATTTTACTTTATTTATGATGAAGCAGTTAAAGGTAATTAGAGTTCAATTTAAAAATATAAAGTATATTTAAGTCCTCGATTAATATCATCTATATTAAAATCTCGATATTTCTGCATTTTTCCCCATGAAACGTAATGTTCATGTTCAGGATGATTAGGATCTGATAAACCTTCAAGAAACTCTTTATATCCGCCTTCACCACCGACATCCTCTGGTGGTGTATTTCCTTTTCCATCAACACAAGCTGGATAATTTATTGGGTTATCGTCCATCATTTTTTCAATTTCAATTATATGCTCCCAATTATCTCCAAAATCATAGATATATTTAATATGCGTACATTTTGATGAATAGTCAATTAATCTCATTCCTCTTTCTAATATCATCTCCAAATTACTTCCATAATCAAATGCTTCCAAATCAGATACAATATTTAGAATGGGTTTATTATCATTCATCAGATAATATTCATGTAAATGATAATCACCCCATCCAAATGTCTTTTGGATAATCTCATGCATTTGTTCAAATGTGGTATATTGTGGTACGATAATTCGACGCCATACTTCATGATTTTCAAGATTAAGTGTTATTTTAAGTTGAATCATCTTGGCAGAAATAATCGGTTTGGATGTATAATTAGATAAATCTTTATACATGATTTCATTAGGATGTATATAATCATTTTTTCCCTCACCAACTAAAAAATGACTAGATTTAATACCAACTACACTTTGAGTAATACTTTCATTATTTAATAAATATTCGTAAAAATTAATGTACTCGCAACCTTTAATCATTCTTGCAACCATTGACTTATTTTTTGTTTTAGTATAAACTATTTGTTTTGATTGACTGATATAGTTAGTGATTGCTTCATTATTTATTCCGTCATCCCTTAGCGTCTCACAAATAGCATCAATAATATGTTGATCCAGATTTTTAAAATTTTTAGCTTTTAATCCATATAAAACAATTACATACCTATTACTGTCATTAACAAGTATAACCGCCTTTCTTCGATTAACAATCACTAAATTAGCATGCCAGGAAAACAAAGGTTCCTCATCTATTTCTTTTATTTCTTTAATATTTAACTGGTCTAATAATTTTTTAGTACATTGAATTAACATATTTACCTCCAAATATATCTTACTGTTAATATTCTAACAAAAAATGATGGATATTTAAATATAAAAAATGATTTTCAATATAATTTTTAAACATGAACATTAGTGTTTTATGATATTACTAATTATTATTTTGAAACTAAACTTGAAGCCAATATAAGAGTTAAAGGAGTTTCCAAAAAACATTGATTATCTGCTATCCTTCAAATGGGGATATTTATTGAAAATAATGGGATTCCTAACGCTTATAAATTATTTTGAGGAAATACTAATGATACAACGACACTTATTCTCATATAAAAGAAATAAGAGAGAAATACAATTTAAGGAAAATAATCATACTAGCAGATAAGAGATTAAATAGTGGAGGAAATTTAGCGGTTAGTTCAAATTGAAATGATGGATATATTGTCAGTCAACAAATATGAAAAACCAAAATGAACAATTAAAATTATAAAAAAAGATCTTATTTCACAACAAAACTAAAATAAAAAAACCGAAATTATTAAATTATACATTAATAATTTCGGTTTTATACTTTTCCAACTGCTAAACTCTAGTTTCTAAGGATGTTACCTATTTCACATAATCCTCAGGGTTATATAGTTATTTTATAAATACAGTCATATATAAAGGATAACATTCAATAATATCATTATTGCAATTCACATTATTTAATGATAGTTTAATTGCTCTTTTTATATGATTGCTTTCAATAAATAGTTTCAAGCTTTTTGATTTTGTATTATACCCTGATTTTACTTCAATTGGAACGACTATATTATTTAGGGTAATAACAAAATCAATTTCGGTTTGACCTTTTTCATAATAGTAAATATTGTGTGTATTTTGAATTAGTGTTTGAAAAATAACATTTTCAAAAATTCCCCCTTTAAATACATCTAACTTACCATTTAATATCTCGTTATACATTGATTCCTCATACATTGATAATAATAAACCTGTATCATTTAAATATAATTTATAAACATTTAGATCTCTATATGCTTTTAAAGGAATTTCAGTTGTTTTTAACCTGTGAACTTTATATGCGATTCCACTATCACATATCCAGGCAATACTATTTCCAAAATGTCTCGCATTTCCTCCTTGTTGAATAAGCTTATACTGAAATTTTTTATTATTTTTTGCCAATTGGTCAGGAATGGAATCATAACAATCCTTTACTCTTTCTTTTATAATTTTCGAAGCATATTTTGCCATATCAGAACGATAATCATCTATAATCTGTTTTTGTATTTCAATCACACGACTAAAATCAATTGTTTCAATAAATGCCTTAACCGTAGCTGGCATTCCTCCTACAATAACATATTTTAAAAATAAATCATTCATCTTTTTATGGATAAATTCATCTACAGGTGATTTATTTTCAAAACATTTTTTTATATTGTCTATTATTAAATCGTCTACATTGTTAGCCCATAAAAATTCTATAAAGTTAAAGGGATATAAAATTAATGTTTCTACATACCCAACAGGATAAGATGATATATGATTTAATGAAACTCCTAACATCGACCCAGATGCTATCACATCAAACCCACTGTTATCAGCAAACAATTTTAAAGCAACTACAGCTCTTGGGCATGCCTGGATTTCATCTAAAAAAATTAACGTTTCTCCTTTTTTTATTTGCATACCCTCTTTTAAAAAAGATAATTTCATGATAATATCTTTTAAATTCAAATCCCCATTAAAAATAGCATGAGCTGATAAATCAAACTCAAAATTGATTTCTATTATATTTTCATAATATTCTCTTGCGAATTCTCTAACTATATAGGTTTTCCCAACTTGCCTGGCACCTAAAATAATTAACGCTTTTTTATCCTCAGATTTTTTCCATATAACTAAATCTTTCAATATTTGTCTCTTCATTTGCCTACACTCCTTTATTTCATTATATCCTTGCAAATTTACCAAGTCAACAAAATATGTAAAAACGATATAGTTTATATCATAAAAAAGTGAAAAACAATCAGTTTATATATCAATTAAATATGTAATTATAAATATCCTCTCAATGCGAATTAAAACTATTTCTTGTGCCATATGGACATTTACTATTTTTAGAGCCTTATTGGGAATACCAGCAACTATTTTTCCATTTTTAGTCTTGCTTGGTAAACGTAAAATGAAATTACTAGCAGGTATATTTGGACTACTTACGTCTTTAATAGGTGGTATTTTAATCCTTGTCGGTAATTTCAAGAAAACTGAATAATACAATTCAAATACAAAAAAAGTATTGCTGGTTAATTAACTAATAATTCTTTTTTTATATAAGTCTATTGTAAATCAGACATATTTTATTTTTTCTATTTTACAATTATACTATTTTCCGTTACGCTATAATGTTTTATTCAGTTTAGCTAAGGTGTAGTACCAATTTATATGCAATCAGTTTGACAATCGGAATCTTATTACAATAATTTAACGTTATACCAATAATTTCGTTTTCTCATTTAAATAAGAAGAAGGTTACTAACTTAATTAAGCTAGTAACCAAATTATAATGAAGAAATCTTATTTCAATTGTCTCATTTTTTTATTTGCTTCAGGAAATAATAGTTTGGTTAAGAGATTAGACCAATCTTGCCATCTTCGTTTGCAAATACGTATTTATTCTCCCAAGAGGTATCATGAAAGTTTCCGCTAAGTAGGTGCAATTTATTGCTTCCTTCTTCAAATGAGCAGTTAATCATGGATACAGTTGTGACTTTATGACCGATAATTACTCCGACTTTAATCTGTAAATTACAATGACTGTGTATTCCAAATATGCCTATATTATGATATATTTTATTTTCTCCTTTATAATTAAACACAACTTTGACATCGGTGCAATTTTCAATCGATCCCCCATAAGCATATCCGACTATTCCACCCCATGACCGAATACTGGTTCCTCCATTGTCATTAGCAAGATAGATTTCTATTGTCCCGTCAAATGAACAGTTTGCGATTTTCCCTTTGCTTCTTCCCGCAATACCGCCGGCATCACCTGTTGAATAAATCGTGCCCTCAACTGTGCAATTCGTGATTGTTCCCCTGTTTTCACCGGTGATTCCACCAAATGTAGAATTATTTCGATCATTCATCATGGTCTTAGTACTAGTCACTGATACGTTATCAATAATGCCACCTGTTTCATTGATGCCGACTACGCCTCCGTTATATACTGTATAAGTTCCATCATGATAATTGGCAGCGTTCGTTGCTGATGAATAGGATGTTATTTCATTAATATTCAACTTAAGATTTCTAATCGTACCATAGTTACTGTTGAATAGCGTCCCGTGAATAAGATCATTATCATCACTAATTTCAAATTTAATAGTACCCTGGGTTGTAATCGTCTTGTTATTGCCATCCAGAACTCCGGAAAAATCACCAAGAGGTGTCCACGTACTATCGAAAGTGATATCAGAAATTAACATATACTGTTGGTCTAGACTCATATTCTTCAGTTGACTTAATGAAGAAATATATTTATATGTTTCATTGGTTTGTGACCAGACGGAACTTAAAGTGATATCATTTTCATATTTAAATGCATCACCCGCATTAGAAATGATATTATCAAGAGCTTCTGACTGAGTCTGGTAAAATTCATCATCCTCACCTTTACACCAACCGACAAACTGATAATAATCCTTTCCTGGTTCCGAGGTGACGCTTAAATCATAGGAACCATCATAGGTATAGCCTTTCGTATCGACAACTTCTCCTTTTGCCTTGAAGGTAACTGTATACGTGTTTGCCGTGTATTGTCCATATATGTTCTTATTCGCAGTTAAAGCTGAATCAAAATTGTATAATGTCTGGTAATCATTTGTGGTATACCAACCATTAAGTGTATAACCTGGGACTGAGATTGACAAATTTTCTGGTTTACTGCCGTATTCCAATTCAACCTTTTTTATAACATTATTGTGTGAATCATAGTAATTGACCCTGAGTAATTTGATTATTTTATAATTTACTGAATAATCAATATGAACCTTTGTACCGTAAATTTCCAATTCCGTATTAATATACAATATTCCATCAGCTGGTTTTCCGTTTAATAATGATATTAGATCATCTTCTGATGAAACTGGCGAATAATCCGTTCCGTTAAGGCTGACTTTCCATGTTAATTGGAAATCATCATAAATGTTAACAAGGAATAAACCATTGGCATCAACTATCTGATTGTCTAAATCCACCGAAATGATGTCATCTTTATTTTCCAGAATTTGATTTAAGACAACCGTTCCGTCTGCTATGGCATTTGGTGTAAATTCATTGCCGTTCATCTGAATTACTGCATTGCGGCCATATAATAATTTTAATGTTTCAATATTCTTACGATAATTGACATTCCCCGGTACCACCAAGGTCAAACTTAATTTATGAAGATTATCTAAATTGATAAGGCTAGAAATATCCCCACTAACTCTATCCATTACTATTTCCCTTAATTCCGGTGAATTTTCAATGTAAGAAAAATCATATGCAATATCATTGCTGATATTCAGGTATTTCAAATTCTGCGGAAATTGGATTTGATTATCTAAATTACCATTGACAATCGACAATCTTTCTAATGCACCGAACTTAACCAAATCTAAAGATCTAGTGATTCTATAAACCTGATTGGAATCGATGTACAAAGTATTTAATGTCTTGCCACGAGCTGCATTATAAATGTCTGTAATATTAACTTGGGTAAAATTATTGTAAGATAGATTCAAATACTGTAATTTGCGTAACTGTAAAAGCCAAGGATCATCGAGATATTTTAGTGAATCCAGTCCTGTGTTCACCAATGACAGTGCTTTCAGATTACTGAAATTCGTAAATAAAAATAATCCTTCATCATCGACAAAGCTTACATGTAAATCATTTACATAAAGCTGTTCAAGCTGTATTAAATTACTAATAGAAGAAATATCGTTAAAATTATTACCACTAATGTCCAGATATTTTAGTTTGGTCAAGTTCGCAATAAAACCGACATTGTCATAGATAATCGTCGTTTCATTTCCTGTTTTTGAAAAAGTCTGCGGTATTCTGTTGTATGGTATCGATAAATGTTCGAGATTTGGCATATTCGCTAAAAAGCCTAGATCGTTTATGATAAATCCACTGTTTTCTGAAGATATACTTAACTCCCTCAGCTTGGTTAAATCTTTTACTGTAGTATTAAAATACGTACCAGCTGAGAAATTATTACCTTCAAGTCTTAATGTTTCCAAATTCGTCATTTTTGAAATAGGGACGGTTGAGCCTGAGATATTATTATTCTCCAAATTAAGATATTGCATATTGCTGAATACATTAAGGGCGCTCATACTTTCAATTTCATTATTAGCCGCATTGATAACGACTATTTTGCTTAATGAGCCCAAACAATCGATATCGACAATTATGTTGTTGTTAATATATAAGTTTTTAAGTTCCAATACATTCGCTAATACATCAATGTTCATTAATGAAGAGATTCCATCGCCTTTTACCGTTTCCTGATGATCGAGTCTTAATGTCTCAATCAATCTTAAATTTTTCAAGGCTTCAATGTTGCTGATGCAGTTATGATCCAAATATAAGAAATCCAAACTGCTTAAAGAACCTAAGGCTGAAATATCGTTAAGGTTGTTATTAGATAAAACTAATTTCTTTATATTGGTGAATTCAGAAAGGAAACTGATGTCACTTATTTGATTATTTTGCAGATATAATATTTCTAGTTTGGAACGGTCAAGTTCATTAAGACCATCAATTGACTGAAGGTGATTGTTCGATAAATCGACAGCATATAACTCCTTAAGATTTCTAAAAAGAGAATAACCGTTTTCCATCGTACTTGACATATTCACATCATCAGCGATTAATACTTCAAGGTTCTTTAATGATGATATTTCCGTGAAATCTGTCAGATGATTTTGTCCGGAAATATTTAAATATCTCAAGCTTGTAATATAACCGATGCCTGATATATCTGTAATATAATATCCCAGCGTATCATAAGACAAATCTAAACTGTACCATTTGTTATCCAGATTATTTATGCTGAAGAAAGAATCGGTAGTCAGTATTCCGCCTGTGCCAAATTTTTGGACTAAATAGTTATACAAATTCTGATCTTTAATGGACTCTGGAAAAGTTAAAATATTCGATGATGTAAAGACATTCACACTGTAACTCAAAACATCAGAACTAATAAGCTGTCCGTTTCTGCTTAATGATGCCTCAAGGTTAATTGAAGAAAGGTTTGTGGCAGCCGGGTTTACAGTTACTACACCATTTTCAATGGTTGCGACAGTTTGGTTTGATGTCGCCCAACTGATTTGAATGCCATATTTATTTGTTGATGTTGGAAGTATAGTATTGGTTGAAACATTTAACACCAATTGACTCTTAATATAGTTGTTGGTATATTTAATCATTTCCTCGGAAGTGATTGCTTTTACCGTAATATCCGTTAATATATCGTTACAATATTATTACCGTCAAAGAATAGATTTGCCGATAAAGTTAGATTATTGATATCATGATCCTGTCTGATAATTTGATTGCCGTCTACCAAGACACTTTCATCTCCGCTGAATACATTCCATTCCAATACAATGTCTTCTGATATCACATTTTCCTGAATGCCCTTCACATCAGCCTCGTTATATTTGCCAGGAAGATAAATGTCTTTTGTAATTTCATGTCCGATTAAATTGTTAAAATAGAGTTCGATGCTTCCCGGCTGAGGGATCGGTACAACACCAAGTGCTTTCACATCAATGTCATAATTATAAGGGGCTAACCCTGGTATACTGATTCTTGCGGTTAAAGTCACAGTTTTATCAAATGTTGCGTCTGGATAGTATCCGAGCTCCATCAATAATGCTGTTATTTTTCGAGTCCAGTGATGGTCGCATCTTTATATGTCGGATTAATATGAACTCGGGATATTGGTTGCAAAATTACAGTCAAGTACCGATAATCATTTCATCAATAGCCTCCTGTATTACTTTGGTTACTCCGCTTTCTGGCAAGGCGGTTATAATTTTCATAAAATGATTAGCTTTGTCCGTTTTCAAAGTAATCACCATAACAAATACAGTAAGATTCGGTTTCAGAATTCCGGTTAAGTAAAGCCCATCCTGATTCATCAAAATATTCCCTGGTGTTCTCCGCATTGAATTCTTGATTCTTCATATAATGAAAAAAGTGAAAGGAAGTTCAGAATATTAGCACCGATATAATGAGGTATTCAGCCTTCTATATAGGCCTGAAATAAATCTAATTGATTTTCGCTTCTATATCAGAAGATGGCATACATGAATCGTTCTAGTATAAGTATCTGAATAACCATTTTCTAATATAATGGTTGCCGTAAAAGTAACATAGTCATCGAGGGTTGGGTCTTAATAATACCATCTATATTCATGATATTAATATTTGATGACACCCAAGGGATTGTCGCTTGAATGGTTTGATGTACTGAGGCAACTGATATTTAAGATGTAGCTAGTGGAGTTTGTGTATCTAGCCAAGTTTTATGCTTAACATATTTCTTGATTCAGTTTATCATTATTCTGTAAAATAAAAATTTCTACAGTATGCGATTGTGAAAGTTATCTTCTAATATGGTAGCTGTTAAATATACTTTCTTCTTTTCTGTTACATTTCCATAAACACCTGATGATGACAATATTCCCTCATTGCTTGATTTCCAGGTTATTGTACTTGAAATGGTTGGATGACTTGATGGTAATGTACATTGGTTAATCGTCTTACCGGGAATAGCATCATTTATATAACTGCAGATTGTATTTATCTTATTTTGATTTCGATATTGTCAACTTTATTAATAGTGACTTCCTTTCCATGTGCTTTCTATATTATTTGGTGAATTTTATCGTGGGGGTTATTGTTACTGTATGGTCGACTGAAGAAATAAAGATAATACCTCGGTTAGCATAATATAATATTTGATGAGATCCAAGTAATATCACAATCAATCGAAGTGTGGTCTGTCGGTAAAATGATGTTTTGTGTGGTACTAGGCGGGATTTGATTATCCAGCCATGTTTTTATTGTCTCAAAGCTTTGGTTATCTATTTCTTCATTTCTTAAACCATTCCCTTAACCGTTTTAGTGTAGGTTTTATAAATTATCAGTATCCTTGCTATTTGTCAAACTATTATTGCGGTTAAGATTACATCAATTTTAACACTTGGGGCTGTAAATTTGCCTGTTATAAAATAATGCTTTCATTACTGCTTCGCCATTCTATTGATATAGGAATCGGTGCAACTCCACCGGCAGTTCAATATCTCTCTGAGACATTTGCAGGTATTTTATTATCAAGCCAATTTCTGATAGTTATGTGGTATCTGTATTATATTTATTCCTTATTAACCTGACCCATGAACATGTGCTCAAGAAGAGCATCATAGATAATATAACTAAATATAAATATTTTCTCATATTCCCCACTACTCCCATGGACTGACTAAGATTTTCATTAAGCTTTCTTCACTTAAATACTCGCCATAAAAATCATCGATAGACACTTTTTTGCCTGTAGACCAATGTTCAATATACCCGTCAGCCCATTCCCTGCAAGTGCCGGTCATTAAGTAGCAAATATAGTATCCTTCACCCATAAATTGATTATCTTCATAGATTTTAATATAAACAGGAAGTTTTACCTTTGTATTCTACAATTCTCCACGGGACAATATTCCCGTTTAAATCCTTAATTGCCTCAAAGGTGCGAGATATGTTTACAGTTTCTTGATAATTCCAATCTTGTGTAGCACCAACTGCAATTTTTATTGATATCGATGAACTAACAATACCAAAATCAATCTTACCCTCTTCCCCATACTCAAGATTCTCAGAAAGCCCCCAGGCAAACCCTGAGCTACGTTCATACGCAACATCTACAGGATGGCTGTGGAATAATCTGCAGTTGATTTTAAATTCCCAGCGCCGATTTCCAGTGACATATCCAATGGACTTATTTCCATCACTGTTGCCATAGAAAAATCACTTGGGAAAAATAGTTCATATCTGGAATTTCCCGTCATGACGGTTTCAGGATTGCTCATATTCATAATGAATATACTCAAACCATTCTTTTGTTGTTATTTCCGGTACTTCAATGTATTCATCTTCGGAAATTTCCGGTTTCACATATTGATTACCCATGTTTTGTGTTGATTCTGTCTCGTTTTGTGTATTATTCAAAGATGAATATACTGTGAAAGAAGCAAAAAAAGACAGGAATGGAACAATTAAAATAATGAATAATGTTTTCTTTTTCACATTACCCTCCCTAAAAATAATTTTTTCATACAATAATAATCATATGTTTCATATTATCCTACGAGTAATCTTTCCTATCTTTCTACTAAAAAAAAACAGATGTCCTATAATTAGTACATCTGTTTTTTAAATCATTATGTATAATTTACATTTTATCATGAGTTATTGATAAATACAATAACACAATTCCATTATTTATGAATAAATGTCAGACCTTCAATGCATAGATAATATAAAAAATATCAATTGAACATTACTAAATTTAATTGCTGTCTTTCTACTGAATATAGTTTCTTTTTCACATGTATTTTAATTATAAAAATGGTTTAGTTAGATTAAAATCAATCTATTTACTACAAATAATTTGATAACATTGAGTGTCACGTGATTTCTCATTTTATGATTGCTGACATATTCATAAACTTTCAATTCCTGAAATCTATTGAATAGTAAAGTATCAGTATCTCAACTATTTAGCCACTCTATTAATAATTATTAAGTCTTCCATTAAGAATCAAAGTATATTTGATAAATTGGTGAGTAGACATTACCCAGGGTATATAAATATTAAAGCTGCAAAGCATCCGAACTAAAAATTACAAATACGTAACAAAATTGGATTATTTGTGGCTATTGATAAAACACTACATTAAACATAATTACTATAAACAATTCTAAAAACATTACATTCGAAATAATAAAATCGATGAAAGATAGTCTATTAAAATCACCTCAGTAATTATTCTAGTAAGATAACTATTGAGATTGACTTGAAATAAATTGCTAAGGAATTGAAAAATATACACAATTTTGTGAATGCTAAAGGATGTATTGTTCTCTACATATTTAGTTGAAATAATGAAATCATTTGTGATTATGATGGTATGCATTTTCAACTAACTTTAAAAAGTAATAATTTAGAATTGACATTAATATTTTCCATTATTTTTACTACAAATAAACCAAAAATAACATAATTTATAACACAATTCTATGATAAAATCTTAATGATTGAAAAATGAACATACTAGGAGGTATTTCTTGAATTTATTAAAAGAAACTTACGTGAAATATGAAGTCGAAATTAATGTCATAGTTCTTGCATTATTAAGTTTTTATCTATGGTATAACACACAAATAAATTGGGTAGTTTCTGTAGCAATTTATTTAATTATATTTATCGTTTTATTATATCTAAAGAAACCAATCTCATGGCTTATTATAGTCACAATTTTCTCAATAGTTGCGAAAAATAAAGATTTATCGCCTGATTATGATTACTTTATGGTCTCTTTTTTATTTTTGATTGTTTTGATGAAAGTTTTCAAAAATAAAAGAATAGTTTTTGGTAAACTATTCTTTATCTTAGTTATTAACCTAATTTATTCAATAATTTCTTTAACATATACGCCTGATTTACGATATGGTGTATATGGTATTGGTGGTTTATTTGAAGGCTATATGGCTTATTTTATTATCACTAATAGTGACATCAAATTTAATAAAGATACATTAATTAATATTTCAAAAATAGCATCACTATTTCTATTTGTGATCACAGCACAAATAATATATCAATATGCTACTCATAATGTAGACAATATTAACGGGTTAAAAAATATAGTTAGATTAGGGTGGCAATATTCAAATTTAATCGCACCATTTTATGTATTACTAGTTCCAATTGCATTATATAAGTATACAATAAAAAACAAATTTTATCTTATCTATTTTTTACTAGATTTCTTAAACATTCTCGGATTAATTTTAACCTTATCCCGTGGTGGTTATTTAGGATTAGGTGCTGGTATCCTAATATTCATTACTTTTAATATAAAGAATTGGAGAATGATATGGCGATATGGCTTAATGACAATTTTTTCTTGTATTATTATCTTACTTCATTCCATTGATTAATAAGATATCCGTTGAAGTATATAAAGACCTTACACAACAAAACTTTCTTAATGATAGTAATCGCTTTCCATTATATAAATTAGGATTAAAATTATTTAAAGAAAGTCCGATATTTGGTTGGGGAGTAAATTCAAGCAATTATCTTGATAACATACAATCAATGGAAATAATCATTTTTTTCATGATTTTATTTTACAAGTAGCAGTAACATTAGGAATCATTGGGTTAGTTATACTTATAATATTATTAATAAAATCATTTAATATTTTATTTAAACCAGAAAATAAATTTATTATCGCCGTTGGTGCAGGTATAGCTGGGTCACTAGTTCATGAAAGTGTTGATGTCATGTTTGATTATTTAATGTTTGGTTTAGTATTTTATACTTTAATTGGTTTTGTTGAAATATACCGAAATCAAAATAATGATGATAAATTTCATTTAAAATCTAAGAGAAAAATTCAATAATACTATCTACTAAAGAAAAATGCTGACATTCAACACTCAAAACTGTCAACATTTTTTCTTTATATATAAAATTTTTTATCTTTTATTGATTTAATAAGCTTTTATCTTAGCATATTAACCACTTTTTGTCAGATGTAATTTTTCCTAGTTACTGATGATTCAAGAATTTATTAATATAATGATAAATAATTTTATTTTGATGATTTTCATTTCTAGAGAATCCTCTTTTAAATTCACCCGATAAATTTCTACAACTCCTAAGATTGTATAAAAAATTAATCCAAAATAGAATAAATCAAAGCTAACATCAAGCATTTGATGTGTGAGTCCTCCAATAATACTAACCATCGCGCATATTACAAAAACATCTTTGGGTTTCCATAAAATTTTAATCCATTTTAACACAATCATTGAAAATAAGAGTAAACCAACTACTCCAAGGGTTGCTGCAATTTGAAGAATAAAATTATGATAATGGCTAACATAACCTCCCTCTAAATAATGAGCAATCATATATTTACTAGATTTAATGCCATCTCCAAAAATCGGATGGTGGATAAAACGATTCCAAGCTAATTGATATAAAAGGAAAACGTCCTCTATCATTAAAAAATCTTGTTAGAGTATAAAATTTATCTTTATTGAAATAATATCATAATTAATTTTATTTAAGCATATAAACAAGAATACTCAAAAAAACGATAATACTTCCATAACGAATTAATAAATTGTTTACGAATAAAAAGAATACTAAATAAGAATAAAGAGAATAATGTTCCTACGATTGCACCCGCGTGATAAGGTTAATATGAGTCCTAAAATACTTAATAAATCAATAAGAAAAAAAATGATGAACCAATGATTTTTATCTAAATATTTATATAAAGCGATAGGAATTAATAATACAAAAATAACTGCCATAAAATTAGAACGTCCCCAACCTAAATCAACTAAATGTTTGACTATGTAAGAGCATTTTCAAAACCATATGTATAGTATGTATAAAAAATCTCTAAAGATAAAGTAAACATAACATAAGTTGCGATTTTAGAAATATCTAATAGATTGTTCTTTAAAATTTTAAAACGTCCATTTGTGATAATATAATAAATTTCATAACCTTCAAATAAATTATGATACCTTGAATACCATCTGATTTAATTGGTGTCCAAAGAATAGAAATTAAATTATAAATTAAATAGATGATAAGTGGAATAAACAGATTACCCATCACAAAATATTTATCTTTTATATTTAATATCACTGTATAACAAAATAAAATCATTACTAATGCGTGACTCCATGATGAAAATACCCACTTGCTGTTCACTCATGACTGAAAATAGACATAACCATAATAAAATTAGAGATTGGTTTTTTCTTTAATATCAAATAAATAAATATTAGTAAATAAATTAAAAAGCCAAACTTATAATCAAATACTTTACAATACCAAATAGTTAAGTGTCACTAACATTAAAATAACTAATTCATATATCTAGTTTAAATTTTGCTATCAAATTTGTCATTTATTTTACCTCTAAATCATAAGTCATTATATTATAACATTAGATTATCACGAATTATAGTGCAAAATTAGAAATTTTTGCATTTTCTACTTACATTATTGGTCGTTTTTTATGATGTGATTAAAATTGGCTCCTCGCTACCTTGTGTGGATAACAAAAAAAAACACGTTTTGATTAGAACGCAGATAAATCCAATTTCCCGCACACTAAATTGATCATTGTTTTAAAATACTCATCGTTCTTAAATCCTCTTGCTCTACGTTTAATATTTTGTATGATGCTATTCATTCCCTCAAGAATTGTGTTGATGTATCGATAGTCAAAATAATTTCTCATTAAAATGACTTCACATTGTAGTTGCTAATTTCTTCATATGTTCTAATATTGAATGCATCATCCAACTCAGTAGCTTCTTTATCGATCTAGAAGCTTCTGTTCTTGTCATACAAGTTGAATAGATATCTTGTAATGCTACTCTCATTTAGTAAGCACGGCCTGTTTTAAGGTGTTGTTGACTTAAGGCTTGTTTCTTTTCTAGTTGTTTGGCGGTGAGGTTTATTTCGTGTTTTAACCAGATGTATTTCTTATTTCAATTTATTTTCTTAATTTTTTTTTACTATCTACTGCTTCGTTTGCATGCTTTATAACGTGAAATTTATCAATGATAGTACTACTGTTTTTGAAGTTGTTTAAATATCGCAGGTTACAATTTAAATATTTTCTTTGATGCCATGGTGCAGAATTAAATCTTCTGTAAACTTATCTACTGTTTCATTATCCTTGCCATCTGTGACAAAAATGACTTTCTTCTTATCTAAATCAGCGACCACCGTGATGTAATTATGTCCCTTTTTACTTGTTTCATCTATGCCAATCATTTCTACTTCGCTATAGTCTTCCTTTTCTCGTGCTTCGTTTACATAGTGCTGGATAAATCGCCATAAACGAGTGTCGTATTCATCTATCATGTCTGCAATGACACGAACAGGAAGGTGTTTTGCCATTTCCACAACATAAGCTTCAAATAGTAAGGTGAAACCTAATCCTGATCTTGACCATGGTACCTCTACCGTGTGAACTCCATGCTTATTACAATTTGTTCTAGGTGTTGATTTCCATATTAATTGATGGACTCCATATTCAAATTAAATAATCTTGGTTTTAGACGGTTTAGAATTTGTATTCAGATTTTTTGATGCTTAATAATCACATTAATTAAAGACGAATAATTTGGGTCAATTTCCTTTTTTGGCTTTAACAATACTAAAGTACCAAATGAAAAAGATCGTACTTCTTAAAAGCACCACCTTTTTATAACATTTTATTCAATTAAATCATATGCACGTCATCAAGATGAAAGAATAAAGAAATAAGCGAAAAAAAAGCCCATCACTTTATTGTGATGAACATGGGATTATGTTATTAAATTTCTGAATAATATTTTTGTTTTGGACTCTTCGGTTTTTCAGGTATTGTTAATTTTAATAACCCTCCTTTTATCAAAGGATTAAGTATTTTCTTTCTAAAGTATTCTCTATCTTTCATTTCATGAAAATCTTGAATTTCATTTCTACTTTTTGGTAGCGGCAAAAATTTAATATATCGCTAGTTCTATCTCATCTATTGTTGTAACTTGCGGGGTAACTTGCGGGGTGTCTTGCGGGGTAACTTGCGGGGTCAATGGAATAATCGTCTTAAACACATCACCTTCTATAAATATTGGTTCTGCTCCAGAATAAATTTTATTGTATTTATAAATATTTCTTACACCTGAGCCTAACTCTTCAACCCATCCAATTTCTTTAAAAAACTTTGCAAGCGTTGGGTTCTTTGGGAATGGTGAGAAATTCTTCTGGATCAATTATTCCATTACCATGGGGTTTATTACTATTTTCAGTAATAACTTTTTCCTTTTCAATAATTAGCTTTGCTGGAAATGGATTTGCAATTCTCTATGAATAAGAAATTCGAAACAACTTCTCTAAAAATTTTATCTCTCAAGATTAATTCTTTTATCTTCCTTCAAGATAAAATTTATCATTTAAATGCTTTGCAATAAATTGCATTAATCGTTCATAACTTCCATTAAATTTACTCTTATATCATCACTATCATCATAACGATCTAAATTTTCTCTTCTAAAATAGCATCCGTTTTATAATGTGGTAATGCTGCATGTATCAATTCTTCTTTACCAAAAATTAATATCCCTCCAAGAGTTATCCTTCTTTTCCGCTTTGAAGATCTCTTAAATATAATCCTGCACTTTTTAAAATTTCTAGTTCATCCATGGACTCCCAAGGATGATTTAGTTTTTTATTCGACGCCAATTTTCTCACTTTTTAAAAAGTTCAATTTCAATTCAGAAATTTCGCATAAGGAAAAATCCTATTTTCTGTATAGGTACTTTGTTTTCTCATGTACATATCTAGAAACTAAATTTGTATTTTCAGTGATATTAATATCGCCATCTTCATTTCGATCATATATTTTTCCATTACATCTATGTACCTGAGAACTTTCAGGAATAAATAATAAAGTATTACTTTTCCATCAATTTCAACTTCTTCGATTGATATATATGCTGTTGGACTTAATCTTATTCGAGGATTATTCATGTAAGTTACAAATTCTTTTTTTAACTTTTTCCTATCTGCATCCGGATTAATACCTACAATTTCACCATCATCCTCAACACCAAGAAATAGATGACCTCCATTTCTATTTAAAAAAGCACAGACAGTTTCAAAAACATCTTTATTCAGTTTGTTTTTGCTTTGTTTAAATTCAACAGTTAAACTTTCCCCACTATTAAGAATTTCTCTAATTCGGTCAATATTCATGATATCAGCATCCTAACAATTTTGATTTATTTTACTCTTAATATTTATTATAATCTCTTTTTTATCATGTGATATTTTTATAAAAATAACTTAAAAAATATTATATCCATTTTGAAATATTAAGTTATTAATCATCTGGTTTGTTATTTAAAAAATAATAGGTATTTAAATAAAAATGGCCTACCTAGTTACGCTTATAACACAGTGTATTACATAGGCTCGGTAGGAACTATTAACCAAATTATATCACAATAAATTTAACTTTCCTATAATTTATTATAATTAAACATTATTATTTGTATTTGACCATTTTTAAATCAGTTATTAAGTTTCTTAAGTGACCATATAATTAAACTATTTATTATTGATAATATTGTCCTAAATCTTTATTTTCTAATACAGTAAGATTCTTATTATATACATGTTTTGTCAAATTATGCTAAAATAACTTAAAGGGACTTATTACAAATTATCAAGAAGGATTTTTATTAGTCTATAAATTGTATATTGGGGGATTGTTACAATGGCAAAAAAGGCAAAATATGAATATGCAAATACAAAAACAGAAAAATTAGTTAGTATATACGATGTGGATATTAATAACAAGGATTTATATTTTTGTCCAAAATGTGAAGAAGCTATGATAGCTTGTCAAGGAAAAAAGAATGCATGGTATTTCAGACATGATAATTTGTGTGATGATCATAAATGTGAAGGAATGACTTTTATACATAAAATAGCGCAAGATTATTTTTTAAGTATAAATGCCTATACTATCGATTTAAGAAAATTAAATTACAATAAGATGATGCTACATAAAGATATTCAAATAAATTATATACGTGAAGCATTATACAATTATTTTGGTACTGAAATCACAAAATATAAGCCTATAATTGAGAACACATTATTTCAAAAAATACAAAATTGGGTAGCATTTAAAATCTATCGAGAAAAAAATATTTTAAATTTTAATTCAATTTTACCTGAATTAGAATATCCGCTTTATATAAATGATAAAAAGTATATTATGGATATCTCCTTAAATAAATTTACTTATATCGAAATTGCGGTTACCCATCAAATAAATGAAAGCAAACAAAATAATATTAATCAATTAGATGAAATCATACTTCTAGAATTCGATTTTTCTTCAATATATAGAAAATATCGTAAATCAATTGATCAGTTAGATAAGCAATTTAATTCCAAAAATAAAAAATATATGGATAACTTAAACAAAATACAATTAGAATATAAAGAAAAAGTTGAAGAGAAAATAAGAAATTGTGAAAATTGTTTTGTCTTAAATTACAGTTTTGTAGACCTTGATATAAATTTTATTGATGAAATGCTTAAAAAATATATTGGAACAATTAAATCTCTATACAAAAAACAAAAGTTTGAACAAAAATTATCTAATTATTTTATCTCCTATTTCAATAGACACGATTTAAAATTGAATTTTCCACCAATATCATATAAGCATCTAGTCAAGTCTATGTTTATTGGTCATGTGTTTAGTGAGATAAAAAGGAAATATCATGATGATTTATTTAATCATAATTCTTATGATTTAGAAAGATGGACAATTGAATATTTATCGGAAAATGAAGTTTATAATTTATTTTTAAATTTTTCTACGAAACATGTAAAGACAGTTGAAAACTTATCGATATTAGATAACTACCATTTTAAAATTAATAATTTATTTATTTTTGAAATTGCTGACTCCGGTATAAGAATTGATCGTAATCTAGTCCTTATAAAATACAACATATCAATCGATCACTATTTCAAAAATATAGAAACACAAGAACAGTTTAATGCATTAATCGATTATAACTTTGATGAAATATTTAGATTTAAATTTTCGATAAATGATATTCGAAACATCATTAAATATGAGTTTGAATACAATAAACAATTAATTGATTTTGATAAATTGTATCAATATTTATCAGATAAAATAAATGAAAAAAACTCTAATGAATCCTATTCATATATTCAGTTTTGAGATTAAGAAGTAGTTAAATAATAAAATATGGTGATTAACAATTGTTAAATTATAACCACCTTGCTTCATATTTAGATTACAGGAATATTTTTATTTAAAACAAACAAACGGAAGTTTTAGTCATTTACTTCCAATTGTTTGTTTTTTTTATTCTCTACTATATTTTCATAATACATCTGATTTTTATTATCGTGACAAGTTTTCTTCAACTTCCCTGACTTAAGTAATGGATATATGATTGATGTTCGTAAATGAGATTTAGAAATAAACTTCATCGTATTCATAAAATCAAACATCTCATTAAATTTTCTAGGTTCTTTACAAAATTTAAGTAATGCCTTAACTTCTTTAGCTTCATAAAGTTAAGTTCAATATATTCTTGTTGAAAACCGGGAGCTGTACATTTATCTTTTAAGTAATATCTTCTGGCATGATTACACTTCCAGTTATTACTTTCTTTATTGTTAGATACATAACGATAATGACCGATTAAATTTCCACATTCACCACAATATAATTTCTTTTCAAATGCTCGATTTTTAGAATTTTTCTTTTTAGACTTGTTAAGGAGCCGTTGGTTAAATTGTTTTGCACGATTACTTAAAATTGTTTGTACTTGATTCCACATTTCTTTATCAATGATTGCTTCATGATGATTTTCAATATGGTACATAGGCAATTCGCCACGATGCGAGTTTGATAACCTCAAAAATTGGCATTAAAAAATAGCCCACCTCTGATTAGAGATGAGCTGTAAATTTAATTCTGACGAGTTTTTCACTATATAGTTATTACTGAATCAATACTTAAAATTTCTCATTATGAAGTAGTGTATACAAGTTATCTGTATCAATTTTTAGAACATACATTAAAGATATGGGGCTCCTCGCTACTTTGTGTGGGTAACACAAAAAAAGCGCGCTCCAATTAGAACGCAGATAAATCCAATTTTCCGCATACTAAATAGATCATTGTTTTAAAATACTCATTGTTCTTAAATCCTCTTGCTCTACGTTTTATATTTTGTATGATGCTATTCATTCCCTCAAGAATTGCGTTGGTGTATCGATAGTCAAAATAGTTTAGTATCTCATTAAAATGATTTCGAATTGTAGTTGCTAATTTCTTCATATGTTCTAATCTTGAATGCATCATCCAACTCAGTAGCTTCTTTATCGCTCTAGAAGCTTCTGTCCTTGTCATACAAGTTAAATAGATATCTTGTAATGCTACTCTCATTTGGTAGGCACGGCCTGTTTTAAGGTGTTGTTGACTTAAGGCTTGCTTCTTTTCTAGTTGTTTGGCGGTGAGGTTTATTTCGTTTTTTAACCAAATGTATCTCGTTGATTTCAACATTGCATTTGTCTTAACTTCTTCTTTTCTAACCCTATCTACAGCTTCGTTTGCATGCTTTATAACGTGAAATTTATCAATAATAGTACTACTATTTTTGAAGTTGTTTAAAATACCTTTTCTAAATCCTAGAGACATATCACAGGTTACAATCTTAATATTTTCTTTGATGCCATGGTGCAGAATTAAATCTTCTGTAAACTTATCTACTGTTTCATTATCCTTGCCATCTGTGACAAAAATGACTTTCTTCTTATCTAAATAAGCAACCACCGTGATGTAATTGTGTCCCTTTTTACTTGTTTCATCTATGCCAATCATTTCTACTTCGCTGTAGTCTTCCTTTTCTCGTGCTTCGTTTACATAGTGCTGGATAAATCGCCATAAACAAGTGTCATGTTCATCTATCATGTCTGCAATGACACGAACAGGAAGATGCTTTGCCATTTCAACAACATAAGCTTCAAATAGTAAGGTGAAACCTGATCCTCGGTCTTGACCATGGTACCTCTACCATGTGAACTCCATGCTTATCACAATTTGTTCTTGGTACTCTAGCGTGTATATAAGTTTTATATTGAAAAAAGTTTAAATGGCTCCACGTTTTAGATATAGTGTCATATGCCTTCAAAGTCTCAGTGCACCCATCTGTTGGACATGAAAATAGCCCACCTTTATTAAAGTCTATCGTGATATGAAGTTCCTTGTTAAATTTATCAGTATCAATAAATTTAACATCAATCACTTCCCAAGGTTCGTTAAGCATTAAAGCAGCTGTAAATAAGTCTAAATTATTCATTTTTCGTCCATCCCTAATCTATGTAATTCTTTATAACCATTATACATTATGTGAATAGATTCAACAAACTAATATTGGGCTTTACCCACACGATTCAAAGAAAGGCCAGATATAAGGTTTAGAACTATTTCTTTTTCTTACTTTTTATTTTTCTTCTTATTTTTCTTGTTTCCATTTTTCTTTCTATGCTTTGATGATTTTTTATTAGTAAAAGAAGATTTGTTGGATTGATAAATTTTTTAATTTCTTGACTATACGGATCCTTCAGTTAAGATTTGGTCTATTACTACAATAGGATAATCGTCTTCAAAAATATCAAAGGTTTTAGGAAAGGCTTCAATACACCCTTTATACGATGAGGTTGTTATAGGATTTTCTAGATAATGAATAAACTCATTTGCAGTTGGTTCTGTATTTTTCCATAATCTTTTTAGTTTAGTACCTTGTTATCATTTAGACTCAAAACATTCACTTCTGGATCAATAAAGAATTTTAAAAGTGTAGACTCGTCAACTACTCTTATATCTTCACCGTAAACCATAGACGTAAAATCAAAAATATTAGTTCCAACTAATTTAATAATTTTATCATCGTAAAGGGTTCTTCAGGTAATTCTATGTTAGCCAACTCTTTTATTTTTTTTCCAATCAGTTTTAAGTATACGACTCCTTCTTTCCAACCTGACCTATACCTTCCATAATAGTTTTCTTACACTCCAAATGCTTTTTATCACCATAAGGTATTGTCATTGCTTTGAATTCCCATAGTAATAAATGATTATCAAATGTACCAATAAAATCAAATTCAATATCTTTTTCGTCTGATGCAAAAAAATCAATTTTACTTGTGTTAACTTTTATTCCACTAAAGAAAGACAAAATTGATTTGATGACTTTTTCTCAAAATCAGTTCCAATACGGGCAATATTTCTTCAAAGTTACTTAGAAGTGTTTCAATTATTCTTTCTAAATTCATCTGTTGCATTAATATCGGACAGAATACTATATTATCTGAATTCACTAATATTAACGGTCTGAGAAAGACATCACTTTCTCCTTTAATTCGAGGTTCGAAAGTAAAGCACTTAATTAACTTCTAAAAAATAATCTTTAGTAAATCCATAATAATTTGTTAAACCTTCTACAAAATAGTCAATAGGTACAATTGGACAGAGGTATTTATACCATGATTTATCATCTTGATTAAAGTCTTTGTAACTTGCACGTTTGTAACATTCCGCCATTACGTGTAAAAACTCAAATACTTTAAATATATATTCAACATTCAATCCATCTATCGCTAGTTCTAAGTAATATGGATGCATGTTTTTTCTGTAGGCATCTATCATTGTTCGAGGTATTTCTACTGCAGAAAAATAATCTTCTTTATTTATTAAAAAAAGTGTTTTAATTTTATTTTTTATCAATTTCATCAGCAATTTTAGAAATTACATCGCTACTTTGATTTACCACTTCAGTACTATTTGTTTGAAATAAATTTAGCATTAATGAGTATTGTCTTCTATTGCTTGCTATAATATGTTCCTTGTATTCTGCCTCATCTTTAGGCATAAATATATACACACCTGTCGTTTCATTTTTTTGTAGTACCACATTCCATTGTGAATATTTAAATCTTTCCCATGTGTTTATTAAAATATTTCTTTGAATTGCTAAATGAGTTATTAACTCCAATGAAGGGATTTTAATATGTGTTATATCTCCATGGTCATGTAGTGTTTTTTTGTTATAATCCTTTCTTTTCTTATAATATAAATATCGTATTAAAATATCATAAGCTTCTAATATTCCCTCAAAATTATCAGCATATGAAACTAACATATTTGGGTTTGTGTTACGTGCTTCTTGTTATGAAATACCAGCTTCCATTCCAGTGAAAAAACCTTGTTTCTTTATTTCTTTCTCTCTTAATTCAACTCCTAATCTATCCTGGTACTGAAGAAAAATTAATAACATCCTTATCTGTTCTGACAAAGTAAAATTCATAAAGTCACACTTATCAAGTTTTTCAGTATTTCTTTGATTATTATGATTAAAAAAATTATAAGCAAAATATAATTGTCTCAATTCAATCAATAATTCCCTTGGATACTCTTTTGAATTTGCTAAATTAAAAGCTTTATTAATTATTAATATGGTAAATTCATGGATTTCTTGATTATATTTATAACCCAAAGGATCTCTGGAAACATTCACTTAGCAATACAGCTTTTCTAAAACTACTTTTATGTTTATCATAAATATCCAATAATAATTTACTGCATTTTATTGGTTTCCTTTCTGCATAAAACTTTTTAAATAACTCAATTGGATCTTTTTTTTCATCATATTCAAAATCAAATGATTTTAACTCATCGTATTCATACTGTGTAATCTCACCATTTTTAAGCTTTTCATCTAATTTTTTAGTTGTTTCTTCTATTAATTTCATTAATTCTTCTTGTTTATCTTTCCAATCATCCACTATCTCCAAACTCCCTTTTATTAGAAATGTTTTTTTTCAAATATACTGGTACATTTTTATATAAAATTTTCTCACACATACCTATTTTATACCAATATTATACACATTTCAATTCTTCTCTACAATAATTTTATTTAATATAAAACCTTAAACGAGTATAAAAAAACTGCAAATTGATTTCTATAACTATCAACATTATAATTTGACCTTAAGTAAAAACACCCCACCAAGTTATCAATTTAAGATACTTAGTGGGTCTATTTTTATTTAGAGTTTTTTATAGGTAATCGCCAAATCTGACGATCATTCCCATAGGCTGTCCACTGAATTTCAAAAATTAAATCGTAAATAATTCTACCATCAGGATACACAGTTCCCTTATTTACTATTCGATTAAAAATATCTTCACGAAATTCTACTCTCTCCTTCTCATGATTAAAATCTTGTATAGAGTAAATCGCATTTTTAAACCAATTTAGTTCTTCTTTAAGTTTTAATGCTTTTTGCTTTCTACTATCATAGTCATCAATAATTTTTTGCAGTTCTAATATTTCATCAGTTATGTAAGATACTTCATCAATAGAAATCCCCTGTATGCTTTTGACAAGCTTGTATAATTCCTGATACAGGAGTTCTCTTTTGTTTTTTATGTCTTCAACTATTTGTTCATCCTTATCATTAAGGTTAATTCTAATAATAGAGTCTTGCACTTCATTAAAGAATTTACTGCTTTTTTTTATCTCTAGAAGCATACTCATAAAAGTATGTTCAATATTGATATCTCGAATAGCTAAAGCATTACATTTTTCAATAAAGGTTCTACCATTAGCAGCTCTACAACACCATTGATGTCTAGCTTTTATGGTGTTATCCTTTAACTTTTGTGTTCGAGTGACATGCCCTAATAAAGTACCACACTGAGAACAATAAAATTTTTTACTAAAATCTCTATACTCATATTTTTTTCTTCTATCGTAATTGTACATTTCTGCTCTTTGTTTTCGCTTTTCCTGAACTGCATCCCATGTCTTCTGATCTATTATCGGTTCATGATGATTTTCAATAAAATATCTAGGAATATTTCCTTTGTTCCGTCCCTTCTTGCTAATCACATCTTCTTTATAATAATTATACAACATCAAATGTCCTGCATATTTCTCAGACGCAAGCATTTC
>CAWGPU010000007.1:0-74439 GCA_963824615.1 uncultured Haloplasmataceae bacterium | reverse complement strand
TTTTAATTGCCGACTTAGCTCAATTGGTAGAGCAACTGAATCGTAATCAGTAGGTTACGGGTTCAATTCCTGTAGTCGGCACCATGCGCAGTGTCCTGCTAGCTCAGTTGGTAGAGCATTTGACTTTTAATCAAAGGGTCAGAGGTTCGAATCCTCTGCAGGACACCATTTTTAAATATTATGCGGGTGTGGCGGAATTGGTAGACGCACTAGACTTAGGATCTAGCGTCCTTGTACGTAAGGGTTCGAGTCCCTTCACCCGCACCATTATGAAACTTAGGCACTAATTTTGTGCTTTTTTTATTGCACATATTAGCGTGTTAAGTCACTCTAAATAGCTAAAAATGTAATCTCGGTATAGATAATATCGAGATTTTTTACTATTTTAACTAAATACTGTGAGTAATAAGCACTAGAAATCGAGAAATTTCACATTGTGTTTGACACAGAATAGAAAAATATTATCTTGGTTCAGGTAGATTATATTATTTTCCCATTGTAATTTCTGATATTTTCCATTCTCAAGGCTAGTGTAATAGAAATTATGGCTATAGTAAATTATTTATAAATAGTTATTAAAAAAATGAATTATATGCTAAAATTTACTTAAGTAATCAGAAAACTAATCGAAAATAGATTTGCTGATTAGAAAATATAAGTGATAAAATTATATATGAAATCAATGAACAAATATCTTGTAGAAGAAAATAACGGTAAAGAGTGTTATTCTCAGATCATTTTATTATCAAATCAATACTTGATATCAATAGATTAAATATAACTTAAATAAATAAAGTAGGTGATACAATGCAAATAAAAGTTGACGAAAATATCTATTTATTAACCCCATCATTAAATGATGCTTTAGCTATCTATAATTTAGAAACTGAGGATAGAAATGAACTTAAGAATATTTTTAGTTTTATAACAGATGAATATAGCATAGATGATGAAATTGAATTTATTAAAAGTTTAGAAAATGATAAGTACTTATTCTACATTTTCTATGATCATCAAGTATGTGGAAAACTTGGTTTATATGACTTAGTTGAAAAAGAAAACGCAATGAGCATTTACTATTATGTTTCATCAAAATATAGAAGAAAACATATCGCAGAAAAATCAATTCAAACTATCTTGAATCATGCGTTTAATAATCTTGGATTAAAGAAAATCTTGTTTTATGTTAACGACAATAATCGTCCTAGTTTAAATTTGGTTTCAAAATTTAACATTAGATATGTTAGTTATTTAAAGGATAAGGATTTGATAAATGGGAAATATTTTTCTCAACATCTATATATGATGACAGAGGATTTGTTTTATAAAGGAGGTAAAGAAACCAATCTAGAATTATTTGATTGTTATGATGAAAATGAAAATAAACTTGGATTTGATTTGATAAGAGGAAAAACAATTACTAAAGGATGTTATCATATCGTTGTAGAAATATTCACCATTAATGAATTGGGTGAAATTTTGATGACGAAAAGACATCCTAATAAACATTATCCATTATGTTGGGAGATGACTGGTGGGTCTGTTCTTAAAGGTGAAACAGTTACTCAAGGAGCGGTTCGCGAACTTAAAGAAGAAACGGGTATAATAATTAAAGAGAGTGACTTAAATTTATTTTATAAATTTACTAAAAATACAGAACTATATAGAGGATTTATTACTTTTATTAACATGAATAATCAAAAAATTAGTCTTCAAGATGAAGAAACTGTCGACTATCAGTTCATCAGTTTACGAGAATTCAATAAATTTATTATGAATAATGATTTTGTAAATACAACAAAGGAAAGATACTTGGCATTTAAAGATGAATTTAATAAAACATATTATTCTCATTTTTTTCAAAATACTATAATGAAAGTTGAGAATAATTTTCCAATGAATTTTACTCATTACCTCGAAAAAGAATACGGAATTATATTCTATAATGAAGAGAATAAAATATCTCATGATAGTAATCATGCTATTATATATATGGATAAGATTACTAATTTAGAAAATGTATTAAAGAAAGTAAAATCGTTCTATTTAGAAAAAGGATTATCTCCTAGAATTTATCAAACGATTGATGGCTCTTTTGAAAAAAATAAAAAAGTATTTGAGGAAGCTGGTTATCAATTGATTTCTTTTGGTACTGGAGTGAATAAAGTTTATCTTCAATGCGAAAATAGCACTATTAAATCTGAAAATAGATTAAAACTATATCGACTTGATAAGTATGATAATAGAATTTTAACAGACATTTTTAAACCAGATGATGCTTCATTCGATGCTATTGTGATTGAAAAAGCAATTGAGAACCCTAATTTTCATTTAATAATAGGTGAATTAAATGGAGAGTTTGTAACGTGTGCATCAATATACTATAGTAATGGAGTTGCAAGACTTGACCATGTCGCAACTGCTCCTAAGCATAGAAGAAAAGGATATTGTCAAGAACTAATCAGTTTCTTAGTTTTTTATCATCAAAAAGCGAGTGACTTTGTTTTATATGAATGGCCAGCTAATGAGGTTGCAGAAAGGATTTATAAGAATGCTGGTTTTAGATATGTATTTTCTATTGAAAACACAGTAGCTTTTATAGAGCATAATGATAATTGCGAATAGAATTGAATATATTTTTCATATTGACAATTGGTTATATATAAGATAATATTTTAAAGGTAAAAACATAAAAGAAGGTGATATTATGAGTTCTATTATAGAAATCAAAAATTTAGTAAAAAAATATGGTGATATTACTGCCGTTAATGATATTAGTTTTAATGTTGAAAAAGGTGCTTTGTTTGCATTTCTTGGTCCTAATGGTGCTGGTAAATCAACTACCATCAATACTATCTGTACAACATTAAATATAACTTCAGGTTCTATTTATGTTGGTGGATATGAAATGGGAAAGGAAAATGATCAAATTAGAAATATGATAGGAGTTGTATATCAAGATTCCTTACTTGATAAATTATTAACTGTAAGAGAAAACTTACAGATTCGTTCTACTTTTTATCATATGTCTAAAGAAGATTTTAATAATAGACTATCAGAAATTGCTGATATTGTCGGAATTTCAGATTTTTTAGATAGACGTTATGGAAAACTATCTGGTGGACAAAAAAGACGTGCTGATATTGCGAGAGCTTTATTAAATAAACCCGAAATTTTATTTTTAGATGAACCAACAACAGGTTTAGACCCACAAACTCGAATTAAAGTATGGGAAACTATTAATCAACTTCAAGAAGAAACAAATATGACAATTTTTTTAACGACTCATTATATGGAAGAAGCAGCCTCTGCAGATGAAGTTGTCATCATTGATAATGGCGTAATAGTAGCTAAAGATACACCCGAACAATTACGATTAACATATAGCCATGATAGAATGCGAATTATACCTAAAAACATGGATCAATTTGTTAATAATATAGAAAAACAATATAAAATAAAAAATGATGTCGTTGAAATTCGTGTGGATAGTAGTATGGAAGCATTACATATACTAAAAAAATATGAAGAAGAAATTGATAGTTTTGAAGTAATTCGTGGGAATATGGATGATGTATTTGTAAATATTACAGGTAAAGAGATAAGATAAGGGGTGAATGAAATGAATGTTGTTAAAGCGTTAATTAATAGAAATTTAAAAGTATTTTTAAGAAATAGGAGTGCGGTTTTTTTCTCATTCTTATCAATTATTATTATCATAGGATTGTATGCTTTATTTTTAGGTAAAGAGCAAGTAGATAATATAAGCAATATGATAAATACCTCTGGTGGAAGTCCAATTAATACAAATGATATTGCGTGGTTAGTTAATTCATGGCTTATGGCAGGATTAATTAGTGTTAATACGGTTACTACTACACTAGGAACATATGGAATAATAATAAATGACATTGAGTATGAACGTAATAAAGATTTTCTTTCTTCTCCTATTAAACGGTCACATGTGGTATTAGGCTATATTATCTCATCTTGGATAATAACTACTGTGTTCTCAGTAGTCGGATTTTTTTTAGTAGAATTTTTTGTTTTAACTCAAGGTGGGCAAATGCTTTCATTTATGCAAACGGTTGAGACATTAATCATCATCGTATTATCAGTTATCACCTTTTCTGCGGTATTGTTTTATATCATCACATTTATTAAGACTTCAAATGCTTATAGTACATTTAGCACGATGATTGGTACCTTGATAGGGTTTCTGGCAGGTATTTATGTTCCACCAGGAGTATTACCCAAATTTGCAAAATCAGTTATTTCATTATTCCCAGTTAGTTATAGTGCTAGTATGTTAAGAAGAATATTTACTTCTGAACCGTTACAAAAAGTATTTAATAATGCCAGTTCAACAACATTAAATGATTATAAAGTTTTCTGGGGTATAAAATTGATGTTCGGTAAAACAGAACTTGGTTGGTCGTTTATGATCATTGCTTTGATCCTAATTGGTATCATTTTTTATGGTTTATCTATAATAAGAGTGTCACGAAATAAATTATCTTAAAATCTTAAACAGACAGATTAAACAAAAACCTATCTTTTTAAAATAAAAATATTCTGGGCGTATATAATTATCAAATAAAATTAAACTAAATAATATGAGATAGTGTGTATTATTTTTTTCTTTCATTTTACAGTAATTCCTTCAATTACAATAGAATAAATTAATTTAAAATAAACTTTTTTATATTTACATAAAAATTAAAAAATCTAAATATTGGTTGTTGACAATGGGTGTAGATTAGTGATAAAATCTAATTTATTGTTTCACAAATTTAACATGAAATAGTAATACATTGAAGTTGTAAAATCTCTGGTTAAAAGATTGATGATATTTATTTAAACGTAATTGTATAATAGATAATTACAATGATAGCTAATCTCAATTAATAACTTTAAAGTTTAAAATTAAATTAGTTACTTTAGGGTGTTGACAATTACAATAATAAATGATAGAATCTATTGCTGTCGTCAGGTTTCGACAAAATCAACTTTATTTAAAATTTTGTTGACATCTAGTATAACAGGTGATAAAATTCATATTTGTCGATGACTTATCGATCTAAAAAAAACATTAAAAAACATTGACAAAATTGCGTCAGAATGATATGATAATATGGCGTAATTGCGAGTAGATCTTTGAAAACTAAACAGAACGAAAAGAATCACACAATAATTATCTCTGGATAAATATTAAAGCTATTTTTCGAAAGGAAAATAGATAGTTAAAACTTATGAGTACAGAATTGAACAAACAAACAAATTAAAATTAATTAAAGTTAATTATAAATTATTTGGAGAGTTTGATCCTGGCTCAGGACGAACGCTGGCGGCATGCCTAATACATGCAAGTCGAACGAACACAGCAATGTGTTAGTGGCGAACGGGTGAGTAACACGTAAGTAACCAACCTATAAGACGAGGATAACTGCTGGAAACGGTAGCTAATACTGGATAGGATATAGAATCAATGATTTTATATTTAAAGATGCTTAAGGCATCGCTAATAGATGGGCTTGCGGCGCATTAGCTAGTTGGTAGGGTAAAAGCCTACCAAGGCGACGATGCGTAGCCGACCTGAGAGGGTGAACGGCCACACTGGGACTGAGACACGGCCCAGACTCCTACGGGAGGCAGCAGTAGGGAATCTTCGGCAATGGACGAAAGTCTGACCGAGCAATGCCGCGTGAGTGAAGAAGGTCTTCGGATTGTAAAGCTCTGTTATTAGGGAAGAACGATTATAGTAGGGAATGACTATAAGGTGACGGTACCTAATCAGAAAGCCACGGCTAACTACGTGCCAGCAGCCGCGGTAATACGTAGGTGGCAAGCGTTGTCCGGAATTATTGGGCGTAAAGCGTGTGTAGGCGGTCTATTAAGTCTGATTTGAAAGCCCATGGCTTAACCATGGAGGGTGATTGGAAACTGGTAGACTTGAGTGCAGGAGAGGAAGGTGGAATTCCATGTGTAGCGGTGAAATGCGTAGATATGTGGAGGAACACCGGTGGCGAAGGCGGCCTTCTGGCCTGTGTCTGACGCTGAGACACGAAAGCGTGGGTAGCAAACAGGATTAGATACCCTGGTAGTCCACGCCGTAAACGATGAGTACTAAGTGTTGGGGGAAACCTCGGTGCTGAAGTTAACGCATTAAGTACTCCGCCTGGGAAGTACGGTCGCAAGACTGAAACTCAAAGGAATTGACGGGGACCCGCACAAGCGGTGGAGCATGTGGTTTAATTCGACGCAACGCGAAGAACCTTACCAGGCCTTGACATCCTGATGACCGGTATAGAGATATACCTTTCCCTTCGGGGACAACAGAGACAGGTGGTGCATGGTTGTCGTCAGCTCGTGTCGTGAGATGTTGGGTTAAGTCCCGCAACGAGCGCAACCCTTGTTGTTAGTTACTAACATTAAGTTGAGGACTCTAACGAGACTGCCAGTGATAAACTGGAGGAAGGTGGGGATGACGTCAAATCATCATGCCCCTTATGGCCTGGGCTACACACGTGCTACAATGGTTAGAACAAAGAGAAGCAAAGCGGTGACGTGGAGCAAACCTCAAAAAACTAATCTCAGTTCAGATTGTAGTCTGCAACTCGACTACATGAAGTCGGAATCGCTAGTAATCGCGAATCAGCATGTCGCGGTGAATACGTTCCCGGGTCTTGTACACACCGCCCGTCACACCATGAGAGTTTGTAACACCCGAAGCCGGTGGCCTAACCTATTTATAGGAGGGAGCCGTCTAAGGTGGGACAGATGATTGGGGTGAAGTCGTAACAAGGTATCCCTACGGGAACGTGGGGATGGATCACCTCCTTTCTAAGGAGAAAGAAGACATCCAAGAATATAACAGAGTATTCTAAGATATTCAAAAGATGTTTAAGAAAAACCAATGAATATTTAACTAATATTCGTAAAGAATATTTGACAAATATTCATAAACGTACGAAAAGTAATAACTAGTGATAGTTCTGTTTAGTTTTGAGAGTTTTACTCTCAGGTGAAAAAAAACTGACTCTAACGTGGGCCTGTAGCTCAGGTGGTTAGAGCGCACGCCTGATAAGCGTGAGGTCGTTGGTTCAAGTCCATTCAGGCCCACCAATTAAAAAAGCGGGCTAAAGATGACAATGGGGCATTAGCTTAGCTGGGAGAGCGCCTGCCTTGCACGCAGGAGGTCAAGGGTTCGAATCCCTTATGCTCCACCAAAGAAATGTTAAGAAAAGAAATTGATCTTTGAAAACTGGATAATGTAAGAAAGAGAACAATTAATAATCATGACAAATTGGAGTGATTATTAATTAAAGCTAAAGCATATAAAAAATGCGCGTAAAAGAAAATCTCTTATTAAAAATAACTTTAGGTTAAGTTAATAAGGGCGCACGGAGGATGCCTTGGCACTAGGAGCCGAAGAAGGACGCAACGAACGGCGAAACGCATCAGGGAGCTGTAAGTGAGCAGATCTGGTGATATCCGAATGGGGGAACCCTATAGGAGTAATATCCTATAACCGTTACCTGAAAAGATAGGGTAACAGGAGGCATACCCAGGGAACTGAAACATCTAAGTACCTGGAGGAAAAGAAAGAAAACTCGATTTCCTAAGTAGCGGCGAGCGAAAGGGAAAAAGCCCAAACCATGGCAACATGGGGTAATAGGACCACAATAACTGGAAAGAAACAGTATAAATGAATGACATGGGAAGGTCAACCAAAGAAGGTGAGAGTCCTGTAATTGAAATACTGTTAAACCAAAGTGGGATCCTGAGTACGGCCAGACACGAGGAATCTGGTCGGAATTAGCGAGGACCATCTCGTAAGGCTAAATACTACCTAGTGACCGATAGTGAACCAGTACCGTGAGGGAAAGGTGAAAAGAACCCCGGGAGGGGAGTGAAATAGAACCTGAAACCGTGTGCCTACAAATAGTCAAAGCCCTATGAAAATGAAAATTTCACGGGTGATGGCGTGCCTTTTGTAGAATGAACCGGCGAGTTACGATATAGTGCAAGGTTAAGGAGAAAAACCGGAGCCGAAGCGAAAGCGAGTCTGAATAGGGCGAAAGTATTATGTCGTAGACCCGAAACCGAGTGAGCTAGCCATGTGCAGGGTGAAGGTTGGGTAAAACCAACTGGAGGCCCGAACCGTAGCCTGTTGAAAAAGGCCCGGATGACGTGTGGCTAGGGGTGAAATTCCAATCGAACTCGGATATAGCTGGTTCTCCCCGAAATAGCTTTAGGGCTAGCCTCGTTAAGAAAGCTTACTGGAGGTAGAGCACTGAATATACGATGGCCTCACCTCGAGGTACTGAGTGTAATCAAACTCCGAATGCCAGTAAGTAACAACGGGAGTCAGACTGTGGGTGATAAGGTCCATGGTCAAAAGGGAAACAGCCCAGACCGCCAGTTAAGGTCCCAAAATAAACGTTAAGTGGTAAAGGATGTGGAGACACATAGACAACTAGGATGTTGGCTTAGAAGCAGCCACCATTTAAAGAGTGCGTAATAGCTCACTAGTCGAGTGACTCTGCGCCGAAAATGTACCGGGGCTAAACGTTTTACCGAAACTGCGGATTCTGTAATGGGATGGTAGGGGAGCGTTCTAACAACGGAGAAGCTAGACCGAAAGGACTAGTGGAGATGTTAGAAGTGAGAATGCCGGTGTAAGTAGCGAGAAGATAGGTGAGAATCCTATCCGTCGAAAGCCTAAGGTTTCCAGAGGAAGGCTCGTCCTCTCTGGGTAAGTCGGGACCTAAGGTGAGGCCGAAAGGCGTAGCCGATGGACAACTGGTAGAAATTCCAGTACCACCATAATGACTGATGGAGTGACGGAGAAGGCTAAGGTGAGCCCACGGATGGAAGAGTGGGTCTAAGCAGCGAGAAAGTATAGTAGGCAAATCCGCTATACATAATGTCGAGCTGTGAAAGATAGCAGATTGATGCAAAGCACCCGATGTCAAGCTTCCAAGAAAAGCTTCTAGGGCTAATTATTATGGTGCCCGTACCGCAAACCGACACAGGTAGGCAAGGAGAGAATCCTAAGACGCGCGAGAGAACCATCGTTAAGGAACTCGGCAAAATAACCCCGTAACTTAGGGAGAAGGGGTGCTTGTGAGAGCAAGCCGCAGTGAAAAGGCCCAAGCGACTGTTTAACAAAAACACAGGTCTCTGCTAAACCGAAAGGTGAAGTATAGGGGCTGACGCCTGCCCGGTGCTGGAAGGTTAAGGGGAAATGTAAGGAAACGAAGCATTAAACTGAAGCCCCAGTAAACGGCGGCCGTAACTATAACGGTCCTAAGGTAGCGAAATTCCTTGTCAGGTAAGTTCTGACCCGCACGAAAGGCGTAACGATTTGGGCGCTGTCTCAACGGTGGACTCGGTGAAATCATAGTACCTGTGAAGATGCAGGTTACCCGCGATAGGACGGAAAGACCCCGTGGAGCTTCACTGTAACTTGATATTGAGTTTCGGTGTAACATGTACAGGATAGGTAGGAGACTATGAAACCAGGACGCTAGTTTTGGTGGAGTCGACGTTGGGATACTACCCTTGTTG
Organism: uncultured Haloplasmataceae bacterium; assembly: GCA_963824615.1. Taxonomy (GTDB): domain Bacteria; phylum Bacillota_I; class Bacilli_A; order Haloplasmatales; family Haloplasmataceae; genus CAWGPU01. The sequence continues at coordinate 64,866 of CAWGPU010000007.1, read as the reverse complement.
CACTGAAGTTCTAACCTACATCCTTAATCGGGGTGGGGGACAGTGTCAGGCTGGCAGTTTGACTGGGGCGGTCGCCTCCTAAAGAGTAACGGAGGCGCCCAAAGGTTCCCTCAGAATGGTTGGAAATCATTTGAAGAGCGCAAAGGCATAAGGGAGCTTGACTGTGAGACTTACAGGTCGAACAGGGACGAAAGTCGGGCTTAGTGATCCGGCGGTGCCGAATGGAAGGGCCGTCGCTCAACGGATAAAAGCTACCCCGGGGATAACAGGCTGATCACATCCAAGAGTTCACATCGACGATGTGGTTTGGCACCTCGATGTCGGCTCATCGCATCCTGGGGCTGAAGTCGGTCCCAAGGGTTGGGCTGTTCGCCCATTAAAGCGGTACGCGAGCTGGGTTCAGAACGTCGTGAGACAGTTCGGTCCCTATCCGTCGTGGGCGTAGGAAATTTGAGAGGAGCTGTCCTCAGTACGAGAGGACCGGGATGGACATACCAATGGTGTACCAGTTGTTCCGCCAGGGGCATAGCTGGGTAGCTAAGTATGGAAGGGATAAACGCTGAAAGCATCTAAGCGTGAAGCCTACCTCAAGATGAGATTTCCCATTCTTTTAAAGAAGTAAGAACCCTTGAAGACTACAAGGTTGATAGGTCAGAAGTGTAAGTGTGGTGACACATGTAGCTGACTGATACTAATAGTTCGAGGACTTAACCTAATAAATATGATTTAAGTCATATAGATATGAGATAACTAATACCTTACATTATCTAGTTTTGAAAGATTGATTATGTTATTTGAAAAAATAATTATCTTTCATAGAAGTTTTAAGAGATATCTCTTAGAATGATGTCTAGTGGTAATAGCGTAGAGGAAACACCTGTTCCCATCCCGAACACAGAAGTTAAGCTCTATAGCGCCGATGGTAGTTCACGCGAGAGTAGGACGCCGCTAGGCAAAAAACATCTGATAGATGTTTCCTAAATGCCTCAGTAGCTCAGTTGGTTAGAGCACATGACTGTTAATCATGGGGTCCTAGGTTCAAATCCTAGTTGAGGCGCCAAAAATTAGGGCCTGTTGGTGAAGCGGTTTAACACACATGCCTTTCACGCATGCATACACGGGTTCAAATCCCGTACAGGTCACCAGTTCTGGAGGTTTAGCTCAGCTGGGAGAGCATCTGCCTTACAAGCAGAGGGTCATCGGTTCGAACCCGTTAACCTCCACCATTAACTTAATATTATGCCGACTTAGCTCAATTGGTAGAGCAACTGACTTGTAATCAGTAGGTTACGGGTTCAATTCCTGTAGTCGGCACCATCATTTTTGGAGGGGTAGCGAAGTGGTTAAACGCGGCAGACTGTAAATCTGCTCCCTACGGGTTCGGCGGTTCGAAACCGTCCCTCTCCACCACTATATTTTATAGGGGTGTAGTTCAAAGGTAGGACAACGGTCTCCAAAACCGTTAGTACGGGTTCAATTCCTGTCACCCCTGCCAAAATTAAATAACATGGCGGCTATGGCGAAGGGGTTAACGCATCGGATTGTGGCTCCGACATACGTGGGTTCAATTCCCACTAGTCGCCCCATATAATCTCATTGGGCTATAGCCAAGCGGTAAGGCAACGGACTTTGACTCCGTCACCCGCTGGTTCAAATCCAGCTAGCCCAGCCATTACGTCCTGCTAGCTCAGTTGGTAGAGCATTTGACTTTTAATCAAAGGGTCAGAGGTTCGAATCCTCTGCAGGACACCATTTACTTGCCTGGATGGCGGAATAGGTAGACGCACAGGACTTAAAATCCTGCGGGAGTTAAATCCCGTACCGGTTCGACCCCGGTTCTAGGCACCATTAGTTCGTGGCGGTGTAGCTCAACTGGCTAGAGCGTACGGTTCATACCCGTAAGGTTAAGGGTTCAATTCCCTTCGCCGCTACCATCTAATTCAATATTTACTGGACCCATAGCTCAGTTGGTTAGAGCTACCGGCTCATAACCGGTCGGTCCCAGGTTCGAGTCCTGGTGGGTCCACCAGTAATTAAATAACGGAGGAATACCCAAGCCCGGCTGAAGGGATCGGTCTTGAAAACCGACAGGGCGTGAAAGCGCCGCAAGGGTTCGAATCCCTTTTCCTCCGCCATTTTCTTTTAATATCTCATCGCGGGGTAGAGCAGTCTGGTAGCTCGTCGGGCTCATAACCCGGAGGTCGGAGGTTCGAATCCTGCCCCCGCAACCAAAAAAATATGGTCTCGTAGTGTAGCGGTTATCACGCCTGCCTGTCACGCAGGAGACCGCGGGTTCAATTCCCGTCGAGACCGCCATTCGTGGTTCGGTAGCTCAGTCGGTAGAGCAAAGGACTGAAAATCCTTGTGTCGGCAGTTCGATTCTGCCCCGAACCACCATTCTTTAAAATTCGTATCTAAAATTAGATACTTTTTTTTTAATTTATTTTAAATCTCAAATTAAAGTTAAAAGGTGTCAATATTTGACACCTTTTAATATATCTTTTATTGTTAGAAGTTAGATGGTTCCGTATCTTCAGTAGTTTGACCACTAGATTTTCCATTACTAATAAAAGTAACTCTTTCGGCGATCAAATCTGGATAATTGATTCTCTTATTAGAATCAATTTCAATTGATTTAGTGATTATATGACCTTTAATTCCAATGATACTTCCCTTTTTACAATGATCAGAAGTTGCTTGGGCAATTCCTTCCCATAAAGTACAATAAATAAAATCGGTATCATACTTTCCTGTTTCTGTATTTTTATAACTTCTGTTAACTGCTAAAGTAATGTTGGATACTTTTTTCCCTTCCGTTGTTAATTTCACTTCAGGGTCTTTCACTAATCGGCCCACAATAATTACTTGATTTAACATATTTTCCTCCTCATTTATCTCGTTATAAATAACTACATATATATTTACGTGCTTTTTCGCTATTTTTTAATTTATATTTTTAAAAAAGTACAATTTTTAGGATATAATAAGATGAATGAAGGTGAATTAAGATGGCACATAAATTTTTAAGCAGTTCAAGTTTAAAATTACTTGCGATTACGATTATGTTAATTGATCATATTGGTGCATCGGATGTTTATATGCTTTTTCCACAAGGTAATCACAATAATACAATGCTCATATTTCGTATAATTGGTAGATTAGCATTTCCAATATTTGCTTTTTTAATCGCAGAGGGTTATTTTTATACTAGAAATGTGTATAAATATATCATTAGATTATTCATTTTTGCGCTTATTTCCGAAATACCATTTGATTTAGCTTTTAGTAATACCTTTTTTGATATTACACATCAGAATGTCTTTTTCACACTAGTATTAGGCCTTCTCGCTATATATCTTTTTGAGAAATATAGAAATCAAGATAATTTATTATGCTTTTTGTGGGTGTTTTTGTTAGGGTTAGTAGCTGATTTATTTTATACTGATTATGGATTATCAGGTGTCTTTATGATTTTTAGTTTTTATTATTTTCGAGGGAATTTTTTAAAAATCTCAGTAAGTGTGATTTTAATAAACTTATATATGATTAGCGGTTATTTGAATGATTTCTTTAAAGGGAATATACCCTTTAATATAACCAATTATATTGAACTTTTCTCAATTCTTTCTCTTATATTTATTTACTTTTATAATCATAAAAAAGGGTACAATTTAAAATATTTGTTTTATCTATTTTATCCCGTACATTTGTTTCTATTGTATTTAATTAGAATCTATTTTGTGAAATAATTGAAAAAGGAAGTATTAAAGTGTTTGTTGATAATATATATAGTCAAGAATATTTTTATGAAGGTAATAACCACCAATTAATATTTTTCATTCATGGTTTATATGCGTCCCCAGCACAATTCGAAAAGTTTTATCCCGTTTTAAAAGCCAAAGGATATTCTATCTATACCATACTATTAGAAGGTCATGGAAAAGAATTGCGCGAATTAGCGAAAGTAAAATATACAGAATGGGTAAAACAGATTGATGATAGGCTAAAAGAACGATTTAAACAATATGAGGCAATTTTCCTAGTAGGTCATTCTATGGGAGGAATATTGGCGATAGATACAAACGATGATTATATAACTAAAAGGATTTTAATAGCACCAGCTATACGAGTGAAGTTCACTTGGCAGTTTTTTCATTTAGGCCTTGTTATCAATAATGATAAGGTTCAAGATACCTATACGAATTCAAGTCGTAAAATTTTAGGCGTCGTTTTTCCACTGGGTTTCTTTAAAAAGTTGATTGCGCTTTTCTGTTTTTGGCAATTATTTAAGTTAATTCATTACACGAATATCAATTTAAAGAAGATACATAAACCGATATTAGTAATGCAATCTTATCGTGATGAATGTGTCCGAGAAAAAGGACCCAAAACAATAATTGAACATATCGCTTCAACAGAAAAAGAAATAGTATGGTATAAAAGTTCACTTCATGCAGTATTTGATCCATATGAAGAACAAATGATGGTTAAAGAAATTATTAAATTTATAAAGGGTGAAAAAAATGAATAAAATAGTTGAAAATACAATAAAAAATCTAGAAAAGAACAATATGAGTTGTGTATATCTTGAAAATAAAGAATTAGTTTTGCCGTATCTGGATAAGTTAATTGTGGATAACGCACTTGTATCAGTAGGTGGGTCGCAAACTTTGTCTGAATTAGGCATTATTGATTATTTGCGAAATCGTGACGTCTCATTCCTCGACCGTTATCAAGAAGGATTGAGTGCTGAGGAATTAAAAGGAGTTTTCAGACAATCATTTTTCTCTGATATTTATTTAACAAGTTCAAATGCGATTACAGAAGACGGCTATCTTTATAATGTAGATGGTAGAGGTAATCGTGTTGCTGCGATGCTTTACGGTCCTGACAAGGTGATTGTGATAGCAGGGATAAACAAAATTGTAAAAAATGTAGAAGAAGCAATTACACGTGTTGAAAAAGTTGCTGCACCAATGAACGCTAAACGTCTAAACAAAAAAACACCATGTGTAATTACAGGCGTATGTACTCATTGTGTTAGTAAAGAAAATATTTGTCGTGAATATACATTAATTAAAAATCCATCACCAAATCGAATTACTGTTTTGTTAGTCAATGGGTGCCTCGGATTTTAAACTGTATAATTAAATGAAAATATTCTAATTAAATAAACAAAAGAGCATTTTCATTATGAATGCTCTTTTTTTCAGATAATATATCACGCGCGAAATAAATGTACTGTATTATTTCTAAAATAATTATTTTCTCATTGTAATTTCTTGTTATCTCAATTGTATTTTTGTCTAGGTCCTCTAGCAAAAAATAATAATATGGAGATGAAATATTCAAATACATTATTTTAGTCAATTTACCTATGTTAAGTTCTTTAATACATTCATACTCCATGTTAAGGTTATCTATGTAGAAATTTAAAACAATATTATTTCCATAATTAATTTTCCTGTTTTTAAAATACTCAAGGTATTTTCTACTGTATTGTAGTTCTATATTATTTCCGCTTTCAATAAGTTCTTCATCAGATTTGGGATTTAGTAAAGCAATACAATTTCCGTTAAAATTAAACTGCGCCAATCTGTTAAATCTTTGCACCGATACTTTCATCTCTAATAATTTTTTTAAAAAATACAATTGATTTTTGAATATCCTTTACAATAAGGCAGGTAGAACCCAAATTTAACATATATTATGCTCCATCAAAGATAATTTTAAATCTTTGTCAAATTTCTCTAATGCATATCTATAAGAGATTCTTGGCATCAAATTTTTATTTTTTGTTAAATACGAATATACTTTTTCTGGTTCATTTTCTGATAGAACTTTTAGCATCCATCCATAGCCTTTTAATACAAGATAGTGATTATCATTCATTAACAAATCAGAAATTAAAAATGGATTAATATGTGAATATTTATTATGTTTAATAGGATATATTAAAACAACGGCAGAAGCTCTGCGAACAAAAAAATCTTCATGGGTAGTCCATTTGATAATATCAGTGAATAATTCATTATCTTGACTTAACAATTCACCAAATGCATGTGTGCAAAAATCATCACAATCACCCCATCCTGTAACGTATTTTTTTAGCCAATTTTCAAATATAAAAAAAGTTTCTCGAGTATACTGTTTCCTAACTCTATAAGCCCAATCGTATGCGATTACACCAAGTGCCCATTCACGTTCATCAAGTAAATTTTCACAAATTGCGAGTACATTATCAATATTCTTATTTTCCAAAGTTCTATATAAAATAGAAGAAACAGCCCTTACTTTTTTAGTGGTTAAACCATTTTCTTTTGATGAATTTTCAAGATAGTTTCTTGCCTCTTTTATAACATTAATCAATTTATCCCTACTTTCTACAATAAACATTATGTCATTATTAAATTATACAGAATATTAACTGTATTTTCAATTATTAAATTTATATGTATAAATCGTTTCTAAATATAAAATCAAATAACTCAATATAAAGGTAGATGAATAGTACGATAAAAGCAATGGTCAAGTTATTATGAAAATCTGTAATTTATGAGGTAGCACATTTAACGTATTAATTATAAATTCTATTTTAACAAAAATAAAAAGAATATGAGCCAATCATATTCTTTTAGTAATATTTTATTGAACGTCGTGATATTCGTGTTCAATCATGTTGATTAACATATGTGCTAAAGAATGTCTTTCTTCTTGGGTTCCTGATTCCCATAATTCTTTTAATAGTCTTTGTTGGGGATTTTCTGAATCCACGTTTCTTAATAAAAAGTCTCCTACTTTTTTGGCGATATCAGTAGTTGTATCTTCTGACATTCCAACCTTTTCAGAAACATGAATTGCTTTATGAAGTGTATCTTTCCATTTATCGAAATTTTCGATAATCTCTACGTGATCTAAATTCATTTTAAAACCTCCTAATATTATTTTTAGATGTTTAAAAAAAGTTATGAGTATTAATTTTCAAAAAATATAAAAAATAATATGAGGTGGAAGTAGATGCTTAAATTAATAAAAAGAACAATTGCTAAAATAAAATTGAAATATCCAAAACAATTTCAATATATAAAGACTGTATTGGATATGTTAGGGAAAAAGGAAATTGGATTATTAGCACCATATATTGCTTTTTTCATTTTATTATCCTTCATTCCGATTGTCTCTCTTATTTTTGAAGTAGTTTTTTTGACAGTTAATAATAATAGTGATGTACTTGCTTCTTTAAAAGAAGTATTACCCACTCATGTTTATACAATATTTGTTGGGTTAATAGGAAATAATACGGGCCATATTAGTTTATTAACCATTTCTAATATTGTCTTGTTATATGTTGCTTCGCAAATTTATTTATCGTTTTATACTAGTTATCTCTTAATATATAATGTAAAAGCAAGACCTCATTTCTTAAAAGATCATTTAATTGCTTTAATAAATACATTTTTATTAATTATTTTAATTTTTTTCTTATCACTTCTCACTGTTTTTAATCGTTATATTTATCAGCTAATTGAGTCTTATTTTGTGAACCCAACAATGCTTTCATACTTATTTAACTACATCAATTTAGCACTAAGTATTATGATTATTAGTTCTATTATCACGTTTATGATGTATTCAATCCCTGATATTAAGCAAAGTGTGAAAGATGTGATTCAAGGTGCTTTATTTGTAACTTTTGGATGGATTTTAGTATCATTTGGTTTTAAAGTTTATGCTGACCGTTTCGCAAATTATCAAAATGTATATAAAACATTTGCTTCTCTTATTATATTTGTTACATGGATTTATCTGTTAAGTTATGTACTAATTATTGGTGTTGTCATTAATAGGGCTAAAATTACCATTCATGAAAACAATGAAAAATTAGAAAATATAAAAGAATACACCGAAGGGAGTGAATATTGATGACAATAAAATTCAAAAAAGCAATCGGTGTATTCATCATTTCGCTTATTCTAAGTCTTTTTTTCAGTCAAATGGCCAGTGCTAGTAATGATATGAAATCATACGGATGGGGTATGAAACCAGGAAAAAATGGCGAAAAACCAGAAGTGGGACAATTATATGAATCTATTATTTCGAGACATAATGCGTTTTACATTGATAAAACAACTTCAAAAAGAATTTATTTAACTTTCGATGCAGGCTACGAGAACGGTTATACAACAAAAATTCTTGATGTCTTGAAAGCACAAAAGGTGAACGCGACATTTTTTCTAGTGGGAGATTATCTTAAAAAAGAACCGGAACTTGTTAAGCGTATGGTCAAAGAGGGACATATTATCGGAAACCATACTTGGAATCATAAAGACTTAACAAAAGTAAATAGGGATGAATATATAGAACAGCTAAAAAAATTCGAAGATGAATACACAAAACTAACTGGTAAAAAGCTAATGAAAATTATGAGACCTCCTGAAGGAACTTTTAGTGACGCATCGCTAAAAATTGCCGATGAATTAGGTTATTATAATATATTCTGGTCAGTAGCTTATAGAGATTGGGAAAGAGATAGACAACATGGACAACAATATGCTTATGATCAAGTGATGAAGAGAATTCATCCAGGTGCTATAATATTAATGCATAGTGTTTCTAAAGATAATGCTGATGCTTTGGAAAAAATTATTATTGACTTAAGAAAACAAGGTTATGAATTTGTTCCTATTACATCCTTATTTATATCAGCGACTTTATATGTAAGTGGTTTTTAAAACCAGAAAGGTATGAATTTATTCATACCTTTTTCGCATAAATAGGTAAAAAAATATAATATATATTTGATTAAAATAATTATTATAGTATAATATATAGGTATAGGGTTATGAATGAAATTATATTCTTTTAATTCACTTAAAACAGTTAATCTGTATGTTATGTCAAAGTTAAATGATGGAAATTAAGGGGATAGGGGCTTTTAAGCTCCTTTTATTCGTCATATAAAATAATTATAGAAGGAGAGGCGATATTAATGAATGTTGATACGGGGCAATTTAACGAATCTTATTTGCCGATTTTAGATGGTGTAAGTATAACGGTAAAAAATTATGCTTATTGGTTAAATGAAAGATACGGAAAATCAATAGTAGTAACTCCGAGCTTCCCTAACTATATAGATAATGAACCATTTGATGTCATTCGATATAAATCCATGGCGATACCAAACCGTGCACCCTATCGTATTGGGGTACCAAGATTAGATGCTAATTTAAAACAAGATTTAAATCAACATCATTTAGATATCGTCCATGCTCATTCACCATTTAGTTCAGGAAAGATTGCTTTAAAATTAGCTAAGGAACGAAATATTCCTATCGTAGCTACTTTCCATTCAAAGTTCTATATTGATTTTAAGGAGACATTGAAATTTGATATCCTCGCAAAGCATTTTGTGAAAAAGATTGTTAGTTTTTATAATCAGGTTGACCATTTATATACTGTTAACAATTCCACAATTGAAACACTTAGAAATTACGGTTATAAGGGAAAAGTTGAAGTAATTGAAAATGGAACCGATTTTTATTTTGATGAAGAGAATATCAAAAAAGATAAAGAATATATTGACCATTTATATGACATCAGTCCTGATACGAATGTATTATTGTTCGTAGGTCAACATGTCTGGCATAAAAATACTAAATTAATTATCGAAGCATTAGCTAATTTAAGAAGATTTAAACAAAATTTTAAAATGATATTTATTGGGGACGGATACGCCCGTGATGATATGATAAAATTGATTGAAGAATATAAATTGAATAAATATGTTGTATTTGTAGGAGAAATAAATGATCGGGATCAATTAAAAAAGTACTATACAAGAGCGAATTTATTTTTGTTCCCTTCTACATATGATACATCGGGTCTTGTCGTGAGAGAAGCAGCAAGTTTTCGTTGCCCATCACTTGTGTTAAAAGAGACCAATGTGTCCGAAGTAATTAAAGATAATTATAATGGCTATTTATCAGATAGTAATAGTTTATCTTATGCTCAACGTATTATATCAGCATTAAATGATCGTAACAAGGAAAAAGTAGGAATAACGGCACAACAAACAATCGCTATCAATTATGAAAAAATAATTGATGAAGTTTATGAACGTTATTGTGAAATTATTAAATTCAGCAAACAATATTGATGAGGTGATAAACATGAATGAAAAATTTGAGACATTATTAACAATAAAAAGATTAGGAATAAATGGAGAAGGGGTAGGCTATTATAAACGCAAAGCTGTGTTTGTAGATGGTGCGCTACCTGATGAAGAGGTTGTTTGTCAATTTACAAAGGAACATGAACGATATATTGAAGCGAAGACAATCAGAATCAAGAAACGTTCAGAAAATCGCGTTGATGCTCCATGTCCTTATTTTGGTAAATGTGGCGGTTGTCAACTACAACATTTAGAATACCAAGAACAATTAAAAATGAAAAAAGATATCATTATTCAAGCTTTAGAACGCTATTTACCAAGCTTTGAAAATTTAGATATCGCAATTAAAGATACGATTGGAATGGACAATCCTTATTATTATCGAAATAAGGCACAAATGCCAGTTGCTTTTGATGGTGAAAAGATTGTTACTGGACTTTATGAAGCCAATTCTAATCATTTAACACATATTGATAAATGCATTATTCAAGATGATACAGTCAATAATGTTGTTGACTATATTAAAACTTTATTGATGAACTATCATGCTATGGTATTTAATCGTCGTTATAAAAGTGGTAGCTTACGGTATATATCCGTTCGTTATCTACAAAATACGAAAGAATGCCAAGTAGTCATAGTTTTGAAAGAAAAAGATTTAACGAATATGAGTAAAATCGCTAAAGATTTAATGGATAAATATCCCGAAGTTGTTTCATTTTATGTGAATATTAATTCAGATATTAGTACCTATGAGATTTATGGTGAAGATTATATTCATATCGCTGGAAAAAAGACCATCGAAGCTAAAATTGGTGAGGCAAAGTTTACTTTATCACCGCAATCTTTTTACCAACTAAATACCGAACAAACAAAAGTATTATATGATGTAGTAAAAAATACTATTGAGTTTAAAAAAACAAATAAAATTATCGATGCTTATTGTGGTGCAGGTACGATTGGACTTTATTTGGCAAATGATGTGGAAGAAGTTCGTGGAGTTGATAAAACGGTACAAGCCATTAGAGACGCAAAAAATAACGCAGCTTTAAATAAAGTAAAAAATACCCATTTTGAATCTGGTGAATCCGAACAAATTATTCCACGTTGGATTGAAGAAGGATTTAAACCAGATATACTCGTAATGGACCCTCCAAGAACGGGGATTGATAAATCCTTATTAGAAGTTTTACGAAAAGTCAAAATTAAAAGAATTATTTATGTTTCTTGTAATCCGTCAACACTTGCCAAAGATTTGAATGAATTACGCAAAGTGTATCATATTAAATCAATTCAACCTGTTGATATGTTTCCACAAACATCTCACGTCGAGAGTGTTGTTTCGCTAGTAAGGAAATAATAAGATTTGATTAAATAATTTCTATCATACATAATATATTCATGTTCCCTCAAACATCGTAATTTGAGGGATTTTTTTCTTAGGGGGGTGCTTTCGCAATTTCACTGATTTGCTGATAAACGACGTTCATCTCTTGCTGATTTTTCTACTTCTTCTAGTTTATATAATAGACGTATTGTAGCTTTTATTTTATCTAATTCAGATAGTTTAATAATCATATATTCCCCTCGGCTATTTCGGGCTAGCACTTCAGTATTAAATTAAAGGGTTTTATATAACGAATATGAAGCAAAGGCTGAAGCTTTTTTAATGGACCAGTAACCAATATTTATTGACTTTTAAAAATAAAATATTTATATAAGAAAGGTATAGATTGCTATATTTTAACTAGCTTAAGAATCCAGCTTTAAAAATAGCCTATTTTATTTTCTTATGCTAATATGAATGAGAGGTGATATTTATGAACGATAAAAAAACGTTTGGTAATTTTATTTCTTTGAAAAGAAGGAAAAAAGGTTTTACACAAAAAGAATTTGCACTAAGATTACATATGACAGAATCTGCAGTATCAAAATGGGAAAGAGGAATTTCTTATCCTGATATTACACTGATTAAAACTATTTGTGAAATCTTAGATCTAACTGAACATGAATTAATAACTGCTAGTATTGATAACAAGCAAAGAAAAGAGTCTATTCAGGCGCGAAGATTTAGAAATATTTCAAAAACTTATCATTTATTTTTTGTCGTTGCTTATTCAATAACATTAATTACGTGTTTTATTGTCAACCTTGCTGTTTCACAATCATTAACATGGTTCTTTATTGTATTTGCTTCAATTTTAACCGCATTTACGTTAACAACCCTTCCAAAATTTATAAATAAGTACAAACTAATGATAATTAGTTTATCATTTATGGCTACCTTGACCATCTTATTAGGAATTATATGTTTATATACTAAAGGCAATTGGTTTTTTATTTCAGCTAGTTCAATTTTACTAGCATATCTAGTCTTTATTATACCTATCATATTAAAAAGATATAAGATCCCGAGATTATTCAAAAATCATACTGCTCTTGTAAGTTATATAATGAATGTATTAGGTATAATAATTTTTCTGTTTGTTTGTAACGAATATGTAAATGGTGATTGGCTGATTACTAAAGCATATCCTATCACACTTGTAAGTTCAATAATCCCATTACTTTTTATAGTCATTATTAGATATATAAAAATAAATTGGAGTTTCAAGACAACAATCTGTTTAATTATTAATGCAATATCAACCTATGGAATTAATTTATTTGTCTCCAGCATTTTACATGAAAAGGTTTATTATATTTTTGATTTAACTAATTGGTCAAACAGTAAATACATAGAAGCAAATGTTAAGGTAATAATTGCTCTATCATTAGTATTTTTAGCAGTAATATTTGGAATAGTAGGAATAGTAATAAATAATAGAAATAAAGTCCAAACAAAAGTGGGAAGTTAGTTTAATTATATGCAGATGAAAATGATATTACTAAGACTGTACTACTGACAATCGCTCTCAGTTTTTAAAGTTGACCTCAGATATAAATATATGATTATTACTTTTTAGTTCATAAACTTTACCGTTTTTCACGAGATAAATATGATAGTACAATTTGTAAAAAGAAATCGAGTGATCATAATATAAAACTTTTTTCCATTAAAGAAAAATTAGATAATAATCTTAAAGATATAGTATTGGAAAGTTTGATCGAGGGAATGAACCAGTACTATGTAGCAAACTTAGCTCGAGAAATAATGAAGGACATTTTAGAAAGTACACATAATCCAAAGGTTAAAATAGATCAAACTACATGCATAGATTAGGGTTGAACAATTGATTTACAATATCATTGATAAATAAGAAATAAAAAATATGTAAAGGTTCATATACCCTTTCAAAACGTCGCCCATAAACTTTACGCAAAAATAAATGTTTTCGCGTAAAACTAGCAAAACTGATGTCTAAACACATATCGTTTGTAGGAACATATAATTATTTAATTGCGTAAAGGTTCAAACACCTAAAAAACCGACCCCCCTACCAGTGGTATGATTCCCTTTCTATAGATTGTTCATTTATTTATTTGAACTGTCTACTTTAAGGGAATCATACCAGATTTTAGGGGGTCGCACAATAACGCGGAAATAACTTAACGCGTAATACTAGGCTTATGGTATCCCAAACACATGTTGAGAGTGTCGTATTGTTAGTATGAAAGTAAAGTGTTTTTTTAAAATTTAAGGCCATATTTAAAGGTTAGAATATGATCCCTCATACTTATATGTATGGGGGTCCTTTTATTAGGAGGGTCCCACTTTTACGCGAAAATAAACAAATACGCAATTAAAACGATTAACGCGTAATTGTATATTGATTTTAAGGCAGAATGGCCCACTTAAAGATTACAGTGTTTAGGAATTGAATATTGCTATTGATAGTAATTCCAGTGTATATAAAAACAATTAAAGATACTATGATTATATAAATATGGGAAGTACTGTTATTAATATCGGAAAATGCTATATAAAATTGGAATAGATTTATTTTGTTGACTCGTACCCCATCGGGGCATATAATAATAGGTAAGAAAGGAGTCGATGTAATGTATACTGAAATTAAACAAATTCGTCTAAATACACTAATGACACAGGAAGAATTTTCTAATTTATTAGGCATTCCTTTAAAAACAATTCGTAATTGGGAACAGGAAATTCGTACACCAAGTAAATGGACCAGAGACTTAATCATAGACAAAGTCTTAAGATATAAACATGAAAAAACAATCTGTTTTGATGAAGAAACAGGCGTACTATCATATTTATCAATAAAAAAAATAGTGGAATCTGTAGCTTCAAAATACAATGTAGATAAAATTTATTTGTTTGGATCATACGCTAAAGGTGAAGCTACTAATTCCAGTGATATCGACTTATATATGGAGTCAAATCTTTATGGTTTAGAGTACTTTGAATTTATCGAAATGTTAAGGGAAGAAATAGGGAAAAAAGTTGATGTATTTAGTAATAGAACGATTGAAAAAAATTCTAAATTAGATCAAGAGATTAAGGGCTCAGGGGTGTTAATCTATGAAAGATAAAATTTATATAACACGAATCATTAAGTATGCAGAAAAAATTGTTAAGTACACTAGTAATGTCAGTTCTTATGAAGAGTTTGAGTCAAACGAAGAAAAGATAGATGCTGTGATCATGAATTTAGAGCAAATTGGTGAGACAGCAAAAAAAATATCAAATGAAACTAGAAAGCTATATCCTAGAATAATTTGGCCGCAAATCATTGGACTTAGAAATATGATTTCTCATGAATATGAAGGTATTAAACTTGGCATCATCTATGAAATAGTCACGATAAGCATTCCTGAACTACTATTAAATCTAAATTGAGTTAATAGCTAACCTTTTGGTTATAATAAATTTTTGGGACAATAAATTCTGGAAAAAGATTATACTAGTAATTTTTAGAAGAAGTTATGCCTAAATTGAACAATATAAAAGTATATGGAGATGAGTTCGCTCTGATTTCGGGAGTGAAAGATCTTCAGGAAACAGAAAAGATTGCAGAAAAAGTTTTATGTCGGAATGTTGAGGAGATTGAATATGACAATAAAAATATTTCAGTTTCATAAGACCAGGGATTACGAAAATTCCTGACCAAACATCGCGGTATAGTGAATTTTTTACCAACATGCATCAATCCATAGAGGAAAGCAAAAGCATGTAACTTAAATATAATCATAACGTTGCTTCTGCTCTACAAAATCTACCTAAATCTATCTAGACAGATTTAGGTAGATTTTGTAGAGCGGATAGTTAAATTAACTCTTTAAATTTATTGATTAAAAGGAGAAGAAAATTGAACGATAGAAATCTAGTTATCAAAGATACAAACATAGATGATTTGGAAAATGTAATGAATCTCTGGAATAATGGAGAAGTAATGTATTATGTAGGTTTTCCAAATGGAATTGATACTACATTAGAAAAATTGCGGAAATGGATAAAATGGGCAATTAATAAACCACAAAGATGCCATTATTCGATTTACGATGATAAACTTGGATATTGTGGAGAAACTTTTTATGATGTAGATAAAAAACATAACCTGGCGGCGCTTGATATCAAACTTTTACCAATTGCTCAAGGTAAAGGCATTGCCTATCAATCATTATCATTTGTAATAAAAGAAGCATTTAATGTTGGAATGGCCCAAAAAGTTTATGTCGATCCACATCTAGATAATAAACGAGCTTGGAAATTATATTATAAATTAGGATTTATAAGTAAAGCAAGACCAACATTTTTGGAAGATGGAGACACTTATTTAGAGTTAAACATTAGTGAATTTAATGAAATAGTTGAAAAAATAAAATAAATTTTTAATTATGACTTCACATGATATAGAATAAATCACTGTTTAGCTGATGAAATAATAATAATTTAGGTTCTTTAATCTATTCTCTGAAATTTATTTTTTAAACTGGTGTGAACAAAAGATTGAAGCCCTAATATTGCATTAATGAATCTTAAACATTAAAACATATATTTTACGCAAACTAGAGTGACCACAGTCCAAACACATCATATTTTTGAGAATATTTAATCAAAATATTAATTATCTGTATCAATAACCTGGGTATGACCTGTGCAATGGTTCAAAAATCTAAAAAATCGGCCCCATTAAATTTAGGGAATCGTACAATAACGCATATTTAACCTTACTCGTAATGCTTAGTTAACGGTATCCCTAATACACGTCGAAAGCGTTGTTTTGCTAGTAAGGAAATAAACTATATACTTAGTTTTTTTAATATTTAGATATCATTCAATATAAATTCATGGTTCCTCAGACTGAAAAGTTTAGGGAATTTTTTATTAAGGAGGTTACAGGAGTAATGAAAAACTTACATTTTGACGAATTTGTACAGCATTTTGTGTTAAAGTATAAAAAAATTTAAATTTATTCATTTTAAAAGAAATTTAACGAGAAATGTAGTTAGATGAACACCTATCTATCATGCCGCTTTACTCAGTATTTATTGAACAAACAGCAAATAGCGAGTCCTTACTCATAATCAAACGGATATAAATACACACACTAAAATGGGATTTTTACATAAAAAATCAATCTTGACAGCACCACTAATATGTGATACTATATACTAGTAGTAAGTAATACTGCATACAAGTAATACAGAATAGCAAGGAGGTGGTTACTGTTGGAAAACATTACGGAAATGCTCAAAGGCGTGCTTGAGGGCTGTGTCCTTGAAATCATCAGCCACGAAGAAATCTACGGCTACGAAATCACGCGGCGGCTGAACGCCCTCGGATTTCACAGATGTTGTGGATGGGAACAGTGTATACCATCTTGGTGCGGCTTGAAAAAAATAATCTGGTGGAGATTACGAAAAAACCATCCGATATGGGGCCGCCACGAAAGTTTTTCGCGCTCAACGACGCGGGGCGCGAGGAACTACGGAAGTTCTGGGAAAAATGGGAGTTTGTATGCGTCAAAAATTAACGAGTTAAAGGAGAGAAAATAATGAATTTTTGGGAAAAAATCACAGGCAGCGACATGACTAAAGAATTTAAAACTTTTGAATCGCGAGCCAAAAAGCTGCCGGCTGATTATCAAGCGGCATGGGAAAAAATTAATGCCAATCTTTGGCCGCACTCAGATTTCACCGGTCGCAACCTCATGCCAATTCTTGACGGTGTGCTTGGCCTGCTCGAAGAAACGGCGGCGGACGGTCAGAGTGTCCAAGAGGTTTTGGGTGACGATATCAAAGGCTTCTGTTCAGCGCTGGCCGGCGAAGAAGGGGCAAAGTCTTATCGCGACAAGTGGCGCGAGCAACTCAACAATAATATCGCAAAAAAATTAGGTAAATAGGAGGATAAAATGAGCATACAAGATATCATCGAAGGCAAAAAAAAGTGGCGAGCGCACATGGCGCGTGTCAAAGCGCTCCCGCAAGATTATCAGATTGTTTATAAAGAGATTCAAAAATATCTCTTTAAGGTCGGCCCTGTTGAGCTAACCGACGGGACGGGTTTGCTCTCGGGGATTATCGATCTTTTTGAAGAGGGCGCGGCCTTGGGGAAAGGCGTGCTCGAAGTGACGGGCAGTGACGTAGCGGCTTTCTGCGACGATCTAATCAAAGATTCAAAAACTTACGCTGACATCTATCAAGAATCTGTTGACCAAGAAGTTAACAAGGCCATGAAAAAGGTTACGGATAAAACAAAGTAAAAGGGGGATATCGGGATGGAAAAAGCAATTGAAGTGAAAGGGTTAAAAAAAGCCTGCAGAAAGCTTCATGTCCTAAATGGCGCGGATTTGGAGGTGGAAAAGGGTAATATTTTCGCCCTTCTCTGCTCCAAGGGCTGCGTGCAAGACGACGATTGTTAAAATTTTAACTATTCTGCTGAAACTGGGTAGAGGAACCGCCGATGGGTTCGAGGTAACGTCAATGCCTGATAGTGTACTTGCCACCGTGGATGAAATTTTTGAACTTTCAAATGAATTGAACGCCCTTTTTCAGAAAAAAAGGCAAGAACCTATTGATATGTTTCCTCAAACCACCTGATTTGAGGTTTTTTTTATATAATTTTGAACATTAATATAGCATTTTGTAACAATATACTTATTACTGGATATTATTGACATAATATAATCAAAATTATACAATTATATTAACTATTTGATTAAGGAATACCATTATTGAAACGCAATACTTCTGATGAACGAAATGAACTAATAATATCATTAATAATATAGATAAGTTGTCTCAGGCAAGACTGAATTTGATTGAAAACTTTTCTATGTATAATATAACTACTGCTAAAGTTTATATAGCTGGAATGGCATATGAGTACCTTATGAGAAAACTTATAAAAGACAGGAGATTTCTATACCCGATGAAGTTTTGTAAAACTAATGACAATGATTTTAAAATCCCAATGCTAATGAGTCTTATATGACCTTAGTTGTGGTACGGGTGGCAGGTAACTTCAAGCATTAAGTCATGTGAAAAATAGAGGCATATGTAAATGAAGATGAATGGGGGGAAAGAATAATATCTATAAGAAATTTTATTTTAAGATAGGTTTATGATTAGATAATATAAATATTTCCTGAGAAAATTGAAAAAAAGAAAAGAAATAAATCAAATAATTGATAATTATACATTAAATTATCTCATGATTTTAATTGCGAATGAATTTTTACGGTAATGATAAAATATCTTTTTGGAGGGTTAAATGTTTAAAAAATTGAAAAAATGGGCTAGAATGATAAAGCAAAATTTAATGACACTATATTTAGTTTTAAAAAGAGTTGATATTCCCTGGTATAAAAAACTATTTGTTGGCCTTGTAGTATCCTATGCATTTAGCCCTATTGACTTAATCCCTGATTTTATTCCAATATTAGGTTATTTAGACGATGCTATAATTATTCCAATTGGTATTATTTTATCAATTAAAATGATTCCTAAGGATATTTTTGATGCCTGTAAAAAAGAAGCTGCAGAGAAATATAGTCAAACTCGGCCTAAATCTATTGTTGCGGGAATTGTCATAGTCTTAATCTGGATAACACTCATCACCTATTTAGCTTATTTATTTAAAAATGTGTGGTTACCATTAGTAAAATAATGAGAAAAGAAAATCCATTTAACTGCTTATTTAAACTAATTTTATATAAAATATTTGTTAAGTATTAGATTTTAAAACAGATATATATAAAATAAAAAAAACAGAAGTAAAGAAATAATAATAATGTTAAATTAGGAAATGAAATTCCTAATTTTTTTTATGAGAGGTGATGATTTACTATTTAATGAATATTAAATCATTCCAAACTAAAATATTTGTCATATTATAAATTGTCGATTGCAAAAATTAGCAAGATAATTCGAAGAATTAGCAAGAGAATTTGGAAAATTATTAAGATAATTTGAAAAATTTAGTATTTTTTAAGACTATTTGTTAAAATTTACCTATTTTTATAATTGTTATTGACAATAGGTATTTATTTAAATAGAATATTAATTGTGAAACAAAGGAGGGTCATCATGACAACTATAGGAATAGCTTCTTTAAATTATATGATTAATGGTAAACCAAATGCTAGATTACCACTTAGTTATGTTCATGCCATCAAAAAAGGAGGCTCAATACCGCTTATTATTCCAGTTGTAAATGAGGCTAGCTATATCAAGAATATTATCCATGAGATTGATGGGTTAGTCATACCAGGTGGTAGTGATGTGAATCCACAATTATATAATGAACAATTATTGCCGTGTTCAGAAGGCATTGATGATGAACTAGATCACTTTCAGATTAAATTAATTCAAGAAGCACTCAAATATGATTTACCAATTCTAGGAATTTGTCGAGGACATCAAATATTAAATGTTGCATTAGGTGGGTCACTATATCAAGATATTGCATATGTAAAACGAACTGAAGATATCATCCATGATCAATTACTTAATGGCTATTTATATGAACAAACAATACATGATGTGATTTTCAAAGATGGGTCTATTCTAGAGGATCTTTTTGGTAAGAAGATGAAAACTAATAGTTTTCACCATCAAATGATTAAAAAACTAGGGGTCGGTTTAGAAATAATTGGTCATTCTGAAGATGGTATAATAGAAGCAATTGTTCACCCAGGCTTCAAATTCGTATTAGGGGTACAATGGCATCCTGAAAGAAGTGAGGATCAATTACCTTTATTTAAACTATTTAATGAGGTTTGCAAAAAGTAAATTTAAGGAGAAGTAAATGTCGTATCAAATAGAACCGATGAATGAATGCTATGCGAAAGAAATCATGCATTGGAAATATGAAGATATTCTTTCTATATATAATTTTGAAGATAATGCCGAAACACTCAATGAATTATTGACTAAAAATTATTATACCGTCATAGATGATAATAATGATATATTAGGCTTTTTTTGTTCGGAAGATGCTGCGATTGTCCCATATGGAAACGAGTACCAAGTTTATGATGATAAAAATTATTTAGACATTGGTTTAGGGATGAACCCAGTATTTATAAATAGAGGTAGGGGATATCCGTTTTTAAAAATGATATTAAACTATTTCCGAAAAGAAAATCATATTCACCAATTTCGGTTAACTGTTTTTGATTTTAATAAACGCGCTATCTATATATATCATCAAGCGGGATTTAAAATTGAAGATTTCTTTCATGCCCCTAATGGTCATTATTTTCTAGTCATGACTTTAGACGAATAAATATAATCTTAAGCGTCCATCTTAACAGATAGACGTTTTTTTTTGTTTATTGAAAATCTAAATGATAAGCATTTTCAATTATAGCAAGTAATTGAGAGTTACTTTCAATAAGAGTGATTATTTTTAGAAAGCGCTTGAAATCTGTTGTATTTCGTTAATCGGATAGTATAATAGATATAAAATGAAAGAAAGGGAAAGTTAAAATGGATTCAATGATAGGTAGGGAAAAAGCAGCACAAAAAGTAACATTATTTGGGATGTTTATTAATTTTTTATTGGTCTTAATAAAATTCATCGCAGGGATAATTGGTGGAAGTGCTGCCTTAGTAGCTGATGCTATTCATTCTTTATCAGATTTTATTAGTGACATTATTGTCATTGTCGGTTTTAAAATTACAGCCAAACCAGCGGATGAAAGTCATAATTATGGGCATGGAAAGGTAGAAACAATTTCAGCTGTTATTATTGGTTTGTTATTAGTAATTTTAAGTTTTGTCTTAATCGGCACGAGTGGGTTTAAGATTTATCAATTCTTTTTTAAAGGGAAAGATATAGCTGTACCTAAATTTTATGTTTTATATGTCGTTGTTGCCTCAATTGTGTTAAAAGAAATGTTGTACCGTGTAACAAAAATTGTAGGAACAAGAATTAAAAGTGAAGCAGTAATTGCTAATGCTTGGCATCATCGGTCGGATGCTTTGTCATCTGTAGCTGCTTTTATCGGGATTGTTTTAGCTGTAAGCTTAGGTGAACATTATGCAGTTTGTGACCCTATTGCCTCATTTGCAGTCAGCTTATTTATCTTTAAAGTCGGGTTAAGTATAATTCTATCAAGTTATAAACAACTCATTGATGCTTCACTTAGTGTGGCAGAAGTTCAACAAATTAATGATGCGATTAGTAGTATCCCTGAAATTAAAGGGTATCATAACATGAAAACTAGAAGAATAGGCTATTATGTTTCGATTGATGTGCATATTTTTGTTGAAAAAAGTATAAATGTAGAAGATGCACATAATATTGCTACCTTGTTAGAAGTAAAATTACGGGAAACATTTGGTGAGGCAACAATTATTAATGTTCATGTTGAACCATATTATGTAAATTTTGTGGGAAAAGATTAATTATTGTTGAATATATTTTAATATTTGATTATAATATAGTTAATATAACACTGGAGGGAAATATGTTAATCTTAGAAGATTTAAAGGTAGTTGATACATCATTAGCTTTAGATTTGATGGGTGGATATGAACAAATTTATCAAAAGGTCATAGAGAGTTTCTTGGAAAATCAAACGAATCTTATTGAGGAAGTGGAAGAGAATTTAATTAATAACATGGATGAAGCAAGAAGGTTGGTCCATTCTTGTAAAGGAATTTCTAAAAATATTGGTTCTTTGCCACTTTACCAAATATCCTCATTATTAGAACAAGCGATTATGACCCGAGATTCTTTATTAATTGATGCCTATTTTAAAGATTTTAAAACTATTTTTTTACAAGTTTTATCTGATTTAAAGAAAATTCAATTTCCAGATAATTAATTTTAATATTTAATGAGAAAATTATTATTTGGCACCTATGTGCGAATGATTGTATCATTATATGCCATATTTACAATTATAGGAGCATTATTATTAATGCTCCCTCTTTCTATAGGGGATAACCAGTCATTAGATTTTATTGATGCTCTATTTATTTCTGCTAGTGGTATGAGTACAACTGGGTTACAAACAGTGAATATCTCCGTTGTATTATCAAAATTTGGGCAAAGTGTCCTAGCTATTATTTTACAATTTGGTGGTGTGGGTTTAATGCTTGTCATGGCTGGGTTGTGGTTAGTTGTGGGTAAGCATATTTCTATCAAAGAAAGAAGAATGATTGTTACTGATCAAAATCAACTACATTCAGGTGGTGTGATTCGGTTAGTACGAGATACGTTATTTCTAATTATGTATATCGAGATGTTCGGTTTCATTCTTTTAAGTATGCATTTTTATTTTATGAATTATTTCTCTTTGAAGGAATCACTATTTCAGGCATTTTTTCTTACTATTTCATTATTTACAAATGCAGGGTTTGATATTACTGGTGATTCGTTAATGAGATACGCAAATGATTATTACCTGCAATCAATTGCGATGTTATTAATTTTCTTAGGTGCTGTCGGTTTTTGGGCTTTAGTAGAATTCAAACATTTTGTGTTAGCAAAGGTCGACCATAAGAAATATAAATTTTCTAGGTATGTTAAGTTGATCTTTAAACTGCATTTTGGAATTGTCTTAATTGGAGCTATCTTAATCGCTTTTTTTGAAAATCACTATTTTTTTGCTGGCAAAACGTTTATTAATCGTATGTTTATCTCGCTTTTCATGTCTTTAACAACCCGTAATGCTGGTTTTACGACTGTTGATATCAATCAGTTTACACCAAGCACTTTATGGCTCTTTAATGGACTTATGTTTATTGGCTCCTCACCTAATTCTTGTGGTGGTGGTATAAGAACAACTACATTTATTGTTGTAATCGCAACAATTATATCGTATGCAACTGGTGAGAATCAAGTTATACTGGGGAAACGCGCATTTACAAAGAAGGTCGTTTATAAATCTTTAATTGTCTTTTCTGGAGCTACAGCCCTTGTTTTTATTTCTACAGGATTAATCAGTATATTTGAACCGCAAATAGAATTACGAAAAATCCTGTTCGAAGTCTTCTCTGCTTTTGGAACAACAGGATTATCGCTAGGTATTACGTCCTCGTTATCTTATTTTAGTAAACTTGTATTAATTTTAGATATGTTTATTGGTCGTGTGGGCATTATCTCTTTCCTCTTATTTTTTAGCGATGAACGTTCGATTAAGAAACGGATTAAATATCCTGAGTATGAAATTATTATCGGATAAACTAAAAAAGAAAATAGATTTTATCTTCTTTCTTGCTTTTTTTTATGTTAAAATGATAATAATAAGGATAATAGGTGATAAAGATGGATTTTGACCGATACGCGAATAGTAAAATGTACTCGTTTTTTGATATATTATATAAATTAATGATGATAAATATTATATGGTTTTTTATGACCATAATAGGGTTAGGAGTATTAACAATATTCCCGGCAACGATAGGTTTGTTTGTTTTAGTAGGAACGCTTATAGAACAATCTGATTTTCCATTATTGACGTCATTTTTTGCTGTATTTAAAAAGGAATACTTTAAATCACAAAAAATATTTTTCGTCCTTCTTATTGTGGGATTAGTGCTGTATTTTAATATTAGAATATATTATGAAGTCATGGGTGACCTCAATTTAATTTACAGTATTGGGTTCTTTCTAACATTAGTGTTGATATTGTTATATTTATTTATATTAAGCCATATCTTTATGGTTTATTTATACTTTCCTAATTTTAAAACATTTCAAACACTTAAATATGCATTCTTATTTTCATTAGCTTATCCAATCCGTTCATTGTTTTTAGTCATAATCAATGGTACATTAATATTTGTTATATTTTGGGTGCGCTATATCACACCTATTTCATTTCTCTTTATGATGTCGCTAATAGCGTTTATCACAATTAAAGTTCTAAACCCTAAATATGCTGCCATTCTTAAAGAGAAAAAACCGTTAGATGTATATGATTATATAAAATAAGAAAAAATGAAACTTGATATCCTAAAATTCTTGTTTACAAAAGCAAGGTTTAATGATATAATATTTTGATGTGGGTAAAGCTCATAATATTGAGTATACTCACTCCTTGCTCATTTATGGGCCATAGACCAAAAGGAGGTGTCACGATGAAAAAATATGAAATTATGTTTATTATTCGTCCTAATTTAGAAGACGAACCTAAGAAACAGGTAGTTGAACATTTCACTAATATTTTAACTGAACAAAATGCTGAAATTATCAAATTAGAAAACTGGGGAATAAAAAGCCTAGCTTATGAAATTAATGATTTCCGTAGAGGGCATTATGTATTATTATATGTTAATGCACCTATTGAAGCGATTAATGAGTTTGATCGTTTAGCTCGAATTAGTGAAGATATCATCCGTTATATCGTCATAAAAGATGAAGCATAATTAAGGATGTGAATTAAATGTTAAATAAAGTTATTTTAATCGGAAGATTAACAAAAGACCCTGAGATACGGGTCACCACTTCAGGAGTTTCCGTTGGAACTTTCTCATTAGCAGTTAATCGTAATTTTGCGAGTGCTAATGGTGAAAAAGAGACTGATTTCTTCAATTGTGTTTGTTTTCGGAAAGTAGCTGAAATTGTTTCGCGTTATGTCAAAAAAGGACAATTGATTAGTGTTGATGGTCGTATTCAAAACCGTACTTACGATGCACAAGATGGTACAAAACGTTACGTTACGGAAATTGTTTGTGATAATGTTGTCTTCTTAGAGTCTTCTAGAAGTCAAAATGATAACACAGGTAATTATCAACAACAACAACAACAGCAAGACAACCATCATTTAATATTAATCAACAACCTAGATTTAGCAACAATAACAGTCAAAATAACGACAATTCACAACCAAAAGACAGTTATTTTAATGATAATCCGAATGTAGATATTTCTGAGGATGATTTACCATTCTAAAAAAGGAGGTAGTAAACAATGAATAATGATAAACCACGTCGTAATTTTAAACATAGAGGGCGTCGTCGTAAAGTCTGTAATTTTTGTGTAACTAATCAAAACAGAAATCAAGATGTTAAAGACAGAAGCGTCGCTATTGATTATAAAAATGCAGATCTTTTAAGAAAATATGTATCTGATCGTGGAAAAATATTACCTAGACGTGTAACCGGTACATGCGCTAAACATCAACGTGAATTAACAATTTCAATTAAACGCGCAAGACATGTTGCATTGTTACCATTTTCTAAAGATTAATGACAAAGAACTCCTTCAAGGGGTTCTTTTTTTATTTTTTTTCATCTTTACATAAAAATTGCTTTTATTGTTGGCATAATTATTATAAAATAGAATTAATAAATACGATAGGAGAAATAAAGATGGGGAGCTATATTTCTGTAGGTTTTGTATTTCAAAATGACAAATTAAGTTTAAAAACACAAATGATCAAACATATCATTGAAAGTCTAAATCTAAATGATTATTCGATGCTAATTTTTAAAGGTAGCGAAGATATTGATGGTAATCATTGGGTTGAGAAAAAATTAATGTTTCGTAATATCACAGATGAGGATTACCAGTTAATGACCGATTATTTTTATGGAAATGTATTGATGATGTGTACTTTTCTTGAAATTAAAAATCAGATGATTAATATTACTTTTTATAAAGAAAAGGATTATTTCGGTTATTTAATGGACTTATTTGAGGACCCTTTCCGTAAGCAAGTTACTTATGCGACCTTAGAATCTTCATTAATCGAGTATCTAAAGGCGATGCACGAGCAGGTACCTTTTGATTATGCCATTTTAGAAAATGACGGTGAAATTGAATTTTCTCCTGATGAAATGAATTTTGAAGAGATGAATTATAGTGTTTTAATACAAGCGGATGAAAAAGAAGGACTTGTGGTAAAAAAGGGTGAATACCTGATAGATGGTAGAACAAAAAGAACTCTATAACAAAGAAATAAGGTTAGGATAATCCTAACCTTATTTCTTTGCAGTATGATTATCCATTAAATCTAATAATTGGATATCATTCATTTTTATTCTTATAATTAAAATACATTTTGAATAAATAGAAGAACCCCTGTTGAAAGCAAAAGGGTAATAAAAATTTTATTCATGGTCTGTTCCTTAATTTTTTGATCTAATTTGACACCGATAATCATCCCGATGATTACGGCTGGTAAAAAGATTAGAACATAATTAATAGATTGATGAGTGATAATGGGTTTAGATAATGTGGAATAATATATTAACCTAAATAAGTTATCAATTAAAAATACAAAGCCTAAATTGGCACGAAAAGCTCCTCTATTTGTAGTTGTTCTTCCGATATAGGCAACTAAGAGGACACTAATGCCAAATATTCCTGCGGTAATTCCTGATATGATACCAATAATCGCTAAGAAAATGAGATTTGGTTTTTTACCTTCTACTGTTTTAGGTCTTGTCCACATTTCAAAGGCAATGCCGATAATTAACAAACTAAGGACGATTTTTAGTATTTTATCTTCTGTTGTTTGCAAGAATAAGGCTCCGACAACATCACCAGATAATAGTAGTAAAGATAGGGGAAGGACAATTTTAAAAGAGAAATTTTTTCGATCTCTAAATATTATAAACGCGTTAATTGGAATACTAAATAGTAAATCAACTGGTGTTATTTGTTTACTATCTAAAACAAATGAAAATAAAGGCGTCATAATGAGTGTGTTACCAAAGCCCGCTATGCCTTTAATAATATAAGCTATGAGTGCTGCGATAAATAAATAGAGATAATGAAATAAGCTCAAATCAAATACATGCATTTTATCAACCCTACATCTTTATAAAATAATACAATTTCATTATACATAATCCAATAATTAAATACTATTAAATTTTAAGTATTTTAATTTATTTTTAGTGAGGCAGACAATTATCTTGGAAACAAAATATCAACATTTTCGACAATTTAAATTATTTTAGGCTAATCTATAGGTAGATAGAAACAGTGTTTAAAGAATTGAGTAGCATAGAGTTTTTTAATCTATTTATTCTCGGAATATTTTTTAATCTGGGTTATACTATATAGGTGTTAAGTGAATTGTCTTATCAAATAAAATGTGCTATAATATGATGAATGCAAAGGAAAAAAAGTCTTTTGTTAATAGACAAGAGGTGCTATTGATATGGAAAATAAATATAAACGAAGATTAACATTTGTGGTAATGTTTTATATAATCATATTTGCTTTTATAATCGTAGATGCAGTCATGAGAACGAGTACAGAAATTATAATATTGAGTATTATCCTGACTATCATGATGGTAAGTCAGGTGCTATTTTTGTATCGTTATTATACTCAAGATAGCAAGACGAAATCAATCGATGAATTAGGATACCAAATTCGTAAGGTAGGATCTAATACCTTTAATAATTTCCCTGTTGCGATTATGGTGTATAATGAGAAGTTTATGGTTGAGTGGGTTAACTATTTTACAAGAAAAGTGTTAGGGACTAAAATCGTTGGGAAACATTTAGGTGATTTAGATACAACGCTTTATGAAAAATTAAGTTTAGAGAATTATGTCATTGAAATGAGTGGTAAGATATTTGAGGTGATTCACTTTCCTTTATATCGTACTCTTTATTTAATTGAAGTTACAGAGCGTGAATCTAAAATAAGAAAATATGAGAGTAAACAACTTGCGGTAGGTTATTTAGTGTTAGATAATCTCGATGAAGCCATTCGTGATTTAACTGAACAAAAAAGATATTTATTTATGGGACGTGTGAATTCAGTATTAATTCAATATGCCAGTGAACAAAATATTTTTATTAAAAGTTACGCTGAAGGACGTTATTTATTACTAATTGAACATGCTGTTTTACAGAAGTTGATTTTTAATAAATTTGATATTTTAGCTCGAGTTAAAAAAGTTTCTGAACAATTTGATTCGAATTTAACTGTCAGTATTGGAATCAGTTATAATCAATCAAGCCTAGTTATATTAAATGATAAAGCGTTAGAAGCGTTAGAATTAACACAAAGTCGCGGTGGTGATCAGGTAGCGGTAATTATGGGTGAGAAAGATATTCGTTTCTATGGTGGTAAATCAAACATTATTGAAAAACGAAATCGTGTAAGAGCACGTGTTGTGGCTCAAGATTTAGCGGAGCTCATTGAAAAAGTCGATAAGGTAATTGTTATGGGACATAAAATTCCCGATGTGGATAGCTTTGGAGCATGTGTTGGTATGTATAATATTGTTAAGAAAAGTGAAAAAGAATGTTTTATTGTTATTGACACCAAAGAAATCGATAATACATTAGCAAAGGTATTTGGACATTTGAACGATAATAATAGTTCGATTTTAAATAAAATTATTTCTCCACAAATTGCCCTAGATTTAGTAACATCAAGAACACTACTAGTTGTCGTTGATACCCAAAATCCTAGTTTAGTCATAGAACCTAAATTATTAAGCAAAGTGAAAAGTTTAGTTGTTATTGACCATCACCGACGAGGTACACAATTTATTGAATCTCCTGATTTAATATATACAGAGATTTATGCTTCATCAACTGTTGAGTTGATTTCAGAAATGATTGAATATTACCCTTACAAAGTGCAAATTAGTGATTTAGATGCAACAGTAATGTTAGCGGGAATTATAGTTGATACGAATAATTTTACTTATAGAACCGGTAGTCGTACGTTTGAGGCTGCATCTTACTTACGAAAACAAGGTGCTGATACATTAGCTGTCCAAACGATGTTACGGGAAAGTTATGAAGAACATATGTTACGTGCCGAACTATTTGAAAAAGTAGAACTTACTAAAGATAACATGGCTGTTGTTGTGGCTGATAATGTGGAAAACTTAACAAAAGTAAAGTTAGCACAAACTGCAGATTGGTTGTTAATGATTGAAAATGTAAAAGCATCTTTTGTGATTGGAAAAATCGATGCGAATTCAATCGGGGTTAGTTCACGATCATTTGGCGAAGTGAATTGTCAATTAATTATGGAAAAAATGGGTGGTGGCGGTCATTTTAACAATGCTGCTTGTCAGTTGAGTGATATGACTTTACAAGATGCTTGCCATCTGTTGTTAGAAAAAGTAGATGAATATTTAGAGGAGGAAATAAAAAATGAAAGTAATCCTATTAAGTGATGTTAAAAATAAAGGTAAAAAAGGTCAAATTATTAATGTGGCGGATGGTTTTGCGAATTTCTTAATTAACAACAATCAAGCCCTTTCTGCAAATGGCAACAATATGAAAAAATTAGATGATGAGAAAAAAGCAAAAATTGAAGCTGAAAAACTTGCGTTAAAAGACGCTCAAGATTTAAAAGCGTTAATTGATAATAAACAGTTAATATTTAAAGTAAAAGTTGGCGAAGATGGACGTTTATTTGGGTCTGTAAGCACGAAGCAAATTGTTGAAGAATTTGAAAAACAATTTAAATTGAAATTAGATAAACGAAAATTTTTATTAGATGAAAGTATTAAAACCTTAGGTCCGACAACAATCACAGTTCAACTACATCATGATGTTGTGGCTGAATTTCTTGTTTTGGTAACAAATAAATAGTTTATTGTGGGTGGAAGTATGAATACTATTCCTTTTAATAATGAGGCAGAACAATCGCTTATTGGGTCGATATTGTTAGATAATCGTGTTATGGTTCAAATTGCCGATAAAATAAATGCGGAAGATTTTTATCAAATGCGTCATCAAATATTATATAAAGTTATCGTGGAGTTAACAGAAGAAACGAGACCAATTGATATTACAACGATAACGACGAAATTGAAAAACAAAAATCAATTTCTTGAAGTCGGTGGCATGGAATATTTAATTGAGTTATCGGAAATGGTGCCTACAACGGCTAATGTTAATACATATGTGGAAATTGTTCATGAAAAAGCAATAGCCCGTAAATTAATTGATACTGCTAATCAAATTGCTCAAAAAGCAACAAATGGTGATGCTAATCTTGATGATTTATTAGATGATGCGGAAAAGAAAATCATGATGGTTGCGAGAAATCGTAGTGCTGCTGATTTTAAAGAGATTGGTGATGTTGTACGCGAAGTATACGAAAAAATAAAGGCTCAAACTGAGCATGAAACGGAAATCACAGGTTTACAAACAGGATTCAGTCAGTTTGACGGTTTGACATTAGGACTGCAAAATGAAGATTTATTTATCTTAGCGGCTAGACCCTCTATGGGAAAAACAGCGTTTGTGTTAAATGTGGCTAAAAATGTAGCGAAATATAACAACGACCCAGGAATTGCGATTTTTAGTTTAGAAATGAGTGCAGAGCAGCTAGTCAATCGTTTATTAACGAGCGAAGCACAAATTGATGCCCAAAATTTACGTAAAGGGAATTTAGACAGTAAAGAACTTAATTTACTATTCATAGCCTCCGGTAATTTAGCCTCTTATCATATCTATATCGATGATACCCCAGGTATCAAAGTAGGAGAAGTAAGAGCCAAATGTCGTAAGCTAATGCAAACTAAAGACAATCGTCTAGGTTTAATAATTATTGATTATTTACAATTATTAACCGGTAGTGATAAAAATAATGGAAATCGTGTGCAAGAGGTGTCGGAAATATCTAGAACCTTAAAAGAGATTGCCCGGGAATTTAAAGTACCGGTATTAGCCTGTGCACAATTATCACGACAAGTTGAAACTCGTGAGGATAAAAAACCTATCATGGCTGATTTACGTGAATCAGGAAGTATAGAGCAAGATGCTGATATCGTTGCTTTCTTATATCGTGATGATTATTATCATAAGGATTCCCAACGGCCAGGGCAAGTCGATGTTGTTTTTGCGAAACATCGTCATGGACCTACAGGTGAGGTATCCTTATTCTTCAATCGTCAATGTAGTTCGTTTTCCGATATTGCCTATAACTATGATGAACGAAAAGGTTAACATACAAAATATTAAAAATACGTGAAGATTATCACAAATCTTCACGTATTTTTTAATTGCTCCTAAAATCCATAACTAATAATAAACCATCAATTTTTAAAATGATCGTCTATTATTAAGTAAATTTAGCTTATTGTTCATATGTATAAGGAGTATCATAGTAGGTTTCTTGGCTATTATGTTTTATCATTAAATAAATATCATATTTCCCGTTTTCTAAATTATCTAACAAGGTACTATCACTGAACTGATAAGTATTACCTTCAGCTTCTGTTAACCTATAATAAGGTATGACCTTTAGTGAATCATTTAATTTGATCAAATCATAAGGATGAACATCAGCATAATAATTAGTACCGGTAATTGTGTTGCTTAAGACAATGTATAGCTCATCATCACTCATAGTATTATTCACAAATGTTCCTGTTGTATTTAATACCTTATTCTGCATATTCATCGTTAAATTGGTAAATAGATTATTATTTAAGGATTGTAGTTTTTCGCTATTTGTATAAATGTTTTTTTGTGAATTAATATTATTTTGATGATAAGTATTACCTTGAAGTAATAAACTAAAAGGAGTTCCTAAATCACTTGGTTCAATTTTATCTAATGTGTAAGCTAAATCAGTGTCTCCACCATTAATGGATGCTTCTAAATAGACAGCTTTTGTATCATCGTGCGCTACTTCAAAAATTTCTGCACCGATACTATTTGTATCTACTTTAGTTGAACCTGATAGAAGCAAAACATGGTTGTTATTTTCAAAATACATCACTTCACCAATCACATTTGAAAAGAAATTTTCTTCTTCACCAAATTCCCAAATCTGTTCAACGGTCATATTTTTTTCGTTGATACGATAATGAACAGCTCGGCTAAATTGTTTTGATGTAGGGAATTCATTGGCATCAAAGACACCAATATTAGTATGATTATCAAACATTAGTATATCAGTAGTATCTGGATTATGGTCTAAATCTGGCAAAACTTTGGGTGAATGCTCAGCTAAATTCCATTCAAAATGACTTCCAATAGGTGTTAGTAAATAGGGTTGCAAACTAGGATCAATCGCATCATGGGGCCCTAAAATCCATTTTAATTGTTGGTTTTTGTAATCTATTTTTGCGACGATGGATTGCTTTCTGCCTGAAACAACCAAAGTTTGATCACTTTCATCAATGACTGCACCATTTAAGTGGTACCAATCATTTCTATCTAAAATATTATATAAAGCAGGTACCCCCTCAAATCTCGTTGGGTCTAGATAATCTTTGATGTCGACTTTGTTTATGATATCGCCATTTTCATTATTTAATATGTAAACAATATCTTCATCATATTTGTTGTCATTTTTTTCTAATGCGGTGACAACAATGTTATGATTATCAGATTGAGTCACTGTATGATGCACGGCACCATCCGCTACATAATCGTTATATATTTTACCTAAAAAATCAACCTCGCGTATTTCATGATAGTAACTATGAATATATAGATTAGCATAAGTGAAAAGATGATGATCACTTGTGCTTTGTATAACTGGTGAGGTTTGTAGTTGATACCATCTTATATCACCATTTGTATCAAACATATAATTATAAAAACTATCGCCAACAATATATAGACTCTTCCCTAACTCTACTTTATTTGCTTGTTTAATTGATAAATCAGGGAAATCATCTGGAAGTTTATCTGTTTGTATCGTGTAGGTTTGTTGGTAAATCTGTCCATCAGCATCTGTTAATGCTATTTCGACTGAATTGATATAGTCAGGATATAAACCAATGAGAGGAATCTCATGATGATATTCTAAATTATCGAATTGGTAATGGATATCAGCATTACTATCCCTCCCTTCTATGGTAACGGAAACCTGACAAATATCATTGGTATTAAACAATAATAAGTAAGAAAGTGGTGAATTTTTATATGGGTCTTGTATTAATAAAGGTGAAGCTATTGTATAATTGCCTTCATTAAATTGATTAATAATCTGTTGACTAATGTCATTTTGCTCATCTAATTGACTTTTCTCATTATTTAGTACAATTTTAGCTTCTTTTTTTTCTTGCTTGTGACAAGATACCATAATCATCCCACTTATTATGAAAATCATGCACACTAATATACTTTTCATTCTCATTTATTTCTCCTCTAATATTGAATTCTTCATATATTATAGCAAATATGGAAAAAATTAACAATTTATGAAACTATAAATATAGTATTTATCACAAAATGATTGTTGAGAATACTAAAATTAGATATAATAGAGTGAGTGTTGATGTAGGAGAAGTAGTATGGCAACTGAAAAATATAATTTAACAAAAGGTAATATAGCATTTAAATTGATTTTCGTATCACTACCAGTCATTGCAGCGTCATTAATGCAAATGGCTTACAATTTAACCGATTTATTTTGGTTAGGAAGAGCAACGGCTGATGGTGCTATTAATAGAGGGTTTGTCGCAAGTGTTGGCTTGGCAGGTTTTTTTACATGGCTTGGAGCTGCAGTATTTTTATTGATAAAAATTGGTGTTGAAGTTCGCGTTTCACAATCAATAGGAAGAGACGATGAGGATTCTGCAAGGATATACGCGAGAACAGGCGTACAATTAGAATTGATTTTTGCGGTAATATTTACGTTAGTAATCGGTATATTTGCGAAATTCTGGATGAGTTTTTTTAATGTGCAAAGTGTCGTAGTTTATAATAATGCAGTAATGTATTTACAAATTATCTCGATTGGAATGATATTTTATTTAATGAACCCAGTCTTTAGTGCAAGTTTAAATGGGACAGGAAAAACAAAAGTTCCTTTCTTCATTAGCGGGATAGGACTCGCATTAAATATGGTATTAGATCCTTTGTTTATTAATATATTTCATTGGAACATTAGTGGAGCCGCCTATGCGACGGTTATATCGCAAATAATAGTTTCAATCATTTTTATTATTTATTTTTATTCTCATCATTCGTTATTAAGTAAAGCACATTATTTTAAACCAATCGATATCGTTAAAGCAAAAGATCTATTGCGTTTAGGATTTCCTGTTGCGATACAAAATGCTTTGTTCTGTTTTATATCTATGTTCATTGCGCGAATTGTTTCTCAATATGGAGATGCGGCAAACGCTACACAAAGGATAGGCTCGCAAATTGAGTCCTTATCTTGGCTCACGGCAGGTGGTTTTCAAACGGCGATTGGTGCTTTCGTGGGTCAGAATTTTGGAGCTAATCAACCGAAAAGAGTATTAAGAGGTGTACGCTATACTCTTATATCAATGGTTTCTTATGGAGTTGTTATTTCCATACTAATGTACGTATTCGCTGGACCTGCTTTTGGATTTTTCTTGAAAGATTCTGATTCTTTACCACTAGGTATTGATTATTTACATATTTTAGCTTTTTCGCAATTATTTATGATTGTTGAAGCGATTGTGAGTGGAGCATTAAATGGATTAGGAAAGACTATACCTGAATCTATTAATAGTTTAGCATTAAATATTTTAAGAATTCCTATGGCCTACATATTTATTTATCAATTTAATTTGGGATTAAATGGAGTTTGGTTATCAATAACTATTTCTTCTATCCTAAAAGGAATAGTAATCTATGTTTACTATATTATCTATATTAAAAGAAATTCGGTATTTAAACATATAAAATTATCTACAAAAGAAATTTAATGCTATAATAGAACAAGTAGTATCATCATTTAATCAAAAGGAGAGATTGCATGGCACAAAGACATTCTAACACATTGCCAGTCATTGTCTGGTTTTTAGGATTATTAGGCTGTACAGGGTATATTGATTTATTATATCCATTTGGTTTCATTCCTGTTATCATTCCCTTAATTTTTTGGTTTTTGGGTTCAAAATTTACTAAAATGCATTGTCGCGTCTATTTTAACGTATTACTTACTGCTTTTATTATTCATGTAATTGGGGTAGTAATATTTGAGGTGCTAAATTTTGTAGGTATTCATATAATTAATTTAATGTATTTAGGTTTAGTTTATTTTGCGATTTTCTGTATTTTTGGATTATTATCCGCACTTAATAATCGAAAATATAATCCTGAGTTAGTGGTACATGTATTCTAAACAAAAAAGAAGACAACAGTAATGTTGCTTCTTTTAAATTTAATAAAAGTGTAGTATAATATAGTGTCAATATAAATCCTAAGGAGGAATTGCTATGTTTGAAAGATTAGAAGCTATAGTGGAACGATATGATAAGATTAATTCTTTATTAGCGGACCCTAAAGTAGCAACAGATATAAAAAAATTAAGAGATTTATCAAAAGAACTTAGTTCTTTAGATAAGATCGTTGAAAAATATAGGGATTTTCAAGATGTTGAGAAACAAATTAAGGATCTTAAACAAATGGTTAATGACGAAGATCATGAAATTGGCGAAATGGCTGAAATGGAATTAGAGGAATTAAAACCACAACTTCCATTAATCGAAGAAGAGTTAAAGTTATTATTAGTGCCAAAGGATCCAAATGATGAAAAGAATGTTATCGTGGAAATTCGCGGAGCAGCAGGTGGGGATGAAGCAAATATCTTTGCGGGCGACTTATATAGAATGTATACTAAGTATGCTGAAGTAAATAATTGGAAAATCGAATTATTAAACGCTGAGGAAAGTGAAATGGGTGGGTTTTCACAAATTGAATTTATGGTCTCTGGAGATTCTGTATATTCACATTTGAAATATGAATCAGGGGCACATCGAGTGCAAAGAGTACCACAAACTGAAACTCAAGGTCGGATTCATACATCAACTGCGGTAGTTCTTGTGATGCCTGAAGCAGAAGAGGTAGAATTAGAATTAGATTTAGAAGATGTTCGTGTTGATACCTTCTGTTCATCAGGTCCAGGAGGACAATCGGTTAATACAACAAAATCAGCGATTCGCGTCACACATATACCATCTGGTTTAGTAGTTCAATGTCAAGATGCTAAATCACAACATGAAAACAAAGCGAATGCTTTAAAGGTATTGCGTGCTCGATTATTTGATTTAATCTTGCAAGAAAAAAGTGATAAAGAAGGCGCAGAGCGACGTTCTAAAATTGGGACAGGAGAGCGTAGTGAAAAAATTCGGACTTATAATTATCCACAAAATCGCGTCACGGATCATAGAATTGGTTTTACAATTCAACAATTAGACCGTGTGATGGAAGGAAAATTAGAGCCTGTAGTTGAAGCTTTAATTACAGAGGATCAAAAACGAAAATTGGCGGCAGATACCGCTTTATCATAAGTATTTTATATTAAAAATCCACTCATAATATAATGAGGTGGATTTTTTTATGCAAGTAGCGATAATCATATTAATTATAGGTGTTTTATATATTTTAATATTAAAAAATAAAATAAAATTAAATGTTACTAGTCTATTTTTCATTAGTTTATTAGGTGTTTCTTTATCGTATTTAATTTCAAATGATGAAGAGGCAAAAATTACTTATGTCCAAATGGAGACAGCTGAACAAATGGGTGAAATATGGGCTAATTACAGCAATCAACAATTAAGTAATGATGTTCAGTTAACAAGGACTTTGAATCCTTATAAAGTGGAAAGTGAAGCATTACAAGAGCCGAATCAAGTCATCACAGATAATGAATTTATTTATAGTATTTCTTCTAATAAGGTAGTTACGACAAATGCGAAAATTTTAAAAGTGGTTCATGAAATTACTTATATAGGGCAAGTTTTTAAACCATTATTTTTATTATCTACAGATGATAAATTAATAGTGATTGGTGAAGTCAAACATAAAACCCGGTGCTATATATATAATAAGAAAGATTATAGTGAATTTAAGAACTTTGAAATTGATGCTACATATATCACCAGTCGGTTAATAAATGATGAGTTATACGTGATTTCATCACGTATATTAGAATCTAAAGAGCAATCACAGGTGCGGCTAGAATATGTTGAAAATGGTATTACTAAATATGTACCTTACCAAAGTATTTATTATATAAAGAATACCTATCCTAATAACTTTGTAAACATTTTAAAAACAAATATTAATTCAAAGGATGATTTAAATATTATTAGTTATATGGGATTAGGGCAAGTCATTTATTTCTCTCTAACTAATATTTATATACCTGAAGAGGAATATTCCAAAATAACAGGAAATTCCAATAAAACGATTTTAATTAAAATCAATAATCAATCTTTAAAACTTACCGGTTTACAAGAAATATCGGGTTATGTATTAGACCAATATTCTTTAAATGAATATAAGGGCAATTTACGCGTCGCCACTTCGGTAAATGATGAAAATCAAAAGAAAGACAGTAATAATATATATATTTTAAATGAGAATATGAAAATTGTGGGAAAGTTAGAGAACTTCTCAGTTGGAAATGAAATTCAAGCAGCGGTCTTTATTAAAGATAAGGCTTATGTAGAGACTTTCAATATTCTCGACCCATTTTATGTAATTAATTTATCGGATGTTAAAAAACCTGAAATTATCAGTGAGTTAAAATTTGATGGCTATAATTCTAATTTCGTACCTTATGATGAAACTCATATTATCGCCTTTGGATTAGTATTAAATAACGATAAACAACCGATTGGATTAAAGGTGTCCCTCTATGACGTCAATAATCCGCAGCATGTAACGATTGAATCGAGTGATACTATTATGTATAAAGATTACAATAGTGCTTACACAGACGTTTTATATGACTCTAAATCGCTTTTACTAGATAGGGAAGAACATGTATTGGGTTTTCCGATTGTTTATTGGATTAATGAGCAAGGTAATGAGGTATCGTATTATAAACAATTTTATGCATTGTATCACATAGATACCAAAACTGGTTTGAAGAGATTAGGGACTATCAGTCATTATGAAAAAGGAAAGTTTAATAATGTCGCTGATGATATTAAGAGGGGATTAATTATTAATCATTCATTGTATACTGTATCGGACAAATTAATGAAAGAAAATTCTTTGTATGATTTAAAATTGTTGAATGAAGTTCATTTATAAGGATTAAAAAGTTACTTTTGAAGTAACTTTTTTATATTTTTAGGATAAATTTACAAATTTGCAATAAATTAGTAATAAGAATCGTCTAATTGATAGAAGAAAGTGTTATCTTTAAGTAAAATTTCAATAAAGAAATTTAGGAGTTTCAATAAATTTCAATAAAGAAATTTAGTGAATTTGGAGTCAATAAAGAAATTAACGAATTTCAATAAATTTCAATAAAAATTTTCAAATTTCAATAAAGAAAATTTTATATAAGTAAGATTTTATTGAGGTGAAGATGATGGAACAATTAGAGGATTTAAAAAAAATTATTGAAAATAAACTTGATAAAATAAAGGTGACAAGACGATTAAGGAAGCAAACGATTAAACATATTTTTAATAGTGAAAATAATTTTCTTTATTTCATAAAAAGAGGTTGGGTTAAGATGACTTCCTTAATTTCCATTACAGGTGTTGTTATTTTTCTAGGAATTCATTTTTACTTATATGATAATGATAAACCTCATAGTCCTGATATTACAAATGGACAATGTTCAATAAATAATGCGACAGACACTTCTTATGAATCGGCTAACCCTGAAAATGATTCTACAAATAATTGTGATACCCAAACCCCATAAGAAAGGATGATAAAATGAAGGTAATTAAATTTAGTTTTAGTATGTTTCTTTTTACGGTCATTATGGTTTTAATGGTTGGTTGCAACAAACAGGCAACAACGACAAATAATCCCGTCAGCATAGGTATTCAAAACAAAGAACAATTATTTAGTATCTTTGACAAATATCAAAATATTACTAATAATTATAATTTACCAGAAACTGCATTAGGAGCTCAAACTGATCAAAGTTTAGATAATAGTGCACCAAGTGCTGATTACTCAAAAACGAATACACAAGTAAGTGGTGTTGATGAATCAGATATTGTTAAAACAGATGGACAATCGATATTTTTACCAGTTGAAAATAAAGTGATTATCGCTAAAGCCTATCCTGTCACCGACATGAATATTACTAAGACTATTACATATGATGATGGATTTTATCCAAATTCTTTATACGTAGATGACCAGTATTTAGTAGTGATAGGAACTTCATACCAGATGAACAAAACAAATACCAGTCCTTATAATTATTATTATGCTAATTCTCAATCACGGATTATTATCTATGATAAATCAAATTACAATACTCCAAAAGATGTAATTGATATTGATGGATATATAAACACAACCCGTAAAGTAAATAATCAATTATTAATCATATCGAATCAATATATATATTATAATCCACAAGCTAAAGCGTCTTTTAAATTACCAACTGTTGATGTCAATAGTACGGTACATTCACTTTCATATACTGATATACATTATAACGAGGGTGTTTATCCTGGAGAATTTGTTTCTTTATTCAAATTCGACTTAAATAATTTAGATAATTTTCATCAATATACTTATTTAGGTTCTTCAAGTAACGTATATGTTTCGTTAAATAATGTTTATATTGCCCAAAATGTTTATCCAAATTATCCTATTTTATATGCCGTTCCTGGAAATGTTGAAGTTGGTAGTAGTCAAGGTAGCTCTGGGTCAGCTGATTCTAATCCTCCAACAACAGGTGATAATAATACATCGAGTAGTACAACAACAACGGATGTAACAACAATACTAAAACAAATCCTGATGGTAGCACATCAACAACTGATAATACTACAACTACACAAACAAATCCTGTAGTTGATGATAGTAAAACAATTATTACCAAAATCCCATATAGTGACGAAGATTTTGGTAATAGTAAATTAGTTGCAGTAAAAGGTATTATTAATAACCAATATTCAATGGATGAATATCAAAATACTTTTAGAATTGCAACAACTGGCGGACAGATGTGGTGGGGTAGTACACCGCAAAATAATTTATATATTTATGATGATAATTTAAATTTATTATCTAAGATTGAAGGAATTGCAGAAAATGAAACCATTCAATCAACTCGTTTTTTAGGGGATCGTATATATATGGTTACCTACAAACAAGTAGACCCATTCTTTGTGATTGATGCAAAAGATCCGAAAAATCCCAAAATATTAGGCGAATTAAAGCTTCCTGGATACAGTACTTATTTGCAACCATATGATGAAAATCATGTCATTGGGTTTGGATTTGACACAAGCGTTGTTAATTATTCTGGGACTAATGTAACTCGTATAAGCGGGATAAAGATGACGATGTTTGATGTAACAGACCCGCAAAACCCACAAGCAATGTTTAATAAGTCTTTATCATTTGGAGATAATAGTTATAGTTATTCTGAGGTTACTTATAACCCAAAAGCATTATTGTTTAACAAAGATAAGAATTTAATCGCATTTCCACTTAGTTTCACATCTTATGATAATAATCAATATATGTATAAGCAAGCTTATGAAGTTTATTCAATAGATTTAACAAATGGATTTACATTTAAAACATCTATTTCTCATTTTGATACTGATAAAGCAAATGGTTATCAATATGGTTATGAAATTTTACGAGGTGTTTATATTGGTGATACTCTATATACAGTATCCTATTCACAAATACAAGCGCATAGTTTAACTACTTATGAAAAACTAAATACGCTAGATTTGAATTTTGATGAATCTACTTATTACGGTTGGGTTTATCCTATGGATTAATAATAATTATTAAAAAGCAATTTGAAAAAATTGCTTTTTATTTTGTAATCGCAATAAAATTGACATTACAATCGTCTAATATATGTGAACTATTATAATCGCCATTAAATTTATCTTTTAAATCTCCTTTTTATTGTTTATAATAAGAGTACACTTATTATAAACGAAAGGAAGTGGCATCTTGGACAAGCAATTCATAGAAAAAGAAATTGAAAGATTGATAAGTGAATATGGAAATGATGTTTTACGCTTATCATATATGTATTTAAAAGACCATCAATTAGCTGAAGATGCCTTTCAAGAAGTATTTATTAAAATATATAAAAAGTGGGACACCTTTCGTAGTGAAAGTAGTGAAAAGACTTGGATTATTAAAATTACTATTAATGTATGTAAAGATATGTTAAAAACGAATTGGTTAAAGAAAGTTTCTTTTTATGATGTTGATGATATTTTTGAAACTAATGAGAATCAGGATGATGTTTTAGAAACAGTTTATAAAAGAGATTTATTTCAACAGGTATTAACATTACCTGATAAATATAAAGAAGTTATTCTTTTATATTATTATCAAGGATTTAATGTGAGTGAAATAGCGTCAATTTTAGATACAACTACAGGAACTGTAGGAAGTCTATTATCGCGAGCAAGAGATCAATTAAAAAACATAATTTGAGGTGATACTATGGATGAACTAAAGAATATTATTGATGCATATTTACAAAATATCAAAGTAACAAAAAAATTAGAAAAAATGACATTAAATAAAATATTTAAAAAAGAACATAAATTATTTAATAGATTTAAGAAAAATTGGATGCAGTTAACAACTGTTTTTTCTGTTTTTGTTATTTTTTTAACCTTTGGATTAAATTCAGTCATCTCAAATAAATCTCCTCAAAAAATAATTCCTTTGAATGATCCTTTACAATCTAAATGTACTTCAAATAATAGTATTGATTTAGCTAATGACTCATTTAAACTTAGCCAAGAAGATACTTCCTCAAGTTGTAAGATTAATCCCTAAATAATAATATTAGTCACACTATGAATGAAGTTAGAGATTTCCTTTTTTTAGATAATTACAAATTAAATACACATTGAAGTGTATTTTTTTTAATTTATTGATGATATAATAAAAGAAAAAAGTGGGGTACTAAGTGTTAGAAGAAAATGGTTTCAATGAGTGGGCTAAACATTATGATAAATCAGTTTTACAAGAAGATGGGTATCCATTTTTAGGATATCGTGATTTAATGAATTATATTATTCGTAAAATGAATATTTCAGGTGCTAATATTTTAGATGTCGGAGTTGGTACTGGGATATTAGCGAGTTATTTGAATAAATTAGGTGCTTTTATTACAGGTATTGATTTTTCTGAAGAGATGATAGAAATTGCGAAATCGAGAATTCTACAAGGGAGATTTTATCAGTATAATTTAGAAAACGGTTTACCTAGTGAGGTAAACGGAGAAACTTATCATTATATCATTTCAACTTATGTATTTCATCATTTCGATTTAAAGCATAAAGTAAAAATGATTAAAGATTTGCGAAGACATTTAAAAAAAGAAGGATTACTTATGATAGGAGATATCTCATTTATT
This sequence comes from uncultured Haloplasmataceae bacterium, assembly GCA_963824615.1. Taxonomy (GTDB): domain Bacteria; phylum Bacillota_I; class Bacilli_A; order Haloplasmatales; family Haloplasmataceae; genus CAWGPU01. The sequence continues at coordinate 22,060 of CAWGPU010000007.1, read as the reverse complement.
ACCCAAAAAGAATTAAATCGCTGTAAAGAAAAAAATTTGAATGAATGGGACCTTGATGAAATATATTTTGTTAAAGAAGAATTAGAAGAAATTTTATCTAAAGAAGGAATTTCTTTTAGTTACGAACAAATTTCCACTTATGCAGGTATTTACATTTTTAAATAACCGATTATGTCGGTTTTTTATTTTTCTTTATTTGATTTTCATAAATTTGTCATTTATACTAAAACTAGTAATGTGCTGAGGTGAAAGAATGTTAGTAAGAGAATGTTTAAAGTATGGAGAAAGTAAAGCTATAGAAGCCGGAAAAGAGACAAGTGCGATTAAGTTATTATTAATGCATTTTTTAGAAAAAGAAAGTTATGAATTAATCATGAATATGGATGCTTTAGTGGATGAAGAATTAGAAAAGAAATATTTAGAAGGAGTGTCTTTGTACATTGATCAAAATATTCCTGTTCAACATATTATTGGTTATGAATACTTTTATGGCTATAAATTTATTGTAGGAAAAGATGTGTTAATACCTAGATTTGAAACAGAAGAGCTTGTTGCCTATATTTTACGTAGTTATGATGAATATTTTCAAGGAGAAACGGTTGATGTAGTAGATATTGGGACGGGTTCTGGAGCGATTGCGATCACGCTTAGTTTAGAAGAAGAAAACATGCATGTGGATGCGACAGATATTAGTGAAGAAGCCTTACAAGTCGCTAAACAAAATGCCAAGAATTTGGAAGCAAACGTTCAATTTATGAGTGGGGATATGTTAGCTCCTCTTATTAAATCAGGGAAAAAATATGATTTATTAGTTTCAAATCCTCCTTATATTCCCCAAGAAGAATATGTGGAATCATTAGTTAAAGATAATGAGCCTCATGTTGCTTTATTTGGCGGAAATGATGGGATGTTCTTTTATGAGAAAATATTAAGTGAAGCGAAATTGATTTTAAAACCAAAAAATATGTTAGCTTTTGAGCATGGGTGGAACCAAAGAGAAAAAATGGAAAACTTAATTAATAAGTATTTCCCTTTGTCTAAATATGAAATTATTAAAGATATGAATGGTAAGGATAGAATAACGATTATATATAATAAATAATATTGATTGATTATATATAATCAAACATTGAGGTGAGAAACATCAAAATACTATATGCAATATCAGAGTGCACACCATTTGTGAAAACAGGTGGCTTAGCAGATGTAGCGGGGTCTTTACCAAATTCATTAAATAAAATGGGATGTGATGTGCGGGTTGTACTTCCTAAGTATGGATTTATCGATGCCGAGTATATGAATCAATTTAAGCATGTCGCTCATTTTACTGTCGCATTAAATAATGAAACAATTTATTGTGGTGTTGATAGTTTTAAATATAAGAACGTTATGTATTATTTTATTGACAATGAAATGTTTTATAAAAGAGATTATCTTTATGGATATGGAGATGAGGGAGCTCGATTTGCTTTTTTTTCTAAAGCAATTCTAGAAATGATTGCCCATATTCGTTTTAAACCAGATATCATTCATATAAATGATTGGCATGTGGGGTTATTACCATTATTTTTAAAAGTGAACTATCAACATCTGAAACTATATCAAAATATCAAAACGGTTATATCCATCCATAATATTCATTATCAAGGAAGTTTTGATCGTTCGTTTTTGGATTATTGTATGATAAACCAAGAGTATTATGATAACGGGACAACCCGTCATGATTATCATGTCAATTTTTTAAAAACAGGGATTATGTTAGCTGATAGTGTTACAACTGTCAGTGAAACTTATGCGGAAGAAATAAAAACGCCTACTTGTGGAGAAGGATTAAATGAAGTATTAACCTTAAAAGGAAATATTATAGGGATTACTAATGGTATTGATGAAAAGGATTATAATCCTAAACAGGATAAAATTATTAAAGAAAATTATGATAGTAATCATTTAAATAAAAAGGCAGTTAATAAAGCCTTTCTTCAAAAATATTTTTCATTACCCGAAAAAGATATACCAGTTGTTATCATGATAACCCGCCTAGTTGAACACAAAGGATTAGATTTTATAATAAAATCATTTTATGAATTAATGAATTATGATTTTCAACTCGTTATTTTAGGTTGTGGTGAGGCAAAATATGAACATTTCTTTTATGATATGAGTAAAAGATATAAAGATAAAGTAAGAATTGCTTTGGAATTTAATTCTGTTCTGGCACGATTCATGTATGCAGGTGCTGATTTTCTACTCATGCCATCCATATTTGAACCATGTGGATTAGCACAAATGATAGCGATGCGCTATGGAACACTTCCGATAATTCGGCAAACAGGTGGATTAAAAGATACAGTTGAAATCTTCGATGAAAAAACTTTAACAGGTTGTGGTTTTGGTTTTAATTCTTATAATGAATTAGAGTTAGTGAATGTGATTAAATATGCCTTTGAGGTTTATCAAGATAAGTCGTTACTGAAAACCGCAATTCAAAATGCGATGAATACAGATTTTAGTTGGCAACAATCCTCTCTTGTTTATAAAAACCTTTATCACAATTTATTAGTGAATAATACTATGACCTTATAGAAGATAATAAATGGCTTATTTAAAAAATAAGTCATTTTTTTATAGTTAAAAAAGATGGTTAATAAAAAATAGTGGCAATTTGTTATATATCTAGTCCATTGTATAACTTATATGAGATGTCCAAAATATATAGAAAATTTATTTATTTCAACTAATTACTTAATTATCATATTTCTATAAAAAACACTAAATATTATCTAGTAATCAACTTAAGTTTTGAGATGTATAAATAAATTTTATGTTTGATACATATATACTATTGTAGAATGTTTTATAAAGGGGAATTCATGATGAATAAAAAAGAAATGATCGCTATGCTTTTAGCGGGTGGGAAAGGAACAAGACTTGTTGATTTAACAAAAGAAATTGCGAAACCAGCTGTTTATTTTGGTGGAAAATATCGAATAATTGACTTTTCATTAAGTAATTGTACTAATTCAGGGATTGACACAGTAGGCGTATTAACGCAATATGAACCGCTTGTCTTGAATTCTTATATAGGAAATGGAAGGGCATGGGATTTAGATGTGATGAATGGAGGGGTAACGGTACTACCACCTTATTCATCAGGTAAGGAAGTACAATGGTATAGTGGTACCGCAAGCGCTGTTGCTTTAAATATTAAATTTATTGATTATTACGAGCCTACATATGTCCTCATATTATCAGGAGATCATATCTATAAGATGGATTATTCAAAAATGTTAGATTATCATATAAAAAACCAAGCGGATGTAACAATTTCATCAATTGAAGTGCCAATTCATGAAGCGAGTCGTTTTGGGATATTAAATACTTTTGAAAATAATTTAATTTATGAATTTGAGGAAAAACCAAAAGAACCAAAGAATAATTTAGCCTCAATGGGTATTTATATCTTTAATTGGAGTATGTTAAAACAATATTTAATAGAAGATTTAAATGATTCAAATTCAGCACATGATTTTGGAAAGAATCTAATCCCTAAAGCAGTAGAACTTGGTTTAAAGTGTTATGCCTATCCATTTAAGGGATATTGGAAGGATGTTGGTACAGTTAAAAGTTTTTGGGAGGCTAATATGGATTTATTAGATGGTGGGTGTGATTTGAATTTATATGATAATTCGTGGCCTATTTATTCTGTAAGTCAACATTTACCTCCACAATATATCGATGAAACTTGCCATTTAGATGAAGTTTTGGTTAATAAAGGATGTATTGTCTATGGAAATGTCCAAAAATCACTACTTTTTTATCAAGCTGTTATAGAGAAGGATACGGTAATTAAATATTCTGTCATCATGCCTAATGTTCGAGTTGAACAAGGCTGTGAATTAGAATATTCAATTGTTCAAGAAGGGGTTATTGTCCCCCATGATACAGTTGTGAAAGGGACAAAGGATAACATTATCTTAATCTCGAAAGTCTATTTAGAGAGCTTAAAGAAGGTGGGGAGATGAGTAAAAAGTTTTTAGGAATTATCGATGATACGATAAAATTTAAAGATTTAGGGGATTTGACATTATATCGCACAGTAGGTGCTATTCCATTTGGTGGGCATTATCGTTTAATTGATTTTCCTTTATCTTCTTTTCAACAAGCGAATGTGAAAAATGTGGCGCTTTATTCGAGTGGGAAATTTCGGTCACTCCAGGACCATATTAGTAATGGTGAGGTTTGGGATTTAAATCGTAAGAGGGATGGATTGTTTTTCTTTCCTAAAATGAGTGATGAACAATCGTATGTTTTATCGTTTCTTCATATTAATGATCATATTGAATATTTATTAAGGAGTAAGGAAGAACTTGTTGTTATTACTAACTCTTATGTAGTTGCTTTAATTGATTATGAACAGTTAGTAAGGGAACATCTAAAAAAGGGTGCAGATATCACAGAGGTTTATTATCAGGATGAGCGTTTAAATATTTTTGTGTTAAGTCGTAAATTGTTAATTGAGTTAGTTTTAGAAAGTATTAATTTTGGCTATAATAATATGATTCAAGTGATTGATTTATCACAAAAGTTTAATGTAGAGAAGATTCATATAGAAAAAGGAGTTTATCAAATTAGGTCGGTATATGAATATTATGAAGCCCATATGGCTTTATTAGACCCAAGTAATTTTAATCATTTATTTGTGAAACAAAAACCGATCTTCACTAAAATTCACGATGCTCCCTCAACTTATTACAAGAAGAATTCTAAAGCATTTAATTGTCTTTTATCTAATGGTATAATTTCGGAGGGAATGGTAGAAAATAGTATTGTATTTGAATCCGTCATAATTGGGAAAAATGCCCATATAAAGAATGCGATTATTAATGAAAAATGTATTATAGGTGCAAATAGTATGATTGAACATGTGATTTTAGATAAAGAATGTATTATTGCACCGAATGTATGTTTAAAAGGGGATGTGAAGCATCCATTAGTATTAGCTAAATATACAAAAATAGCGAAATATAATTTATAATAAGGTAATCGCTTTCATTTTTAAATATCAGTCTTTCTGTTGAATTTTCCATAAAATAGGTTATAATTAAATTGTGAAAAAATAAGAAATATTAAAGGAGTTGTGAAATATGCCATATATCACAGATGTCTATGCACGTGAAGTTATTGATTCTCGTGGGAACCCTACAGTTGAAGTTGAAGTTTATACGGAAAGTGGCGCATTTGGTCGTGGAATTGTTCCATCAGGAGCATCAACAGGAGAAAATGAAGCCGTTGAATTACGTGATAATGATAAAGGAAGATTTTTAGGTAAAGGTGTTTTACAAGCTGTTCGTAATGTTAATGAAATTATCGCTCCAGAAGTCATCGGAATGGATGTTACTCAACAAGTAGCGATTGACCATTTAATGATTGATTTAGATGGTACACCTAATAAAGGGAAATTAGGAGCAAATGCGATTTTAGCAGTTTCTATTGCTTGTGCACATGCAGCTGCTGATTATGTGGGATTACCTTTATATTTATATTTAGGTGGATTTAACGCTAGACAATTACCTGTCCCTATGATGAATGTTATTAATGGTGGAAAACATGCCGATTCAGGGATTGATTTCCAAGAATTCATGATTATGCCAGCTGGTGCTAAATCAGTTACTGAAGCCATTAGAATGGGTGCTGAGGTATTCCATAACCTTAAAAAAGTATTAGTCTCTAAAGGATATAATACAGCAGTGGGTGATGAAGGTGGATTTGCACCTCAATGTAAAGGTGTAACTGAAGCATTAGATATGATTGTTGAAGCAATTAAAAAAGCAGGATATGTTCCTGGTGAAGATATCTTTATCGCGCTAGACCCTGCAGCTAGTGAATTTTATAATACAGAAAAGAAAACTTACGATATGACTCGTCAAGGTCAATTAAATTATACATATGAAGATATGGTTAAATTCTTTGAAGAACTAGTAGCTAAATATCCGATTATTTCAATTGAAGATGGTTTAGCAGAAAACGATTGGGATGGTTGGGCTTTATTAACACGTCGTTTAGGCGATAAAGTTCAAATCGTTGGGGATGATTTATTCGTAACGAATACTGAATATTTAGCTAAAGGAATTAAATTACATGTTGCTAATTCAATTTTAATTAAAGTAAATCAAATTGGGACTTTAACAGAAACTTTTGAAGCTATTGAAATGGCTAAAAAAGCTGGTTATACAGCAGTTGTTTCTCATCGTTCAGGTGAAACTGAAGATACGACAATAGCTGACATTGCTGTTGCGACAAACGCTGGTCAAATTAAGACTGGGTCTATGTCTCGTACTGATAGAGTTGCTAAATATAACCAATTATTACGTATTGAAGATGAATTAGAGGGAACTGCAAGATTTTTAGGACTAAAATCATTTTATAATTTAAATAAATAATGAAGTGATAAAAAGCACCAATCTTGGTGCTTTTTATTTCTTAGACTAAAAAATATTTACAATAATAGAAAATTGGTTTATAATAGTAAAAGGACCAATTTATTAAGGAGGCTACCTATGAATTATCTAGATTGGATACTACTAATAGATACATTGTTTGTTATTACATTAGTAGCTTTGCAAGAAGCTAAAGGTGGATTGGGTGAAGCATTAACTGGTGCTAATACAGAATTATTTAAGAATCAAAAAGAACGTGGTGTGGAATTATTCTTAAGCCGTGCGACATTGATTACGGTAATCGTTTTTATAGTATTAGCAGTTGCTCGTAGATACGCTTAGTTAAAAATCCCGATTGATTACGGGATTTTTTTGTATTCAAAAACGATTATATATGATAATATATATTTAAAACAAGAAAAAGGTGTGATAAGATGCCTAAAGGATTAGGAAAGATTATAGCACAAAATAAGAAGGCTTATCATGAATATTTTATTGAAGATACTTATGAAGCTGGAATTGTGTTAGAGGGAACCGAAATAAAGTCTATAAGACAAGGAAAAGCAAGTATTAATGATGCATATGCACATATTGATAATAACAAAGCATATGTTTTAAATATGCATATAACACAATATGATTTTGGGACAAAGGGAAATCATGAACCAACAAGAACGAGAACCCTTTTACTACATAAAAAAGAGATTGGTAGATTATTTGGACTACAACAACAAGAAGGATATTCATTAATTCCTTTGAAGCTTTATTTAAAAGATGGTTATGCGAAGCTAGAAATAGCTGTCGCAAAAGGAAAAAAGCAATATGATAAGAGAGAAGATTTAAAAGTAAAAGAATCTAATCGTCAAATTGAAAAAGCACTTAAAGACCGAACTTTAAATAGAGAATAGGGAGGAAAAAAATGAGTGAAAAACTAAAAAAAGAGTATACCGATGATGAGTTAGTAGCGATTGCGATTAAACGGATTAAAATTAAAAGAAGTTTATATACACATATCGCAGCTTATGTATTTGTGAATATATTTTTAGTATTTATATATTTTATGACAGATTATAATGGTTATAATTATAATCAAATGCCTTGGTTTATTTGGGTTTTAGCTGGTTGGGGATTAGGACTTGCATTTCATATTTCAAGTACGATTCAAGAATTACATTTTAAATATAATACCCGTATGTTAAATAAAGAATTAGATAAGATTAAACAATACATGGATACAAAATAGGGAGGACGATATGGAAGAATTTGATTTTGCGAAAAAGGAATTTTCTGAAGAAGAATTAGTTGAAATGGCAAGAAAAAGAATTAAAGCTAAAAGAGAATTATATTCTCATATCGCAGCTTATATTTTTGTGAATGCTTTTCTACTTTTCATTTATTTTACAGATTTAGAAGAGGCAACTTCAGGTTATTTTTGGCCAGGTTGGATACTAGCTGGTTGGGGTCTAGGATTATTATTTCATATCTTTGATACCATTCAAGAACTTAATTTTAAATATAACGCTTCAGCTATTAATAAAGAATTGGAAAAAATTAAAAAATATATAAAGAATGATTAATATTGACAAAACAAAGTAAAGTGTTATACTATCTTAGTAATACTCTAATATGGGGATGTTACGGATTCGACGGGGGCATTTGAGCTTGATAAGCAGGTCGTGCTAAACACCACGGAAAACTGTCGAGGTTTCAATAACCGGAAAAACAAATTTACAATTTGCTGCTTAGTTAATTAAGTAGTGCTCCATTCAACTATTGCCCATGTAGTTGTCTAGGGGCTCATTGATATGGGATACGCTAACGTTCGCCTCCTTAGGATGTTAGAAGAAGATAATAAGGATCGCTAAACGATAGCCTGTCTGCCGGCAGTTGGTTAGTTAAATTTAAAGACAGAATAAACCTGTAGAAAGTCAAGTGGTCGGTGTTTTCGGACGCGGGTTCGACTCCCGCCATCTCCACCAACTTTATCCGCTACATTAGTAGTTTCTGTTGATATATCTGAATCGTCAGTGTTGTCATCATTATTTGAACTACTTAAGTTAATTTTATATATGATATCAATCGTGTCAGGACATACCTTAATTTCTTTAACGAAGGTGTGGATGACACGTTTTTTATTTTCTGGAGATTCATCATCAATTAAATCACTAAATAATAATAATAATCCTTTTAATTTATCGAAGCTGAAACTATAGTTAGCCATCGCTTCAATTTTATTTAATTCATATTCATATACATTCAACTTATCCTTAATTTCACTAGATTTATTTTCTAGTAGTTCTTGAGTCATCGCTTCAGCAAGAAACAAATCAAGCAACTTACTTTGTTGGACCTTTAATTTATTTATCTCTTTTTCAAGTCGGACTTTATCTTCAAGGTTTGTATTGTTCTTTTGCTGTTTTTCAATACGTCTAGCAATTTCATTAATACCTTGATCAGAGAAGATTCTTTGTTTTAAATCTTGAATCACAAATGCTTCTAATTTTTCCTTACTGATTTCTGGATTGTCACATTCCTTAGTTGCTTTTCTGTGGCTGCAGATATATGAATAATAAGCTTCTTTTTTTCTTCCTGCTTGGCCTTTTTTATTTCCAACATAAGGACCACCACAACGACTGCAGATCATTAGTCCAGTTAACAGGTACACCATATCACCTTTAGGTTTAGATCTCGGACCACGAAGATTTGATTTCATTTTATGTTGTACTTCTTGGAAAGTATCTTTGTTAATAATTGCGGGATGATTGTTCTCAATTAAAATATATTCATCATTGTATTTCCAATTATTATTCTTAGAATCAGCACGTTTCCCAAAAGTATAGTTCCCTATATATTTCTCATTAAATAGAATATCTCTTATTGAATTTTTTCTAAAAGGTTTACCAGTTTTAGTTTTTCTACCTAAATCATTAAGTCTTTCTGAGATAGTTTGATAACTATCACCTTGTAGAAACCATTTATATATTTTTGATACTGAATCAGCTTCCTCTTTATTTTTAACATATCGTAGTTCAGAATTTACATCATAACCAAGAGGTGGTATGCCGCCATTGTGAAGTCCCTTTAATGCATTTTCATTTTGTCCCTTACGAACTTCACGTGCTAGGTTTTTAGAGTAATATTCTGCCATTCCTTCAAGAACCGATTCAAGGATTACTGATTCAGGTGAATCATCAAGCTGCTCAGTAATTGATATAATTTTAATACCATAACCTTTAAGTGCCTTTTTGTAAAAAACAGAATCATATTTATTACGAGCAAATCTATCAAGTTTATGAACTAGTAAAACTTCGAATAAACCTTCTTTAGCATCCGATATCATTTGTTGAAATTCGGGTCTTTCATCATTCGTGCCAGTCTTGGATTCATCCTTATAGATGTGAACTATTGTCATTTTATTTTTATCAGAGTATTCAGTAACTGCTCTAACTTGAGCATCAATAGATTCAGTGCGTTGATTATCAGATGAGAAACGAGCGTAAATCGCTGCTTTCATAATGGGTACCTCCATAATTTATAATTTAATAATAACTTGTACTACTTTTCCTATTATTCTAACATTGTCTTCTTGGTTTAATTTTATCGGCGGATAATTTGGACTTTCCGCAATTAACCACTTAGAACCATCGCTGTATTCTTTATAACGTTTAATAGTAGATTCTTCTCCATTATTCAAACCCATGACTACAATGTCATCATTTCGTATGTTATATGTCTTATAGACAAGAACAATATCACCTTCAGCGATTCGGGCGTTAATCATACTATCACCAGACACCTTAAGAAGAAAATAATTTTCATGGTCTTTAGATGGTAAATTAACAATCTCGTAATCAAGAATATCTTGCTCACTAAATGTTGGTAATCCAGCTTTGACAGTACCTAGAACAGGAATAACTTGAATGTTAGGATTATCTTCTATTAACATGTCTAAAATGCTGGGTGGTTCAACTGGATCGTTTGCATCTTTTGTTATTTCATCTAAAGAAACTGTCAACAACTTCGCAATCTCTTTCAACTTATCGATTGGTGGAAATGATGCGTTGACTTCATATCCAGCATAGGTAGAACGACTAATATTAACTTTATCAGCTAATTCATATTGTGTAATTTTTTTTATTTTTCTATATTTTCGTAAATTTGAACCTAAATCCATCTAAAAACCTCCGAAATTATTAATCATATAATGTTAGTATTATACACTATAATGTCGGTTATTCCAACAGTTTTATTAATATTATAGTAGTTTGGTAAAAAAATACAGTTGTAAAGGTCTTGATGATAGACTATAATACAATTGTCGGACAAAAAAACAAACAATTGTTTGCCACAATAGAGAGCGGTGGAGGGTTTTTAAATGGTAGAATTTAGATGCGAACATTGTAATAAATTACTAGCAATCGGGTATGTTAAAGATGGAGTAATTAAAATCAAATGTAAGTATTGCAAAAAATTAACATTAATAAAAAGTAAATAAATTATAGAGTGCCTAGAGTGCCATTAGTTTAGATGTTTTAACATACATCTAACTATGGCACTTTTTTTATTTAGTATAGGAGTACAAAATGAAAAGAACAAAAATGATAGAACTTCGAAAGAAAAGAAATTTGACCCAAGAAAAAATAGCTTCTAAGTGCAATATCGCAAGGTCAACGTATGCAGGAATCGAATGTGGATTAGTTAACCCTTCTTTTCAAGTAATGTTAAAGATTAAAGAGGTTTTAAAATATAAAAAAGACGATCTATTTTTGATAACAGGAGTAAGTGATAGTGTTGAAAGTTGTGATTGATAGGAAAACATTAATCTGAGTTTTAAACATAAAATTTTTATTTACATTAATATATTTAAGTAATTATCATTTCATGCTATAATATTCCTAGAGTATTTTATATAATAGAGATGAAAAATGTATAAAAAAATACTAAAAAAGTTTAAACAAATTTATTCATAGATTATTGATTTAACCTAAATATTTAACCGATTCTTAAGAAAAAAATTACTGCATTTCCTTTAGAACAAAGATTCTCCACTAATAAATGAAGATAGATTTCCTGCTTTATACAGTGATATTCCAAACAAGACCTAATACACTAGCTAATGTGAGTATTTGTTTAATGATTTTTAAAGAGATAAATGTATAATCGGATGTAGAAGTAAGTTATAAGTACTTTATATACTGAAAGTTATTAAGAGCAGCTAACATCAGTATATACCGTAACTAATTTTCGGAAACGGTTAATGGAATCGGAAAAAGAAACAGGATTCGATATAATAAAAAAAGAAAGAAAAGTTCAGGCACATTGATGAAAAACTATCTAAATAGTTAAACAATTCTTATGGACTCAATGGTGATTAGCTCTAGTTGTAAAAAAATGGGTCGAACAGAATTGGTATATAGGATTATAGAAAATCATATCAAATAAATATATAGTAAAAAAACATATAAAAGATAATACAGTAGTACAATCTAATGAAAACAGATTAAATATTACTAAAATATGAAAAGAAATGAAAAGTAAAGAAAATAAACTTAAAATAAATAGAAGATCAGGAATATAATGCATATCACAGTATTAAGAAAAAAATATACTGTGGATAAAAAGCCAATCATGAATTAGTATGTTCAGATATGCACTTAGGAGCTAAAATATTGGTTTATAATATCAAAAAAATTTCATAGAGTGTTAATTATAATGGCTGATAGTAAATTTTTATCACTTTATTTTTTTTATTTTATAACATCTTCAAACTCGATAGACAAAATTTTATAAGTGAAAAAGGTCCAAGGTCTCAGGTTTAGAAATCAATTTTTGGTTGACTAATTATTATATAAAAAATATATTTTGGGAGGTTATGGGATATGTTAAATTTTGAAAATCTTGAAAAAACATTCAAACTTAAAAATGGTTACAAAAATAATGTATTGAAAGGAATCAATCTGAAATTTTGTAAAGGTGACTTTGTTACAGTGTTAGGAGAAAGTGGATCAGGTAAATCAACTCTTCTAAATATATTAGGTGGTCTTGATAATGATTTTACAGGAAACTATATTATTGATGGCAAAAACAGCAAGGAAATGAACTGGGATAATTTCAGAAAAGAAAATATAGGATTTATATTTCAAAATTTTAATTTAATACCTAATTTAACGGTACTTAAAAATGTAGAACTAGCAATGATAGTAAGGGGAATTACTAAAGAGAAACGTGTTAAAAAAGCAAAAGAAATATTAACGAAAGTCGGTCTTAAAGAACATTTTAATAAAAAACCTGAATTTTTATCTGGAGGAGAACAGCAGCGTGTCGCAATCGCAAGAGCATTGGTAAATAATCCAGATATCATTCTAGCAGATGAGCCTACAGGACAATTAGATACAGAAACTGCTAAAGAGATTCTTGATTTAATAAAAGAATTATGTAAAGATAAATTAGTCATTATGGCATCACATATGGAAGAATTCGCAGAAGAATATTCAACAAGAATTATTAGAATTACTGATGGTAAAATTTTTGGAGAAGAAAAACTTAAAACTCTTGAAATCAACGATAAAACAAATATTAAAGAGAACGATTTGAAAAAATGTGCGAATAAAGATTTATTTTTAATGGCATTGAAAAATAGTTTTTCAAGAAAAAGGCATACTATTTTAACATTATTAATCATGATAATTAGCATGTCTACATTTATGTTAATTTTAGGAATTGGTATAGGCGAAAAGCAAAATATTAATCAAATTATAAGTCAGGATTATGATACGGGGAAATTTGTAGTTTATTATAATGGAAATTCCCCGCTGCTATATAAGGATTATAAAGATCAATTAGAAAGTATTGAGTCTATTCATAATATTTATTTTGAAACAATGCTTATGCCAATTTTTGATTTTAACAAAGATAATGATATCAAGAGCCAACTGATACCTGGTTATTCTATTTTTGGAGAATTGGAACTAGAAACTTATTTTGCTGATAAAAATTCCGATATTGCAAAACACATCATAGCAGGTAATTATCCAAGTAATAAAGATGAAATACTAATAGGTAGAAAAACTGCAATTAATTTGGTTTTTGATTACTATGATAAAAATAATATTGATAAAAATAAAGTAAAAGAGATGTCAGACCATGAGATATTAAGTGAAATCAAAAAATTAAATATTGCTTATTTTACCGAATGTAGTAATAATTGTCCGTCAAGTTATCAAATTAATAATACTAAATATATGCAACTTTTTAAGAATAGTTTAAAAATTTCTGGTATTATTGATGATGATAAAATAATGACTTTTAGTCAACTTAATACAAACAATGTAGACAGTGGGTATTATACTGCTCGATTATTTGTTACCCAAGAATTATTTTACGAAATAGTAAATCAATATAATAATAAACCGTCTGATACGAATATCATGGATTATTACCATCCAAATTATTTTTTAATTGAAACAGAAAGTAATGATTATCAGGCTAAAATTAATACTATAAAGGATGTTCTGGCTGTAAACCCTAATTTCAATTATTTCACCAATCAGGTAGACGATTTATATAACAATATTAATAGGAATTCGCTTTTTATGATAGATGTTGGAATAACTGCTAGTTCTATAATATTCTTAATTTCTACTATTATAACTGGTGGTTTAATTTTTGCCAGTATGAAAAAAAGAAAAAGAGAATTCGGTACTTTATTTTCTTTAGGCTACAAAAGAAAAACTTTACAAAAACTATTGGTCTTTGAAGGAATGATATTAAGTTTCATCGGTTTAATTTTAACGTTTATCGTTACATTGGAAGCCAAACGATACTTAAATGATTTTTACATTAAACTATTCTTTAAAGATATAAATAAATATCAAAAACTTAATCTAATTCCTATAAAATGGTATCTAGTTTTAATTTCTTTCATTCTATTGATAATTGCTTATGCTCTTCCGGTAAGAAAATTTAAAAAATTACAAATTATTGATGCATTAAGGGAAGAGTAGAATGTTAAACTTAAAGAATCTAGATAAATCATATAAATTAAAATCGGGACGAAAATATCACGTTCTAAAAAAAATCAATCTGAATTTAAAATATGGTGAATTCATTGCCATTATTGGAAGAAGCGGTTCAGGTAAGACCTCTCTTTTGAATGTTTTGGGAGGATTAGACACATATGATAGCGGAAAATTTTATATTGATGGAATGGACACTTCTAATTACATAGAAAGTGATTGGAATCGTTATCGTAATCAAAAAATAGGTTTCATTTTTCAACAATTCAATCTTATTTATCATTTGACAGTTTATGAAAACGTTGAAATAGCGTTAATATCAGATGGTTTAAGTATAGGCGAAAGAAAAAAGAAAGTACTTGAAGTAATTAAAAAAGTTGGATTAGAAAAGCATACTAATAAAAAACCGGGCTTTTTGTCCGGTGGAGAACAACAAAGAGTGGCCATAGCTCGGGCAATAGTAAACAATCCTGATATTATCCTAGCTGATGAACTGACAGGACAACTTGATAAAAAAACGGCTATACAAATTTTAGATTTGATAAAAGAAGTAAGTCAAGGTAAATTGGTTATCATTGTAACGCATATGGAACAATTAATGAATGATTATGTTACTAGAATCATTAAAATTAGTGATGGTACGATTAAAGAGGATACCACATTAATTGAAGTAGAAAACAATACTATTGAAGAAAAAGAAAATAAAAAAATAAGAAGTAGAGATATTATTCGTTTAGGTATAAAAAATGTCAGAAAAAAATGGATATCTTCATTATCTTTGATGCTTATATGCAGTTTTATATTAAGTCTAGTAATGACATCAATCATTCTTGCAAAGAATGATGTCCAAAATGATATGTACCATGTGTTAGCAGCTAAAGTTCCTATGAATTTAATTGAGATATCAAAGTCAGACGATGGAAACTTTGATGCCAATGAAATTGAAAAAATAAATAATTTTACAAATGTTCAATCTGTCATACCTGTCTATAATGATCCAATTTATTACAAAGATGGACAAACAAATATTGAATATGAGATTCTTCCAGAAAAACAAAATGAATTTTACCTTAAAAATGCACTTGTTTGTGGAAACTATCCGTCAAGTGATAATGAAATCATATTAGATATTTATACAGCAATTAAATTAGTCGATGTTAACCTAACGTTGTATTCAAGATATCAATTAAATATGATTTCCGATGAAGATATCTGGGAAAAAGTTAAAGGTAATACCGTAGAATTGACTAATAGAAGCGGAGAAACATTTAAATACAGCATTGCTGGAATTGTTAATAAATCAGTTTGGGATTACAGCACTGTAGATATTTATTTAAGCAAGCAGGCTGCAAAAGAGATTTTAGGTGAAAGCAACCCAATTAAAAAATTTAATATTTATATCGACAATATTGATGAACAATCAAGAAACGATACAATAAATAAAATTAGGTCCATAAGTAATGATTATTATTTTGAAACAAATATTAATAATGAAGTGAATGATATTTATAATGGCCTTGGCTATTTAATTCAATTTGTCAAAATTATCACCGGGGTTTTAACAGTGATTTCCACAATATCTGTATTTGCATTAATTAATTATACAGTACATACTAGGACAAAAGAAGTAGGGATATTAAAATCGTTGGGAGTAAACAGAGAAAATATTAAATTTCTTTTCACATTTGAATATTTATATATAACATTTATAAGCATAATCCTAAGTTATCCATTAAGCATGTTTTTTATTAATTTGTTTATCAGGTTCTCAAACAATTTTTATGCTGGTTATGGAATCAAAATACCACCTAATATTGTATGGACTGATATAACATCATTCTTGCATATTTCATTAAGCGGTATAGTAGTTGTCTTTTTAAGTAGTCTTATTCCTATCCAAACTACCGTAAAATTACCGGTTGTTGAAATAGTAAGAAGTAAATAAATTTTCAAAAACCGTGAACACTAATTAATTCTTATGAATTTTCCGATAATCTATAAAAGAAATGGAAATTTTAATTGTGCATATGGTGCGTCTTTTACCATTTTCACCATAAATTTCCTTTTAAATTAACTTAACAATTTAAATATAAGTATAGAAAAGAAAAAGTCATTGGTTTTAATTAAATCAAGGACTTTTTTCATTTTACATAAATTGGCAATATTAAAAAAAAAACACGTTTAAATTAATGAAAATTGTGTTAAATGGCCGTGAACTCGATGTGGTTGATATATTATTATAAATTATTAGGTTAGTACTTCTATTATTCATTTGGTTTTGGTTCTATTTATACGAATTATTTTTATTCTAAATCAAATTATGATATTTTAACAGAATAAGACAATAATTATAAATATATGTATAATAGTTTGTACTATGGTTTTTCTTTAGTATACTATAACAATGAAAATTACTAATCGAGTTTATCTATGTTGTTAATAGAAGAACCACAAATTAATTACTTATGGTTTTGATACTTTTGTTTAGGCAAATAATTATTAGTTGAAAAAATATACTGATTCCTAACCAAAATGGAGGTTTTATGAAATATGTTAGTATTAAAAAACATTATTAAAAATTATAATACTTTTGGGAATAATTTAGTACATGCTCTAAAAAAGATAAATATTAACTTCTCGGACACAGGATGTAATTTTATTCTTGGAAAAAGCGACAGTGGTAAATCAACATTGCTCAACTTAATTGGTGGATTAGACCATTATGATGACGGCGAAACATTTTAAATGATAAATCTACAAAGGATTTTACTAAAGGGGAATGGGATTCATATAGAAATACTTACATTGGCTTTGTTTTTCAAGAATTTTATATGATAGACCGATTTACAGTTGGAGAAAATATCGCATTAGCTTTAGAGTTACAAGAATGTAAGAAAATTAATATTAAAAATAGGGTTAAAGAAATTCTGAGAGAAGTTGACTTAGAAAATTATGAAAATCGAAGAATCAGTGAAATAAGCGGTGGTGAAAAGCAAAGAGTTGCTATCGCAAGAGCATTAATTAAAAATCCACAAATAATTTTAGCTAATGAACCGACAGGAAATTTAGACAGTGAATCTAGTAATAAAATACTTGAAATTCTTAAAAAGTTATCTAAGGATAAATTAGTTATTATAGTAACACACGAAAGAGAGTTTGCACAAACGTATGGGGATAGAGTTATTGAATTACAAGATGGTGAAATTATTAAGGATTCCTATTCTCAAAGTAAAGAAAATGATGTTATACTAAAGTATGAAGTTGAAAATAATAAGCTAAAAAAAACTATTTTGCCATTTCATTTTATTATAAAATCTTCTATAAATAGTTTATTTGCAAAGAAAATAAGACTCCTTATGATATTATTTCTATTCAGTGCTACTATTACTTTTTTAACAGTCGCAGCCAATTTCACATTTTATGATGTTACACAGGCTAGTATCTTAACATTTAAACAAGCTAATGAAAATAATATTCCAATTATTAAATATGCAAGTGATACTGATTTACCAGGATATGAATATAATATGATTTCTTTTTCTGATAATGAAATTACTAGTTTTCAAAAAAAATATCCTTCTATCGACTTTATTAAAACTATAAGAGGTGCATTTTATTCTTTTTCATCTCCAAATACTTTTTATAGTAGTGAACTTTATCAAGAACAAGGAGTACAACGAAGTACTATTCATATTATACTTTACCTAGCAGCAGTTTTTTCCGTATTCACAATTATTATGATATTTACATTTATGACAACAACTATCGCGGCTAAACAAAAAGAGATAGGTATTCTTAAGGCCCTCGGTGCAAGAGGTAAAGACTTATTTATTATTTTCAGCATAGAAACCTTATTAATTGTCATTATTTCCAACCTCATTTCGGGTATATTAACTGCGTTTGCAATAAATATGCAAAACACACAAATTAAAGAGGTTTTTAGTCTTAATATAAATATTCTATACTTAAATTATATAAGTATCTTGACAGTATTAGGTTTATCAATTGTTATTATATCTATTTCTACATTAGCACCAATACTTAAGATAACTTTAATGAAACCGATACAAGCAATTCGAAAAGCAAACTGACCAATAATTTGGACGTGGATACATCATGGCACGGGCCATCTCCACCAAATTATTCACGTCAAGAAACATCAAAGTATTTAAATATAAGTATAGAAATGATAACATCTATGGTTTATAATGAAACTATAGGTGTTTTTATTTATAAAAAATAGTCAAAATTAACCTAAAAAGTGTAGAAAATGGCAAAAGTAGGTTCGGTACGGTGAACTTCACTAATTTAGGTATAAAAATGAGGTTAATAAATGATAGTTAATATTTTTTTCTATGGAAAATCAACTGATGCAGATGTAATAGATATTCCTCAAACAGTTTAGAGTATATAGAAAACATTATCATTAATTTTTAAATGGTTATAAGTACCCTGGTTTTATCAATATGGTGGTGGCACACAGTATGTACTGCCTAATAAACTAATTAAATTAATAAGGGATAAGATTATATCTAGATTATAGAAAGGAGACCAGCTATAACTATGAACAAAGATGAATTGATAAAGATGTATAGAGAATATAATTTTTTATCTAAATATATCTCAATAGGTTATAAATCCGAAACATTCTGTATTGTAAAAAAAATATTTTCAAAAAAATATGCTGTTTTCTTTGAGGAGAGAGGTACTAAATTTTATTATAAAGAATTCAATGACGTGAATGATGCATATGAATATTTATGGGAAATTTTTGGTGGTAATGAAATGTTTAACTTTCTTTTAAAAGGTAAGAAATAAATGAAAAGAAAATTAAATAGTTCAAGTTTTTACCATAGTTTAACATATTATACAAATTGACAAAATTAAAAATGATTGTTAATATATGCAAATAATGATATAATATGAATATATTAATTGTGGAGGTGCCTTTATGAATATTAGACCATCAGCAGAATTAAGAAATAAATATAACGAGATATCATCTATTTGTCGTGAAACAAAAGAACCTATATATATAACCGTTAATGGTAGAGGAGATACTGTCGTTTTAAATATTACCGAGTTTGAAAAGATGAAGGCAGAATTAGAGCTATTAAGATCACTTGCAGAAGCAGATGATGATGTAGCAAATGGAAGAGTTTCTTCAATTGATAATACATTTAATGAGATTAGAAAAAATCTAAATGCAAGGAAGTAACGATATGTATGAAATATTAAGAACTGATATTGCAGATGAAGATTTAAGAAGTATTATTTATTACATAGCTGACGATTCAGGTAGTATTACTGTTGCATTAGATTACTTAGATAAAATTGAAAAGGGTATCAGACAATTATCTCAATTTCCATATATAGGTTTAATACCCAAATATAAAACTTTAAAAATGCAAAACTATCGAGTTTTAATAATAGAAAAGCATCTCATATTTTATAAAGTAAATGAAATAAATAAAAGCATTATCATCTATAGAATTTTAAGCAGTAAGCAAGAATACATTAGTTTGTTAAAATAATCTAGTGTTTTGGACGTGGATATTAAAGGGCACGGGCCATCTCCAGTGCGTCATGAAAACAAAGAGACCAAAGGTCTCTTGTTTCACTTTTAGGGGGTTACTCCTAAATTTGTAAGCTATTATCATATAGTAGGTGGAAATCCTACCTAGTAAAGTCTAACCAACAACTAGTACTTAGACTTGGAGCCGAAGCAGTAATGTTAGGTTTAAGCGTAGTCAAAGGAACATTCGAGCCGGAAGTATATACTGAAGTTGTTAGCCTCGAAAGGCCGAGATTGGAAAGGTCGATGGTTTTGGAGAATCATTAGACAATATTAAATACATCGTTATGGTGAGATGTGTTTAACTTTCCCGGGGTTGTAAGACCTGGCGAGTTTGATATTAATATGATAATGGAACATGAGAGATCCTAAACAATCAAATATTTTTTTTCGGCAACCAGCCGTGAATTGGTAATTAGATTAACCACACGTTATATAGGTTGAAAGACAAATGTTTGTATGTGATGACAAGGATAACAACAAGTCATAGCAAAAGTTGTTTAGGAAGTCGGACCGTCTCATAGTACCGAAGAAGTATGTGAAAGCATATGGAGGGAAGGGGGCAGCACATTGTAGTTTTAGATTGATTCTAATTATTGCACACAAAGAGGTGAGAACATTATGAAAGAACTATCTAAAATAAGAGAAATAGTTAAACGAAATCCACATAACAAGAATACAAAATGTTACTTATCTAATCAATAAAGAAACACTTGCTTGATAGTCATATGGATATGGATGGAACTAAAGCAAAAGGTATTGATAAGGTAGGCAAAGAAGATTATCAAGAAGTCTTTAAATGATAATATTGATAATTTATTGTCAAGAATGAAAAGACAAGCCTATAAACCATTTCCAGTAAGACGTGCTTATATTGATAAAATAGGAAGTACTAAAAAGAGACCTTTAGGAATACCGGCATATGAAGATAAGTTAGTTCAACATGTAATGACTGAAATCTTAAATACTATATTTGAACCAATGTTTCTTCCGACTTCATATGGTTTTAGAAAAGATTTGAATTGTCATATGGCAGTTAAATCATTAAGAAATATCATTCATTCAAAGAGAATTAACTATGTAGTTGATGCAGATATAAAAGGTTTCTTTGATAATGTAAGTCATGATTGGATATTAGAGTTTGTTAAATATCGTATTGATGATAAGCGATTTATTAATTTAATTAATAAGTTTCTTAAAGCAGGTGTAATGGAACAAGGCAAATTTCATACTTCATCAGAGCACATCTCAGGCGTTATCAGCCTGCATAAGGCGGCATTAATTTCACCAGTACTTGCAAATATATATCTACACTTTGTATTAGATTTATGGTTTGAGAAAGTTGTTAAGAAATATAGCCGAGGTGAAGCACATATTGTCCGTTATGCGGATGATTTTGTGTGTTGTTTTCAATATAAAGATGACGCTGAAAGATTTTATTATAATTTAATTCAAAGACTTAAAGAAATTTAATCTAGAAATTGCAGAAGAAAAAACTAAAATAATCGAATTCGGTAGATTCGCAGAAAGAAATAGAAAACAACAAGGATTTAATAAACCCGAAACATTTAATTTTCTTGGATTTACATTCTACTGTAGTAAAAGTATAAATAATAAATTCAGAGTTAAAGCTTAAAACCAATCTAAAGAAATTAACCGTTAAAATTAAGATAATTAAAAAGTGGATTAAAGAAAATATGCATATGGAAATTTCGAGAATTTATTAAAAGAATAAATCTTAGATTAGGTGGGCATTATCGTTATTATGGTGTAACGGATAATTAAAAGCATTACAACGTTTTATCATGAAACATTAAAATGTTTATTATAAGATACTAAATAGAAGAAGTCAAAAGCGAAGTTTTACATGGGATAAATTTAAAGAGATACATCGTTACCACAAATTATAATACCTAAACTATATGTAAATGTGTTTGACTAACTTGAATACAATGTGAAGAGCCGTGTGCGTTAGTTGCGCAAGCACGGTTCTGTGAGGGTTTGAGTCAGTGATGGCTGTTTCTACTCGACCC
>CAWGPU010000006.1:0-201430 GCA_963824615.1 uncultured Haloplasmataceae bacterium | reverse complement strand
GATGATAACATTATATCCATTTATTATCATCCTTTTGTATCCTTAAAATATATTTTTTAAAAGACTATAGATATCTTGATTCATCTTTTAATTATAGTTGCTGGAACTCCTGCAACTATAGTATTACTTGGCACATCTTTTGTCACTACTGCATTAGCACCAATTATAACGTTATCACCAGCTTTAATACTACCAATAATTCTAACTCCTGCAGATATATAAACATTATTCCCGATTTCAGGAATTCCATTTGGGTCTAAAGCTCTTCCAATCGTAACATTTTGCCCTATTATTACTTTTGAGCCAATTTTACATTTACTATGAATAACAACACCTATGCCGCCATAAGCAAATCTGCTTTCTTTACCAATCTCTGTAGTATAAGGAACTACCGAATTAAATATAAGAAAAATTAAAGCCTTTGTTATGGACGGAATTAATGGTATTTTATGCTTATAACACCAAGAACCGATTCTATATAATTTAATTGCATTCATAAATTTAATCCTTTCATAAAAATGTTGATTTAATGTTTGTTTAATTAAGCCTTTTCAATAATATCTGCGATTCTTTTACTAGCAAATCCGTCACCATAAGGATTACTTGCTTGGCTCATTTTTTCATATTCTTCTTTATCTTCTAATAAGTAATTTTAAAAGTTTTATAAATAACTTCTTCATCAGTTCCAACCAATTTTAATGTTCCTGCTGCTATTCCTTCTGGCCGTTCTGTTGTATCACGCATAACTAATACTGGCTTACCTAAGCTAGGTGCTTCCTCCTGAATACCACCACTATCCGTTAATATTAAATATGATCTTGAAAGAAATTGTGAAAATCTAATACTTCTAAAGGTTCAATAATTCTTATCCTATCACAATTATCCAAGAATCTCATTAGCTGCTTCCCTTACTACTGGATTCATATGAATTGGATATATTACCTTAATATCTGGATATTCATCCACAATTCTTTTAATAGCCTTAAACATATTTCTCATTGGTTCACCAAGATTTTCTCTTCGATGAGCTGTAATCATAATTAGTTTGCTATCAGATGCCCAATCTAAGCTGTTCATGAGTATAATCATCTTTAACAGTTGTTTTAAGTGCATCTATTGCAGTATTACCGTCACATAAATTGTTGAAGGATCTTTACCCTCTTTTATTAGATTTTCTTTAGACATTTCTGTTGGTGCAAAATTATATTTCGCAACAATTCCTACAGCTTGTCGATTAAATTCTTCAGGATATGGAGAATAAATGTTATAAGTTCTTAAGCCCAGCTTCAACATGTCCAACTGGAATTTGTAAATAAAAACAAGCTAAGGCTGTTACAAATGTTGTAGAAGTATCACCATGAACTAAAACTACATCAGGCTTTACTTCTTCTAAAACAGTTTTCATCTTTTCTAAGAATATTTACTGTCACATCAAATAATGTTTGTTTTGCTTTCATAATGGATAAATCATAATCAGGTACAACATTAAAAGCATAAAGAACTTGGTCAAGCATTTCTCTATGTTGACCTGTAACACAAACAACCGTGTTCCAATTTCTCTCTTGTTTTAATTCTTTAACTAATGGACACATCTTAATTGCTTCAGGTCTTGTACCAAATACCACCATTACTTTTTTCTTCATTATGATACCAACTCTATCTTATAATTTATATGAACCTTTAAAAGTACAAATATTTTTTGTATCAAAAACTAACTTATCTTTTATTAAATCCATATTGTTTTTAATATGATCATGCCCTACCATAATAACAAAGATCTCTATTTCATTTAAGAAGTCTTCAAAATTCATAAATTGATGATCTACAATTCTATCTTTAACAAATGGATCATAACACTTTAACTCCAAACGCCAAGTGTTCATCCATTCTTTCTAATAATTGAAGTGTTGGACTTTCTCTTGAGTATCATCAACATTTTCTTTATAAGTTAATCCATATATACCGACTTTTGATATATCCTTAATATTATGTTCTCTCATAATATCTCTAATTCGTCCTAATACATGTGTTGGCATAGAATCATTTATTTTTCTTGCAGTTAAAATTAAATTAGTTAAATCTGGATAATCTCCTACCAAGAACCATGGGTCTACTGATATACAATGTCCCCCAACTCCTGGACCTGGTTGTAGTATATTAACTCTAGGATGTTTATTTGCAATTCTAATAATCTCATACACATCCATGTTATCTGTACGACAAATTTTAGCTAATTCATTAGCAAATGCAATATTAATATCACGATAAGTATTTTCAACAACCTTTGACATTTCCGCTGATCTTATATCAGTTACAACGATTTCAGCTTTACAAAAGTTCGAATATAATCCTTTAACCTTTTCTCCTATTTCTAGATTATCCGCACCTATTGTTCTTGAATTATGTTCAAGTTCATAAATCATATTTCCAGGAATAATTCTTTCTGGAGCATGTAACAAATGAACATCTTTCCCTATAATAAAACCTCTTTTTTCAATTTCAGGACGTACATATTTATCAATTGTTCCTGGTGAAACCGTTGATTCAATAATTAATACTGCACCTTTTTCACATACATCTAAGAACACTATTCACCGCTGAAATAACATATTTCGGATCAAGTTTTTTACTATCTTTTATGTATGGTGTTGGAACTGCAATAATATATATATGCGTCTTTTGATATTCAGTTGTAAATTCAATATCCTTTGATACAGCTTCATTAAATAAGTTCTTCTAGTCCTTCTTCTTCAAATGTAAGTTTACCTTGATTTAACGAATTTACTAAATTTGCATTGTAATCAGTTCCTACTACCTTTAATACCACTCTTTGCAAACATTAAGAGCTGTTGGTAATCCTATATAACCTAAGTCCTATTATATTAATCATCTAATTTACTTCCTTTCGCCTAATCAATTTTCCAACTGAATTTTAAATTCCTTTAACTACTATTTCACTTGATTCAAATTTACCCCTACTTTTATTCAATTGATTTCTTCCCTTTTTAGTAATATAAACTTCTATATGACTTTAGAAACCTCTATTTTACCTTAAGTAACCATCAATTCGCATAGTAGCAATCATGGTATCGTTGATCATATAGCTCAATAATATTTAATTAAACCTTAACTTCACATGGAGTATGAAATACAAACTCGCAAGTCTCTTGTACTCCGAATGACTTAATCATTAATTAAATATCCTCGTTCGATTTGTTAATTTCGTCTTGTATGTTTGTAACCATTCTTAGATATCATCGTTCCTTCACAAACGTTTGTAATCATGGTTTGTTCTTTTGCACATTTTGTCCAATCATATATCAAAAATGGACCATGTTTTTTCATTTGCTCTTTGTCCAGTCTACTTTCACCGTATTATGCGCAGCATGTTAAGAGCCATCTTATTTCCAATTTCAGTTGCATAAGAATAAGTACCACTATCACATAGAACATTTATACCTTTATGCCATAAATCAACATGTAATTGATCCATTTGCGCAGGTCTTGTTTTGAAATTTTGTAATACAGTCATTAAAAATCCATTGCGTGTCTTATAAGTATAAAACCCTGAACACTAAACATTGACGATTTATGATTATTTTTGAACTTTAAAATCGTAATTTTAGGGGATCTATTTTATCAACCATAATAATTCCTCATCGTAAATGCCGGGTTCATAAAGTCCTTTTCCTTCCACTAGGCATATATTGTATTTAATACTGGTCTAAAATCTCTATACCCACATGACGTAACTGGAAATATTAAAGCTCCATCATTTGAACCATAATTAGGTAATCACCCATGATCATCTTGCATCTGATACATCAATAAACACTATTTTTAATTAAGTATTTTACTTTTGTTCCGATAATTTAATATTTGTTTTATTACTAATTTTCATATTAAATTCCATTAGTTGAAGCGCAAATCTTTGATAATTAAAAGAATATTGAATATATCCACCATCAGGTAAAAATTGATTTTCAATTTCTTTATTCAAGTAGTTTATAAGCTTTCTTAAGCTAGATTTATCTTCACTACACCAAGCCCCGATAATCAACCCTGTTATTTCAGATAGGGTATGATTGTTTTTTATACATTTATGAGCATAAAAGAAGTTTGATAAAACCTTTTTATAACTTCCTTCCACAATCTTCCTAATAGATTCCTCGATAACGATCATATCAAGTCCACAATCTTTAAACGCAGAGTATGCTATTAAAATATTTATCATTCTTAATGTTGCTTTTGTCCACATTTATAATTGGCACCATATGAATAAGGATTTTCCTTTTATCCATCTATTAACTTGTTCAACATAAGTATCAAAATATTTTTTATTTTGTGTTATCAGGTAAGCCCTAATTAAATAATAAACATGAGTAAACCTAGAAAATTCCCAAATAACTTTAATATCTCCTCGTTTTGGATCAAAGTCTGGAATTTCGATACCACTTCAAGTTTTTATTTGCTTCTGCTTTGGTTAGAGGGTTATAATGCCAATTCATTGGGCGTCCATAATCTAATATAGATAGAAGAGAAACCAATTATTTTTCCTTCTATAGTTTTATCAGCTATAGAAATTATTTCTTCTTTTACACCACTTGATAAGTTATGGAAGAAAATTAGAGATCTTTTTAGTATTTATTGTAAAATATATCCAATTGAGCAGATAGTTACGTTTTTTTCAAAGAAGTTTCTCAGTAAACGGTAAATTTTTCAACATTTTTAGTTTCATTGAATATAATGAGCGATTAATTACCCACGATACTCCATATTCTTTTAAAAGAGATTTAATCATTATATTCACCTCTATAGCTCTTTAAATTCTTCTATAACCTAAACTAAACGCTTTGTTAATACTTTAAAATCAAAATCTTTAGCTCCGATTTTAGCATTTTTCCCTAACGCATTATATTCTGTCTTTAGATATACCTCTTAATACTTAAAATAGCGTTAGCTAGATTCTGTGGAGTTGAGTTCTCTAGTTCAATTCCACATTTGTATTTATTAATAATTGAGTACCCCATTTTAACAGTACGAGATTATAGGTTTCCCAGAAGCCATATATTCAAATAATTTGTTAGAACTATTACCTCTAGACCAATTATATTGTGTTTGAGAATAATTCAGTAAATTAACTGACGACTTAACTCAAGAGATAAGGAATAAATTTTTTATTAACAAATCCTTTTATCTTAACATTTGATAACCCTTCATCTAATAGCCTTTTTTCCAACAGATTTTTTTGATTACCATCGCCATATATTAAAAATTGAATGTCCGTCATATTCCTTTAATAATAATACTGCATTTAGTATAGTCCCTACATTATTCACAGGTCTTATAGCTCCTACATAGATTACATTAAATTTCTTATTATTCAAATCAACATCAGAAATTATATTTTTCTTGCAATGATAAATTGAATGCTTCGATATCAACACCATTATTAATATAATGTACCTTATCTAAATTGATATCTCCATCTTGGTCTGTATCCCATTTTTTTTCCTTAATATAGTCTGGATTCCTTCTTTTGTGAAAATTAGAGCATTTGCCTTTTTATATATCCAATGTTCACCTTTAATCAATAATTTCCCTAGAATACTTTTTTCTTTAGCTTTATTAAAAGAAAAGATAGCTTCTGGCCACAAATCACGAATTTCACATATACATGGAACACCTAATTTTTTAGCAATTTTAATACCTGCAACCATAGTCAAAGGATGAACGCTTGATGCTAGTATTACATCTGGCTTCCCATAAAGTTTTGTAGTATTTCTTAGCTACTGTAAATAGGTTAAAATAAAAGAAAATCATATTTTTAATTCTATCTAATCCATTACCAATTGCAACAGAAGACTTAACAAAAATAAATGGTATACCTTCTACAGTATTATGAAGAGTAAACTTTTTATTCTTCGTATCAATATATTCATTTTATTATGATATGTATTTGCACAAATTATTGTAGGTTCGTATCCTTCCTTTAATCAAGTATTTTCGCAAACCAATAGTGACTCCACCGTGATTTTATACATATCAGTCGCATAATGATTCCATTAGCCAAACTTTCTTTCTTCATTATTCCACTTCACTCTTACTTGAATCATTATGCTTTAACTCATAATTACATTACTCAAAGTTAAACTTCAGAAATTTTATATTCTCTATATACATTTCCAAAGTATTCCATTCTCTTATATAGGCCATCTTTAACTATTTTAACAGCTTTTACCTGTTACTTCCTATATAAACAATCACTTATTAATTATCACCGACATATATTATTTATTTAAATTTAAAGTCAACCTCTCTCATTATTTCAAAAGATTTAGGAGTATTTCAATACTCCTTCCTATTTCGTCAGTTACAATAACTTCATCAAAGTACTCATGCTTTTAAAACACTTAACTTTTAGTTGATATACTGTATAAACATCAGTTATAATTCCAGTTTTAATTATATTATCATGAAGTATATTTAAACACGGTATTACATCGTCATAAAATTTTATATTAGGAGTGTGAGCCCTATATGCATTTACAAGTCCAATAATAACTTCATTGTATAATTAATACAAAATTTATTAAACAATCTATCACAAACGTTAATCGTTTTTCTTCAGCCATCACTACTGTTCCCAGTTCTATAATCCACTTGTTCTCCAATAACTGCATTAGGATGAATTAAAACAGGAATACTAGCACCTTCAGTTCTAAGCTCTTCTTGAATCTTTTCTCGTATAGCATTATTACCAATTCCTACAAATAATTCATAATCATCTATATATTTAGAATACATCATCTGAATGTTCCAATTACTTCTATTCCCATTGATGATTTTATACTTTCGTCATCATCTAAGAAAGCAATGCTCTGCCATTTATTCATTTTCAATGCAATATCAGCAACTAACTTTCCCGTGACCACTAGCACCTATTATAAGAAGTTTCTCTTTCATAACTCTACACTTTCCTTTTACTTCCTTTAAATGGTTCCATTGTCGCAGCAGTTTCTGAATTTATTCCTTCTCTTATAAAACTTTCTTAATTGTTATAAAGATAATCTTCCAATCTTTAATAAAATTAAACATTATCTACATACTCTACATCTAGATTAAATTTATCTTCCCAACTAATCGCATTCCTACCACTAACCTGTGCTAAACCAGATAAACCAGGTCTAACTTCATGACGTCGTTTTTGATGTTCATTATAAAGAGGTAAATATTGTACTAATAATGGTCTTGGACCTATAATACTGACATATCACCTTTTAATATATTAAAAAGTTCTGGTAGTTCATCTAGAGATGTAGAACGTAAAAATCTTACCAAACTTCGTCAATCTAACACTATCTGGAAGTAATTCTCCATTCTCATCTCTCTCATCCGTCATTGTTCTAAATTTATACATCGTAAAAATCTTCTCATTTAGTCCTGGTCTTTTTTGCTTAAATAAGCACTGGACTACCTAATTTAGTTCTTACAAGAATAGCAACTATCAATAAAACTGGACTAAGAACAATAATAGCAATTAAAGATAAGAATAAAATCCATCGGTCTTTTTATAAATCTTCTATAAATACCACCTTTAGAACCTTTCATTACATTACTACCACAACCCTTTAATAATCTTCACAACTCTTTCTAAATCCTCATCCGTCATCTTCGTATCAGTGGCAAACAAACACCATTCTCAAACAACTTCTCCGATACATCCTCCCAACAAAATCATACTTCTCAAAGAACGGCTGCATATGCATCGGTTTCCATATTGGTCTTGACTCAATATTCTCTTTTTCAAGAGCCTCCATCACATCAATCGGTCTTACCTTACCTGTCAAAGTCATACGAACTTAACCAATAATTAGGTTCATTCCACTCATTACTTGGCATAAACTCAACACCATCAAGTCCACCTAGTTCTCTTTTATAAAAATCAAAAATATATCTTTTCTTCTCAACTCTTTGATCTAACACCTTAAGCTGCCCTCTACCAATCCCAGCAACCACATTACTCATACGATAATTAAACCCTAATTCACTATGTTGATAATGTCTTGCTTGATCTCTTGATTGAGTAGCCCAAAATCTAACTTTAGCAATTCTTTCTTCATTATTAGAAACTAACATTCCACCACCAGAAGTAGTGATAATCTTATTTCCATTAAAAGAAAAGATTCCATAATCACCAAAAGTTCCTGTATGCTTTCCTTTATAGTAAGTACCTAAAGATTCAGCAGCATCTTCTATTAACAGCAACATTATGTTTCTTACAAATTTCCATAATCTTATCCATATCTGCAGATAAACCATATAAGATGAACAACAATAACTGCCTTTACATTTGGATATTTCTCAAATGCTTCTTCTAATGCTTTTGGACTCATATTCCAAGTTTCATAATCACTATCAATAAAAACAGGAATTGCATTTTGATAAATAATTGGATTAGCAGTAGCTGAAAAAGTAAGAGTTGGACAAAATACAATATCTCCTTCTCCAACTCCTGCTGCTTTTAAGTGCCAAATGAATTGCAGCTGTTCCAGAAGATAAGTGCTGCTGCATGCTTTTGAACCAACCTTTTCTGCTAAGTTCTTTTTCAAATCCATTTACATTTGCTCCAAGTGGTGCAATCCAGTTTGTATCAAATGCTTCCTTTATATATTGCTTGTTCATAACCTTCATCACTCATATGTGGTGAAGAGAGAAAAATTCTTTCTCCCATTCTAATACTTCCTTCCACCTAATATCATTTATCTTATATTTAATAAAGGTATCCACTATTCAATCATGAATATTTTTAACCTTATTTTTTCAATTTTATATTTATATCTTAATTAATTAATTTTATCTAATTCACATACTCACTTCGGAATTATCATTCAATCATATTTTTGCCGATATCATATCTTTATATATTAAATTTCACAAAAACGGAACAGTTTCATCATTGCTTTCACTATCTATATTAGCATGATTACTACAATATATTTTCCCATTTATATAAGAAATTTCCCCATCGTCTGGACAAATATTTTTCCATATTCTTTTAAATATTTTTTAAAAACTACATCAGTATGTTCTATCTCATTGAACTGCAAGTATGTTTTATATCAATTTTCTAATTCAATGATATTACTTTCACATAATGAACTTTTTACATGCTTCAATATATGAATTATAAATAGGAATAGCTATCGCCATAATTATTCCCAATATGATAATTACAACTCTAATAATTCAATTAATGTCATCGCATCATCATTCTTAATAATAAACTTCATTATTAATTTCCTAATGCCTTATATGTATTTACATATTTAGTAAACACTTCTTGTATCACAACTTGATTCTTATCAATTACATCCTGCAATTCTTTTAGTTTCTCATTAATACCATTTAAACATACACCATTAACCTGGCTTACAAATATCTTCTCATTACGAGTTTCAAGTAGTCCTTCTTCATCCATTAATAGTTCTTCATATAGTTTTTCACCAGGTCTTAAACCTGTAATTTCTATATTAATTTCACTATATGGTTCATAACCACTAAATCGAATTAATTTTTCAGCTAAATCAATTATTTTTACTGGTTCTCCCATATCTAATACAAATATTTCTCCACCTTTGGCAAATGCTCCTGCTTGTAGAACAAGTTGTACTGCTTCAGGTATCGTCATAAAGTATCTAATAATATCTTTATGGGTTACAGTTACTGGTCCACCATCTTGTATTTGTTTTTTAAATAATGGTATAACTGATCCATTACTTCCTAATACATTTCCAAATCTTACTGCTGCATATTGTGTTTCACTTTCTTTATTAAATGCTTGAATAATCATTTCCGCAAATCGTTTAGTTGCTCCCATAATATTAGTTGGATTAACTGCTTTATCTGTAGATATTAATACAAACTTTTTTATCTCTATATTCATCTGATATTTTTGCGACATTGTATGTCCCAAAAATATTATTTTTAATGGCTTCTTTAGGACTTACTTCCATTAATGGCACATGCTTATGTGCTGCTGCATGAAATACAATAGTGGGTTTATATTCTTCAAATACCTCATTTAATCTTTTCTCATCACGTACTGAACCAATAATAGCTTGTAAATCAATATTAGTAATATTGTTATGTTGAAAATATCTTAATAATTCATTTTGAATATCGTAAGCATTATTTTCATAAATATCAAATATAATTAATTGCTTTGGTTCGATATTTAACTACTTGTCTACATAATTCCGATCCAATTGATCCTCCACCACCAGTAATTAATACTACTTCATCCTTAATAAAATCACTTATTCCATTATCATCAATCTTAATTTCATCTCGTCCTAATAAATCTTCTATTTGAACATCTCTAATTTTATTTAAATTAAACTTCTTACCAATCACTTCATAAAAAGGTGGTAAAATTTTAATTCTCTTTTTTAACTACATCGCATTTTGTTAACACTTTTTGTATTTCTTGTCTTGTAGCACTTGGAAGTGCTACAATAATTTCATCTATTTTATATGCTAAAACAACTGAAGTTAACTCCTCAGTTGTCCCTACTACTTTAACCCCTTGAATAATTCTTCCTTTTTTTGCTTTATCATCATCAATTAAACAAACGACTTTATTATTTAACTTAGGATTATTTTTAATTTCTTTAATCATTAAATTACCAGCATTTCCTGCTCCAATAATTAAAGTTCTATTAAAACTAATATCTAATTTTTTATAAGATACATAAATTCTTAATGTTCTATAACTATAACGTACTCCAACTAATCCGATAAAAATTAATAAGTTCGCAATAATAATGCAGTTAACACCAAAATCTAATCTAGAACTAATGATAATATTACGATAGTTGCAAATGAAACTACGATGGATAAAAACACATTCATTGCTTCTTCAATACTAGCGTATCTCCATAAACTCTTATAAAGACGAAAAACCACAAACGATACCGCATATACAGGGATAATCCAGTATAAGTTCTCAAGGATATTAATTATATCATGATTATCTACGGTGAAATTTGTGATTAACAAAGAAGATGCAATAAATGAAAATAAAATAATTGTAATATCTAAGATAAATAAAAATACTAATCTCAGCCTGTAGCTTTTTCATTACAAACATCTCCCGTATAAACATAAAAACCCTAAAGAAACTTTAGGGTTTTTTTTATATGCATAAATAAACATAGAAATATAGAATCATATTTCCTAACTTTCGCAAATTTATCCACTTAAAAATGCTACTAATAGTATTATTTACATATTCAAAAAATCATGTTATTGTTCTACCCCAAAAGAATCTTTAACATATTTATTCAAAATTTAATATATAAATCATTTTACCACAAAATATGTTATTTTTATACAATTTTCTAGAATTATTTGTGTTTATCCTTTAATTGGAAAAAAATCACTCTTCTTTGATTTAAACCACATATCTTACTATTTGAATATTATAATAATTTGTCTTGGATAGAATATTAGATATAAAATCATGGACAAAAATTAATATAAGACGAAAATAGATAAAAAATCGTTGTAATTTATCAATAAGAAAAGACAAATGATTGAAATTGAAAGAAAAAAATTTTTTTATATTCATTTCATTTTGAAAGAAATACAAATCCTATATAATATACCAATAAATCGATTTATTATTGTCTTGAAATACTATGTGGAGAATGATTAATAAAATGTATATATAAATAAATATGAGGAAATAAGCTTTTTGCTTTTTTAATGATTTGAAAAAATCATTAAATAAATCTCAATATCACCTCTTAAAATAACACCTGGTAGTAAAATCGAAAATATTACAATACTATCTTTATAATGAGGAGGAAATTAGTCTTTAGTTTTTCAGCCTTTTTTTTATAAGATTCATCATTTATAAAAATGCTTTTCGTTATTTCTTTGATTGTTCAATTAATATTTCTATAAGTGACAATATTTTTGTATATTACTACTTTATTTGGTGAATAGATTATAATCTCTTTTTACTTTATTAAGTTTAATTTTAACGCTATTCATGTCTGTTTTAATGATTTACTTTATTAAGGAATTCATCATTCTTTAATCTAAATTTTCTAAATCTAGTAATATTTAATGGATAATCATTGTTATTTCTGGTGAAAATCTAAAAAGTATTTAAATGATAAATCAAAAATTGCATTTTCACTTAAATCTCGGTCTAACATTGTATACTTGACTTTAAGTAATAATATTTTGAACACGAAAATTGGCTAATAAGTACTTGCACCGTTATCATCGCAACACATTTCTTTTAAATCATTATATACAAATTCAAAATCATCTAAACCTTGAAACTTTATTAATATTTGAACTTTAGGAATCAAAATATCATAATGGCCGACTATATTGACTCAACACAAGTTCTTTCTTTTTAAGAAGCATAATATCACCATTCTTTGAATATTCTCAGATATATTATTCCTTTTTTCATTATTTGGCGATATAAGAAAAATGGAAACATTTTAAGTTCATTATCAAAAGTGTTTTTTAGAAAGTCTCGTATCTTCATCATGACTATTTCTTCAATTTTATTAATCAGATTTGTATTAAGAATAATTTATTCTTCATTTTCCTTGCCTCAAGAAGCACCCTCATCTTTTGAAATTTCTCTTCTAAAGTGAATTTCCTGTTTTCACCTGCTTTATTTTCTTTATTATTATCTATATCTAGTATTTTTATAATAATTTTCTGCTTAAATACCTTTTTTAAATACTCTATAGAATAAGTTGTGTGGTTTTTTATAGATGATAATGGTCACTAACCTTTACTTACATTAGGATATTGTGCGGTTATTGCTTTATGATAAGTTATTGAGCATTACGAGATATTACTTTAGTATAAGTATATCAAGGTAACCATTTTACTACATCATCGTATTCTCTAAATCTTATCACCTCTGTAATGCAGTGTGTTTCAATATTTTTCATAATAGTTACATAGGTTTCATTGAAATAATAGAACCCCACTTCATGGAAGTGAGGTTCTATAAATTCTATCAGTAAATAATTAGCTATTAATACCTAATCAATATGTGTTAGATGCAACTAACTCAACATCATATTTGGTAAGTGGTCGGCCATAAATATTTAGTTCTTGGTGAATTAACGCTTCTGAAAGTAAATCTAGGGTAACTACTTCTGAAATTTGAAATTGATATGGATGTATCTCATGATTGTCAGCAACAACATAATAATCACCACTAGGTAGAATCACATTTCCCCTATGATTAATTATTATTTCATTACCAAGAGAATCATATAATCTGTTAATCATATCCATATTCCAATCATTAATCAAAACATTTGTTTCTTTAGTTAAATTAAAGTGGAAGACATCTAAATCGCCCTCATAATTTCTGTACGCCAGTACACAAGCTATCTAAATTAATATCCGTTGCGCTATTAAAATCATTGCCATGGTCATCTGGAATCAAAGACGAATTTAAATTACATTCTATACCCCGCTCCATGAATGTTTGAATAGCGAAATAATTATTTGAACCATTTGATAAATCTATTTCTCCAAAGACCATCACATTCACTAAATTAGGTAATGTAGCTAAAGGAGATAAATCAATTGCTATATCATTATCATTGTATATGGTAATATATTGGAGATTATTTAAATTTTGTAATGGGGTGAGGTCAATTATTTGATCCACATTTATTTCAATAGATTCTAAATTTGTTAATTGTTCGATTCCTGTTAAATCCGTTACTCCCCATAAATTGATAGATCTTATATCTAAAACATCTGTATTGTAAATTGCTCCATCAAATATTCCTATTTGTTCTCTCACGGCTTGATCTAATTGGGGATCCATAAATTCGATAAGCGCTGGAGTATAAGAATTAAGAGTTAATTGATACGAATTGCAATCACAAATAGGAATATAGTCATTGCCTATTACCTTTATATAATAAGTACCCATCGTTAATTGGTCTGAATAAGAGAATTCGGCCCAATTACTATGACTTATTTCATTCATGGATTCATCATACAAAATAATTTCTACATCATGACCAGATAAAGATAATTGAACAAAAGTATCCTCTAATAAAGTAAAACGGAAATAATCAATATCATTCTTATAATCACTTTGGCCACTCACACTTGAATCCAAATTGATGAAAGATGCATCTTCAATGAAATTGCTATAGTCATCCACAATTACTAATTGATATATATCACACACTACATATAGATTATACCAATTAACCAAAATTGTTTCATTTTCATTACCAGCAGTCACATCTATTGGATTTCCATTAAATGAGACCTGATATAGGTAATCCAAGTTTATAAGCGGTGAAAGATCTGATATGTCATTGTTTGTTAGATTTAGTGTATGAATTTGCAATAATTGTGACAATGGAGATAAATCAACTATTTGATTATCACTTAAATCAATGTATGTGAGACTTGTGAAATATTGAAGTCCCGTTAAATCACTAATCCTTTGATTACTCGCAAAAAGGAAATCAATTGAAGCTACATCTTCTACATAAATGGGACCTGTGCTTTTATTTATCATTTCTCTAACGAGTTGCTCTAGGTTATAATCATTAAACGTAATCACATCAGTTGGTAAATATTCGTTTAAAGAGATTTGATATTGTTTGTTTTGATTTTGGTATTGACGATTATAGACTTCAATATAATAGGTCCCCATGGTTAATAAACCTCTGAAATCAGAATTATTACTATAACTGTTATATAAAACATTCATATTTTCATCATATAATCGTATATCAGGTCCAAAATCTTGATAGGAATTTAATTGAAGATATGTGTCATTTGTTAGTGTAAAGGTAAAATAATCAACATCAAAATAAAACTCAATTGTCCCTGAAAT
This sequence comes from uncultured Haloplasmataceae bacterium, assembly GCA_963824615.1. Taxonomy (GTDB): domain Bacteria; phylum Bacillota_I; class Bacilli_A; order Haloplasmatales; family Haloplasmataceae; genus CAWGPU01. Next base: position 186,513 of record CAWGPU010000006.1, on the reverse strand, counting down.
GCTGGTATTAATTTGAATTTCATGAGCTTCATCTATAAAATCACTATAGTCATCTACAAATAAGACGCCATAATAATCGCAAATCACACCCTCATGAAAGATTTGTTCCAATAGTTGATGATTTTCATTTGTCAATTCAATTGGATTATATTTTATGTAAAGTTGGGTTAAATTCGTTAAATTAGCTAATGGCGCTGTATCAACTATCTCATTATTACTTAAATTCAACAATATTAAATTGGATAAATTCGCTAAGCCAGATAAATCAACTATTTGATTATTTTGCACATAAAGACTAGATAAATTTATCAAATCACTTAATGGTGTTATATCTGTTATTTGATTATTATTTAAATCTAAACTCTGTAACCCAGTTAAATTTGATAATGGTGTTATATCACTTATGTTATTGTTATTTAAGCTTAAATACTGTAATCCTGTTAAATTTGATAATGGTGTTACATCACTTATGTGATTATTATATAAATCTAATGACTGTAGATTAACTAATTGAGATAAAGGACTTAAACTTGTGATTTCATTATAACCAAGGTTTAAATTATTTAACTGCGCTAAACTAGCTAAAGGAGTTAAATCACTAATATTATTATAAGATAAATGCAATTCTCTTAAATTGGTAAAATATTCAAGACCCGTTAAATCTTTAATGTTCATACTTTCTGCGTTAAGAGATTCAATAGGCAATACATCTTCAATATAAATTGGTCTATGGTAATTTCCTATTTCACTTCTGACTACATTTTCAAGATTGTGATCAACAAAGATAATTTCATCAGGTTCTGGAATGTATTCCCTCACTTGGAGTTGGTAGGTTCCTTCTGTTCCATAGAGATTAATGTAATAGGTGCCACTATATAAGGATACAACATATCGGGGTTCATTATTATAGAGATATACATTTGATTCATAACTAATTGGATCGATTCTCTCTAAATTTTCATCGTAGATTGTAAATGGTATATGTGAGTCTGATAAGATTGATAATTCAATTCTCATATTTTGATTCAATGTAAAAGTAAAATAATCATTATCATTATTCGTTAATTCTCCATTAATAATATCATTTATGCTAATTGATGTCGCTTGATCGGGGAAGTTTCCATGGTCATCAACTATTTCAGTTACTGTTAATTGATAGTCACCCATTTCTACAAACTCTGAACCAACTATGCGGATATAATAAACGCCAGCAACTAAATTGTTAGAATCATAATAAGCATACTGACTATCATAAATATAGATATTTGTATTGATACCAGTTGTCTGAATCTCTACTTGTGCATTTTCAGTTAAAGTTAACTTAAAATAATCACTATCATATTCATAATCAATTGTGCCTAAAGTAGTCTCATTTAAATTAATGATTGTCGCATCTAAGGCTACATCACTATGGTCATCAGGAATGAGTAATCCATTTAAATCACAATTGATTTGATTATTTATAAAGTATGATATGACTTGATAATTGCCATTACCCTCTGTTAAACCTATTGGATTGTTATCTAATAATACTAAAGATAATTGAGGTAAACTCAAGAGTGGTGTAATATCTGTTATTTGATTGTTACTTATATATAGGTTAGTTAAATGAGTCAAATATTCAATACCTGTTAAATCAAAAACCATACGCCCATCTACAAATAATTCAGTTATGTTTTCAACATCAATAGTATAAATAGGTTTATCACCACACATTAATGCTTCTCTAACGGCTTGTTCTAAATTTGGGTCATTAAATATGACTTGTTGGTATGATGATTCTTCAATCATCATTTGATAATCACCATTACCATTCATGACTGCTAGATAATAAGTGCCACTTGGTAAATTAATGACTAATTTTTCATTTTCATTTGGGGAATCATTCTGATTTAAAGAACCTAATATTTGACCATTAGTATCAAATAAGTAAACGTTGATACCATTTTCATATTGACAATTAATCGTAACTTGTGTTTCTTCACTAAGTGTAAAGGTAAACCAATCTTGATCATTAAAATTACTTACGCCCTTTTTAGTTTCACCCAAGATGATGCTAGTCGCATCATCTTTTGTGTTCCCATAATCATCCGGCAATTGAACATCTACAGTGGTACCATTCATAATGAGATTATGAATGATATCATAGTTGACTGTATTATTTGGCAAATCAATTGGATTTTGACCAATTAATAATTGATTTAAATAATTCAAATCTTGCAATGGTGTTAAATCTGTAATTAAATTGTTTTGTAAATTAATGTAGCTTAAATTGATAAATTTTTCGATACCTTCTATATTCTCAATTTCTCTTCCCACTAAAGCTAAATTATTCAAATTGCATACATCTGATACATAAATATCACCATCAAACTTACCAATTTGTTCGCGAACAGCTTGCTCAAAGTTTGCATCCGTAAATTGTATCACATCATTTGTCATGTATTCGTCAAAGTATAATGTATAATTACCTTTCATGTAACCCATTTCAGATACTTTAAAATAATAGTCCCCAGGTTGTAATAAACTTTGGTACTCAAAACCATATCCTTGCCCATTTATAATAATTTCGTTATTTACATCATATAAAGTAAATTCTAGATTAACATTACCGTCTATATCTAATTCCACATAAGTATCATGTGTTAATGTGAACTTAAAGTAATCCACATCAAATAAATAATCAATTGTCGAAGGATAATTTTCATTCAGGTCGATAACGGATGCAAAATCCAATGTATCTCCATGATCATCATTAATGATTGCCCCATATGAATCACAAATAACATCTTGATTATAAAGGTTTGTTAATGTCATTAAATTATGACTAACTGAAAAATCAAGGGGATTTTCTCTTAAAGTCACTTCAGCTAAAGTTAAGTTATTTAATGGTGAGATATCTGTAATCAAATTATCATTTAAATAGAGTGTTTGAAGATCAATTAATTGATTTAGTACAGTAATATCACTAATATTGTTATAGCTTAAATCAAGGGTTTGTAAATTTGTAAAATATTCTAAACCCGATAGGTCTGTAATTCCTCCTCCTGATAGATTAAGGTAATCAATGTTTTGAATGTCCGAAATGAAAATAGGTCCATTAGGAAGAAATAAGGTTCTACGCACAGCAGTTTCCAAATTAACATCATCGAAAAGAATTTCATTTGGTGCAGGAATATATTCTTCAAAATGTAGGTTGTAATCCCCTATACCTCCTGATAAACATATATAATAAGTTCCACTTGGAAGTTTTTTAATTTCATAATTACCATTTTCATTGTTATTAACATAAGCAAACATTTGATGTAATTGTTCATCGTATAAAGTACTATAAGTACGTACATTATCAACTGGGTAAAGTGTAATAATAGTATCTTCACTTAAAGTAAATTTAAACCAATCTTGGTCCTCATGGTAATCAATAGTTCCAGCAATTGGGTTATTTATTGTTAAAATTGTTGCCGACTCTGGATTATTCCCATGGTCATCTGGTAGCACGATATCTATAGATACATTTTGATTTTCTAAATCATGTAATGTCTTATAATTATCCGTTCCGATTGATACATCTATAGGATTACCACTTAAATTAACTTGGCCTAAATAATATAATTTGCTTAATGAGGTGATATCTTGAATATTATTATCTCTTATATCTAAATTTATTAAATTTTCAAAATATTCAATTCCTGAAATACTATTAATTTCCCGATTATTTACATCTAAAAAATCAATATTATCGATATCCTCTCTTACGATTGGACCATCAAATTTCCCAATCCATTCTCGAATGGCTTGCTCAAAATTGGAATCTGCAAACACAACTTCAATATTAGGAATGTATTCTTCTAATTCCACAGTATATAATGCATCCGGATTCCATGGACCCATTATTCTCAAATAATAGGTTCCCATATTTAAGTCTATTTTCATATGGAAATAATTCCAATTATTGATTAGAGACATGTTCTCATCGTATAATTCCATGTCTAAATCTGCTGCGCCTATTTTATTCAATGATACATATGTTTCTTCTGTTAAAGTGAATGTGAAATAATCACTATCTTGATTGTAATTAATTTCTCCTGTAATCGGATTATTAAAGTCTAAAGGCGTCGCATCATTGAAAGAATCACTATGGTCATCCGAAATAATAATGCCATAAATATCACAAGTTAAACCCCGGTTTAGGAAATCAGTTAATATTGTATAATTATCATCACCATCAAGGGCTATAATAGGATTATTAGCTAACTCTATCTCGGAAAGGTTAAATAAGTCTTGAAGTGGAGATAAATTAGTAATTTGATTATTAATTAATTCTAATGTATTTAGATACGTCAAACTCGTTAATGCTGTAATATCAGAGATTTGGTTATCATTTAAGGCTAATTGGTTCAGCCTATTCAAAGAGCTAATAGTGCTAATATCTGTTATTTGATTACCATTTAGATTTAAATTTCTTAAAGTGACTAGAGTTTCTAAAGGGGTAATATCCGTTATTTGATTACAAGATAAATCTAAATTTCTTAAATGAATCAAATATTCAATCCCTGTTAAATCAGTTATGTTTTGGCCTGTTGCAATTAAATCTCTTATGTTCTCTACATCTACAGGAAATAAGGGTCTGTCATAAATTCCAATTTGATTACGAATAGCGTTTTCTAAATTAATGTCATTAAAGTGAATTTCTTGAGGTGAATTTTCTAATTGAAAATTTAATTGATAATCGCTTATTTCACCACTTACATTTATATAATAGGTACCTCGTAATAATTGAATTGATATTGGACTGTAATTGTCACCTTGATTTAATGGGTTTATATCCTTGTCAAATAAATCCAATCGCATAGATAGTCCACTAGATATATCAATTCTGACATTTGTTGTTTCCCTTAAAGTAAACACAAACCAATCTTGATCATCCGGATAATTGATGAAGCCTTCTTGACTTGAATTGAGATCAATTGATGTTGCATCCATTGGGTCGTTTCCGTATTCATCTATTCTTAAATCACATTCAATTCCCTGATTATTAAAGTATAGTAGTACATCATAATTATCCGTTCCTTCAGTTATATCAATTGGATTCCCACTTAACCAAACAGTTTGTAATTGTGTTACAGTTAATAAAGGGGTGATATCTGTTATATTGTTATTTTGTAAGTCAATATAATTTAAATTTGATAAATACTCTAGTCCTGTTAAATCATTGATTCCATGATTGCTGATATCTAAATATGAGATACTAAGTAAGTCTTCCCTGTATAAAGGCACATCATGAATATTAATCATATCTCTTATAAATTGTTCTAAATTAGCATCATTAAATTGTATTTCATCATCAGGGTTATAGACAGTTAAACTAAATTCATAATACCATGCTTCAGTTGAGGTAATCTTTATATAGTAAGTTCCTGATGCTAGCAAAATGTTAAATCTAGAATATGAATTAGTTTCTATTTGATTCATTGATGAATCAAATAATTGAGGTTCAATAGGAGACTGTGAATAGAATCTAATATGCGTATCTTCAGTTAAAGTAAATACAAAGTAATCTTGGTCGTAATCATTATTTATCCATCCCGAATTTGTGAAGTCTATTGAAATTGGCGTTGCATTTTCTGGCGTATCACTATGATCATCTGGGAATAGGTACCCGGTTATATCACATCTAATGCCTCTATTATATAAACTGAATAAAATATCATAATTAGTTGTACCCTCTGTCAAATCAATTGAATTATTTTTTAAATTGAGATCCATTAAGTTATTCAAATTCATTAATGGTGTTAAATCAGTTATTTGATTGTTGTTAAGTTTTAATGCAGTTAAATTTGTTAAATTTATGATTGGAGTAATATCTGAAATTCCCATATTGAATAAGTATAATACATTTAAATTAGTTAGATTGCTCAATGGAGTGATATCAGATATAGGATTAACACCTATAGATAATAAGCCTAAGTTTGTTAAATTAGCTAACAAATCAACTTGAGTGATTTGATTACCACTTAAATCTAGAAATACTAATTGCGTCAAATTAGCTAGAGGTGTGATATCTGCAATCGTGTTATTAGATGCATTTAAACCTGTCAAGTCTGTAAAATAAGTTAAAGAAGATAAATCAGTTATTTGGTTATTGGATAAATTTAGAAAACGTAAATTATTAAAATACTCCAATCCTGTTAAATCAGAGATATTACAATTATCTAAATCTAAATCTGTGATAGATTCTAAATCTGAAATATAGATTGGTCTATCGTAAATACCTAATTGATTTCTAATGGCTGTTTCTAAATTAGCATCATTAAAATTAACTTCTTGTGATGGATTTTCTACTTGAAGTGATAATTGATAATCACTCATTTCACCACTTACATTTATGTAATAGGTTCCTGCTGATAATGTAATCGATATTGGATTATTATTATCACCTGGAGCTATTGGATTTATGTTATTGTCAAATAACATTATCATTGTAATTTGTTCACTAGATGTGGCAATCCTGATGTAAGTCGTCTCTATTAAAGTAAACACAAACCAATCTTGGTCGTCTTGGTAATTGATGGAACCTACATTACTTGAATTGAGATCAATTGTTGTTGCATCCATTGGGTCGTTTCCGTATTCATCTATTGTTAAATCACATTCAATTCCCTGATTATTAAAGTATTGTAGCACATCATAATTACTTGTTCCGTCTGTGACATTAATTGGATTCCCACTTAACCAAACAGTTTGTAATTGCGTTAAAGCTAATAATGGTGTGATATCAATTATATTATTATTTTGTAAGTTAATATAATGTAAATTTGATAAATATTCTAATCCTGTTAAATCATTGATTCCTGAATTACTAGCTTCTAAATCAGTGATACCTTGTAAATCTTCCATATAAAGTGGTACATCATAGATGCCAATTTGATTTCTAATCGCTAGTTCTAAATTAGAATCATTAAATGTTACACCCTCATCAGGATTAAATATTCCTAAACTAAATGTATAATCATAGGTATAACCTGTTATTACTAAATAATAAGTACCTGTTTGTAAATTGATATTAAAATGAGAATTAGCGTTATTAATATCTATTTGATTCATATTTGAATCAAATAATTGAGAATTTAGATAGTTTATTGAGAAAAATCTAATATGACGTCGCATCAGATAATGTAAATACAAAATAATCTTTGTCAAATGGATAATCCATATGCCCTGTTATGTCTGAGCCAATTGTGATTTCTGTTGCGTTTTCTGGTGTATCACTGTAATCATCCGGTATAAAGATACCGAATAAATCACAAGTAATATTCTGGTTATAGAAGTTGAATAAGATATTATAATTATTTGAATCCACTGTCAAATTAATTGGATTGTTTCCTAAATAGAGTTCTTGCAAATTATTCAGATTCATTAATGGGGTTAAATCGGTAATTTCATTATCATTTAACATTAAAGAATTTAAATTTGTTAGATTCGCAATAGGACTAAGGTCTGAAATTCCCATATCATACATGTATAATAGGGATAAATTCGAAAGATAACTTACTGGGGTGATATCAGTTATTGGATTCATACTAATTGATATTTCCACTAAATTCACTAAATTAACTAATACATCCACCTGAGTAATTTGATTATCACCTAAATCTAGCGATACTAATTGAGTTAAATTAGCAAGAGGTGTAATATCAGTTATTTCGTTATGATATAGTCTCAAAACATTCAAGTTTGTTAAATTTGCAAGTGGGGTTAAATCAGAAATATGATTATCGGATAAATCTAATTGCTGTAAATTACTAAAATATTCAATGCCTGTTAAATCAGATATATTGTAACCGTTGAGATGGAGTTCTGTCACCAGTTCTACATCTTCAATTAAAATTGGGCGATCATATATATCTAAGTATTCTCTAACAGCTAATTCAAAATTATTATCAGTGAATAAAATTTCATTTGATAATGGTATATATTCTGAAAAATCAAATTGATAACTTGTTCCCCCACTCACTTCAATATAATAAGTTCCGGCATTTAAAGTCATATTTATAGTTGAAGTATCAGAGTCAATATGATTAATTTCAATTAAATCTTGATTATAGATTGTAATCATGAATATGTCTTTAGTATTAAGTAGTGTAAAATTAATTTCTGTATCTTGAAGAAGGGTAAAAGTCATGAAATCTTTATCATAAGGATAGTTTATTTCCCCTGAAATAGTTGAGTTCAAATCAATTACTGTTGCATCACTTGCTAAATCACTATAATCATCATCGATCAATAAGCCATTTATATCACTAATAATTTGATTGTTAATAAAGTACTGAATAACATTATAGTTATCAGAATCTACAGTTAAATCAATTGGATTATTAGTTAAGTAAACACTAAATAAACTATTTAATCCAAGTAATGGTTTAATATCAGTGATGTTATTACCTATTAGGTTTAAATCATTTAAATTAATGCAATTTTCAATTCCTGTTAAATCAGATATATTCTGTTCTTCAAGGTTTAATTGGGTAATACCTAACAAATCGCTCTTTAAAAGCTGGCGATTGTAAATTCCAGTTACATCTCTTAAACTGTTTTCTAAATTTGTATCATTAAAGACGATTTCACTATCAATGAATTCATCGATAGTTAATTCATAATTAACTGGTTGATCAATAACTATGCCCAATAATCTGATGTAATAAGTACCTGGTTGTAATTCTCCAAAGTAATTTATATTTAGTTCCGTGAATTCTTCTAGAGCATCGTTATATAACAATAGGAAACCATTACTATTATTTGAATGTATGTAAATTGTTTTTGCTTCATTAATAGTGAATACAAAATAATCACTATCCAATGTATAATCGATAATGCCTGATATTGTTGTATTGATATCAATTGATGCTGCGTTTGTTGGCGTATCACCATAATCATCATCAATGTATTGACCTATCAAATCACAAATAACGTTGTTTTCCATAAATTTAAATACCACTTCTTCATTGGCTGAATCTGGAGTTATCTCAATCGGATTATTGATTAAAAGAACCCATTCTAAATTTTCTAGATGTAATAATGGTGAAATATCTGTAATCTGGTTACCATAGAGATCTAAAGCAGTTAAATTAATCAAATTTTCAATTCCACTTAAACTTGAAATTTGATAATTTTCAAGAGATAATTCTCTAATAGATGCAGCATCTTCAATAGTGATAGGACCATTACCTAAATAATCTTGAATTCCATGTAGTAAATTCTCATCAGTAATTAAGAAAGACATATCATTTATAACATGAATGGTTCTATCTATAGTCATTATATTGTGATTACTGTCTATTAAATAATAGGTTATTACATAATCATCTTCAACATTAGTATCTATAGATGCATCTATTAAAATATAAGATGATAAATCACCATCATAATTATCATAGGCTGTTGCACCTAATTCTACGTACTCAGTTCCTAAAAGAATGGTCATATCACTTTCGCCATTTAAAGTGATCACAGGAGGAGTGGTATCAACAATAAAGATAGTAATTATCTTGGTAGTCGTATTATTACTTGAATCAGAAACCCTATATGTTACAGTAAATGATCCTACTGTGTTCATATCTACTTGTGATAAGTCTACATTGGCAGTTGTTAAGGTCATATTGCCATCATAATTATCGATAACGTTCACTATAGTCAACCAATCTGGCTCTTCTGTTCCTACTTCAAATGTCAATAATTCCTCTCCTGTTATGACAGGAGCTTCTGTATCCACAATAGTCACGCTAATCGTTTTAATAGTTGTATTTCCACTTGTATCAGTTACGGTGTATAGAACATTAAATAAACCGACTGCATCCATATCAACTTGTGATAAGTCTACATCTGTTAATGAAATTATCATAGCTCCATCATAATTATCTGCTACTTCTATTAGGGTCAACCAATCTGGCTCTTCTGTTCCTACTCCAAATGTCAATTTCTCCTCTCCTGTTATGACAGGAGCTTCTGTATCCACAATAGTCACACTAATCGTTTTAATTGTTGTATTTCCATTCATATCAGAAACGGTATAAATAACTTCATAATCACCTAATACATTAATATTTAAGTTAGATAAATTGATTTGATCTATTGTTAAATCAATTTCTCCATCGTAATTATCTGTTGCAACGACTAGATTTACCCAATCAGGAAAGATTGTACCCACTTCATAAGTTAATGTATCATCTCCTGTTAGGACTGGAGCAGTTGTATCTACAATATGAATAGTCATTACATGAGTTGCTATATTTCCATTCATGTCAACTACCGTATAAGTCACATCAAAAGAACCGACTGTATTCATATCAACGTTTGATAGGTCAACATTTGATAATGTCAAAGTTATATCGCCATCATAATTATCCGTTACGCTAATAAGTGATAACCAATCAGGCTCATTTGAATCTACTTCATAAGTGAAAGTATCTTCTCCTATTAATACTGGTTTTGTTGTATCAACAATATTAACTGTAATCGTCTTCGTATTTGTGTTGTTTTGTGAATCAGTAACTGTATATATGACATTAAATGTTCCCACTGTATTCATATCAACATTTGATAGGTCAATATTTGATAATGTTAAAGTTATATCGCCATCATAATTATCCGTTACGCTAACAAGTGATAACCAATCAGGCTCATTTGAATCTACTTCATAAGTGAAAGTATCTTCTCCTATTAATACTGGTTTTGTTGTATCAACAATATTAACTGTAATCGTCTTCGTATTTGTGTTGTTTTGTGAATCAGTAACTGTATATATGACATTAAATGTTCCCACTGTATTCATATCAACATTTGATAGGTCAATATTTGATAATGTTAAAGTTATATCGCCATCATAATTATCCGTTACGCTAATAAGTGATAACCAATCAGGTTCATTTGAATCTACTTCATAAGTGAAAGTATCTTCTCCTATTAATACTGGTTTTGTTGTATCAACAATATTAACTGTAATCGTCTTCGTATTTGTGTTGTTTTGTGAATCAGTAACTGTATATACGACATTAAATGTTCCCACTGTATTCATATCAACATTTGATAGGTCAACATTTGATAATGTTAAAGTTATATCGCCATCATAATTATCCGTTACGCTAATAAGTGATAACCAATCTGGCTCATTTGAATCTACTTCATAAGTGAAAGTATCTTCTCCTATTAATACTGGTTTTGTTGTATCAACAATATTAACTGTAATCGTCTTCGTATTTGTGTTGTTTTGTGAATCAGTAACTGTATATATGACATTAAATGTTCCCACTGTATTCATATCAACATTTGTTAGGTCAATATTTGATAATGTCAAAGTTATATCGCCATCATAATTATCCGTTACGCTAATAAGTGTTAACCAATCAGGCTCATTTGAATCTACTTCATAAGTAAAAGTATCTTCTCCTATTAATACTGGTTTTGTTGTATCAACAATATTAACTGTAATCGTCTTCGTATTTGTGTTGTTTTGTGAATCAGTAACTGTATATATGACATTAAATGTTCCCACTGTATTCATATCAACATTTGATAGGTCAATATTTGATAATGTCAAAGTTATATCGCTATCATAATTATCCGTTACGCTAACAAGTGATAACCAATCAGGCTCATTTGAATCTACTTCATAAGTGAAAGTATCTTCTCCTATTAATACTGGTTTTGTTGTATCTACAATATTAACTGTAATCGTCTTCGTATTTGTGTTGTTTTGTGAATCAGTAACTGTATATATGACATTAAATGTTCCCACTGTATTCATATCAACATTTGATAGGTCAATATTTGATAATGTTAAAGTTATATCGTCATCATAATTATCCGTTACGCTAATAAGTGATAACCAATCTGGATCATTTGAATCTACTTCATAAGTGAAAGTATCTTCTCCTATTAATACTGGTTTTGTTGTATCAACAATATTAACTGTAATCGTCTTCGTATTTGTGTTGTTTTGTGAATCAGTAACTGTATATATGACATTAAATGTTCCCACTGTATTCATATCAACATTTGATAGGTCAATATTTGATAATGTTAAAGTTATATCGCCATCATAATTATCCGTTACGCTAATAAGTGATAACCAATCTGGCTCATTTGAATCTACTTCATAAGTGAAAGTATCTTCTCCTATTAATACTGGTTTTGTTGTATCTACAATATTAACTGTAATCGTCTTCGTATTTGTGTTGTTTTGTGAATCAGTAACTGTATATATGACATTAAATGTTCCCACTGTATTCATATCAACATTTGATAGGTCAATATTTGATAATGTTAAAGTTATATCGCCATCATAATTATCCGTTACGCTAACAAGTGATAACCAATCTGGCTCATTTGAATCTACTTCATAAGTGAAAGTATCTTCTCCTATTAATACTGGTTTTGTTGTATCAACAATCGATATTGTGATAGTTTTTGTACTCGATAATTCTTTTGAATTAACGACATCATAAATGACATCAAATGTACCTACGTTTGACATATCCACATTTGATGTATCAATATAATCTTCTTTAATCGCGATGTCACCATCTTGTTTGTCAGTAGCAGTTATCGCTAAAGACCAATCCGGTTCTGGCGAATCTACTTCATACACTTTACTAAACCCACTATTTTCTGTTATTGTGGGGGGTACTGGATTTGAAGAAAAATCACATCCTGAAATGTATAAAAGGGATGTAATTAATAGTAATAACAACAAAAAATTCTTTTTCATATATCCTCCCTTGGATTAACCTTTTTCAACCATTACAACTCAATATTTAATTTATTTTAAACATGATTCCTCTTATTAAGGTCTCATTTGTTTAAACAATATCATTTTATTTCTAATCATAATCATTTTAAATTTATAATTTTGACTAATCTTGTCATTACTTTAAAATATCTAATATTTTTAAAGAGATAAAAGTGATAAAAAATTACAATCAGACTAGGAAAAGATAAAAACAATAAATAACTCAGTATACCAGGTACATTACATAAAATAATGGATAAAATGATATCAAAAATAGACCGATGTAAAAAACAATCAAGAAGGTGGCAGAAATACTATGAGCATTAAAAATATCTACAGAACGGGATTATAGATTATATAGTCTTTCTGTAGGGTATGTATATCAAAAAGTCTGTATAGATTAATTAAATCGAAAGCGCCCTATCATTTGAACAGAATCTACCGTTTAGAAATAAAATTAAAAAGTCCTACAAGATTTTTTAACTATTTAACTGATTTAAAGGTGAACATTCAGGTTCACCTTTAACATTATATGCCTTCGTCTCGTAATAATTAATCACATAAATCATTTTTTTCATTATCATTACCGATTATTGATTGAGATATAGATAAAAAATTAGATATCGTCAAAGTATTGTCTGATATTCCAGACATGAGAGAATAATAAATTCATCTATGGAAAACTACTTGAGACTAATAATTATTTATTACTCACAAATAATAAATTGGATTTTGAAAATATATTATGATTTTCATATAATTAATGAAGTACTAATATGGTCCCATCCATAAAATTGTTTAAAGTGAATCATTTCCTTTAAAATTATTAGGATTACGATTAATTCTAAATATGATTTTCTTCAATATAATTAACTCTCTAAGTTAGTAGAAACCCAGAATTCCAATATAAATAATGAGAAACAAGATTACCTTCATTAAGAATATTAGTGATAATGATAAAAATAGAGGACTGAAATAATTTCAGTCCTCTATTTAGATTGGAATTCCTATTTATTGTCAATACAAATGATAAACTAGATGAATTAAAAGAAAGTTACTTTTATAATTTCTTCATAATATTTAAAACGTCATAACAATAGTATTTTGAATTTCTCAAGTTTTGATCCTTATATATCAATTTTTCTTTCTCTAATTTGTTGATTTCCCTTCTGACTTTATCATAACTAAATCCCGTCATCTTTTCCATTTCCTTTAAAGTACATACTGGTTTCCTAAAAAAGAACGTATATACCATTAATGTATCTTTGGAAAATTTTTGATTGATTATTAAGAATCCTTTCTTCAATACCTCTTCATATTCACTTATTTTATCAATATTTTTGTTTGTTTGGTTGATAATACACTCAATAAAATATTTAATCCAGTTATCCCAAATTCCTTTTCTTGTTTCATTTAATAATTCGTAATATTTATGTTTTTGGGCTTCTAATGAAGGAGATATATACAGATTCATGTTTTTGGTTACTTTTTTAACATACAGATAAGCTGGAATTAAGATTCTTCCAACTCTACCATTACCATCCAAGAAAGGATGTATGGTTTCAAACTGTGCGTGGATAATTGCACATTTCACTAATTCATCATAATCATCAGTAATTTTTGGATCATCATTAATGTATTTTTCTAAATTAGATAGATATTCTGCTATTTTCTCAGGAGATGGCGGAATAAAAGTAGCATGTTTCATATCATAATCAGGTCCTATCCAATTCTGAGTTCTTCTAAATTCTCCTGGTGTACAGTCTTTTCCTCTTACTTCTCCAGATAATAAACTGGCATGCACTGATTTGAACAATCTTGAAGAAATTGGTATATCTTTTAATAAATCCTTGCAATATTCAATTGTCTGTAAATAATTGTTTAATTCACGATTGTTCACATTGTTTATTTTATCAATTGTCTCCTCATAATAACTTTCTATAGTTGTCTTTGTCCCTTCAATTCTGGTTGAATATAAAGCTTCTGCTAAATTAAAAGGCACCATGATTAAATTAGATTCCACTGGTGTTTGATTAATTCTTGTATCATATTCTACAATTAAACGATGGGCTTTAATTATTTGACCAATCATTTCGTTGTAATGGTCCAATTTAATTGGTAAGTAACTACCTGCATAAGAATTCATACCTATTCACCTCACTGTTATTATTTGTATTTTATCATAAAAATGCAAATAAGATTATAATTTATTAACTTTAATTGCGTTATTCTATATATTTTACTGTTTATGGTAAAACAGGAATATGACTTAATAATATAAGTAGCAGTCGCTAAATCTATAGAGTAATAAATGCATTTATAAAATTGAACTCTTGTTAATTTAAGAAAATAATTTATTGTTCTTACTATTTTCCCATTTTCATCAAAATATGCTATAATACTATATGAATTTATGTAATTTGCTTATTCATATAGTAAAAAAGCCAGCTATTAGAAAGGACGATATTGATGATTATACCTTATCATAAAATTGAACCTGAATTTCAATATATTATGTATTCACATTATAGAATAATAGAAAAATATTGTATTAACCCATTATGTACCTGCCTAGATGCCACACTTATATTTGTTGATAAAGAAAATGAGGAAGAGAATTTTTTTTCACTTTAAATTTAAGAAATTTAAAATTTGAGTATATTGAAAAGAATCATTTATTAATTGACACAGATACTTTTATTAATCAGTTTGTAAAGAATAAAAATATCATAAACGGTTTAATTAAACATTATTTTAAAGCTAAACTCTATGGTTTAACACATAAAGAAGAACTAAAGACATTAGATGATTTAAGTGAAAAAATTGAGAATGAGGAAATGTGTGCTTTTACTGATGTATTTCCTAATCCGAATCCCTTACATATAACCATTAAAAATAAACTTTATTATCTCTATGATGAATATTGTATTGACCCTGAATGTGAATGCTACCATGTTCATATTAGCCTCATTCTTCTTGATGAGGCTAATATGAAACATCAAGTATATATTAAATCTAATTACTCTATTCAGGAAAATAGCTTTAAATTTATAAATAAATCATGTAGTAAAGAACAATATCAAGAGGCAATAGATTATATTAAAAATAATTCTGAATTAATAAAAATCATTAAAGACCGCTATTTTATGATGAAAGATACCGGTGCCGTAATGATACATGATGAATTAATAGATGAAGAAAATGATGAAATATTAAAAGTATTATTTAAAAAGAGATATAAATCAAAAACTTTTTCAACACTTAATCACAAGTATCCTATGACCAGTTAAGTAATATTTATGGAACTTTTGAAAATGAATTACCAAAATATAAGAAAAAGCAATTAGTCGCTTACTTCGATGAACATTATTTAGATTATATTCCATTTATACTATCTAATCTTCATTCAGAAATACTTGATTTCATCTTCAATATAGTTGACCATGAGGGGGAAATTGAATTTTTCGGTCAATTCCCTCCCTCATTATTTATGAATGTTTCTTTACTGGCATTCTCGGTAACAAAAAACAATAAGTATACACTTGTTATGGGAGATAAAGTCTATGAAACGTTGAAATCATTAAATCGAGATGAAATATATACTGGGGCAAAAGAAAATGATCTCATTATTCTTTATTTAAGGAAATTAGTGAGTGTTTATGGTCAATTTGATATTGATATCCTTTATAAATATTTAAAAGAATATGAAAATATTGATGCATATGATGATCAATATGTTTATCTCTTCAATTATGATAAACTTTTTTCTGAATTATATCACATGAACGATGGAATAATTAAAAGCACTTTGATAGCTGAAATGGAAGATTTAGAGTTTAGGGAAAAATATAAAGACTTAGATTATTATCCATTATCAAAAGAAGAATTCTATAACGATTCCATTTCCGATAATGAAATGAAACTTTCAAACTATTTAAAAAGTACATTTGGTTACGATGATGATTTTATAAATAATTTCATAGAGAACATTAAAGAAGGTATCCAATGTGGAATGAGCATTAAAGAACTAAATGCAGAAATTGCCATATTCAAAAAAGAAAAAGAAACCTATCGTATATTTAAGGACTTTATTAATTCATTATATGAAAATACAAGATTATTTTCATTAAAGGAACATACTTTAACATAAGTTAAAAAATTAGAAAAACTTATTCCTTTTAATTTATTTAATAAGTAATAATTTGATTAGAAAAGAGGCAAAACATGAATACAGTGAAACCTTATTTTGAAATCCACCCTATAGATACACCCATTATTACATATACAAATGAAAATAATGATGAAATCGTCGTGTCTGAAAGTTACTGTGTGAATCCTACTTGTCAATGTAACCAAGTATTATTAATATTTTTTAACCAAACTCAAAAAGTAGGTTTATTTTCATTTAGACTTAATTTCAATACCTATGATATAACAGATAAAGTGTCTAATACTGATATTATCAATATCGATGAAAACATAGAAAATTTCATGAAACGATTTGAACAAATAAAAAAACAAATTAAGGAGCATTATGAGGAAGCTAAGCGCTATGGAATAAATCAATATTTAGATAAATCTCATAAGAAGGAATTATATGATGAAATCAAAAGCGGCGTCTGCGTAAATTATCAAGATTTATTCGAATCAATTGAAACTCTAAATATTAAAATAAATAATCAAGAATATATGATAATAGATCAATATTGTATGAATCCAAAATGTCATTGTGAAGAAACTCTATTATCCTTCTATAATAAATTAGATAATGAGCCATTATTTACTATCCGATTACCCTTTATTAGTAAAAAATATAAAATTGAAGATACTAAAATAGCTAAGAAATACATAGACGATATCATGAAAACAATTATTAATGACTATCCGGATTTAATTAGCACACTCAAATCACGATATCGTAATATGAAGGAAATAGGAAATTATATCCTAAATGCAGATAAACCCCGCCCTATACAATCAAATAAAATTGGTCCAAATGATTCTTGCCCATGCGGAAGCGGTAAAAAATATAAGAAATGTTGCATGTAATAATCCCTAATAGAATAGATACCTAATATAAAAATAATTATCAAGTGAAAGAAACTAGAGGACTGAAAAAAATATCAGTCCTCTAGTTTTATTTGTTTAATTTCCTCAATACTTAATTCAGTTACTCTACTAATTTTATTGATATCAACATTACTTTTTAAAAGACTTTTTGCAACTATTTTTTTTGTTCTTTTATTCCTTCTTCTATTCCTATTTTCTTTCCTTTTTCAAATTCTTCTTCAAATCCTTCTTTATATGCCTCATCTATTCTTGAAATATAATCTCTTTCCCATTTTTCTCTTGCTTCATAGGCTTCTTCCAATTGTGGATTATCTCTAATTAATTGTTCCAAAACTTCATGAGCTTTTTTAAGATCTTCATAAGTATCATTTCCCATATTATCAACATCCTTGTTTATTCATATTCACACAATATAAATTTCATTTATTGATAATATTTATATGAAATCAAATGATTTAAATGAAATTTTTAATTTTCTTTTTTCAGTTGCTTAATTTCCTCAATACTTAATCCTGTTACTTTACTTATCCTGTCTATATCATAATTATCTCTTAGGAGATTGGCCGCTATTAACTTAATTTTTTCCATTCCTTCTTCTCTTCCAATATCCTTTGCACTATCTATTCTTGAAATATAATCTCTTTCTCATTTCTCTCTTTCTTCATAGGCTTCTCTTATTTAAGGGTCACTATTTAATTTTTCTAATATTTCATATGCTTTTTTAATATCCTCATCTTTTAGACTTATCATCTTACTCACCTATTAATCGAATAATTAAAAACACATTGACAGATGAATTAGAAGATTTAGAGTTAAACGTAAAATATAAATACGTAGATTACTATAAATTATCAAGAGAAGAATTCTTAAATAACTCGCTGACGAAATTAAATTTACAGATTATATGAAAAATACATTAGTTTTAGAAAAGGATACTATTAATTAAAATGGAGTTCAATTTCCTCATGAATTCGGCTTGTAATATTATTAATTACTTACCGTATTTTTTTATTTTTATGTTTAAATTGCTGTCAAAGACATCTTCTGTTCCATTTCCTCTAAATTAAGTGATTAATAAATATTAATTAGTTTATTAATATTTGGAAATTTGATATAATATTTTAAGATAAACAATGTATATATCAAAACTAAGAGGAACTTGTATGATTAAATATGAAGATTTTATAAAAAAATTATTTAAAACAAAATACAAATCCAATGAATTTCATATCTTATTATCACAATTAACAGTCGCTAATTTAAGTACCATTTATGGTAGCTTATATGGAAAGGCAACTAAATTAAAAAAGCAGGAATTTATAGACTTTTTTGATAAGAACTATACCGATAACCTAATGGAGGTTCTAAAGAACCTCAATAGTGAAATCCTTGATTACTTTTTCTATATAGTTGAAAATGATGGTGAATTAGAATTTATTCATCTCTCTTTTTCATTTGTGACACTCATGAAAATGACATTACTTGCTTTTCCTGTTACTAAAGACAATGAATATAAACTCGTTATGGCAGGTAAAGTATACGATATAGCGAATATTATAAATTATGATGAAATATATGGTGCTGTTAAAGAAAATGATATCATAGTTACCTATGTCAGAAAATTAGTTGAAATATATGGTGAATTTAATATCAATGTCTTATTTACTTATTTAAAAGAATATGAAAACATTCAATGTAGTTATGAAGATAAAGTCTTTTTTCTAAATTATGATAGTATATACTCTGATCTATATGAGATTAAAAACGACAAGATTATTTCTTATGATATAGAAGAAATTGAAAATTATGATGAATTAAAACTCAAAAATATTCATCTATCCTATTATAAAATACCTAAAAAAGAATTTGTTGATAATTATTATTCCGATGCAGAAGAAGAAATAATCTATTTTCTTAGAAATAACCTCCATATGGAAAAAGATATAGCATTAGACTTTGTTGAAGCGTTAACTAAAATGGTTAAATTAGAAACAAGTTTACCTCAATTACTGAAAACGATTACGCTTCAATTAAATAAATATGAAAAAACACAATTAATTAAACATATTGAGTATTTATATAAAAATACGAGACTTTACACATTAAAAGGATTCACAAGAAGTGAAGTCAATCATGTTAGTAAACTTATTCCTTTTAAACCCAATAACACAAAAAAATAGGAGAAATAAATCCTATTTTTTTGTGATATTAGGCGATTAATTTAACCATTACATGTAGATTACAGTTTTCTATGTATAAAATTCAGGTTCAATATAAAGACTTATTTTTTACTTCAGGGAAAATATTAATTTCCATCAATGCATGATATAATAAGAACCAGAATTCAGTTGACATATACATATACCGTTTTTGACTGATGATCAACAAAGAATGAGTCAGAAACTAATAAATAATTTCCCATTCATTAGAAATAATAGTATCCACTAATTCTTCATTTGTAAAACTTTTTCTTTCAGGTGTTTCATAAGGTAGTGTTTTATAGAATAATTTAGTATTTACCTCACGTTTAATGTGATTCAAATAACCGATTACCTCTTCTTTTGATAGATTTCTTTCTTTATATAAATAATTAATATGACTAACAGTTGACATAAACGCAATTTTAGATTTCCCTAACAATTCATTCTCTTTCAACCGTCTATAGTGATTATAAGCTGAATAATCATCAGAGCAAATCAAGAAATTTTGATTCACATAATTTGAAAAGATTAATAAAATGATTACTATGCTAATTTCTCCGCGATTTTTCCTATATTTTTTATCATCAGTTATTTTATATAAATTTTCTAGATAATCTTTAGCGGAGATATTTAATTTATTTATTTTTTCCTTATCGGGTGAAAGAATAAAAGCAAATGAATAAACCTTTTTTATAATTTTAAATATTAAGGCGGTGTCTTGATATTTACTTTTTAATAAAGAGACACAATCTTTTTCATCAATAAATATAATATTTTTAACTGTTTGTGCTAATTGCTTGAAATATAAAATATAGGTCTCGGGTAAATTATTTGTTTCCACATTGATTAGTTCTATTAAAATAGTCTTAGTAATGATGATTATATCATCATTACTAAAAAAATCTAAAGCATAGTATCTTTCACAATCTGGAAGTGAATGAAAATAAAATGAATTCGTATCATAAAAAATGATTCTATTACCAGAATAGAGGCCGATTGACACATTCGATAGATCAAACCAAATCACATTGTCTATCTCTGCAAAATTATTCGTAAACATCATCGTTATTTTCCTTTAACGTTTGAAGCAATTTTATATAAGCTATTTTATTTTCTTCAATAAAAGTTTCAAGCATTGTTTGATTTTCTTGCGCATATGAAAACTCTTGTTCAATATTAGAAAATTTAATTACTTTACTTGGCTCAATTATCGAAGAATCTAATCCTAGTTTTTCAAATATTGGTAATAATGAGATATCATCATCAGAATCAATATAAGATAAAATATCATCACTATTGTTTATACAACCTAACTCATATAATCTAATTAGTAATGTTTTTGTTGGCACTTGGAATAGGTCTATCAATAAACAAAGTGTATCTTCAAAACTATAGTTCATATCCTGATTAAATTTATAATAATGACTTCTTAATGAATCATCTTCAAGTAACATGAGACTTGCATAAAAACTTGCTTTTCTTTCATTGGATATAATTGAATTTTCGTCATCTAAATACACAATATTATCATCAATTTCATTTAATTGATAGTTTAGATGATAGAATTCATGTAATAACACAAAATTTTCATACGCTCTACTTTGTAGACTATTAATAAAACAAAAAGTGTTATTTTTTGTTTTATAAATAAAACCACCAATAGCTTTATTCTTAATAGGATATTTTATCATACATATTTTTTCTTCTAATTTCATCTTGATTTTATTCACATAACTTATGTTTTGATCAAAATATAAAGTTTTATCCTTCGATACTAAAGCCTTAATTTCTTTTTCAATCATTTGATTAGCATGAATAATAGCATCTAAATTATGCTTATTTATCATATCGCTACCCCTTTCATTATTAATATTTTTTGTTAGCAACCTTTAAATTATCAATAATTTGAATCATCCCTAAGATAGGCTCTATTAATTCCGTTTTTGTTGATTCATTAATCTCTCCATAATAAGCAATTTCATTTCCATTCGCTTCATTCATTTCCTTAAAAACAATATTTTCCTTTAACTCTTGTAATGATAAACCCAACAAATTCGCTATTTGTGATAGTTCATCTAAAGTGATGTTCTTTTTTTTCATATTTAAGATATTATTTAAAGTCATTTTATTCATACTTAGCATTTCAGCAATCCAATTTTGCTTGATATGATTTTCAGATATATACATATTTAAATTCCTAATCATTGTTTCTGTTAATTTCATAATACTCACTCCTTATAGTAATAATTTACCACTTTACAATATGATTGTAAATAATTTTTATATTAATGTTCTGTTATTGTATTATTTTACTTATATTATATTAAAAATATTCTTATTTCCGATATAATATATAATTTTTATATATTATTATATGTTTAATTCATAGATTAGTTAGCAATTAATAAAAATATGACCGTTAAACTCACAAAACATATTTACCCCTTTAAAGAGAAAAACCGATAAAATCTTCTTAGGTATCTTTCTTTCAGATGTGATATCACAGTCTCTTAAAACATCTATTTATAGTTTTTATGTAGATTTACAGACAGAAGAAATACATACATTTGTTCTATGAATAAAATTCAGGTTCAATATAAAGACTTATTTTTTACTTCAGGGAAAATATTAATTTCTATCAATGCATGATATAATAAGAACTAGAAAAAAAGCTATCGATAAAGTACGGGAGGCCCTATGGATATATTTATTAATTATAAAGATATTGAAAAGAATGTAAATGTCATTATACAAGACGGTTATGTCATTAAAGAAAGCTATTGTATTAATCCAGTTTGTACATGTGAAACTGTTCTTTTGACATTTTCCCGAATTGAGAATAATAAAATGATTAATTGTCTTGAGGTAGATTTATTATTCAATAAATTAGTTTATGACAATGTAGAATTAATAGAAGAAAATATACAGTATTTTGAATCAATTATGAATGAAATCATTCATAATGAAAATTTCATTTCTCGCTTCAAAGAACACTATATGAAAGCCAAAATATTTGGATTATCAAATGCTCATCAGGCATTTGATAAAAATATAGTCAAACAAGTCATAGAAAATAAAAAAATTATTGGATATTCACTATTATTTTCAAATGAAAATATTACCGTTATCCAATATAAAAACAAATCTTATTATCTCTATGATTCCTACTGTCCTGACCCTAACTGTCATTGTAATAATACCCTTTTTAGTTTCCTTACAATAGAACCCAATAAACATCAGGAAACATTAGTTGTTAGATGGATGTTTGAAACGGATGATTTTAACATTATAGATAAAATTTGTAGTAAAGACCAGGCTTTATCTATGATTAATCAATTGAAAGCCTTACCTCTAGATATCTATAAAACCCATTATCAAAATATGAAGGATTATGGATTATCAGTCATGGACATCATAGAAGATGATGAATATATAATTTTTGATAAACCTATTCAGATGAAAGAATATCTTTCGAAAATGTCATTATCGCATTTGAAAGCATCATGGAAGTTAATCGCAGGAAAAACTATCAATTTTTCAAAGGCTAAATTGATTAAATACATAGATGAGGAATATGTTCATTATCTTGATATTTTATTACTAAACTTCCATAAAGAAATACTTG
This sequence comes from uncultured Haloplasmataceae bacterium, assembly GCA_963824615.1. Classification (GTDB taxonomy): domain Bacteria; phylum Bacillota_I; class Bacilli_A; order Haloplasmatales; family Haloplasmataceae; genus CAWGPU01. The sequence continues at coordinate 162,833 of CAWGPU010000006.1, read as the reverse complement.
ATAGTATTTTTAACCTCACGAATCACAAAGACGAATCTGAATTAGATGATGAAGAAGTAACTCATATTTACTTCTTAATTAATTATTTATTCGCTTTCATGGTTGATGATGATGATGAAACTTATATTCACATGGCTGACAAGGTAAAAGAAAAACTAACAAGCATAAATAAAGAAGAACTATATGAAAAGGTATCTCAAAATGATGTGATTGTTTTTTATGCCAGAAGATTAAATGAAATATATGGAATATATCCCTACTCTTTATTGAGTGTTTATCTGAAAACATATGAAGAGATAGAAATCAATTTTAGTCAATTATTAACAATCCTTCAACATGACAGTAACTTTACAAAGCTTTACCAAATCAAAGATGAATATATCGTTAATAATATGATTGACAGTATCGAAAATTTTACTGAATTACTTGAACAGAATAAAACGCTTAAATATGCGATTATCACAAAAGAGGAATTAAAGGAAACCAATCCTAATCATGCATTTCTAAGTTTCCTTAAAAAAGAACTGAAAATGAAGTTCCCAGAAGATTTCTATGAATATCTCCTCGAGCTGATAAAAAAAGAAGAAGAAATAGATGAAATTTACGAGTTGACACATGTCTCAAATATTACTAACAGTCAACGAAAACTATTGAAAAAGAAAATTTCTACCCTTTATTTAAATACAAGACGCTTTTCTTTAAAGGGATACACCTTAAATGAAATCCAATCACAGTCCCAATTGATAAAATTTAACAAGAAATGATGTTTATGTTAAATTAAAACTAAGCCACCTGTAATGTAAATTCTTAAATTCAATTTACCACTACCGATGTATCTACATCTCTTAAGTCATAACATTAAAAAATCAACCATCGAGATGGTTGATTAAATCGCTTATATTCATTTTTAAATATGAAAATTAATTATTCATGGATGATTGTTTTATAACATAACGATTTAACTTCATCATTCCTATTAACTGCACTATTTATGATATTGTACAATGTTTCTCCAAAATAATCGATTAAAAATAATGCAAAACCACTGATAACTGCAATCGTTTCATTAATACTTGTAAATTTTTTTATTTGATTTTCTAAAATTGATTTTTGACTTATCGCTTCTTGATAAATATTATATGCTGGCATCATAAAAGATGATGAAACGATGCAATTTGCTTTCTTCAAGTTATAACTTAATATTAGATACCAGTCATCTAACTTAAGTTTTCTTAAGTATCGAAAATCCGAATCAATTGCCACTAGACTTTTATATTGTATATTTACCTTTGCTTTTACAAAGCATCTTCTTGAACAAACATCGTTTTTTTTCAAATCTTTAATGGCTTCTACCATGGGATAGCTAATATACATTTTACCCTGTTCTGTTTCATTGTTGAAAAATTCTAACATTGTGGATATGATATTTTCTACTTCTTCACTTTTATATGCATGACCATCGTAATCGAAAAATAAAAAAATTTGAGAAATGAACCTTTTATTAATCCCTTTCATTTTTTCTTTTATCGAAGGATTTTTCTCTATAAGTACCTCTATTATATCTGTTTCAAAGTCATCCCTTTTTAATGTGTTATACAATGCATATATATTTGTTTTGAATGGTAAAATAATGAGTTCTTTCTTTGTACTTTCATTAAAAAAATTATCTTGAATATTTTTAATTATTTTTTTCTCAGCTATTTCACCTTCTGAAATTGTCACTATATATTCTTTATCCATTAAAAGATCCTGCCCGATACATTTTCTCTAAATTATGGGCTTTACGCAGTTCCTTATGCGTAGAATCAGCAAATGATTTAATTGTACCATCATCTAGATTAAAATAACAATCTGGTCGAAGGAGATCATTATCCATAATACTTGTATTATGGGTTGTAATAATGCTTTGAACTTTACTTTTAAGTACTTCTTGAACGACCATTCTAGCCAGATTATTATGATAGAACGCATCAAATTCATCAATAAATACCAATGAAACATTATCTAACTCAGTTAGCCAATAATAAAATAAAGCGAGTGCACAAGTACCAGTTGAGGCAATAGAATAAAAATTTACTTTAATTCCATTAAAATCACAATAAATTTGTTTTTGACCATCTATTTCTTTGATGCTTAAATTATAATCTATTCCCACTTTTCTTAAAAATAATTCAAATTCCTTTAATTTATCTTTTTCAATAATTCCTTGTACTATTGATTCACTTCCATTTTTATACCCTTGATAATGATTTGTCTCTAATGAACTAAATAATAACATTCTATCCACAAAATCAATAAATTTTTCAAATACATGATTGATGTCACTTTCTATTAGAACTGCATTACTTCTAATATATTTAACAAACGAAATATTTTTTTCATTCAAATCGGTATTTAAGGTTTCCGTCCCTTCTAAAAATACTTCTCCTTTATGCTTCAAATGATCATAATAAATAACTCTCTTATCATTAATTAACACTTCTTCATTCACAATATGTTGAGGTGTATCTTTCTCATACTTATAGACTAAATAAGATGAATTAAATTTAAATTTATAATAAAATTTCACATTTTCCTTACTAAATAAGTTAATAAATGGTCTGTTATTGTATTTAGCATTTTTTTCTTTATCAGTCAAATTAGCTGATATATCTAAAATAGCTAGTCCTAAATTTGATTTCCCACTTCCATTTGCTCCATATACCAAACATGTTTTAATTATACCCTCCGTAATTGCGTCTGTACTGAACTCATAATTTTTTACTTGATCTAATTTGAAAATTAATTCATGCTTAAAATTCTTAAAATTTTCTACTCTAAATTCTACTAACATCTTTCTCCCTCCAACCATCCATTACCATAGATAAAACTTAAATAATCATAAAATATTTTGGTGATTATATATCTTACTTTACATCATATTTACCATAATTTCAATACCTTACCGTATTTTTTTTACGGCATTTTGCATTCTAATTGCTGTCAAAGGCACCTGCACGATACATTTTCTCTAAATTATGGGCTTTACGCAATTCTTTTTGAGTCGAAAAAGCAAATGATTTAATCTTTCCATCCATTAAATTAAAGTAACAATCTGGTCTTAATAGATCATTATCAATAACACTTGTATTATGAGCAGTTATGAAACATTGAACATGGCTCTTCAGTACCTCTTCTATCACTACTCGCGTAAGTTTATGAGAATAGAATGCATCCATATCATCAATAAATAGAAATCCTTTTTTAAAAAAATTGCTTAACACAGCATAAAATAATGTTAATGATTTTATGCCACTTGAAGCTAAATTACAAAAGTTAACCTCATTTCCATTATAATCACAATATAATTCCTTATGTTTATCTATTTCTTTTACACTCAAGCTAAATTCTATTCCCGCTTTTTTTAAAAACAATTCAAAATCCTTCAATTTTCCATTTTCAATAATATCATTAGCTATTGATGTATATTGTAAAGTATTATTCATTAAAGAACTCACTAATTCCATATGATAGACAAAGTCTATAAATTCGACGAATATCTTATTATCTTCATTTGTTAATAAACTTGGGTTACTTTTGATATAATTTACTATCGATTTTTGTGTGACATAAAAGTCACCATCTAAAGATTCAATCCCTTTCTGATATATTTCTCCATTATGCAATAAATGATCATAATACATGACTCTCCTATCATTTATTAATACTTCTTCACAAATAAGATGTCTTGGCGTGTCTTTCTCATATTGATAAATAATATAATCTGAATTAAATTTAAATTTGTAATAAAATTTCGCATTTCCACTACTTAATAAATTTTTGTACGGTCTATTATTATTCAAATAAGTTTCCTCACCTGTTAAATGCAATTTTATATCTAAAATAGCGAGTCCTAAATTTGATTTACCACTACCGATTTCTCCCACTATCACGCATGTTTTAATTATTTCATTCTGTATTGATTCCGTATTATATTCATAATTTTTAATCTGTCCCAAGTTAAAAATCAATTCGTCCTTAAAATTCATAAAATTTTCCACTCTAAATTCTATTAACATAGCACATTCTCCTTATTGGCCCTATTTAACCTAAAACCCATTTTCTTATTATCATAAATCAATGGTTAAAATTAAAATGTTGAAATATAGCTAAAATCATATTTTTAAAGAGAAATGTTGTTTGTACAATTTTTTTAGTACATGACAGAAAAAGATGAATCATTCCAATTAACCTGTAACATCCCTATATCCCTTTCTATTAAAGAGGTTTTAAAAATATTTATCCTTCCCTACTTTAAAATATGAATACACCATTGTTCGAGATGTCTTGATTTCATTTTTTAATAAAATTTAATCTAAGCAAATAAAAATAGAGGACTAAAAAATATTAGTTCTCTATTTTCATTTGCTTAATTTCAACAATAGTTAATCCAGTAGCTTTACTAATTATGCCGATATCAATATTATCTTTCAGGAGATTGACTGCTGTTAACCTTATTCCCTTTTCTCTCCCTTTATCCTCCGCAGCAGCTAATCTTGAAATATAATCTCTTTCCCATTTCTCTCTTGCTTCATAGGCTTCTCTTATTTGAGGGTCTCTATTTAATTGTTCTAAGACTTCATAGGCTTTTTTAATATCTTCATCTTTAAGACTTATCATCTGGCTCACCTCCTGTGAACTTGAATTAATAAATTGTAACCATAGATTTAATAAGTCCTTATCTTTATCTTGTAACTTTCTTAACTCCAAAAAATGAATTTCAAGTATTTCCGTTAATTCCACACCATAAGTAACTTCTTTAAAGTGATACTTACTGTGCACATTTGGTAAATCAGTTAAATTATAGTCAAGAATGGTAATATTAATACATTTTTTTATTTTTGATATTTATCACCTTTTTTAATCTCACTATTATACATTCTTGTCAAATAATAAATAATACGGTCAACCATATTCTGATAGGCTAAAATTTGAATTTCTACATTTATTAGTGTATTGTTCTTTAATCTGATTTTTATATCCAAAATACTTTGCTTATCTTCATTATATTCCGGTAATAACTCATTATTGACAATCGTTAAATCATATAAATCCGCTTTATTCATGTTTAATACGGCACTTAAAAAAGATATGAGAATACTTTTGTTTCGTTCATCGCCGAAAATCCTTTTGAAAACGATATCAACTTTTGGTCTCATAAATAAATCTGTCATATTTCCCTCCAGTTATATATATTCATATATATATACGCTAAAGGCTATATTTTATTATACCATTTAATTTCCTATGAAAATATTTATATATTTTCTCTATGAAAATATTTATTATATTTTCTCTATGAAAATATTTATCATATTTTCTCTATGAAAATATTTATTATATTTTCTCTATGAAAATATTTATTGAATAATCGTCATCATTTTATATTTTATTGATTTCTCAACCATGATTCCAATTTGAACTTAAATGTGATTTTTGAGTTAAATTAGAGGCCATAAGTTAATCAATTATCATGAAATAAAGATAAGATTTATTCTCAGGTCAAAGAATATGAAACGATTATTATCTATACTAGACAATTGATTAATGTCAATTGTAATTATAAATCCTTTCGCCATCATTGTAATATTGTCTTCTCTTTATCTATGATACTAATTTTGGTATCGTACTCATTATTATATCGGTGAAGTCAAAAATCACGTAGAATTTTTAAGCTAATACAAAATTCACAAATCAGAATTTGTTGATGATTATCATATTGAACGAAGAAGAAATCAGATCATAAAATTTCTGGGATAGATTTTATCTTGAGCTTGATAAAAAAAATTTTTTAACTACATATTTTATTGTTTGAACGTTATTAAAATATGTCTTAAATAGAATATTAGAAATAACATTATGGATAAGCATAAATATATGATGAAAATAGATAAATAATTTTTTAAATTTGTCAAAATGAAAAAACAAATAATTGAAATTGAAAGATAAAAATATTTTTTTATATTCAACGCTTTAAAATAATGAACGAAATACAAATCAGATATAATATACCAACATATAAAAGTAATTAGTGTTGCATATGCAAATGCATAAATTGATTTATACAAGTAATAAAATACTATGTTAAGAATGATTGATAATATTAATATGAAAATGGATATGATGAAATAAACTTTTTGTTTTTTTAATGATTTAAATAAATTATTAAATACAATCTCAATTTCACCTCTTAAAATAACACCTGGTAATAAAATCGCAAAAATTGAAATACTTTCTTTATAATGAGGAAGAAATTCTATGATGATATATTTAATGGGGAAATAAACAATTAAAGCTAAACTAGCAGCTACTGTAGTGATTGTTGATAACTTATGATAATAACTTTGACAATCATTTTCATCTAATCGCTTTAAATAAGGGTAAAGGAGAGTTGAAAGAGAAGTAATAAATACTAAAATAATACTTAAGAAATTAACTGCTAGACTATAAATAGAAAATTCTTTTATAGGAAATAAAATATCAATCATTACTCTATCAATATTAAAAATCATAATGATTATAAAATTACCTAACATCAAAGGTAACCCTAAGGCTAAGATATTTCTTATCCCTTTTTTATTTTCTTTATCAATATGTCCAAAAATGATATCTTTGTATATTAGTATAAAAAAAGTGAGTAATAGGACAGAAATGAATGTTTGACAGATAATCAGATATTGAAAAATTCTTATTTCAAATAAAAATAAAAAAAGGAGTGGAATAATTAATGATGTCTTTTCGATTAAATAACTAATACTGTATAAAACAAAACGTCTTGTTATTTGACTAATATAACTAAAATATTTTGCTAAGTTCAGAAATATCATATTTACTGTGACAAAACTAAAAATAAATAGACGGTTTTGGTCTTTAAATAAGGAATAGATGATAATTAATAAAATGATTGATGTTATTAGTTGTTGAAACAACAAATATCGAAAATATCTCCTAAATTGGTATTTATTTAAATCCTCATAATTATAAGCACCATATTCTAAATAAATACCATCATTAAAACCAAAATGAAGCAGTCCTACATAAGATAGATACAAAGTAAATTGTCGATAATATCCGTAACTATCGACATTTAATAAATAGGGAATCAAAAAACTTAATGCTGCTCCTATTACTAAACTAACGAGGTTTGCGGTGATGACATAAATAAATGCTTTATGTTTGGTTAATTTATTTAAAATGAATTTTATTTTATTTGCGACATTTAGTTTATTAGTATCCGTTAATTCAACCATTGTATATCACTCATTTTCTCTTTATATCTGTCATAATAAAATAACGTTAAAGAAAGTAACACAAAAGCTGCGATTAAGGTATTATAATTTAATAAACTCGTAAATATAGAAATGACTGTAATACAATAAAACAAAATTAGATAAATAAATGCTAGTAACGATTCTTTTGAATCGTTATAAGCCATACCAGCAAGAAATGAAAAAATAAAAATAATGATAGAGGCCCCAAAAAGAGAAAAATCCACAATTAATCCTCTATAGGCTGTATAAACATTCGTAAAATCAGGTGTATGCGAAATTACCGCAAAATCAGTGAATATGCCAGGTTTTCTTTCATAAATATGGAAATATGAAAAAATCCCCGCGAAAGTGAATCTGCCATAACCTAAAGGCCCAAAATTCGTTAAATAATCATTAAACCAACAACTAAAAGCAGATATATGGCCAAAAGCATAAATCTTAAATTTTCTTACTACCTGTTGAAATCCATTTGCATCACTAAATCCATAGCGATTCATTTGGATATAAACAAATAACAATAACATCGTAATAAATGATCCGATAAATAATAAACTGTTTCTTAAGGATATTTTAAATTCTTTTTGTGATAAGGAATTATAAGTGACTATAAAACTTGAAGCGAATAATAGCGTTGTAAATATTATCACAGCTTTTTCAGTTGTAATTATCGCAATTAGAATTGAAGTCATAATCGCTATCAAATAAAGATAAAAATGTTTTGATTGTTTATTTAAATACAAATAACCAAAATAAACACCATTCAGTAATGCCGCAAAATAATTTAATCCTAAAAACATTTGTACCGATAAAGGAAAGGTATATTCATCTTTATATCGCAATATAGACACATACCTAGAAAGATGTTGAATGTATTTAAAACTAAAAATAGATAAAAAATCACCCTTGATGCTAATAATCATCATGGGTACAACACAAAAACCTAAACAGGATAGAATTATAGCTACTGGTTTAAGTTCTTTGATTATTGTTTCTAAATTACTTCCTTTTCTTTTCTTCTCTTTTTTTCTTTTTTTGTTTTTATATTCCATTCCCATATTACTAGCAATAAAAGAAACTGAACACATTAATAAAATAACTGCACTACCTGCATAATGTAAATAAAAATCATGAACAAAAAACATGAGGATAAAATAATTACTAAACCAAACTAAAATAAAAAAATTACTAGGAGTAAAAATACTCCTATTTCTTTTAAAACTAATAGATAGTAAATATAAAAAACATAAAAAAATAAAGTAATTCATTATTTTATCCATTTCAACTAGTCACTTTCAAAATATTACTATCATTATTTTCCATAATTTAACTATTTTTATACTATACAATGATAAATTATCTATTCATTTTCCTTTTACATCAAGTCCGATAACTAAAAGGAAAATGAATTTTCTATTTTAGCTGACCTTTTCTTATAAAAAATTACCTAAATTATTTAATAGTATTTGACTATTAAATAATTTATCGTATATAATTATGGTAAGATTGTCAATATGTGTCGAAATGTGGATCATTCGGAGGAAGAGTTGTATGAAAACTAAAATCAATTTTAGAAATTTAGTAATATTATCAGTAGTTTCAGCCTTACTTTTATTCGTATTAAACATGGTACTTTTTCAGAATGGATATACAGTTGATAGATATCAATTTATTGCTACTGGGTTTTTAGCCATTTTCGTGATGGATTTATTTCTTATTTCAGTTGAATTAAAAATTAGATTACTTTCAGTAGGTACTTTAATCGTATTTGCTACCGCAATTATTGAAGAAATCACGATTGTCTCTTTATCTGCACAAGATTTCACAAAAAATTTAAGTTTATTTGAAATTATATATATCATCGGTTTAATTTTAAGTTCCTTTAGTTTTTATACAAATGTTATTTTGTATAAAAAACAAGTAATATTGATTAATGAGCAAAAGAAACGATTAAGAATATTTTCTCAAAAAAATAAAATTATTTATTTTGAATATAACAGAGAAACAAAATTTATTTATCTAGAATTTTTAGCTGGTTTTATTAATCAATATCAGCTTCCATACCAGACCCTAAATGTAAATATTGATGAATATCTTTCTTACATACATCCAGATGATAATAATTTACTAAAATATAACGACACTTTAATAGAAAATACCGAAATAATTGAAAAAGTGCGAATTAAATATCCTGGTATGAGCGAATATTGTCATATGTATATCCGCGCTAACATCACTGAAGATAATAAAATTATTGGGATGGAATTAGATATATCCACCATGCAAAATTTAGAAGATAGTTTAGAGGAAAAGAATATAGAGTTATCACAAAAAGAAATTGATCAAAAATATATCTTAGACAATACCAGTGATTTCATTGCTAAAATTTCACCCGTTGGTGAGGTACTATTTATGACCAAAACCTATAGTGATTTATTTAATCTTTCATTAACTGATATCCTAGGAAGTCATATTTATAGTCTGAGACCTTTAGTAAAAGAAGCGGGTACTAATTGGCTCGAAGCTACTTTAATACCACCTTATTCCACTTCAAATACAATTCAAGTCAATGAAACGTGGATTTCATGGAAAAATGATGCGGTATTAAACGAATTAGGTGAAGTAGACTATATTGTTACGATTGGTCACGATATAACAAAACTAATCAATTTAAATGAACAATTAAAACGAGATAGTTTACATGATTTCTTAACTGGATTATTAAATAGACGCGGTTTATTTAATGAATTAGAAAATCTAAAAATCAAGTGAACAGATAATTGCTTTTTCTATCGATCTTGATAATTTTAATATAATTAATGATTATTATGGTCATGAAATTGGTGATCATATATTTAAAAAATTCGCAACAGAACTTAAAAAACTGAAGAAAGAACAATTCCTTGTTTGTAGGTTATCTGGTGATGAATTCATTATTATCCACGCAGGTGAGAAAAACCTTCAAATACTTGAATTCATTAAAAGAAGCGATTATTAATATAACTAAGAAGACGTACCAGATAGATAATAACGAAATTTCTTTAGAATTTAGTGTTGGGTATGCACTATACCCAGATGACACTACAGATATAAATGAATTAATCTCATATGCAGATTTAGCCATGCTAGAATGTCTAGCACATAAAAAGAATATCTACGAACGATATGAACCCCATATGAGCTATAATTTAAACTTAAAAGTTGAAATGGCAAATGAAATTAAAGAAAGTATTGAACTAGACCTTTTTGAAATTCATTTCCAACCTATTGTTGATGCCAAAACGAATTCAGTTAAATGCCTTGAATCATTAGCTCGTTGGAATAATAAAAGACGAGGACAAATTCCTCCCGATACTTTCCTACCTATCGCTAAAAAATCAGGTTTGATGTTTAATTTAGATCTATATTTAATAAAAAAATCATTAAGAGAATTCGCGATAATTAGCCATGAAGAAAAATACCGGGTGTTAGTTTATCACTAAATGTAAGCCCTCAAACCTTACTTAAAGAAAATTTCCCGGGTATTCTAAATACGTTTATATTAGAAATGAAACTTAATCCCAAGCAAATTTACGTTGAAATAAGTGAAAATACTTTTGTGAATAATTTACAATTATGTCGGAATCAAATTCATAAAATTAAAAATTTAGGTTTTTTAGTTGCTTTAGATGACTTTGGTAGAGAATACTCATCACTTTCCATTTTAGATAGTATTGACTTTGACATTTTAAAAATTGACCGCTTATTTATTGATAGAATAAATCATCAGAAAAATATTGAAATAATAAAAATGATTCTAAATATATCAAGTTTTTCAAATACTATGGTTATTGCTGAAGGAATTGAAACAAAAGAACAGAAAACTATCCTTTTATCATTAGGTTGTTATTATCATCAAGGTTATTATTATGCAAAGCCTCAAAAATTAGTATCTGAAAAAGAAATGGTTTATAGTTAGTTTGATTTAAAGGACTGAATTAATTTAATTCAGTCCTTTTGTCTATATTTAAAAAACCTAGTTATGTTATAATAAAAATAGAAATGTAAAGTTTATATATTTAACACTAAGGGAGATAATTGGATGGTAATAGTAGAAGATACATTTGTTTTCAACAAACACGACAATTTAAACATTATCGATGAAGGAATTAAGGACTATAATGAAGAAATTATAAGTGACACTAAAGAATATCAATTAACTCAGTCCGGTGACTTATTTAATATACACAAATCTAGCATTAATAATTCGGCTGATAATATCGACCAAGAGGTTAATAATGTGATTATTAATTTACTAAATGACCCAGACTGTGTCATAGATTCTAATAAAGCTAAATACTATATAATAGGAGAAGCTAATATTAGTAATATTGACTTTTCATATAATGAAGTAACTAAAAAAGCAGCTTATGATTTTACTATAAGAGATAGTGAAAATGTAATATTTTCAACTTTCTATTGCATTGAGGATAGATTAAAAGAATTAAAAACAATCCTAGATGGAATTAATAATATAAATGTTGATATTAATGTTATTTTACCATTAGGTAGTAATATAGAAAAAGTAAAAAATAAACACGATAAGTTTATAAAAACTAAATTAGCTTTAAAATATGATTTTGCTAATTTGAAATTTGTGCAAAAGGAGTGTTGAGAATGAGTTACGGCAAAAAAATTAAAGACTTTCCTAAAGACAAATATCACGAAATTAATTTATTATCTGTTATTTATCAATTATGGAATATTGAAGAGTTTAGCGATTCACTCATGACAATTGATACTAACGACACAAAAAAAGATGGTATTTATCAATTATATAAAGGGTTAGCCGAGGAATAATTTATTAAATTCTTTATTGGAATTGATATTCAATCCATTATATTTGGTGAAAATAATATAGGTGCAGGAATGGATTTCGAAGAGCAAAAACTTGTGATAATTGCATTTAATAAAGAGAATGACGATCTAATAGATGAAATAATTAATAAAAAATATAATCAACCTACATCTTTTACACTTAAAACCAAAGATGAATATAAAGGTTTTTTATCTAACTCCATGAAACCCGATGTAACATTTGATATACTTAGTATTCTTTTTCATTTACCTGACATAAACACATTAAGATATAAAGTATTAAGATACGGTGAAAAAGAATTTATTGAATTTCCCAAAGGTGATCAAATCAAAGATATCAATACTACCTTTAAAAATACATATTTCATGGTCGCAATTGATGACAAAAACGATCTTTTTATCTCATACCATAAAGCGAATAATAGAATCATTGCTTATAATTTATCAGATAATCAAAGTGATTATTTATATGAAGAAGTCAAAAAAATTAAATCTAATTATATAGACTTAGAATCTAATGAAAAACCTGGCAAAGAAAAAAATACAGACATTAAGAAAACTTCGATTGATTTATTTAATCTTTCACCAACTCCCACATTTGAATGTAATGAAATTTACAAATATATACATAAAAAACAAAGTATTGCAACAAGAAAAGCATCGAGTTCACGTATAGGTGCTGCTGCAAGTAAAGCATCAAATTCGCGTATAAGTGCAGCCTCACGGAAAGCAGCGAGTTCAAACAAAATACAGTATTCAAATAAAGATTAACTAACAGTTAGAATTTTAAACGGAAGTTAAAAGTATTAAAAGATGGTTTAAAAAGACCATCTTTTTATATTTTTTATTAAGTTGCCTTCATAAATAATATGACTTTGTTTTACCTTCAATTAGTTTATGATACCAAGAAAATAATTTAACATAATACTTATTTACGAGATGTTATCCAATATTTATTCTAGCAATATCCAATTTTGTGGATAAATACCAATTATTCCCATTTATATCCACAGAGTTTTCCACAGGGTTATATAATTATCCTAACTTAAGTATCTTTTATGGTTTAATTTAATCCCATTACTTGTCTTTTGGTATTTTGCCTATCTCTAAAGGCATTTTAAGGCCACCAGACTCCATTTAATGTAAAGCATGCTCTAATTATAGAGACGCTAAAAAAAATGCCTAGAAATCAAAAAAAGATGACTCTATAAAGAAGTCACCTCTCCTGAAACAATTATTTTACTTGTACGCTTTTACATAATCGATAAAATCGAATATTTTTCTCTTGTATTCGTATAACGTATCTTTAAACGATTGAAAAATCTCTTTTAGACTAAACGGTAATTTGACAATATTCATTGTCTCAATAATATAGAGTACCCCTAAGCAACACATTATGAATATAATGAAATAAAATAACCATTTCAATATTATATGTTTTGATTTAGGTTTGTACACTGACACTTTCTCTTTATGCTTACCTTTTTTAGTCTTTTCATATATTTCACGTTTTTCCCGATAAGTTTCTAATTGTTTGGAAATTTTCGGATTCTGTTCAATATAAATTTCATCATTAGTTTTTTCATTATCATCATCAATTTCTGGTTTTATACTTTTAATTTTGTCTTCTTGATTTCTTAGATAAAAAGGAATTTTTTCTTTATAAGGAGGTATGACTTCCTCCTTTTTAATCTCTTGCTTTATTTCTTCTTCTTCTTCTTCTTGTGCTACTGCGATAGGTTCCTCATTAGACTCGCTAATTTTATTAACATATTCTAAAAAATTTTCTTCTTTTAACGGAAGCCCTTCATACTCTTTTTTTACTTCTAATTCCTTTTGTTCCAATATTTTAATTGAATTCCAATCAAAATACTCCACACCTTCTATAGGACTATTAACCATTAATAATCGTCCAATTCCATTAAAATCGTAATCACCTTTTTTAATACTTAATAAATGAAACTCCTCAAGTGGTAATTTATTGACATAACGGAAAAAACTACGATCAAAGTCAATTATTTTTTTACTTTTTCCAATGAGCTTTTTCCCTTTTTCAGTTAAGGTTAAATGAGTACCCGAAAAGTGTTTCTTAACATACTCTTCAGGTAAATCTATTTTTAATTTTGCCACTAAATCATTATTATCTCCACGATTATTAATTCCATAGGCATCCGCCACTTCAAGCAAAAGCTCACGCTTTGCCTTTGACATATTATAATAATAATTATCAGTTGAAATTAGCTTTCTATTAAGCATGGCTTCTTTTAAATATTCTGTATCCAAATCATTGTCATTTTCCCAAGTTTCAAATCTTTTATCATCCACAGCTTTCCCATCGACAAACGTTAAAAAAACGAGATCTTTTGGTGTTAATATGCGATCATATTGATCTAGATCCTCATCATATTCATGATTTACTGTTAAGATTTGCGGTAACTCGATATCAAATGAAATTAACGTGTGGTACAATAACCGAAAATCTTCATCACTTATCGCCACAAACTTATGAATTAGATATTCATCAATCTCTTGATAAACCTTCAAAAAGGCCTCTTTATCTTCAAGAATAGTAGCATCATATGTTCGCACATAAACTGGTGTAAACAAATCTTCTAAAGATAAAAATATTTTAATGTCTAGTTTTTCATTTCTTTTTTTAAATTTAATATGATACATAAAATCATACATATTATCACCACCATAGTTAAGTAATATATTAATTATATTAAATTTCACTCTCTGTGTAAACAATTCTTGAATAAAATATCACATTTTGTCTTAATATTAATAAAAATGCCTATATAATCAAGCATTTGCTTTAATATATAGGCATTTACTACTTTATTTTAGTCTGCTGGGTTAATTAAATAATTTCCACGATTTTTAAGAAGTACTTTTGTACCCTCTACAACCGCTGTTAATGGATTATTTGCTACCTTTACTGGTAAATGAACCATTTCTGTAATGTATTCAGTGATACCAGGAATTAAAGCTCCACCACCATTTACAATAATACCGTTATCAACTATATCAGCTGATAATTCAGGAGGTGTTTGTTCTAGTACTGAATATACTACATTTATTATTTCGTCAAAGATAGGAAGTAATAATTTTCTAATTTCCTTTGAAGATAATTTTGTAGCTGAAGGTAATCCAGTTACTAAATCTCTACCAGAAATTCTTGTGAATTTTTCTTCTTCCTCATCTAATAAGGTAGCAATTTCAAATTTAGCTTTCTCAGCCGTTCTTTGTCCAATAACTAAATTATGTGTTTTGTGAACATATTTAATTATTTCTTGGTCAATATAGTTCCCAGCTACACGTAATGATTGTGATAATACAACATCCCCTAGTGATAACACACCAACGTCAGTAGTTCCACCACCTATATCTATTACCATTGCAGCATTTGCACTGTAGATATCAATTCCAGAGCCGATTGCGCCTGATTTAATTTCTTCTTCGATAAAGACATCATTGATACCCATTTGAATTGCAAGTTCTCGCATTGCTTCTCGTTCAATTTGTGTTACTTCTGATGGGCAACAAATTAAACATTTAGAACTTTTAAAATCTCTCACGTTTTGTACACGTTGGAAAACGTATTTTAATAAAGCTTTTGCGGCATCCATATCAGATATTACACCCTCACGTAATGGACGGCTTACACGAATTTTTTTGTGGGTTTTTCCAATCATAGAGAATGCATCTTCCCCACCAGCAATGACCTCACCAGTTTGAATATCAAAAGCAACAACTGATGGTTCATTAAAGATAATACCATGTCCTTCGATATAGACTAAAAGATTAGTTGTACCTAAATCTATACCAATACCCATTTGTTTAACAGCCATAGTCTACACTTCCTCCTTTGTTTACTTTCTTTTTATTACTTATCAAATTTTTCAAATTTGTAGATTATAATTTGTTTTTAATAATCAGTTGGTTTAACTAAATAATTCCCCCTGTTATTAAGTAGTGATTTTGTACCTTCTACAATAGAAGTTAATGGGTTTTCCGCAATTTTAACTCTTAATGAAAGTGCTTCTTCTAAATATTCTTTAATGCCATCTATTAAAGCACCTCCACCATTAATCATGATTTCGCTTTCAAAGATATCTGCTGCAAGTTCTGGTGGAGTTTGTTGAAGTACTTTTTTAATAGTATTAACAACAACTTCAAATCCTCTTAAGAAGATATCACGTACCTCAGCTTGTTTGATTTTCATTTTGCATGGTAAACCATTATTTAAGTTACGTCCAGCGAAAACATATTCTTTTTCTTCTTTTAATTCTCTTCTTAACGTACCTAATTTAATTTTAATCATTTCAGCTGTTGAAGCTCCAATAATAACTCCATATTTAAATTTAACATATTTTGTGATTTCTTTATCTAAATAATTTCCTGCAATTTTGCAAGATTCTGCTACGACTAAATCACCAAGTGATAAAACTCCAACATCAGTAGTTCCACCACCTATATCTACGACCATACTTCCGAATGATTCGTAAATATCAAGACCTGCTCCTATAGCTCCTGCTTTTAACTCTTCTTCAATAAAGGCATCGCTAACTCCAATTTTCTTTGCTAAATCTAACAAAGCTAAACGTTCGATATGTGACACTTCTGATGGACAACATAGTAGTAAGGTAGAATTCTTTAAATCAACATTAATATTTTCTAATCTTTCGAAAACTTTTTCCAAATAGACTTTAGTTGCCTCTAAATCAGCAATAACACCTCCATCTAATGGTTTAACAATTCGGATATGCTTATGTTCCTTACCCACCATGTCAAAAGCTCTCTTACCTATAGCTATGCATTGATTTGTTGTATTATCAAATGCAACTACAGAAGGTTCATTATAAACTACGCCGCTTCCATTAATATACACTAGTATATTAGCAGTACCTAAATCGACTCCTATTAGATAACTTTTTCTTGCCATTTTTCCACCTCATCCTTAATATTTTAATACAAATATTTGTATTAATCCTGTTATGGTTTAATACCTAAACCTTAAAAATTTAAATAATTCTATTTACAAAATCATTATAAATTTTACCTACGTTTATATATATAATAAACCAAATCTTGTAAAAAATAAATTACTTTTTGTAAAAAAATTTACTTTTTTCGACATGCTTTCCGGTGTATTTGTGATTTTTAACCTATAATTAAGTTATTTCATAATAGTTTTTTTATTTAAATAATAATTGTAAATGCTTCAGTTGAATCATGCTATCTTTGTTATTATCGTATAAATCATGGCTCATATCATTTGATACCAAGATAGGTCTTTTCCCAGCCAATGAGAATTGATTAATCAAATCCTCAAAGATTTTGATTTTATTATGTTTATTAAATCCACCTGGTATTTCCTCACCATTAATATACTGAATCTTGAATGTTGGATCATTTCTAAGTAAGTTAATATTACGAATAGCTCTCACTGCATTAATATTATTTACTCGCATATTTTCAAGTTCATCTCTAATAATTGAAGGAACTATGATTGATTTATCATTAAAATATTTTTGAAATAAATCAGGTTCATCCATTAAAACACTTGTGTCTAAAATAAATTTGATATCTTGTTCTTTTGTAAGTATTAGCCGTTTAACAGAAATTAACGTTTTAAGCTGTGTTAAATCCTCTTCAAACATCATATCGTTAATATTAAATGTTTGTTGTACGTCTTCGACTACACTTTCAAAATCCACTATTTCTTCTAAATTATTTAATTTACGAATCATATTGAGCATATCATTTAATATTAATTTAATATTTTTAGAATTCAGCTCAATCGTTTTCGAAAGTTCTTTAGCCAAATTAACAACTTGTAATAACTTCTTCAAATCTTTAAGCGGCAACGACTCTCTACTGTCATGGTAAAATCTTAAACTAGATAGTGCACTTGTTTTTAATGAACTAACCAAATAGTAATTTAAATTTGAATTTAGTTCTTCTTCCTCTAATATAAAAATCCATAATAACAAATTTTCAATATATGAATCTAATCTTTTATGTTCTAAATATTTAGTTAAAATATTTCTAAATAAATCTAAATTCTTATTTTGATATTTTGCTATGAAAGGAAATTTAAAATATTGTTCATTTAATTGATTTAAAGTAATATGATACTTGTCATTCATCATTAGAATATAGGAAGAATAACCACTTGATTGTCGAAATAAATGTTCACTGATATGGACAATCGTATTGTTATCAATTTTTTCTATTCTGTCGATTTGATTACTTGATGTTTTATCAAAATAATCATATTCATTTTGCTCTAAAACAAATATCAGCTTAGGTACATTTTGTGATTGTAGTAAACCATTCATATTGATATTAAATGTTTTTAAAAATACATTATTAATAAAAACACAACTACTAGTTTCATAACATTCAACTAGTTGATCTAATACCGTTTCTTGATTAAATCCATAAACATCTTCAATAGTACCATTAGCTGAATTTTCTGTTGTTAATATATTACCTTGATGATTAATTTTTTGAGATAATCCTAATTTTTCAACAATTTCATTCATATTATATTGAGCTAATAAATAATTCACATATTCTGGTTCATTAGATTTTAAGGTTAAAGCTTCTTCACTTAAATAAATTTCTGCAGAAACTTCGTAATATTTTCGTTCTATACCATAATAGCGAATATCTAACAGAAACAAATCAGGATAAGTGTCTGTAAAATGATTCATAAATTCATCTTTATTAAATCTTTTAACAATATCTGTATTCATATGTATCACAAATGGTGAGTTATATGTATCACTTAAATCATCAACATTTGTGAACAATTTATTAGTGATAGAATTATAATAAAGATCAAATTTACGTTCTTGCAACATACTAGGAGCTAATTGATGAGTGTATAAATTAATCAATTTTGCTATTTCATTTTTACTTACATTCGGATTATTAGTGACTAATTCATATAAACTATCAACTAAATCTAGATGTATATCCTCATTTTTTTTATTAATATATTTTAAGTAACATATAAAATCGGCAACTTCTATGCCAATTTGAAACTTCTTCAAACACGTTTCCGCCATAAAATCCCACCTTTTCTATGTTAACTAACTATTTGAAAAAAATCGTCATAAAGACGACCTTTCCTTATTTTAATTAATCATTAGGCACAATTAAATAATCTCCACGATTTTGTAGTAAGTCTTTTGTTCCTTTAACTATTGCTGTAAGCGGTTCTGGAGATATTTTTATATCTAATTGACATAATTCTTGTAAATACTCACTTAATCCATCGATTAAGGCACCTCCACCATTAATGACAACACCTGATACAATAATATCAGCTGCAATTTCTGGTGGTGTAATTTCTAGTACTTTTAAGATTTGATTTGATATCGAACTAAAACAATGCTTTAATACATCACGTACCTCAGATTGTTTAATGGTAATTCGTGAAGGTAAACCATGTTTTGAATCCCTACCTGCAACAGTAATCTCTTTCTCATCTTTTAAGTCATCTCTTAAAGTTGCTAAAGCGATTTTAACTTGTTCAGCAGTCAACAGTCCAATTTCAAAATTATGTTTTTTCTTTATATATTTTCTTATTTCTTCATCGAAGTAATTACCAGCTATTTTGATTGAATTAGATACAACGATATCGCCTAATGCTAATACTCCAATATCAGTTGATCCTCCACCTATGTCAATAATCATCGATCCTTCTGGGGTATAGATATCAATACCAGCTCCTATTGCCCCTGATTTAACTTCTTCTTGAACAAAAACATTATTAATACCAAAATTAACAATGATATCTTTTAATGCTTGTCTTTCAATACTAGATAGATCAGAATGACAACATACTAAAACAACTGTTTTTTTAGGGTTAATGATTTCAAATTGTTTTAAGTGATGATCAAAAATATACTCTAACATTTTAATTGTTGAATCTTTATCAGCAATGACACCTTGTTCTATCGGTCTAACGACATTAATCTTACTATGAGTCTTACCTAACATTACTTTTGCTTCATTTCCAATTGCAATAATCTTGCCTGAATCTTTATCGAAAGCTACAACAGTAGGCTCATTAAAAATAATACCGCGACCACTTGAGTATACTAAAGTATTTGAAGTACCTAAGTCTATCCCAATCTTCAAAGTATTTTTGTCCATATTCCCACCTCTTTCTTTTTATAATTATATAATAAGTTTATTAAATATTACTAATCTGTTGGATTCATTAAATAACTTCCACGATTTTTAAGAAGTATCTTTGTTCCTTCAACAACATCAGTTAATGGATCATGAGAAATTTTAACTGGTAAATTAACCATTTCTTCAATATATTCTTTTATTCCTGGTATTAAAGCACCCCCACCGTTAACGATAATTCCATTATAAACGATGTCTGCTGATAACTCAGGTGGTGTTTGTTCTAATACTGAATAAATTACATTAACAATTTCATCAAATATTGGCATAATTAATTTACGCAATTCTTTAGATGATATTTTAGTTGCAGATGGTAATCCTGTTACTAAATCTCTACCAGATATTCTTGAAAATCTTTCTTCTTCTTCATCTAATAAAGTAGCAACTTCCATTTTTGCTCTTTCAGCTGTTGTTTGACCAATAACTAAATTATGTGTTTTATGAACATATTTAATAATTTCTTGGTCAATATAATTACCTGCAATACGAATAGATTGACTTAACACAACATCTCCAAGAGATAAAACACCGACGTCAGTTGTTCCACCACCTATGTCGACAACCATTGCTGCATTGGCTCCGTAAATATCAATTCCTGCGCCAATAGCACCTGATTTAATCTCTTCTTCAATGAAAACATCATTAATTCCCATTTGAATTGCGAGCTCGCGCATGGCTTCACGCTCGATTTGTGTTACTTCAGAAGGACAACAAATTAAACATTTTGCTTGTTTAAAGTTTTTTACATTTGAAACACGTTTGAAAACATATTTCAACAATGCTTTGGCTGCATCCATGTCAGATATAACACCTTCACGAAGAGGTCTACTAACACGAATCTTGTTATGTGTTTTTCCAATCATTGAAAATGCATCATGTCCGCCTGCGATTACCTCACCTGTTTGGATATCAAAGGCAACCACTGAGGGCTCATTGAAGATAATTCCGTGTCCTTCAACATAAACTAGTAAATTAGTCGTACCTAAATCGATTCCTAGACCTAGACTTTTGTCTAACATAAAAGTTCCTCCTAACTTTCTTTTACTTATTTAATTCTCCGAATTTGATTATTCGAGTGGTTTAATTAAATAATTTCCTCTATTTTGTAGCAAATATTTAGTGCCATCAACAATTGCAGTTAATGCATTATCTGAAACCTTTACACTTAAATTAAGTTGCCCTTCAAAATACTCTTTAATACCATCGATTAATGCTCCGCCACCATTAACAATAATTCCACTAATAAAAATGTCAGCTGATAATTCAGGTGGGGTTTGTTCTAATACTTTTTTTGCTACATTAGCGATTTGATCTAAAGCTCGAGCCATTATAATTCTAACTTCTGATTGTTTAATCACTTTTCGAGTAGGAAGTCCTGTGACAATATGTCTTCCTGCATAAGTATATTCTTTATCAACTGGTAAATCAGCTTTTACAGTACCAATTGTTTTCTTGATAGTCTCTGCAGTTCTAGCACCTATTGCCATGCTATATTTTAATTTTACATATTTGATAATTTCATGGTCAATAAAGTTACCTGCAACACGAATAGATTCAGAAACGACTAAATCTCCAAGTGCTAACACCCCTATGTCTGTGGTTCCTCCACCAATGTCAATTACCATTGACCCCTTTGGGGCAAAAATGTCAAGACCCGCTCCAATAGCGCCAGCTTTTACTTCTTCTTCAATAAATACATCTCTAATTCCTAGATTTTCAGATAGTTCAACCATTGCTACTCGTTCGATTTGTGATACTTCTGATGGACAACAAATTAGTAATGTTGTCTTATTGAATTCAATGTTTATGTTAGTTAATCTTTGGAACACAAATTCCAACAACGCTTTAGTAGCATCTAAGTCAGCAATAACTCCGCCTTCTAATGGTTTTACCACTCTAATTAATTGGTGTTCTCTCCCGAGCATATCTTTTGCCTTTTGGCCAACCGCAATACAGGCATTTGTTCGTCTATCAAATGCACAGCATGAAGGCTCATTAAAAATTATACCTTGGCCACTCATATATACTAATGTGTTTACGGTACCAAGATCAACCCCAATTTTATAACCTTTCTTAGCCATCTTTTCACCTCAAATATTGTATTTTATAGTCAAATGTTACCATATTCTGGCGAATAAATCAATAAATGATTATAAATATGATAATTTATTGCACTTTTTTCAAGATTTTGTACCCAAAAAATTAGCTAATTTTATCCATAAAGGCTTGTTTCTATGGACAAATGCGTGAAAAAGATAGATATAATTTAAAAAATTGGTGTTTTTAAATAAAGTAACACCAATTGACAAATGGGTAGATTTTTTCATAAAAATCATCATTAATAGAACTTTTTATATAAATATTCCATGGAATTGTAATAATATTGATTAATTTGCTTACGTTTTTCTTTATTAATACTACGATGTTCATTATGATTTAGCTTTAACCTGTTATCAAAATAGACCAATCCGTGAATGTTTTTAATCATTTCGGCAATGTACAATTCTTCTCCAAATAAAAAACTCCCATAATTTAAATTTCCACCTTTTTCAAAGTAACATTTATTAATGATTAAACACGCTCCATGCCCGGTATAGATTTCTTGATTTTCAAGTAAACTATTTTTTCTTTCTTGGAAGCGATTTTTTACTCGATTTATACATTCAAAACATCTTTCAATTAGGGTATATCTATAAATATAAGTAAGTAGAAACATTTTAAATTTTGAAAACCGATTAATTACCAATGGATTTTGATACTGTTTTGCTTCTATAGAATAAATACTAGGAGCAATCATACAATTATATCCAAATGGATAATTAGTTAATAAAGTCTCATAAAAATAATTATTCTCGTAATTAATATCGGTATTACTAATTATGACCCATTCTGGCATTGGTTTTTTTTCTGTATATTTCATAAAACCATAATTGATGCCATTTATATAACCTAGGTTTTCATGAGGATTATATAAATAAATATCCTCACTTAAATTTAATTTTAAATTATTATACTCTTTTTCATTATTACTATTATCAACAACTACGATATCGATATCATTTATAACACTTTGCTCATATACCTCATTAACATACGATATGACTTCTTGACTATTATGATAATTGACACATATAATTACAATCTTTTTCATCAATTACCTCTTATAAACGTCTTTAATATGAACTTTATATCATGACTAAATTTATAATTTTTAATATATTCTAAATTAATCTTTAACTTATCTTTAAATATCACTTGATTATAATCTTCAGGATTATCTACACTCGCTAATATTTCTTCTTCGTTCTTATATTTAATCGTTGCTGGTCCTGTAATTCCTGGTCTAATTGTTAAAACCAACCATTCATCCCCAATTAAATGTTCATACATTTCCCGCACATCAGGTCGTGGACCTACAAAGCTCATTTTTCCTAGCAAAACATTAAATAATTGGGGTAGTTCATCAATTTTATACTTTCGAAAAAATCTCCCACATGTAGTAATGCGTGGGTCTTTATTTGTTGTTACATTTGTCTCAAAACCGGTAATTTTCTTCATTGTCTTTATCTTTATTATTTTAAATTCGATATAATCTTTCCCAATTCGCTTTTGGGTAAAGATTCCTAAGCTTCTTGTTTCAATACTAGCTATGACAAACGCTATTAATATGATAGGGGAAAAGATAATAATTCCTACAAATGAAATAGTGAAATCAAAACTTCGCTTTAATATTTCTTGTTTAATCGCAATACTTTGTGTTGCGTTTTGATAATACATTATCGTAACAATAAATGTTTCTTTAAGGCATGAAACACATAAAAAGAAAATACGTACATCGTTTTTATTATCGATAATTTTTCAATATCTCGATATACCTTCCAATTACTTTTTAATGCCTTTAACTTATTATTTGAAATAGAGCCTGTTACTTTACGATATCTAGCTAAGTTTTGATTAATTCCATAAGCGATGTGACCTTGTTTTAATATTTGTAACCACGTCGCATAATCTTGACTGTTGCGAACTTGTGGCATTCTAAAATCACCAACAATGCGTTTATCGATTACAACGGTTAAACAACCAATAATAGTATTCTTTAATAAACCTGAATAGTTAATTTTATTAGGAACTTTAATGATTCTATCAAACAAATTGCCAGATATATCCATCATTTGATAAGAAGTAAAAGAAAATCCCGCCTGATTTTCTTTCATAAAGTTGATTTGGATATCTAATTTATCTTTTTCCCAAATATCATCACTATCCAAAAAGGCAATATAACGGCCCCGTGCACTCTCTAAAGCAATATTTCTACTAAATGCCGCTCCACTATTTTTATCTAGGCGAATATATTTAATCCGATTATCCTCTTGTTGATATTGTTTAATAAGATAACCACTATTATCAGTTGAACAATCATCAACACAAATCATTTCAAAATTACTGTATGTTTGTTTTAAGACACTCTCGATTGTTTCTTTAATATAACGACTACTATTATAAACTGGTGTAATGATTGAAACTAATTCATTTGCCTCTTTATCTAATAGGTCAAGGACAGTATTTATATCAGTAATCGTTAAATTCGTACTACAAGGAATATTTAACAAATGATCACGATAGTAATATGCTTTCTCTATTTGATAAGTTTCAAAATTTCTTAAATGTTTTTGCTCATGCATGAGTCCCCATAATGGTCTTGTTTGAATCTTATTATCATTTAAACGCATTAATAATTCATCACGGGTTTCTTTATAAACCCGTGCATCAACTATTACCGAATAAAACCATTCATTACATCTTGCATCTTTATTAAATGAAAGTAGTTTTAATCCTCTAATTCCACTCAATTGTTTTTGATAGAGCTTGTAATTATCATGTTTAATTTCAATAAAATCTTCCAATGAAGAAAGCTGTGAAACTCCAAGAGCAGCATTTAAATTTAGCATTCGAAAATTATATCCAAGTTCATCATGGGTAAAATATAAAGGATCAGTCTTAGATTGCACACTCCAGTAACGCACCTTTTCTAACAATCTTTCATCACTAGAAATAATCATGCCACCCCCACCTGTTGTTATTATCTTGTTGGCATTAAAACTTATGACTCCTGCATGACCAATTGTCCCGGCAAACTTTCCTTTATAACGACCTTTTGTATAATATGATCCTAAAGCCTCTGCAGCATCCTCAACAACGATAAGATTATACAAAGAAGCTATATCCATGACTCTTTCCATATCGATAGGATTTCCAAAGACATGTACAATAACAATACCTTTGACATGTCTTTTTGTTTTCTTATTAATCAGTTTACCATTTATAAAATCACAATTTTCAAAGCAAAAATCTTCAAGTTTATCTAAATCCATATTTAATGTATCATCACAATCCATAAATATTGGGTTACTTGAAACATAAAGCAGTGGATTAACAGATGCGATAAAGGTAACTGTAGGACATATGACTTCACAATCTTTAAAATCATAATATTGATAAATTAAATGTAGTGCCTCCGTTCCACTTTGTACACCTACAACTTCTTTTACATTTAAATAATCCGCTAAACTTTCTTCAAATGAAGTAATAAAAGGTCCCCCACTTGATATCCAACCAGTTGTAATACATTCTTTTAAATTATCTAAAATATCTATACCTAAATTCGGTACACTTAAAGGAATTGTTTTCATAAGATGCCTTCTTTCATCTGCTTGTATGTAGGAATATATTTAGCGATTTCTTCTTTAATATTCACGTGAGTTAACGATACTAAATAATGTAATTCTTCTAACATTTCTTCAATTTTATCTAAACTCACTTCTTTTTGATTTAAAACAAAGATTTTCTCATTACTTGTTCTTCCTAGATTCTCATCATTTGTCAATAATTCTTCATATAATTTATCACCCGGTCGAAGGCCTGTTATCGCAATATCTATATCATGATATGGTTCATAACCACTTAATCTAATTAATTTTTCTGCAAGTTCTAATATTTTAACTGGTTCTCCCATATCTAAAACAAAGATTTCACCACCATTACTATAAGCTCCCGCTTGTAAAACAAGCGATACCGCTTCATGAATGGTCATAAAATAACGAATAATTTCTTTATGGGTAACAGTTACAGGTCCTCCCTCCTCTATTTGCTTTTTAAATAAAGGAATAACGGAACCATTACTACCTAATACATTTCCAAAACGTACTGCACTATATTGAGTACTACTAGCCTCATCAAAAGCTTTAATAATCATTTCTGCTAAACGTTTCGTTGCCCCCATGATATTAGTTGGATTAACGGCTTTATCAGATGAAATTAAAACAAATTTTTTTACGTTATGTTTATTACTTAACTTCGCTAACAAGTAAGTACCAAATACATTATTCTTAATTGCTTCTTTTGGACAATCTTCCATAAGAGGCACATGTTTATGTGCAGCCGCATGAAATACGACTGTGATAGGATACAGGTTAAAGATTTCCTTTAATCGATATTCATCTTGAACAGACCCTATCAAGACTAAAATCTCAACATTTAACTTTAATTTGTTTATTTGCATGTGTAATTCATTCTGAATATCATAGGCATTATTTTCATATTGATCAAATATTATTATTCTTTGTGGACTATATTTCAAAATTTGGCGACAAATTTCTGATCCAATTGACCCTCCCCCCCCACTGACGAAAACAACTTCATTGCTTAAAAGCATATGGAGACCATTATTATCTAATTCTATTTCATCTCTTCCTAATAAATCTTCAATCTCAACATTCCGTATCTTATCTAAGCTAAAGCTTTTATCGATTAATTTATAAAACGGAGGAAAAATCTTTACTTCTATTTTTAAATCTTCACATCGTGTTAAAATTTGTTGAAATTCTATTTTACTAGCACTAGGAATTGAGACAATCACTTCATCAATTTTATATTTAAATACTAAATATTTTAATTGATATGTTCCCCCAACCACCTGTACTCCTTGAATCACTTTTCCAAATTTTCTCGCATCATCATCAACTAAACAAACAACTTTATTTTGAATTGTTTTATTGACTTTCATTTCTTTAATAAGTAAACTTCCAGCACTTCCTGCCCCTATTACTAATGTTCTAATACTACCTTTATCATTAACTAAATAATTGTTAACAATATTTAATAAGCGGTAACTGAAACGCACTCCAATTAATGATAAAAAGAGAATAATTTGCGCTAAAATTAATAAATTGATGGATAAGTCTATTTTAAAAAGAGCAATAAAAAGGCCTAAAAATATAAAACTTGTCGATAAAGAGAATAATACATTTATTGCTTCTTCAATACTCGCAAACTCCCAAATAGCATCATACAGCCGAAACAAAACAAAATGAATCATATATAACGGTAATATCCATATGAGTGAAGAAATGACTAGTTGCATCTCTGGTATATTTAAATTAAAATCATGAAGAAGTAGAGATGAAAAAAAGAAAGCATAATAAATTAATCCTAAATCAATCATCATGATTAACAACTTTTTTATATTGAATGTTTTCATACTGATACCTCTATTTCCAATTTTCATCTATTATTTTCCATTTATTTTCCAATTTTATACAATCACATAAAAAAAATAAGCAAATATTTCTATTTGCTTACAAATATTCCTATTTGCTTATTTAAATAATTACATTCAATTTATAAGATACTACTTTATTTAGTAAACAATATATCTGCTATTATTCTATGCGTTTTAATTATTTTATTAGAGAAGATAAAATAATTGACTAATATAAATATTTTGACATTAGATTTTATATGTAACGGATAGAGAAGAACAACAAAATTTAGATATAGTTCATTCAGGCGAGAAGTTAATATCTTTAAAAGAATCAACTAAAGAAATACTTATGAAATTAGTATCGAAAATTTAGATGGTCATTGATAATTGAAGATTCATTTCAAGTAATGAATAGAGTTTTAGTTATGCTTATGTAACCTAACTGTAATCATCTCTAGATTATAACAGTTTAAATTAAAATGAAGGTTATAGTCAAATAGAAAAAATCTTTAATATATCCACTTAATTTAAAACATGCACATGTTGAACAATTGAAAGTTTATAGAAAGGAAATAGTCCACAACAAAAAATATAAATTCCTAAATTATTACTACATACATTTATAGTTTAGAGATTTTTGCTCCTATATCAGCCAAACCTGGGATTTAATAGAATCGACAAAATAGTTCATAAATAGCCATTTTTTTACATTTTTTGCTATTAATATTTTGTGTACTACCATCATATATGATAAAATATTTATATTAGATTTTATATATGTAATACATCTGATAATATTTATACTTATTTTGTAGACGTTTATAGAGATAGGAGTGTTAAATCAAATCAAAGAATTATGGAATATATACTCAATTAACACGTAAACAAATAACTTTTAAATCATTAATTGCCAAAATATATAATGAGGTGAGACTTGTATGATAATAAACGCAAGTAATTTACACTCATAGGATTATGGAAAATAACTAATGATTTATTTTTATATGCTAAAGGAGTGATATGATATGAGATTAAATATTAGTGATTTTAATTTGATTAGTAATTTAATTAACAGTATACATGTTCCCATCATAATATTGCATGATAGTCGTATTCAAGGAGTAAACAAAGATGCTCTTGATATTTTTAAATTATCTAACAATACAGATTTACTGCTTAAACCTGAAAATAATTTTATTGTAACATCCTTAGATTCAATTAAAACCCGTCAAGATCAATTGTTCGTTTTAGAGTTACAATTAATTGATTTACAAAAGCATACTTTTAATAAAACAGCTTTTATTTTTAACAATGACAACTTCACATTTTTAGTGTTTCAAAATCAATTATTAAATAATATTTCTAAATTTGAATCAATTTATCAATTTATGTATTTTCTTCTCGATTTGGCTACGGATATGGTGCTAATATTTGACCCCAAAACAGGCCAAATATTAGGTGCCAACCAATTAGCCTCATCTTTTTATGGATATTCAAAGAAACAATTATTATCCATGAAAATACAGGATATAGATAATACTGATGAAACATTTGTTATAAAACAAATAGAACAATCAAAAAGTAATCAGAATCGTTATTTTTTATTCAAACATAGACTAGCTAACGCAAGTATTCATGATGTTGAAGCATATAATTATCCAATTAAATGGGATAATGAAACATTAATAATTTCTATTGTTTATGATATATCCCAGACAAATAAAAACGAAGTTATTTTTTCATCTTTGTTTAATGATGTGAAAGATGCAGTTGTTTTTATAAATCATAATGCTGAAATCACAAATATTAATAAACATTTCTCAAAACTTTTTGGTTATACAATTGACGATATTAAAGGGAATCTCTTAACAGATTTCTTAGTTCCAAAATCAGAATATAATAAATACAAAAAACAATTATATCGATTATTTACTGGAAAAATAATTACAAACATAGGTTTCCGACAAAGAAAAAACGGACAATCTATTCCCGTAGAAGCTATAGCTTATCCTGTAATAAGTAATAAATTTATCATAGGAGCTAACATCGTATACCATGATATTTCAGCTAAAATCGCAGTGGACAATGAATTAAAAATGTTAAGAAAAGTTTTAGAAAATAATATTGATGGTGTTTGCATAATTAATAAAGATGTTAAGGTAGTTTGGACCAATCAAGCCTTTACAAAGATTTTTGAATATACAAAAGAAGAACTAATAGGTAAAGATGTTAGAATTTTAATATCCGAACATGAAAATAAAGAAGAACTAAAAAAGATATTTGATAATGTAAGTGAAACAGGGTCTTGGAGTGGTGAATATAATAATATAACCAAATCAGGTAAAATCTTTGTAACATGGTTAACTTTATTCACTATTAAAGATTCGGATAATAATATTATTAATTATGTCACAATACTAAGAGATATTACATCACTTAAAGAAAATGAAAAAAAGATTTCAATGCTGTCAAAGTTTGACCCCCTCACAGGATTTTACAATCAATCTTATTTTCAAGTTTTAATAAAGGATGTTATTCAAAAATCGCAAACTCATCGCAAAAAATTTGCATTATTGTCATTGATAATAGAAAATTATGAACAAGTCAAATATACAATTGGGTTTGATGTTGGAGAACAATATTTAACTTATATTGCGAAAAAATTAAAAGATTTATTACCTAAAAATAAAATCATATCGCGATACCAAGTAGACGAATTTAATGTTATCTTACAAAATATTGAAACACAACAAACAGTAGAAGATGCAGTAAATAAATTACAACAAGTAAATTTACAGACTATTAAAATCCAAGGAAATTACATTATAGTAAATCTTCATATAGGAATTAGTATCTATCCAGATAATAGTGAACTAGATCATTTCCTAATTCAATATGCAAATCTTGCATTACAGACATCTAGATCAACCATCGATAAAAAATATCTTTTTTTCCAACCTTTTATGAAAGAAAATTATGATAAATATTATAAAATAGTAAATACATATTCAAGCGCTTTAAAAAATAATGAATTTTATTTAGTTTATCAACCCATAATTGACGTGGAAACAAATGATATAATTGGTTTTGAAGCTCTAATACGATGGGAGACAAAAAAGGGCGAATTAATTTTTCCTGACGAATTTATCCCTATATTAGAATCAACTGGTGATATTTATTTGTTAGGTAATTGGATTATTAATCAAGTCTGTATACAAATTAACAAGTGGAAATCTTATGGTATTCATATTCCCCCTATTTCTATCAATTTATCTTTAAAACAAATAGAAAATGTCAATTTTAAGGATGACTTAGAAGCAATAATTCTATCAAATCATATACAATCAAATGAAATTAATTTTGAAGTGACTGAATCAATATATTCTGGTAATTGGGCGATTTTAACATCTAATTTTAATTATCTAAAGGAGAAAGATTTTTTTATCAGTTTAGATGATTTTGGGACTGGTTACTCTTCCTTAAGTCAAATTCAAAAAATTAATATTCAACGTATTAAAATAGATAAATCGTTTATTCAAGATTTAGAAAATTCAAAAACGGAAATTTTAGTCGATGCGATTATTAAAATGGCACATGCGCTTAGAATAAAGATAGTTGCTGAAGGTGTTGAAACTATAGAACAATTAACTAAATTGAAATCCATGCATTGCGATTATATACAAGGTTACTATTTCTACAAGCCCCTAGAAACATTAGTAATTGAGGATTTATTGACACCCCTAGAAAATACCTTTACTAATCGAGTAAAGGCTAAAATTAAATAATTTTTGAATGTTCATATTTTTTACTTTAGACTTACGAAATACATTTGTATATTCGATTATTCCTTAGTTAGACATCCTAGAAAATACCTAACAATAATAATAATGGAAAACTTATTCAATCAACTATGTCTTAATAATTTATTAGTTATATGGATTAATATTTAAAAGTTTATTTCATAAATAAATGGGTAATGTCACAACTTAAGATGAGTTGAAAAAAAGCAAAATAAAAATTTTGAATAGTACTAAAAGGACTGTAACCAAATCAAATAATTTCTTAAGGATCTTTAAGTTTCTCTGACAAATAGTGTGGGTATCTAATAACCTGAACAAAAAGGACCAAGCAAAGCTACTTAATCCTTTTTGTTCAGGTTACACAATCCATATGTAATAAGTAGTATAGTTTTAAAATGACAGCAACTACGATTGCCAAAAATATTCCATCCATTTGGATAATACAGTAAAAAGTAGTATATATAATAAAATATAGAAATCGAGACTTTTTATATGTAATAAATTTAAATCAATCGTTTATACCTATGAATATCTTTTCTTTTATATGGAAAAATATGGAACGAAAGAAGAGATATTATGAATGATGATAATCTAGCATTTTATAAATCACCTTATTTAACTTGGTTTTTATTAATTGTCTATCCACCAATTGGCATTGTTTTTTTATGGATAATGAGACATTATGATGTTTTCATTCGCTTTTGCCTGTCAATATTCTTTGGATTAATTTACCTTGAGTTCCTTGGTTATTATACTAGTTTTGTAAGAGCGTTTATCTACATTTTAATATTTTTTTATTTTGTATGGCGTTATTGTAAAATCAAAGAATATGTGGAAAAATTAACATTATTATTTAATGAATCAAGAAAAAACATTGAGATACAGGTAATTATTAAAAATTTCATAATGAAATACCAATCACCCTCCCGCTCATATAACGAATATTTCTATTACGAGCTTTATCTCAAAGAAGAATTTCCGATTATCTTTCATCATCTTAAATTAAGTGATAAAGAAGAATTATATATTAACATCATTTATCATGAATCTGATATCACCAAAAATATTGAAACATCAAATAATATCGATGAATCAGAAAATTTGAATAATTACTATAAAGCTAAAATCACAGATTTGGCTAAAATCATTTCTATAAAACTAAATTTAAAGGGCGATAAATTCCTTCATTATTTTACTTGGGAGCTATTAAAAGAATGCTCGATAGACTATTATGGAGATTTATTTAATGATACATATGGTATTCAATTTAAAGATATTGATTTAATGAATTTAAATGATTGTTTATTAAGATATGTATCTTACGATGCCTTTCATACTGATAAAAATTCAACAGATTTAGCCATGTTTACTTATTATTTAATGAAATATGGCATTTTTAAAGGGAATATAGATTTTTTAATTTGTTTAAATGAAGTTCATAATAATCTTGAAACTGAAATTAAAAGGCGAGGATTTCAGTTATTTGAAAAAAACCTTATATACGAAACAAAAGAAATTGTCAAAGAGATTGAAACAATAGAAGTCATCAACGAAATGAAGACAAAAGAACGTTTTCTAATATTTATTGCTGATTTATTAAAATCCCTTGATTATGAGGTGATCCAAAAACCATTTAATGACTATCTTGATTATATTGTATCAATCAATAATCAATCCTTTGGGATATATGCCATTTTCCAAAAGGATTTAACAGAGAAAGCTAATATCGAGGCAGTTCAAGAGATGAAGCTTGGTTTAACTTATAATGAATTAACAAAAGGGATAATTATCACCAATGGATTTTTTACAACTGAAGCAGTAAATTTAGCTGATAAAAATGACATTGTTTTATGGAATCAAGAAAAATTGAGTGAAAAAAGTTTATTTGTTAAACATTATTTTAAAAATAAACAAAGACAAATTCCTGTTAATGAAATAAAAATGGATGATATCCTCTCAATTCCGTTTGAAAAAATTTCGATTGAGACGATTGATTTAATGTCAGGGATTGAATTTCAATATTACATTGCTGAATTATTTAAACATAAGGGCTATAAAATTACCTCCATTAAAGAAAAAAAAGATTATGGAGTGGATATCATTATTGAACAACAAGGAATTAAATTTGGTATCCAAGTAAAAAGAAGTAAAAGTGATGTAAATAGTAGCGCGATAAAAGAAATTATCGCAGGACTCCCTTATTATGACTTGCAAATCGGATTTGCGGTTACAAACAATTATTTTTCTAAAGAAACGATCATTTTAGCGAATGCATTTAATATTATTTTATGGGATAGAGACCAATTGATTAAAGAAATAAGCGCACAGATATCTTCACACATCACATAACTTAACTTATTTCCCATATATTTTAAAAAAACTGATTGAACCAACTTTTTTTCTTCTATTAAGTTATCATTAAATTAAAGATTAATCTCTTAAATTACATCTGATTTTGTAGTATAATAGAATAGATAACTAATTACAAAAGCAAGGAGAAAAACATGCCTACAGATTACGATGACTTTTTAAAACAATTATTTAAATCAAAATTTAAAAACAATACATTTAGTACGCTTTTATCACAACTTTCTTTAAAAGAAATTAAAAATGTTTATGAAATTCTAACGGGTGAAAATTTAAATCTTAAAAAAGATGAATATAAAAAATTAATTGAGGACACTTATTTATCCAACCTATTTAGTCTTTTAAAAAACCTCCATAGTGAGATTCTTGACCTCATCTTCTATATAGTTGATAATCAAGGTGAAATATCATTTATTGATATCCCTCATTCTTTTGTAGCGCTGATGAAACTGACTTTAATTGCTTATCCTGTCCTAAAAGATAATGAATATAAAATCGTGATGGGTGATACCGTATTTGCGGCTTTAAATGCGCTTGACAGAAAGGAAATTTATAGTCTTGTTAAAGATAATGATACCATCATTATGTATACTAGAAAATTTGTTGAGGTGTATGGGCAATTTGACGCAACACTTTTATTTAATTACTTAAAAGAATATGAATCAATTGATACTAATTATACTGATAAATTCTTTTTACTGAATTGTGATAGTGTATTTTCTGATATTTACGATATAAAAAATGCAGTTTTCAGTAGTTGTGATATTGAAGAAATTGTTAATTTTCCAGAATTATTAGATAAACATGAAAAATTGACTTATCATAAATTGTCAAAAGAAGAAATTCTAAGCGACGAATATACCGATGATGAAAATATTTTATTAGATTTTTTAATAGACGACCTAGATATGGATGAGGATATGGCATATGACTTAGTTGATACTTTATTAAAAATGATTAAATTTGAAATAAGTTTTGCAGAATTATTTTTATTGTTTGAACAGCTTCATCGAAATAAATATGAAATGAACTTATTAAAACAACATGTTATAGCTGTTTATGAAAATACTAGACGTTATTCTTTAAAAGGCCATACCTTAAAAGAAGTGAATAGTAGAGCAAAATTAATTCCTTTTAAACTTAAGAAATAAAAAATGACTGTAACTTATAATAAGTTACAGTCATTTTATTAATTATCATTATAAAAAAAATTAACGACGTCTTTTTCCTTTTGTTAAGACATATCCAAATATAATAACTATACCAGAAGCACCAATACCTACTAAAGAACCTAATATAATGGGATTTTCATATAATTTCACTTTAGTTGAATCATAAACATAAATCATAATTTTTGATGTCGCAATGTTACCAGCTTGATCTTCTGCAGTCACATCAAGCATATATGTCCCCACTTTACTTGGATCTAAATTATTATTTTCTAATTGGTAGTTAACTTGAGCGTCATAATTATCCGTAACAGTAATCTTTCCTACTAAATCTAATGTATCATTTAATGAAAGATAAAGTGTTTTTGGTGCTGTAATGACAGGAGGGATATTATCAAAAACATGTACTGTTACATGAACGGATGTTGTATTCCCATTTAAATCTGATACAGAATAAACAACAGGATATTCACCCTCAAGGGAAAAACTAAAATTAAGACCTAGTTCTACTGTAATTCGGCTTGTCATATCTCCACATACCGCATCAGTAGCTTCAATATTTTGTTTAAGATCAGTTGTATTTATTGTTAAATCAATTGTATCTCCATCCTTTAAATTAGTGAATGTAGGTGGGTCATTATCCACCACAATACTTACAGGTACTGATACTTCAGTAAAATTACCATCATCATCAAATACCATAAAATAAACTTCATAATCACCTATTGTCGCATAATCAACGCCACTATCATCATATTGAACATATGAAGTTAAATCAATATCTCCATCTGTTGCACTCACTGAATTTAAATAGTTGGGATTTTCTTCGTTTTGTTTAAAGATAAACTGACTAGTACTAACTGTAATAATTGGTTTATTTTGATCAACAATTGGATTTTCAATCACTACTAACGAATTTTCTATCGTGCTATTCCCTGATTTATCTGTGACAAAATAACTTATATGATAAATTCCATCCTGTGTTATATCCACTGATTGATTAAACACCTTAATGTCTAAAGGACTCGATTTGTCGTTATCAGTTGCTGTTACACCAGTTAAGTAATTAATTGGTGATGTTGTATTTAATTGAGCATAAATTGTATGCACTCCATGTAATACTGGCAATGTATGATCGACAATTTGAATAGGTAAAGTCGCTAGATTTACTCTCACTTCTTGATTATCTACCATGTATATTACATAATAATATACATTATAAGTACCTACCTTGTTAAAATCAACCTCAATAGTATCTACTAACAATTTATCAGGAGCTAGTGTACCTGTGTTTTCAAATAATGCTAACCCTTCAGTAAAATTAATAGTGCTTGGATTAATACCTGCTTCATATTCTGTTGTTATCGTATCTAATCCGTTAATTAATAAATTATCTACTGATTCATCTGCTTTAACAGTTGTATGAAGTAATAATGCAAATAACATAATACCTAAAAGTAATCCTATCTTTCTCAACAGGTAACCCCTCCTAACCAAATATATATTTGTACAAAATATAGACAATTAATGGTGATAAAACGCTTGAATAAATAAAATATTTAAAAAACATATTTCCATGTGATATAGTTTTAGCATCCACTTCTTCAATTTTCGGTGGATCTAAAAACTTGATATGTGTGTGTTCTTCTTTAATTAACTCAGGCTTTTTGTTAGAATTAATCACATTAAAAAAATCTTCATTAGAAATTTTTTCTTCTTTAAAGTCCATTTTCTTGGAATTTCCAATCTTAAGAATTTTAAAGAATTCTTCATCATTATCTACTACATCAACTGTTTTTAAAACTTCCTTTTTCTCAATTTTTTGATTAAAAACCACATTTAAAAAATCTTCATTACTCACGTCTTTTGTCTCCACTCTAGTTTCATGTGTTGTGTATTTCTTAATGACTTCGGCAAAATCTATTATTTCTTTATTAGTTTTCACTTCTTCTTCGAAGAACTTATTCCAATCGAAATCAGAAGTAATTTCTTCGTTTTTCTTATCCACCATTATTTTACACACATCCTTAGCCTCAAGGTCTTTATTATGCTTTTTTAATAAAAAATACTCTTCAATTTTTAATTGATTAGCATAACGATAATAACTCTTATGAAAATCATTCAAATCTTGATAATTTTTCGCAATTTGATCACCTTTAATGGTTTGTTTAAAATACATTCCTTTAAATAGTGAATCTAATTCTTCTTCATTAAAAGAGTTTTTAACAATATCTAAGATTTCAGGCTTATTCCCACTATAACTAATATGATGATCATCTAAAATTTGTATTAATTCCTTTTTAGTTGATTTTTTCATATTAAAATAGTAATCATGGGTTGTTAAATAATTCAAGTTGATTAGTGTGTCAATGGCTTCGTCTATATCTAAATGGTATTCTAAAACCCAATATTTCGCTTTTTTTGAATCTCTTCCTTTACTATGGATATACATAAGAAACAACATTTCTTTTGGTGTCAACTCTAAAGGAGCATTTACCATAGTATTAATCAAATTTACCTTTGCAGGATTAAAATTGAATTGAGTATTTCTAAATGCATTATAAAATAAAACCAGCTCATTTTTTGTCGCATTTATGATAGTGTGATTTAAATATTCGAAAATTTGGTCATATATTTTGTTTATTTCCATGTTATCATCAAAAATACGATTAAAAACAGGGATTACGTCTTTATCATATTTCAAATTAATCATTAGATGACATTTATTATCTATTCTTGTAAAAGAAAGAAAATAATTAAATTCTTCCATAACATCTCTTCCCTATGTTTATATTAATTTAATTATATTGTAAAATAGCATAACTTGCAAACAAAAACAGACCTTTTAGCTATTTATCAGATAATTTGCATCGATAATATGGATATGATAATTAAGAAAAATCTACAGTATATTTTAATATTGAATAAAAATTTCAAAAATCTTCTTATAATCATTAACCAAGAACAACTGAATCTATCAGAAAATTGGTACCATTTCATCATTGGAAATATGGTATTTTTTAATTAGAGGTTAGTAAATATTATCGAATATTTCTTGATTATTTTATGATTATATATTTTTTTAACATCCAATGTATGATAAAATAATAATAATAAATGTAAAAAATAAAGGAGTAAATCATATGCTGCGATTAGATCCAAATCCATCAAAACTAGTTACTCTTGAAGAACCAAATTCAATCCACGCTGAAATGTATCGCTCTATAAGAACAAATCTTGAATATTCATCTATAGATAAAGAGATAAAAGTTATTAATATTACTTCTACAGTAGCGGATGAAGCCAAAACAACAACAGCGAGTAACATGGCAATTATGTCAGCCAATAAATATAAAAAAGTATTATTAATTGATTTAGATTTACGTAGTCCATCCATTCACCGGGCATTTAATATTAAAAACCAACAAGGTGTTACGGATATGTTAGTTGATTTTTTAAAAAATGGTGAAAACATCAATTTCAATCAATATGTGCAATTATATAAACATGAAAGTATCTCTAACCAATTGTTCATATTGACTGCAGGGACAGATGTTGTCAATCCAACTGAGATTTTAAGTTCGCTAAAAATTACGCGAATTAATCCAATTCTTAAAGAAACAATATGATGAAATTATTATCGATACCTCTCCTAGTGGTGCTATTACAGATGGTGTTATTGCTTCTACACTAGCTGATGGAACTGTTTACGTCATAGAAAGTGGTAAAACAAAAATCGAAATGGCACAAAAAACGATTGAGCATCTTAAAAAAGTTGGTGCGAACATTCTTGGTGTAATTCTTACGAAAGTACCTACTAAATTTAAAAATTATGGATATTATTCGTATGGAACACAAAACGAATCAAACAAACGCATTAAAATCGATGTAGAATAGATATTAGGAGGAAATATTATGGATAATAACCAAGTAGAATCGACCATTAATTTACAGGACCTATTCTCTTTACTATGGAAGAATGTCATCTTAATTGCGGCAATCACTATACTACTAACCGCTATTGTCGGTTTATATACAAAATATATGATACCAAAAATGTATTCAAGTGAAACAACACTCCGCGTAGCGATTAATCCAGATTCAATTAATTATACTGATTTGCAAGCTTCTCAGAAATTAGTTGCTACATATGCGATTTATGCTACGAGTCAATTAGTATTAACACCAGTTATTGAAGATAAAGATTTAAATTTAGATATGACTTATAATCAGTTAAAAAACAGTATTAGTGTCACTTCTGTTAATAGTACAGATGTCATCGCCATTAAAGTGACTTTGACAGATTCAAATTTAGCTGCAGCAGTTGCCAACAAAGTGTCAGAGGAATTTCAAAAGGTCATTTTAGCGCAAATGAAAATTGACACACTAACAACAATAGATCCAGCCGTTGTAAATAAAACAGCCGTTAGTCCTAATTTAAAATTGAATGTCGTAATCGGTTTTGTATTGGGGCTTATGATTTCAGTAGGATTTGTATTAATGAAATCATTTCTCGATCGAACAATTAAAAATGAAGAAGATGTAGAAAAATATTTAAATGTCCCAGTTTTAGGATTAGTTCCAGTTTTAGATAAGACTTACATTAAATAAAAATAAATTAAAAATAGCTTATTAACATGTATCTTGTTAATAAGCTATTTTTTTATTTTTATTTATTAAATGTTTTGTCCCAATCCTTCATAAACTTTTCAATACCTTGATCAGTTAATGGATGTTTTGCCATTTGTTCAATGATTTTGTAAGGAACAGTCGCAATATGTGCTCCTATTTTAGCCACTTCAATAACATGCATTGTGTGGCGAATACTTGCGGCAATAACCTCTGTTTTAATATTGTGAATATCAAAAATGGTGATTATATCATCAACTAATTGATACCCATTTGTAGAAATATCATCTAATCTTCCAATAAATGGAGATACAAAGGTTGCCCCAGCATTACTAGCTAGAAGTGCTTGTGAAGCTGAAAAGATAAGCGTTACATTTGTTTTAATCTTCTCACTTGATAAAACCTTCACTGCTTTTAATCCTTCAAGTGTCATAGGTATTTTAATGACAATGTTTTTGTGTAGTTTTGCTAATTCTCTACCTTCTTTAATCATGCCTAAAGCATCTAGGCTTAAAACTTCGCAACTAATTGGACCATCAACAATACTACAAATCTCTTCGATAACTTCTTTTAAGTCTCTGCCTTCTTTCGCGATTAATGATGGATTGGTTGTAACACCTTTAACAACACCTAATTCGCTAGCTTTTTTAATTTCTTCAACATTGGCTGTGTCTATAAAAATTTTCATTATCTCACTCCTTAATAATTGTGATATTATTATACCACAAATTAGCATTTAAATGAGAAAAAGTGCTAAACGATTAACATTTTTTAAGTTAATCTCTTAACACCTAATAAAGTAATTCACCTTTCTTTATTTTAGATTTTCTAATATGTATTCTTGAAAGGCTTGATATTTCTTTTTAAATTGCTTTAAAATTCCTTTAGGTAATTCTCCTATTTTGTTACCTAAAGAAGTTTTATTTTCTGTATAAATATTGGTTGTTTTAATGACGGATTTACTTTGCAGCCCAATCTTACAAGCAATTTCATCAATAATTACGATATCGAATTTTTCTTCCATAGAAGTTGAACTTATAACCACATAATTAATACTTTCGTAATGAACAAAATTTTCATTGACACTAACAATCAATACTGGTCTTGCTTTATACTTAGTATTATCATTTGTAAGTGGTACTAAAAAAGTCCAAATTTCCCCAACTTTAACATCTGTCAATAAAGTCACCCCAAACTAATATGAAAATTTGTTGATTAAATCAATTTTACTATAAGATTTTATCGTAATTTAGCGAAAATCTATATATAAGCATAAAAACTAAATATTTTTATTAAAATTGTCTAATATATGATATTAGAAAAATCCTAGATGGTTAATAAAAATATATATTTTTATTAATTTCTATCGTTATATAAAAAATGCTAAAGCACTTTTTAGCATTTTTTATTAGTTTATTTTTTAGAATTAACGTATTGATTAAACAAGTCTTTGATATTATCTTCATCTAAAAAGGGTAAAATTTCTTCTTCCTTCAAATCAATAAATTCTCCATTATTAATCCGTTGATATAAATCCATTATTTGATTTGCTTCTAAATAAGGATACAGTTCTGTTATGTTAATATCAATTTCTTTTTCTACAAAGCGAGTGTAAATTCTATTGATGGACATTTCATCTAAAAACGGAATTACTTCATTTAAAGTTATATCTTCAGTTTTCTTATCAACAATTAAATCAACCAATTCACTCAAATTATCGTCATTTAAAAATGGCAACATTTTTCTAATATTCATTTTTTCCCTCCAGTAATTTTTTTTCACTAGTTGTAAGCATCACGATAAGTTCTTTATCATTATGAATTAGTAATTTATCGCTTAGTGCTATAACCAACCTTCTGCGTTCATTCATATTTAGGCAAGGAAATAAAACAGTTAAGTCCATTTGGATGTTTTGTTTAATAATATGGCTAATCACAATATCTCTTTCCTCTTTATTGAGTAAATAAAGCATTTCGTGAAGCTTAATATTTTCTAACTTACCACTTATCAATTGATGTAGTACATAACTCCTAGGATAATTAGCTAATAAATAAGTTGCATCATGGTTTAATGTTTTGTGTCCCCAAATTAAGTCATCAATAGAAATATGGTATATTTTAGTTAATTCAACCATTATTTCAATACTAGGTATCGACTTACCCGTCTCCCACTTAGAAACAGCTTGCCGGCTAACATATAAGCAGTCTGCTAAGTCTTGTTGAGTTAAATTAATGGACTCCCTGTAATAACAAATAGTTTCTCCTATGACCTTTAAATCTAACACTGCAATCGCCTCCCCTTGCCTAATTTCATTTTAACATAACTAATTCTAGATTCAAGCAACCGTTCGTTGCGTAAAAAAAAATGCACTTACATAAAGTGCATTAAAATTATTAAGATAATAAATTGACGATATCAGCTTTTTTTGAACCGCTTGGGATAGAAACATTGCGTTCTTTAGCGATTTCTTTTAATTGAGCAACAGTTAACTTAGATAAATCAACATTTTCTTCTTTAACTGCTTCTACTTTAGGAGCTTCTGCAACAGGTTTAACTTCTGCTTTAGGAGTTTCTACTGCAGCTTTAACTTCTGCTTTAGGCGCTTCTACAACAGGTTTAACCTCTGCTTTAGGAGCTTCTACAACAGGTTTAACTTCTGCTTTAGGAGCTTTTTTAACTTCTTTCACAGCAACAACTGTTTCAGTTTGATATTTAACTGGATTAAGAATAGCATCTTTCGCGATATCTACAAACTTATTAAACCCGTTAATATCACTTACTGCTAATTCAGCTAACATTTTACGATTCATATCAATATTAGCAAGTTTTAATCCATGCATAAATTTTGAATATGAAAGTTTTGAATAGCGGCATGCTGCATTAATACGAGTAATCCATAATTTACGGAAATTACGTTTTGTTTGCTTACGATCACGATAAGCATATTGTAATGATTTCATTACCTGTTCATGGGCTGTTTTATATAAAATATGTTTCGAACCATAATAGCCTTTTGCTAGTTTTAACGTACGTTTACGACGTCTTCTTGTTACGTATCCACCTTTAACACGTGGCATAGTACAACCTCCTTAAAATTTAACTTATTTCATTAGTCCATATAAACTAATAAATTTTTGATTCTCTTATAATCTGATCCAGATACTAATGTACCTTTCTTTAAATGACGTTTCTGTTTAGTTGATTTTCTTGGAGCTAAATGAGACGTATAAGCATGGTGACGGCTTAACTTTCCAGAACCTGTACGTTTAAAACGTTTAGCTGCTCCACGATGAGTTTTCATTTTTGGCATTTTTTTCAACTCCTTATTAAATTATTACTTTTTCTTTTGTTCAATTGCTACGATAGTCATTGAAATTTGTCTGTTTTCCAACTTCGCATCTGCCTCTATTTTAGCAATATCTTCACATGCGGAAGCAAATTCACGCAATATTTTTCTTCCTTGTTCTGAATAAGCGATCATACGACCTCTTAATCGAACACTAACTAAAACCTTATCTCCTTTTTCAAGGAACTTACGTGCATTGCGCACTTTAGTTTCGAAATCATGAGTATCGATAACTGGCGTTAAACGAATCTCTTTAATTTCTACAATCTTTTGATTTTTCTTTGCTTCACGTTCATGACGTTGTTGTTCATATCGATATTTTCCATAATTCATAATTCGGCAAACTGGTGGTTTTGCCATAGGGGCAACACAAACCAAATCTAACTCTCTTTCGCGTGCCTTTTTTTGAGCATCGCGACTGGTCATAATTCCTAATTGTTCACCTTCAACATCGATTAAACGGACTTCTTTAAATCTAACGGATTCGTTGATTAAAGTATCGTCCTTATCCTTACGGACAGTATGGTTATTTGTACTGATAAAGAAACACCTCCAAATTTATTAAACAAACAAAAAGTGAGTACAAAATGTACCCACTATTATTTACACAATATTCTTATGTGACGTATACCTATTGATTATAATCAATCAGGTGAGAAGTGGGTACTCCTGCTTTCCACAATTCAATACTCTTATTATAAATGTTGCATAGACTTTTGTCAATCTTTTATTTTAAAATAAACAATTTGTTTGTCTCTCACATCTATATTATATTAATATAATTTGAAAATATTAATAACAATGCGATAAATATTAAAATTTATTATGGTACTTACATTACAATAAATTTCTCTTATATTAAAAAATTGTTAATTATAAATATTGGATTAATCTTTCCACTAATAAATTTACAGTTGTCGCAGGACATTTTTTGGCAATTGATTCTTCATTTTTAAAGTGTTCTAATTGTTTATTCGCAAAATGGATTGCATGTTGTAAATCACCAATAGAAGTCACAATTTCATATATATCCTTACGATTTTTAACATATTTACCTTTATTATTTTTTAAAAATAAAGCATTAAGTTTCGTAAAATACTTTTCTCTCGTTATACAAGTAACAATATTTTC
This sequence comes from uncultured Haloplasmataceae bacterium, assembly GCA_963824615.1. GTDB lineage: Bacteria > Bacillota_I > Bacilli_A > Haloplasmatales > Haloplasmataceae > CAWGPU01. The sequence goes on along the minus strand of CAWGPU010000006.1, from coordinate 118,473 downwards.
GAAATGATACAACAGCCATAATTCAAACGCTTCATTACTCCACGCTACATTAATTCCACTACTTTCCACCTTAAAAATAGCATTGTTGAACTGTTCATTTGAGTAATCATCTTTATCAAAAAACGACCCATACATTTGTATAATTATATTTTTTGTTGAATCTTGTAAGGCATATTCAACTAAACTTAAAGGTGTTTCTTCCTGAAGGATCAATTATTATTGATATCAATCTCTTCCTACTTTATTCATGATTCTATTTTTTAATTCTTCAAAATAATATGTAAATTCCTTATTTTACAATAGATAAATTATCGACATTTAAGCTTATGATACAACCTTCCGGTAAACACGGGTTGACCACCATAAAACAATTATTGTTAATAATACCATAACCAAAAATCCTAGTCCTACATGAAGATTAAAAATTGTTCCTACTGCTAAATCACGAGATGCTTCAACAGCATAATATAATGGATTAAAATGAGCAATCACTCTAAGCCATAAAGGTCCAATTGAAAGCGGTAGGAGAATTCCCGCTAATAAAGTTAATGGTAATTGTAACCCTGTGATAATAGCGGCAAGGCTGCCAATATTCTTTAATATTAATCCTAGGCTACTCGATGTAGCTGAAATAACGGCGGTTAGAAGTGAAAGTAGAATTAATAAAATGAATAACCCTAACAAGTGGACATGAAAACCAAATAATGATGCGATAAAGATCACTAATACCGCAGGAACAATAAACATTACGATGTCTCTTAATACAGTACCCATTAAAAGCGAAAAGCGATGAGTTGGGGTCACTCGCAAACGTTCAATAACACCACTTTGCAATTCCCAAATAACCACCCATCCGGCCCCCATACCTGCACCAATTGCCATTAACACTAAAACACCAGGTACAAACATTTCAAGTACATTACTTGACCCAAAAGCGGGTGAATTTAATCCTTTTAGTAATGGTGTAAATAATGCCAAATACAATATAGGTGTTGATAATCCAGAGATTAGCCAGACAGGCTCTCTAAGTGTTTCTAACATTTTTCTTTTAAATAATAATCGTATTTCATGAAGCATTTTCATTATTTTACCTCCTTAGTACTTGTATCACGAAGTGAACGCCCTGTTTGTTTTAAATAAACATCATCTAAAGATGGTTGTTGTAAAGATATCGAAATAAGTTCAATATCTTTTGATTTAATAAAATCAAATATTAGCGGTAATGATTTATTCCCATCCTCTACATAAAGGTGGATAACTTCTTTTTCAACACGTGACTCACGAACATATGGTAAAGAATCTAAATGGGGTTTTAATTCATTAATCTTTGTCATCTCCATTTTAGGTTTGAGGATAATTACATCACCAGAAATTTGTTGCTTTAGTTCACGTGGTGTACCAAAGCTAACAATTTTACCATCATCCATAATGCATAGGCGGTCACAAAGTTCATCCGCTTCTTCTAGGTAATGTGTTGTCAAAAATATAGTTGTTCCACTGTTTCTTAATATTCTGATTTGTTCCCATAGATTAGCTCTATTTTGCGGATCTAAACCAATTGTAGGCTCATCAAGGAAAAGAACTTTGGGTTGATGTATAATACCTAGTGCTAACTCTAAACGGCGCTTTTGTCCTCCTGAATAGGTTTTCACTTTTCTATTAATAAAAGCCTTTAAATCAAATATCTGTATAAGTTCATCAATGCGTTTTTTGGCATGTTCACGACTCATTCCATAAAGTTCTCCTTGAAGCATTAAATTCTCAAAACCTGTAGCTTGATAATCACTTCCTCCTAATTGTCCCACATAGCCAATATGGCGGCGGACTTCTTGAGGTTGTTTTTTAACATCAAATCCGGATACAATCGACTCTCCACCATCAATTGGTAAAAGTGTCGTCAACATTCTCATAGTCGTCGTCTTTCCTGCACCATTAGGCCCTAAAAACCCAAAGATTTCTCCAATATTCACCTCTAAGTCGACATCATTTACGGCCTCTATCGGTACTTTCTTACCCTTCTCTATTTGATAAAAATGTTTGGACAAATGGTGTGCATAAATAGCGTAATTCATATGTTAGAGCCCTCTTTCTATTGTTTATTTTTTCTTCATTTAATTAAAGCGCCTCATGAGCATATTATATATCAAAGTACTATGACTGTCAATATACTATTTCAAATATAATTATATGACAATCAGTGTAATAAAATACCAAGAGTTGAAATCTAGTTATTATTTTTAATATTAAATATCCAAAACATAAAAAAAAATCTGATATATCCAGATTTTAAATTTCTTGAATTCTCCATTTAAATTTTGCTACTTGTTAATAATACTGATGCATACAAAGACTAAATCAAATAAAAAAAAGAACATATTGCTTAGGAATATGCTCTTTCAAAGTCTTTATTTTTTAAGATTACCTTTATTTTTAATTTCATCTTTTAACAATTTGTAGAATTCATCTAAAGGTATTGTAATTGATGCTTGCTCACCATAATGACGGAAAGTTACATCTCTATTTTCTTGCTCTTTATCACCCAAAACGATTGAATAAGGAACTTTCTTCATTTGTGATTCACGGATTTTGTAGCCAACTTTTTCTTCTTTCGCATTTAAATTGACACGGATATCTTGATCTAATAAGAAATCAAATACTTCTTTCGCATAATTTAAATGATATTCGTTATTAACTGGGATGATATCAACTTGAACAGGAGCTAACCATAATGGGAAAGCACCAGCATAATGTTCAATTAAAATACCAATAAAGCGTTCAATTGATCCATAAATTGCCCGATGAAGCATGACAGGACATTTCTTTTCACCATCTGCATCAATATAAGTTAAATCAAAACGGGCTGGTAAGTTCATATCTAATTGAATGGTACCACATTGCCAAATTCTGTTAAGTGAATCTCTTAATTTAAAATCTAGTTTAGGACCATAAAAGGCGCCATCACCCTCATTAATTTTAAAAGTAAATCCAGCTTTTGTACAAGCATCAGCTAATGCTTTTTCAGCTATATCCCAAATTTCAATTGAACCAATATATTTATCTAATGGACGAGTTGATAATTCAATATGGAATTTAAGACCAAAAACATCATAGAAATATTGAAATAATTTGATTAAATTAGCAACTTCATCAATAATTTGATCCTCACGCATAAAGATATGCGCATCATCTTGGGTAAAATTCCGCACTCTAAATAATCCCGCTAAAGCACCACTTGCTTCATGTCGATGCACAAGCCCTAATTCCCCGATACGTAATGGGAAATCCTTATAAGAATGTAAACTATGTTTATAAACAAGAAGACCACCAGGGCAGTTCATTGGTTTAATCGCAAATTCATAATTATCAATTTCTGATGTGTACATATTTTCACGATAATTGAACCAATGACCAGAAACCTCCCATAATTCTTTATTTAACATGATTGGTGTTTGAATAAATTGATAACCTTCTTTAGCGTGAACCTTATACCAAAAATCCTCTAATTGCTTACGAATAACCATTCCATTAGGTAACCAGAATGGAAACCCTGGTCCATATTCACTAATCATGAATAAATCTAATTCTTTTCCTAATTTACGATGATCACGTTTTTTTGCTTCCTCTATTTGATATAGATGTTTTTCTAAATCTTCTTTATTAAAGAATGAAATTCCATAAATTCGTTGAAGCATTTTGTTTTTAGCATCACCTTTAAAATAAGCTCCTGCAACTTTTAATAACTTAAATGCTTTGATTTGAGATGTATTTGTTAAGTGAGGCCCACGGCATAAATCCATAAAATCTTTTTGTTTGTAAATCGTAATAATTTGGTCACTTGCTAAATTTTCAATTAAGTCAACTTTATATGGATCATTTTTAAAGTTTTCTAACGCTTCTGTCTTATTTAACTCAATTCTCTCAATATTAATGCCTTCTTTAACAATTTTAGCCATTTCTTTTTCAATAATGAGTAAATCTTCTTCACTTAAAGATTTATCCCCTAAATCCATATCATAGTAGAATCCTTCTTCTACTACTGGTCCTACCCAAAATAATGCCTCAGGATACAATCTTTTAACCGCATGCGCTAGTAAATGTGCAGTTGAATGATTTAAAATCTCAAACACTTCACTATCATCCTTAGTAATTAAACGAACCATTGCATCGCTATTTATCGGTCTATTAATATCATAAAGTTCATCATTTACATAACCAGCAATACTCTTTTTACGTAAACTTGGGGATATCGATAAAGCAATATCACTTAATGAAACTGATTTTTCAAATTCTTTAATATTTCCATCCGGAAATGAAATTTTTATTTTTTCCATTTTAAAACCTCCATATTATTTTTTTTATCATTTTACCATAAATAATTAAGACCTACATAGATACCAAATATAGCGATCCAGCCAATTATGTACGTCAAAACGCGTGTTTTCCATGACACTTTGTTTCCTTTATTATCTCTATCCATATAAGTTAATATATAAGCAATCCCAAAAGAAAGACCAAGTGCATCCCATACGTTGTTTGATATACCATGAATTGATGGCTTAATAGACACTATCACCACTTGTGTGATGAAGACAATTAAAATACTTATTAGAACTATTTTCCAATTAAATTTTCGCATTTTTTTACCTCCTTGTAAAAAATAAGTGTTTGTTTTTTAAAATAAAAAAAAAGCAATTTATCCAAAGGACGAATTACTCGTGGTACCACCTTAATTCATAATCAAATTATGATTAACTCTTCGTTTTAACGCTACTTAGGCGGGAATTTCTTTCGAATCCAGTTCAAAGGTAGTAATTAATAAAATAACATTGAAATCTCACAGCCAGAAATTTTTAATCAAAAATTTAGGATTTCTTCTCTTGAATGATATTTTTATTAACCATGTCCTTATCATCACTTATATATATACTAGATTATATTACTTATTATATGTAAAATCAAGGATAATATTTACTAATAGCGATAATTCTGACCAGAAACGATAAATTCATCAGCTAAAGTTTTGATTCTATCTCCAATACGTTCTGCTTTAGAGACACTAACGACATTATCAGTAGTCGTTTGATAATCCTTAATTAACTCTTTGATTGTTTTATTAGATGAAAAGAAAGTAGGCAATTCTTCTAACATGCGATATTGTAAAATTGTTCCTAAAATTTCATCACGTACCCATTGAGTGTTCATTTCTGATCCAATATCGTCTAAGATTAATACTTGTACACTTTTAATTTCATTCACTAAATTTTCTAAATTATGATTACCTATTGCACTTTTTAACTCTCTAATCATATCTGGTAAATATACTAAAGCAACGGGAATATGACGTTTCGCTAACGCATTTGCCATCGCAGCTAAAAGATAAGTTTTTCCAACCCCAAAAGCACCACTTAAATAAGCTCCTTTTTGAAATTTATCTGGAGAATAACTTTTCGCAAATGTCGCTAATTTATTTACAACAGGCATTCGAGCCATTTCTTTTAAATCAATTTGATCAAAACTGGCATTTAAAATCTTTTTAGGCATATAAAACGAATGAATATGACTCATGATTTCTTTTTGTGCTTCATAGGCAAGCTGATAATCACAAGGGACATATTGTATATGAATAAATGATTGTAAATCCTTTCAAAATTGGTTTATAGCCTTGATTCATTTGTTTACAGGTATCAAGCCCTGTACAAGTTTTACATTTTTCATGATTTTCTGTGAAATGAATTAAATTCATTAAACTACTCGTCAATTTTGCTTCTGTTAATGAAATCTGATTTTTTTTCATATAAGCTAATAATGTTTTATTACTCAAGAGATCTCTTTTAATCGTGTCAATCTTTTGTTGTGTATCGCTATCTACTTGAATAAATTTCCCTAAATCTTTCATTTTACTCACCTACTATTACTTAAATGATCCAAGCAATTTTTGTAATTCAGACATATCAACAGATTCTTCTGTTTGTTCAACTCTTTTAGAATCACTATATTCTTGGTGGTCTTTCATCCAAACAGGTTCTGTTTCCACTCGTTTTGCTTTTTTATGATTATAATATGTCGGAGCAATTTCACCCCGTTTTGCATATTCATTTTCTTTTGACTGAATCTTTTCTACTAATTCTATCGCGTCCTCAGCTCGTTTGACTTGATTAAATACCCAAGATGAGGCAATCGCTTTTGTATATTCGAGTGGTAACCGCCCATCATTTCGTTTTCTCACAAATTCAATCAAAACATTCATCACTTCACTAGGCAATTTATAGTCATCATACAAGACTTTAACTACTTCAAGCATTGCACTAGGTACTTCTGTATTATTTTGTAGTCTGCTTAACCACTCTTGTGGAGTTTTGGTTTTATACTCTTTTAGAGCTTTTTCCTTCTGAGTTAATCTTTTTTTATTCATTGTGGCTGAAAATTCACTTTCAGTCATGGCTGGTTTCATTTCTTCATAGGTAGTTTTTGTTTTTAAACGCTTATAGTAATCTCTTGCGCTTTGATGAAGAACATCTAAATCTATTTCATTATCTTTAATACAATCTAAGACAATCTTACTCATCATTTGTGCATCAAATTGATAAAGTGCAGCTTCTTTAACAATCGCTTCTTTAACCTCACGTTGCATTTTATCAATATCCACAAAATTACGACTCACAAATAAAGTAAATAATTCAAAATCAAAATTATAATTTAATGGTATTGAAAAGTGATTGACAGTCATCGTAACATACTGTGTATCCTCATCATCCATCTTTTTCACATCATCAAGTATTTGATACATCTCTTCAAAACTCTTTGTGATGTTCACAAAACGCTTCTCAATTGGTCTTGTGATGAATTTCTTTTCTAAATAATCATACATGTTATCGCCAACTTGATACAATAAATAAATATTCAAATTACTATCCTGAAAAAACTGTTTAGCATTCAATGGTTGTTTTAATTCATATAAATAATAACCTTCATCTTGATGATAGTAAATATTTAACAAACCAATCGCTTCAAGTTTTCCGCGAATTTGGGCAAGTTTCTTTAAACTCCAGTTAAAAAAAGTCATTAACTGTCTATGAGATATTATCAAATCACCTTTTTCAATATTAACAAAATCCCATAAAGTGAAATAAAGACTAGTTGCTTCAATCCCCATAATCGGTTGATACAATAAATCAACCACTTGATGTTGATAATTCGCTAAAAAGGTTCTAGTGTATAATTTAAGTTTATCATTCACATGTAAAGACAGTTCCATAAAAATACCCCTCAAATACTATACAACTAGTTGTGATGTTTCACATATGGGATAAATGTTTATCCATATAGTTGTATAATTCATTCACTATTTTATAAGGTTTGTTTAGCGCAAGTATGCGATAAACATTTACTTTCACATCAATTGATACATTAATCACTTTTTCTCTTCTAATAGAAACAATCATATGAAAATTTGAGTTTTCAACCAATATTTCGCCATATTTATCGTCAATATTTTTTACATGATACTGCGAAGCTTTAAAATAATCTAATAAAACTTCTTTTGCTTTACGATATTCACAATGATAATAATGGGTTAGTAAATCTTTATTTGTACTATTATCATGTGTTTCAACATCTTTAACTAAAAAATTAAAAAATCCCATGTTGTCACCTCAATTTATTTTTTGATAGTATCTTACTTTTATTTTACAAGAAAATAGTTAAATACTCAAATGTAATTCATATTTTTTTACAAAAAGTAAAAAATCGCATCCTGCTGCGATCATTTAAAAGCAAAATATATTAATTATGTCCGTTAGTTTTCATTAATTTTTTCATTAGTGCATCAAACTGTTTTCTCGTTTCTAATATTGATAACGAATTATCAATAGTAAAATCAGCTAAACGAATTTTCTCTTTAATATCTAATTGTGCATCTATCCGTTTTTTAGCATCCTCTTGAGCTAAATTATCACGCATCATTAATCTACTTAATTGTGTTTCAGGGTCTGTATACACAACTATCGTCACATCACATAATTTATTAAAGCGACTTTCAAAAAGAAGCGGTACATCTAGTACAATAATATTATTACCTAATATTTTATATTTTTTTACCTCAGTTTCAATTACTCTTCTCACACTTGGATGGACGATACTATTTAATTTTTGACGTTTCTCATCATCATTAAAAACAATCGTTGCTAATTTCTTACGATTGATGGGACCCGTACATAATAAAACATCTTCACCAAACGCTTCGATTATTTTATAATAGGCCGGTTCCTTTACCTCAACAATTTGTTTAGCAATTAAATCTGAATCAATAACTGGGATACCTTGCTTTTGAAACATCTGTGTTATGGTACTTTTTCCAGTTGCAATACCACCAGTTAAACCAATAACAATAGCCATTTTTGCCTCCATTAAAAATCATACATATTAGTTTTACTACATCATCTTTTCTTTGTCAACCTAAACCTTACTTTTTTTGACACGATGGACAAAGATAAGTTCCTCTTCCTGATACCTTGATTTTTATAATAGCGCTTCCACAATTCGGGCATAATTCGCCTTCTTTTTGATGAACTAATAATTCATTTTGAAAACGCCCTGATACATTATCATCACTATAATAAGAGCGAATAGTACTCCCACCTAAAAGAATAGCTTTATTTAAAACTAACTTAATTTCATCTATCAGGTGTAAAATAACTTCATCAGTTAATGTGTTAGAAATTGTTTCAGGGTGAATCAATACTTTAAACAAAACTTCATTGACATAAATATTCCCTAAACCAACAACAATTCTTTGATCAAGTAAACAGTTTTTAATATTCCGTTTATTATTTAATTTTTCTTTAAAATATGTTAAATTAAAATTTTCATCAAATGGTTCTAATCCTAGTTTATCTAAAGGCTCTCCAATATATACCCTATCAATTGTTTTTAAATGCATCGTACCGAATTTTCTCACATCATGATACCAAAGTTCTGTATTATCTTGAAAACGAAAGATAATATGCGTATGCTTGTCAACCGGAGTATAAGCAGGACGCAAAAAATATTTCCCTTCCATTCTTAAATGTGAGATCAAATAGTAATCATCTAAACGTATTAATAGATACTTCCCATAACGGTCAATTTCACGAATTGTTTGATTGATTATTTTCTCTTTAAAAAGCGCTAAATCTGTTTTAATGATTTTCTCATATAATATTTCTACGTCACTAATCTTTTTATTAATGATTTTCTTTCTTAAAGTTTGACGAACGGTTTCGACTTCTGGTAATTCTGGCATCCTTATCACCTACAATATAAAATTATTGTTCACCTATTCATTATAATGATTTCTTCACTATTATTCAAATGACATGATTTGGAAAGTAAAAAAAAATCAACCATAAAATAATTCATGGTTGAATTTATTTATTTATTAATATTCTTTTTTTTGACGTATAAAATACAACGTACCACTAGCCCCTACAATCACAATACCTAATATTAAACTAACCCATAAAATGATATGACTATCATTTTCTAAAACCACTAGCTCAAGTTGAAAATCTTGCGAATTTCCACTTGCATCACTAACAATCGCCGTAATGAGATATTTACCCGGAACACTCATATCATATTCACCAATAAAGATAATCTTTTCCGATATATCTAAATCATAATCATCTGTTGCGTGGACATATTTGTATGGATTAAAATTTTCACCAACTTTTAATTTAACTAAATCTAATCCAGTTATTACAGGTGGTGTATCATCAATCACGTGAACAAGGACTTCTTTTTCCTCCTTGAGATTATATAAAGTCGCTGTATAAGTAATTAAATAATTACCCAAAACCGCTTTATCAATTGAAGATGTATCAACCGTTAAATTTATATGTTGAGCCTCTACATCCCATAAAGCAATTCCTGCCAAGAAATCAGGCAAACTATCAAAAACCGGTGTGTAATAATCCGCGGCGTTTAAAATTAATTCTGGTATTTCATCAACAACCATAATATTAATTGGAACAGTGGTTAGATTTTCGCTACTATCAACTGCTTTTATATATGCTGTATAAACAGCACTCGTACTAAAATCAATTTCACTCAAATCTAAATCAAGAGTTGCACTCACATCACCATCTTTATCATCAGTTGCACTGACTCCTGTAAGAAAATCACTTTCTGTAACCAAATCACCTTTTTTAAAGTAATACTTGTCATAATAACCACTAATTACTGGTGCTAAAATATCAGTCTTGACATGAACAGGTAATGAAATAGTATTATATCTTCCATCATCTGTAGTTGCCATATAGAAAATAAAATAATTACCTGCAGTTGTAGTATCCACCCGATGACTATCTACTGTAACCTCTACGGAAGTATTACAACTGTCGACGACTTCAATAAATGCTTTATAATCTGGAATATCCCCATTAAGTTCAATTTTAATATCATTGTTTAGGACATTAATTACTAATTGTCCATCACAATCAAAAGCTTTAACATTGAACTCATGATTCATTTGAATCATATATACCAAAACAAAGACACATAACATAACTAATGCTTGCGTTAATCGTTTCATATAGACCTCCTAGGTAGATTTCGCATTAGACTTGTTATGTAATACTAATAATACCTCTAAAAATACATATTATTAGCTAGGGACATCTTATAACATTCAAAGAAAGAAAAATGATGATTATTGTCAACAAACCAATATTTTTTAAATTTTTTTAAGGAATTAATAAACATTTCTTCTTCTGCCTTTAAATTTTTCTTTCTGTAAAAACCTTGTTTTAGTTACTCATAAAAATGTAAATCATTGTTATTTTCATGGTATAAACAAAAATAGCTGATTATTAAAACCAGCTATTTTTATTTATATAAATATACCTCTCCCTATACATATTATGATAATAATAATTCAATATGACTATTTTGCATCATACCAATTATGACCATAATTAATATCTACTTTTAAAGGCACTTTTAACTCTACGGCATGTTCCATTTCTTCTTTAACGATTTTCATCATCACATCAAATTCATCTTTTACAACATCGAATATTAACTCATCATGCACTTGAATTAACATTTTAGATTTAAGGTTTTCTTTTTCCATCCGGTTGAAAACATTAATCATCGCAATTTTAATGATGTCAGCTGCGCTTCCTTGAATTGGTGCATTCATAGCGGTTCTCTCACCAAACATTCTCTCGTTATAATTCTTACTAGTAAGTTCAGGAATATAACGACGTCTATGGAAAATAGTTTCCACATAACCATTTAATTTCGCTTCATGTACAATTTTATCCATAAATTCTTTAATACCAGGATATGTATTTAAATACTTTTCAATAAATATTGCAGCTTCTTTGGTTTGAATACCTAAATTTTCTGATAAACCAAATGCAGAAATTCCATAAATAATACCGAAGTTGACCGCTTTTGCTTGTCTTCTCATTAAAGATGTTACATCACTTTGAGAAACACCAAAAACATCCATGGCAGTTTTGGTATGAATATCTAAATCATTGATAAAGGCATCAATTAAGTTTTGAGCTCCTGAGATATGTGCTAATATTCGCAACTCAATTTGCGAATAATCGGCAGATAAAATATAGTGATCGTTTTTTTCTGGCACAAATGATTTTCTTATTTGTCGTCCTTCTTCATAACGAATCGGGATATTTTGAATATTTGGTTCTGTTGATGATAATCTTCCTGTTGCTGTTAATGCTTGATTAAAGATAGTATGAACTTTGCCATCCTCATACATGATTTGTTTTAAACCTTCAACATAGGTACTATATAACTTAGTAATGGTTCGATATTCCATAATTTTTTCAATAATGGGATGGTCATCTTTTAGTTTCTCTAATACATCTACATTAGTTGAATAACCAGTTTTTGTTTTCTTAATGACCTTTAATTTTAATTCATCAAAAAGTATTTCTCCAAGTTGTTTAGGAGATGCAATATTAAAGGGACGTTTCGCTAAGATAAATATCTCTTCTTCTAAAATAGCAATGCGTTGCGTTAATTTTTCCCCTAATTCATTTAAGGAAGCTAAATCAATTTTCATCCCTTGAAATTCCATATCCGCTAAAACAACTGATAAGGGAAGTTCTAGCTGATTATATAATTCATATTGATCATTTTCTGTTAATTTTTCTAATATAATCGTTTTTAAATTTTTTATCGCTAATGCCTTTTTGACCGCATGGGTTGCAATAATAAATTCATCTGGTTTACTATATTTCGTATTTTTCCCATAAATATCCTCATCATAGCTGACAGAAGTATAATTGAAATAAGAGGTAATCACACGGAAATCTTCTTTTGAGATAGCTGGATTGACAATATAACTTGCCGTTAAGATATCAAAGGTAACACCTTCTAAATCATATCCATGCCACTTTAAAGCTACTTTTTCTTTTTTATAATCAAAAGTGGACTTATGAAGTGTAGAATCTCTTAAAAACATATCAACAGACAACGATTGCTGCATGATATCATACGGAATATAAAAATGTCCTAATTCATTTACTATCGCTAATCCCAATATTTCACTTTTGTGATAATTTAGACCGAAAGTTTCAATAATAATAAAGGAGTCATTAAGTAAAATAGTTTCAATAGGGAACTTATTATCTACAATTGTAAAGACAAAATTTTCTTCCACAACTTCAGGAACTTGACTAGCACTCACCTTTTTAATAAGAGAGTGAAAGTCTAAAGATTGAAAAAATTGGATTAAATTCTTCGCATCATATGCTTCATATAACGTATCTTCTAAACTAAATTTTATTGGTGTATTAACATCGATAGTTGCTAGTTTCTTACTTAATAAAGCTAATTCCTTATTATTTTCAATTTTTTCTTTTAATTTACCAGTTAAATCTTCGATATGATTCAATAAATTTTCCACTGAATCATACTCTGAAAGCAGTTTAATCGCTGTTTTTTGACCAACTCCAGGAACACCTGGAATATTATCAGAACTATCACCCATTAACCCCTTTAAATCAATTATTTGTCGCGGAGTTAAACCGTACACTTCTTTTAAATGATCAATTGTGTAATTTTCTAGCTCTGTTAATCCTTTTTGTGTTAAATTAACATGAGTTTTATTCGTAATCAATTGTAGTAAATCTTTATCACTAGAAATAATTTCTACTTCATCAAAATCACTATTTTGCGCCATATTAGATAAAGTACCAATAATATCATCAGCCTCATATAATTCAAGTTCTGAGCGCGATACATTTAAGATATCTAATAATTGTTTGGCAATTGGAATCTGTTCTAGAAGTTCTGATGGAACTGGTTTTCTTCCACCCTTATATTCTTTATAGTCCTGATGTCTAAAAGTTGTTTTCCCAGCATCAAAAGCTACTAATATATGACTAAATTGATAATTATCAAGAATATTCATCATCATAATAGAAAAAGCATAAATCGCATTCGTTGGTAGGCCTTTAGAACTTCTCATCAGTGTATCTTCGAATAGGCTGTCGCAAAGTAAGCTCTAAATAACAAACTATTCCCATCAATAAGAATAAGTTTTTTCATCTTACCACTCCTTTTTGTCTTTTAATTATATTTTACCATATTTTAGTGAGCAATTAAATAAAGGATTTGATGAAATATGCTACGTTATCTAAAATATTTCATATTTATAATATTTGCATCTATCGCTTTAATTATGATAGAATCTCCTATTACTTATCCCGTCTATAGTCATGTTTATCAAGTATATGAAGACGAATGGCTACAATTAGGCTATAGTAATAATGATATAAAATTACTAAATACCCGTCTTACTACCGATCAATTAAAAAGAATTCTAAAAGAGCACATCACTAGGTACATCTTATTTTCTTATCTTCAATATGAAACTTTTTCTTTTGATGATATCACAGATTGTGAAAAAATAAGAAATAGTGAACAAGTGTCTTTTAAAGAAGCTCTTAATTTAAAACATCACCCCTATTTAACAAGTGAATTTTATACTCATATGAAAGAAGCAATTAATATAGATACTAACCTTATATTAGTGAATAAAAATTATTATTTATCAAAAGACTACATTCCCAAAAACCTTGTTTTTACTCAAGATTTAAATTTATTAGTCAAGCAAGATACCAGCCGTTATTATCTACAAAGTGATGCCTACTATGCTTTAAAAGCATTATTTACTAAAGCAGAAAAATCAAATTTCATATTCTATATATCAAATGGCTACCGCTCATATGAAAAACAGGCACAACTTTATAATTCTTATCTGCTTAATGGGGGCAACGCTGACCTTTATAGTGCACGACCTGGCCATAGTGAGCACCAAAGTGGATTAGCAGTTGATATCACTTGTAAAGCAGCTGACTATCTACTCACTCAACAATTACAATATACAGATGAAGGTGTCTTTATAAAAACTCAGGCTTATCATTTTGGTTTCATTGAGCGATATCCTAAAGACAAAGAAGAAGTCACCGGGTATATGTATGAACCATGGCACTTACGCTATGTAGGTGTTAAGGTAGCTACGATAATTTATCAGGAAAATCTCACATTAGAAGAATATTTACTGCGTTATACTCTAATGCCAATAGTATAAAAAAATAAGGAATAACAATTTTATAGTTATTCCCTATTTCTCGTATGATGAAGTTGGTTATTGATAATATCCATCACTTCTTCTGCTTGATCAATATTTTTAAAACCAATTTCTCGAATTCTATCCTCTATTAAATCGATGTCAAACACCACACTACCTGAATTAAAGATAGTCTGTTTCAATCTTAATATTTTAATCATCGGATATAGTTTCGATAAGATGATGCGTTCTTTTTTACTATCGAAAACAACTAAACGAGCGCTTGTAATCACATAAAAGAGGCTACTCATTTTTTTATAATGTCTTTGCGCGTAAACTAATAAAAAAATAATTATACCTAAAGCAGACGCTATTAACATGATAATAAACCAATCATCTACAAAAGAAATCATTCTTATTTGTGCGTTCAGTTTCATAAGACGAAGTACAAATAATAAAACAATCGTTAAAAATACCAAGAATAAAGTTGACATAAACGCTAAATCAGGCATTAATTTGGGTTTCCCTCGCCAAAGAACTTCTTCTTCTGGACGTAATTTTTCATATATTAAATCAATTTCTGTATTATAAAACTTTCTCATCAAAATAACCTCCTTAGTTCTATATTTATTATACAACAAGATTTTTTCAAAATACAACTATTTTCACAATTTTGTTAATTAACAAAAAAATGTCTATATAGTAAATTACATCAACTATATAGACATCACTATTTAACTATAAATAATAAATTAATCTTTTTTAAGGAATTTATTTCCTGGTTGCCATCCACATGGCACCATTTTACCTTCAATTTCATTTCTAAAAACTTCTAATAAACGAAGCACTTCATCCACATTACGTCCACCCTCACCATGATTAATTGACATATGTTTTAAAATGCCATTTGGGGCGATTATAAACGTTCCCCGCCATGAGATACCTTTTTCTTCAGATAACACACCATATGCTTCAGAAACGTATTGGGCTTTGTCTGATGCATGAGGATGTTGTAATACACCTAAAGCTTGTTCTTGCCAAGCGAGATGTGAATAAATACTATCTGTAGAAACCGCAATAACCTCTGCACCTAATGCTTTAAAATTAGGATATAATTCATTAAATCTTCTAATTTCAGTAGGACATACAAAAGTAAAATCTAATGGGTAAAAATAAAGGACAATCCATTTACCTTCATCAAGAATTTTTTCCATATCTATTGTCCCAAAACGTCCTAAACCCTCACCAGTAGGTAATACCGCATCCATTTCAAAAATTGGTGCTAATTCACCAACTTTAGCTTCTGTCACAAATAATTTGTTTTCGTCTTCCATTTAAT
This sequence comes from uncultured Haloplasmataceae bacterium, assembly GCA_963824615.1. Lineage (GTDB taxonomy): Bacteria > Bacillota_I > Bacilli_A > Haloplasmatales > Haloplasmataceae > CAWGPU01. The sequence continues at coordinate 102,547 of CAWGPU010000006.1, read as the reverse complement.
TTCCTCCTAGTTTCATTTTCTTTATATTTTTTTCAATTAACATTGTATAATGCATTATTATAGTTACCGAAAAAGTGTTTTTCGATACTTTATTATTATAATAACTATTTTTAAAAAAAACGAGTAATATGCTCAATAATGATAAATAATTCAGAGCAACCAAAAAAAAATGCTTGAAATCAAGCATTTTTATTTATTTTTATAATTTAAGTCTAATTCCTTGTAACTAATCTAATATTATTTTAATTATATTCTTTAGTTATCTTAAATCATCAGAAATAATCGTTTTCTGATTAGTTAGCTCATCTCGATATTTTAAAAACTTCGCTTTGTTTCCCGTATAAACCGCATTTTCTTCTACATCACTAACAACAACACATCCCGCTCCTATAACCGCATTCTTATGAATATGGACACCCTCTAATACCACCGAATTAGCTCCCACAATCACATTATCTTCAATAATAACACCCTCAGCACTGATTGGCTCTATCACCCCTGCAATCACCGCTCCTGCACTTATATGACAATTTCGTCCAATAGTCACTCGTGACCCAATCACAGCGTTCATATCAATCATCGTTTTTTCTCCAATATAGGCTCCTACATTAATTACTGCTCCCATTAAAACAATCGCTTGATCACAAATCGTCACATTTTCACGTATAATTGCCCCTGGTTCAATTCTTGCATTAGTTTCATAATATTTTAATAGGGGAACTGCAGAATTATGATGATCATATTCAATATAATAATTTTTAATGAAATTTCTGTTGTTATTAATAAATGTTTGAATGATGTTGTAATCACCAATTAGTATCCCGAATTGATCACTAACGAAAGATTGTATCTCAGAAGGTACATCTATCACATCAATAATTCCTGTGCAATAGGCTTTAACAATCGTTCTTCGTTTTTGATTTTTGATATAATTAATTAAATCATTCGCATTCATCATGATCCCTCTTTTCATTCAATCATATTCATTTTTTTAATTAAATATGAATATGATTAGCTTTTTATCACATATAGAAAATTCAATAGAAAAGAAAAGAAAAAAAAAGAAAAGAAAATAATAAAAAAAGTTTAACATATCAAAAAAAACATTAAAATCGTAGTGATTTTAATGTTTTAGTTTATAATACCAAAGTATTATTCTAAATGAAATTTAATCTTATTAGCAGCATCTTTCGCATTTTTTATTGCTCCAAACTCACTTAAACCATTTGCGATTACATAAGCATAACGGTTTCCCATAGAAATAGGTGGATAAAGGATTGTACCTCTTCTAGGCTTTATAAATACTGTTATTACTCCATTACTTTTTAATGCACCATTTCGCCCTGATACTCTTTCTAATATACCTTGTTCTTCACAAGTGATATATTTAGCGAAAGTATACATTTGGTATTTTGGCGTTATATTTATCTCTTGTCTTAAAGCAAATTTTATTGTTTCCTCTACTAAATTGATTCCTAATCCATATTTGATAATGTTATTCATAGCCCCACCTGAGATTCTTGGATTAATTTCAATCAGTTTCCAATTATTTTTCACATATCTCATTTCTAAATGACATGTGCCATTTTTCATTCCATGAAAATTAATGATATCCGTAACTGCTTTTTTTAATGATTCTTCAAATTCTTTTGTAGAATTATGTTTTAAATTATAACCGACAATAATAGAATGGCCATTATATAATGAAATTTCCTGCTCAATTAAAGCGATAATATTCACTTCATTATTAATAACTACTGTTTCAACTATATATTGAGTGCCAACTAAATATTGTTCGATAATAACTTTACGTGTATTTTGAATATTCATCATAAAATGAAGTTTATCAAGGAATTCTTGTAATGTATGGATTAAATAAACATCTTTTGAACCTGTTGAATTGGGATTTTTCATAATAAGAGGCAACATGTTATAAACGGAATTGATTGAATATGGTTTTCCTTTTTCTAAAACTTTAAAAACTGGAGCATAGTTTGTATCCTTTAAACATTTACGAGATAATATTTTATCTTGCATTTTTAGAATAGCATCCGTCGTAAAAAAACCTATACCTAATTCATCAGCTAATTTACTTGCGATATACACATAAGGATCAATAAAACTTACGATTGCTTCAATTTCAATTTCAGTTGTTTTTAAATAAGCTATTCTATTTTTCAATATCTCATAATTATCGATATCGCATAGCACCATTTGATCTACTTCATCATATTCATTACGTTGTCTCATTTGGCTCATTCTATTGGTAAATAAAATCGTAAAATAACCTAATCTCGCAGATGTTTTCATGCCTTCTCTGCTAGAACCTGATTTTTGAGTACCAAGAAATATAATTGCTTTCATATAATCACTCTATCTTCAATTTCTTATTTTTCATTGTATCTCTTGCTAAAAACATTGCATAATGAATCATATTTTTTACAACATCTAGTTCTAGATAAAAAGCCGGAGGACATCCAGGACGCCAATTCACTTCATATATCCATATTTTATTCATATCATCTAACCCAATATCAACACCTAATTCATCAATTGTTTCATTAAAATACCTCAATTGAATTTCATCCATTTTTTTCGCAATCTTGAAGCAAAAATTTTCAAGGTTATTTTTTATTTTATTATGATCATCACCAAATTCTTGTTTTAGAAACGGATCTAAATATAGCGTTTGCCCACCGCTATTAATATTTGTTATGATACTTCCACTCGGAGCAATTCGTGGATATATTGTAGTAATAATCCATTGTCCTTGACCATTTTTTTGAATATGTAATCTGAAATCAAAAGAATCTCCATTTTTGGTTTTACTATTTATGTAAGGTTGAACTAGATATTCTACCTCATTAATTTTTTTAAAAATATGATCGAGTAATTCATTTTCTTTTAATAAGATATCTTGCTCAACACTTTGAAGATGAAACTCATTTCCTATTTGTTCAATAAATGTAACCCCTTGACCTTTATGACCATTAACTGGTTTAAAAACAAGTTTAGGGTATAATTTAAAATAACTCTTAAATTGTGCAACGGAATAAATAGTATACGACGGTATAAGATAGTTAGACAATTCGCCATCGGTTTTTAATCTTTTATATACAGACAATTTATTTCCAACAGAAAAGGTTGTAAAAGGAATATATTTTTTTAATTCATTTACAATTTCAATGGAGTTGTTTAATTTCTCAGGACTACCCGTATTATAGATGACATCTGGAAATCTGCTTTTGACTTTTCGCCATTCCCCATCTTTATATTGAAAACCATTTATTATCTTTTTCCCAAAATCAACTGCCCGAGGTGAAAAATATAAGAATTCAGCACCTTCAGCTTGAGCAACGATTGCATATGCATATGATTTTTGGAATTTTTTAGGATCCTTTCTATGATGCAACATTCCAATTAATACCATAAGCCCCCTCCTTATTCATATTTAGACAACATGTGTTAAAACAGGTATTTCTAGACGATGATAAATCCATAAATTGCGATAAACTCCTTATTCTTATATTTAACACATTTATAAAATTCTTCATCGTAAACCTTCTTAATGTCAAGTTAATTTATTTTATGAGTCAATATTAGAAGTGTAAATGACTAAACACTAAATAATAAGATTATAGAAGAATAACCTATTAGGCCAATTAGAATATAGATGTTTTCCTTTTCAGAATAAAATTATTTAATTGAATATAATCCCAATCTTATTAAATTTATAAACGTAAAAAAAACAACTAATAAAATTAGTTGTCTCACTAATTGAAAACAACTAATAGAATTAGTTGTCCCACTATTAAAAAACAACTAATAGAATTAGTTGTCCCACTATTAAAAAACAACTAATAAAATTAGTTGTCTCACTAATTTAAAACAACTAATAGAATTAGTTGTCCCACTAATTTAAAAACAACTAATAAAATTAGTTGTCTTACTAATAATATTAGTTGTTCAATAGATTAATAAAGTATCATTTTTACACTTTCAGGCACGATATTGATTTCAATTGGAGTCTGAAACTCATAAAGTTCTCCATCGATTCCACACGGTACTATTTCATCAGTGGATAAAACGGTAAATTGGCGTTTACTTTCAAATCTCACTAATTTTTTAAATTTATAATGTTTTCCTGAAAAGACCGAAGGAAAGAGAAATAATAGTTTAATTCGATTCATTTTTTTAACGGTACATAAATTTAAGATGCCATCATTAATTTCTGCATAAGGATTGATTTTCATTCCCCCACCATAAAACTTACCATTATGAACAGTTGCTAAATAAAGTTGCTCTTCTACATCATTAATGGTATAGGTTTTACATTTATAAGTTACTAAAGTTGTAACTAAGGCACAAATATAAGCTAAACCACTATGTAAGAATTTTTTAAATTTGAGGGATTTAAGTACAACACTCACATCAAAGCCAAAACTTATGTAATTTAAAAAATAACGATTTTTAACTTTCCCTATGTCTATTAACATATAGCGGTTGTTTTGAATCATCTCAAAAACTTTATCAATTTTTTGAGGTAATTTTAATACCCTTGCAAAATCATTTCCCGACCCAAAAGGTATTACACCAAAAAGCACCTCTAAACCGACAATCGCATTTAATACTTCATGTGCGGTACCATCGCCACCAACCGCAAAAACGTGAGTAATTTCGTTTTCCACAATCACACTTCTTAAATCATTTGCGTATTGATATGGTTGTGTTTCGTATAGCATAAAGTCATATTTATTTTCTTTTAATAATATCGCTAGTTGGTTCATTTTAACTTTAGCTTTATTTTTACCAGAGACCGGATTTACTGCAAATAAATATTTCATTTTAAATACCTCAATATTGATTGATATTCATATTATACAAAAATTATGTCGAATTGTAAATTTTTTTTCGGTAAATAGGTTGTATTCCTATGCAAAATGTCATACTTCACATAGACTAATCATGTAAATACGTCGTAAGGAGGTTAGAAATGAACTATAATCAATATTATTCAGAACCTTATGAAACAATACCATATAATGATGATAACCAATATGAAACTGTACCAGTTGAAGGAGGAGAAGAGCGTTTTTTACCTTTATTAGCTGGTCTTGCTATCACAGCTCCATTTTGGGCAGGCGGCTGGGGACGCAGATGTTGCGGTGGTTTTGGAGGCGGATTCCCTGTTCCTTACCCTCTTCCTTATCCATTCCCTTTCCCATATACATTTAATACTTATCAAGGTGTCGTTGGTTCGCCATATAGTTTTTATAATGGGAGACCTTATGTATATTAAAAAAGATAGCGGAAATATTATTTCCGCTATTTTTTCTCTTGTTGCTGCAAATACATTTGTTTACTTATAGAAATTTCATTAAATAAATTTTTCATCTCTTTTACTAATAAGTGATTTTATAATATTTTGCATCGATTTATCAAACATCGATATTTTAAATAAAACTATTGTTTGAGGTTTTATCAAATTATTAAGAGTCCTATTCATTTCAACTTCATTATTACAATAGAAAATATGGCTTTTGTCCATCCCATAATTCACTGCTTCTTTTCCAATTTGTTTTGAAAATGCATCTTTTGTGATGAGATAATCTACTTTATAATCAACAACCATTTTACCAATATATTTACATTGTTCTAAAGCATAATCACCTAAATAAGAGATATTTCCTAATACGGCAATTTTTGTTCGATACTTTTCATTAAACACAGCAAACGCTGCTTTCATAGATGTTGGGTTAGAACTCCATGTATCATCAACAATCGTACTATTATTAATTCCTTTATGAAATTCTAAATGGGAATGAATGTGTTTAAATGAAACTAAATGATAAATAGCTTCTTGTAAATCAAATCCTAATACCTTTAACACTGCAAGTGCTGCTAAGGCATTATAGACATTATGTTCTCCAAATCCCGGCACATATGCCTCATATTTATGTTTTTGAAATATTAGGCTGAATTTCATCCCTAAGTTTTCATTACGAATATTTGTCGCGAAAAAATCTGCATCGTTTTTTATACCGAATGTTATAATTTTTCCTTTATATGGTGTAAAATCTATTTTTTTAATAGCCTCATCGTCACCATTAATAACTAAAGTACCTTTATATTGTAATCCTGCTAACATTTCTCCTTTGGCACGTATGTAATTATCAAGAGATTTACAACCGCTTAAATGATCAATTCCAATATTTGTGATTACGCCAATTGATGGTTTAAAATAGTGGCAACTATGAATAATGTTTCCTGGGTCTGTAAGTCCTGTCTCATATATCCCATACTGAATTGATTTATCAATTTTCATTAAATAATCATGATTAAAACTTAATGAATTTTTACTAAGAATAGTCCCTGTTACCCGATATTTTTTACTAAGAATTTGCTTAATCATTTCCTTTGTTGTTGTTTTTCCACATGTTCCTGTAACAGCAACTGTAGTGATTGGAAATAATTCACGATAATAATTTATAAATTTCTCATAGTATTGTTGAACATCTAAAACAAAAAGGAATTGTTTTTGTAAATGACTAATATTTGTGAGGACCGGTTGGTCTGTAACGATGTAGCAATGATGTAATAATGCAAATTTTTTTTCATCTAACTCTATTGTTTTATTTAAATGAAACACCAGTGTGTCGTTGTCTATTTCCGCAATATTTTTAACTATATTTTTAATCATAATTGGCTTTTCTTGTATTTTATTAATTTTAAATAATTCACAAATATTATTTAAATCTATTACTTCCATTAATTTTTCTCCTTTTCCATTTATTATATATTAATATAGTATATGAATTGTAATTTTTATTGTTTGGGTATTAAATATATGGATAATAATGAATAAAAAATAATTTTTTTTACTCAAATTATAAATCAAAGGATAACTATCTTATTCATTTTTCATATGAATTCATATTATTAATATGTATGCACTAAAGTGTTAATAATAGGGGGTTTCTAATGGAAAAGTGGTTAACTAAAATTAAAAGACAATATGAATATCATTTTTGGATGATGAAAGAGTTAGACATAAAAGACAAAGACCTTTATTCAAAATTTATTAAAGAAACTAATTATTCGGCTAATGTTTGGTCATCAAATTTTGCTTATTTATGGGCACATACACAAATAACATCAGTTAAAATTTTTAAAGCTTTTATTAATCACATGCTCGTTACATTTATCTTAACTAAAAGAGGAAGATTGTATTTACCATGTTTACCTTATGGAAGAGGAAATGTCGAAGATGTGATGAATGTATTATTAATTTCTGCTCGTTTTTGTTTTAAGTGGAATTTAGAAAGTGATTATACAAAAATGTCGACAATTATTCCAATTAATGCTAATCAATTAGCGTTTTTAAAAAAATCAAATAGATATGATGTATATTTTAAAGAAGAAAGACTAACAGGTTTAGAAAGACATTATTCAATTTCAAAATTAATAGATTTAAAAGGAAAAGATTTTAATACTATTCGCTATAAAATTAATCATTTCAATAAAAGTTATCCGACTGCGAAAGTAAGAAACTACGAGGATAAGGACTTTGAAGAGGTTATGAAGTTAGGAAGCGAATGGATAAAAACAGCTGGTAGTAAATACAATCGAATTATTGATGGTTTTTATTTTGAAAATATAATGAAAAATTATAAAGAACTCGATCATCTCATATTAGTGATTGAACTAGATGGAAAAATAATTGGCATGATATCTGGAGGAATTTTACCAACTGGTCAAGCATGGGGGTGCTTAACCAAATTTATTAATGAATATAAAGGTATCACAGAAAAACTAGCAATCGAAATGGTTAAAGCAATTCATAATATCAATCCTAATGTTGAATATATGAATGTCGGCAGCGATTTAGGTCAAAAAGGATTAATTTTTTATAAAGAAAGATTTAGACCTGTCTTAAACTATGAAAGATATGCCGTATTTTTTAAATCAAAATAAAGAGCATAAAACAAAAAAATTCCTAAGTAAAAGTACTTAGGAAAGAAGAAATAATAACAATGAGGTTTTTTATGGAAGATACATCTGTTAAGATTAGCATGATTTGATGATATAAACATTCCTAATCATAAATTATTGATTCTATCTAATATAAAAAACCTAATTTTTTCAATTTTACGAAAAAATTTGCTTTTAGCCAATTTACTTCTTTAAATATCATTTTAGCTCGATGTTTTAAAAGAGAAAATAGTTAAAAACTCTTTATTAACTATAAAGAGTTTTTAATGACATCCAAATTCTTTAAAAAAATAAAAACCTACATGGTAACTTCTACCACATAGGTATAATTTAATTATTAAAATTCATCATCTTCATAATATTTAATTAAAGCTTGAGTTCCTAAATTACCATAACCATTTTCCATTAAACTTGTATATAAACTTTCTACTAAATCTAGCCCAGGTAAATCAAGCGCCCCATTTCTTGCTTCATCTTGAGCGATATGCATATCTTTAATAAAATGTTTAATAAAAAAGCCTGGATTATAATCTTTACTGATTATTTTAGGAGCATTATTCTCTAATTGCCAACTACCTGCTGCTCCACGTGAAATGCTTTTTAATACAGTCGCAACATTTAAATTGGCTTGTTTAGCATAAACTAATGCTTCTACCATCCCTATCATATTACCTGTAATAACAATTTGATTAACCATTTTTGTATGTTGTCCACTACCTGCAGGTCCTTGATAAACCACATTTTTCCCCAACGTATTGAAAATCTCTAAACACTGGTTATAAACTTCTTCATCTCCACCAACCATAATGGACAAAGTGCCGTTTTTAGCACCAATATCTCCACCTGAAACAGGTGCATCTAATACATAAATATCTTTTGTTAATGCCTTTTGATAAATTTCTTTCGCTATTGTCGGCGAAGAGGTAGTCATATCAATCAATATTGTTTTAGGATTACAAGAATTAATGAGTCCACTTTTTCCTAAATAGACATCTTGGACATCCGTATGAAGTCCCACAATTGTAACAATAAGGTCACACTTTTGTGCTAACTCACTCACAGAAGCACACCAAGTAGCACCTTTTTCTATTAATCCTTCGGCTTTTTTTTCAGATCGCGTGTAAACAAATATTTCTTGATATTTTTGTAATAAGTGTTCTGCCATCGGTTCTCCCATAACACCTAATCCAATAAATCCTATTTTTTTCATTTTTTAATCCTCTCCTTGAGGTAATTATATTTTATGACTTAGACTATTATAACTAACTTTTCAGAAAATTGCAACTAGAAGTAAAAAAGCTGACTTTAGCCAGCTAATTTAAATTACTTACAGATTCCTTGGTCTTTCAATTCTTTTTCAATTGCTAGAATTGCCGCTTCTTCTTCATCACCTATAGCGATGATTGTTATTTCAGCGCCTTGACGAATTCCTAGTGACATAACACCCATAATAGACTTTAAGTTTACGGAACGATTTTGATACACTAAACTCAATTCACCAGAGAATTTACTTGCCGCGTTTACTAATTTTGTAGCAGGACGAGCATGTAATCCAGCTTCATCAGTCACAATAAATTTTTTTTCCATTATTGTTCTCCCCTTTTATTTATTTTTTTTATTTTCTCTATTTTACAACAATTTGAAGACATTTACAACTATTAAACTTGCGACAGATAGGTTTTAATCGCACTTTCTAATGCGTTAGCATTATTTCCAATTACTGCTTGAAGTTTATTCCCAGCAATAAAGACACCTTTAGCACCTAATGCCTTCATATCTTCTAATTGAATTGCCTTAACATTTTTTAATTCAACTTTTAAACGACTATATTCATATGAAACATTAATAATATTATCTTTTCCTCCTAAGAGTTTTAAAAATTGTTGCACCACTTCATCATTAACAACTACACTCGTTTTTTGCGAGGATTTGATGTATTGATTATCAAATAAAAATAAGGCAGTAAAATAAAGCATATATAATAATATGATACTACCAAAATAATAATAATAATCTACTTTAAAAAAGATATAAGTATACCCAACAACGAGTGATGAAAAAATTAAGACGTATCTTGATTTAATCAATTTTATATTACGATTGTGCTTAATAAATAATTTAAATACTTGCTTTGCGGCATAAATAATACTTATTACCATAAATACAAAATAGAAACCAATAACCAACTCATATTTTAAATTAGTTGTATAGTTCATATGAAATAACATAATATCTACATTATTTTGTGTAAAATAGATATTTACGAAATAATATAGAATAAATATAATTGCGATAATAAAAAAATTAACGTAATTTGCTTTCTTCATAATTTTTCCTCCTGTTAATATTTTAACGTTTTTTAAAAATATATCAAGACTAATTTTGTTAATTATTTGTTATTTATATTATTTATCTAATTTAATGAAAATATCCATCGAAATATATAGGACGAATATTCAAGGTATATAAATACATTTTTCTTATATTACCATAATTTACCTATCCATTATATTCTCATTTGCATTTACTATAATAAGGTTAAATTATGGAGGTGATAAATTGAACATTTTCCCAAATAATAATCTCCTATGTCCACAACAAGTTGCCCAACCTATAACTCCACCAGTTGAAAAAAGACGTCGATTAGATGGTTTACAAGAAGGCGATCGTATATTAGTTCAAACTCCATCAGGAATTTGCGAACAAGGTGTATTCATAAGAATAGAAGACGGCTTTCTAATTTGGGCTAGAAACATCCAAAGCGCTGCACATATCGCTATTACAAGTCTAGACGCTATTAGCATAACAAGAATATAAAAGGACATTTCCGAAGAAATATCCCTGAAGAGATAGTAGACTCTAAATGTTAGAGTCTATTTATTTTATGCTTTTCATGACAGATGATTGCTTAATAATATCCAAATTATGGGTTAATACATATGATATATTGTTAAGGAGTGATAAAATGGCTTTATTAGATGCATTCGTTGAGGGTGACCAAATCCACGTCATCGCGGCCTCAGGTCATGCAGATACAGGAGTTTTTTTACGAATAGAAACTGATTTTTTAATCTGGGTAAAAAATAACGAAGGCGCTGCTGTCTATGCTTTTACGAGTTTAGAGGGAATCAGTATCTTTAAATTATAAAAGTAATAAATCATATAAAGAGAAATCTTTGTTTTGATTAGAAATAAACAAATTTTATTATGTTATAAAAACAAGATGAAAAAATTTTCATCTTGTTTTTATATTTATTTACTTCAAATCATTTATTTTACTATTCATCTTTAATACTATCTAATAATCTCTCAGCTGTATTTAAATTTGTTGCTAGTGCTACATTATAAACATCGCACAAACGCAATAAGGCACTGACATCAGGCTCGTGTGGCTGTGCTGTTAGAGGGTCTCTTAAAAATAAAACAATATCTAATTTATGGTTGGCTACCATCGCCCCAATTTCTTGGTCTCCCCCTAAAGGACCTGATTTCATGCGGATGACTTTAAGAGTAGTTTCTCCCATAATATGAAGACCGGTTGTACCAGTTGCATATAATGTATGCCGTTTAAAGATTTCTTCGTATTTTTTAGTTAATTCGACTATTTCAGCCTTTTTCTTATCATGAGCGATTAACGCTATATTCATAGTGTCCTCCAAAATTGTATTCTACTTTCATTATATCATATATTTTCAAACGTAAAATTATCTTTTTACAAAAAATTTCTTTAAATTATTCTTTTTTAACGATATAATGAATTTATATTGAAAAAGGATGTGACAACATGCAAGCATTACTAATCATACTCAAATATATTTTTATAGGTGCGGTTCAAGGCATCACTGAGACATTACCAGTATCATCAAGCGGACATTTAGTCATTGTACATCAATTACTAGGTTTAAAAGATGATAGTTTATCATTAAGTATATTACTTCATTTCGCATCGTTTATTGCCATTTTTATGTTTTTCAGAAAAACAATTATTGAACTCATTAAAAATTTCTTTCTATATATTTTTAAAAAAGATAAAACCCCTTATAAACAAGATTTTAAATATGGTTGGCTCGTTATCATAGCGAGTATTCCGGCAGGAATTATTGGTTATAAATTTAATGATGTTGTGGAAAGTAACTTAAGCAATCTGCTTACAGTAGGTATTTCCTTACTTGTTACAGCATTTATATTATATGCTATCACTAAGGTACCTAGAGGCGAAAAAGGAAAAGAGAATATCACTTTTAAGGATGCCATCTTCATTGGCTTAATTCAAGCCGTTGCAATCATCCCTGGTATTAGCCGATCTGGATCGACTATATCTGCTAGTTTAAGTAGAAAAATGGATATTGATAATTCCATTAAATTTTCATTCCTTTTATTTCTCCCTGTTGCACTAGGTGCAGCATTATTAGATGTTAAAAAATTTATCAATGACCCTGTTCAAAGTTCTTTAATGATTCCTTATATTTTAGCTTTTCTAACTGCTATTTTATTTACTTATTTATCATTATTTTTCTTTATTGGTATCATTAAAAAAGGCAAATTAAGTTATTTCTCAATTTATTGTAGTATCGTTGGTGTATTAGCAATTGGCGCTTCATTTTTTATCTAAATTTTAATTGTTATTATTGTTGATTTAATTCCTAATCTATACTCTTTATTTATATTTATAAAATACTAACAGGGATTCTATAGAAACCCTGTTTTTTTAATTTTTCTCTCATTATGTATCTCACTTTCATTACATAGTCAACTGAAAAAATATGTTTTGTGCTAAATATAACTGGTTTTTTATTTTTGATTTATATGTCATTCGACTTTTATTGTTGGAATTAATATTCCTAAAAATTTTCTACTTTCTCTTATGGGAATCAATTTTTTGATATTGTCAATAAATTTAATTTTTTATTATCAAGATTAGTTATTAAGGCTGTCAATCAACAATTTAAAAATCATGGTTGTTTCTATTTCTTTTATTTTATGATTATCTTTAGAAAACATTGAATCAGAACTTTTACGTGATATATAATAAAAAACCTTCAAACATGAGTTTGAAAGATTTTAATACAATCTAATAATAAATATCAGGATTTCTAGGTATAACTATCGCAAAAATAATATAAGCTAATATACCACTTCCAAATAGTAATGAAAGAAGTACCCAACCTATTCTTACAAGTGTAGTATCAATATTTAAGTATTCAGCAATTCCACCACATACTCCAGCGAGCATCTTATCAGAATTTGATTTATATAATTTTCTATTCATAGAATCCTCCTCATGTAATTAATCTCATTATATTTTTAACTAATTAATTCTTTATTAAACTATCATTTAAAGAAATTATTTTACAAAAATTAGTAATTCTTATATATGAAGAATAAATTCCTAATAGCACCACAATATATAGTAAAAATTTTAGTAAATACATTTCATTATTCGGTACTATATATCTTATAATACAAGTAACACCAGGTATTATAAAAAATATAATTGACACAAATTTTCCTATTTTATCAGAAACATATGGATTCTTTATAAAATTATTTGTATTATTTATTAATTTAGAAGTAATAAGAAATTCTATAAATTTAATGCTTATAAAAATTAAAAACCATATTGGCAAAAATTTAAGAAAAATTAATGTTATATAAGATATTACTATATAAAACATATCAGAAAATACGTCTAATTTAGCTCCTAAAAAAGAAGTTGTTCCCGTTTTCCTTGCTATTTTACCATCTAACAAATCTGAAATACAAATTAATATAAATAATATTAATATATAAATAAACTTATTTTTATTAAATGCAAATTCTCCTATTATATTTATAATAAATAAAATTGATAGAAATATTCTTAATACAGTGATTATATTAGGTAGTAGTTTAATATAATTTTTCATTTCTTATTCCCTTTCTTTATAAACTAATTAATGAATGAATATATTTTTTAATTCATTCATTAATTTTTACAAAAAATAATAGCTTATCTATCGCTATTATTGATATCAGTCAAACCTTTCATTATAAAATCTACTAGATATTGGGCAATCTTCGGAAAATATTGAACCCCAATTTCTTCTTTATGTGTATCAATGTATTCTAAAATACCAAATAGTGCCAATAAAATATCGTCATCTATATCATTTCTTATTTTACCTTCAGCCTTCCATTTTAATAATACATCTTTATAAAAAGTTTGAAAAATGTCTTGATTTCTAATTGTTTCGTCTCGATAATATTTTTCAAGTTCTTTCAAAATATCACGATTATTCCATTCTCTTAGTATTCTATTTGAATTCATAGCACTGATATTCATTCCAATTAAATTTTTCGCTACTGTCTTAGGATCCTCATTAATATTAATGGTTTCCATTACGTGTTTCTTATGTTTTTCGCTTTCTTTAATATAGATTTCCAAAAAAAGTTCCTCTTTTGATGAATAATAGTTATAGAAACTACCTACAGCAACTCCGGCCATTTTGGTAATATCAGAAACATTAGTGTCTTTAAACCCTCTTGAATAAAATAAATCTCTTCCTGCATTAAATATACCAACCTTCTTATCAACCAAACTAATAACCCCCTTTAAGTTGAATGAATTTGTTTTTCATTCATTCATATTATAACATTGTTATTTTCTATCGTCAACACACATAAAATATTAGTAATTTATTATTTAATGGATAGTTAGTTAAAATATTTCATTCTTGATTCTAACTAACTTTCAATTTTAAACTGCATATTATATAAATTTGCATATACGCAATTTTTTGCCATCAGTTGTTCATGCGTTCCTTGTTCTGTTATGATTTTATCTGTTAAAACAACAATTCTTTTGACATTTCTAATAATTGATATTTTTTTTCTAATTTACTTTCTGTGTATTTATATTTATTAATTTGAATGTCAATTACCATCTTATTTAACAATAATTAAAATAGCTCGTGGATTATATTTAAGTCTTTGTTTAATAAATCCCCATATAGAAACCTTCTTAGGCATAGACTAGTAGAATCCCACTTATCAAAGGAAAACGGCAGATAAATAACGACAACCTGGAATTTCTTCAACTGATTGATTTCTAATTGCTTAAAAACATAAATACGCCTAAAATCAGCGCAGTCAAGGCATCATTACGTACTGACTTTACTTTCACATTGGAGATTGAGACAATCAAATTTATATACATTAACATGCGGAAATGTCTGTTTGCAATTAAGAGGGGTATCCTGTAAAATTCTTTCATATGTGGCGTGAAATTTCCTGTTTTCCTTACCACAAGCTGGACGAGAACAACTACGTAGATGTGATTTTATATAAATGTGAAATGAAATATTATTCTCTAAAGATTTATACACAATGAATTCATCAAATAGAAAAGAGAGTCTTTTTATCTCATTATATTACAATATAATTGCCTTCCTTTATAAGTATATAATGCCGTAAATCCCCATAATCGAGAATCATATTTCCAAAAAAATCAGACATTTATTTATATCTGGTTTTTTACTATTTTATTCATTTCACCCAAAGTTAAGGAGGAGACCCTTATTCGCATAAGCTGCTTTTAAATATGGTATTTTATTGGAAGTTACTTGAACAAAATATATTAATACTTTTTGAACTACTTTACTATCATCCCTTGTATTTTCGAATAAACTTGCATAGTACTTAACACCATCTTTATCACTATATTATACTTGAAAAAAATGACAAAATTATTTAATAATATCCCTACAAAATAAACAAAAAAAGGTATGCCTTTCAAAATTAATTGAATTTATGCCTTAACAGAGCTTATTTACTTAACATAAAAATCAATAAATCTTAAGTTGATGACAATTCCTTTTTTATAGAGACATTATTTTATACTTCAATTAAACTATTAGGAAGCAACAATTGGTTCTCATTATAATTAAATTCATCGATATTTAACATTTTATAGCCAGAATGACTTAAATTCTCAATGATTTGATTAAATTTAGTTATTTCATAAAAATCTGATATTTTAAAATATTTCATAATATCTTTATTCATAATACAGCCAAATTGTTTCACCTGTTGTGTATATTTATATTCATCTTTTTTATTCGTTGGTTTCGAGATTATCAATGCATCTGAATATTTTGTGGCTAAGAATAAATCTAATAAATAGTCATGTCCGTAATGGTATGATGGATTTAATATTCCTACATATTCTGTTTTGACAATTTCACTTAATAATTTATCATAAGAATCATTTCCAAGCATTATAACTTCATCTGGCTTATAGGATTGATTATTGATGATATTCGTCACTAAATCGGTTTCAATTTGAGATTTTACAATTGCTAAAACCGTTAATTTATTAATTGAATAATTAACTTTTAAATTAGTTTTTGACAACACTAATTTTAAGCGGTCTTCATAAGTATGTTTTGACATAACTTCTCGTAAACCTAGTAATGCTTTCTTTTTATAATACATCTCATCATTAAATAATCGCTGACATTCATCAGCCAACTCGTTTTTATTATTACTTGATAATACAATACCCTCGAAAAAATGATTTATTCCTTTTGATTCACTACTGATAATAGGTGTATTACATGCTAATATCTCAAATACACGTCTTGAAAACATCGTGTTTGAATTATTTACAGAATTGACGTTTAACCCGACTTTATATTCTTTATATTTCTCATTCATTTCTTCGTAAGTAACATTTCCTACAACCATTTGAGAAAATTCCGTAGGAAATTTATTTTCTGTTCTTTTTCCATTAAAATTTCTATCATAAATATCTAGTCCAAATTCTTTTGCACAATTAAATAGTAAATCAATCTCATGTGTTCTTCCATTGTATTTTTCATTATAAGATCCAGCAAAAAATAATTTATTCTTCCGCTCATTGATACCAACGATAGGATTATGAATTTTAGGTTGTGCTGCAAAGGGAAGTGCATATACTTCATTTGTTTTTACTAACCGTTTATATAAAGGAATCATGTTTTCATCTGTTGTAAAAATATAATCAAACAATTTGGCGGCTTCGATAAATTGTGAAAAATGAACTGGATCTTCTTTATTCCAAAATACGGTTGGTATTTTATTTTCTTTGCACCAATTGACCACCTCTTCTAATTCTTTCAATTGATAATTCATAACTACTGCCACTTTCTTCTCCCAATCCCCATGCCAAGTAGATTCAACAAATAATAAATCAGGAACATTAAGTGTTAAAATATTTTTCCAATTATTTGGTTTAATGTTTGTGATATTTGTTTCATTTCTGAGACAAGTTTCTGTAAATTTATCGGCAATGAGTGCTATTTTTAAATTACTATATGGAATTTTTTCATCTGTCATTATTTTGGCTTCAGCCACATTTAGTGCACCCACTCTTTTTTTCTTTTTTATAATTAATTCATTTATTTTAAGAGTCGCATAACTTTCAAATCGCAGAACTATTTTAACAGAGCTAATTTCTTGATTAAATGAAAGAATTATACTTCGGTTAATAAAATTTGAGAACACATCTTTTTTAATGGAATCATCGTATGCTAAGATAAACATCAAAACATTCTGATTTCTTTTTACTTCACCATTTAATCTAAATTCATAGTCAAAATGACTATCTACCTCTATCACTTCATCTTCATTCATATCAACATCACAAAACTGTGGGTTCTCATTGATAAAGGTTTGATGATTCAACTTAAGTAAATGATTTTCAGGCGTTAATGTGAAATGATTTATTACTTTATGAATCTTCCATTCATAATCCTCTTCATTCATTTGTTCTTCACCTCTCTTAAAGTTTGTATTGTGCTTGTTTAATACAATTAACTGTATCAAAAACGATTAAATCTGATAAATCTTGCGTAATTATATGCCGATGCGCTACTAAAACGACAATTAGCTTTATTCCTCTAATAAAGTCATCAAAATCAGTATATTGCTGATCTAATATTGTTTTTACATAGGGGTCATAAACTCTAAAATTATCTGTCGTTTTTTCTTTTACAATTTGGATTAATTTTAAACTAGGGCTTTGTCGATAATCACTAATATTTTCTTTATATGAAAGACCATAGAAACCAACTTCATTAAAATTTATTTTTTCTTTTTCCATAATCATCTTTAATTTTTCATACACATAATATGGCATACTTTCATTAACTAGCCTTCCTGCCTTTGTTAATTTCGTTAAAGAATTATATTCTCCTACTAAAAACCAAGGATCAACTGCCAAGCAATGACCACCTACTCCAGGACCAGGTTTTAATATATTGACACGTGGATGTTTATTAGCTAAAGTAATTAATTCATATACATCGAGATTCTCTTCGTTACATATTTTTGTTAATTCATTCGCAAACGCTATATTAATATCACGGAATGTATTTTCGACAACTTTACAAAATTCAGCCATTTTAACAGAAGTAATATTGATTTCACCTTTACAAAATACCTCATATAATTGTTTTACTTCATAAGCTATTTCTAAATTATTTCCACCTATAATACGTGAATTATGTGTTAACTCATAAATCATATTGCCTGGAATAATGCGTTCTGGTGCATGTACAATATAAACATCTTTATTTTCGATAAATCCTTTTGCCTCAAGTGAAGGAATCACTTGATTTTCTATCGTACCCGGAGCTATAGTAGATTCAATAATAATGATACTTCCTTTTTGACACACCGCTAAAATGTCGTTTAAAGCGTTTAAAACAAATCTACTATCAATTTTTTTTGTTTTTTTAATATAAGGTGTTGGCACTGCAATTAAATAAAGATTTGTAGCTACGCACTCAGTAGTAAAATTAATATTCTCATAAGCACGTTCAAATACGACTTCTAGTCCGTCTTCATTGAAAGTGAGTTCTTTATTA
The DNA here is from genome assembly GCA_963824615.1 of uncultured Haloplasmataceae bacterium. GTDB lineage: Bacteria > Bacillota_I > Bacilli_A > Haloplasmatales > Haloplasmataceae > CAWGPU01. Next base: position 83,669 of record CAWGPU010000006.1, on the reverse strand, counting down.
TTGAGTTTACCAATCAATTCAATGTTAATATCTGTGCCTACAACTTTAATCCCATTTGATGCGAACATGAGTGCCGTGGGTAGGCCAATGAATCCTAATCCAATTACATTAATCATAATTATTCCCCCTTTCTTTCATGTTATATTATTCAATATGTTTTTTTTCGTATAGGAATTAAGATAATCTTTCAAGGAAATGAGCCATTATCTTTAAGCATATTTACTAATTGTAATTTCAAATGGCAAAGATTATCCTCAGTTTTTCTTAAATTGAATATAATATAATATAAAAAAATAAGATTTAGCGAAGGAGGAAAATATGAATAAAATAATTATCAACATTTCTTTTAATGATTTAAATGATACACAAGGCAGCAATTTACGAAAAGAATGGGTTGACAAAAGAATAGATATTTTGATGAATTACACAATTAAGAGTTTAAAGAAACAAACCAATCAAAATTTTATGACATTCATCAAATATGAAGACCACACTGAGGAATTTATTGTTTCTGCACTCACAAACTATGAAACTCTTCCTAAAAATATCCAATTTATTAAGAAATCAGAAGTAAAATCAATCATATCAACTTTCATCAATAAAACATCATTTGATAATTTATTAATTATTTTCTTAGAATCAGATGATATGTATCATAAGAATTATATTGAAAAACTTGCTTCATATTCACCAAAACCTAATACATTATACTTAATTAATAAAAAAGGGTATGTTTATGACTCTTTACAACAGAGATTAGCATATTGGGAAGAAATTAACCCGCAATATATTGTCTTTATTTTTAAGTCTAATGATATAAATGGACTAAGAAGGTGCTTACTTAATAGCACTCCTAAAGTACTAGAATTTCCACACGAAATAATTGAGGGATTTAATTATATGCGAGTTGTTCACTTATATAATCCTAAAAAAAGATTTTCTGGGACTCCATTTGTGAGGGAACAAATCGAAGACACCGATAAAATAAAACAGATAATCAATGAATTCATTTAATAGGTAACTAACCAAAATTAGTTGCCTTTTTTTCTTTCTATAGGTAGATAATGTAAATACATATCCCTCAATTTAAGAATTCAATGATAGAAGTAATCAACAATTTATCTATTTTTCGAATAAGATATAGCAACTTGATAATCTGGAGGTGAACAAAATGTTTAAAGATAAAGTATTACTCATCACTGGGGGAACTGGGTCTTTCGGAAACGCTGTATTAAAAAAGTTTCTTGATTCTGATATAAAAGAAATACGAATATTCAGTCGTGATGAAAAAAAACAAGATGATATGCGAAAACTCTACAATAACGAAAAATTAAAATTTTACATTGGTGATGTTAGAGACTATGACAGTATTTACGCTGTAATGAAAAAAGTTGATTATGTATTTCATGCAGCAGCATTAAAACAAGTCCCCTCTTGTGAGTTTTATCCATTAGAAGCAGTTAAAACGAATATTTTAGGTACAGAGAACATGCTTAATGCTGCTATTTTTCACCATGTGAAAAAGATCATATGTTTAAGCACGGATAAAGCAGCTTACCCAATCAATGCGATGGGGATATCTAAAGCAATGATGGAAAAAATTATCACTTCTAAAGCACGTTTTTTAGGTCCTGATAAGCCTATTATTTGCCTTACACGCTATGGAAACGTCATGGCATCAAGGGGTTCTGCTATTCCCTTATTTTTAAATCAAATAAAAAATAAGGATGATATAACTATTACTGATCCCAAAATGACACGATTTATGATGACACTTGATGAAGCTGTAGATTTAGTGATTTTTGCTTTTGAAAATGGAAAACAGGGTGATTTGTTTATTCGAAAAGCACCAGCGGTAACTATCGATACCTTAGTACAGGCTATTCAAGAATTAACACAAACTGATAACAAAATTAAAATTATTGGGACAAGACATGGTGAGAAATTATATGAAGTATTAGTCACAAGAGAAGAAATGGTTAGAGCAGAAGAAATGGATAATTATTTTCGAATTAAACTAGATAACAGAAATTTAAATTATGAAAACTATGCGGTTAAAGGAGAAGTTAAAACTGCTTCTTTAAATGATTATACATCCCATAATACGATACGTTTAAATGTAGAGGAGATGAAAAAATTATTATTAAAACTTGATTTATTTCAACAAGTTTTATAGTAGGGAAATTATGATAAAATATTTAATTTTAGGTTCAACGGGAATGGCTGGTCATATGATTACAATCTTCTTATTAGAAAAAGGACATGATGTAACAGCCTATTCTAGACGTCCTTTTAACTACTGTAAAAATATCCTAGATGATGCTTTTCATATAGATAAATTAAAAGAAATAATCACTAAAGGTAACTATGATGTTATCGTCAATTGTCTTGGTATCTTAAATAATAATGCACAAGAAAACCAAGCAAAAGCCGTATTTATTAATAGCTATATTCCTCATATGATAGCGGATTTTACTAAATATATGAAAACAAAAATTATTCATTTAAGTACAGATTGTGTTTTTTCTGGAAATACAGGAAGTTATACCGAAAACTCTTTTAAAGATGGGAAATTATTTTATGATGTTTCTAAATCTTTAGGAGAAATAATAAACAATAAGGATTTAACTTTTAGAAATTCAATCATAGGCCCAGATATAAATGAAAATGGAATAGGATTATTTAATTGGTTTGTGAAACAAAATGGTGAAATACTAGGCTATAAAAATAGCTATTGGAATGGAATTACAACATTAGAACTCGCCAAAGCCATTGAAATAGCAAGTATGGAAAATTTAACTGGATTATATCAATTAACTCCAAATAAAAATATTGATAAGTATCATTTATTACAATTATTTTTGAAATATTTTCATACACCAGTAACTATTCTTCCTTATGAAAATCAGTATATCAATAAAACATTAGTAACTACTCGAAAAGACTTTGATTTTCAAATACAGGATTATGAAATAATGATGGATGAACTAAAATGTTGGATTAAGAATCATCAAGAACTCTATCCACACTACTTTGATAAAATTAATATTGAATAGATCATATATCGTATTTTCGTTAACTAATTCTAATTATGAATTAAGACCATGATGATAAGAAGGGAGGGGACTTTATGAATAAAATTTGTATTATAATCTCTTTTAATGAAAGAAATTATATAAATGGATTGAATTTAACTAAAGAATGGATTGATTATAGGATAGATATTTTCATGAAATATACAATGAAAAATTTGATGAAACAAACAAGCCAAGATTTCACAGTTATCATCAAATATCAAGAAGGAACTAAAGATTTAATAGATGAATCATTACGGAGATATCCACCTTTATCAAATCAGTACACATTTGCGAAAAAAAGTGAGTTAAATGGCATTATTACATCACAATTGCAGGAAAAAGATTATGATTATTTAATCATGACTTATATTGATTCTGACGATATGTATCATTACCAATACCTTGAAAAATTAAAAAATTATCATCCAAAAGCGGATGTACGATATTTGATTAATCAAAAAGGTTATATTTTTGACTCAGTCAATCATAGATTAGGCCATTGGCTTTGTAAATTTCCAACATTCTTTGCACTTGTATATAAAGTCAGTGATTATTCTCAAGGAATTAGATATAAAATTGATGGTAGAAAAATTGGTACTGGTGATAAACAGTATGAAATATTAGATGAAAATAATTTTATGATTACTGTTCATCAAGCCAATACAGCGACACATTTTGATGATTTACGGTTATTAAAGGGAATAATTGAAAATCAGGAAATAGTAGAAAACATTATTAATGAATTTATATAGAAAAAAGGTGATAAAATAAATAAAATAATTGTTAATATGTATTTCAATGATGTAGATTTATTAAATGGCGTTAATTTAACAAAAGAATGGATTAATTATCGAATTGATATCTTTATGAAATTTACTTGTAAAAGTTTAATTAAACAAACAAACCAAGATTTCCTCGCATTGTTAAGATACAATGATGAGTCTGAAGAGCTGATTAATGAAGCATTAAATAAATACACTAAATTACCAGATAACATCAAGTTTATTAAAAGGAAAGAAAAGAATAAACTGATTTATAAAACACTTGAACAGGGTAACTATGATTATGTATTTGAAGTTCGTTTAGATTCTGATGATTGCTACAACGAAGACTATTTTGAAATGTTAAAGAATTATAAACCTAAAGAAGGTACACAATTTTTAATGAATCAAAAAGGCTATATCTATGATTCTATTAATTGTAAATTGGGTTATTGGTATTGTAAATCATCACCATTTTTTGTTGCTTCATATAAAATTGATGATTATCTAAATAAAGTACGATATAAAGTTGAACGAGGACATTCAGGTGTAATTAATTATCCCCATGAAATATTAAATGAAAATAATTTTTTAGTGATTGTTCATGCTAAAAATACGTTAACCGATTTTAACAAAAGATTGCAAGGATTAATCGAAAATAAAAATGAAGTTAAACAAATACTGAATACATTTATGTAATCTAAAAAAAACCTGCCCTCTCAGGTTTTTTATTTTATGAATATATTATTAATGAAAGGAGAAAAACATATTGGAGAAAATAAATTTGATTTTAATTAATTCAGTTTGGAATCAATATGATAAACATTATTATGTAAAAAGGACAGAATTAAATGGTGAGGCTTTAATCGCTGTAGATAATATCGTTGAAAAAAAGAAAATTTATCTATTTGATTTCTTTGAACCGTATTCATACAGTGAAGATACACTAGATTGGTCAATTGACCCTTATGAAAATAAAACTTGGGTTTTATATTTTCATTCATTAAGAATGGTAAGTTATTTATTAAATGCTTTTGAAATGACAAAAGAACTCATTTATCTAAAAAAAGCTCAATGGTTTATTAATAGTTGGATTGACAATAATCCATTACAAGGAAAAAAAACAAGTACACAAGCATGGCGAGATCATTCTGTAGCTAGTAGAATTATTACCTTTATCTATTTTTGGGATTATTATCGCAATTCAGAAATTTTTGATGAAGAATTTTCCAAAAAATTTATAGATATTCTAGAAGAACATGGGGAATTTATCGCCCTTGATGAAAATTATACTTTTAGACATAATCACGGAATTATGCAAAGTCGAGCTTTATTAGAACTAAGCATTCTATTCCCTAATTTCAAAAATAGTCAAAAATGGTTTATGATTTCAAAAGAAAGATTACTTGATCATATCAATCATGATATAACCCCTAGTGGGGTACATAAAGAACATAGTCCGACCTATCATAAATTAGTATTAGAATTTTTCATTAGTATAAATGAATTATTAACATATTACCAAAAATACGATTCATTTTTGGATGATACCATTTCTAAAATGAAAAATTATCTCGATTACATTGCTAAACCAGATGGTTCATTACCGATTGTAGGAGATTCGAAAAACGGTGAATATTGGTATAACACATCACAAAAAACGTTAACGGATATTGTTTATCCAGATGCCAATATTGCTATTTTCAGAAATAATTGTACTACAAAAAAACCGCTCTACCTAGCTTTTTTTAGTGGTTTTCATTCTAGAACCCATAAACATGCAGATGATTTATCATTTATATTAACATATGATAAAACTGACTATTTTGTAGATTCTGGTGCATATGGATATACAGAAAATGATCCTTATAGAAAATACGTTAGGAGTGTATTTGCTCATAATAGTTTTTCTGTTGATGGAAAGTCCTTTAGTTTAAGACAAGAACAAATAGGAAAAGCGCAAATTGAAACCTATGGAATAAGAAATGGTTACAGTTATGTTCAAGCAATCCATACTTTGTTTTTAGGTGTCAAGATTTCGCGAACTTTAGTTTACTTAAAAACAGGGTCAATTATTCTAAAAGATGACTTAATATCTGAAAATGATCATCACTATTTTCAAATATTTAATATAGGTAAAGATGTTGACATCAGCAAAACAGAAAGTAAAATGATTCTAAAAAGTAAAGTTGATTCATCGGAAATAGAACTAATTCAATTAAACCCAACAAAGACCTATCAAAAATATAATGGAAGTAAAGATCCTATTATGGGCTGGCAATCAAATAAAATGTATGAAGTTGAGCCCATTACAACGATTACCTTTGAACAAACAGCTAAAGTAGCATCATTTTTAACATTAATCAATTTGCAAAAAGATGGTATTTTAAAAGCAGATTTTAATCATGATATATTAACACTTACCTTTAATAATAACTCGATTAAAACGATTTTAATCAAGCCATAATCAAGTATTGCTAAAAAAAGACTTAAGGAGAGCTTAGGTCTTTTTTTGTAGTTTTATTCAATAGCTGACATATAAATAATGCTTAGAAAACCATTTATATAAAAGAATATTTTAAGAGTAGAGATTGCCTTATAATAAATATCTGATTTGATATTAATTACATATCTGAAAAACACAATTTAACACTAAAAAAGATGGCTCCTACAAAATGATAGAAGTCATCTATTAGTTAAGTAATATAAATTTTTCTCTTTATTGTTACTTTGAATTGAATTATGAATATGCTTACAAGTTTTTTATTTTATAATTTCAATAATCGAGTCCTTTACAACTTCTAAATTATTTTTGCATAACTCAGTAGTCGCGACAACTTTAAGTGCCTCACATCGATTTAAATCAATGTTAAAACGGATAGTTGGATTAACTTGATGAATAGATTGATTCAATAACTGATTATCATTAAACAAATAAAAACTATATAGTAAATTTTTCGTTTCATTCAATACAACGGTTGCTTTTAATTCCTTTTTGACTTCATCATATTCATAATCTAAGTAAGCAATTTTAGCATCCTCATTTTTCTTATTCATAGATAATATTAAGGCTGTATTAAAGGTTTCAGCATCATAGATTTCGACTCTTACTTTGTATTTTCCATCATCTATCGGTTGATAAGTAAATTGCTTCTCTTTTGATTGTTCACTTTTTACATAGACATCCTTACCTTTTAAAACATAAAAGATACAGGATTGATTTTCATGCAAATTTACCTTAACAATAAAGGGAATCTTTTCATTTACATCATATTCTTGAAGTTGAACTAATTTCAGCATTCGTTTAACTTCCATTATCTTCCTCCCAAATAGCTATCATTTTCGCAACTCGAACTTTCATAGTCGATTGTTTCAAAAATGCTTTAATTTTTTTTTCATTTCGATTGTCATACCTTGTGAGTAAATTTGAGAATTGTTCATACGAGTATGCAATATTTACCCCAGGATAATCTCTTATTTGTTCAATATCAACACTAACAACATTTAATTTTAACGCTAAATATTCATAAAGTTTTAATGGATCACAATAATATGTTATGTCATTTTTTTTAAAAGGGATAATACCAACCCGCCAATTTTTTACAATTTTAATTAATTCATTAGTTGATTTTTCTTTTAGAAAAACTACATTTTTCGGAAATGTTTGTTTTTCAGTAATAGGACCAACGATTTCAAATTGTAGATTTGGGTTTTTCATGGCAATATAAGTTAATAACTTATCATCAAACCAAGCTTGGTTTAGATGTCCAAAATAGCCTATTATTTTCCCTTTCATATCGTTTTTAAAATCGAGGTAGGATGCATCAATACCGTTAGGAATTAAATGAGCATTTCCCACTTTTCGTTTTAATGCAACTGATACAACTGTGATATAATTTGCTTTTTTGATAAGCGTTTCTTCTATAGCACTATCATACCAATCACAAGTACCAAGTTGTTTCATGGCATCCCAATTGTCTCTTATATCATAATGTATCACCCAATTATTTTTTTTGAATGCATCACAATGCCTAACAAACTGTCTAATAGGAAATTCAAATAATACAATTTTTTTATTTTTTCGAACTAAAATAATATCTTCTATATATTTAATAATTAAATCAAGTGGTGCTTGGAAGACATTTTCGGAAACAAAATCTGGTACATCAAATACTTCATCACAACAACGACGATAGGCGTATATTACATCATAATCAGATTTTTTTAGTTCACTTACAATACGGATTGGCCGATTTGTTAATATAGGTTGAATATATTTGGTTTCGGATATTATGAGTACTATTTTATGATTATTTTTATTTAAGAATGATTTCAATTTAAAATGAAATGTTTGATCACGTTTATTAGATTGAGTGATTGAAAGGTCCATGTAGTCTTTTTCTAATAAGTAAATCTTTCTATTAATAAAGGAGAGTTCTTTTGATGTTAAGCTTTGTGCCATTTCTTTCATTTCTAATAATTGCTTTTTATACAATTGAATATCGTTCTTCCCATCAAAAGAAACAGTTCCTTCATTTAAATTCATTTAATATGGATTAGCCGCGTTTAAAATATTTACATAGACCATAGTCGTATCTTTCAATCCTAATTCGTTTTCAACCGTCACTTCGAACTTATCAATACCTATAGATAATCCATCTGGTGTATATTCTACCTTACCTGTTGCATCGATTGTTGCTACTCCTTTAGTACCTTGAACGCTAATTAAATAAATTAAAGGACCTAGTAGTGGAAAACTTAATAAATAATCTAATGGATTCATAGCCTTTATGATAAAATTAACAGGCGTATCATCATAGGTATCAATTGGTAAATGAATAGAACTATAAATCACTGGTGCTAATGTTACAGTTGAAACAGTTACAGGAATCGTAATCGAATCACTTTGACTTAATGTATTAGTAACTGTTATTTCAAAAGCATCCTCGCCTAAATATCCTTCATCTGGTGTATATTCCCATAATCCATTCGCATCTACAATAAGTACACCATGCATTGGTAATAATGATATACTATAACTAATTGGGTAAAGTATGTCATAATCTACAAATAATTGACCTGCTAAAGTGAAATTCAAGTAAGTAATAGCTGGATTTGGTTGGAAATCATAAATAATTGGTCTAAGTAATGGATTAAATACTATTAAAGCAAGTGGTACTTGCGTAGTACCATACCCATTTGAGGCGCCAATTACAAATTGATCAGGACCAACATAATTCAAATTTGGTTCATAGGTATAATTACCATCATTATCTATAAAAGTAATTACCCCGTGTTGTGGATTAACTAGTACTTGGAATATTAAACTACCATTATATGGATCTAGCGCCATAATCTTACCCTTAATATTACTATTAATTATACATCTAGTAGTATCTGTTTTATCTATTATTACAGGTAAAGTAGACACTTGTATATCATAAGTTAAATGTTGTATTGTACTATCGAATTTAATTCCTGTTTCAACAGAATCTTCATAACTTCCTGAATTTGCAATATAGGACCATTTATATTCTTGCCCTATAACTTCTATAAATGGTTGAGGGTCTCCTAATAAATTTGGTTCAATACGGACAATTCCATTTTTACTTGTTATATAGTAACGGCCATTTAAGAATGAATATTCACTGTTTTCATAAAATCTTACTAAGAAAGTTCCTTCTGTAGTGCCTGATGGTGCGACAACATTATCAGCTAATTGTGATATGTTTGATACATTTTGTGATACCTGAACAACTATATCGTTAATAACCGATGTAGATTTCCCAGTGTTATTATTATCTACTGTGATGTTTATTTTATCGATACCTAATCCAATTCCTGTATAATCAAATGTTGCTTCTTTTGTATCAGGGGTAATCACAATATCACTAATTGTACCAATTGTTGTTGAGTCATTTGAAATATGATAAGTGTATGTATCACTGTTTGCTTCATCTATTTTCACAAAATACTTAATCGTATGGTTTATCAATAAATTGTATTCTAACGGGTTCACGCCAACTGTAGGTTCAGACGAATAGATTGGTGTAATTTGAATTCTTATTTCTTCTAGGCTTACAAGCCCAAGTCCATTTGTTACACTTACAATAAATGAATCACTGCCAATATATTCGAGGTCTAGGGGATTTTGAGTATAAGTAAAATGTGGATCTAGTGGATCTACAAAATTCGCTATACCGTGATTACCTTGAGTAGCTACTGCATAACTTAATGTAGTACTTAATGGGTCTATCGCATTTACTTCTCCATTTATTATACGATTTTGAATAACAGTATATATTTCATCTTCTACAATAGGGTCACCATTTACTTGAATCGATACAACAATTTCCTTTTGTTCTCCATACTGGTTCCATGCCATAACTTTAAAATAATCCATACCAGCATAATCAGTATTCGGTATGTAAACGAAAGCACCTGTTAATTCATCTAATGTGACACTTCCATTAAACGGTCCAGCTGATACAGTATAATGAACAATTGATTTAGGACCTGCATCTAATCCCTGCGTAGCATGTATTTGGCCATTTAAATTTGCATTTGTCAAGGACAAATAATAATAATTATTAATATTTATTTCTCCTAGTGAGGTTTTTACACAAGTAGGTGGCAATATTTCAAAACCCATAATTGTATCGATATTAATCGTTATACAAAACACTGTTGGGGCTAATGATGCATCTCCTGCTAAATATAATGATAATAGCTCTTCTGGTTTTAATACTTGGTCATAAATGACATTAGGAATAATCTCATAAACTTTTAAAGTTGCACAATTTCCCTCTATTTTTTCAAGTGTAAATATTGGGCTATATACATCTTGTAGGAGTCTTAGATTAAATCCTGCGACGGAACTTAGTATTTACCACTTATATAAATGACTACCGGATATATTAATATTGTACAACTGTCTAGACAAGGATTATTATTACATTTCCAATTAGAAATTAATTTAATATATGATTTTAATCTATCTCGCAATTTCTTCACCTCCCATATTACAATATTAATATATTTAGATTCAGAATCCTCAGAAGTACAAATATATTTAAATTATTGAATTTAAGGCAAATCATTCTAAGATATTTATAATTTAAAATGCCATTTCCATCACCATAGAATGTAGGCTAATTCTTGCCTAAAGATAAAAGCATAGCAAAATTAAGATGGTAATTATGTATTTATCACAAGTAAATAAAAACAGTCGTTGATTAATAATCTGATCTGATTTGTAAGTAATTAAGAAGCCATTTCAAAGATACTAAAACACGAATTAGAGAATAGACATTCATGTATAAAGATTCTCGCGGCTTTAATTTTGGCATTTATTAAGTGATTGATGGAATATATACCTACTTACTTCATGAAACAAATTAAATTTAATAAATCGAAAACAATATTAATTTGGTAGCAATTAGATATTAATAGTGATTTCAAGAATATCGGTGTAAACCTCCCAACAAAAAAAACGCTTCTCGCAACAAATTGAATGTATCAAAAAAAGTCGTAAAGGCAGGCTATATGTCTGCTTTTACGACTTTTATTAGTAGAGAACTCCAAAACTTAGGAATACTAATTTTTCTTATCTAAGGCATATGATTCTAACGTATTCATAATTCTTATAGAGGCATAACCATCACCATAAGGGTTCTTAGCTTGTGACATTTCAAAATACTCAGTTTTAGAAGTCATTAATTCATTAACACATTTTATTATTTCCTCTTTATTAACTCCCGCTAACTTGATTGTATGAGCTCTTATTGCCTCTTTTCTTTCTGTTATATCTCTTAATACTACAACCGGTTTATGTAAACTAGGAGCCTCCTCTTGAATTCCCCCGGAATCCGTCATTATTAAATATACTTTATTCATTAAATTCACAAAATCAGGGTAAATCAATGTATCCAATAAATTCATTCTAGGTTCATTTTCAAAGAAATATTTAGCAAGTTTTCTTATTTCCTCATTTTTATGCATAGGAAATATAAATTCTACATCATGAGTTTGCATGATTTCTTTCACTGATAGAAATATTTGTTCCATATTAATTCCCCAATTCTCTCTTCTATGGGTAGTTAATAGGATATATTTTTTATTATAATTTAATGAATTAAGTAATTCATTCTGAAAATGATAATCATTTTTGATTACTTCCTTTAAAGCATCAATAACTGTATTTCCTGTCACAGTTATTTTATGCTCATCAATATGTTCCTTAATTAAATTCAATTTATTTTCTTCAGTTGGAGCAAAGTGTAAAGTTGACTAAATGTGATGTCAATTTACGGTTCATTTCTTCAGGAAATGGAGAATATATGTTATCACTTCTTAACCCTGCTTCAATATGACCTATTGGAATTTGATTGTAAAAAGCTGCTAGCGCACCATTTAGGGTGGTTGTAGTATCTCCATGAACTAAAACTAAATCTGGTTTTTCTATTTTAATTACATCATTAATTTTTGACAAAATTTTGTTAGATAATTCTATTATAGATTGTCCTACTTTCATTACATTTAAATTATAATCTGGAATAATATCAAACAATGTAAGTACTTCATCAAGCATTTCTTTATGCTGACCAGTTGAACAAATAACGACATCAAAAATAGCATTGTTTCTTAATCTCCGAATTAAAGAAATCATTTTAATAGCTTCTGGACGAGTTCCAAAAATACAAAGAACTTTCAATATTTCACTCCCTTTCTCTATATTTTATTATATTATTTTTGGTAACTCTTGATTGTATGGATAGTCTAATTTACTAGGTATAAATAGCATTATGGTATTACACTATTTCCAATATATTTATCTTTGAGTATAAACACTATATTAAATGATTTCATCTTTTAAAGTTATGATTGTCTATACTGATATTAAAAATCAACATATTTTATAAGTGAAAGGAGGGGATTATATGGCTATTGAAATAAATGATAACCAAGATGTTGTAAAATCAGCATGCAGAGATCATAGAAATCGTGATGAACATCAACACGATGATCGTCATCACGAAAAGGAAGTTTGTTGTATTTGCAAAAAAGTACGATTTATTCATGAACTCCAAAAAGAATGTGAATTAAATGGATGTTGTTTTAATTGTGAGGCTCCTAAATTAGGAAGAAACGCTCCTGGACCAAATGTATTCAATACAAGACCATTTATATTATATACAGAAAATGGTACTGTATTTCAAACAGTATTCGCATTAGATCCAACAACACATTTACCAACAACTTTTGGATTTATATACCGTGTTGAAGAAATACATGATTGTTGTGCTGTTTTAAGAGTATTATCTGTAGGTGGAGATGGTAGTTTAGCTGGAGCAACATTCACTGCAACTAATGTATGCGTAACAGTTGATTTATGCGAATTTATCGCTGTCCAATGTCTACATGATACTTTCGTAACACCTTGTTGTTAATTTAACCATATTCCTATTTTATATTTAAATATAACTCCATAAAAACCATATAAAAATTCACGGGGCTGCCTCATAGATAATATTTTTTAAGAATATTATAGAGATTATAGGGGCTCGTATAAAAGTCTCAATAGTAAATATTACTAAGTAAGGGAGGATGAATTCATTCTTCCTTTTCTTTTTTAAGCAGCAAAAAAATAGCAGGATGTGTAGATGTTAAGATAAAAATACCATCTAAAAAAGAACATTCAAATATATGAAAATTAATTTTTCATTTTTAAGATTAAGCATAGGAAAATTTTCTCCACTTTTTCTTATCTATAGACTCTAATCATAAAAAGGAATTACACTTTTTATAATATACTAGAATTCATTTTGAGATAACTCTTTATTTTTATAACTTTATAATTAAAATTTCTTTGATTTCTTCGAATGGAACAGTTACTTCTAATTCTTTATCCCTCAGAACTATTTCATTTGCTAATTTATTGAGGAAATACCCCTCTATAATTTTCTCTTTAGTTTCAACAGAAACCTGAACATATCGACCCAACAAAGCCCGTTTATTTAATAAATCAATTTTATTCATTAATTTTTTATTAATGCCTGTTAAAATCTCTTCTCCGTTTATTTCTTTTGGATTTATAATATTCTCTTTGATAATTTGAGGTTTAATTAAAACTTCTTCTTCATCATTATTATTAATTTCTTCAACTTCTTTTTTTATGATGATAATTGGTTTATGATAACGACTATCATAAATGTATTGACTTTGATCACCAAACTTATCTGATTGAGCACTATTAATGTACAATAAAGGTTTATTTTCTTTCATTTTAACACCGCCTTACTACAATATATGACAATTCATGAGTAAAATTCACTATTTTTGAAATAAAATAAACCTTATAAATTAAATATCCTCGCTACTGTGTGTTAACCAAACAAAGTAACGAGGAATTGATTTTTGTTTTATGAGTTATCCTAGCATCAACATATGGATCATAAACTATTACTTCGATTAAGAGACTACTAATTACATCCGCACAACTTTTTCACTTTTAATTGTTAAAATCATTGTCAAATAGAAATTTAAAACACAAACTATATTGAAAATTGCCCATGCAGCCATTCTATCTTTTTACAAAAAAATACATAAATATTATGATAATTGTTTTTCCTCGTTTTGAATCAGTTATTTTTTAAAAGGTACTTAAATAATCAAAAAAATATATTGTTACCATTATCCTCTTTAATTATATAATATTTTGTTAAATATATATAGAAACTTATAGAAAGTATGAAATTTGTCTCCTGGGAACCAAATTTCATACTTTCTATACGGTTTTGTATGTTTTTATATATAATATTTATTATTTATTTTCCAATTATCTAAAAGTAACATATTATTTACTAAGAACGGAAATAGCGCAAATTAAATCTAAAAATAAAGTTTTAATTAGAGTTATTAATTTCTCGCGAAATTTAATACTTTTTTTTGAAATTTATCGTACATTGTGATAAAATGAGGATGCTTGCTGATATTAATAATAAGTCAGACAAGCGATTAAATATTTTTTAACGGCATCTTATTTTAAGAGCTGGAAAGGAGATTTCTAATGAGAAATCAAAAAACAAGAGATTTAATTTATTTGGCTTTATTTCTAACAATTATCATTGTTATGTCACAAGTTCCTTTCTTAGGTTTCATACCTTTTGGTTTTACGACCGCAACTACCCTTCATATTCCTGTCATCATTGCTTGTATTTATTTTGGTAAAAGATTTGGAACGTTAACAGGATTATTTTTTGGGTTAGCATCTTGTATCACAGCTTATATAAGACCTACTGGCGTATTTGACTTATTCTTTCAAAATCCAATAATTTCTGTCTTACCTCGTATTGCGTTCGCATTTATAACAGCACTCATTTATCAAAAACTAAGAGTGATTAAATATCCACATTTACGAGTTGCTATTACAGCATTATTAGGATCACTTGTACATACTGTATTAGTAGTTGGTACATTACTTCTTGTTTATTTTGATAAAACTAAAACATTTATTACTGCTGCAGGAGTTTCACAAACATTGACAATTACAATAACTCTTATAGGAGTTTCACTTATCATCTCAGCTATTGCTGAGGCAGTTGTTTCTGCACTTATAACTCCACCAGTAATCAGTGCATTAAATGCATTAAATCCGAAAAACAATCCGATTGAGATTATAGATTAATAGATTAGGATGTGTATCTATGTTATTATTATTTGATGTTGGCAACAGCAATATCAGTTTTGCAGTATATGAAAACGAAGAATTAATTGATAGATGGCGAATTAAAACTGATGTTAATAAAACAGCTGATGAATACTCCATTATACTAAACAATTTAATCACAAAAGATTCAATACATGGAGTCGTCATTGCATCAGTTGTTCCTATTATAACTAATTTACTTAATACATATTGTACAAAATATTTAGCGATTAACCCCATTACTGTGATTCCTGGAATAAAAACAGGACTCGATATTCGTTTAAATAATCCTAAAGAAATTGGAGCTGATTTAGTAGGATCGGCTGTTGGAGCTATGATCCAATATCCTCAACCCTGTATCATATTAGATATGGGCACTGCCACTAAGATTACATTGATAGACCATAATACTTTTCATGGTGGCGCTATATTACCTGGTATTGAAACGAGTTTATATAGTTTAGTCACAAAAACTGCTTTATTACCTTCTATTGATATTAAAGCACCCAAAAGGGTCATAGAAAAAGAAACAGTCGCTGCAATGCAATCAGGAATTGTATTTGGAACTGCATCAGCTATCGATGGTATGATTGACCGAATTGAACAAGAATATGGGAAAAAATGTTTTATTATCGCTACAGGGGGATTAGCTAAATATATTGTTCCTCATTGTCTGCATCAAATAAAATTAGATAAATACCTAATTTATGAAGGGCTTATCGAAATATATAAAAGAAATAATGAAATTAAATAATAAAAATAAAAAAAATCCTATCGTTCTACATAGGATTTTTTTATTTGTGCGTATTTTCTTTTGTCAAAACTAGTGACAGATAACTCGTCATATTTCCACCTCAACTTTATTAAAATTTATAGTGTTATTTTTTTACGTTTTTCTTGTCATTTTTCTTGTCATCTTCTTTTAATTGATTCCATTTAATTAATGCAAATAATTGATTGTTCATCTAACCACTTCCTTCCCTTGTTAATTTATTTAAAACTGTTTTTATTTATCTTTATTTTTTTTGTCAGTTTTTTTAGTATCTTCCTTCATTTGGTTCCAAATGAGTAATGCAAATAATTGATTGTTCATTAATATATCACTTCCTTTCTTTATTCTTTCATCCATACTAGTTATTTTTTAAATTTTTCTTACTGATTTTTTTTAACTCTTCTTGTAATTGATTCCCTTTAATGATTGCATAAATTTGATCTAACATCATGTTAATCACTTCCTTCCTTTTATTCATAACCACCAATATTTTGAATTTTTCTTGGTAATTTCTTTAAAGGCTTCTTGTATTTGATTCCCTTTAATAATAGCATGGATTTTATCTAGCATCATGCTAAATGCTCCCATTGCTTTGTAAAATTGACTTAGCTATTTTTCGAGTTTTTCTTAGTAATTTTTTTAGTTCTTCTTTTAATTGTCCACCTTTTACATAGACGTATAAAATTTTAATCGCTTCCTTTTTCTAACGATAAAAATTCACACCCGATATTTAATATATTCAATTATCTTAAAAACTTGACAATTATTTTAATATAATTCTTCAACGCACAATTTTTAAGTATATCACTTATCTACATGTAATGCAAGAAAAATTTACCATTTATTAGGATATACGCATCAATTTTTTAATAGATTTTATTGAGTTTTTAAGAAATTATTAAGATTTTTATTTTTTTAAGTTAAAATGTATTACGTAATATGATGTGGATCTTTTAGATCAGCGTTATTAATCGAATATATTAATTTAAATGATTATTCCTTTAACTCAGTTTAATATTTACTCCCAAACAAATGTTTGATATAATGCGTATAGAGACGACATTTATTGGGAGATGAAGCTATGAAATATGATGATATGAATTTAATTCAATTTCAAAAACAATTTTCTTCAGAAAAAGCCTGTGAAGAGTATTTATACAAATTGAAATGGCCTAACGGATATCGCTGTGAAAAATGCGGACATACACACAGTTATGTAACTTCAACCAGAAAATTAAACTTACATGAATGTGTATCATGTGGTTATCAATCTACAGTAACTGTTGGTACTATCTTTGAAAAAACAAGAACTGAATTAAACAAATGGTTTTTAGCTATATATTTAGTATCAAATGATAAACGTGGTATTTCAAGTTCAATGTTAAAAGGGGAAATTGAAGTTACTTACAAAACAGCATGGTTGATGATTCATAAAATCCGTCATGCCATGGGAAAAAGAGATAGTTTGTATAATTTATCAGGTATAATTGAATTAGATGATGCTTATTTCGGTGCGCCTACAGAAGGTGGGAAACGAGGAAGAGGAACAGAACAGTCAATTGTTCTTGTTGGTCTTTCCCTTAATAAACAAGGAATACCTCAATATTTAAAAATGGAAGTAATTCAAGATATAAAAGGTAGTACACTAAACAATTTTGCTAAAAGGGTTATTGAGCCGAAATCTGTTATTCATTGTGATGGATTCCCTTCTTACTTAAAGCTTAAGGAAGAAGGATATCAGCTTGAAATGATTAATTTCGATACTGAGAAAAACCCTGATCATCTTCATTGGCTCCATACAATTATTTCTAATGCTAAAGCATTTATTGGTGGTACATTTCATGGTTTAGATCCTAAACATTTACAAGCGTATCTAAATGAATTTTGTTACCGATTTAATAGAAGAAAATTTAAAAGAACAATGTTTAGTCGTTTAATAAATTGTTGTATTCAAACACCTACAATAACATTTACTGAGCTAGTGGGATAATCATATATTATTATTATCATCATATTCAAACGATTCTTTAATGTTGTTATGGGTAGAATGGATGCTTACATCTTGAACATTTTCTTGACCATCTGTTTCATGGTTATAATTTATAACAGTCGAATTGTTCTTATTATATGTAATACTAGTTACATTATATGGATCACTATCACCATAATTATAAGTATATCCATTTTCGCTATTTGGTAAATCGACACTTGATACATTACCCGTTTTTTCACTATAAGGTACAGCATCGGTTAACCCTGCTTCCTTTAATTTATAATTTGTTTTAATTTTCACAAGTCAATAATTCATTTATATAAAAGAAAAAAATAGATTAATTTATCTATTTATTGTATCAACTTAGTATAATCAATATGTGTTGTCATGCCCATGTTGATACATAAAATATCTTTACATACCCATATTGCTACATATTATTACGATATGTTTCCACAAACAAGATGTGTTTGGACTGTCGTGATGCTACTGTTACGCGTAAATAAAAGAATCGCGTAAAAGTGTACCCCCGGGGGCCGTGAAAATTAGTAAAATAACTTTTACGCAAAAAGAGATTTGATTACTATCATTAACGATAAAAAGAAAAACCAGCAGAACCAGTGTTATGATTTGTTGGTTTTTTTATTAGTAATATTAATTTGAAGTGTAATAAATAATTATTATATTCTTTTAATTATTCTCTCCTCAATATCTTTGAGACCAAAATTGATTATAGGGAACATAATATTTTTTTGAATATTTTCATATTTAGGTACATTAATATCTTTATAGTTGCCTATATAAATAAATTTATTTAACGCTTTTTTTGATTTAGTAATATTAATATACCGATACCCATTATTAAATGGAGACGATTTTATATAATCGCTATTATTGATATCACTTAGGCCATGAGGTAAATTTGGTGTTTTAGTAACTCTCAAATAAACTATTGGAAAAACATCACCATCTAACCCCTTTTCCCAAATATCCTCATCAATTTTATAAATAATAATATAATTACCGAATAACCCTTTTACTTTAGCAAAATCGCTTTCTAAACGATATGCAAATACATCCCCAATATTCCACGTACATTTATAATAGGTATATGTAGAAATTTTTTTAAGAGGTGGTAACTGCAAATTCAGTTTCGCTTCCAATTCAGATAAAACTTTTTTTCTTTTTTTACTTTCACCTGCCAAGCCCTCTTCTTCCCATTTTTTTAAGTTATTACCATTTCTTATATTATCTATTGCTTTTTCTTTAACAAATGTTATCAGTCTTCCATAATTCCACTGCGTATCTGCTAATGCAAACCAAAATATTGGTTCATCTTCATTATCTTTAATTAATTCTTTAAATGATGTAATCAATTCATTTGTAGCATCTTCATTTGTTTTTCCGCTTTTTAATAATTTTATATATTCAGATTTTATTTCTTCTGCAACATCATCTTGATACAAACCTGGTCCCCAACTTGCCATTGTATACTCCTTTCTTTTATCCAAATAGATTAAGCCATTCATTTTCCGCTTGATTCTTCATATAAGCATAAAGCCCTGAGTTCATATATGAACTATACCTAGGGTTTAATAGCGATATTCCATTAACTTTATTATAACCTCCTTGACCGTCACTTTCTCTTGTTAAATGATACATCATTCCAGCCTGTTCTAAACCTCTACACTGTAAATATGTCAACCCGCTTACCTTTTCTCCTGGAACTAATCCTTTTGTCTTTTCATGATAAGCCATTCGTGCTTTATAATTGGCTGTTTTCACCCTACCCACATACTCAATATCACCAGTTTTTGGATCAATCAAAGTGTATACTGTATAATCATGAGAACTACTCTCGTCATCTGACCTAGCCTCATCATACGCTAAAACTCCGATAGAGGTAGCTGCAATGGCAGTGTATGCTAAAGCAGTTGCAACTCCGCCAGCAGTTATAGCACCACCCGCTGCACCTAAAGCGAGAGCTCCACTACCAGAAACTACTAAGGTTGAAGCAGCAGCTACAACCGCTGGCGCAAGGATTACCGCAGCTGCTACTACAGCAACTACAGCGATTGCTACAAAGGCAATTTTCATCCAAGTTGGCATATACCCATTTGAATCGACCATCATTACTGGATTATTCTGACAATAAGCATACATATTGTGCCCAAGAATATCTCCAGTCTCTCCAATTAACCCATCCGCATTGATGAAACGACCAATCTCAGGATTATAATAACGACTGTTAAGATAGTACCAGCCTGTCTCGACATCCTTGTAAAACGAACCCTTATTTTAAATTTAATGAAAAGCTCCAACTATTTATAATTATAATTGGAGCATGAAATTTTAATATATATTTTGACACTAAATCAACTAAAACTATTTAGAATTGAAGTTATTCTTTTTTATAATTTGAAATTAACTCATCAAAACCCTTTGGTTTATATATATCTTTATGACTGATATGTTCATTATCAATATTATTTTTTATTAATGTGTTCTCGCATATTAATTCATATTCGTTTTGGTAATTTAATTTTAAACATGTTCCGTGTGCTATTTGTGGTCTACCTTTTGTCACAATAAAATTAATTTTAGATAACTCGGTTAAGATTTTCGGAAGATTTTCTTCGCTAATTAAATTAACAGTATCAATTTCTAATTTACCATTTAATGGGTCATTTACTTCTACTATCTCAGCACTTATTACCACTTTCTTTAATGTTTCTTCATTATACTGAAATTTAGAAGTAGAAGCACAACCTGATAATATTAAAATAAAAAATAAGCAGAATAATTCTTTTATTTTCATTTCTAATCCTCCCTTACCAAGGTACAAAATTGCTACCAGACCAAAGTGGATCATAATTACCTCTATCAACTCCACCAAGCCAATCCGCTGTTCTTTCCCAAATTTTAGAGTAATACATTCTATCAGCAACACTATTACTATAATTAGTATAGTCTCCAGTTTTGTTATAATAAATTGAAGGTGCAGCAACAGCTGTTAAATACAATCTCTCTCCTAGAATTAGTTCTTGCATATTGTGACCCCATTCATGCTTAACAGTTATAGTATCAGTTTCAGTAGAGTTAAGAATAATCATTCCGCCAATTCCACATGAAGTTGCGTCAGGAATACTATGCCTAATTACAAAACTTCCTTTATAAAAAGATACCTTTTTGGAATTTAAGACTTTATCTTCATTAGAGTTAAATGGATTCCATCCTATAGCATTCATATCAGCCCTAACTTCTTTATCCCATATTGATACTATAGCACTCCCTACATATCCTGATATTAGCGTTGCGGCATGTGTTATTAATCCAGACAAGAATGGAAAATCACCATTAGGATCAACCATCATCACCGGGTTATTCTGACAATAAGCATACATGTTGTGGGATAATATTTCCCCAGTTTGCCCAATTAACCCATCCGCATTGATGAAACGACCAATCTCAGGATTATAATAACGACTGTTAAGATAGTACCAGCCTGTCTCCTCATCATAGCGATAGCCTCTATATCTATATGGGTTTTTATCAGCTAACCCAAATCCAGAATTATCTACTTTGCTAATAATATTTCCCCATGCATCATAACTATATGATACAACAACATTACCACTTTCGTCCACTATTTTTACTATGTCATCTTGCATATTACGAATATAGAAATATTCTGTGCCGTTGTAATTAAAACTAATAATTTTACCGTCTACATCATATGTATAATAAATTTTATCAGTTCCATTACTTTCATATAATACTTTGTCACCATCTAAATAATAATTGATTTCGTTTGATGATAAAATAATTTCTCCATTTGATCTATCAATTCTTTTAATTATTTGTTGTGTTCTAATGCCTTGATCATTATATTTGTAATCTATTTCTAATACATTCTTGATATCATATGCATCAGTATATTTTACTAATTGTCTACCTTCCCACTCAAGAGCGATATTTGTTCCTATTGATATAGGATTACCTGTTCCATCATATATAATTTCATTTCCATTATAATTTTTCAGTTGATCTTTCCATATATCATCATATATATATGTATCTGTTTTATTTGAATCTGTTAAATTTTCAGTCAAAGTATTCGGTAGATAGTCATATGATTTTTTACTTGTGATATTACCATATTTATCATATTCATATACATTTGTAAATTTAATATCTGCTGAAATAAATACGTCTTCTCTTATTAATTGGTTTAGTTGATCATATTTATAATCATAATTACTTGTTATACCATTGCCAAATTGATCAATATGAGTTATATTCCCTACAGAATCATAATGGTAATCATAGGATAAATCACTTTGACCATCTGAGGTATAATCAAATTCAATTTTATCAATTCTCGTAGAAGCATTTCCATTAACAACTGCTATATCATCTGGCTCGGGTACATTATCAACATATGTGAAAGTTTGTTTAATTGTTTTACTGCCAGTGTTTAAAGTAATATTATCTAATCTTTGTAATACATCATTACTTGAATAATTATAAGTTTTTTCTACATTTCCATATGTTGTTTTATTATACGAACCATCATCATTATATAAATAACTGGTTGTTCTTGTTAATCCAAATAGATTATATACACAGGATTTAAATTCATTATCTGTATTATACTTAAATGAAATTGAATTTGTCCCATTTTCAACCTTCTCTAATCTTCCAACTGAATCATAGCGATAAATTATTTCGTCACCATTAACATGATCAATATATTTGAACAATCTTCCTTTAGAGTCATAGACATATTCAAATTTCAATTCATAACTCAAATCATTATGACTTTTATATTTAATACCTTTTATTCTTCCATCTGAATCATAATCAAATTTGATACTGTCTAGATTACCGTAAATTTGTTCTAGTAATTGATTGGTATAATAATCTTTTGTACCATCGTCATTGATGTCATCTTCATAAATATATGACATTAATTCCTTATAAACTTCTGAATCTGCATTTACTACATATACATGAGTAACTTTTCCAAAATCATCATATTCAAATTTGTATCTAAAGCCATTTACTTCAACTTCATCTAATAACCCTTTATCATAATAATATGTATTTGTTGATCCATCTTTAGAAACAGTTTTTAATCTTCCATATTCATCATAAGTATAATCCGTTCTAACATCATTTTTGTCAACAATAGAATCAAGTAATCCCGTTATTACATTATAATCATAATCTATTCTTTTTCCAAACTCATCAGTTACAGTATCTGTAAACAATCCATTTGAAACATAAGTGGTTGATGTACTAAACCAATTACCTCCTGGTTTATCA
The DNA here is from genome assembly GCA_963824615.1 of uncultured Haloplasmataceae bacterium. Taxonomy (GTDB): domain Bacteria; phylum Bacillota_I; class Bacilli_A; order Haloplasmatales; family Haloplasmataceae; genus CAWGPU01. The sequence goes on along the minus strand of CAWGPU010000006.1, from coordinate 60,031 downwards.
CCTATTGTAGTATTTTTAATATTATTATTATCATCATATTCAAACGATTCTTTAATGTTGTTATGGGTAGAATGGATGCTTACATCTTGAACATTTTCTTGACCATCTGTTTCATGGTTATAATTTATAACAGTCGAATTGTTCTTATTATCTGTAATACTAGTTACATTATATGGATCACTATCACCATAATTATAAGTATATCCATTTTCGCTATTTGGTAAACCGACACTTGATACATTACCCGTTTTTTCACTATAAGGTACAGCATCGGTTAACCCTGCTTCCTTTAATTTATAATTTGTTTTAAATTCTGTCTTATGCAATGAAAAGTAATCAAAGGATATGGTATTTGCTCCTTGATATACAACTGAAAATTGGACTCTTGTATACCATCTAGGTGCTGTTATACTATCCATAATGTATTGTCCATCAATAACTTCATTATTAAAATTTACATCGACTTCTGAAAAACTGGTGTCTGGTTGATAGAAACGAACTCTAATATAAAATTTCGCATTTTCATCAGTATCTATTTTATCTACAAATCCTCTTGCTAAGCCACCTGCGACAAAATTATCGCCAGCATTACCATAGATATCTATATTTTGATAAAAGGAATATTCCTTATTTGGATTACCCTTTATAGTGACAACAGAACCATAGTTGTTGGTAGAATCTCCAAGTCCTTTAATTATCGGTTCATAAAAATCTACAGGACTTCCTACTGAATTCCAATACATTTCATTATCATAAGTAACTGAGCAAGTTCCTATTGAACAATACCAACCACTCATCTTATTGCTTTCATCAAATCCAGGGTTTGTGATTAAATTTGGGTTACTTTCTACATATCCATCTGGATTTTCTTGATTGTTTATTGTCACAGTGCTTGTTTCACCGATTATTTTATTATTTAAATTCCAATTACTTGGTGTAGGAGAATCAGCAAATATATTATCATAAAAATAATAGGTTATATTTCCCTTATCATCAATCACATTAATTGTGTGACCATAATTATCAAATAAATAGCGATATTCCTCATTTCTAAATGTAGTAAAACTTGTTTCATGGATTGAATAAGCGATATCTAAAGAACTACTTAATTCTTTAACATCATTTTTGGTTACATAGTTTTCAATACGTTTCACTTTATTAGTAATATCATCATAGTAATATTGAATACCGTCACCATAAAAATCTTCCACAGTAGATAACTGGTTATTCTTCGAATCATAAGTGAAGTTCGCTTGAGTTTCAATTGTCGAATATAAGGCATCGTTAAGTGAATCATTAAGTACCCAACGATATCCTGCACTTGCGGTAGGGGTTGTTGTGGCAGACTTAGGAGTTTCATACCCTGTTTGTCCATTTACAAGATCTGATTCAGTTAAGTCTCCTTTTAATCTTTGTTCTTGGTATTTTTGGAACATTCGTTCTGTTCCATCAATTTTCTCCCATCTTGTATTAGAATCAATAGATATTATATCCTCTCTACTATCAATGAAAGTAGTTTCTGTTGGGGAAGAATCAGTCCAATAATCTATAGAATTTATTTGTTTTTTGTATTCATACCAAGTTCTACTATTACCTGTTGTCACCCATTGATAGCCACTTGGTGCAGAAGGGGTTGATGTTGCATACTTAAGTGCTTCATAGCCAGTTTGTCCACTAGATAAGGTTTGCCATGCTCCATAAAAATGTTTATATTGTGTGGTATAGTTACTTCTATAACGTGTATTAGTATATTGTGAATTTCCATTTACATCAGTCCATGAAGCATTAGTTTTGTAATAATTATAATAGTAATCTCCGGATGATGTTGTTGATTTTACACTACTTGTCCACCCATAAGTAAAATTGCCCACATAATGTGTTGAATAATTCTTATAACTGCTATTATCGTCATATGTTGTTGTCCAGTTAACAAAATATTGGCCATTAGATACCGAACCTCTTCCATCCATATATACCGTTTGATTTCCACTATCTGTGTAATAGCTAAATGTATTTCCGATATAAACGCTATTAGTTAAACCAGGATCAGTGTAATAAGTTGTGTAATCAAAATAGTCAGCATTATCGCTTGTTGATGGAGTTTCATCGATATAATAACATGCTGAACCTTTTGAACTATCTGTAGGTATTCCTAAAAAACCGGTACTTTTCTTATAAACTCCAAAACACACCTTATCAGAATATTTGTATTCATCATATTTATAATAATATTCCGGTGTAGTTGCTCCATAATTTACTTTATAATTACCAGCATATATAGTAGTGCCACTTGTAGGGCTTGAAAAATAGCCAGTACCATTTCCACCTATAAGAGTATTCCAGGTATAACTAGCTTCAGGGTTCCACCATTGTTTTTGATATTGATATTCGGTATATGAATCACCAGTTGTCACCCATCTATAATCTCCACTTGCACTTGGGGTACTTAGAGCATATTTTAAAGATTCATAACCTGTGTCTCCTGGTTGTAAATCCTTCCAACTTCTTACAGCGGTTTGTTTGGTGTATTCATTGTTAAATTTAGTATCAGCTATTTGAAACTTAGATTGGATCGTATTTGGAGGAATGTCTGTTGGGGGTATCCAATCCGATGGTGAACCATAGTTCTCCCAATATCTGTTGTCACTATAGAGTTGTTTTTTATAAAACAGGTTGATATCTTCTTTTGGTACATCAATAATTTGAGTTAATTGTTTATTTTCGTTATATTTATAAACACTTATTTGGTAAATTTCAGGTTCCAAACTTTCATTAATTCGATAAATTTCTATTCGTTCTAATAAATCATTAACATAGTAAAATAGAGCTTTGTTTCCATTTTCATCGACAATATCAGTTATTTCTCCAGTGATGTAATCAAAATTAACTGTAAATGATTTTTGACTTTTTGTATCCGTATATTTGGTGTACTTTTGACTTGTAGAACCTATATCATAAAATTCCTTATATAAACCTGTTGAAGATTGTACTGTAAACAAGGTAGTATTAGTAGGAATATCTTCATAATATCGTAATATAAGTCCGCTTCCATCTTCAGCAATAAATGTTTTATTCAAAATTAAGTTAGAATGCGAAATTGGATCATCAGGTAAGTCTACTTTGTCAATTTCATCAAAATAAGTTGCATAGCCGTCTCCATTTATCAAACGGTATTTATAAATATAATTCTTGCTATCAACTAAAGTATAATCGATTTGTTCACTGTAATTCATTCGTTGACCCATACCATAACCTATATTGACATCTTTGTAAGCATTGTCAAAAATATGGGAAATACCAAATGAAAATTGATTACCTACAGAACTACTATCAAGATGAACAAATGTTACATTGCCTGTGTAATCATTGGTATATCCAGTACCAGCAAAACCGCCATCTTGATTATGATATGTCCATGCACTGTTTAATCCAGCTGAATCAACATAACCAACCTCTAACATTGGTTCAACATTAGCCATACCTGAATCAGATGAATAAAAACTGAGACCACCTGAACTTAACGCACCAGTCTGTGAATCATCATAAGTTTTTAATAGAATAGTTCCTTCAGTATAATTCGTAGCGCTATCTTTCCATTTTTGAAATAATCTTGTTAAATCCCAAGTAAATTCTACATTACCTGTGTTCGTATTATCTATATTTTCATAATCAAAAGATTCAATATTTATATTAGCTCCATAGTAAGGATCATTATCTACATCTACTGGTTGTCCATTTTCAACTTGTTGAACAGAAACTGTACATGTGCTTTTACAATAATTTGCTCCTGCTACAGTAGTAAGTGACAAATTCGCATAAGTTATTACGCTTTTATCCTTGATATCCTCTAAATTTTTAAATGTAATATAACTTCTGTACAAATTGTCATATTGATCTCTTCCAACACTTAAAAAAGAATTAATATTAGAAACTCCATTTTTTGTATAGTAATCGTCAATTGGATTTTTGCTGTCTTCATAATCAAGAATATATATTGACGGATCGATTTTAACCGGATAAGCTGTATTTTTATCACTTAAAAAACTGTCACTAGGAGTGATAGTTAATAAATATTTATCCTTACCTGTGTTTTCAAGATTAACATTAATATCATTTGAAACGACATTATTAGCATCAATCATGAAATAAGAATTCGTATCAAATACAGTTTCACCTTTATCATTTATTAACGCAATATCAGTTCCTCGATCTTCTAATGTAAGCCCTTTAACCTTTAATTCCATTTGAACTGAGAAATTTTCTTTATATTGATTTAAAATAAAATTTTCTTTTATACTTCCACCGCTAAGTGTATATTCTAAATCAACATTTTCAAATACATCCTTATATAAAGCATCCTGAACAAGATTCTTTAATGATCTTACATCATCACTTTTTGCAGTAAAATTTAATACTTGCATCGTGCTTTTTTGAATTCCTAAAATATTCCATGATAAAGAATAATCATCCAATTTAAGTTGAAAATCTTTATTTTCATTGATTGTTTTAGGTAATTTAACCTTGTAATCATTTGCTACATTTCCATATTCACTACTTTGTCCATCCAAACTGAGTGTGTTATCAATATCTCCCCATTTACCATTAATAAAATAATGGATAGGTTGATTATAATAATCTTCTTCAAAAGTCCCATCAATTTTTCGATAAACTTTTGAATTTTCAGTCCGTAAATCGGTTAACTCATAATCTAATCCGACTTTCGCCATATCAGTTGTAGAATTAACCACTTGAGATGTAGGCTTATTAGATGCAAATACAAAGTTTTGAAATGGTATACAAGAAACAAAAAAAACAAAAGCTGCTAGAAAAGAAATAACGTTAAATAATCTTTTCCTTGCTTTTTTACTAGTTGGGATAAATATCCTCGTTTTCATAATTCTCCGAATCATTTTTATATTCCCCTTCACTCTAATAATTTTTTGATTACAGAGTAATTTTGTAATCATATTTATAGTAATATATAAAAATATTACGAGTCAAGATTTCGAATATAAATTAGTTATAAATTTCACATAATTTGTTGACTTATTATAAATAAAGTATAAATTTAGTAATTATTAGTCTATTTTCTCGAATCTTAGGAGAATTTGTCGAAAAAATATCTTTGCCATAAGGTAAAAACTGAAATTATTAAAGTACAAATTAATAATTTCTAAAATATACCCTTTGTCAAGGACATTTAAAAAAAAGTACAATTAAATAAGTGTAAAATGGAGATATATTTCTGAATTAAATAATCCATGCAAATTATCAAGTATCATTTTTGCTTTTTTGGTCATCCAATGATTCTTTTTCAGATACTATCCCATAGTTTTTTTATACCCTGAGTTTTGCAGTTTAAAAACATAAATGACTAATATATTACCATATAGGTTGCATATTAGTCGTTTAGGTTTTTATTTTCTGTTGTGTTCTAATATTTGCTTGCCGTAATTTCTAATTGTTTCATATCGTACATTTGATTTATCCAATGATACATTAAACAAATTTTCAATTTCTTTAAAAATCTCATTTTGCTTCTCTAATGAAAATATATTTTGTGTTATCAGTTTACAATTTGCTCCATTTAGGGATTCTTGGATTTTTTGAACCGAATATTTATAGTTCAATTTATATTGTAATATTCTTGATATGATTAAAGCTACGTAACAGGTTAAGAAATGGGCTTCAATATGTTGGTCTTTCCATACATAGACTGGTCTACCTTCTAAATCTGATTTCATTACTCTAAATGATTCTTCAATTCGCCATAACCCACGGTATTTCTTAATTATTTCTTCTTCATCTAATTCAAGTTCTGATGTGATGATACAATAATAACCATCTAATGCCTTATCTCTTTCATATTTTTTTTGTTCAAAACTCAATTTGTATTCAGGTTTTGATACCTCACCGGTTTCATCATCGACTTCAATTTGTTTTAAGTATTTCTTAACTCCAAATCTATTTGAGGCATTATATTTTGAAGGATTATCTAGAAAATTTTGAATTAATGCTTCGATGTCACCACGTTTATGAGCTTCTCGATCGGCATAATCTTTACTCCAAAAACATAGAACTTTTTCTGTTAAATTAGTAAGCTTATTATCTTTATCTTTTACTTGGCGCTCCCTTATAAAACTCTTCATTTTAAATGTTCTATTTTTATAATAAACATAATCTGTATCATTAAGGATATAATCAATAAATTCTTTTTTTGATCCCCTTATTTTTTGACTAGCAATATAACCATCTTCATTACTTGATATAAAAGCTAAATTTTTACCACTATTTAGACCTTTATCGGCTGTAACGAATATTTTGCCTAAATTGTATTTTCCTTTTACTTTCTCTAATATAGGAATTAAAGTGTTTTGATCATTTGTATTGCCTCTAAATAATCTATACGCAATTGGAATACCGTTGTTATCAATAAATAAACCCATTTGTACGATGGGTGATCGTTTACCTTCTTTTGAAAGACCGTCAGCCTTTAATTCACCTTCAATCTCTGTTTCAAAATAATAGTTAGTTACATCATAAAAAACTAATGTACAATCACGCTTGTATTGTTTCTTAATTTCTTCATGTAGATGAAATTGAAAGTCATCTTTAATATCATTTATGATATCTAGACTTCTGTACATATCATCTAAACTGAAATCAAATGAGTTAAAATATCTATCCTTTTTCTCGTAGGTTTCTTTTTTAGATGCAGGGTTTAAAATCCTCGAGAAAACCAATAACTTTAAAATTTCATTAAAATCATATTGATGTTTATATCCTTTAGTAGCCTTCTTAATAAACTCAGGAATTCTTAGTGAATTATATAAACTCTCTAAGAAAAAGTAACCATAATTTAGTGTTGAAGAAGCTTGGTCATTGGTACTCGCTAAATTGACTGTTAGATTTATTAAATTACCTACTTCATCATTATCAAGTGCTTTAGCTGCTTGTCTTAGTTTATCAAGGATATTAGGATCCTTTGCTTGTAATTCATGAAGCAAACCATACTTTTTAATAATTCTTTGTTTTACTTTCCCGTCATTATCTCGATACCCTTCAACTAAATAAACGTTTTGAGTATTACCTTGCCCGCTCTTAGATAACTTAACAAACATGATATCATCACCCTTACACCAATATTATTACCATACAACTATAATTATATCATGGAACATAACGGAATACAACATATTTAGGAAATAAATGTAAAAAAAAGCAGATATATGTCTGCATAATCTTTAAATATTTAATTTTGAACTGCAAAACTCGGGTTATACTAGTGGTTCTAGAGATTAAAAGTTTATTGCTTGATTTATATATACGTTTATCGTGAAACATTTATTCAAATTTTTCCCAATTATTTTTTTATAAGCAAAAAAAAAAGACCCGAAGGCCTTTTACGCATCATTTTCAGTATTCCTATTCTTATTATTTCCTAATTCAGTTCTTTTTATATTCAAATGAATCGTTTTCATTCGCCGATTTTGTAGTTCCCTAACAGTAAAGGTAAGAATTAATTCATAATATTCATCATCTTCAATTGTTGTTACATCATGGTCAATTTTTAATAATGATGTATAAACATATTGATCACCTATAATAGGAATTTCCTCGAATTTTTCATACAACCATCCACCCACACTATTGTAGTGAGTTTCAGGTGCTTTCCCCAACTCTAATTCCTCGAATAAATCATCGATAGAAATAGATGCATTCACATCATAATTTAAATCATCAAGTTCCTTAATTTCAAATTCTTCCTCATCATGTTCATCATAAATCTCGCCAACTAGTTCTTCTAAACAATCTTCCATTGTAACAAGACCTGATGTTCCACCATATTCATCTGAAACTATCGCTAAATGTTGTTTATTTCTTTGTAGTAATTCCATTAAGTCATCCACATGCATGGATTTAGGTACATAAATCGGTTTTCTCATAAATTCTGTTATTTTAATTTTACTATCATCTTTAATTGTTACAAGTGCCTCGAAGAAATCTCGTTCATACAATATTCCGACGATATTATCTTTCGATTCTTTGTAAACTGGCATACGAGAATATTTTTCTTTCAAGAAACAATCTTTAATGAATTCAATATCATCATCATTATAAACGCCGACCATATCTACACGTGGGGTCATAATATCATATACATCCGTATCCCCTAAATCAAGGACACTACGAATCATTTCACGTTCTTCTTCTTCTATGACACCTTCTTCTTCCATTGTGTCGATAATCACTTCTAGTTCGTCCTCAGTAACTGAGGGCATACTATGGTCTTTATTCTTTTCAAAAATGCTTGATAATCCCTTTTTAATCTTCATCACAACAAAAATAAAAGGATAAAAAATACGAATAAAAATTAATAATAACCAACCGAAACGCAAACAAAATGACAATGCATTTTCTTTTGCATATGATTTCGGTAATATCTCCCCAACCAGTAAAATCACTATTGTAGTTATTAATGTAGCAATGATGGGTCCACTTGTTTCATTTATTAAACTAATACAAATAACCGTTACTAAAGAAGCAGAGGCAATATTGACAATATTATTACCTATTAGTATAGCCGATAATGTCTTGTCAAAATGATCAGCAACATATAATGCCTTTTTAGCTCCTTTTCTTCCCTCATCATTAGCATTTTTCAATCTAATGATATTTACACTTGAAAAAGCAGTCTCACTAGAGGAAAAAAACGCTGACAAAATTAATAGTATGACTAAAATAACTAATTGGACCGACGGGACCTCCACGATAACAACACTCTCCTTGAAATCTATATATATTTTTATCTTTATTTCATTTATTATAACAAATTTCCTTCATAAAGTAAACTATTGGCGTATAGCCATCCTTTATATTCTGTTAAATTTTCTTTATCTAGGTATTACATATCAATAAATTTGTTGATTTCTAATAAATACAAACCTGCTTTTAATTCTTTGTTTGGAAAAATATGCTTCATAGCTTCCTTATAGACATCAATTTGAACTTGGTACTGTTTTTTAAGTCGGTTCATATCTATAGTAGAATCTTTGATGCGATCTGATTTAAAATCAAGCAAGTAACAGTAATCATCGAAAACAATAAATAAATCAATAACCCCTTGAACGAGAATATCCACTGAATCATCAAAGTCTTTATACACTTTTTGGCTATTAATTAATGTTGTAAAAGGTAATTCTTTTTGGATTTCAACCGCTGTTTTAATCTTTTTTGCGAAATCTGTGTTTAAGAACTGAGCAATTTTTTCTAAATCAACTAAATTTAATTGTTCTTCACTCATGATTTCATTCACTAATAGCTGCGTTTTTAACATTTTTAAATCTTGATTAGAATATGAGTGAAAATAATCTATATGCTGCATAAATAAATGAATACTTGTTCCCCGTAAAGTTGCATTCGTTTTAGTAATATCAACAAACTTAGGTGTTTTTAATATTAGTGGTTCATGATTATATAAATAATCACTAACCATATTAGCTCGTTTCATATCCGCAATCGTTTGTTTGGCGAAATGCATGGTTTTTTCTTTATGTGGATAAACATAATTTAACCGTTCACTAAAATCTTTTGTATATTCGTTATATTCAAAATCATCGGTTGTCTTAGTCTCTAAAGAATTATCCAAATAATCTATAGTAGAAATAACTTTTATCTCACAACTAGGTTCTTGCTTGCCATTATAAGGGCTGTTTTCAGCAATTAATTTACCAAATCCGCTAAATCTAGCCAAAGCAATCAGGATTAAACTTAAATAATTCGTCGCCTGTCTTTCATAACTTGGCAATACCCATTCATCTAACTCCCTAATTTGCGCTAATTTAACGACCTCTTTTTCAAAATCATCAATCGTTCCCACTAAAAATAATCGTTCTTTTGCCCTTGTTAAAGCAACATATAATAACCGCATTTCCTCAGCTAGCATTTTTTTTCTCAATTTATCTTTTATTAGGCCTTGATAAAGTGTATCATATTTTACTCGATTTTTTATATCTAGATATGAGAAGGCGATTCCTAACTCTTTTTCAAATAAGACTTTGGAATTTTCATCATCTGCATTATATTTTTTGTTTAAATTAGTGATGAAAACAATGGGAAACTCTAATCCTTTAGATTTATGAATAGTCATAAAACGTACTAAATTTTCATTATCACTTACAGTTCTCGCTTGTGGTAAATCTTTATCATTTTCATTTAAAAAGTTAATCAATTGGATAAATTTAAACAAACTGTTCGATGTCAAATGTTCATAATGCTTAGCACGCTCTAATAATAAATCTAAATTTGCTTGTCTTTGAGCTCCACCGATTTGACCTAAAACAAAATCATAATAATTGGTGTCATGATAAATACTGAATAAAAGTTCCGATAAAGCTTCATTTTTAACACGCTCACGCCAACTATGATGAATATTCATAAAATATCTTAACTTTTCCACTAATTCATTATCTTGACCAATCTTAATGTATGCACCAATTTTATCATAATAATAATCAGCTTTACTGGCTATTTTTATTTGTACCAATTCTTTTTCGTCAACATTAAAAATAGGGCTTCTTAAAGATGCGATAAGCGGAATATCTTGTAAAGGATTATCAATAATTTTTAAAATTGAAGTAATAGTTAACACTTCAATAGAATTAAAATAACCGGATAATTCATCTGTTAAAAATGGAATATTATATTTTTTAAACACATCATGATAAACATTTTGAGAACTTTTAGTGCGTGATAAAATCACGATATCTTTATACTCAACCGCTCTTAATTCTTTCGTATTAAAATCGTAAACACCTGTATGTGAATCAATTAACTCTCTTATTTTTTGGGCTACATGATGTGCTTCAATTTCAGATTTTTCTAGTTTCTGTTCTTTTGTTTCGTTTATTTTATCTTTTTCTAATAAATGAAGATGAATTAATGCTTCATTTAACGGTTTATGTAAATAATCCTTTTGTCCATAAATTAAACTTGCGGCTTCATCATAATTTATTTCCCCAACAGTTTCATCCATTAACTGTGAGAAAAGATAATTAACGAATTCAATAATTTCCTTCCGGCTACGATAATTAGCATTTAAATTAATTAGTTCTCCATCTTCGTTTTTTCCATATTTTTTATATTTCGTTTGAAATATTTCTGGTTCTGCAGAACGGAATCGGTAAATAGACTGTTTGACATCGCCTACCATAAATAAATTATTATTTTTAGAAACAGATTTAATGATTGTTTCTTGCATAGAATTAGTATCTTGAAATTCATCGATTAAAATTTCCTTAAATAAATCTTTATAATAGACTGTCGCATCATTTTGACTATCATTACTCGATAGAATCCTTAAAGCCATTTCCTCTAAATCACTAAAATCTACTAAATTTTTATCTCTTTTTGCTTTTTGAAACTGCGTTTCAAATAACGAAGTGACATGAAATAAAGCCTCTAAAATCACTTTGTTTTCTTTTATAAACTTGACTTGACTACTTTCTTGATAAAGAAAAAAGCATTGTTTTAGATCTTTTAAAATCTTATCTTTCCCTTTATCACGAAAATCTTTAATCATGTCTTTAGTAGCAGCATCAATATCACTACTTCCTTTTGAGGAAAATGTGGAAAAGGATAATCCTTTCAAATAAGAATACATATTATCCATAGGGCCCTCAGAAAGTGAATAAAGAATCTCGATAATTTTTAAATCCTCAAGAGATTGTTCACGATATGGATGCAAAGATCGATTCGCTAAAGCATAAGCCCTCTGAAAATAATTTTTGGCTTCATTCAGTTTTTCTATTATACCTTCTTTTACAAGTGCAATAAATTTCCAAGACGATAAATCATCTAAAATAAAATAATCATTAAGGACTTTTTGCTGAAACTCTTCTTTAAAAGGAAGCGTCCGCATTTTAAAATACATGTCAATCAGTAAACTCTTAAAAACCTCATCATGTGCTTCTTTAGAAAAACGATTAATGAGTAACATGAACTTTTCATCATTTTCTTCATAACAATTTTCAAATAATGTCTCTAATGTTTCAAGGGCAATCATCGAGGTTTCTACATCATCACTGATTTTATATGTCGCATCATAATCCATTAAATAAAAGAATTTTTGAATGACGCTATTACAAAAGGAGTGAAAGGTCGATATCTGTGCTCCTGCAAGACGAGGTAACTGTTTTCTTAAATGAACATTACTACTATCACTTAATAATTCTTTAGCCAATTTAACTCTTAAGCGTTGTTTAAGCTCAAATGCTGCGGCTTCTGTATAAGTAACAATTAACATCTCATCTATATTCCATTTATCTACTTTCATTTTATGGATAATACGTTCAATTAAAACTGTGGTTTTCCCACTTCCTGCACTGGCTGAAACCAGTAAATTAGTTCCACTTGCAGTAATTGCCTTAAGTTGTTCTTTTGTATAGGCGACACTACTCATTGCTTTCACTTCCAAACTCATTTACGATTTTTTCGATAATTTCTAATGAATCTCCAACTTTTGAGATTTCACGATATTGATTTTCTCTAAGATTAGGGTCAAACTTACAGATGGAATGAAACTCACAATATTGGCAAGGGGCTTTTTTGCGATATAACACAGGGTTGATGTCAATCTTTCCACTTGTGACTTCCTCCATAGAATCGGTTATTGATTTTCTAGTGTAATTTCTTAAAGCATTCATTTCATTTGTATTTAATACTTTTGATTGTAATTTATGGTAACCCGTTTTAGAGAATGTCACTTTAACAATATCTGATTTACAGCTATCATTTAATGTCGTATCAAACAAAGATGAAACCATTTTATCACTTAAAGTATAACCATTCATTTTATATTCCGCATTTTGTTTTAAGAGAATTTCTGCTTCTGTGATTTCAGAAAGAGCTAAAATTTCTGGATTTTGGATATGATAATATAATACTCCTGCAGGATAGGCCTCCCTATTAAATAAAACTTTTGCATTATTTAAAACGACATCTAAATAAGTAAATAACTGGAGACTTAACCGGTAATAGATTTTATTGAAATCTATATCGAGACTACCCGATTTATAATCAATAATTCTAACATATGGCTTATCCTCATAATTCGCTACATCAATGCGGTCGATATAGCCATTTAAACGCATTTCGCTGCCATTTGAGAGCATTGTAGGAGCTACCTTTAACTTATTAGCATCAAAACTAAACTTCTCCTCAACCGCTACTACCTTAAATTGGGAATGGCTAGATTGATAATACATGGCTTGCAAAGATTTGATTAAGTTTTGTTTAATTTTATAAAGCATATATTGATTCTTTTTATTAGTTACGAAGTACTTTCGTTGCATTTTTAATGAGAATTCATCAACAATCTGATTGACAAATGAACTTATCTCTGTAAATTCTAATTCGTGAAGCGATTTATTTTGTTTAATTAATAATAAAGCGACTTCCTTCATTGTTTCATGATATAAATCTCCGATATCCATCGATTCAACTTTTTGGATATCACGACCCCTTAACTGTAATCCTTTATCTAAAAAATAAGCATATGGGCAATTATTAAATTTCTCCACACTTGAAACACTCGCAGTAATAATTTCTCCATAAACCTGTTTAATGGTCTCTTGGTCTAATTTTTTCGCTTCATTAAGAGCACTAACTCCTAGTAATTTCGGTGATAAAAGTTTACTATGCTTAAAATATCCATATAAAGCTTTCCAAGTATCGCTTACTTCATACCCTTTTCGCAGCCTATTAATCGCTTGCAAAAGCACTGTCGTTGTCATATTTTTAGAGGTAATATAATCTTTGTCATCGCTTTCTCCTTGAGGGTAATCCACAATGGTTTGCACTTTTAATAAAGGAAATAAATTGTTAATTCGCTCAATAATTTCTGATTTGTATGCTTCTTTTTTATCTTGGGTAGATAACGTATATGACAGCACTAATTCATCACTTGCTGAAGAAAGCACTGAATAGATAATAAAGTATTCTTCCATAAAGGCAGTTTCAATAGTTGGCATTAATTCTATATCTTGACTTAATAAGAATTCCCGTTCTTTATTCGTAATTAATCCGACTTCATTTTGAACTTTAGGTATTTCATTTTCATTAACACCTAAAACAAATGCCTTTTTTACACCAATTGATTTAGGATCATCAAAATGTCCCATCATCTCAAAACGTGATCTCTTCAAAGACCCCACCATGACTTGATCAATAGCTGGAGGTACAATCGCAAATTTCATGCTTTTAAAGCCTGTCCGTAAAATTTTAATAAATGCATCAGTGCTCACTTTATAGTCACCGCATACAAAAACTAGTTCATCAAATAAATCCATTAATTGATTATAAACTTGTTTATGTCTTTTCGCATCATTTAAATCAATATAATTTTGACATTGTTTTGTATTCACTTTTTCATACAAATCCAATTTTTTTTCTATTTCTAAATCTTTTAATAACGTGTAAATAGCCTCTACTTGTTCTTTTACGATACTTGCCTTTTTAAATTGGTCACGAAAAGTTAGCATAACTCCACTAATTTCTTCTTTGGTATCATTGATTATTTTTTTCAACTGGGAAACTTTATCTTTATCATCGCGGTTTATTCTCGTTAATTTTTTTTGATTATCAATTTCCCATATTGGTTTTTCCCAATCATTTCCCATTATTCCATGTGCTAAACAATAATTTTCTAATAAATCTAACCGATTCCGATAATCCCCTATTACTTTAGAATAATTCATCTCATTTAAAGTTTCGTCATTATATATAAATGGAATAAAAATCTCAGTCTTAATCGCTCTAAAAATCGCTTCATACCGAAAATTAGATTTAATCGTTTCTAAAGCGGCATCTATAAAATTAAGTAAAAAATGGTCAAGCATTAATTTCTTATCATCAATAAATACAGGAATATCATATAAAGAAAAAATATTGTGAATGAGTGGATAATACACCTCTTGATTATTCATATAAATGACATAGTCACTATAAGCAGTCTTATTCTTTAAAACATCATTATAAATTTTTCGGGCGACCGCATGCACTTCGCTTGTTGGATTCTCTGTCTCTAGAATTTGAAGTGCCTTAACTTCCTTAGAATAGGTATTATTCTTCTCGTAATTTGCCTCTAAAAATGCTAACTCTTCATATTTAAAACGTTTCATAGGCGCATTAGGTAAATGTTCTATTTTAATTTTTATTTTATTGTCATTAGCAAAATTCTTTACATTCATAAAAGTGTGATAAGGCAAATGAAATAAATGATCACTAAAAGACATATCTTCATTTTCCGGGTTTTCTAAAGTGAATAACATCGTTACATTATGACTCGTCTTTATCATTTGTAAAATTGCGTTTAGTTCGACTGTTGTAAAATTATGATATCCATCAATATAAATGTCGGCATTTTTCAAATAATTAGATTGGCTAATTTTTTCCTGTAACTCCTGATAGAAATCTTCATTATCAATTAATTGAGCTCCATATAATGTATTAAGTTCTTTATAAATGAAGGCAATATCATGTAACTTTTTCTTTAACGTTTCATCCATATTCTCATTCTTAATTAAATTCTCAATTAATTCCGGTGTAAATTGATAGCTTTTAAACTCTTTTAAGACATCATGTAATAACTGCACGAAACTATAATTTCCACTTAATTGATTATATAGTAATAATTTATTTTTATGCTCTTCAATGATTTTAGTAATCATCATTTCAACTGCCATATCATTAATAAAAGTTTTATTAAGTCCACCGACCTCTAAGAAAATACGATATGCTAAACGTTTAAAGCTAAATACTTGTAAACGACTATAAGTTTTCCCTTTAACTTTTTTAGCTATTTCATATTCAGATTGAAAAGACATTTGTTCAGGAACAAACAAAACTAAATTTTTTGTATCTTTTGGGTCATTTAAGCGAGACACTATTTCATTCATCATTTTAGTAGTTTTGCCGCTACCTGCTCTTCCGGTTAATATAGTTAGCATGTTATCACCCACCTATTTCAATTTACTCCATTATAACATTTTTTCTTACCAAATAGCCGTAAGAAATTGAAAACAATGTTAAAATTTATTAATGATTGTTAGGAAGATGACATATATGCTATAATATATTTATTAACAATAAGAAGGGAATTTTATTATGAATCAACCATTTGAAAACCATATGAACTTTATTATTAGTCAACTTAAGAAAAATATCTTCATTATCGGGAGTATAACTGACTTTCTATTAATTGCGGGAATTATTGTAATATCAATAAATTTACTAATTGCTTTATTTATCGCAGTTTTTGCGTTAATTCTTGGTTTTTCAATTTTACTAGATTTTATTGCTTTAAAATCTAACCGCAAAATCTTACTTGAATATCCCGAAAATACTGAGGACGTAATAAAAAAATTACAAAATAAATCTAAAGGTTTTTTTTCACGAAGACGAAAAATTAACAAGATATTAGATACTCATTATGATGCTGCAATATTATCCCTTTCTTCACAATTAAAAAAATAAGCATTAGAATCAAAAAAGATTTCCTAAAACTATATTCATATTACAATATTCGTAATCACTAATAACTAAATTAGTTTAACTATATAATAATAAAATAGAGTCTATTTAATTAAATAGACTCTATTTATTATTGTTAATTTTTGTAGCTTGTTGTATTTCTTTGACTATTTAACGATACGTAATTCTGTTTCTGGATCAAAGAAATGACAATGTTCCATTTTTAATGCTAGTTTTACTTGTGATCCAATTCTTAAATCAGCACGAGCGTCAACTTTAGCAACTAATCTTTGTTCATTTAAATCTGTATAAATAATTGTTTCAGACCCTAGTAATTCAGCAACGTCAACTTTAAATGTTAAACTTGATTTTGCATAAACATCTAAATCAAGTGGTTTATCAGAAATATGTTCTGGTCTTAATCCTAAAACAACAGCTTTTTCTTCATAACCTTTTGTTTTTAATAAATCTGCTTTTGGTTTAGGTATATCAACTTCAAAATCACCTGCAATAAAAGTTCCTTTTTCAGTGAATTTACCTTTAATGAAATTCATTGGTGGTGTCCCTATAAATCCACCAACAAACATATTGTTAGGTAAATCATAAATTTCTTTAGGTAAACCAACTTGTTGAATATAACCATCTTTCATAACAACAATTCGTGTTGCCATTGTCATCGCTTCAATTTGGTCATGGGTAACATAAATAGTTGTAGTATCTAAACTTTCATGTAATTTAATTAACTCAGAACGCATTGTAACCCGTAATTTAGCATCTAAGTTTGATAGAGGTTCATCCATTAAGAAAACTTTAGCATCACGAACAATCGCACGTCCTAAAGCGACACGTTGACGTTGTCCTCCTGATAAAGCTTTAGGTCGACGGTCTAAATAAGCTTTTAAACCTAAAATATCAGCTGCTTTTTGAACACGACGTTCAATTTCATCTTTTGGAAATTTACGTAATTTTAAACCGAATGCCATATTATCATACACATTCATATGTGGATATAACGCATAATTTTGGAAAACCATCGCAATATTACGATCTTTAGGCGCAACATCATTCATTAATTCTCCATCAATGTATAATTCTCCTGATGTTATTTCTTCTAATCCGGCAATCATCCGTAAAGTGGTTGATTTTCCACAACCAGAAGGACCTACAAAGACAATAAATTCTTTATGTTCAACATCGATATTAAAATCAAAAACTGCTTGGACATTATTGTCATAAATCTTATTAATATTTTTTAGTTTTAGTGTAGCCATAATAATTCCTCCAAAAACTTGATAAATTAATTATAAAATAAATGCATTTGAATGTAAATATAAGGACTGCACATCATTTTTCTACAAATAATGTGCAGTCTGTATAGTTTACATAACAATCACTAAATAGACAATAAATGCCTCATCGAAATTCCGCAAATCAAAATGTGTTTGTTTACTAAATTTATCTATTTTATTAATGAAGGTATTACGATGCATATAACAATTTTTCGCTGCTAATGTTGTATTAAAATTTGTATTAAAATACATTCTAACCACATTTAACATTTCCATATCATTAAAAAATTCCTTTAAGATGTACTGTTTAATATTTATTTTGATTTTATCATCTATGACAGAAAAAATACGATTTTGTAGTAAATCTATTTTATGAATGATAAAATGATTAGTTTTATTAAAGCTTTGAAACCCATGATAGTCAAATTGAAAATAATTTGGAAGTGCATCATTTATTTCCAGTAAATCACTTTCATAGCCAATTAATTGAATAACAAAATCACTTTCAATTGAGCGTAATATATCAACGAATTGAATATCTCTATCTTTGTTTACGACTATAATATAGATGTTTTCTTTCTTAATAAAATAAGCTGTTTCATGAAATGATTCTTTAACGAGTTGTGTTAACTCAGAATAGGTCTCTTCATCCTTAACTTTTAAAAATTTAATAAAATAATATTTTAGTTGGGAAAAAGGAACATCAATGGTAGATTTACCAAAAAGATAATCAAACAGTTCTTTATTTTCCTCATCAAAAACTTCCTCGGACAATAGTTCATAATGTGAAAGAACTAATTTCAATTCATTATCAGTCATAGCGTTTTTTAATATACCAAAAATAGTTTTTTCATTATCCAAAAAATAGTAATATTGGTCAAAGTCATAGTGATTAACGACTGAGATAAAATTTTCTTTATACAATTTTTTTAATATTTCTTTCATAACTTGCACCTTCATTATGCTTGATATTAATACTTTTTTATTATAATAATAGTATATCACATTTCTAATTTTTATAAAATAGATTAAATCCATTGACAAAAATTTAAAAATCTCATAAAATATTTAGGTACCCCCCGAGGTATGGAGGTGAGAATGATGTATACAAATGTTACAACGAAACAATTAAGTGAGATGTTACAAAAAGAAAACTTAAATTTAATTGATGTACGAGAAAATTACGAATATAATTATGGTCACGTAGAAGGGGCTAAAAACATTCCCACAAATGAAATGGTGGCTAATTTTTCAAGATACTTAAAACAAAATGAAAAATACTATATCATTTGTCAATCAGGTGGTCGAAGTGCAGCAGTTTGTCAGTATTTAAGCGCTAGAGGGTATCAAGTAATCAATATACTAGGTGGAACATCTAGTTGGGCTTATCAATTAGTACGATAATAATACCTTGATACCAAAAAGAGCATATTTTTTAAAAATATACTCTTTTTTATTTACATTTAATTTACTAATATATTAAAGGCTTGTAATTACGAGATAATTATTTCAATATGGAATTTAATCATCTACTAACAATCCTTAATGGCATATTAAACGCGTAGCAACTGGTTAATAGCACTCCTTTAGGTATATTGCATGTAAAAATATGCTCTAAACAACCTTGATATTTATTTTATAACGTTACGATTATGAATAGGTTCTCTAATTTCATATCTGAATTTTTTGTCTATAAAAATGATTTATGAACTCTTTTCCAAAAATCATTATCATTATATTGTCTAAATCTAACAACTTTATCAGATAAAACAAATTTTATGTGTTCAAAGCTTTCTAAATTACGATGCATGTGATCAATTGTCAAAGTTACTTCATTAAAATCAGTTGATTTTAATGTGATAAAATGTTCTTTTGGAAAAACCATTGGTGAGGAAATAGTTCGATAAACATTATTATTAATCGATCCTATTTCAGTTAATTGAAAAGCTTGAATTTTAGGATGTATGAGTGCACCACCAAGTGATTTATTAAATGCTGAGCTTCCTGTTGGGGTGCTAATACATAACCCTGTACCTTGAAAGGATTCAAAATATTCATCATTGATATAAACATCAATATGTTGTGTATGAAAAGGATTTAACAAAGTGATTTCATTTAAAGCATCATATTGAATGCAGTAGGTTTCATTACAAACATACGCTGTTAATAATGGAAATGAAACATCAACATACTCACCCTTTTTGATTTGTGTGATAAAAGAATCTAAATCATCATGAATGAAATCAGTATAAAATCCTAGTTTTCCGGTGTGAACTCCCACGAATACCACATCATCAATGCGATTCATGTACTGGTGAACAGCCTTTAACATCGTGCCATCCCCCCCAACGGTAATAACCATGTCGGGATAGATTTGATCATTTTCCATCTCTAATTCCAAAAGTCGTTGATGTAATTTATCAACAACACTCTGTGAAAATGCATCTCCTCGTGAGATTATCGCATATTTCATGTTTTCCTCCATTTTATCGATTGTCTTCATATCCTTTAAATTGACTTAATTTCTTTAAAACAAATTGTTGTTGCGCTTCTCTGACTTCATTTCTAATTTGCGAAATTTGTTCATCTAAACTTACAGCTGCTTCTGCTGCTTTAAATAATTTTTCTTTTACATCTGTTGGTATTTCATCTTTATATTTATAACTTAAAGAATGTTCAACTGTCGCCCAGACGTTCATAGTCATGGTTCTTATTTGTACTTCAAATAAAACTTTTCTCGTTCCATCGATTGTTTCTAAATTGTAATAACCATGTAAATGATAAGAACGATATCCACTTACCTTTGGATAAGTTACATAATCTCGTTCATATACGATTTCAATATCACTACGTTTTTTAAGTAGCGCGACAACTGAGTAGATATCCTCAACAAATTGACAAGTGATTCTAACACCCGCAATATCATGCATCTTTTCACCGATTTCGTCTAGTCTTAATGCCATTCTTTCTGACTTATCAATAATACTATTAATTGTTTTAACACGTACTCGAACGGATTCTATCGGTGTATGAATATTCTTCTTTGAAAATTGTGCGCGTATTCCATCTAACTTTAATTTCAACTCATTGACTGTTAATTCATACGGTTGTAAAAATTCATCCCAATTATGTATATAAACCATCTTTACTCCGCATAAGCGGATTTCACCATCCTTCTCTGTTTTTTATTAAAAAGTTCCCCTATCATCTATATTTTACCATAAATCATTGATTTAACAAAAAAAAATTTATAAAATAGTAATATAAGATAAAAAGGAGAGTAAAAGATGTCAGAATTTTTGGAAATTGAATTTAAAAATGGACTAACTAGACATGAGTATCAAAAACTCATTCAATATTTTAATGTTGACCAGGATAATTGTATACAACAAGAAAATATTTATTTTGATACCCATAACCTGGATTTAAAACAAATTCATTGTGCTTTAAGGGTTCGGGTAAAAGAGAATGGGATGGAGCTCACTTTAAAACAAAAAGGAGATGAAGGTATTTTAGAAACAACTGATAATATTACTCAAGAAGAATGGATAAAATTACTTAATCACCATGAATTGCCTAATAAAGAGGTAGCTTTTAAATTAAAACAGCTTGCTATTTCTACTCCCTTATACGAATTGGCTCGTTTAACAACACTTCGTTATGAAATAGCGTACTTAAATAATTTAATTGCTTTAGATGAATCGACTTATTACGGCTTTACAGATTATGAAATAGAACTTGAAACAGCTAAATATGAGGATGGAGAAAAAGTATTCAATGATTTATTAACACTATTTCAGATTTCAAGAAATGAAACAAAAAGCAAAATTGTCCGCGCTTATGAATATAAAACGACAAAAATATAGATAGTGATGAGGGAGAAAATGAAAACAGGATATTGGAAATATATCATTTCTACCGTTATTTTAATTATAATGTGTATTTCAATCTTTATTATTTCTCATTTGCTCAACACACCTAATATTTATCAAGTAAGTTGCATTAGTGATACCACCTATCAAAATTTCATTTTTCAAGATCAACAAGATAATTATGTCTTGATTGGCAAAACATTACAAAATACACAATATGTTCTCAAAGGAAATTTAAATACAGAAACGGGAGTTGTTGTAAAAACAGACACAAAAGGTAAGTGTCTAAGTCACGATTCATTTGTTGGCGACAAATATGTCACATTCACCGCATTAACAAAAAATCAAGCTGGGGATGTTTTCGTTTCTGGGAACACTGTCAGTCTTAATAATGGTACAGAAGTGAAAAAAGGTTTTATATTAAAATTAGGTGGTTGGACTTATGTATCTGATTCAATGGAAACAATTGATTCTGTTACTGTATTAAAAGATGGTAATATTATCGCGATGAGTGGTAAATATGTCACAGAAATAAATGATTTAGGTGAGTTATTATGGACTAAAAGCTCATTATTATATAATGAAGTTATTCACAAAATATTAGAAACAAATGATGGGTTTATCGCAGTAGGAGATGAATTGACTAATAACAACGGTATCATTAATTTCTACAATAATTATGGTGATTCCTTAAATAGAATAACAATTTATGATGCCGATGGTTTAAATTCCATAATCGCAACAAGCGAAGGAGACTACCTTGCTGTGGGTAACGGATATATTTATAAAATTGATGAAAATGGTAATAAAATTTGGGATAAAAAGATTTATGATACTAATTTTAATCAAGTTATTGAAACAAAAAATGGTAATTTTCTCGCTGTTGGAAATAGCTCTTTTAATGATGGCTTCATCTACAAATTTACAAGTGATGGTAAAGAATTGTTCAAAAAACGTTATACAGGATATCATTCATTTATGGCAATAATCCAAAATGTTAATAATGACTATACGATTCTTGACAGTAGTGGTGCTCTCATCAATCACTTAAATCTAGGAGTTTAAATAACTCCTTTTTTCTTCGCAAAAAAACTCATATAAATCAATTATATGAGTTAATTTCGTTTATACATTTAATTTTAATGATTCTTTTAATGCTTCTAGATAATCACATGATTTGTTCTCTTTTCTACAGATTTCTCCGTCACACATTAATTTCTCACGAATACTTCTTGGTAAAAAGGTCCGAATTTCTTCATCATTATACCCGACTTGCAATCGTTTTTCATCAACTATAATCGGTCTACGTAAAATACTTGGATTAGCGATGATTAAATCTAATAATTCATGCATTTTCATATTATCAATATCAAGATTATTTTCTGTAAAAACTTTAGAGCGTGTAGAAATAATATCATCAAAGCCGTTTTCTGTTCGGTCTAATATACGAATAATGTCGGCTTTTGTTAACTTTGTATTGAATATATTAACTTCTTCATATTTGATTTCAAACTCTTCAAGCCATTTTTTAGCTTTTCTACAAGAAGCACAACTAGGAGTTGTAAAAATTGTAACCATATAAACCCTCCAATTTGTATAATTTATATAAATTATTTAATTCTCATATTAATTATATCATAAGTATCGACAACATTCTACAATATTTCAAATGCATTATTTGATTTAATTACTACTAACATCTGTGTTTTGAATATAAAGTGGGTATTCACTTTTAAATAAAAGAATGTTATAATAAGTTAAATTATTTTTTAACGAGGTAGATGATGAAAACAATATTTTCTGGTATAAAACCAAGTGGTGATTTAACATTAGGAAACTATATTGGAGCAATAGCGAACTTTATAAAATTACAGGATGAATATCAATGTTTTTTTTGTGTTGTTGATTTACACGCTATAACTGTACCACAAGAAAAATTAGAATTACGTAAGCGGGTAAAAGATATCGCTGCGCTATATATTGCTTGTGGTATTGACCCACAAAAAGCAACAATCTTTATACAATCAGAGGTACCTGCACATACACAATTAACTTGGATATTAGAATGTAATACATATATCGGTGAGTTAAATCGCATGACTCAATTTAAAGACAAATCCCAAAAACTTGGTACTGATGGCCTAACAAGTGGATTATATACCTACCCAGTTCTCATGGCATCTGATATTTTGCTTTATGATGTGAGTTTAGTTCCTGTAGGGGATGACCAAAAACAGCATGTAGAATTGACACGTGATATTGCAATCCGTTTTAATAATAAATATGGCGAAACTTTTATCATTCCTGAGATGTATATTCCTGAAATTGGCGCTAGAATTATGGATTTACAAGATCCTACTAAGAAAATGAGTAAAAGTGATAATGATAAAGGCTGCATTTTATTATTAGACGAAGAATCGGTCATTCGTAAAAAAATCATGTCAGCTGTAACAGATAGTGATACTAAAATCAAATTTGATAAAGAAAATAAACCTGGAATAAGTAATTTATTGGTTATATTCTCTAAAATAACTAATCAATCTATTGAATCATTAGAAATCAAATTTGAAAATGCTAATTATGGGGACTTTAAAAAGGCATTAGCTGATGAATTAGTTCAATTTTTAACCCCTATTTCCCAAAGATTCCATGAAATCAGAAAATCACTTGTCTTAGATGAGATACTTGATGAGGGAGCTAAAACAGCTAACTCAATTGCTTATAAAAAAGTAATGAAGGTAATGAAAAGAATAGGCTTAATGAGAAAATAAACAAAAAAATTACTTACTTGCCTTTTATCATTAGATTTACTTAAGGAATAAGTTTTTTATAGATAAACACTTCCTAATTAAAAATATAGTATTTTTATAAACTGGTATTTAACAATATGAAAAATACATTGAACCACTCTAAGTGATAGTTTTTTGCTATCACTTAGAGTGGTATTTTTATTTATTCAATCATAACAAAAAAAAGAAAAAAAGAACGCTACTTGACTTCGTGCGTTCTTTTGATATAAATAATTAGTACTAATAAGATTTGAAATAATGAAGTGGCAAAAAAATTAAACCTTCCATAAAGCAAATAAGATGTAAACGACTACAATAAAAGAGCCAAACATAATAATAACAAATGGTATTAGTATGCGATACATAGCTTTAATAATAGCCCATCTTTCTTTATTTGTGAGTTGTACATCGACTAAGTCTTGGCGTTTTTCTTGATAATTAATTTGGTTTTTCTGATTCGGTTTATAGTTTCCATAAGTATCAAAATCCATACTAACAATCGTTCTTCCATCGTCAACAAAGTCCTTTTTCTTATTATAGTTTGCCATTTTCTCTATCCCCTTTTGAAGTTTTATTTAGTAATCTTATCAGCTTTTAAACTTTCCTTAATTTCATTATATAAATGACACACTACATAGTGGCCATCTTCAATTTCTCGTTTTACAGGTACTTGTTCTTTACATATAGGCATTGCTTTAGGACATCTTGTATGAAATTTACATCCACTAGGTGGATTAGCAGGACTCGGAATTGAACCCTCTAATATAATTCGATTAGGCACCATATCAGGGTCAGGCACTGGTACAGCGCTAAATAATGCCTCTGTATATGGGTGAAGTGGGTTTTTAAAGATTTTTGTTTTTGGACCGTACTCCACTAGATTTCCTAAATACATAACTCCCACTGAATCAGAAATATATTCAACTACTGAAAGGTCATGAGAGATAAATAAATAGGTGAATTGATATTCTTTTTGTAAATCTTTTAGTAAATTGATAATTTGCGCTTGGATAGAAACATCAAGAGCTGAAACTGGTTCATCACAAACAATGAATTTAGGTTTTAAAGCAAGTGCTCTTGCTATACAAATTCTTTGACGTTGTCCACCCGAAAACTCATGTGGATAACGATCGATATGATGAGGCTGTAATCCACAATCTTTCATTATTTTCATGATATAATCCCTGTATTCTCTTTTAGGAACAATTTTATGTTCTCGAACGGCCTCACCAATGATTTCGCCAACCGGCATTCTTGGTGATAATGAAGAATATGGATCTTGAAAAATAATTTGTATTTCAGGTCTTAAACGACGTAATTCTTCACTGCGTAATTTAAAAAGATCGACTCCATTATATAATACTTGTCCACTAGTAGCTTTATGTAGGCGTAATAATGTACGTCCTATAGTGGTTTTACCACATCCTGATTCACCAACAAGTCCCATAGTTTCTCCTTCTTTAATTGAGAATGAGACACCATCAACTGCTTTAACGCCACCAACAACACGTTGTAAAACACCAGCTCTTATCGGAAAATGTTTATATAAATCTATGACTTCGAGAATATTTTTTCCTTCTTCCATTATTTCTCACCTCCATCTGATTCCCAACACGCAACAAAATGTGTAGGTGATACTTGAACAAGTGGTGGGTATACCCCATCACACTTAGCAGTGCATCTATTACATCTATCTTTGAAATAACAATAATTTGGCATATTTACTGGATTAGGTACTTGTCCTGGAATAGAATATAATCTTTCATCTTGTCCTAATGCATTAGGGCGTGATTTTATTAACCCAACTGTATAAGGATGTTTTGGATCTTTATAGATATCACGAGCAGTTCCTCGTTCAATAATTTTCCCGGCATACATAACAACAACAAAGTCAGCCATTTCGGCAACAACGCCAAGGTCATGCGTGATTAGAATAATGGAAGCGTTAATTTTTGCTTTTAAATCACGTAACAAGTCCAATATTTGTGCTTGGATAGTGACATCTAAGGCTGTTGTTGGTTCATCAGCAACAATTAATTTTGGATCACACGCAAGTGCCATCGCTATCATTGCACGTTGACGCATCCCACCTGATAATTCATGTGGGTATGATTTATATATTCCATCTGGTCTTGATATCCCTACTAATGTAAGCATATCAATTGATCTTTTTTTGACTTCTTCTTTTGATAGATTTGGATGATGGTTTTTAATTACCTCATCAATTTGATCTCCTGTTGTAAATACAGGGTTCATCGCAGTCATTGGTTCTTGAAAAATCATCGAAATTTCATTTCCACGAATTTTTCTAATGATCTCCATTGGAGCTTTCGCTATATCAATGACCTTATCATTAGATTGAAATCTAATTGAACCTTCAACTATTTGACCTGTAGGCGCTTGAATAAGTCGCATAATTGATAAAGACGTGACACTCTTACCACATCCAGATTCACCAACTACACCAACTGTAGCACCTTTAGGAATATCAAAGGACACTCCATCAACTGCTTTTACAACTCCTATATCTGTAAAAAAGTAAGTATGTAAATTATCAAATTCAAGGATATTTTTAGAATCATGCATTTCAGTAATATATTCTGATTCAGGAATATTTTTTACTTTTTGAGCAGCTTGGTACTTTTTAATTTGTTGTGAACTAAATTTTGATGCTGCTTTTAATTTTTCCCGAGCCATTTTTTTCATTAATTTTGTATTTCTTTTTTCCATTTCGCTACCTCTTCATCTTAGGGTCGAACGCATCTCTTAAACCGTCACCAACAAAGTTGAACGCTATAACGGTAAGAAATATCAGTAAACCTGGAGGGACCCATGTAAATAAGTATTTTTGTAGAATATAAGGATCATTAACAGCGTTAATCATGTTACCCCAACTTGGTACAGGGTATCTGACCCCAAATCCTAAAAATGATAATGAAGCTTCAGTTAAAATAATTCCACCTAGTCCCATAGTCGCAATAACAATTAATTGGGGAATAATATTTGGAATTAAGTGTCTAAATATTCTTCGTCTCACTTTTAAGCCTACTGCTTCTGCTGCTATCATAAATTCTTGTTCGCGTAACGAAAGAATTTGCCCACGTACTAATCTGGCAATCCCTGGCCAGCCAAGAACACCCATCATAAGCATTAAAATGTAAATATTTTTTGTTTTATCAACATTTAATTTATCAATGATTGACCCAACAATTAACATAACCGGCAAAAATGGAATACAGTTAAAAATATCAACTATTCTCATACATAGACCATCTATAAAACCACCATAAAATCCAGCGATACCACCGATAACAATCCCAATAATAATCTCAATCCCTACAACAATAAAACCGATTGTAAGTGAAATTCTCCCCCCGAACATCAATCTTGTCATGATATCCATTCCATTACTGTCTAATCCTGCTAAATGGGAGTGGGATGGTGCTTCAAAAGAACGAATTAAATTTTGTTGATTATCGATAAATACTTGTGAATATGAATAATTAGTTAACAATGGGCCAAAAAAAGCAAAGATAAACATAAGAACAAGTATACCTATACCAATAATTGCTAATTTATTTCGCATAAATCGTTTTAACACTAATTGACCTGGAGTTACTATTTTCTCAATACTAATTTCCTCAGCCATCTCTTCTTGAGGTGGTGTTAGTGTAACCTCATCAAGATCGACTGATCCTATTTTACTACTCATTTTTCACCCTATCCTTTCTTAAGATAACCTAACTCGAGGATCTACTAATCCATAAGTTATATCAGCAAGTAATGTACCTAATAATGTTAAGACCGCAAGAAACATATTAAAAGCCATAACATAAGGGATATCACCCATTTTGATTGCTACAAGTCCTGCTTGTCCTAAACCGGGAATGGCGAAAATAGTTTCAGTAATCATCGCTCCTGCAAATAATGAGGGTAGCGTATTACCTAAAATCGTAACAATAGGTATTAAAGTATTTCTGAAAGCATGTTTATAAATAACTGTGCTTTCGCTAAGACCTTTTGCACGTGCCGTTCTAATAAAATCAGAATTCAATACTTCTAACATATTAGTACGCGTATAACGCATTAATCCCCCTATACCAATTATCGTAAGTACCGTCACAGGCATTATAAAGTGAAGAAATATATCGTATCCTTGTCCTATTGGTGACATAAATTGGTGGTCACGAGCTGAAACCATACCTTGTAATGGTAATATTCCTAAATTCATTGAAAATACTTGTTGAAGTACTATCGCAAAAAAGAATCCTGGAAGTGAAATTCCCATTAATGCAAATACTGTAACTGAATAATCTGTTTTTGAATATTGTTTTGTTGCTGCGATTACACCTAATGGTACAGCTATTAATACCTCAAAAATAAGTGAGAGAAATGATAGCCAAAATGAAATCCACATTTTTTGAGATATATTTACGATAACTGGCGCTCCTGATATGAAAGAATTCCCGAAATGGCCATGAATTACATTATTTAACCAATCGAAATAACCAGCAACGATAGATGTATTTAAGCCATAAAGACTCTTCATTTCATTAATTCTTTCAGGAGTAATTTTTGGATTTCCACGCATAATACTATCTACATAATTAGTTGGCATTAATCTAATAATTGCGTACAAAACAATAGATACGCCAAGTAATATAACAACACTCAATAGAAGACGTCTAATAATAAATTGTCTCATATTATCATCCTTTATTATCAAAATTAATAATAACAACCCGACCCAGTCATCAACTTAAGTCGGGTTATATTATTTATAAAATTTAAAACTTGAACATTAACTTATCTATAAATAACTATTTTAATTGAAGATTTTGGATGTCATTCATCCATCCCCAGTAAGTAGTAATTTCTGGAGTTAATGTTTTAATGTCAACTCGGTCTGATGAAATAGCGATAATGTTTTGTCTTTGATAGATAGGAACTTCAACGCCCCAGTCTAATATTATGTTTAAAGCATCTTTATATAGAGCTTTTCTATCATTTTGATTATCACTTTCACGAGCATCCATAATTTTTTTATCTAATGTTGGATCTTGAATAGCATAATGGTTAGAACCAGTTGAGTTAGCGCCACCGCCTAAAGCTGTAACAACATTAGTTGAATAATAAATTTGATACATATCTGGGTCAATTGTAGATCCCCAAGCAGCACACCAAATTTCTTCAGTTCCCGCATCTAGAGCATCCCATAATTCATTAGAATCTGCTGGGTCATTGATATTAATAGTAATACCAAGTTCAGCCATGATATTCTTAAATTGTGTTACAATTGAGAATGATGGATGGTCTCCATTTCCACCAGCTGGGATAATAACTTCGTAATCAGTTTTAGCCCCTGCAGGTGCTACTGCAGTATAAACTTGGTCGCCAAATTGTGCTGTTCCTGATGTAGCAGTTAATGTATATCCTGCTTCTTCTAACCAAGCTTTAGCAGCTAATTTAGCATCAGCTGTTCTTTGGTCATTTGCCATAGTCGCAGGGTCTGCCCCACCGTATGCAGAAACTCCATCATTACCATCAACACTAGGAAGAGTACTATAAGCTACTTGATAACCATCGTCACCAACTTTTGGAGCTGCCCAACTTGTATTAGACATTGAATAATTGATTACATTTGCAGCTTGTCCATAATAACTATTAACAGCTGTATATCTTTGTGATGATATAACTGTTGCGAATGCTTTTCTTAATGCTTTAGAAGCATCACTACCAGCATTTCCACCAACACTTACATTTATAGCATTAATTCCGATATAACCATATCCTAAATTGTCAATTGAACTTACATAAATAGAATCGCTATAACTTGAAAGTTGTTCGAATTTAGTTTTTGAACCTGAAGGGTTAGAAACATCAATATCTCCATTAACTAGAGAAGTTATTTTATTAGCTTCTGTTACAACTTGGAAGTTGATAAATTTAATCTTTGGTTCACCTTTATAATAATCTGGGTTAGCTTTGAAATATACAACGTTATTTTCATATTTATCAAATGTATATGCACCAGCACCCATTGGTTTATCAGTATGAGTTGAAATTAAATCCATTGAATTATCTGCGCGTTGATTAAATCCAAATTTATTATTAGCATAATCATATAAAGCAGTATCGCCATAATAATGCATAGGAGCAACTGTAATACCACAAACTTGATAAATTGCAGCAGCATCAAATCCAGTTGTTACAACTTGAACTTCATATTGATTAATTTTTTTGATACCAGAAATATTTGCAACTGGGTCTCCCTGTGTTCCTTGAGTTGCTTGTGTAGCTGCAAGAGCCAGTTCAAAAGCTTTTTGAGTTACTAAAGGAGTAACTACAGAATCACCATAGTTAGAATCTAAAGTAGCATAATCAACACCATATTGATCAATTACATCACTTAGTACAGTTGCATCAGATTTATCTCCTACTGTATAACCATCTGTAAGAGCATAGAATCCAGCAAATGTAGCTGCAGCTGAAACATCGGTTGCAGCATCTTTAGTAGCATCATAAACTGTA
The DNA here is from genome assembly GCA_963824615.1 of uncultured Haloplasmataceae bacterium. Taxonomy (GTDB): domain Bacteria; phylum Bacillota_I; class Bacilli_A; order Haloplasmatales; family Haloplasmataceae; genus CAWGPU01. The sequence continues at coordinate 29,020 of CAWGPU010000006.1, read as the reverse complement.
CCGTCTGTTGTTCTCCAGTAACTAGCCCATGAATCATCAGTTACTACATCAGCTTTTACCCAATCAAATTCTGATGTAAGTAAAGCTCCGATTTGCTCTTTAACATATGTTGTTAAGGTAGCATTAGCAGAATCAGTTCCTATATCAGCAAGTAATTGTTTTTGTAAAACATCAGCTTTATCTGCTAATGATGTATTATATTTATAATTTTTATAACCTACAATATCAACAGAACTTAATGTTGAAGAACCTGTATAATTAGGGTCTAATAATACATAATATGTGAAAATGATGTCATCTGCAGTAAGTGTTTGACCATCTGAGAATTTTACACCATCTTTTAATCTAATTGTATAAGTTGTTTGATTAGATCCTGAATCATAATTAACTGCTAAATCAGATATTCCAGAATAATTGTACGTATTCTCACCACGTGCAATATCCTCACCTTCAATAGCGTTATAAACAATTCCACCATCACGGTCCGTCGTCATTAGATTAAGACTAGTCATGCTAACAACGTCTTGGTCATAAGCAGTTGTAGCGAAGAACGGACTGAACTTACCACTAAATGGATCGTAACCAACAACTAAAGCTTTACTTGTTGTATGTTTACATCCACCAAGAGCTAATGCAAACGTGATTACTAAAAATAAACCTAAAATTTTCTTCATTCTCTTCTCTCCTTTTTTGGTTTCTCCATCTCTTCCTTAAAGAAGTTGGAGTTTAGATTATTTTACTACATAAGAAAATCAGAGTCAAGAAAATTAGCAAATTTTGTAAATAAAAAGAATAATATTGAACATATTGTCAAATAATGTCGAATATCTAAGATTTAGCTTAGTATAAATAGAAAAAACAGCTAAACCGTTTTCACTGTTTGGCTGCATTTTATTAGATTATTTACACAATTTTCCGTTGCCACTTACCCCGCCTATAAAATAGGAAGCCAATGATGCAGACAATGGTATTACTTATTACCATTGAATACCAAATTCCACTACTTCCGAAATCTGTATTGTATTTAAAATATTGAATCATAGGAATTCGAATGCACCATAACCTCGCGATAGACATAAATAATATGTACCATGTCTTCCCAGAACCGAGAAAAACTCCTGAAAAATTCTGATAAATTCCCATTAACGGGATACTGAAACCTACAAAGGCCATATATTCCATGGAAAGTTTAATAGATTCTTCTTCTTTAAGAAAAATTCTTGATATCAACGAACGAATAGGTGATGGCATAATGATTATCATCGTCGCAAACATGATAATTAAAGTAATGGTGATGGAGGCATGAAAGGCTTGTTTGGCTCTTATATAATTGTTATTACCGATATTTTGCCCAATAAAAAATGCAAGTGCACTGCCTATTCCCATCGCAGGTAACATGATAATGTTCGTAACGTTATTCCCTACAACAAATGCTGCTGTCGTAGTATCTCCATAAGATGCAATCGTCCCATTTAATACAATAAAACCAATAGAATTAAATGCTGAACTAATTGATGCAGGTAACATTATCAAAATGACTTTATTTATCGTATTAAAATTCATTTTCATCATTTTGACATCAACGTGAATACCCGATTTATCATGAAATGCTCGATAAAACCAAAATGGGAAAATAATCAATTTGGCGATTATTGTTGCATAGGCCGCACCCGGTACACCTAACTTAAAAACACTAATAAACAGTGGGTCTAAGGCAATATTAAGTAAAACAGCAGTTACTGTGTATAATACAGGAGTTAATGTGTCACCTTGTGATTGACGCATAGCAGTAAATAACATCAAAGTAAAATCTAATGGTAAGGTTAAAAACATAATTTTTAAATAACTTGCACTTAATTGATACGAATAATCATGAATATCCATCTGCATAATATTATGCAAAACAAAAGGAGTTAACATAATTCCTAAAACCGACATGATTATGCCTAATATAAAGGTAAATAAGAATAATTGACTCGCTAAATGATTGGCTTTTTCTTTATTGTTGGCTCCTATATGCTGGCTCATAAGAGCCGTAGCTGCAATTTGAATTCCCGCTCCAAAAGTAACAAATAGCATAAGGACAGGAAATACAATACCTACTGCCCCTGATTCGACATCGAGTATACTAATTCCCTTTAACCAATATAAATCCGCTAAATTGTACATTGTTTGTAGTAAATTATTTACCATAATCGGAAGTGATAAAATCAACAGTCCTTTATATAAACTTCCATTTAATACAAGGTTTCTCTTTTCTTCGTTTGATAAATTCAATAACATAAAATCCCACCTAACGAAGATTATTATACCATTTAATTTTTAAATTGATAACATTATTTAATACTATTAATGTCTTTTTTTTAAATATAGTTAGAAGTGTTATAAAACTAGAATTTTCTTGAATTATTGCAGTTAACGTTTGACTAGATAAATAGTTTATTAAGACATTCCAATCTTCACAATTTCAACGATATAAAAGCTTAAATTATCTAATGATATATTTATTAATCGCTTTTTCTGTATTTTTTTTGTTGTGTTCTATCATTTTATGTGATTTCTAAATGTTTCTAGACTTACAAATGATAATATTATGAAAAAGAACATGAAAATATCTAATTACGTAAAAAAAATGGTTTTATACAAACCATTTTCTACAATTCTATTAAATTTACTGTGAACTAGATATACTATTCAATTTTTAAATTGATAACTCTATTTAATACTATTAATATCTTTTTTTGATACATAGCCTGTTGTGTTATTATTTGTTAATATTTGTACGTTATCACCAGAACTTCCTAGAATTATCACAGGTAATGTTTGACTAGTTACAACATTTGTTGAAGCTTCTGTATATATGAGTTGGGAATCATTTGCATTTTGATAAACATTCGTATTTTCTAATACTAATCCCAATTGATAATTATTTTCATCTTTGAAGCCTAAATATTTATCAATTTGATAATAGATGGCCGCAATTTTTTCTCCCCAATAAGGATCAGATGCGTAAAATATATTAATTCCCATGCCTTTATTACCTAATGAAGCGCCAGAATAATTTGAATAGTCATTATTTAAATACAATAAATCTACATATTGATGCATATGAGTATCAATACAGTCTAAGACAGAATTATATGCATATGAATCACCATATGGATTAGCATCTACTGCGTTTAACCCAAATAAATTATTCTTATTGATTGAGATAGAACTTGTACCATATCCACTTTCGTGAATAGCCCAAGCTAATTCGGCGGCACCATTAACAACATATTGGTTTTGCGCATTTATAAAATCACTACCTGTATTATATAAAACAGAATTACTATATCCATATTTATTTAATGCGTAATTTAAGTAGTTATTTAAATCAGTTGCTGAATAAACGGTTTTAGATCGAAGTGGTAAATATTCATAATAGTTGTAATAAGGATTATTAGCATTAATCGCATTTTCATGTGTATTATTTCTCACATCATTTGTTAATGCTTGTAAAGTATGATAAAAATAAATACCATCATAACTATAATACATTTCATCTTGTTTTAAATAACTAGGTGCTTTATCAAGCATTCCTGAATAGGTGTAAGAATCAGCAGTATAAACATCTGTTGAAATGGCATGCACTAATTCATTATTACTATTAATAAGATAATAAGAGGGACTCTTTGCATATGCCATAGGAACAACCTTAATATCAGCCGCATCAACAAGCCCTATTGTATTACTGATTTCCATTTTATATTGACCAATACCCGTATCTATGAATAAACCATCGGATGCTGATGAGCCATTTAAGTAATTACTTACTCCATCCACATAAAATGTGGTGTTCTGAGTCACTGCTTTAGTATAAAAATCAATTAGACCATACTTTACATATATAATTTTACTATTATGTACCATGATTAAATTATCATTATTTACATTCGATATCTTATAATAAGCATCATCATATGTTGCCTCACTCGACACAATACTATATGTTTGATCGCTATTTGCGATAGCAATTTTATAAGCCTGACTTGTATCATCACTTAAGACAACAACTGTATCTGTAGTTGTTGTACTTGACACTGTAGTCGTACTAGAATTAACTCCAGTTGTTCCGGCATCTACCGTTAATGGATGCTTATAATGACCCAAAAACACTATATACACAACACTGATTGTCACTAAGATTAAAAAAGTTAATAAAACCTTTTTCATTTTTTTCACCCCTTTGCTAACATAACAAATCTATTGTAACGCATAATACGCGTAAATTCCATAGGAAAGGCTCACTTGGATACACTTACCATGAGAGCCCTTTTATCTAACTATTTAATGAAAATTATCCCATTAATGACATCTATCAACACATTTTGGTGGGGTTTTATTTCATTTGAAATGATTTTCATCGCTATCGGTGTTTCAATGTAGCGTTGAATATACCTTTTTAGAGGTCTAGCACCATATACACTATCATATCCCGCTTGTGCTATATGCACTAACGCCTCTTGTGTCACGTTAAGAGTGATTGTTTGTTTTTTCAATCTATCTTGTAATTCATCGATAAACTTCTGCACCACTAATACAATGACATCATCATCTAATGGTTTAAATTTTATGATTTCATCAATACGATTTAACAATTCAGGTTTAAAATGATTCTTTAATTCTTTGTCAATTAAATCATAAGCGGTGAATAAATCGTATTCTAATAAATATTGTGACCCAATATTCGAAGTCATAATAATGATAGTATTTTTAAAATTGACTGTTCTTCCTTGTGAATCGGTAATCCGACCATCATCTAATATTTGTAGTAAAATATTAAATACCTCAGGATGTGCCTTTTCAACTTCATCTAATAGTACAATCGAATAAGGTTTACGTCTAACAGCTTCAGTTAATTGTCCACCTTCCTCATATCCAACATATCCAGGAGGGGCCCCTATTAAACGCGAAACGCTAAATTTTTCCATATATTCACTCATATCAATTCTTACGATGTGATTTTCACTATCAAATAGCGCCTCAGCTAATGATTTAGCCACTTCTGTTTTTCCAACACCCGTAGGTCCTAAAAATAGAAATGAACCAATTGGTTTTTTAGGATCGTTAATCCCTGCTCGGGCACGGATGATCGCATTTGAAACAAGTTCAATCACTTCATCTTGACCCTTAACTCGTTTTCGTAGAATATCAGCTAGATTAAGTAACTTTTCTTTTTCACCTTGAACGAGTTTTGAAAGCGGAATTTTAGTCCAACGAGATATAATTTCCGCAATTTCTTCTTCTGTTACGTTTTCACGTAACATAACATTTTGTTCTTCTTTATTAACTAAATCAGTAATTTGTTTTTCAATGACCGGAATGATACCATATTTAATTTCTGCAGCTTTATTCAAGTCATATTTACTTTCCGCAATTTCTAAATCATGTTTTGCTTGATCTAATTTGCCTTTTGCAATTCGTAATTGATTGATGCTACCTTTTTCCTTTTCATACTGCGCCTTCATAGTAACTTGTTTCTCTTTCAAATTAGCTAATTCTTGTTGTAAAACTTTTAACCGTTCATGAGAAATACCATCTTTTTCCTTCTTAAGCGCTCTTTCTTCAATTTCATACTGCATGATTTTACGAGTTACTTGATCTAATTCTTCAGGCATTGAGTCAATTTCAATACGAATTGTCGCACAGGCTTCATCAATTAAATCGATTGCTTTATCAGGTAAAAATCGGTCAGTAATATAACGGTCAGAAAGCATTGATGCAGCGACTATCGCACTATCGGTAATTTTAACTCCATGATGAACCTCAAATCTTTCCTTTAATCCACGCAATATACTAATTGTGTCTTCTACAGTTGGTTCTTCAACTAGTACTTTTTGAAAACGACGTTCGAGTGCGGGATCTTTTTCAATATATTTACGATATTCATTTAGCGTAGTTGCTCCTATGCAGTGTAGTTCCCCACGAGCAAGCATCGGTTTTAATAAATTACCTGCATCCATGGCACCTTCTGTTTTACCGGCACCGACAATGGTGTGAATCTCATCTATAAATAAGATGATTTTTCCTTCACTTTTCTTTATTTCATTTAATACGGCTTTTAATCGTTCCTCGAATTCCCCACGATATTTTGCCCCTGCTACTAAACTAGCCATATCTAATTCTACTATGGTTTTATCCTTTAAGGTATCAGGTATATCATTTTTAACAATTCTTTGTGCTAATCCTTCGACAATTGCTGTTTTACCAACACCTGGTTCCCCTATTAAGACTGGATTATTTTTAGTTTTACGTGATAATATTCTGATTGCTCTTCTTATTTCTTCATCACGGCCGATAACTGGGTCTATTTTGCCACTTTTCGCATCTTTAACTAAATCACGGCCATATTTTTCTAATGCTTCATATGTCGCTTCTGGATTTTGCGTATTTACTTTTTGGCTTCCTCTAATCACTTTAATGTTTTCTTCAATAATTTTCGCGTCAATATGTAGTTTTTTAATTAATTCTTTATGCTTATAATGATTACTTCTAAAATAGGCTAAAATCACATGTTCAACTGACAAATATTCATCTTTCATTTTACTTTTATAAGAGTCAGCATCGATGAATAATTGATTCAATACATTTGAAACATACATTTGTGAATTTCCACCAGAAACTTTAGGTAAGCCGTCAATCATATTTTCTAATTCCTTAATAAATAGATTGAAATCATATTTAGAAATCTCAAAAACTCTTTTTAATAATCCCGTCTTATCCGTAGCTAAACTAAGCATTAAATGCTCAATTTCAATTTGTTGATTGTTGTGCAAAGAAGCTAAATCCTGCGCATTTGCTACTGCTTCTTGCATTTTTTCTGTGAATTTATTAATATCCATTATAAACACCTCCATTTTAGCACTCATCTTCTTCAAGTGCTAATATAACCATATTTTATAACAGTTTTAGCACTCTGTCAATACAAGTGCTAAAATATTTTTATTTTTTTTATTGTATTTTCCCAAATCTCAACGGTAATAATATCTTTAACTTGACTATTTAAGTATTTTAGTATATTCTAGTGAATACACTCTTATTTTTAAGTAAGAAGAACAGAGGTAACATTATGATTAAAAAGCATCTAGTTTTATTAGATTTAGATGGAACGACCCTATATGATTGGCAAACATTAACGCAAGAAACAATTGATGTTATACATCAATTAAATAAATTAGGACATATAATTTGCATCGCTACGGGGAGACCGTACCGGTCATCAAAAATATTTTATGATAAATTACAATTAAAAACACCGATAATAAATTACAATGGTGCTTTAATTCATCACCCATATGATGATCATTTCGATGAGGTTACTAGTGAAATCGATTTAAATTATGTTCTTAAAATTTTCCATGATATTGGTCATCTTATTGCTAATGCATTTTGTGAATATTACGAGGATATTTATCTTTATAAAATGAGTGATGATATTATGCCACTTATTCATCCTGAAGGAGGAAAAATCATCGCAGGAGATTTTAAAGATACTTTAAAATTAAACCCAAATGGATTTATTCTCTTAACTTTTCCTGAGACATATAATGAAGTTGAAGAATATTTGGCTAAAAACTTTAAAGGAATTCTAAATTTTCGTAATTGGGGTGGAGATTATCATCAAATTATTGAAATCTATACACCTGAAACAAATAAAGGGACAGCTATGAAATTAATAGCATCTTACTTTGATATTCCTCGTGAACGAACTATTACCTTTGGTGATGGAGATAATGATGTTGAAATGATTCAAAATGCCGGTACTGGTGTTGCCATGGCGAATGCAGTGGATTCTGTCAAACAAGTAGCTAAAGAAATCACTTTAAGCAATACTGAAAATGGGGTCGCGCACTTTTTAAAAGAATATTTTCAGTTGTAAAGCAACTGATTGTTTTAGTATACATAACAAATTATGAATATTAATTATAAAAAAGAATACTTCCTAAAACAAAGTATTCTTTTTTATACCTACTTATTATGTTAATTTTACATATAAATTACTTTTCACTAAAAACATTTTTTTCTATCTTTTGTAAAGATATCACCTCATGTTTATTTTATGATTAATCACATGGTCATCTTCATAATGTAAAAAAGCCCTAAATGGTTTATTTAAGATAATATTCATTAAGAAGTATTGATCACCTTCCCACAGTGGTAATGACATTACGTTATCAACCTCAACCCACTCTAAGTCACCTTCATTACAGTCACCAATTTCTCCCACATATTCATATCCCACAAAACAGTACATGACTTCTTTCCCTTTTTTATAACCAAAATTTAGAAAAACGACGTTACCTACATATTGATAATTCGTTAAATGAATACCTGCTTCTTCATAAACTTCCCTAAGCACACATTTGACTTTGGATTCACCCTTTTCTAAATGTCCACCTAATCCGTTATATTTATTGACATGGACATCATTTTTCTTTTTGTTTCTTAACATCATCAATGCTTTATTATTTTGAACAATTAAGCACAGTGTTGTTTCAGTAATTTTAGAAATAGTTATATAATAGGCGATTGAGAAAGCTATGATTCCAAATAAGATGGCAGCTTCTATCCACATTTTTCTTAAAATAACAAACCCGAAAACAATAAGTAGAAGAAATATAATATTTTTAATTATCTCTTTTTTTTGTTTATAAGTCATATGTATCTCCTATGTAAAAAAAAGAGGTTTCCACCTCTTTAGATTATTTTATTTCATATATCTTCATTAAGTTCGTTGAATGATGCTTAGCAACACCCGCTGTAATAATCGCAATTTCACCTTTTTTAAGTTCAGCCATTTCTAATGCCACTTTTTCGGCAACTTGTACTAAATCTTCATTAGATTCTACTTGATCAACAACGACTGCGAATACACCCCAATTAAGCGCTAATGAACGTGCTGTATCTTTTGATGGAGTGACAGCAATAATTGGGCATGACGGACGATATTTAGAAATTAAACGTGCAGTATAACCAGTCATAGTTGCTGCGACAATAATACTTGCTCCTAAATCAGCAGCTGAATCAGCAACAGCTAATCCAATAGCAGATTCTACTGAATGAGGACTAGATAAAATAGCACGATTAATCATTAACTCATGATCAATTTCTTTTTCTATACGGCTCGCTATTAATGCTTGAGTTTGTGTTGAACGAACTGGATAAGTCCCTGCAGCAGATTCACCCGATAACATTACAGCATCAGATCCATCTAAAACAGCATTAGCTACATCAGAAACTTCTGCTCTTGTAGGGCGAGGATTTTTTTGCATTGATTCTAACATTTGTGTTGCTGTCACCACAATTTTACCTGCCTCATTACATTGACGAATTAAGCGTTTTTGGATAACAGGAACATCCTCAGCTGGTACTTCAACTCCTAAATCACCACGCGCGACCATGATTCCGTCAGCAACTTCTAAGATTTCTTCAGCGTTTGCAACGCCTTCTTGGTTTTCAATCTTAGCAATGATTTGAATTCTTTCTTCACCATGCTCTTTTAATATTTCTTTAATTTCAATTATATCAGAAGCTCTTCTAACAAAAGATGCAGCGATAAAATCAAGATGTTGTTCACATGCAAATATAATATCATTTTTATCTTTTTCAGAAATAAATGGCATATTTAATTTAGCGCCTGGAACATTAATACCCCGACGATTTTTAATTCCATGTGTATTTAAAGCTTCTGTTAAAACATATTTTCCTTCATTATCTTCGCCTTTATCTAACACTCTTAATTCTAAGTATCCATCATCAACTAAGATAGTTCCTCCAGTTTGGACATCATCAATTAATCCTGGATAAGATATCGAGAATTTCTCAGGTGTACCTAATACTTCATTCATATACACTTTAACCTTTGAACCATTTTCAATTATAGTTGGTTCATCACCAGATGAAAACTTATGTGTTCTTATTTCCGGACCTTTTGTATCCAATAATAAAGCAACATTTGTTCCTTTTTCTTCATTTATTTCACGAATGGTCTTTATTCTTTGACCATGTTCTTCATAATCACCATGAGAAAAATTCAAACGAATTACGTTCATTCCTGCATCAACTAATTGTCCCATAATCTCTTTTGTTTCTGATTTAGGTCCAATTGTACAAATTATTTTTGTTTTTTTAAAAAATTTAGCCATTTTAATTTCCTCCTAAGATAATGTTCTACTTAATTCATATAATTCAAGACTATCTTGTCTTGACATATCTAGTGCTTCGTAAATATCATAATTAACTAATCTATTTTCATGCATACCAACACATCGACCACCAAGTCCCTCAACAAGTAAATCCACCGCATAGGCTCCTAAACGACTAGCTAAAACCCTGTCTGAAGCAGTCGGTGAACCACCTCTTTGCACATGACCTATAATAGTCGCTCTAGATTCAATACCTGTTCTTTTTTCAATTGTACGTGCAAGTTCAATTGGATCGGTCAATAGTTCTGCTAAAGCAATAATAAAATGGTTTTTTCCTTTATTTTTCGCTTCTTCAATGCGAGCGATTATAGCTTCAATATTAAAACCTATTTCAGGAATAATTAAATCTTCTACTCCAGTAGAAAGTCCACCATAAATGGTTAAATCACCACAATGTCTTCCCATGATTTCAACAACACTACATCGGTAATGACTTGAAGTAGTATCTCGAAGTTTATCAATAGCTTCTACTACAGTATTTAGCGCCGTATCAAATCCGATTGTGTAATCAGTAGACGCGATATCATTATCAATTGTTCCAGGAACTCCGATGCAATTAACTCCCATCTCTGTTAATTTTTTAGCACCCATATAAGAGCCATCCCCGCCAATTACAACCAATGCTTCAATTTCAAATTTCTTTAATTGGTCGATAGCGATTTGTCTCACCTCAGGATTCTTAAATTCTGGTAAACGAGCAGTACCTAAGAAGGTTCCACCACGATTTAATTTCTCGCTAACATCGAAAGACTTTAATTGATAAATTTCACCTTTCACGAGTCCTGCGTATCCACTTTTTATTCCAAATACTTCAATGCCATATTTAAATGCTTCGCGCGTAACTGCCCTAATACAGGCATTCATTCCTGGCGCATCACCACCTGATGTTAATATTCCAATACGTTTTATCATTTGTATCACCTCTTGATATTCCTTCAAAAATAATTTACCATAATTTAACGAAATAAACAACCTAAATCATAATGTAAGCGTTTATAAACAAAATATATCTTCATAAATACTACATCGAACTTTTGATAACGATATCAGAAATGATAATTTGTAACTTCTGATTTCTTTCCTGAACTTTACATTTTATGAGCACTAAGGTGTCTTTGATAAGCTTTTCTTTTATTAAACGATAGGTATCCGGAAAGACTACTCCATAAATTGTAGTAATATCGTCTGAAATGGTGATAGTTGCCATCTCTTCACTTTTCTTCGTCATTGTTTTCCTTATATTTTCAACAAAACCTACTAATTCTATACTTTTATCAATGTATTTTAAGGTTTGACTTGGAATAATAACTGTTTCTTTTGTTTCTTCGACATATTTCCTTACAGGATGTGTTGTTAAATAAAATCCTAAATAATTTTTTTCTTTCTGCATCAGTTCACGAACAGAATATTCTTCTATATTTCTATCAATTTCAATTTGATCAGTAAAATAGCCACTAGGATTAAAACGGTATAGATCAAGAAGTTTTGGATAGTTAATAATCATTGCCTTTTTAGTCAATTTAAATTCATCTAAAGCACCCGCAAAAACAAATGCTTCGAAAATATTTTGTTTTAAAAAAAAGTGGCAACGAAAAACAAAATCATTAAAACTTTTAAACAAACCTTTTTCACGTTCCTTTAACAATGCATCACCACTATTTTGTCCAATACCTTTAATAACTAGAAGGGCAATTCTAATATTATTCATTTTTTCAATGACATAATTATTATAACTTTTGTTGATTGAAATCGGGAGGATTTTAATACCATATCGCTTGCTATCCATAATATAGCGACTAGTTTGTGTTTCACTACCTAATACACTTGACAACATGACTTCCATAAAAGCAGTCACATAATTAGCTTTTAAATAAGCCATTTGATAAGAAATCAAGGCATAAGCTACTGAATGACTACGATTGAATCCATAATCGCCAAATTTAACGATATAATCATATAAGGATTCTCCTGTATTTTTATCATAACCATTCTTTATAGCTGATGAAACAAAGGCAAGCCGTTCTTCTTCTAAAACTTCTTTTTGCTTTTTACTTACTGCTCGACGCAACAAATCAGCTTGAGCTAAGCTATAGCCAGCAATCTTTTGAGCAATTTGCATGATTTGTTCCTGATAGACAATAATTCCATATGTTTCGGAAAGAATTGGTATTAAATCCGAATGTAAATACTCCACTTTTTGTTTTTGATTCTTGCGGGCAATATATTGAGGAATATTTTCCATCGGACCTGGTCTAAACAAGGCATTAACAGCGACAATATCTTCAAAGGTTTCCGCTTTAATGTCTTGTAACACCTGGCGCATTCCATTTGATTCTAATTGAAAAATACCTGTTGTATCTCCTCTTGCTATTAAACGATAGGTTTTTTTATCATTTAAAGGAATCCTACTAATATCAATCTCAATCTGTTCAGTCTTTTTAATTAATTGTAAAATATCACTAATTGCGGTTAAATTTCTAATTCCCAAAAAATCCATTTTAAGTAAGCCAATGCTTTCTAAATCTTTGGCTTCAAACTGTGTTTGTAAAACATCATCTAAACTCGGCTGTAAGCCTGATAACTCTCTTAAGTCCTCTTCACAGATAATGATACCGGCTGCATGAGTTGTAGTGTTTCGAGGTATTGTTTCAATTTTTAAAGCTATGTCAAATAATTTCTTAATTTCTGAATATTCTCCAATTAAATTTTGTAGTTCAAGACTTGCTTTAATGTTTTCATTTAAAGTCAACCGAGAATTAATATATGATAGAATCTCATTCATTCTTCGATCATTAATTTCCATCACTTTCCCTACTTCTCGAAGTGCACTGCGAGATGCAAAGGTACCAAATGCGATTATATGAGCAACATGAAATCTACCATATTTTTTTTGTACATATTTAATGACTTCATCTCGTTTATCATCTTGAAAATCTAAGTCAATATCTGGCATTGATATCCGCTCAGGATTTAAAAATCGTTCAAATAGTAAATGATATTCAATAGGGTCTACATTGGTAATACCTAAAACATAAGACACCAAACTACCAGCAGATGACCCACGTCCAGGTCCAACATATATGTTATTTTTCTTCGCATATTTTACGAAATCATATACAATCAAGAAATAATCGCTGTAACTCATTTTTTCAATGATGGTTAATTCGTATTTTAATCGTTCGTAATAAATCGTTGAAACAGGCAAAGGATTAAATCGTTTTTCTAATCCCGCTTTACAAAGCATCTTCAAATATTCACTGCTTTTCACCTGATTTGGAGTTGAAAATTTAGGTAAATGTGTGCTATTAAAATCAAGTGAGACCTGACAACTATTTCCAATCAAAATACTATTATCAATAGCATTTTGATATTTTTGAAAATAAGAAATCCAACTTTCATTTTCAATGAAATACTGATTACTTGAATATAAATCAATAGTATTTGAATGAATCTTTTCACCTTTAGCAATCGCTTCTAAATATCTTAAAGTTTCAGCATCGCTTTGTTTTAAATATCGCACTTCATTTAATGCGACAACTTCTATTTCTAAATCATGAGTAATATCTATAACCTTTTGATTAATATTTCTAACAGTCTCATTTACTTCTGGAAATATAGATAAATAGAAATCTTTCGAAAATATATTTTTTAAAATCTTTAATGTTTCATATATCAATTTATCTTGTGTCTTAAATAAATTACTTAATGTTGGAATAATCCCAATTAAATGATTTGCATTTAGTTTTAAAATGTCTATTTCAATAAAATTTTGATTGAGTTGAACTTCTGTACTAATTCTTAAGATGTTTTTATACCCTAAATTATCTTTTGCTAGTAAGATAAGTGGAGTATTATTTTTCAGCATTACCGTAATGCCTAATATTGGTTTAATATTGTATTTAAGACATTCTTTATAGAATTTGAGTAATCCATATACATTATTTTCATCGGTGAGGGCGAGTTGTTTCATATTATATTGCTTTGCTTTTTCTACATAGTCTTCGATTTTCAAACTACTTTTCAATAATGAATTGACTGATTTACTATATAATTGCGTATACATCGCACCATCTCCCATACAATTATTTAATCTTGTTACTAAAAAGTAAAATCTAGATAACAGGTTTTTCTTTAGTCAATCTATATAATGTCTCTATTTTACCATTTATTGAGAAAATTTTCATCTATTATTACCATATCACAAGTTTTTAAAATCATTCATAAAAAAAAGTGATATAATCACTTTTTTTAAGTGATTACATCACTTTATTATTTTTAGTTATTAATCTTAATGTATCACGTGCTATAACGACTTCTTCATCAGTTGGAATAACAAACACTTTTATTTTTGAATCTGGTTGAGATATTAACCGTTCCTCACCCATCACCTTATTAGCTATTTCATCTAAAGTAATGCCTAATGCACCTAAACGACTAATGATTGCTTTACGAGCTGGTTCACTATTTTCACCAATACCAGCAGTAAATACTAGTGCATCACAACCACCTAATAAAATAAAATAAGACCCAATAAAATCACAAACACGTTTGGCAAATAAGGTTAAAGCACGTTGGCAATTTTCCTCACCAAGTCCTACACCTTTTACGATATCACGCATATCAGATGATTTTAACGATACACCCTTTAAACCAGAATTGTTATTTAATGCGTCTATAGCATCATCAATTGTCCACTCTTTTTTTTCCATCACAAATGGTAGAATTGATGGGTCAATATCACCTGAGCGTGTACCCATCATTATTCCTGCAAGTGGTGTGAATCCCATTGAAGTGTCAATAGATTTACCATCTTTAACGGCAGCAATAGAACCCCCATTTCCTATATGAACGGTAATAATTTTAGTACCTTCGGCACCTTTTCCCAATAATTCAATAGCGCGTTGAGAAACATATTTATGGCTTGTCCCATGGAAGCCATAACGTCTAATACCATATGTTTCATACCAATCATAAGGAGTTGGATATAAATAAGATTCTTTTGGCATAGTTTGATGAAATGCGGTATCAAATACCGCCACTTGTTCTACATTTGGTAATATTTCATGAAAAGCTTTAATTCCTGTTGCGTTTGCTGGATTATGTAATGGAGCTAAATCTTTTAAAGTTTCAATTGTGTCTAATACTTCATCAGAAATTAACACAGAATCGGCAAACTTTTCTCCACCATGCACAACACGGTGACCTATTCCGCTTATTTCTTCGTAACTACTCACAATTTTCATATCAATTAATGCATCTAAAACAATTTGCACTGCAACTGAATGATTTTTGATTGATCTAACATTTCTAACCTTATTGCCATTAACTTTAATTGTAAAAATGGAATCTTCAAATCCTATTCTTTCTATTAGACCTGATGTTATCACATGTTCTTTTGGCATCTCTAACAATTGAAATTTTAAAGATGAGCTACCTGCATTTACTGCTAATATATTCATTTGTCAACCTCCACTTATTTTTTATGCATGATATTAAACCATTGATTTATTTTATCAATAGCGTTCATCACTTTTTCTTTTTCTTGAAAATCAGGAAAACTAAGCATTAATATTTCATTATTATTTTGCACACCTTTTCCTTTTTTTCGCAAGATTAAAATGTTTTTTTGATATTTTGCTTCTTTAAACATACTGATTGGGAGTTCGATGAGTGCTTCTATATAGCATTCTTTTAAAATGACTTCTTTTATGAATTCATTTTTAGAATGAGAAAAAAAGTCTGCAGGGATAGTATACATAAAATAACTTCCCGCATTACCATATTTCATCAATGCCTCAATCATTAAATAAGGTTTATATGTAATTTGGTGATTATGATTAACCTCTACCTCATCTATTGGTAAATCACTAATCACTAAATCCACAGGGGATACTAGCATCTGATTCAAATTATTTTGATTAAAAAATTCAATTGGATATTCTAGTAAATTAGCTAATCGCAGTGCTATTTGTAAATAGCTAGCATCAATATCCGCACCATAAATCTTTTCGTAAGTTTTCACGCTATTATTCATCATTGACAATAATAAATTACTACTTCCGACAGTAGCATCTAATACATCAATAGAGTCTAAATCATGAAATAATAAATCTACAAAATAAGCAAATAATAGTCCTATTGAATCAGGGGTAATGTCGTTAATTGATCGATTTAAATGCTTAAAAGCTTTTAATAATGCAAGTTGAAAAGCTTTTCGAATTTCTTCTTTATTAAATGCTTCATCTTCTATATTTTGATAAAGGGTGTCTAGTTGCACTAATAGACTCTCTTCTAATTGATTAGTCGTTTCCTCTATCATCAAAATATAGTCACTTGCGATTAAAAGACTTTCTAAATAACTAATTTTTTTCTGTTCAAATATAAAGAGTGAAGCTTCATCTAAGAAATCATAAAACGCTTCCACTTTATTTTGGTTAACATTCAACATATTATCACCATTCCAAAAGTTAATTCTACACTATTTACGGACTTTTGTCATTATTTTCACAAACAAAAAAGCTGAATTTATTTATTCAGCTTTATTTTTTCCGAATCCATTCATCATTTTTGGACTAACTAGTTTCACTTTGGCTAGTAACTCTGGTACAAAATCAATTAATTTTTCATAAATATGAGTTTGATTTTCAAGCGATAATACTTTAATTACGTCTTCTTTATCGACTACTAAAAATGCGATTGGTGTGATTGAAACGGTTCCTCCGCTACCTCCACCAAAGGGAGCTTGCTGATTTTCTTGAGCTTTTTCCATTTTTTGTTCTGTACCACCAGAAGCAAAGCCAAATTTTACTTTTGATATTGGAATAATTGTCGAACCTTCTTTAGTATTAACAGGTTGACCGACAATTGTATCAACATCAACCATGTCCTTTATGTTTTCCATTGAAATTTTCATAAAATTATGAATAGGATGTTCCACTTTTAATCACCTCTACAAATTATTGTGTTCTTTTTAATAATATCGGAATCTTCGTAATGTATTTAACACTAACACTTATAATTTTTGCAAGATTAGTTTTAATTATGCAATCAAAATAAATAAAAATATCACTATCGATATAATTAAACTTTGTATCTACATCTATGTCGCTTACTTTTTTAAAATTATCTTGTAAAGTATCAATCATTATTTGCTGTGCTGTGGTAAAAATTGGTAGTACTGATATACCTAGTAATGGATTCTCCATCGGTAGCGCGGAGTACCAATAAATATGTTTAATTTTTGATTTTTTAAATAAATCACGAACTACTGGCCTAATACTAATCATTTTTTTGTAATTTTCAATGATTTCCATTATATTTACGTCTCTATCTTCACTTGTTTTGCGTGTAGTGTAATTATTAACCATTCTGGATAAATTTATAGGTACACGGATAAATCCAAACATTATCAAATAACACTTCAATTTACCTTCGGTATAAAAAGTTATATACCAAGGAAAAAAGAATATTAAAAGATATATTGCGAAAAATAACGCTAAATAATAAAGTAACATATCAATCACCGTCTTTACAATTTGAATAAATATGTAATACATATTTCCTGTAAAATATCTGAAGATAATATGTAGTACATATTTCCTGTAAAATATCTGAAGATAATATGTAATACATATTTCCTGATATCTGAAGAAATATGTAGTACATATTTCCTTAAAAATATGAAATGGATATTTGTTTAAAAATATGTGAAGAATGTTTTCTTCACATATTATGTTTCGATAATATTTAAATTATATTCATTAAACCAGAAATCAAATTGAAATAAATAGGCAATTAATTGTGGTTTTGTCATTAGCTGCCCAAACCAAGGAGTATTAAATGTATCATTATTTGTTGTTAAAAGATCTTTCAGAGCTTTTTTGTCAAATAATTCATATAAAATCGAATTTTTATTTTGGAGTGATGTTTCTAATAACGATTTGACAATTGCTTCATATTCCGGATTATGAGTTTTAGGATAAGGGTTTTTCTTTCTATATACAACCTCTTTAGGTACAATTTCTTTTACTGCCTCTCTTAACAAACCTTTTTCCATATTATTATAAAATTTCATCTGCCAAGGGACATTATACAAATATTCAATTAGTCGATGATCGGCAAATGGAACTCGAACTTCTAAACTTGCACCCATCGTCATTCGATCTTTTCTATCTAGTAATGTGGTCATGAAATAAAGCATATTTATGTAAGAAAGTCTTTTATGTTTTATATCATCAAGCATTTCATCACCATTTAGAGGAACCTCTCGTAATGCTCTTCTATATTCTGCATCTACATATTCTGGAATTCTAAGTTTCTTTTGATAGGTATCATTTAATAATTGACTACGTTTATCTAAATTTGATAACCATGGAAAACCTCCATCTTTATATGTACTATAAAACCAAGGATATCCACCAAAGATTTCATCTGCACATTCTCCTGATAATGCTACTGTAAACTTGGGCTTGATTTGGGTACTAAACCAGTACAATGATGAGTCAATATCTGCCATCCCAGGAAAATCACGGAATTTTATTGCGTCTTTTAATGTATCAGCCAACTCGGTATTATTTATTATACAACTATGATGATTAATTCGATACCGTTCAACCACAAGTTTGATAAAATCACTGTCTTGTGCAACTTGAAATTTATTCGCATTAAAGTATTGATTATTATTGATATAATCAATACTATATGTTTCTAAATCTGGTTTATATTTTTGACTAATTAAGGTAATCGCTGTGGAATCAAGTCCTCCTGATAAATAGGTACATAAAGGTACATCCGAAACTAGTTCTCGTTTAATACTATCTTCAAGTAAAAAGCGAACGATTTCAACAGTAGTTTTGAAATCATCTAAATGTGGATGAGAAGTTAATTGCCAATAACGTCTAATTTTTATTTTATTATTCTTTAAGATTAGATAGTGACCTGGTCTTAATTCAAAAACGTCTTGATAAATGCCATTCCCTGGTGAATGTGATGGACCCATTCCAAGAATTTCTTGTAAACCATTCAAGCCAATATGATGAATATCATAGTATTTTAAAATCGTTTTAATTTCTGAACTCACCATAAATGCTTGATTCTTATAATAATAGTATAAAGGTTTTACACCTACTCGGTCACGAAAACAATACATGTTTTTAGTCGTTACATCATATATCACAAATGCAAATATACCATTTAACTTTTGCACACAATTTTCTTTATATTCATAAAACAATTTGATTAATACCTCTGTATCAGAATGACCATTAAATGTATATCCCTTTTTTATTAAATCTTTTCTTAACTCTTCTGTATTGTATAGTTCACCATTATAAATCATGACAAGATTCTTAAAAACATATGGTTGCTTTCCATATTCTTTATCCACAACAACTAGACGTCTATGACCTAAATAAGTGTTCTCCTCAAAAAAAACGCCCTCTTCATCAGGACCTCTATGATTAAGAGATTGTAAAACATGATAGGCTTTCACTTGATTAATATCATTTGATTGAATTCCTATAAACCCGCACATGTCATTTCACCCTACTTTCAATACCTTATTATATGAAAATAATGGAGAAATTGTTATAAATAGAATTATATGCTATAATAATTATGGTGATTTTATGGTTAGAAAGTTATTTATAAAAATAATACGTTTCTATCAAAAATATATATCAAGAGCTTTAGGTAATAATTGTCGATATTATCCAACGTGTTCTCATTATGCACTTGAAGCTTATGAAAAACATAATGTTTTTTATGCCACCTTTTTATCCATTTACCGAATATTACGCTGTAATCCATTTAGTAAAGGTGGTTTTGATCCAGTGCCAGAACCTAAGAAAAAAAGACAATAAATAATTATAACGATTAAAAAAATGAATCTATAATACGATTCATTTTTTATGTTAGTAAATTATAAACTCTATCATTTATTAATTTTCAATTTCAACTTCAAAATATAAATCTTTAGCATCATTAAAAAAGATAACTATCACATTTCCAATTAACTATAATACAAATATTATCAAAGAATAGAGATCATATTAAACAGACCTTAAGCAAATTGAAAACAAAATTTCATTGGCTTTTAACAAAATATCTTAACAAATATTTACTATGGAACAATTGAGTAAATGTAAAGAGTGGTTAATTCAAGATAAAATAAATATTTTCTAAAAAAATAGCAGAATCAACATTAATTACAATTAAATGAAGAAATTGATCAAATAGACAAGAAATACCTTTATCTGAATCATATTTAAAATTAGTGGCATTAAATATTAATTTGGTATATAATACATTCAAGTCGCAGTTGTTACAAGTAGTGATATATGAATAATATAAACAACTCGAAAAATCGGAAGGAGAATTGAAGATTAAATGGAAATTATGAGTAACAGGTTGGTGGTATTATTTCCTGGTGGAAAATATAGTACTGATTGTCCATTATTGTATTATGCATGCTTTAAGTATGAAGTAGCTGGATATGATAGTAAACGTCTTAATTGCTTTAATACTGAAAATTTAGATTTAACTTATGAAGAATATGTTAACGCAGTTAATGAGAACATAAAATTTCAGTTGAATGATGTTCAATTTACTAATTATGATGAGGTTGTTTTTATTTCTAAAAGCATAGGAACGGTAGCTGCTGGGTGGATTGAAGAAGAATTACATCTAAAAGTGAAACATATTTTTTTAACACCTATAAATGATACATTCCCTTATATATCTAAGAGAAAAAATATAAAGTGCATAATATCAGGAACTAAGGATAAAAAAGTTAATCAAGAAAAACTACAAGAAATTTGTCAGAGAGAAAATATACCACTTTACTTAATTGAAGGAGTCGGGCATAGATTGGAATCATATGGAGACATGCAGGTAAACTTAGATATTTTGAAGAGAATCGTAGATTTATATTAACAGGAAAGATTCTTAGCATAAAAGAAGATTGAATTGGTTGAAAAAATAAATATAACACAACATAATTTCAACTTCTTCTATCATGACTATTCATTTTTCTTTTATTTTTGATATAATTTGTTCATTATTTTTATAAATAGGAGGCAATGGTTATGAAGATAGGGATTATCGGTCCATCAGCAGATGAAATTATACCTTTTATAGAAAGCATTAATATAAAGGAAAAAATTACTCTAGCAATGTTAACATTTTATTCTGGATCTTATGAGGAAATAGATATTGTAGCGCTTTATTGCGGTGCATGTAAAGTTAATGCCGCTATTGCTACGCAAATATTAATTGATAAATTTAATGTTACCCATGTAATCGTAATTGGCGTAGCAGGTGGAATCGAAAAGTCTTTAGAAATTGGCGATACAATTATATCAACCAAACTTGCTTATCATGATGTTGATGATAGTATTTTAACTGAGCATCATCCATGTATGAAAACTACTAATTTTAATGCGGATAGCGAATTGATAAATGTCTGTAAAGGTATGGTTATTAAAAATACCTTTATACAAAAGATATACTTTGGGAAAATTGTTACAGGTGAAGCATTCATTAGTGAAGAGGGACGTGATGTAATAAAATCAAAATACGCTCCATTATGTGTAGATATGGAATCTGCGAGTATAGCACATGTTTGTTATGTAAATAATATACCTTTTCTTGCAATTAGAACAATAACTGATACAGAAGAGAATAGTGGAATAGAAGTATTTGAAGAAAATTGTTTATCGGCATCATTAAACTCTATAGAATTATTAAAATTATTATTAAAAGAGTTAGGAATAAAATAAATGTTTATAAATTAAAAAGAACATTACTCAATAACCATACATTGAAAATGTTCTTTTTGTTTTTTATTTAACATTCAATTTCAAAAATTTAATATTTTTTTACAATTATGTTGATATCTATAACACTACTTTCCCTAACGGTGTTTCATCAACCTCTTTTATCTATATAAAAAAAACTCCAAATGGAGTTAATTGGTGCCTAGAACCGGGGTCGAACCGGTACGGGATTTAACTCCCGCAGGATTTTAAGTCCTGTGCGTCTACCTATTCCGCCATCCAGGCATTATATATAAAAATGGAGCGAGCGAAGAGAATCGAACTCTCACAATCAGCTTGGAAGGCTGAGGTTCTACCATTAAACTACGCTCGCACACTGGTCGGGAAGACAGGATTCGAACCTGCGACCTCCTGGTCCCAAACCAGGCGCTCTACCAAGCTAAGCTACTTCCCGAGTTATATTTAATTTTTTATGGCGCGCCCAGCAGGAGTCGGACCCGCAACCTTTTGATCCGTAGTCAAACGCTCTATCCAATTGAGCTATGGGCGCATTAATGGCGGTCTCGACGGGAATTGAACCCGCGGTCTCCTGCGTGACAGGCAGGCGTGATAACCGCTACACTACGAGACCATATGCTTTTTTTTATACTGGTGACCTGTACGGGATTTGAACCCGTGTATGCATGCGTGAAAGGCATGTGTGTTAAACCGCTTCACCAACAGGCCCTAATTTTTGGCGCCTCAACTAGGATTTGAACCTAGGACCCCATGATTAACAGTCATGTGCTCTAACCAACTGAGCTACTGAGGCATTTAGGAAACATCTATCAGATGTTTTTTGCCTAGCGGCGTCCTACTCTCGCGTGAACTACCATCGGCGCTATAGAGCTTAACTTCTGTGTTCGGGATGGGAACAGGTGTTTCCTCTACGCTATTACCACTAGACATCATTCTAAGAGATATCTCTTAAAACTTCTATGAAAGATAATTATTTTTTCAAATAACATAATCAATCTTTCAAAACTAGATAATGTAAGGTATTAGTTATCTCATATCTATATGACTTAAATCATATTTATTAGGTTAAGTCCTCGAACTATTAGTATCAGTCAGCTACATGTGTCACCACACTTACACTTCTGACCTATCAACCTTGTAGTCTTCAAGGGTTCTTACTTCTTTAAAAGAATGGGAAATCTCATCTTGAGGTAGGCTTCACGCTTAGATGCTTTCAGCGTTTATCCCTTCCATACTTAGCTACCCAGCTATGCCCCTGGCGGAACAACTGGTACACCATTGGTATGTCCATCCCGGTCCTCTCGTACTGAGGACAGCTCCTCTCAAATTTCCTACGCCCACGACGGATAGGGACCGAACTGTCTCACGACGTTCTGAACCCAGCTCGCGTACCGCTTTAATGGGCGAACAGCCCAACCCTTGGGACCGACTTCAGCCCCAGGATGCGATGAGCCGACATCGAGGTGCCAAACCACATCGTCGATGTGAACTCTTGGATGTGATCAGCCTGTTATCCCCGGGGTAGCTTTTATCCGTTGAGCGACGGCCCTTCCATTCGGCACCGCCGGATCACTAAGCCCGACTTTCGTCCCTGTTCGACCTGTAAGTCTCACAGTCAAGCTCCCTTATGCCTTTGCGCTCTTCAAATGATTTCCAACCATTCTGAGGGAACCTTTGGGCGCCTCCGTTACTCTTTAGGAGGCGACCGCCCCAGTCAAACTGCCAGCCTGACACTGTCCCCCACCCCGATTAAGGATGTAGGTTAGAACTTCAGTGCAACAAGGGTAGTATCCCAACGTCGACTCCACCAAAACTAGCGTCCTGGTTTCATAGTCTCCTACCTATCCTGTACATGTTACACCGAAACTCAATATCAAGTTACAGTGAAGCTCCACGGGGTCTTTCCGTCCTATCGCGGGTAACCTGCATCTTCACAGGTACTATGATTTCACCGAGTCCACCGTTGAGACAGCGCCCAAATCGTTACGCCTTTCGTGCGGGTCAGAACTTACCTGACAAGGAATTTCGCTACCTTAGGACCGTTATAGTTACGGCCGCCGTTTACTGGGGCTTCAGTTTAATGCTTCGTTTCCTTACATTTCCCCTTAACCTTCCAGCACCGGGCAGGCGTCAGCCCCTATACTTCACCTTTCGGTTTAGCAGAGACCTGTGTTTTTGTTAAACAGTCGCTTGGGCCTTTTCACTGCGGCTTGCTCTCACAAGCACCCCTTCTCCCTAAGTTACGGGGTTATTTTGCCGAGTTCCTTAACGATGGTTCTCTCGCGCGTCTTAGGATTCTCTCCTTGCCTACCTGTGTCGGTTTGCGGTACGGGCACCATAATAATTAGCCCTAGAAGCTTTTCTTGGAAGCTTGACATCGGGTGCTTTGCATCAATCTGCTATCTTTCACAGCTCGACATTATGTATAGCGGATTTGCCTACTATACTTTCTCGCTGCTTAGACCCACTCTTCCATCCGTGGGCTCACCTTAGCCTTCTCCGTCACTCCATCAGTCATTATGGTGGTACTGGAATTTCTACCAGTTGTCCATCGGCTACGCCTTTCGGCCTCACCTTAGGTCCCGACTTACCCAGAGAGGACGAGCCTTCCTCTGGAAACCTTAGGCTTTCGACGGATAGGATTCTCACCTATCTTCTCGCTACTTACACCGGCATTCTCACTTCTAACATCTCCACTAGTCCTTTCGGTCTAGCTTCTCCGTTGTTAGAACGCTCCCCTACCATCCCATTACAGAATCCGCAGTTTCGGTAAAACGTTTAGCCCCGGTACATTTTCGGCGCAGAGTCACTCGACTAGTGAGCTATTACGCACTCTTTAAATGGTGGCTGCTTCTAAGCCAACATCCTAGTTGTCTATGTGTCTCCACATCCTTTACCACTTAACGTTTATTTTGGGACCTTAACTGGCGGTCTGGGCTGTTTCCCTTTTGACCATGGACCTTATCACCCACAGTCTGACTCCCGTTGTTACTTACTGGCATTCGGAGTTTGATTACACTCAGTACCTCGAGGTGAGGCCATCGTATATTCAGTGCTCTACCTCCAGTAAGCTTTCTTAACGAGGCTAGCCCTAAAGCTATTTCGGGGAGAACCAGCTATATCCGAGTTCGATTGGAATTTCACCCCTAGCCACACGTCATCCGGGCCTTTTTCAACAGGCTACGGTTCGGGCCTCCAGTTGGTTTTACCCAACCTTCACCCTGCACATGGCTAGCTCACTCGGTTTCGGGTCTACGACATAATACTTTCGCCCTATTCAGACTCGCTTTCGCTTCGGCTCCGGTTTTTCTCCTTAACCTTGCACTATATCGTAACTCGCCGGTTCATTCTACAAAAGGCACGCCATCACCCGTGAAATTTTCATTTTCATAGGGCTTTGACTATTTGTAGGCACACGGTTTCAGGTTCTATTTCACTCCCCTCCCGGGGTTCTTTTCACCTTTCCCTCACGGTACTGGTTCACTATCGGTCACTAGGTAGTATTTAGCCTTACGAGATGGTCCTCGCTAATTCCGACCAGATTCCTCGTGTCTGGCCGTACTCAGGATCCCACTTTGGTTTAACAGTATTTCAATTACAGGACTCTCACCTTCTTTGGTTGACCTTCCCATGTCATTCATTTATACTGTTTCTTTCCAGTTATTGTGGTCCTATTACCCCATGTTGCCATGGTTTGGGCTTTTTCCCTTTCGCTCGCCGCTACTTAGGAAATCGAGTTTTCTTTCTTTTCCTCCAGGTACTTAGATGTTTCAGTTCCCTGGGTATGCCTCCTGTTACCCTATCTTTTCAGGTAACGGTTATAGGATATTACTCCTATAGGGTTCCCCCATTCGGATATCACCAGATCTGCTCACTTACAGCTCCCTGATGCGTTTCGCCGTTCGTTGCGTCCTTCTTCGGCTCCTAGTGCCAAGGCATCCTCCGTGCGCCCTTATTAACTTAACCTAAAGTTATTTTTAATAAGAGATTTTCTTTTACGCGCATTTTTTCTATGCTTTAGCTTTAATTAATAATCAATCCAATTTGTCATGATTATTAATTGTTCTCTTTCTTACATTATCCAGTTTTCAAAGATCAATTTCTTTTCTTAACATTTCTTTGGTGGAGCATAAGGGATTCGAACCCTTGACCTCCTGCGTGCAAGGCAGGCGCTCTCCCAGCTAAGCTAATGCCCCATTGTCATCTTTAGCCCGCTTTTTTAATTGGTGGGCCTGAATGGACTTGAACCAACGACCTCACGCTTATCAGGCGTGCGCTCTAACCACCTGAGCTACAGGCCCACGTTAGAGTCAGTTTTTTTTCACCTGAGAGTAAAACTCTCAAAACTAAACAGAACTATCACTAGTTATTACTTTTCGTACGTTTATGAATATTTGTAAATATTCTTTACGAATATTAGTTAAATATTCATTGGTTTTTCTTAAACATCTTTTGAATATCTTAGAATACTCTGCAATATTCTTGGATGTCTTCTTTCTCCTTAGAAAGGAGGTGATCCATCCCCACGTTCCCGTAGGGATACCTTGTTACGACTTCACCCCAATCATCTGTCCCACCTTAGACGGCTCCCTCCTATAAATAGGTTAGGCCACCGGCTTCGGGTGTTACAAACTCTCATGGTGTGACGGGCGGTGTGTACAAGACCCGGGAACGTATTCACCGCGACATGCTGATTCGCGATTACTAGCGATTCCGACTTCATGTAGTCGAGTTGCAGACTACAATCTGAACTGAGATTAGTTTTTTGAGGTTTGCTCCACGTCACCGCTTTGCTTCTCTTTGTTCTAACCATTGTAGCACGTGTGTAGCCCAGGCCATAAGGGGCATGATGATTTGACGTCATCCCCACCTTCCTCCAGTTTATCACTGGCAGTCTCGTTAGAGTCCTCAACTTAATGTTAGTAACTAACAACAAGGGTTGCGCTCGTTGCGGGACTTAACCCAACATCTCACGACACGAGCTGACGACAACCATGCACCACCTGTCTCTGTTGTCCCCGAAGGGAAAGGTATATCTCTATACCGGTCATCAGGATGTCAAGGCCTGGTAAGGTTCTTCGCGTTGCGTCGAATTAAACCACATGCTCCACCGCTTGTGCGGGTCCCCGTCAATTCCTTTGAGTTTCAGTCTTGCGACCGTACTTCCCAGGCGGAGTACTTAATGCGTTAACTTCAGCACCGAGGTTTCCCCCAACACTTAGTACTCATCGTTTACGGCGTGGACTACCAGGGTATCTAATCCTGTTTGCTACCCACGCTTTCGTGTCTCAGCGTCAGACACAGGCCAGAAGGCCGCCTTCGCCACCGGTGTTCCTCCACATATCTACGCATTTCACCGCTACACATGGAATTCCACCTTCCTCTCCTGCACTCAAGTCTACCAGTTTCCAATCACCCTCCATGGTTAAGCCATGGGCTTTCAAATCAGACTTAATAGACCGCCTACACACGCTTTACGCCCAATAATTCCGGACAACGCTTGCCACCTACGTATTACCGCGGCTGCTGGCACGTAGTTAGCCGTGGCTTTCTGATTAGGTACCGTCACCTTATAGTCATTCCCTACTATAATCGTTCTTCCCTAATAACAGAGCTTTACAATCCGAAGACCTTCTTCACTCACGCGGCATTGCTCGGTCAGACTTTCGTCCATTGCCGAAGATTCCCTACTGCTGCCTCCCGTAGGAGTCTGGGCCGTGTCTCAGTCCCAGTGTGGCCGTTCACCCTCTCAGGTCGGCTACGCATCGTCGCCTTGGTAGGCTTTTACCCTACCAACTAGCTAATGCGCCGCAAGCCCATCTATTAGCGATGCCTTAAGCATCTTTAAATATAAAATCATTGATTCTATATCCTATCCAGTATTAGCTACCGTTTCCAGCAGTTATCCTCGTCTTATAGGTTGGTTACTTACGTGTTACTCACCCGTTCGCCACTAACACATTGCTGTGTTCGTTCGACTTGCATGTATTAGGCATGCCGCCAGCGTTCGTCCTGAGCCAGGATCAAACTCTCCAAATAATTTATAATTAACTTTAATTAATTTTAATTTGTTTGTTTGTTTAATTCTGTACTCATAAGTTTTAACTATCTATTTTCCTTTCGAAAAATAGCTTTAATATTTATCCAGAGATAATTATTGTGTGATTCTTTTCGTTCTGTTTAGTTTTCAAAGATCTACTCGCAATTACGCCATATTATCATATCATTCTGACGCAACTTTGTCAATGTTTTTGTTTTATTTTTTTTTGTCGTTTCTTACGACGACAGTATTAGATTCTATCACTCTTTCGGAATGTTGTCAACAACTTTAATCATTAATTTTTCCTTCGTTTTAGAAGAGCACAATAGAGTCTACCACTTATCCCAAGCTCTGTCAACAACTAAATTCTAGATAATTTTTTAGTTCATAGTGTATAGTAAAAAACTAATGATGATATGGCTCTTTTGTTCACATATCGATAAAAGGTTTTACATCAATTATGATTATAAAGAAAATAGCAAAATAGATTTTATCACTTTCATGATGACCTGTCAACAACCAAATATAAACAAATTTACATTTAACGATAACAAAGACCATAATAATAAATTGTTCCCTAAATCTAGATTTCTATTCGTCAGTATTAACAATAGCGTAGCAAATGTAGTGTTGATTTCATTGAATACGTGGTTTAATCTGAAACTATATACAATACATCGAAAGTTTATCCTTCTTTACATATCCATCATTCATATTTTAAAATAATTCACATAATAGATCTAGATGCTTTCTACATTATCCTTTAAAACTTTTTCGCAATCATAAATTGAAGTGTTCTCTTGTTTTTCCATCTGATTATTTAATTAAAGTGATTAAATTTATATTATATACAATTAATAATAAGATCAAAACTGTGAAAGTAAATACATTTGGTTATCGTAATTTTTATCATTTCAAAGTTTTATTACTCATCATTTAAG